>CAWEPM010000001.1:0-17901 GCA_963810895.1 uncultured Actinomycetota bacterium
CAGGATGTCGCGGGCGATCTCGTCGGCGTCGCGCAGGGTGCGCTGGCCGCTGCGGTAGACGGGGCCCGACGTCGGCCGGGCCTCGGCGGCGATGGCCGTGCCCCATTGCGTCGCGGAGAGTTGGAGCCCGAGTACGTAGAGTCCGTCCGTCACGGACCCGTTGGCCCCCAGCGGCCGATAGGGATGCGGGACGACGTCCAGCCCCGAGGTCTGCACCGGGGTTCCCTCCACGGTCATCATGAGGCGCGGCCGCACCAGCCCCTCGGCGAGCAACTGTTCCAGCAGGGGCGAGGCGTTGACAGCCACCCGGTTGGCCGGCGCCAACGCTTCGATCATCGCGGTCGCGCACACGGCACCCGCCACGGCGCTCCCCATGCCGGCGCTCCCCAGGCCGGCGCTCCCCGCGACAGGACGGCCAAATCCGGCGCCGTCCATTCCGGCACTGTCCATTACACCGGTCTCCGAGCCGCCGTCGACGCCTTCATCGATGCCGCCGCCCACCCAGGGCGACGCCGCGGTGAACGTCCGGGCCCGGCGGTCCACGCCGAACTTGGGGTCCGGGCCCACGAAGCGGACTACACCGGCCCGGGCCAGCGCCGCGAGCTGGGCGGCGCGCAGCGCCGGCGGACCGCTCGCAAGGCCTTCCACGAACGATTCGAACCAGCCGCGGAGGCCCGCGACCCAGGATTCGTCGGTGATGCCGCTGTCGGCCACGGCGGTCTTGAGCACGGCCCGGCCGTGGTGCAGGGCGCCGATAGCCATCTTCACGGGGTCGTCCTCACCGAGTCTGGAGCGCCGTGCGTCGTCGAGCAGGTACCCGACGACGGCGGCATCCAGTTCCGCCCGGGAGCCAAACGAACGCCCGGCCAGAGGGGCGGCAAGGCCGAGCAGGTCCAGGCGGTGGGCGTCCCTGACATGGACAGCAATCACCGATTCGGTGGCGTTTTCCCATTTTCCGGTCGAATGCGCGTGCGGCCGCAGGGACTCGTCCAGGGCGCGCAGGAACTCGGCCGGGTCGGTCAGGACGGCATCGGGCTGCGAGCGCGCGAGCGTCGAGTAGTAGGCCCAGATCGCGTCGCGGTGCAGGAGCGGCCAGAGGTCATAGTCGAAGGACGGCCGGATGCCGGAGTCGGCGAACTTCGCGATCGCGTTCTCGGTGCAGTACCGCAATTGGACCGCGCCCGGGTAGTAGCCCGTGAGCGTCGCTTTCGCCCGGTAGGGGGTCCCGCGGCGTGAGGCGGCGATGATGAGTGGTTCGCCGCCGGAGGGCTGATACGTCAGTTCGCCATTGGCCTCCGCGGCCAGGAACCGGCCGCCGCGCCCTTCCGTCAGCTGTCCCATCACGTCAAAGAAGTTCAGGCCCATGCCGCGCACCAAGACAGGTTTTCCGGCCGGGACCACGGACCAGTCGACGTCGGCGGGTGCCGCCGGCGGCACGTACAGGAGTCCGAGTTCCTCCGCCGCGGAGAGCAGTTCCCGCTGCTCGGCGTTCAACTGCGCGTCCAGGTGGCCCAGGGCCAGCACCACGGTGTCGACGGTAAGCACCGTGCCGTCGTCGAGGACGACGTCGAACCGCACCGCAGATTTTTCCGGTGCGGCCGCCGGATCTCCGGGCCCCGCGGCCGCGTGGCGGACGGACGTCGCCGTGGCCGGGTGGAAGTCCACGGTGACGCCGGCCGGCAGCCGGGTGAGCAGCTCCTCGAGGGTGGACCGCAGGTAGCGGCCGTACAGGGCTCGGCTGGGGAAGTCCGTCTGGCCGAGCCCGGACACCTCGGCGCGTTCCTCGTCAGTCAGCGTCGGATCCGGGCGGCGTTGCTGCAGCTCGCGCCACTGGTCGAAGGTGCGCCCGGCCAGGGGCGCCGCGAGCTCCCTGTCCTCGGGGATGACCGTGGGATAGAAGGACTGCGTGTTCATCAGGTACAGCCGCGACTGTCCGGGCTGCCAGACATGCCCGGGACCGGCCGGGTACGGGTCAATCACGTCGATGTGCAGTGTTCCGGCGGGGCCGGCGGACGCCCAGTTGGCGAGGAGCCGTTCCAGCACGCTCGTGCCCCGGGGACCGGCGCCTATCACTGCCGTCCGGATGCTTCGCGATATGCCCACGGCATCCAGCGTATCGGCAACACGGCCGCGGGCTTGACCCGCCGTGTGACTTGCCACTGCCGCACCGATGTTCTTGGATGGAAAAATGACCACCACAGAAGCTGACCACCCGTCCGCCTCCGGCCCAGCCACCGCTGCCGTCCCGGCTGCAGGGACGTCCCCCGAACCTGTCGACGAGAACATCTGGTTGGAGGACATCTACGGCCAGGAGCAGCTGGCGTGGGTCCGTGAACAGAATGCCCGCACCGAAGAGCTCCTTGAGGATGCCGACTACACACAGCTGGAAGGCAGAATCCTGGAGGTCCTCGACTCCACCGACCGGATCCCCATGGTGGGCAAGCACGGCGAGTGGTACTACAACTTCTGGAGGGACCGGGACAACCCCAGGGGCCTGTGGCGGCGGACCAGCTGGGACGGCTACCGGGCCGGGGCACCCGCGTGGGACGTCCTCCTCGATGTCGACGCCCTCGCCGCCGCCGAAGGCCAGGATTGGGTGTTCCACGGCGCCAACTTCCTCCGCCCGGCCCCGGGCGAACCGCACCGGCGGGCACTGCTGGCCTTCTCCCCCGACGGCGGCGACGCGAACCGCTACCGGGAGTTCGACGTCGAGGCCCGCGGCTTCGTGGACCCGGCCGACGGCGGCTTCGACCTCCCGACCGGCAAGGGCAACGCCTCCTGGCTGGACGGGGACACCTTGCTCGTCGCCACCACCGCCGAGGACCTGCCGCGGACCACCTCGTCCTATGCCCGGACCGGCGTGAAGCTGCGCCGGGGCGAATCCCTGACGCAGGCCGAGAAACTTTTCGACATCCCCGAAGACCACATGATGGCGATCGTGGCCCACGACTCCACCCCGGGCTTCGAACGCACGTTTGCGGTCGACTGGATCAGTTTCTTTGAAAAGAACACCTCCGTGCTGCGGGACGGCGAGTGGGTGCAGATCGACGCGCCCGCCGACGTGAACCTGAGCTCGCACCGCGAATGGCTGCTGTTCCGCCCACAGCGCGACTGGACCGTCAACGGCACCACGCACCCGGCGGGTTCCCTCCTCGCGGCCGGGTTCGAGGACTTCCTTGCCGGCGGCCGGGACCTGGCGGTGCTCTTCTCGCCCGATCCGCACACCTCGCTGCAGTCCTGGAGCTGGACACGGGACTTCCTGCTGCTGAATCTGCTCCGCGACGTGTCCTCGGAAATCCACGTCCTGGATCCGCGGCGCCCTGGGACGGACTCCGCCTGGGCGGCCACCGTGCTGGACGCCTGCCCGCCCCTGCACGACGTCAACGCCTTCGCGGTGGATGACGAAGACGACGCCGAAGGCTCGACGACGACGACGGCACCGGCGGCGATGCCGCGATTTCCGAGGGCGAGGCGCCCGGCGCAGGGAACGACTTCTGGCTCGTCGCCACCGGCTTCACGACGCCCACCACCCTGACCCGGGGAACGCTCACCCGCAGCGGTGACTCCGGGGCTGATGCCCGAGTCACCAGCACACACGAGGTGATCCGGACCTCGCCGTCGTTCTTCAACGAGGCGGACTACGAAGTGCAGCAGCACTTTGCCGTGTCCAAGGACGGCACGAAGGTCCCCTACTTCCAGGTGGGCGCCAAGGACCTGGTCCTGGACGGCCAGAACCCCACCCAGCTTTCCGGCTACGGCGGCTTCGAGATCTCCCGGACCCCGGCCTACAGCGGCGCGATCGGCCGGGCGTGGCTGGAGCGGCGCACCGCGGAGTCCAACGGTGCCGAGGGCGAGGCCCCGCACCGCCGCGGCGGCGTCTACGTGGTGGCGAACATCCGCGGCGGCGGCGAATACGGGCCGTCCTGGCACCGCGCCGCACTGCAGGAGAACCGCCACCGCGCCTACGAGGACTTCGCCGCCGTGGCCAGGGACCTGATCTCCCGCGGCGTCACGTCCCGCGAGCGGCTCGGCTGCGTGGGAGGCTCCAACGGCGGGCTGCTCGTGGGCAACATGCTCACCCAGTACCCGGAACTGTTCGGCGCCGTGTCCTGCGGCGTCCCGCTCCTGGACATGCGCCGGTACTCCAAACTCTCGGCGGGCTATTCGTGGATTGGCGAATACGGCGACCCTGACGTGCCGGAGCAGTGGGAGTTCCTGAAGACGTTCTCCCCGTACCACCTGCTCAAGGACGGTGTGGACTACCCGGAGACGTTCATCTGGACCGCCACATCGGACGACCGGGTAGGCCCGGTCCAGGCCCGGAAGATGGCGGCCCGCATGCAGGCCATGGGCATCCCGAATGTCTGGTTCCACGAGGCCCTCGAGGGCGGCCACGCGGGGGCCTCGGACAACCGGCAGGCGGCCGCCCTGCAGAGCCGCAGCCAGCATTTCCTGTGGCGCGCCCTGGCCGGCCGGGAGGCCTGACCCCGCGCTCCTGCCGCCGACGGCAACGCGGGGTCACTTCCGGCCCATCCGGCGGCCCGACATGGGCGCGAGGTGACCCCGCGTTGTTCTGGAGCAGCCGTTTTGCACTGCGTGGCACCTTCTGCGTATCCTTGGTTGGCTAGTTAATAGCAATTGGAGACGTGCCAGAGCGGCCGAATGGGCTTCACTGCTAATGAAGTGTGGGGCACAACTCCACCGGGGGTTCAAATCCCCCCGTCTCCGCGTTTGGCCCCGGTCCTTGGACCGGGGCCTTTTGCGTTCCCGGACAGATCGGGGCAGATCCCGTCCGGTGGCCGGACGCCTCGCGCCCGCCGCCGGGCGCGGATGGTTGGATGGACCCATGTCGAGCAACACGGAATTTGACGCGATCATCGTCGGCGGCGGCCACAACGGCCTGGCCGCGGCCGCGTACCTGGCCAAGGCCGGGCGGGACGTACTGGTCCTGGAGAAGCTGGAGCACCCCGGCGGCGCCGCGGTGTCAGCGCACGCGTTCGACGGCGTCGACGCCCGCCTCTCGCGCTACTCGTACCTGGTCAGCCTCCTGCCCCGGCAGATCATCGAGGACCTCGGCCTGCGCATCGAACTGGCGCGGCGGCGCTATTCCTCCTACACCCCCGACCCCCAGGACAGCAGCCGGGCCCTGCTGGTGGACAACGGGGACGAGGCCGCCACCGCGGCGTCCTTCGCCGCCGTCGGCGCTCCCGACGGCGAGTTCCGCGCCTTCACCGGGTTCTACGCCGCCTGCCGGCAGCTCACGGAGGCCCTCTGGCCCACCATGACCGCCCCGCTGCTGCCACGGTCCGAAGCACGGTCGCTCGCCGCCCGGGCCGGGGCGTCCGAGGCGTGGGAGGCCATGATCGAACATCCCATCGGGCATGCCATCAGCAAGGAACTGCACAGCGACCTGGTCCGCGGTGTGGTCCTGACGGATGCGCTGATCGGGACCTTCGCCCGGGCCGACGACGAAGACCTGCAGCAGAACATCTGTTTCCTCTACCACCTGATCGGCGGCGGGACGGGCGACTGGGACGTGCCGGTGGGCGGCATGGGCGCGGTCTCGGGCGAGCTGGAGCGGGCCGCCCGCGACGCCGGCGCGACCATCCTGACCTCGGCGGAAGTCACGGCCGTCCGGCCCGGCGGCGTCGTGCGCTACCGCCACGGCGGGCAGGACCACTCGTCTTCCGCGCCGTGGGTCCTGTCCAATGTGGCGCCGGTAGTCCTGGACCGGCTGCGGGACAGCGGAACGCGCACCGGCGCCGAAAACCCGAACCATCGCCGCGAGGGCGCCCAGGTCAAGGTCAATCTCCTGCTCAGGCGGCTTCCCCGGCTCCTGGACGGGTCCGTCAGCCCGGAGGCGGCCTTCGGCGGGACGTTCCACATCAACGAGACGTGGTCCCAACTCGACGCCGCCTACCTCAGCGCCGCCGCCGGATCCGTGCCCTCGCCGCTGCCGTGCGAAATCTACTGCCATTCCCTCACCGACCCCAGCATCCTGTCCCCGGAGCTGCAGGCCGCGGGCGCCCAGACACTCACGGTCTTTGGCCTGCACGTCCCGGACCGGCTGGTCACCCCGGAGAACAATGAGGACCGGCGCGCCGAACTGCAGGCCGCCGTCCTGGCATCCCTGAACTCCGTCCTGGCCGAGCCCATCGAGGACCTGCTCCTGACGGATGCCGACGGGCGGGCCTGCATCGAAACCAAGACCACCCTGGACATCGAACGCGCCGTCGGCATGCCCCGGGGCAACATCTTCCACGGCGGCCTCGACTGGCCGTTCGTGGAGGACGGCGAACCGCTGGACACGCCGGCGCGCCGCTGGGGCGTGGCAACGGACGATCCGCAGATCCTGCTCTGCGGTTCCGGCGCCCGCCGCGGCGGTGCCGTCAGTGCCATCGGCGGGCACAACGCCGCCATGGCCGTGCTGGAATCGGGGCCTTCGCTCCGCGACGCGTGACCCGGAACCTGAACACATGCAAATGAAAGCCTCCTCCCGCAGCGCCGTCCCGGCCGAGGGCAGCTGGAGCCCGCGGCTGGCCCTCCTGGTGGCCGCGACGTTCTTCATGGAATTCCTCGACGGAACCGTCCTGACCACGGCCATACCGAGTATCGCCGCCGATTTCTCGGTGCCGGCCGCGGACGTCAACATCACCATGACGGCCTACCTGATGACCGTGGCGATGGGCATTCCGCTCAGCAGCTGGCTCGCGGAACGGATCGGTGCACGCCGGGTGTTCTGCCTGGCCATCGCGCTTTTCACCGCGGCGTCGCTGCTGTGCGCACTCAGCCAGGACCTCACCATGCTGACCCTGAGCCGTGTCCTGCAGGGTGCCGGCGGCGCCATGATGGTCCCGGTGGGCACCCTGGTGGTGCTCCGCGGAACCCCGAAGAAGGATCTGCTGCGGGCCACCGCGTTCCTGGTGTGGCCCGGGCTGCTGGCACCGGTCCTGGCCCCGCTGGTGGGCGGGGCGCTGACAACCTACCTGTCCTGGCACTGGATCTTCCTGGTCAACCTGCCCCTGGGTCTGGCGGCGTTCGTGGCCGCGCTGCGCCTGGTCCCGGCGGTCGGCGGCGACAGCACGCGGCGCCTCGACTGGCTGGGGCTGGCCCTGACCACGCTCGGGGTGGGCTCCCTGCTGCTCGGGCTGGAACTGACGGGCGGCCGGGACGCCGGACTGCTGGCGGCCGCGGTAATCGCGGCGGGACTGCTGTTCCTGACCGCCGCCGTGGCCTGGATGCGGCGGACCAGCACGCCGCTGTTCAATCTGACCGTCTTCGGCGCACGGACGTTCCGCGCGACGGCGACGGGCGGCTTTGTGTACCGGCTGACCATCAGCGCCGTGCCGTTCCTGCTGCCGCTGATGTTCCAGGCCGGCTTCGGCTGGGACCCGCTGCGCGCCGGGGCGATGGTGTCCGCCGTGTTCGTGGGGAACATCGGGATCAAGCCGGCGACCACTCCCCTGATCCGGCGATTCGGGTTCAAGCCCGTTCTGGTGTTCGCATCCCTGGCCTCCGCGGCCACTTTTGCGCTGTGCGCACTGCTCGACGCCGGCACCCCGGAACCGCTGATCTTCGCCCTGCTGGTGGCCAGCGGAGCCTTCCGCTCGATCGGGTTCTCGGCCTACGCCTCCGTCCAGTACGCCGACGTCGTCCCGGCCCAGTTGCCGTCCGCCAACGCCGTCTCCGCCACGCTCGTGCAGCTCGCTACCGCGGCCGGGATCGCCGTCGGGGCGCTCCTGCTGCGGATCTTCGATCCAAGCAGCCACGTCCTCGCCGTTTCCGCCGCCGGTGATCCGGCGGCCCCGTACCGGGCAGCGTTCGTGGCCATCGCCGTCCTGATGCTCCTGAGCACGCTGGACAGCCTGGCCCTCCCCCGCCATGCGGGCGCCGAGGTCAGCCGGCCTGGCCCAGCACCAGCGGCAGAACGGCGCCGGCGCCGGCGAGCCTGAGGGCCCGCCCGGAGACGGTCAGGGTCCAGCGGCTGTCCACGAGGTCGTCAATGAGCATCACGCTCTGGCCGCGGATGCCGGCCAGGGCTTCCTCCAGTTCGGGCCCCACCACCAGTCGGTCCCAGACTCCGGCGAGCCGGTAGGCGCTGTTGCCGCCGCGACCGCCGGCGGGCCCGCCGTGCTGGAGCTGCAGCTGGCCGAGATACGGGATGCGGCCGATCTCGGAGATCCCGCGGGCCAGGGAGTCCACCAGGGCCGGCTTCCCGCGGGAGGGCAGGCTGATGATCGCGGCCGGCCGGCCGGCCCCGCTCCAGCCCGGGGTGCGGGCGTCTCCCGTGCCCCATTCCCGGAGCACCTGGACGCAGGCCTGCAGCATGCCGGGGTCCACGGGCCGGTCCGGCGCACCGGCGGCGAAGGCCTCGCGCAGGGCCCCGCCCCAGCCGAGGTCCGTCAGGCGCGCCAGCACCCGGCCGTCCGCGAGGGCTTCATCCGGCTTGATCTTGCCCTTGACCGGCACTCCCAGGCGGTCCATGCCGCTGGGCCACTGCAGCCGCGGTTCCAGGACGACGCCGGCCCGGCGGAGTGTCTGCCCGGCGGCCTCCGTGGCGGCGTCGGCGATGTCGGCCGGGAACCAGCGGCCCGCGCAGTTGTCGCAGCGGCCGCAGGCGCGGGCTGTTTCGTCGTCCAGCACCGAGGTGATGTATTCCATCCGGCAGCCGGCGGTGTCCTGGTAGATGACCATCGAGTCCTGCTCATCCACCCGGGCCTCGGCGATCCGGCCGTACCGTTCGGCGTCGTAGCTCCAGGGCTGTCCCGTGGAGCGCCAGCCGCCGCCGACGCGTTCAACTGCGCCGTCCACGGCCAGGACCTTGAGCAGCAGTTCCAGCGGGGTCCGGCGCAGGTCCACCCGGGCCTCGAGCGCCACCGTGGACACCGCCGTACCGGCCTCGGCAAGGGCCGTCAGGACGGCGGCAGCTTTTTCCCCGGACGGCATGGACGCGGTGGCGAAGTACTGCCAGATGTCGCGGTCCTCCGAGCCGGGCAGGAGCAGGACGTCGGCGTTCGCCGCGCCACGCCCGGCGCGGCCCACCTGCTGGTAGTACGCCACGGGCGAGGACGGCGCGCCAAGGTGCACCACGAAGCCGAGGTCCGGCTTGTCGAAGCCCATGCCCAGGGCGGACGTGGCCACGAGCGCCTTGACCTGGTTGTCCTTCAGGAGCTGCTCGGCGCGTTCCCGGTCCGCGGGGTCCGTGCGGCCGGTGTAGGCCAGCACCTCGTGGCCGGCTTCGGCCAGGAGCCGGGCGGTGTCCTCGGCCGCGGACACCGTGAGCGTGTAGATGATGCCGCTGCCCTGCAGGTCCTGCAGGTGGGTCAGCAGCCAGCCCAGCCGTTGCCGGGAATCCGGCAGGGTCAGGACACCCAGCCGGAGCGACTCCCGGCCCAGGGCGCCGCGGATGGTCAGCACGTCCTTGCCGAGCTGTTCCTCGATGTCATGCACCACCCGGGAATTGGCCGTGGCGGTGGTGGCGAGCACCGGGACGGTGTCCGGCAGCTGCGTGATGAGGTCCGCGATGCGCCGGTAGTCGGGGCGGAAGTCGTGCCCCCAGTCCGAGATGCAGTGGGCCTCGTCAATCACCAGCAGCCCGGTCCGGCGGACGAGCTCGGGGAGCTGGTTTTCCCGGAAGGACGGGTTGGTGAGGCGTTCGGGGGAGACCAGCAGGACGTCCACTTCGTCGGCGGCGAGCTGCTCGCGGACGGTGTCCCACTCCAGCTGGTTCGCGGAGTTGATGGCGACCGCCCGGACCCCGGCCCGGGCCGCGGCGGCCACCTGGTCGCGCATGAGCGCCAGAAGCGGGGACACGATCAGGGTGGGGCCGGCGCCGCGGCGGCGCAGCAGCAGCGAGGCGACGAAGTACACGGCCGACTTCCCCCAGCCGGTGCGCTGCACCACCAGGGCCCGCCGGCCGCCGTCGACCAGTGCCTCAATGGCCTCGAACTGGCCGTCATGGAACTGCGCCTCCGGGTGCCCCACGAGCTCCCGCAGCACGTCCTGGGCCTGCTCCCGGGTCGAGGAGGCAGCCGTGCCGGAAAGTGCCGTGCCGGGCAGATCGGTGCCGGAAAGTGCGGTGCTGGAAAGGACGTTCTGGTTACTGGCCATTGATTCAGTATCCCAGCCCCCACCGACACCGACGCAGCCAGCACCCGGCTATGTGGACAACCCCACGGCCCCGCCCTGCCGGGTCATGTCAGCTCACGGCGTCAGAGCCGCAACGTAAGATAAGACGCGTGACTATGGACAAGACAAAGACTTTTGACCTCTCGGATTCGTTCAAGGCCTATGACGTGCGCGGAATCGTGGGGCAATCCATCACCGCCGAGATCGTCGAAGCCGTGGGGGCTGCCTTCGTTGACGTCCTGGACCTCGAGGGGCAGACCGTGCTGGTGGGCGGCGACATGCGCCCCTCCTCCCCTGAGTTCGCCAAGGCCTTTGCCAACGGCGCCGCCACCCGCGGCGCCAACGTCCAGCTGCTGGACCTGATCTCCACCGATGAGCTGTACTACGCGTGCGGCTCACTCAACGCCGCCGGCGCCACGTTCACGGCCAGCCACAACCCGGCCGAATACAACGGCATCAAGATGGCCAAGGCCGGCGCCGTGCCGATCTCCTCCGAAACCGGGCTCAAGGAAATCCAGGCCCGCGCCGAGGAATACCTCAACACCGGCACCATCCCCGCCGCCGGCACGCGTGGCCTGGTGGGTGTGCACGACGTCCTCAAGGGCTACTCGGAGTACCTGCGCGGCCTGGTGGACCTGCGCGGTTCACGGCCGCTGAAGGTCGTAGTCGATGCCGGCAACGGCATGGCCGGCCTCACCACCCCGGCCGTGCTCGGCGATGCGCTGCTGCCCAAGCTTCCCCTGGAGATCGTGCCGCTGTACTTCGAGCTCGACGGCTCCTTCCCGAACCACCCGGCCAACCCGCTGGAGCCGGAAAACCTCCGCGACCTGCAGGCCGCCGTCGTTGAGCACGGCGCGGACATCGGCCTGGCCTTCGACGGCGACGCCGACCGCTGCTTCGTCATTGACGAGAAGGGCGAGCCCGTCTCGCCGTCGGCCATCACCGGCATGGTGGCCCGCCGCGAAATCGCCCGCGCCCAGGGCCTCGGCGAAGACACGCCCACCGTCATCCACAACCTCCTGACCTCCCGCGCCGTCCCGGAGCTCGTGGAACGCCACGGCGGCCGGGCCGTCCGCACCCGCGTGGGACACTCCTTCATCAAGGCCGTCATGGCCGCGGAAGGCGCCATCTTCGGCGGGGAGCACTCGGCCCACTTCTACTTCCGCGACTTCTGGAATGCGGACACCGGCATGCTGGCCGCCATGCACGTCCTGGCTGCCCTGGGCGAACAGGACGGCCCGCTGTCCGAGCTCGGCCGCGAATACGAGCCGTACCGGTCTTCCGGCGAGATCAACTCGGAAATCGAGGACAAGGCCGGCGCCGTCGAGCGGGTCCGCAAGGACTTCCACGACGAAGACGTCGAGATCGACTACCTCGACGGCAGCACCTTCATCGCCACCGACGGCAGCTACTGGTTCAACCTGCGCCCGTCCAACACCGAGCCGTTCCTGCGCCTCAACGTCGAAGCCACGGACACCGCCACCATGGAACGCGTCCGCGACCGCGTCCTGGCGCTGGTCCGGGGCTAGCCATGGCCGCGCATCCCGAAGAATCCGCAAACACCGGCTCCTGGCGCGATTCCGTGCCGGAAGCCAGCGCCACGGACCTGGAGAACCTGCTCGGCACCGGCGTCGGGGCCGCGCAGGAGCAGCTGGAGCGCAACGGCGGCTTCCTGCCGTTCGCCCTCGTGGTGCAGAACGACGGCGAAGTCCGGCTGGTTGCCGTGACCCCCGCCGACGCGAGCGACGGGTCCGATGCCCACTTCGACGCGGACACCATGATCCGGGACCTCCACGAACTGCTCCGGCAGCACCGGGACGAGTTCCGGGCCGCCGCCGTTGTCTGTGACATCACGCTGCTCGAGGAAGACTCGGACGCCATTCACGTCGCGGCGGAGCACCAGGACGGCTCCCTGTTCGCCGCCGTCCTGCCGTACGCCCCGAACGCCGCGACGCACGAACTCGAATTCGGCCAGCTCGCCGCCGATACCAACGAACCCGCCGTGTGGGTGGACTAGACCGCCCGTAAGCTGGGGATATGAAGATCAATGCGTTCGCCGACGTGAGCCTGCGCGCCATGATGGTGCTCGCGGCCGCTCCCGACGGCGGGCTCCTGACCACCCAGAGCATCGCCGACGCCGTCGGCACACCGTACAACCACGTCAGCAAGGCGATGGCGAAACTGCGTGAACTGGGCATGATCGACGTCGAACGCGGCCGCAACGGCGGGTCCCGGATCAGCAGCGCCGGCCGGAGCGCCACGGTCGGCCAGCTGCTGCGGCAACTCGACACCCGCCAGGACCCGGCCGACTGCGTCGCCGCGGGCGGGACCTGTCCGCTCATCGCCGAATG
The DNA here is from genome assembly GCA_963810895.1 of uncultured Actinomycetota bacterium. Classification (GTDB taxonomy): domain Bacteria; phylum Actinomycetota; class Actinomycetes; order Actinomycetales; family Micrococcaceae; genus Arthrobacter. Next base: position 12,480 of record CAWEPM010000001.1, read on the forward strand.
CCATCTCCGGTCCGCGCTTGCCCGGGCCCGTGAGGCCTTCTATCGCGAACTCGACGACATCGTCATCGCCTCGCTGCCGACGTCCCGGCAGATGACACCCGTGTTCCAGGCGATCGGGCTGCGCCCCGGACTCTAGCCCGCCCACGAGCCCGTCCTCGCGCCAGCCACGAGCCGGCCCACGAGCCGGCCGATTTGCATCACTTTTCTACAACATGTAGAACTGAGGTGTAAATACTCGTATTTCAAATGTCGGTATTTGCGTCGCGGTCCGGTTGAAGACCCCCGGGCCACTATCTCAGGAGTCAACATGCTCTCGGACAAATCCTTCCCCGTCATCGAGGCCACCCTGCCGCTTGTCGGTTCCCGGATCGGGGAGATCACCCCCAAGTTCTATGCGCGCCTCTTCGCCGCCCACCCCGAACTGCTGGACGGGCTCTTCAGCCGCTCGAACCAGCGCAGCGGCAACCAGCAGCAGGCCCTGGCCGGAAGCATCGCCGCTTTCGCGAGCCATCTGGTCAGCAACCCGGGCACCCTGCCGGAGACAGTGCTGTCCCGCATCGCCCACCGCCACGCCTCCCTCGGCATCACCGAACCGCAGTACCAGGTGGTCTACGAGCACCTCTTCGCCGCCATCGCCGAGGACCTGGCCGAGGTCATCACCCCGGAAATCGCCGAGGCCTGGACCGAGGTCTACTGGCTCATGGCCGACGCCCTGATCAAGCTCGAGAAGGGCCTCTACGCCGCCCAGGCCAACGGCAAAATGTGGACCCCCTGGAAGGTTGCCGCCAAGACCCCCGCCGGCACCGGGTCCATGACCTTCACCCTGGAACCGGCCGACGACACCCCCATCACCGCCGCCCTCCCGGGCCAGTACGTCAGCGTCAAGGTCACCCTGCCGGACGGGCTCCGCCAGGTCCGCCAGTACTCCCTCTCCGGCGACGCCGGGACCAGCCGCAGCTTCACCACCAAGCTCGACGACGGCGGCGAGGTCTCCCCCGTGCTGCACAACAACGTGGCCGTTGGCGACGTCATCGAAATCTCCAACCCCTACGGCGAAATCACGCTCAAGGAGGGCGACGGTCCCGTGGTCCTGGCCTCCGCCGGTATTGGCTGCACGCCCACCGCGTCCATCCTGCGCTCCCTCGCCGAGTCCGGCTCGGACCGCCAGGTCCTGGTCCTGCACGCGGAAAGCACCCTGGACAGCTGGGCGCTGCGCTCCCAGATGACGGACGACGTCGAACGCCTCGACGGCGCCGACCTCCAGCTCTGGCTCGAGCAGCCGGTCGCCGGAGCCAAGGCCGGTTTCATGTCCCTGCGCGAAGTGGACCTGCCCGCGAACGCGTCCCTGTACCTGTGCGGTCCGCTGCCGTTCATGAAGAACATCCGCAACGAGGCCATCAACGCCGGCATCCCGGCCACGAAGATCCACTATGAGGTCTTCGGCCCGGACATCTGGCTCGCCAGCTAACCCCCATAAAAGAGCCTCCCCGCAAGGACGGCGGGCCCGCATCCTGCGAAAGGATGCGGGCCCGCCGTCGTGAACGTGGCGCGGTTCCCGGACGGAACCTCGCTGAACGTCATCCCGCGGCGGGCGCCCCGGTGATCGCGTGGCCGAAGCGCAGGAGATTGCCCGGGTCGTAAGTGGACTTCGCGGACCGCATCCGCTCGTAGACCGCGGGAGACCACGCCCGGGCCCGGTCGGCCTCGTCGCCCGGCTCGCCATGGAAATTGACCAGCGTGTATCCGGTTGAATAGGGAGCCATCGCGGCAAGGATGTCGCGGATGGAGGCGGCTGACCGCCTCCGCGATGGGCGGCACCTTCAAGCCGACAAGGAACAGCAGGAACGCCGCGTCGCGCCCGGACACGGCGTTCGGGAGGACCCCGCCGCGGGACAGCGCCCCGCCGCAGGGGCCGGATCTCGATCAGAAGCAGCGGGCAGTCCGTACCGTCCCCCGCCAGCCTGAGCAGTTCCGCGGCAGCCTCCTCGCCAAAGTCCTTCAGCAGCGCGCCGCCGTCCGTGAAGGGGAGCGGGTCCGCCGGGTCCATGTGGATCTGGTCGACGTCCAGGTAGCTCATGGGTCCGGCCGTGTCCATCAGAGGGGTTGAGACCGCGCGCATCGGAGCAAGCAGCGCGTCGCCGTCCTCACGGTTCCCGAGGAAGGCAAAGCGCAGGTGGACCACGAACTGGCCGCGGAGGGGCGGCGGAACGAAGTCCATGTCCGGAAGACGCAGCAGGGAGATCGACGGCGAGGCGTCGTCAGGCAGCGTGGGTAGCCACTCGCGGAATGCGGTCAGAATCGGCGCCGCGTCCGCCCCGGGGTAAATGATTCCTCCGCCGTAGAAATCCCCGAGTGGAAAGAGGTTGAACTCGAGTGCGGTGACGATCCCGAAGTTGCCCTTGCCCCCGCACATCAGTGCGAACAGCTCGGCTTCGGCCTCGGCGTCGATCCGGCGCAGCGCGCCATCGGCGGTAACCACGTCCATGCTCCGGACGTGGTCCGCCGCGAAGCCGTGGGCGCGGCCCAGCACGGGCAGCCCGCCGCCCACCGTGTACCCGACGACACCGACGTCGGTGCTCGAGCCGTGCAGTCCGATCAGCCCGTGGGGGACGCTCGCTTCCAGGACGCTCCGCCACTTCACTCCGGCGCCGACCCGGGCGGTCCGTTCGACCGGATCGATCTGCAGTTCCTGCAGGCGCCGCGTGGTGATGAGCAGTCCGCCGTCGACCGCGCAGTCCGCGCCGTGCCCGGTGGACTGGACGGATACCGGCAGCCGGCGTTCCGCCGCCCACTTCACTCCGGCGGCGACGTCCTGTGCGTCCGCGGCACCAAGGACGACGTCGGGCCGGTGGACGGTGGCGACGTTGAACGCAAACGTCTCTTCGGCGAATTCGGGACTGTCAGGGACGGCCACGATGCCGCTGACGGCCGTGGACAGGGCCTGGATGTCGTCGTTGACTAACATGTTGCAACTCCTGAATTCTCGCTGGCTGCGAGCAGGCTGGGGGCACAGTTACGCCTGCTTGGAGAACCTCCAGCGCCCTCTCCAGTCGGCGGTCGGCCCGGCTGATGGAATGCGGCCAAGCCTAGGGGCCTCTTCGGATCCGGCCTAGGGACCTAGGTCCCGGCGGGACCGGCCGCAACGGCAAACGGCGGCCCCGCACCTTTTGCAAGGTGCGGGGCCGCCGTCGTTGTCGCTGAGTGCCGGTTGTTACGGCTGGCCGGTTTCTACTGCTGAACGGCCATGCGGGCCTTCAGGCCGTCCAGCTCGGTGCGCAGGGCCTCGGGCAGGGAATCACCGAACTTGGCGTACCACTGCTCAATCGAGGCGAGCTCGGCGGCCCACTCCTCGGGGTCGACGCGGACGGCGTCTTCGACGTGGGCGTGGGTCAGGTCCAGGCCGGTGAGGTCCAGCGCGTGGCCGGCCGGCACAAACCCGATGGGGGTCTCGATGGCGTCAGCCTTGCCCTCGATGCGCTCGATCGCCCACTTGAGAACCCGCGCGTTGTCGCCGAAGCCGGGCCAGGCGAAGTCGCCGTCGGCGGTGCGGCGGAACCAGTTGACCAGGAAGATCTTGGGCAGCCGTGCCGGGTTGGCCTTGGACGAAACGCTGATCCAGTGCTTCAGGTAGTCGCCGGCGTCGTAGCCGATGAAGGGCAGCATGGCCATGGGATCCCGGCGGAGCACACCCACCTGGCCGGCGGCCGCGGCGGTGGTCTCGGAGGACAGCGTGGAGCCCATGAAGATGCCGTTGGTCCAGCTGCGGGCCTCGGTCACCAGGGGAACCGTGGTCTTGCGGCGGCCGCCGAAGAGGATCGCGGAGAGCTCCACGCCGTCGGGGCTGTAGTACTCCTCGGCCAGCATGTCGATCTGGGCGATCGGCGTGCAGAAGCGCGAGTTCGGGTGGGCCGCGGGCTTGTCCGAATCGGGCGTCCAGGAGTTGCCCTGCCAGTCGGTCAGGTGCGCGGGAACTTCCTCGGTCATGCCCTCCCACCAGACACCGCCGTCGTCCGTGAGGGCGACGTTGGTGAAGATGCTGTGGCCCTTGGCGATGGCGCGCATGGCGTTCGGGTTGGTGCCCCAGCCGGTGCCGGGGGCGACGCCGAACAGGCCTGCCTCCGGGTTGGTGGCGCGAAGTTCGCCTTCCTTGCCGATCCGCATCCAGGTGATGTCGTCGCCGAGGGTTTCGACTTCCCAGCCCTCGATCGTCGGATCCAGCAGGGCAAGGTTGGTCTTGCCGCAGGCGGAGGGGAAGGCGGCGGAGACGTAGTAGTTCTTCTTCTCCGGCGAGGTCAGCTTGAGGATGAGCATGTGCTCGGCAAGCCAGCCTTCGTCGCGGGCCATCACCGAGGCGATGCGCAGGGCGTAGCACTTCTTGCCGAGCAGGGCGTTGCCGCCGTAGCCGGAGCCGAAGGACCAGATGGAGCGCTCCTCCGGGAAGTGCACGATCCACTTGTCCGGGTTGCACGGCCATGCGACGTCGGCCTGGCCGGGGGCCAGCGGTGCGCCCAGGGAGTGCAGGGCGGGGACGAAGAACGCGTTGGTGGCGGTGATCTTCTCGAGGACCTTGGTGCCGATCGTGGCCATGATGCGCATGGAGGCGACCACGTAGGCGCTGTCGGTGATCTCGACGCCGAACTTGGGGTCCTCGGCGTCCAGGTGGCCCATGACGAAGGGGATGACGTACATGGTGCGGCCGCGCATGGAGCCGGCGAACAGGCCGCGCAGCTTTTCCTTCATCTGCGCCGGTGCCATCCAGTTGTTCGTGAATCCTGCATCGCGCTCGTTCTCGGAGCAGATGAAGGTCTGCTCTTCGACGCGGGCCACGTCGGCGGGGTCCGAGAACGCCGCGAAGGACTTGGGGAACAGGTTCTCGTTCAGCCGGGTCAGGGTGCCTGCGGCAACGAGCTCATCCGTGAGCCGGGTGTTTTCCTCTTCGGATCCGTCTACCCAGTAGATCCGGTCCGGCTGGGTCAGTTGAGCCACCTCTTCAACCCATGCCAGCAGACCGGCATGTGTGGTGGGTGCTTTTTCAAGCAACGGCAGTCGCGCCAGATCTCCCATTACGGTTCCCTTCCTCGGGTTCAGTGGTGTGTCCTAAATGCTAGGGCTCGCGACGGGGCCTATTTCGGGCCCGGACATGGGATGACTGGGTGGTGACAAATCAAAAACCGCGGAAATTCAAGGAATTTGCCGGCCCGAAGTAGCACTTTTTGTGACTAAGGTCACGTAGACCGGTCTAGTCGCCAAGATTACACCCGTTTCGATTTGTAACTGGGCCCGGGCTCGCGTAAAGTAATTCGAGGTTCGGGGAGCGAGAAGTCTCCAAGAGCCGGAATGCGCCCACAGCTCAGCTGGATAGAGCGTCTGCTCACGGAACAGGAGGTCAGGGTTTCGATCCCTTTCGGCGCACAGAAGAAGA
>CAWEPM010000002.1:0-203321 GCA_963810895.1 uncultured Actinomycetota bacterium
CGCACGCTGGAGTTCATCCCGAGGTGGGCCGCCCGGCCAATCCTCACGCCGCCGCCAAGGGAGGTGCCGGCGGCGAACGTTGCGTAGTCGTCCACGACGTCGTCGTGCGTGAAGGTGACTCCCGGCATGGCCACCACGTGCGCGCCCAGGGTGACCGAGGCTGTCAGCGTCACGTTCTGCAGCAGGATGCTGCCCCGGCCGATCCGGCATCCTTCAGGCATTCGGACCGTCGTGTCGATCACGGTGGCATAGCGGTTGGTGCCAATACCCATCGCACTCAGACGTTCCACGACGGCCTGTCGGGGACGGCCGGAATCCACGCAGACCAGAAGGAAGGCGTGGGTGTAGCGGACCGCGTCGTCGATGGTTCCAAGGACTGGCGCTCCGTCCACTTCGATCCCGGACATCTCCTCGTCGTCATCAAGGAAGCCGACGACGTCGTAGCGTCCGCTGCTGCGAACCGTGGCCAGAACCTCACGTGCCAGGCCGCTGGCGGAGATCAGCAAAAGCTCGCTCACCGGGTCACCCGCCGGTTGCCCGGGACGCCGGCGCCGGGACGCGGAGCCCTCACCGCAGCTCCGCGGACGACGACGGCTGGCAGCTTCCGGACGAGGGTTCCGTCAGGTCCGGAGGCTGCCAGCCCTTGTTCGTGGGTCCGTTGTGCAGCAACGGACCCGGCAACCCGGCCGGTGACGGCCGGATTGAACCTGTGGGGGGCGGCTGCGGCCGCGACCCATGCAAAGAGGCGCTCCGCGCCTGGGGCCGGACTATTCCCGTCAGGTTGCCTGAACTGACGTGCCACTGGCCAAACCGTCATCCCCCACCTACTTTCTCGCCCAACCTTTGGGCGCGAAGCCGATTCGTTCCGGATCTTGCCGGCGGATGCCGGTCACATCGACCCTTCTCAGCTGTTCACTCCGTGCACTAGGAAAAAACTAGCCCTGAAGGACAGGCAAGAAACGGGAATCGGCGGCTCCATGTGGTCCAAGCAGGGGAAGTATGCGGGATCTGCGGGATTGTGGATGTGGCCTCCACGAACGTGGCGGGGCGGCGCCCCTTTCCGAGGGCGCGACTCAGCCCGCTCCGGGCAGAACCCAGAGGTCGTGGGCAGCAGAGGGGCCGCTAAACAGCCAGCGGGGACGCCTCGCGGGCCAACTCCGGTGATGGCGTGGTTCCCCCGGCCGACACGAGGCACGTCAACTGGGAACGGGACTGGACCGCCAGCTTCCGATAAATCGCAGTGAGGCGCACCTCAACCGTCCTGACGGACACGAACAGCGATGCGGCGATTTCCTTGTTGCGCCGGCCCCGGGCCACGAGCTGAACAAGTTCGCGCTCCTGGTCCGAGAGCAGCAGCAGGGCCGGGCTCTGGATCTCCGGAACATCCCCCACGCCGTCGCCGAGCAACATCGCGTCCACATGTTGTGTCCAGGACGCGGCGCCCGACTCTTCGAAAAGCGCCTTTGACCTCAGCAGGGCGTTCTTGGCGTCCTTGTGCCTGCCGGAAGTCTCCAGCCGCTCGGCATAGCAAAGAAGTGTCCTGGCCCGCTCGAACAGGGAATCGTCCTTCTGCCACGAATCCAGGGCCTGAACGAAGAGCTCCAGGGAGCGTTCGCCCTCCGCGACCAAGGCGCGGGAGCGGGACACGGCCATCAGCAGCCATCGGGATTTCAGGCCGGCTGACCTGTATTCCATCCTGGTCAGGGCTCGGGCGGCCTCGCGCCGGTGACCTGACCTGACCAGCACTTCAACCAGGTCCGACTCGCAGCGCAAAAGGGCGGGGTTGCTGAAGTCCATGCCAATTTCGGCAGCCCTGGACAGCAGGGCACCCGCCTCCTCAAGGTCGCCGCGCATCAGCGCAAAATGCCCCTGCCACGCGAACAATTGCGCTACCGTCCGCGGAGGCGCGTCGGCGCTGACAAACTTCTGGGCCTCTGCGAGGCAAGCCTGAGCCTCCACCGTGTCGCCGACTGAATGGGCCCGCCAGAGGAGGAAGTTGTTGCGCATCCCGCGGTGATACTGCTGGCTTGTTGCGGAACCGGCAATCTCGTCGATCAGTGCAACGGCGGAACGGAAGTTTCCGGCGCGGATTTCGTTGTCCGCCGCGAAGTACCGTGCAGTCTCACTCCAGTTCGCATCGCTGGCCGCGCTCAAGTTCCGGACGAGGGAAAAGAGGTCGCGGGCTCCTTCGTAGTTCTCCGCATACGTCAGGGCGCGGCCCTTGAGCAGCAGCGACGCGGGGGAGCTGTTGGCGCCGCCGTCGGCAGCTCGCGAGATCCGGTCAACGCTCCCCTTGACGGCGTCGGCCAGAAGCCTTGCGCGCTGGTTCACGGCCACGGATTCGCCGGATGCTTCAGCCAGGAATTGCTCCGCATGCTCCAACAGTTGCCCGGCGTCCTCGACCTGCCAGCGTTCGGCCATGTGCAGGGCACCGATGGACAGCAGGCAGGCAGAGAGTCCCGGATCGTGATGCCCGAATTCCTTGATCAGCCGAATCATCATGCTCGGCCTCATGGAATTGCCCTTCATCAGCTCGATCTGGAAATCGAGCCCGGTGAGGCGTAGCGTCAGGGCCCGGTTTTTCGTGATCCGTTGTGCCCAGTCCAGGTAGCGTTTCGCGTGGACGAATTCACCCCTGCTGAACAGCACCTCCGCGACCGTGCCCAGCCTGGCAGCGGTCTCCGCCTCCCAGGGGTTGATGGCGAGGGCCCGCTCGATGTACTCGACCGCGGATTGCGTCTCCTCCGCCCGCACAAGCTCAACGGCATGGCGGAGCAGGCTGAAGGACGTGTCCCGGCGCATGGCCGGGGTGTAGCTCAGATGCCACGGCCACGCCTGGTGATCCGCGGTTTCGGCGGCCGCAGCCAACTCGTGGTGATGTGCGGTTCTTTCCGCCGGCTGCATGGCCGAGAAAATATGGGCACGCAGCATTTGGTTCTGAATTCTGACGTACGATCCGGTTCGGACGGCAATTCCGGCGGAGACAATTTCATCCACGCCCGCCCATAGGTCCCCCGGCATTTCTTCCAGAAGGTCGGCGCTGCTCCGGTAAGAAAGGGAAAGGAGATCAACTGCCCGCCGCGCACGCGGCGAAAGCCCCGAAATCGATGCCGCCAGATCAGGCTCGAAGCTTCCATTCCAGTGCAAGGGGATGGGGAGGGCGTATTTCCCCTGGACTTGGCGCTTGGTCAGCTCATCGTAGAGCTCAATCGATGCCAAAGGATTGCCGTGAGTGGCCGCGGCAATAGCGTGGATTGCCGCCTGGCCGATCTGTCCGGGCGTCGTGGATTCGAGCATTCTCACAGTGTCGCTATGGCTCAGATTCTCCAGGTGAAGAGTGGCCATCCTGGCAAACGGACTGTCCGGCGCCTCGCCGCGCATGCTGACAATGAGCACGAGCCCTGTGCCGGCGAGGCGACGGGCCACGAAGCCGAGAATGATCTGGCTGGCTGGATCCAGTTGCTCAGCGTCGTCAACAACCACGACCGTCCGGTCTGCGGACCATTGCCGGAGCGCAGAGAGGAGCATCGTTGAAAGGTCTGCGGCGTCGAGGTTTCCGCGCGGTGAGGTGGCCACATAGTCGGTGAGGGGCGCCAGTGCGGGATCGTCGATTCCGTTGAGCAGGGCCGTAAGACCGGAAAAGGGCCATGTCGACTCTGACGGATTGGCGCGGAGGAGCACCGTCTTGTATTCGTGCAAATTCGGGATCTCCGCCAGCAGCGAAGACTTGCCGCTTCCGTGGCCTCCCGTGACCGCCAGGGCGGATTCCCGGGGGCTCCGGATCAGCGCTAGGACACGGGCGATTTCCTTTTCCCGGCCAAACAAAACCATGGGTGCCCCGATTCCATCCCCAAGAGACCATTCAGTCGGGGTTCCAGCCTCTCCGGAAAAGAGAAACCGGCCCAAACTGACAAATTCACCTTCCACACGCCAACGCTTTTTGCAAAACAATGGTCCGGGATAACGCTCCAGATTGGACCGTAAGCCCTGACCAAATGGCTGTGCTGATGCCAATGTAGCTTGGGTTCTACCCGGGGACTAGGAAGTTCGGATAATCGAGTACAGGGTTTGCCAAACACGAGTAGTGGGGCCCAAAAGTACTCGGACCGGACCGCAGAACTGTCCACATTGCCTGACACGGCGGACAACTCGAGGGCGCTCCGCAGCCTCCGGCCTACGCGGCGACGCCGACCACGAGGTTGATGGTGGTGGCCAGAATGATGGTCCCAAAGAGGTAGGACAGCAGGCTGTGCTTGAGCGCCTCGGCCCGGATGCCATGGTTCTGCAGGGCGGTGTCCGAGACCTGGTACGTCATGCCAAGGCTTGTGGCCAGGTAGGCGAAGTCGGTGTACTGCGGCGGCCGGCTCTGGTTGAAGTCGATGCCGCCCACCCGGGAGCCCGCCTTCGCGCCCGTGCCGTAGTACAGCTCCGCGTACCGCAGCGTGAAGAGCGTCTGGACCAGCGTCCAGGACAGTGCCACCGAGACCACCGCGAGCAGGCCGCCGGCAATCCGGGACACGGTGTCGGTGTTGTTGTGGGAATCCACGATGACCGCTGCTGCCGCGCCCAGGCTGGCAACATTTGCGGCCAGGATGAGCAGGTCCGTCGTGCTCCGGGACGGGTCTTCCGTTGTGGCGTGCAACTGTGTGTCCGCAGGATCGAGGCGCCCGATGACCAGCCAGACCCAGACGATGTAGGTCAGGGCAGCCCCGCACCAGCCAATCGTGGGAGCCTGCACCCAGTGCCCGGCCAGGCCGGCTGCCGTCGCGGCAAGCAACCCTGCCAGCAGCATGACGGCGAAACGCAGGCGGCTCCTCCAGGTGCGCACGGTACGTGGGGGCCGGGATCCGGTGTTCATTCCCTGATCATGGCATGCCGACGGCGGCCGCCCCGCCGCGGCAGTTATCCACATGCCCGCCGCCGCACTTCCGGGGCCGGTCGCGGGGCCGTACGGTGGGGGCACGGAATCGCGGAAACCGGTCCGGATGCACTAAGCTATTGAAGTCTGTGCTGCGCCCTGCCCCCGTTCCGGTGGCCGGGCATTGCATGGCACCGCAAATGAACCTCCTGTTACGGAAATGCCGTAACCGCTTAGCCCAAAGGAGGTGGGTTCACATATGCGTCCTTACGAATTGATGGTAATCATCGACCCCGAGGTCGAAGAGCGTGCCGTTGAGCCGTCGCTTCAGAAGTTCCTGAACGTCATCACCAACGATGGTGGAACCATCGAAAAGGTTGACATCTGGGGCCGTCGTCGCCTGGCTTACGAAATCCAGAAGAAGTCCGAAGGTATCTACGCCGTGGTGAACTTCACCGCTGAGCCGGCTACCGCCAAGGAACTTGACCGCCAGCTGAGTCTCAACGAGACCATCATGCGCACCAAGATCACCCGCCCCGAAGAGCAGAAAGTTGTTGCTGAGTAATTCAGCGGTCAACGTTTCAATCTTCATCCCGCAGGAACGCACAAGGAGGCAGTAGATGGCAGGCGAAACCACTATCACGGTTATCGGTAACCTCACCAATGACCCCGAACTCAGGTTCACACCGTCCGGTTCGGCCGTAGCGAATTTCACCATCGCTTCTACTCCCCGCACCTTCGACCGGCAGTCCAATGAGTGGAAGGACGGGGAAACCCTGTTCCTCCGCGCGTCGGTCTGGCGGGAAGCCGCCGAAAACGTCGCCGAATCCCTGACCAAGGGCATGCGCGTGATCGTCTCCGGCCGCCTGAAGAGCCGTTCCTACGAAACAAAAGAAGGCGAGAAGCGCACCGTTATCGAGCTCGAGGTCGATGAAATCGGCCCGAGCCTGCGCTACGCCAATGCCAAGGTCAACCGCACCCAGCGCTCCGGCGGTCAGGGTGGACAGGGCGGCTTCGGCGGCGGCAACAGCGGCGGTTTCGGTGGCAACTCTGGTGGAAGCCAGGGCGCCGGCACCGGTGGAACCTGGGGCGGCAACCAGCCCGCAGCAGCGCAGGAAGACCCCTGGGCCACGCCCGGGGTCAGCAATGCAGGCGGCGGCTGGGGCAACGGCCCGGATTCCGAACCTCCCTTCTAAACAACATCTAAGGTCCGGCGACGAAAACCGCCGGGACGCCGCAAGGCGGCCGGGTGCAGATTGCGCCGGATCACCACCATCCCGTGGATCAATATCCACGGGCTCCATCGAATAGGAGCTCCACGATGGCTAAGGCTGAACTCCGTAAGCCCAAACCAAAGTCCAACCCCTTGAAGGCCGCTGACATCACTGTCATCGACTACAAGGACGTAGCATTGCTGCGCAAGTTCATCTCCGACCGCGGAAAGATCCGCGCCCGTCGCGTCACTGGCGTCACGGTGCAGGAACAGCGCAAGATCGCCCAGGCAATCAAGAACGCCCGCGAAGTTGCTCTGCTGCCTTACTCCGGCGCTGGCCGCGGCTAAGGAAGGGATTAACTAACATGGCAAAGCTCATTCTGACCCACGAAGTAACCGGTCTCGGTGCTGCTGGCGATGTTGTCGAGGTCAAGGACGGTTACGCACGTAACTACCTGCTGCCCCGCAACTTCGCCCTGACCTGGTCCAAGGGTGGCGAGAAGCAGGTTGAGTCCATCAAGGCTGCCCGCGTTGCCCGCGAGCACGCTTCCCTGGAAGACGCTCAGAAGCAGGCCGCTGCACTCTCCGCCAAGCCGGTCAAGCTGGTCGTCAAGGCTGGCGCAACCGGACGCCTGTTCGGCACCGTCAAGCAGGGCGACGTGGCCGACGCTGTTGAGGCCGCTGGCCTGGGCCGCATCGACAAGCGCAAGGTTGAACTGCCGGCACACATCAAGTCGACCGGTTCCTACCAGGCAAACGTCCGTCTGCACGACGACGTTTCCGCTGTGATCGAACTCGACGTCGTCGCAGGCAAGTAGTCTTTTCGGCTACAGCCTGTCCGGCTAGGCAGTCCTGAACTGCCGGAAGGCCCCCGCCTTCGGATTCCTCCGGGAAACCGACAGCGGGGGCCTTCTGCTTTAACCGGGCGGCCTCAGTCCTGGTGCAGCACCGTGGTGACGTGCCGGTAGCCGAACCGGATCAGCTCCGCCAGCACGGCCTCGTCGACGTCGTCGAGCTTGTTGACGTACAGGCACCCGGCGCCGGTCTTGTGCTTCCCGAGGCTGCCGAGCAGTTCGGCGGCTTCCGGCCCGTACGTGAGGCCGTAGAGCGAGAGGCTGGACTTCCTGGGGGAGAACCCCACTGCGGGGGCGTCTCCCTCCCGGCCGCTCGCGTACCTGTAGTGGTAGCGGCCGAACCCGACAATCGTCGGACCCCACATTTCCGCCGGCTGACCGGTGATCCGGGACATCAGCGCCAGCAGGCGGAACCCGTCCCCGCGCCGGACCGGATGCTCGACGGCGGCGAGGAACTCCTCCACGGACGCGCCGGTTGCCTGGGTCTTGTTTTCAGCCATGAGGGCAGTCTGGCAGACGCCGGCGGTACTGTCAGCCGCACTGTCAGCCGCGGACGGCGCCGCCGACGGCGCCGGTGATAGCCTGCTGCGGTGAACCCCGGTCCCGCCGCAGCGCCCCGCCTTCGTCCCTTCAACCAGGTGGACGTCTTCTCCGCCGAGCCCTACCGCGGAAATCCGCTGGCCGTCGTCGGCGACGCCGAGGACCTCGCGACGGAGACGATGCAGCGGTTCGCCAACTGGACCAACCTTTCGGAGACAGCGTTCCTGCTGCCGCCCACGCACCCCGACGCCGACTACCGGGTGCGGATCTTCACCGGCAGCGAGGAGTTTCCCTTTGCCGGCCATCCCACCCTGGGCTCGGCACACGCCTGGCTCGAGGCGGGCGGCATCCCGAAGCAGGACGGTGTGGTGGTCCAGGAGTGCGGGGCCGGGCTGGTGAGGCTCAGGCGCGACGGCGGACGCCTCGCGTTCGCGGCCCCGCCGCTGACCCGCTCGGGAGCCGTGGCGGAGGAGGACCTGGTACGGATCGCCGCCGGCCTCAGGCTGCCCCGGGAAGCGCTGCTGGACGCGTCCTGGCTGGTCAACGGCCCGGACTGGATCGGCGTGCTGCTGGAATCGGCGGAACAGGTGCTGGGCATCCGCCCGGACTATGCGGCCATGACGGGCCTCAAGGCCGGCGTCATCGGGCCGCACCCTGCCGGATCCGCCGTCGACTTCGAAGTGCGCACCTTCATCCCGGGCGACGCCGCCGCGGAAGACCCCGTCACGGGCAGCTTCAACGCCGGAGCGGCCCAGTGGCTGATCCGCAGCGGACGGGCCCCGGAGTCCTACCTCGCGGCGCAGGGGACCGCCCTGGGCCGGGCCGGCCGGATCCATGTCGACGCGGCCGGTGAGGACATCTGGGTGGGCGGAGATTCCGTGAGCTGCATCGAAGGGTGGGTCCTGCTCTGACCCGTTGCCCTATCAGTCGTGGCTGTTATTCCGCCGTTTCCGGCCCAATAGGGACCAAGAGTGATAGGGCAACGGGGGCGGGAATAAATCCGCCCGCCCGCCCCTTGTTCAGGTAGATGCAAACGCATGTAGTGGCATTGCTGACCTGGATTCAACTTAGGAGTACCCCGTGGAAACCCGCCGTATCACCGTTATCTCCGCCGGACTCGGCGTCCCCTCGTCCAGCCGCCTGCTGGCGGATCAGCTGGCGGCTTCGGCCGAGCGGCAGCTTGCCGCGGCCGGCTACGCCGTGGACATCGAGGTCGTGGAACTGCGGGACCTCGCCGTGGACATCGCCAACAACTTTGTGACCGGCTATGCGGCCCCGCGGCTGGCCGAAGTGATCGCCGGCGTCGAGGCCTCCGACGGCATCATCGCCGTCAGCCCCGTGTTCAGCGCCTCCTACAGCGGGCTTTTCAAGTCCTTCATCGACGTGCTCGATCCCAAATCGCTCGAAGGCAAGGCCGTTCTGCTCGGGGCCACGGCCGGTACGGACCGGCACCAGATGGTGCTGGACTTCGCGATGCGGCCGCTCTTCACCTACCTGCGCACCCGGATCACCGCCACCGCGGTCTTCGCCGGACCCCAGGACTGGGGAAACAACGACGACGGCGGCTCGCCGCTCTCTGTGCGGGTGGACCGGGCAGCGGGGGAGTTTGTCGGGCTGCTGCAGGACTCGGGGCCGCAGGGGAAGCCGGCCGCGCTGGAGTCGCTGCCGTTTGAGCAGCTGCTCGCCGGGATCTCCGCCCAGCGATAGGGCCGGCCGGACCGTCCGAACCTTTTCGGCCGCCCGCTCGTTGTCCGGGACATGAAGTGTCCTGTGGATTCAATTGACCTGATCATGAGTGAACGCAGCGGTGTGGAGATCGATTATTGCCCGCAATGCCGCGGAGTGTGGCTGGACCGGGGTGAGCTGGACAAGATCATCGACCGTGCGGCGGAATCCCTGGGCCCGGCGGCGGCCGTCCCCGCCGCACCGCTGCCGCCGTCGACAGCGTTTCCACCGACGCTGCCCGGCCACATTCCGCCGCCGCTGTACAACCTCGACCCTCGCCGGGATGACCGGCGCCCGGATGACGGCCGCTACGACGACCGCCGGTACGATGAGCGCCGCGACCGTCCGCGCCATGACCAGGCGGGGTATGAGCAGCCGCGGTATGACGACCGCCGCCGTCCCAAGAAGAAGGAAGGCTGGCTGGGGGATCTGTTCGACTTCTAGCCGTGCCGATTACTTAGCCCTGCCGGTGACCTGGCCCCGCGGTGCGCACGAGCCCGGCGGAATGCACGAACTAAGCCTGGGCCCTACTGCGCTGAGTCGTCGAGCAGTGCGATGAACTCCCTGGCCTGCTTCATGGAAATATCCGAGTGGCGGGTCAGGGCGGTCGCTGCAGCCTCGGTGTCGCCGCTCTTGGCCAAGGTGCGGATCCTCCCGTAGATCTCATCGTTGAGCATGTTGCTGCTCACCTCGCGTGTGACATCGCCCTTGCTGGCGATCGCGCGGTAGCGATAGGAGAACCGCTGCGGCACGTCGTCCTCGTCCGGAACGGCCGCCGGTGCGGCCTCCGGGGCGCGGAACGGCTGGGGGTGTGCCGCGAGTGCCGCGACGGCGTCGCGGGACGCCCGGAGGCCCTCTCCCGTGGCCTCGAGGTACACCTTGATGGCGGCCATGGCCTGTCCCTGCGCGATCAGGGCGTAGAGCCGCCGGTGCTGCTCCTGGTTGAGCTTGGCGGCCGACGCGCGGGCAAGCTCGCCGGAGTCGGGGTCCGGCTGTGGCGGGGCCGCCGGACGGGGGTGTTCGCCGCGGTGGTTCCAGGCCCGGATCGCCAGAAGTACGCCGGCGGCCACGAGTACCAGGATCAGTCCGGGAATGAGCAGGGAGTCCATGCGCTACAGCCGATCTACGTAATTCTTGGCGGTCTTGAGGTTTGCATGCGTCGACTGCCGCAGCAACCGGGTGGCCTTCAGCCTGTGGCCGCTGCGGGCCAGCGACTGCAGCTCCAGAAGGAGTTGGGGGCTCAAATGTCCGACGCCGGGCAGGGCGTCCCCGTGGCGGGACCCTGCAGAGGTTGAGGCGCTGCGGGCCAGCTGGGCGGAGCGGGCGTGGTCCTCCTGCTGGGACTGCTGCTGGGAGTTCTGGCTGGGGCGCGTGGCCGCTTCAACCCGGGCGCGGGCGGCAACGGCGGCCTGGACCTGCGCCGCATAGTGGGCCTGGGACTTTACCGCCAGTTCCTGCTGATAGCGCTCGGCCTCGGAGATGCCGAAATTCCGCGGTTTCAAGGCCGTGGCCACCGCCCAGAGCACCGCCGTCAGAATGAGGGCAGGCAACATGACTAGCAGTACATCGCCCATGGTTAGAGCTTATGCCAGATTGCGGTTATCCACAGCATGTTCGGCAACCCTCGTACAGTGCGCCGCGGCCGGCGTCAATCCCCGCGTCCATTCCGTCCAGTGGCGTGAATCCGGTCACGAAATGTGCATATCGGGCGGCAAGTGTGGCCTCCTGCGCCGCGGTGTATCCCCAGCCACAAGGTGCAGGCTGTGGATGAAGCTTGGCGAAAAATGTTTTGTGTCCACAAGATGAATCCAATGTTTCCGCAGGTCAAGAACGGATTACGGACTCAACTTTTTTTCTATCCACAGCTCTACCCACAGACTGTGCACAAGCACCGGCCACTAGTGCACAGGTTATCCACAGGGGAGCGCGCCCGCCGGGTTGGTGCCTGCCCGATCGGGGGATAACGTTGCAGGATATCGGGGCTTGGAAGCGGAAATCCTGCGGTTGCCGGGCGTGCCCGGCGGGAAACCCGCCACCGGTTCCCGGCGGCTCACGGCCGCACCACGCTGTGGATAACGGCGATGGATATCGGCGGGTGCATAACGGCAGGGCGGCGGACCGGCGCGAACTGTCGGAGCTGACTGATACGAATGGAGCGGTCGGCATACGCCGGGTTCATGCCATGGGCATCAAAAACAGCCCGACATCAATCCGGCATCAAACCGGAATTAAAAAGGCTGGGTATCAGAACAGCTCAGTATCAAAACAGCTGGGTATCAAAACTGCTCGGCATCAACGCAGCTGGGCATCAAGGCACAGGGCTTACGCGCCGCGGCGAACGGATATCCGCCGCGGCACACAACGGAGGACGGCAGTTTTGTCAGTTACGCATCTGGACTCAGTCGAGGGCACGCGGGGAGCCGAGGGCAGCCGCAAGCCTCCGCAGGACATCCCCGCGGAGCAATCAGTCCTGGGCGGCATGATGCTGTCCAAGGACGCCATCGCCGACGTCGTCGAGATCCTGCGCGGCCAGGACTTCTACCGTCCGGCCCACGAAACCATCTACGAGGCCATCATTGACCTCTACGGCCGCGGCGAACCCGCGGATGCCGTGACGGTCTCGGACGAGCTGACCAAGCGCGGTGAAATCAACAGGATCGGCGGACCCGCCTACCTGCACGAACTCATCCAGACCGTCCCCACGGCCGCCAACGCCGGGTACTACGCCGAAATCGTGGCCGAACGCGCCGTCCTGCGCCGCCTTGTCAACGCCGGCACCAAGATCGTCCAGCTCGGTTACGGACAGGACGGCGAGGTCGAGGACCTCGTCAACCAGGCCCAGGCCGAGATCTACGCCGTGGCCGAGCGACGCACCGCAGAGGACTACGTCGTCCTCAAGGACGTCATGGAGTCCACGGTCGACGAGATCGAGGCCTCCGGCCACCGCGGCGAGGGCATGACGGGCGTGCCCACCGGATTCTACGAACTCGATGAACTGACCCACGGCCTGCACCCGGGGCAGATGATCGTCATCGCCGCGCGCCCGGCCGTCGGTAAATCCACGTTCGCGCTGGACTTCGCCCGCTCGGCCGCCATCAAGAACAACCTCGCCACTGTCATGTTTTCCCTCGAAATGGGCCGCAACGAGATCGCCATGCGCCTGCTGTCCGCCGAGGCCACGATCGGTCTTCAGGACCTCCGCAAGGGCACCATCAAGGACGAGCAGTGGTCCAAAATCGCCACCACGATGGGCCGCATGAACGATGCCCCGCTGTTCATCGATGACAGCCCCAACATGTCGCTGATGGAAATCCGCGCCAAGTGCCGGCGCCTGAAGCAGCAGCATGACCTCAAGCTCGTGATTTTGGACTACCTGCAGCTCATGAGCTCGGGCAAGAAGGTGGAGTCCCGCCAGCAGGAAGTCTCCGAGTTCTCCCGTGCGCTCAAGCTCCTGGCCAAGGAACTCCAGGTGCCCGTGATCGCACTGTCGCAGCTGAACCGTGGCTCGGAGCAGCGCCAGGACAAGCGGCCCATGGTCTCGGATCTGCGCGAATCCGGTTCCATCGAGCAGGACGCCGACATGGTGATCCTGCTGCACCGTGAAGACGTCTACGACAAAGAGTCCCCGCGCGCCGGCGAGGCGGACATCCTGATCGCCAAGCACCGTAACGGCCCCACGAAGGACATTGTTGTGGCCTTCCAGGGCCACTATTCGCGGTTTGCCAACATGGCGGCCGACGCCGGAGGCGGCGGCGGCTTCTAGCCCTGCCCGCTTCCGGTCTCCCGGCTGCTAGCCGTTGCCTGCCGCGAGCAGGTGGTTGGGCAGCCGGTTCCCGGGCGCCCGGCCGCGGATTTCCAGCAGTTCGCGGGCGTGGGCGTGTAGCCGCTTGTCTTCTTCGGATACCGGCACCCACTGCGGGATCGGGACCGAGGTGCCGGTCTCGTCGCGCGCCACCATGACCGTCAGGCAGTAGGTGGTGAGGTTTAGCTCGCGGCCCTTGGGATCTCCCGAGCGGACATGGACGGCGATGTGCATGCCCTTCGTTCCGGTGTAGACCAGCCGGGCCTCCACCTCCACCACGTGGCCGATCAGCAGCGGCCGGTAGAACCGCACGCCGCCGGAGAACACGGCCACGGTGTCCATGCCGCAGTAGCGGGAGGCGCAGACGTAGGCGGCCTCGTCGATCCACTTCATCACGATCCCGCCGTGGACCTTGCCGCCCCAGTTCACGTCCGTGGGCGCCGCCATGAACCGCAGCACCACGCGCTCTGCCGTGCCGGCATCGGTATATTCCTGTCCGCTCATGGCTTGGACGATGTCTTCGCGGACCTTGATCCGGGCCAGTGCGTCGTCCCGCTGCTCGATTTCGGCCGGCGTCACCGGTTCAAACTGCGGCACCGGAATGGGCTTGCCGTCCGCGCCCACGGCCACGAAGATCACGATGCACTGGCTGCGCATGGTGGCAGGCCCGCCCTTCGGATCGCTCGAGGACACCACGGTGCGGATATGCATCGAGGACCGCCCGGTGTAGACGATCGTGGCCTCAACCTCCACCATGTCGCCGCTGTTGACCGGATCCGCGAAGTGGATGTTGCCCACATAGGCCGTCACGCAGTAGGACTTCGCCCAGCCGACGGCGGCGGCGTAGGCCGCCTTGTCCACCCACTCCAGTACGGTGCCGGCGTCGACCGAGCCGCTGTGGCCGACGTCGGTGGGGGCCGCCAGGAAGCGCAGGGTCACGGAATTGGGCGCGTTCTCGCTCATGCTGTGAGTTTACTGAAAGGCCCGGCAGGCGCCGCCGGCCGGCGACACAATCGCTGTCCGGGACGCCATAACCGGCTGAAATGCGACGGCGGGCGGCCACCGTATGGTGACCGCCCGCCGGGGAGCGCTGGAAGATGCCGGGGCAACAGCCTTAGGCGAGGATGCGGAGCCTGGAGGCACTGCGGCCGAAGAGCGCCTTGTCCACGGAGGCGTTGCCGGCGCCGACGAGGGCCACGGCGAGGGCGGCTGCCGCCAGGATCAGGACGAGCTCGTAGCCGCCGGTCGCGACGAAGACCCCGGCGCCGGCGTGGACCAGGATCAGGGCGCCGAGCATGTCCACTGCGAGGAGGGCGGCGAACACGCGGGTGAGCACGCCCAGGATCAGTGCGACGCCGCCGACGAGTTCGAGGGTGGCGACGACGGGAGCCGCCGCCTGGGCCGCCGGGACTCCCATCTGGGTGAAGGCTGCCTGGGTGCCGGCGATGGTGAATTCGTTGAACTTCTGCCAGCCGTGGGCGGCGAACAGGAAGCCCGTGATGACGCGCAGGATGGTCCGGGCGGTGGTGGTCAGTGCGGGCTGGTTCATGATGTGCCCTTCCTAGGGTCGGTGCGCCGTGGCGGCCCGGCCGAAATACCGGCGGGCCCGCAACAGCGAGAAAGTTGTAGTTTCAACTTTTATGGTGCCGTCATTTAGTTGTTATGTCAACTAAATGACGGCCGGCGGCGTTTAGTGGCCCCGCTAGGGTTAAGCCGTGCCTTCTTCCCCTCCGCTGTCCAAGACCCTGCCGCCCTCTGCGGGGCACCGGCGCGAGATCCTCCGCCTGGCTGTGCCGGCGTTCGGTGCCCTCATCGCCGAACCGCTGTTCCTGCTCGCGGATTCGGCGATCGTGGGCCACCTCGGCGTGGCCGAGCTGGCCGGCGTCGGACTGGCCTCGGCGGTGCTGCACACGGCGGTGGGCCTCATGGTGTTCCTCGCGTATTCCACGACGCCGGCAGTGGCGCGGGCGATCGGCAACGGCCAGCTGCCCAAGGCCCTCGCGGCCGGACGGGATGGCGTCTGGCTGGCGCTGGTGCTCGGGATCGTCCTGGCCGCGGCCGGGTTCCTGGCCGCCGGGCCGCTCCTGGAGCTGATGGGTGCCCGTGGCGAGGTGCATGGGTTTGCCGTGGACTACCTGCGGGGTTCGATGCCCGGACTCGTCGCGATGCTGCTGATCTTCGCCGGCACCGGCGTGCTGCGGGGGCTGCAGGACACCCGGACCCCGCTGATCGTCGCCGCTGCCGGTTTCACGCTGAACATCGTGTTGAACGTGGTGCTCGTCTACGGGCTGGGCTGGTCCGTGACCGGCTCGGCGGTGGGCACGAGCATCGCGCAATGGGCCATGGCGGCCGTCTACGTGCTGATCGTCCGGCGCAACGCCCGCAACCACGGGGTGTCCCTGCTGCCGGACTGGCGCGGCATCCGGGCCATGACCAGGGTGGGCTCCTGGCTGATGCTGCGCACGCTCAGCCTCCGCATCGCGATTCTCGCCACGGTGGTGGTGGTCACGGCCCAGGGCCCCGTCAATCTCGCCGCGCACCAGCTGGCCATGACCATCTTCACGTTCTTCGCTTTCGCCCTGGACGCCCTCGCGATCGCGGCCCAGGCCCTGATTGGCAAGGAACTCGGCGCGGCCCGGCCCGAGGCGGTGCGCACGCTGACGCGCACCATGACGCGGTGGGGGATCGGCTTTGGCGTCCTGACCGGGATCCTCCTCGCTGCGGCGGCGCCGTGGGCGGGAGCCCTCTTCACCGCCGACGCCGACGTCCGGGCGGCGCTCACGCTCGCCCTGTGGGTGCTCGCCGCCGGCCAGCCGCTCGCCGGATACGTCTTCGTCCTGGACGGCGTCCTCATCGGGGCGGGCGACGCCCGCTACCTGGCGATCGCCGGCGTCGTCAATCTCGCCGCCTACCTGCCGCTGCTGCTGGCCGTGCGGTATTCCGGCGCCGGCGCGGGCGCCGGTTTGCTCTGGCTCTGGGCCGCCTTCTCCCTGGGCTATATGGCGGCGCGGGCGCTGACCCTGGGTCTCCGCGCCCGGACGGACCGCTGGATGGTCCTGGGCGCACCGTGAATGCACGATGAGTGCGCGGTGTGCCGGACCCCGCCGGCAGGCGCGCACTGAGCCGGCCCGGCCCGCAGACGCGCGCGGCGGCGGCTTCGCACTAAACTGGACGGGTGACTCTCCCCGCAGCGCCTGACGCGACCCCTGCCATCCGCGCCGCGGCCGACCTCTGGAAGCCCGTGCTTGTCAGGGCCGCCGTTGCGCTCGTGTTTGGCGCCGTGACGGTATTCTGGGCGGCGCCGCCCGAGGCCGGCATGGGCTGGGCCGGCGGTCTCTACCTGCTGGCCACCGGTGTCGTGATGATCTGGACCGTGGCCAAGACCGGATTCCGACCGCGGGAAGGCGCCGGCAGGATCCTCTCCGCCGGCGGCGCCGTCCTGGCCGGAGCCGGCGCGGCCGTAGCCCTGCTCCCCTCCTCCCTCGTCTTCGGAACGATCGCGGCCGTGGGTCTCGGTGTGGCCGGTGCCGCCGAACTGGTCGCGGGAATCCTGGGCCGCGGCCGGTCCGTGCTGGCCCGCGACTGGATCGCCTCCGGCGTGATCGGGCTGGGCACCGCGATCGCGCTGCCGTTCTTCATCGGCCTCGGTGCGCACGCACTCCTCGGCGTTGCGGGCGGCGGGGCCATCATCAGCGGCGTCCTGTGGATGCTGTCCGGCCTGACCCTGCGGCACGATGCTCGGGACGATTCCGCGGAGGCCGTAAACTAGTACCGACAGGTTCTACCCGGCGTAGAACGATTGCGGTAACAAGACAGCCACGCTTCCCCGCGCAGGCTGCAGGAGGAAATCACCTTGGCACAGCAGAAACCCGGAGCGACCCGCAGCCTGCGGACCTCGGTCAAGGGGCCGCTCATGTTCTCCGCGTTCTGGGCCGTCGTGGTTTTCTTCGGCGTCCTGATCTTCGCCTCGGGCGGCAGCGCCCGCTCGCCGCGCTTCGACCTGGCCTTCACCGGCGCCGGGATCGCCTTCATTGTGATCCTCGTGGTGGCCGCCATGCTCTCGATGAGCCACAAGGAAAACGCCGAGGACCTGGGGAAGGGCTCCGGCGTCAACCTCAGTTCCCGGCGGACGCCCTCCGGCCACGGCGGCCCGTCAGCGCAGTCCGGACCCGAGGCTGCCGGCCCCGCCGATTCCCGCGACAGCGGGCCTCAGGCCTAAACACTGCAGGCTTAACCGCAGCTAGCACCGCAGGCCCGGCCGTCAGGAGACCGCCTTCCGTGCCCGGTACGCGGCCACGTGTGCGCGGTTGGCGCAGTTCCCCGTGTCGCAGTAGCGCTTGGAGCGGTTGCGGCTTAGATCCAGCACGACGGCGTCGCAGTCGTCCGCGGCGCACACTAGCAGGCGGTCCATTTCCTTGCTGCGGATCACGTCAACGATCGCCATGGCCGCCTCCGTGCTCATCCGGTCGGCCAGCGGGGCCTCCGGGGTGGTGGCGTGCAGATGCCAGTCCCAGGGATCGTGCTTGACCAGCTGGGGGAGCGCGTGGGCCTCCCGGAGCAGCCGGTTGACCGTCTCCGCGGCAGTCGCCTCGTCCGCGAGCCAGAGCTCGGCAAGCTCGCCGCGCAGCCGCCGCACGCTGGCCAGCTCGGCCTCGTCCCGGGTCCGGGATCCGGTGAAGCCCTCAGCCTCAAGGAAGCCGTCCAGATCCTTTGCGGTGGCCAAATGCTCCTCGCCGTTGGCCGCGGTGTTGATGAGGTTGACCACGGAACGCAGGGCAACTTCTGTGTCAGGGGCAAAAACCATCTTGACTCCTTACCTTGCCGGGGCGTAATGTCATGACCATAACCCTACTTTACTCCTGACAGGAGAATGCCGTGTCTGCCCCTCGCCGCCCCGTCGCCGTCCCGGTTCGAGACCTTGCCGCCCGGCGGCCTGCCTCGGAACCTCGCGGCGCCACGCAGGGCTCCGCGTCCGGCTTCATGGCCTCGGGCCTGGGCGTCGCCCTGTTCTCCTCCGCGGTGTTCGGGCTGTCCGGATCGTTCGCCAAGGCGCTGCTGGAAACCGGCTGGACGCCCGGTGCGGCCGTCACGGCCCGCCTCACGGGTGCCGCCCTGATCCTGGCGGTTCCCGCCATTCCGGCGCTGCGCGGACGTTGGCACCAGCTCAAGGACAACTGGCTGACCATCCTGCTCTTCGGCCTCATCGGGGTCGCCGCGTGCCAGTTGTTCTACTTCAACGCCGTGTCACGGCTGTCCGTCGGCGTTGCCCTCCTGCTGGAGTACCTCGCGCCCGTCATCATCGTGCTCTGGCTGTGGGCCGCGAGCCGGAAGCGTCCCCGCCCGCTGACCATCGCCGGCACGCTCCTGTCGCTGGGCGGGCTCATCCTGGTCCTGGACCTCACGGGCGCGGTGAAGATCGATCTGATCGGCGTGCTGTGGGGGATTGCGGCCGCCGTCTGCCTCGCGATCTACTTCTTCATCACGGCCAAGGAAAACGACACCCTCCCGCCGATTGTGCTGGCCTCCGGCGGCCTGATGGTCGGAGCCGTGGTGATGTGGCTCGCTGCCGCCACCGGGCTGGTGCCGATGGCCTTCAGCACGGCCGACACCCGGCTGGGGCCCTGGGTCACCCCCTGGTGGGTCGCGCTCGGCGGCCTGGTCGTCCTGGCCACGGTCCTGGCGTACGTGTCCGGAATCGTCGCCGCGCGGGCGCTCGGATCCAAGGTGGCGTCCTTCGTCTCGCTGACCGAAGTGCTCTTCGCCGTCATCTGGGCCTGGCTGCTGCTCGGCGAACTGCCCGGGACCATCCAGCTGCTCGGCGGGCTCCTGATTGTCGGCGGCGTGGTTCTGGTCCGGCTGGACGAGCTCCGCTCCTCGTCCGGTTCCGGTGCGGCGATGCCGGCAGCGCTGGACCATGCGAACGACTTCGAACCCGTGCCGTAAGCAAGTTCCGACAAAACCGGCCCGGACATGGGTGCGTCCGGGCCGCGCGCTGCAGAACCTGGGCCTGACCGACGACCGGCCCTTCCGCTCGGTGCCTTCCGCTCAGTGCCTTCCGCTCGGGGCCCTCGATCCCGGGCCCGAAGGCACCTAGCATGGAGGCATGTGCCGAAATATCCGGACCCTCCACAATTTTGAACCCCACGCGACCTCCGCCGAGGTGGAGGCCGCCGCGCTGCAATACGTGCGCAAGGTCAGTGGCAGCACCAAGCCGTCCAAGGCCAACGAAGAGGCCTTCAACCGGGCTGTTCATGAAATTGCGCACGCCACGCAGCACCTGCTCGACTCCCTGGTGACCCATGCCCCGGCAAAGGACCGCGCGGAGGAAGCTGCCAAGGCCAAAGCCAGGGCTGCCGTCCGCTTTGGCGCGGCCTGAGGGACGGGCGCCCCGGCGAAGGGCGGCCTACTTGCCGAAACTGCGCAGCCGCAGCGAATTGGCCACGACCAGCACGGAGCTGGCGGCCATCGCGGCGCCGGCGATCATCGGGTTGAGCAGGCCCAGGGCCGCCACCGGAATGCCCACGGCGTTGTAGAAGAAGGCCCAGAAGAGGTTGGTCTTGATGGTGCCCAGCGTCCGGCGGGAGAGCTCGATCGCCTGGGCTACCTGCCCGAGATCGTTGCCCATGACCGTCAGGTCGGCGGCCTCGATAGCGACGTCAGTGCCGGAGCCCATGGCGATGCCGAGGTCCGCCTGGGCCAGCGCCGCGGCGTCATTGACGCCGTCGCCGGCCATGGCGACCGTTGCGCCGGCGGACTGCAGCTTCCGCACCGCCTCGACCTTGCCCTCCGGCAGCACACCCGCGAACACATCCTCCGGAGCGATGCCGACGGCGGCTGCCACCTGGGCGGCCACGGCGGCGTTGTCTCCGGTCAGGAGGATCGGCCGGAGACCGAGGCCGCGGAGCCGCGAGATCGCGGCTGCGGAGCCTGGCTTGAGCGTATCCCGCAGGCTAATGATGCCGGCAGGTTCCCCGTCCACGGCGAGCCAGATCGCGGTGGCCCCGGAGCCTTCGGCGGCGCCAAGGGCCTCCAGCTGCGCGGCGGCGGGAGCGATGCCGTTCCCCTCCAGCCAGCCCGAACGGCCTGCCGTCACGAGCCGGCCCTCGACGGTGCCCTGGACTCCGCCACCGGGCGCGGAGCGGAAGCCGGCGACGGCGGGAAGGGCACCGGAGCCGCTGTCGCGGCGCCCGGCCGAGAGTGCCGAAGCTGCGATGGCCCGGGCGATCGGGTGCTCGGAGGCGTTTTCCACGGCCCCCGCGAGGCGCAGCACCTCGGCTTCGCTGTACGTTCCGAAGCTTTGGATGCCGTCCACGGCAAGGTGGCCGGTGGTGACCGTGCCGGTCTTGTCCAGCAGGATCGTGTCCACGGTCCGGGTGTCCTCAAGGACCTGCGGGCCTTTGATGAGGATGCCGAGCTGGGCGCCGCGCCCGGTTCCCGTCAGCAGCCCCACCGGCGTGGCCAGCCCCAGGGCGCAGGGGCAGGCAATGACGAGCACGGCGACGGCGGCGGTGAAGGCGGCCCGGACGTCGTCGGGGCCGGCTGCCGGTCCGGCGGCCAGTAACCAGGCGCCGAAGGTGAGGGCCGCGACGGCGAGGACGACAGGGACGAAGACGGCGCTGATCCGGTCCGCGAGCCGGGCGATGGGCGCTTTCCCGGTCTGCGCCGCGGAGACGAGACGCCCCATCTGGGCCAAGGTGGTTTCGGAACCGACGCGGGTGGCGCGGACCAGGAGCCGGCCCGAGGTGTTGATCGTGGCGCCGGTGACCTGGCTGTCAGGACCAACCTCCACCGGCACGGATTCTCCGGTCACCAGCGAGGCGTCCACGGCCGAGGAACCGTCCAGGACCACGCCGTCCGTGGCGATCTTTTCGCCGGGCCGGACAACCATCACCTCTCCCACCGTCAGCTGCCCGGCGGGGATCTGCTCCTCACGGCCGTTGCGCAGCACGGTGGCGTCCTTGGCGCCGAGGCTGAGCAGGGCCTTGAGGGCATCGCCGGCCCTGCGCTTGGCGCCGGCCTCCAGGTAGCGGCCCAGCAGCAGGAAGGTGGTGACCACGGACGCGACCTCGAAATAGAGGCCGCCGGAGCCCATGCCTTCCATTGCCGGGTGCTCGGTCAGGCGCGGGTCCGCCAGGAGCTGTCCGGCGGAGAACGCGTAGGCGGCGATCACGCCGATTGAAACCAGGGTGTCCATTGTCGAGGCCAGATGCCGCGCGTTGATGGCTGCCGCCCGGTGGAAGGGCCATGCTGCCCAGGCGACCACCGGCAGGGCCAGGGCCGCGGCCACCCAGCCCCAGTTCGGGAACTGGAACGCCGGGATCATCGAGATCGCGAACACCGGGACAGTGAGGACGGCGGCCACGATGAGCCGCGGGCGGAGCCCGGCGGCGGCCTTGGACGCCGGGTGGTCACTTAGGGGTGTCGCCGGTCCACCGTGCTCCGCGTGCTCGCTCGTGCCTTCCCGCCGGCCGGCGGCGGTTGAGCTTGCCGGCATTGCGGCACTGGCTGGCTCAGCCGCTGGGCGCGGGTACCTGGGGGACCGGATGGTGGCCTTGTAGCCGGCGGCGGCGACGGTGGCGGTGATTTGCTCGTCCGTGACGGCCGCCGGGACGGTGACGTGGGCGGACTCGAGCGGGAGGTTGACGGTGGCCTCGACGCCGTCGAGCTTTCCGAGTTTGCGTTCGACCCGGCTGACGCAGGAGGCGCAGGTCATGCCCTCGATATCGAGGTCAATGACGCGGCTTCCGGCCTGGTCCAGCAACTGCTCGTTCCCCACGGTGCCTTCCTATTCTGTTCTCGCGCTGTTCCGCCGCTTGTTCTGTAGCGCGCCGTCGGCCGGCGCGAGCGGTCCTCAGGCTTCGCTGGCGACCATCAGGTAGCCGGCTTCGGCGACTGCCTCGCCGATCTCGGAGAACGACAGTGTGCCGGTGGAGGTGATCGTGACGGTGGAGATGCCCCCGGCGTTGAGGTCGACGTCGACCTTCTCGACGCCTGAGAGCGCCTCAAGTTCTTCACTGACGGAGGACACGCAGTGGCCGCAGGTCATGCCGGAAACGTTGACGGTGGTGGAAACGGTGCCCATGGCGTGCTCCTTGTCGCTGGGCAGGGGTGGTTCCCCGGCCCGGTGGTGTGGTGGGTGGTGCGGGTCCTAGCGCAGGAGGCGCCCGATGGCATCGGTGGCCTCTTTGACCTTGAAATCGATGGTTTCCGCCCTCAGTTCCGGATCCGGCTCGGAGGCGGCACCGACAACACAGTGGCCGATGTGCTCTTCCACGAGGCCCAGGCTGACGGCATGCAGGGCCTTGGTGACGGCGGCGACCTGGGTGAGGATGTCGATGCAGTACTTGTCCTCGTCCACCATTCGGGCGATGCCGCGCACCTGGCCTTCGATCCGCTTGAGCCGGCGCAGGTACGCGTCCTTGTTGGAGGTGTAGCCGTGCTGCTCGTGGGGCGCCGGTTCCAGGGGGGCCGGGACGGAAACTTCGGACTCGCTCATGCCCCCAACTTATACCCCCTAGGGGTATGTTTCAAGCGTCCGGGAACCCTGAAACCGGAACGTTCCGGAAATTAAAGAGCTCCGGAGTGCGTTATTGGGGGATACGCACTCCGGAGCAGCTATGGGGTAGGCCGCAGTTTCTTTGGCCTACACATCGAGCTTACTTGGCGGTAGAGGGATAGCGCCAGCACCCCGAATAACAACTTTCGCTTTATTTTCTTTCGGCCGGAACGATCAGGATCGGATGCTCCTGATGGTGGCTCAGCCAGGCCGCCACGGAGCCGTTGAGCGCCGCGGAAATGCGGTGGCCGAGGCCGCGTTCGGGGGTCCCCACCACGATCATGAGCGCGTTGGCGTCCGTGGCCAGCCTGCCGATCGCCCTGGCCGGGTCGCCCGCCAGGGTCCGCAGGGTCCAGTCGACTCCGAGGCCTGCGCAGCGTGCCTCAATGACGGAATGCAGCTCCCGGGTTGTCGCCCGGATCCGGGTGTCGTCCGCGTCCGGGTGCCGTGACAGCCGGTGCGCGGACCTGGCCGGGTCCCACTCCACGAGGTAGCTTGCCTCGTCGACATAGGCGCAGATCAGGGGCGCGGCGAGGCGCTTCGCGAGTGATGCCGCGGTCTGCAGCACCTCGGGATGCTGCCCTGGAAGCACGCCCACCACGAGAGGCGACGGGCCGTTGACGGACTCGGCAGGCATACTTCATTGTTGCCCCGGGATGCCGCCCTGAACAGGGACTTACTCCCCGTTCACGCGGCTTCAGAAGTTGCGCGTGCCGTTTGCCGCCGCTTCCCTTGTACACCCCGGGAGCGGGGCCTACGGTTGAAGGACACAGGAGGAGGAGGCCGTCGTGGAGATCTACATGTGGTGGCTGGATCTGGATTTGGCGAGCAAGGAATGGCTCCGGGAAAACCTCCGGACCGCCGAACTGCCCGAGGCCGTGCAGCGGGGGATTGCCGCCGCCGGCGGCCCGCGTCCCGGTGAACTGCCCGCGGGCGGCGCGGTATTGACGGTCGCGGACTGGGACTTCATCGAGACCCAGTCGGAGTTCGTCGACTGACGGCGCCGCCGGCGCCGTCCGGATGAGCGGGACACCGGCAGCGCCGGAAGAAAACCATTGCGGCCTTCCGGCGCGGATGGTTGCATGGGGGTCATGGCTACTGCAGAGAGTTATGTCCTGGCGATCGGCACCAAGAAAGGTCTCTGGCTGGCGACGAGCCCGGACCGCAAAGACTGGTCCCTTTCCGGCCCGCATTTCCTGATGAGTGAAGTGCCCAGCATCGGCATCGATACCCGCGACGGCCGGACCCGGATCCTTGTGGGGGTCCGCTCCGAGCACTGGGGTCCCACCGTTTTCCACTCCGATGACCTGGGCGAAACCTGGAACGAACCCGAAAACGGCGCCATCACGTTCCCCGACGGCACCGATGCCGCCTTGGAACGGATCTGGCAGATCCACCCCGACGCCGACTCCCGCCCGGGCGTCGTGTGGGCAGGCTGCGAGCCGATCTCCGTTTGGAAATCGACCGACGGCGGCGAGCACTTCGAGCTCAACCGCGGCCTCTGGGACCATCCGCACCGCAGCGAATGGGGTGCCGGCTATGGCGGTGCCGCGGCGCACTCGATCGTGGTTGACCCGACGGGCGAGAAAGTCCACGTTGCCATGAGCACCGGAGGGGTCTACCGCTCGCTCGACGGCGGCGCCTCCTGGGAGCCGCGCAACAAGGGGATCTCCGCGTACTTCATGCCGGATCCCAACCCGGAATTCGGCCAGTGCGTCCATAAGATTGCGGCCGACGCCGCCGTCGACGGCCGGCTGTACGCGCAAAACCACCACGGCGTGTACCGCAGCGACGACGACGCCGAATCGTGGGAGTCGATCGCCGATGGACTGCCGGCGGACTTCGGCTTTGTCATGCTGACGCATCCCCGCCGGGCCGGCACTGCCTGGGTGATCCCGCTGAAGGCCGACGGCGAGCGAATTCCGCCGGACGGAAAGCTGGCGGTGCACCGGACGGACGACGCCGGCACCAGCTGGAAACGGCTCGACGACGGACTCCCGGACCCCGAGTACAACTCCGTGCTGCGCGATGCTGCCTGCGTGGACGAGGCGGAGCCCGCCGGCGTCTACTTCGGAACCCGGGGCGGCAGCGTCTACGCCAGCGCCGACGAGGGCGAACACTTCAGCGAAGTGGCCTCGCACCTGCCGGACGTCTTGTGCGTGCGGGCAGCCGCGGTTTCCGCGGCCCTGCTCCCGGCCCCGCTGTTAAAGGGTTAAACAGGCGCATGAACAACGCGATAAACAAGCTCATGAACGACGGCATGCCTGTTCCCGCGGATTCGGCGATCAGTGTAGTCCTGCCGAGCGTCCTCCAACCGCTCGCCGGCGGGCAGTCCATCCTGACTACGCCCGCGGAGGCAGCGGTGACGGTGGAGTGGTTGCTGGATACGGTGACCGGGGAATATCCGGCGCTGTCGCGCCGGCTGCGGGACGAGACCGGAACTGTTCGCCGTTACGTGAATATATACGTCAACGGGAATGAAATCCGGCGGCTTCAGGGCTTGGTGACGACGGTGGCGCCTGGCCAGGAGGTCCTCATCATCCAGTCCGTGGCGGGAGGCTGACGCCTCAGGCGACCCGCCAGACGGTGCATTCGTCTGCGTTGATGGCTTTGCGCATGCCGGTGTGGCGGTCCATGATCCAGACGACGCCGATTCCCGGGGCCGTTTCCTGGACGCTGCCGCGGCGGATCACGACGTCGTCGTAATTCGGGCCGACGCGCAGGCGGGCCTCGATCTCATCGCCGCGGTGCAGCTGGTCGAGGGCACGGATACGGGTTACATGGGCTTTCGCTTCCTTCAACATGGCGGGGCCTCCTGGACTGGAGCTGGTGCCTGCTCTTGCCGGCACTTCCAGTGTCCTGCGCCAATGTTGCGTCCGCGTTTCGGCGCGGTAAGGGGCCGGTTAGTTTTCGGCGGCGCTGCGATTACCCGCCGTGTCCCTCCGGCCGGCGGGAGTACTCATTGGCGGGGCTGGCGGTGCCGGGCCCGCGGCGCAAGAATGGGCGCTATGCGACTGCCGCTGATGCCTCCGATCGCGCCCATGCTGGCCAAAGCCCTCCCCGCGCTGCCGACGCCGGACGCCGGAACGGGCTGGCTCTTTGAGCCGAAGTGGGACGGATTCCGCTCCATCATCTTCCGCGACGGCGACGAGGTGGAGATCGGCAGCCGGAATGGCAAGCCCATGACCCGCTATTTCCCCGAACTGGTCGTGGCGCTGAAGGCGCAGCTGCCGGAACGCTGCGTCGTGGACGGCGAGATCATCCTGGTGGCGGCCTCCGGGGACCGGCTCGACTTCGATGCACTCCAGCAGCGCATCCATCCGGCCGCCAGCCGGGTGAAG
Source organism: uncultured Actinomycetota bacterium (assembly GCA_963810895.1). Lineage (GTDB taxonomy): Bacteria > Actinomycetota > Actinomycetes > Actinomycetales > Micrococcaceae > Arthrobacter. Next base: position 25,890 of record CAWEPM010000002.1, read on the forward strand.
CTGCTCGCGGAGCAGACCCCGGCACGTTTCGTGGCCTTCGACCTGCTGGCCCTCGGCGGCGAGGACCTCACGGGAAGGCCGTTCGCCGAGCGCCGGCAGGAGCTCGAACGCGCGCTGGCATCAAGCGCGGCCCCGGTCCACCTCACGGCCGCGACCTCGGATCGGGACACGGCGCAGCGCTGGTTCCGGCAGTTCGAGGGTGCCGGGCTGGACGGCATCGTGGCCAAGACGCTGGCGGGCACCTACCAGCCGGACAAGCGCGCGATGGTCAAGGTCAAGCACGAACGCACCGCGGACTGCGTGCTCGCCGGATACCGGGTGCACACCTCCGGCCCGGACCGGGTCGGCTCGCTGCTGCTGGGGCTCTACGACACCGCCGGGGTGCTGGCGAATGTCGGGGTGGTGGGCGCCTTCCCGATGGCACGGCGCAAGGAGCTGTTTGCCGAACTGCAGGAGCTGGTCACCGGTTTCGAGGACCACCCCTGGGCCCGGGCCCGGCAGGAGGAGGGGGCGCGGACGCCGCGGAATGCCGAGGGGAGCCGCTGGAGCGGCGGCAAGGACCTGTCCTTCATCCCGCTCCGGCCCGAGCGCGTGGTGGAAGTGAAGTACGACCACATGGAGGGCGAACGGTTCCGCCATACGGCCCAGTTCGTGCGCTGGCGTCCCGACCGGGATCCGGGCTCCTGCACCTACGAGCAGCTGGAGGAACCGGTGAAGTTCGATCTCGCCGCGGTGCTGGGCACCACGCCCTGACGGTAACGCCGGAGCGGTGACGGCCAGCACGACGCCGGCCCGCCCCCGGGAGGGGACGGGCCGGCGTCGTGCTTTATGGAACTAGCGGTAGGGAACTAGCGGTCGGGACGACCGGCTGAGCGCGTTGTCCGGGGCCGGACCCTAGTGCTGGCCGAGCTCCTTGGTGGGGACCTTGAAGGTTTCCTTGGCCGTCAGGGCCGCGACGGTGGCGATCAGGCAGATGATGGAGGTGAAGATGGTGATCTGGACCCAGCCGCCGGGCTGGATGCCGCCCATGGCCGCCACGATCGCCGGGGCGAATCCGGCCATCAGGAAGCCCAGCTGGGTGCCGATCGCGAGGCCGGAGAAGCGGACGTTGGTGCTGAACATTTCGGCGTAGAAGGAGGGCCAGACCGCGTTGGCTGCAGCGTAGCCGAAGGAGAAGAAGCCGATGGCCGCGAGGAACATCAGCGGGACGCTGCCGGACTCGAGGCTCAGCAGGAAGACCGGGGTCAGGACTGCGCTGGACAGTGCGCCGTAGATGAAGACCGGCTTGCGGCCGATCTTGTCCGCGAGCATGCCGAAGAGCGGCTGGGTGCCCAGGGCCATGAAGTTGGCGCCGACGACGAGCCAGAGGGTGGTGGTGCCGTCCACTCCGGCGACGTTCTTGGCGTAGCTGATGGCCAGGGTGCCGAAGACGGTGGACACGGCGGCGATGAAGGCGCAGGCGATGACGCGGAGGACATCGCGCCAGTGGCTCTTGAGGAGGTCGGCAACCGGGAGCTTGGAGATCTGGGCGGTCTTGCGCGCTTCCTCGAACGCCGGGGGCTCGTGCAGGGTGCGGCGGATGAAGAACGCGATCAGCACGACCACGGCGCTGAGCCAGAACGGGATGCGCCAGCCGATGGTGTACTTGATCTCATCGGGCAGGGCCAGGACGGGGATGAAGACGAGGGCCGCGAGGATCTGGCCGCCCTGGGTTCCCGTGAGTGTCCAGGAGGTGAAGAACGAGCGGCGGTTGTCCGGGGCGTGCTCCAGTGTCATGGACGAGGCGCCGGCCTGCTCGCCGGCCGCGGAAAAGCCCTGGCAGAGACGCGCCAGCACCAGCAGGACCGGAGCCCACCAGCCGACTGTCTTGAAGTCCGGAAGGCAGCCGATGACGAAGGTGGCGGCACCCATCAGCAGCAGCGTGAACATGAGGACCTTCCGGCGTCCAATCCTGTCGCCGAAGTGGCCAAGGACGACGGCGCCGATCGGACGGGCAATGTAGGCGAAGCCGAAGGTAGCGAACGACATGATCGCCGCGTTGGTGTCGGCGTCCGGGAAGAAGACGTGCGGAAAGATCAGCGCCGCTGCGGAGCCGAAGATGAAGAAGTCGTAATATTCGACGGCGCTGCCCAGGAAGCTGGCAAGGGCCGCCTTCTTCGGCGTCCCTCCTGTGACGGTACCCGGCGTCGTGGACGGGACAGTGTGGCTCATGGTGTTCCTTTGGTGTGACGACGTTGTCGCGGATGGATCAGGAAGGTCTCGGCTGCCGCTTGTTTAAGTGTGGTGCAGCCGGAGGTCCGTGGAAAGACCCGGACTAGTAGCCACATGGTGGAAGCTACTTGTGCGATGTAGCAATCATGACTGTGAGCGCAGTCACTTGTCAAGAAAAATAATCACCATCTAGAAATAGCTCTCACTATGTGGGAACATCGTTGCATGAGTGTGAATCAAGCCACAGACGAATCCGCCGCTTCCGACTACCCGGCGGAAGCCCCCTCGAAGCCGGTGAAGGCCGCCAAGGAGGACTCGCGGACGGACATGGTGGGCAAGGCCCTGGGCCTGCTGGTCCTCCTGGGCGACGAGCCGCGCGGCGCCAGCGCCGCTGACATCTCCCGCCGGGCCGAACTGCCGTTCAGCACCACCTACCGCCTGCTCGGCTCGCTGACCCGGGACGGCTTCGTGGACTACGAGCCGGACGGCCGCCGCTACCATCTGGGCCTGCGCGTTTTCCAGCTCGGCCAGCGCGTCTCCAACCACCACGGCTTCGCCGGCACGGCATTGCCCATCCTGCGTCGCGTGACCGAGGAGACGGGCGAGGCCACCATCCTCTCCGTGCGGGACGGCATCCACCATCTGACGGTGAACAAGGTGGACGGCCCGCAGACCTTCCGGGTCACGAGCGACCCCGGCCATCTTGGGGCACTGCACACCACGTCGGTGGGCAAGGCGCTGGTAGCGTTCGCCGATGACGCCACCCGGGCCCGGCTCGTCGATGAACTGCCCCTCGATCCGCTGACGGAGCATTCCATTACCGACCGCGAGGCTTTCCGGGCCGAAATAGACCTGGTCCGCCGCCGCGGCTACGCCACGATGGATGAGGAAAACGAGCTCGGGATGCGTGCCGTCGCCGTTCCGGTTTTCAATGCCCAGGGCCATGCCTTCGCCTCCCTCGCCACGGCCGTGCCGGTGTTCCGCCTGAGCATGGAGGCCCTCGTGGCCCTCGTGCCCCTTCTGCAGTCGGCCGCGGCAGAGCTGTCCGCCCGGCTGCCCCAGCGGTGAGCCCCGCAGCGTCACAATATGTTCGTCATTCGAACAACAGTGCAAGATGTGAACAAAGTCTGTAAAGTAATCCCTATCACCCGGCCCGCCGCAGACGCCGCAAGCGTCGCCGACCGCCGAGTGCCGTTGTCAAAGGAGCTAACCGGATGAGCAATCGAGCAGAGTCCTTCCTCGTGGGCCTCGTGGGAGACGGCGTCATGCCCTCCCTCACGCCCTACATGCATGAACGCGAAGGCGACGTTCAGGGCCTCCGGTACCTCTACCGCCCCATCGACCTCATCGAACTCGGCCTGCCCGGCCAGGCCGTGGGCGAGCTGCTCTCCGGCGCCCGGAGCCTCGGGTTCAACGGCTTGAACATCACGCACCCCTGCAAACAGCTCGTGCTCGACTACCTCGACGAGGTCTCCGCCGACGCCCGGCGCCTCGGCGCCGTCAACACCGTGGTCATCCGCGACGGCCGCTTTATCGGCCACAACACCGACTTCTCCGGCTTCGCGGCGGCGCTGGCCTCCGGGCTCCCCGGCGCCACCCTGGACCGCGTGGTGCAGCTGGGAGCCGGCGGCGCCGGATCCGCCGTCGCCTATGCCCTGCTCACCGCGGGCGTCCGGGAACTGGACCTCGTGGACACCGATGCGGTGCGCTGCGCCGCCCGCGCGGCCGAACTCGCCGGTTTCTTCCCGGACCGGACCGTCACCGCCCGGACGACGGCGGAGCTGCCGCGGCTCATGCCGCTGGCCGACGGCCTGGTGCACTGCACCCCCGTGGGCATGGCCGCCCATCCGGGCGTTCCGCTGGACATGTCCCTCGTGGAGTCCCGGCACTGGGTGGCCGACATCGTGTACCGGCCGATCGAAACCGAGCTCGTCCGCGCCGCCCGGGCCAAGGGCTGCGAGGTGCTCGACGGCGGCCGGATGGCCGTGGGCCAGGCGGCGGACGCCTTCCGGATCTTCACCGGACGCGAGGCCGACGCCGAGCGCATGCGCTCCCACTTCCTGGAACTCGTGGCCGCGGAAGAAGTGGCCGCCTGATGCGCACCGGAATCGCCACCGTCTGCCTCTCCGGCACCCTGCGGGAAAAAATGCAGGCCTGCGCCGTTGCCGGGTTCGACGGGATCGAAATCTTCGAACAGGACCTTGTCACGTCCCCGCTGAGCCCGGAAGACGTCCGGAAACTGGCCGCCGACCTCGGCCTCACCCTGGACCTCTACCAGCCGTTCCGCGACTTCGACAGCGTCCCCGAGGACCTGCTCGCCGCCAACCTGCGCCGCGCGGACGCCAAGTTCCGGCTGATGTCCCGGCTGGGCATGGACACCATGCTGCTGTGCTCCAACGTCGGCACGGCCACGATTGACGATGACGAGCTCCGGGCCGCCCAGCTCTCCCGGCTCGCGGACCTCGCGGGGGACCACGGCGTCAAGGTCGCCTACGAGGCCCTGGCGTGGGGCAAGTATGTCAACGACTACGAGCACGCCCACCGGCTGGTTGACATGGTGGACCACCCCAACCTGGGCACCTGCCTGGACTCCTTCCACATCCTCTCCCGCGACTGGGACACCGCGCCGATCGAGGCCTTCAACCCGGACAAGATCTTCTTCGTCCAGGTGGCGGACGCGCCCAAGCTGTCGATGGACGTGCTGTCCTGGAGCCGGCACTACCGGGTGTTCCCGGGCGAGGGGCAGTTCGACCTCGCCAAGTTCATGGGTCACGTGGTCCGCGCCGGCTACACCGGGCCGGTGTCGCTGGAAGTCTTCAACGACGTCTTCCGCCAGTCCGACGTCGAACGCACGGCCGTCGATGCCATGCGGTCGCTGATCTGGCTCGAAGAGCAGAGCGCCCGATGGCTCGAGGCAAACCCGGCCACCGCCGGGCAGCCGCAAGGCGTCCGGCGCGGCGGCCCGGCGCCGCTACCCGATGGAACTCGCCACGCTGCCCCGGGTGGCCGAGCCCGCCGGCTTCAACTTCGCCGAGGTCCGGGCCGGGGACACCGCCGGCCTGGAAACCCTGCTCGGCCAGCTGGGGTTTGCGTTCAACGGACGCCATCGGACCAAGAACGTGCAATTGTGGACCATGGGCCACGCCCGCGTGATCATCAACGAAGAACCCGCCGCCTCCGGCACGGCAGCGACCGCCGCCACCGGTGCCGTCCAGCAGGCGCCCGCCGCCGCTGCCATTTCTCCTGCCATTTCCGCCCTGGGCTTCGACGTCGACTCTCCCGTCATCGCCGCCGCCCGCGCCCAGCAGCTCAAGGCCCCCGCCGTGCCGCGCAAGAGCCAGGCCAACGAGGAAGTCTTCCAGGGCTTCGCCGCGCCGGACTCCACCGAAATCTTCCTCTGCCAGGGCAGCCCGGACGGCACGGCGGCCTGGGTCGGGGAATTCGGCGAGCCACACGAATCCGGCGACGAACTGCCTCACCTCGTTCCAGGAGCCGGCCCCGTTCCCGGCGCGGGTGCGGTGGCCGGCGCCGTGATCGACCACGTGAACCTCGCCCAGCCGTGGCAGCACTTCGACGAGGCCGTGCTGTTCTACACGAGCGCCCTCGCGCTGGAACCGCAGCCGTATGCCGAGGTGGCCAGCCCCACCGGACTGGTCCGGTCCCAGGTGATGCTCACGGAGGACCGCGGCGTCCGCCTGGTGCTGAACCTGGCGCCGCTGCTGCAGCAGGAGGCCGCCGCCGGAACAAAAGAACCCGACGCGTCCGGGACGGGCCACCGCCGCACCTACCAGGAGCATGTGGCGTTCGCCGTGGATGACCTCGTGGCCACGGCCCGGGCCGCACGGGACCGCGGACTGGACTTCCTGCAGATCCCGGCGAACTACTACGAGGACCTCGATGCCCGGTTCGCCCTGGACCCGGAATTCCTGGCCACGCTCCGCGAGCTCAACCTGCTCTATGACCGTGATGCCGACGGCGAATTCCTGCATTTCTACACGGCCACGGTGGGCAGCGTGTTCTTCGAAATGGTGGAACGCCGCGGCGCCTACGACGGCTACGGCGCCCCGAACGCCCCGGTGCGGCACGCCGTCCAATACGACCACCTGCACCAGCTGACCCGCACTTCCTGACCCCCAATCCGAACAACAAACACACCAACGAAAGGAGGCTGCTGTGCCTGAAGAAATCAACCTCGACATCTTCAACGCCGACCCGATCACCGAGGACGTGTCCGACGAAGCCACGGAGGCCGCACCGAAGACGTATGCGCCGCTCGACGCCGCCGCGGAGTCGCAGGCGGACCTCAGCGCCGAAATGAAGGCGATCGGCGAGGCCTACGCGCAGGCCCTCAAAAACGGAGCCCCGGCCGAAACCCAGCCGCGGCTCGACTACGCGCCGTACCGCAGCAGCGTCCTGCGCCACCCCACCAAGGACCTGCACCACGCGGACCCGGAAACCATCGAGCTCTACTCGCCGGCGTTCGGGCACATGGACGTCCACGCGCTGGAAGCGGACCTGACCATCCAGCACAACGGCGAACCGCTGGGCGAACGCATCGTGGTCTCCGGCCGCGTGCTCGACGGCGACGGCCGCCCCGTCGCCGGCCAGCTGGTGGAGATCTGGCAGGCCAACTCCGCCGGCCGCTACATCCACAAGCGGGACCAGCACCCGGCACCGCTGGACCCCAACTTCACCGGCGTCGGCCGCTGCATCACGGGCGCGGACGGCTCCTACAGCTTCACCACCATCAAGCCCGGCGCCTACCCGTGGAAGAACCACCTCAATGCCTGGCGCCCGGCCCACATCCACTTCTCCCTGTTCGGGCAGGAGTTCACCCAGCGGATCGTCACCCAGATGTACTTCCCCGGTGACCAGCTGTTCCCGCTGGACCCGATCTACCAGTCGATCGTGGACCAGGATGCCCGCGACCGGCTCGTGGCCACCTACAACCACGAGCAGACCAAGCCTGAATGGGCTCTGGCGTACAACTGGGACATTGTCCTGACCGGGTCCAAGCGGACCTGGACCGAAAACGAGGCATTGGGCGCAGGAGGCGACGAGAATGAATAGGAGCGCCATGAGTAAACTCACCCCGACACCGGGCCAGACCGTGGGACCGTTCTACGGCTACGCCCTGCCCTACACCAAGGACCGCGAGCTCCTGGCCCCCGGCTCCCCGGGCTCCATCCGGCTCCAGGGCACCGTCTATGACGGCGCCGGGCACCCGATCCCGGACGCGATCCTGGAGATCTGGCAGGCCGACGCGGACGGCAACGTTCCGCACCGCACGGGCTCCCTGGTCCGCGACGGCTACACCTTCACCGGCTTCGGCCGCAGCGCCGTCGGCAACACCGGCGCCTTCACCTTCACCACGGTGAACCCCGGCCCCACCGAGGAGGGCGCGGCGCCGTTCATCGCCGTCGCCGTCTTTGCCCGGGGCCTGATGAACCGCCTGTTCACCCGCGTCTACCTGCCCGAGGACGAGGAGGCCCTGGCCAAGGACCCGCTGCTCAGCTCGCTCGAGCCGGACCGCCGCCGGTCCCTCATCGCGCGCCGGGATCCCGACGGCGGACTCACCTGGGACATCCGCCTCCAGGGCGAGGGCGAGACGGTGTTCCTGGATTTCAGCGACGCCGAGGGTGCCTCGAAGTGACCTTCTTCGAGACCGACGGCGACGCTCGGCCTGCTCAGTCCCGTGTCGGCGTCGCCGCTTGTGGCGGCGCTGACCGGGGACCGTGCAGTGCTCGCCGCCATCCTGAAGGTCGAGGCTGCCTGGGCGGCGGTCCTGGACGAGGCGGGCCTCGCCCCGGCCGGGTCCGCCGCAGTGGTGGCCGCCGCCGCGGACGTGCAGCGGTACGACGTCGCAGGCATCGCCGTGCGCGCGCAGGGCGGCGGCAACCCCGTCATCCCGCTGCTCGCGGACCTCCGTGAACAGGTCCGGGCCCTGGACGCCGACGGTCTCGGCGCGGCACGGGCCGTTCACACGTCGCTGACCAGCCAGGACGTACTCGACTCGGCCCTGATGCTGCTGGCCGCCGGGGCCGTGCGCGAGCTGCTCGCCGAGCTCAAGGCCGCGACGTCCGCCCTCGCCGCCCTGGCCGACGCCCATGCGCAGACGCTCTGCGTGGGCCGGAGCCTGACCCAGCACTCGCTGCCCTACAGCTTCGGGCTGCGGGCCGCGCAGTGGTTCGCCGGGCTGGCCGCCGCCGGCCGCCGGCTCGAAGCCCTCGAACTGCCGGTGCAGACCGGCGGCGCCGCCGGGACCCTTGCCGCCGGCACCGTACTGATTTCCAACACGGCCGCCGGCGCTGGGCCGGCCGCCGGGCCGCTCTCCCCGTTTGACCTCGCGGACCGGCTCGCCGCCCGCCTGGGCCTCGCCACCGTTCCAGCGCCCTGGCACACGAACCGCCTGGCCGTGACCTCGCTCGGCGACGCCCTGGCCGCCGTGACGGACGCGGCCGGAAAGCTCGCCGCCGACGTCCTGTTCCTGAGCCGGCCCGAAGTGGCCGAACTCGCGGAACCGCGCGCCGCGGGGCGGGGCGTGTCCTCGGCCATGCCGCAGAAGCAGAACCCGGTGCTGTCCGTGCTGATCCGCAGCGCCGCCCTGCAGTCCCCGGGCCTGGCCGCCCAGCTGCACCTTGCGGCGGCCAATTTCAACGATGAACGCCCCGACGGCGCCTGGCACAGCGAATGGGCCGCCCTGCGCCAGTTGCTGCGCCTGGCCCTCGGTGCCGCGGGACAGCTGCGGGAACTGGCCGAGGGGCTGCAGGTCTTCCCCGGGGCGATGCTCCGCAACCTCGGCCTCGCCGGACCGCTGCTGCTCTCCGAAGCCGTCAACGCCGCCGTCGCGCCGCTCTTGGACGTCCGCAGCGCCGAGACGGGATCGGGCCGGACCGGCAAGCAGCGCCTGCAGGCCGTCGTGGACAAGACGCTCCAGGCCCCGGCCGCGGAGCAGGCGGCCACCTACCGGACACTGCTCCGCGCGGCCGTCCCCGAAGAACTGCTCACGGACGCCCGGCTTGAGGAGCTTCTGGACCCGGCCAACTACCTCGGCCAGGCCGCCGAGATCTCCCGCCGCATCCTCGCGGCGTATCCGGAATACACCGCCGGCCCGGCCTCACCTGAATATGACCGTGCCACCGCCCACCTCCTCCAGAACGGAGCCTCCCGTGGCTAGACCCACCGTCAAAGCAGTCCTGCTCTCGCCCCAGCGCCCGCTCGGCGACAAGCCCCTCCTCGTCGTGGGCCCCTCGCTCGGGACGTCCTCCCTGCTCTGGAGCCAGGCCGGCACCATACTGGGCGCCGACGTCGACGTCGTCGCCTGGGATCTGCCCGGGCACGGCGTCTCGCCCGCGGCACAGGAGACCTTCACCGTCGCCGAGCTGGCCGACGCCGTGATCGGCCTGATCGATTCGATCGCCCCCGGTGCGCGCTTCCACTACGCCGGGGTGTCCCTCGGCGGGGCCACCGGCCTGCAACTGGGCATCAAGCACGGCGACCGGCTCAAGAGCCTCTCCGTGCAGTGCTCCGGCGCGAAGCTCGGCACGCCCGAGGGCTGGCTGGAGCGCGCCGAAACCGTGCGCACGCAGGGAACCCCGGTGATGATCCAGGGCTCCGCGGAGCGCTGGTTCGCCCCGGGGTTCATGGACCGCCAGCCCGAGCTCAGCGGCCGGCTGCTGCACACCCTGCGGGACGCGGACCGCTTCAGCTACGCGTTCTGCTGCGAGGCCCTGGCCGGCTTCGACGTGCGGGACCAGCTCGGCACCATCCGCGTCCCCACCCAGGTCATTGCCGGCGCCCTGGACTCCGTTGCCCCGCCGTCGATGGCCGAGGAAGTAGCCGCGGGCATCACCTCCGGCGGCGGCACCGCCACGGCCGTCAGCCTGGAAGGTGTGGCACACCTGGCGCCGTTCGAGGCGCCGGGCCACGTCGCCGAGCTGCTCAAGAGCCTCATCACCTGGACCGAGACCCAAGGAGCGGGCGAATGACCGGCCCCCAGCTCAACAGCCCCGACCTGAACAGCCCCGACCTCGGCGGGCCCGAGCGAAACGGGGTAGTCCAGCCCGGCGCGACAAGCCAGGAAATCTACGACGGCGGCATGAAAGTCCGGCGTGAGGTCCTCGGCGCCGCGCACGTGGACCGCGCCAACGCGAACAAGGATTCCTTCACCGAGGACTTCCAGGACATGATCACCCGGATCGCCTGGGGCGGCATCTGGACCCGGCCCGGGATCAGCCGCCAGATGCGCTCAGCCGTCACCATTACCGCCATGGTGGCGCACGGGCACTGGGAAGAACTGGCCATGCACATCCGCGCCGCCATCACCAACGGCCTGAGCCGGGATGAGATCAAGGAAATCCTGCTCCAGACCGCCATCTACTGCGGGGTCCCCTCCGCCAACACCGCCTTCAAGACCGCGCAGCAGGTGTTCCATTCCATGGACAACACAGAAATGGACAAAGACTCATGAACCAGGCTTTTGTTTACGACGCCGTGAGGACGCCCTTCGGGAAGTTCGGTTCCGGCCTTGCCGGCGTCCGGCCGGATGACCTCGCCGCGCACGTGATCCGCGAGATCGTGAAGCGCGCCCCGGGGCTCGACGTCGAGCGGATCGACGAGGTGGTGTTCGGCAACGCCAACGGCGCGGGCGAGGAAAACCGCAACGTCGCCCGGATGGGCACCCTGCTGGCCGGGCTGCCGGTCTCGGTCCCGGGCACCACGGTCAACCGGCTCTGCGGGTCCTCGCTGGACGCGGCGATCATCGCGTCCCGGCAGATCAACACCGGCGACGCGGAGCTGATGCTGATCGGCGGCGCCGAATCGATGTCCCGCGCCCCCTGGGTGCTGCCCAAGACCGAGAAGCCCTACCCGGCCGGGGACCTGACCCTGGCCTCCACCACGCTGGGCTGGCGGCTGGTGAACCAGGCGATGCCGGCGGAGTGGACCATCTCGCTGGGCGAGGCCACCGAACGGCTGGCCGAGAAGTACGGGATCACCCGGGCAGGCGCAGGACGAATTCTCCGCCGCCTCGCACAACCTGGCCGCCGCAGGCGTGGGACGAGGGCTTCTACGACACCCTCGTCGCCCCGGTCCCGGGCACCGGCCTGGTCCGCGACGAAGGCATCCGGGCCGGGTCCTCGGCGGAGAAGCTCGCCGGGCTCAAGACCGTGTTCCGGACCGAGAACGGCACCGTGACCGCCGGGAACGCCTCCCCGCTCTCGGACGGCGCCTCCGCGGCGTGGCTCGGCTCCGAGAACGCCGCCGGGATCCTCGGCCTGGACCCGCTGGCCCGCATCGCCGGCCGCGGCGCGCACGCCAACGACCCGCAGTACTTCGGCTACGCCCCGGTCGAGGCCGCGAACAAGGCCCTCGCGAAGGCCGGCATCGGCTGGGACCAGGTCGGCGCCGTCGAACTGAACGAGGCGTTCGCCGCGCAGTCCCTGGCCTGCATCAACGCCTGGGGCATCGACCCCGTCGATCGTGAACCGGCACGGCGGCGCGATCGCGATGGGCCACCCGCTGGGCGCCTCCGGCGGGCGGATCCTGGGCACCCTGGCCCGGTCCCTGCAGGCCTCCGGTGAACGCTGGGGCGTCGCCGCGATCTGCATCGGCGTCGGCCAGGGCCTCGCCGTCGTCCTCGAAAACGTCACCACCGCCCGTGGGCATAACCTGCCGGCACAACCAGTGAAGGGCTAGGCCATGCTGAATTTCATTGACACGGTCGGCGAGGCCGTCGCCGGCATCAAGGACGGCTCCACGGTCATGATCGGCGGCTTCGGCAACGCCGGCCAGCCGTTCGAACTCATCGACGCGCTGCTGGACGGCGGCGCCACCGACCTGACCGTGGTGAACAACAACGCCGGCCAGGGCGACCAGGGACTGGCGCTGCTGATCAAGGAGGGCCGGGTGAAGAAGATGATCTGCTCCTTCCCCCGGCAGTCCGACTCCTGGCACTTCGACACCAAGTTCCGCGCCGGGGAGATCGAGCTCGAACTCGTCCCGCAGGGGAACCTGGCCGAGCGGATCCGTGCCGCCGGCGCCGGGATCGGCGGCTTCTTCACGCCCACCGGCTACGGCACCATGCTCGCCGAGGGCAAGGAAACCCGCTTCCTCGACGGCAAGTGGCAGGTCTTCGAGACCCCCATCCACGCCGACGTCGCCCTCATCAAGGCGCTCAAGGCGGACGGCAAGGGCAACCTCGTCTACCGCAAGACCGCCCGGAACTTCGGTCCCATCATGGCCGCCGCGGCCAAGCACAGCATTGTCCAGGTCTCCGAAATCGTCCCCACGGGCGGCCTGGACCCGGAGATCATCGTGACCCCCGGAATCTACGTCAACAGCATCGTCCGTGTGGCCGCAGCCGCAGGCAAGACAGAAAGGTGGCCTGAGATGAGCATCCAGTCCAACAGCCAGGCAGGTCCCCAGACCGGCATCCAGGCATCGGAGACGCCGCTGGGCCGCGACGACCTCGCCCGCCTCGTGGCCCGCGACATCAAGCCCGGATCCTTCGTGAACCTCGGCATCGGCCAGCCCACCCTGGTCTCGAACTACCTCGAGCCGGAGCAGAACATCACGCTCCACACCGAGAACGGCATGCTGGGCATGGGCCCGGAAGCCACCGGGGACCAGATCGACGGCGACCTCATCAACGCCGGCAAGATTCCCGTGACCGAACTGCCGGGGGCGTCCTACTTCCACCACGCGGACTCCTTCGCGATCATGCGCGGCGGCCATCTGGACATCTGCGTGCTCGGCGCCTTCCAGGTTTCCGCGACCGGCGACCTCGCCAACTGGCACACCGGCGCCCCGGACGCGATCCCCGCCGTCGGCGGTGCCATGGACCTCGCCACCGGTGCCAAGGACGTCTTCGTCATGATGACGCTCCTGACCCGCGACGGCGCGTCCAAGCTGGTGGAGGCGTGCACCTACCCGCTCACCGGGATCGGCTGCGTCACCCGCGTCTACACCGACAAGGCCGTCTTCCTGACCGGACCCGACGGCGTCCAGGTGCGGGAGACGTTCGGCTGCACGCTCGAGGAACTCCAGGCCATGGTTCCCGTGCCGCTGCGGGCCGCGTCCGCGGACGCACGCTGACAGATAAAGTGATGCGGGACCGGGAGGCGGGAAATGATTGAGGCAGCCAAGAGCGGCGGCGCGCCCGCGGCCAGCGACCAGTACGTGCAGTCGCTGGCGCGCGGGCTCGCCGTGATCCGTGCCTTCGACACGGACCACCCGAAGATGACGCTGACCGAGGTCGCGGCCCGGACCGACCTGACCCGGGCCACGGCCCGGCGGTTCCTGCACACCCTCGTGGAGCTGGGCTATGTCCGCACCGACGGCAAGATCTTTGCCCTGACCGCCAAGGTGCTGCAGCTCGGCTACGCCTACTTGTCCGGGCTGTCGCTGCCGCAGCTCGCCCAACCGCACCTGGAGGAGCTCTCGCTCGAGCTGGGGGAGTCGACGTCGGCCGCGGTGCTCGAGGGCACCGACATCGCGTACATCGCCCGGGTGTCCACCCGGCGGATCATGACGGTCGGCATCACGGTGGGCACCCGGTTCCCTGCCTACGCAACCTCCATGGGCCGCGTGCTGCTCGCTGCCCTCCCGCCGGCGCAACTGGAAGAGTACCTCGCGGCCGCCGAGATCCGGCCCCTCACCCCCGGGGCGATCGGAACCAAGGCTGCCCTCGTGGCCGAGCTGGCCACGGTCCGCGCCCAGGGCTGGTGCCTGCTGAACCAGGAACTGGAGCTGGGACTGATGTCCGTTGCCGCTCCCGTCCATGACGGGCCCAAGGTGGTGGCGGCGATCAACGTCTCGCTGCAGGCCCAGACGGTGTCCGCGCAGCCCGACCCCGAAGCCTATCTGGATGCGGTGCGTGAGGCGACCGTGGCCACGGCGGAACTCATCTCCGAGGACCTGACCTCGGGACGGTGACGCCTCGGGAGGTGAGGCCTCGCGACGGTGACGCCCGCGGCTAGCCGGCGTCCGAGATGGGCCCCGTTGAAACCCTGATCGTGACGCCCGCGGGTTCGTCACTGATTTTCAGGTGCAGGTCCCGGCCCACCAGCAGCGTGTGAATGTCGTCGCTGCCTTCGGGCGCGAGCTGCTCGGCCAGCCGCGTGACGGCCAGTGCCATCGCCCGGCCCCAGTCGTGGGGATCCATGCTGGATGATTCAGCCGCTGCTGAATACTTCTGTGGTTCAGTCATCTGTCCCCCGCTTTCGGCGTCCGGAGCGCAGGCTCCGGCACATCACGAAGCCCAGTCTAGTGACAGCGCGGAGCGGACGTCCACGATTCCGGCCGGCCCTGCGGACGTTGCGCGCGCACTGCGGCTAGGATTTCACTTCGGGACCTCTCCCGCCATTCGCCCCGAAGGACGCCATGACAGAGAACAACACCGCGACGCCGGAAACCCCGGAGACCCCGGACAACTCAGCGTCCAGGCGGGCCGCCGTGGTCATCAACCCCATGAAGTCTCCCGGAGAGAGCTTCCGGGCCTCCTTCTTCCGCCTGTGCGAGACCCAGGGCTGGGCCGAGCCGCTTTGGCTGGAGACCACCAAGGAGGACACCGGGCTCGGCCAGGCGCGCGAGGCCCTGGAAGCCGGGGTCGACGTCGTGATCGCCGCAGGCGGCGACGGAACGGTCCGCTGCGTGGCGGAGGTCCTGGCCGGCACCGGAACTCCCATGGGCCTGGTGCCCCTGGGCACCGGCAATCTGCTGGCCCGCAACCTCGGCGTCGACATCACCGACCCCGTGGCCGCCAGCTACGACGCCCTGAGCGGCACGGACGTCAAGGTGGACGTGGTCAAGGCCAGGCTGGACCACGCCGAGGAGGAGCACATCTTCCTGGTCATGGCCGGTCTCGGCTACGACGCCGCCATCATGGCCAACACCGTGGACGAACTCAAGGACCGCGTGGGCTGGCTCGCCTATGTTGAAGCGGGCATCCGGCACCTGCCGGGCAAGCCCATCAGGGCAAAGATCAGCATTGACGGCCAGCACTCCGTGCGGCGCCGGATCCGCAGCGTCATGGTCGGAAACTGCGGCAAGATCATGGGCGGCGTGGAGATCTTCCCCGACGCCAAGGTGGACGACGGCATCCTCGACGTCGTCATCCTGGCCCCCGTCGGCCGGTTCGGCTGGCTGAGCGTGCTGGCAGGCGTCTTCGGCCGGAACAACCCCAAGAACGCGTCGGTCGAATACTTCGCCGGAAAGTCAGCGGATATCGAGCTCGCCCACGAGCAGGAATTCCAGCTCGACGGCGATCCCCTCGGCAAGGCCAAACACCTCAATGTCACGGTGGAGCAGGGGGCCCTCACCGTTCGCATGACGGCCATCTGAGGCAGCCGGCCGCGGTTGTGGGCGGCCCTTCACCGTGGGCCGGCCCACGTGGTGCGTCCGGGGCTAACTGAGTACTACCCGGACGCTTCGCTGGACGGTCGTTCGCAAAGGCAAGTAATAGGCACTCGTGACGGGCAGTCCGGGCACCGGCTTGGATAGGCAGTGGCATCATACCGATGTCGCCGTCTAGCGAACTGGGGGTTGGCTGTGGCGATTCCAGCCATAGATTCTGAGCTCATGGCCTCTCCGGCCCCATTGCGGGTCGCCGTCATCGGCGCAGGATACTGGGGACCGAATCTGGCCCGCAATTTCAAGGCCGCCCCCGACTGGGAGCTGGCAGCAATCGTGGACATGGACCGTGTCCGGGCCGCCAGGCTGGCCGCCGCCCATGGAGACGTCGCGGTGTGCGGGTCCGTCGAGGAGCTCCTGGACACGGTCGACGTCGACGCCGTCGCCATCGCGACGCCGGCCCACACCCACCACGGCATCGCCCTCACGGCACTGCGTGCCGGAAAGCATGTGCTGGTTGAAAAGCCGCTGGCAGACGGGCGGGCCAAGGGCCTCGAAATGGTCGAGGAAGCCGAGCGCCGCGGCCTGGTCCTGATGGCCGACCACACGTACTGCTACACCCCGGCCGTCCTGAAGATCAGGGAACTGATCAACGACGGCTCCTTGGGCGACATCCTGTTCATCGACTCGGTTCGGATCAATCTTGGCCTCGTCCAGCCGGACGTGGACGTCTTCTGGGACCTTGCCCCGCACGACTTGTCCATCCTTGACTTCATCCTCCCCGGCGGCCTGAGGCCGGTCGAAGTGTCGGCTCACGGCGCGGATCCCCTCGGCACCGGAAACGCCTGCGTGGGCCACCTGACCTTCGCGCTGGCCGGCGGCGGCATGGCCCACGTGCACGTGAACTGGCTGAGCCCCACCAAGATCAGGCAGCTGGTGGTCGGCGGCTCCCGGCGCACCCTGGTCTGGGACGATTTGAACCCGCAGCAGCGGCTCAGCGTCTACGACCGCGGGGTCAGCCTGGACGCGCAGTCCCGGTCCGCGGCGGAGAAAAAGGCATCAGCCATTTCTTACCGGCTGGGGGACACGTGGTCCCCGGCCCTGCCCGAACACGAGGCCCTCGGCCAGATGGTGGCCGAATTCGCCAGCAGCATCTGGCAGCGGCGGCCCGGCGCGGACCAGCGGGGCCGCCGGCCTCCGCGTACTTTCGGTGCTGGAGGCGGTCAGCAACAGCCTCAGCGCGGACGGGCGGCCCAGCGCCGTAACAGGAAACGAATTTCAGCTGGAAGGAAGACGATGAGCACACTGCAGGGGGCCACGGTCCTGGTAACCGGCGGCGCCGGAACCATCGGGTCCACAATTGTTGACCATTTGCTCGCCGCGGGAGCCGGGCGGGTCGACGTCCTCGACAACCTGGTCCGCGGACGCCGGGCCAATCTCGATGAGGCCATGGAAAGCGGCCGGGTGCATCTGGTCGAAGGCGACCTGCGCGACCGGGACCTCGTCCATGACCTCACGCGGGGCAAGGACATCGTCTTCCATCAGGCCGCCATCCGCATCACCCAGTGCGCGGAAGAGCCCCGGCTTGCCCTGGAGGTGCTGGTCGACGGCACGTTCAACGTCCTGGAGGCCGCTGCCGCCCACCGCGTCGACAAGCTCATCGCAGCCTCCAGCGCCTCGGTCTACGGCATGGCGGAGGAGTTTCCGACCACGGAACGACATCACCATCACAACAACGACACCTTCTATGGGGCGGCGAAGTCCTTCAACGAAGGCATGGCCCGCAGCTTCCGCGCCATGACCGGGCTGGACTACGTGCTGCTGCGCTATTTCAACGTCTACGGGCCGCGGATGGACGTGCACGGCCTGTACACCGAGGTGCTGGTGCGCTGGATGGAGCGGATCGCGGACGGCCAGCCGCCGCTGATTTTCGGTGACGGCCGGCAAACCATGGATTTCGTCCATACCAGGGACATCGCCCGGGCCAACATCCTGGCGGCCGGGAGCGAAGTCCGCGAGGGCGTGTACAACGTGGCCAGCGGCGCCGAAACGAGCCTGCTGCAACTGGCTGAGGCGCTGTTGCGGGCGATGGATTCGTTCCTGGCGGTGGAGCACGGCCCGGACCGCGCCGTCAACGGCGTCGTGCGCCGGCTGGCGGACACGTCGGCGGCCGCCCGCGATCTCGGCTTCACCGCCGAAACCGGGCTTGAGGAGGGCCTGCGCGAACTTGTCAGCTGGTGGCGTCCGCTGCGCGGCGAAATCGCCGCCGCCAGGGTGGGTGGTGTGCGATGACTATCGACCACGACCAGCTCCAAGAGCAGGCGCTGACCCGGATCAACGTCATGAAGCCGTGGCTCGGGGACGAGGAAGCCGAGGCCGTTGCCGAGGTGATCGCGTCCGGCTGGGTGGCGCAGGGTCCCCGCGTGGCCAGGTTCGAGGACGCTTTTGCCGCCTCGCAACAGGCCGGGCACGCCGTCGCCGTGTCCAACTGCACCACCGCGCTGCACCTGGCGTTGAAAGTGGCCGGCGTCGGGCCGGGCGACGACGTCGTGGTTCCCTCGTTCTCCTTCATCGCCACCGCCAACGCCGCCACCTACGTTGCCGCCCGGCCGGTGTTTGCCGACGTCGAAGCGGACACCGGGAATGTGTCCGCACGGACCATCGCGGCGGCCCTCACACCGGCCACCCGTGCCGTGATCGTCGTGGACCAGGGCGGGATGCCCGTGGACCTGGATCCGATCCGTGAGCTGTGCGACCCGCTGGGCATCACGGTGATCGAGGATTCGGCCTGCGGAGCGGGGTCCACGTACCGGGGGCGTCCGGTAGGGGCAGGGGCCGAGCTCGCCGCGTGGTCCTTCCATCCCCGCAAGATCCTGACTACGGGCGAGGGCGGCATGCTGACCACCAGCAACCCGGACTGGGCCGCCCGTGCCCGCCAGCTGCGTGAACATTCCATGAGCGTCTCGGCGAACGATCGGCATGCCGCGCGGCTGGCCCCGGCCGAGGAGTATCTGGAGATCGGCTTCAACTATCGGATGACGGATCTGCAGGCGGCCGTCGGGCTGGTCCAGCTGGGCCGGCTCCAGGAGGCCGTCGCCCGGCGCCGCGGAATCGTCGCGGGCTACCGGGCGGCCCTGGCCGACGTCGAAGGCCTGCGGTTCAGCCAGGACCCCGCCTACGGCACCAGCAATTTCCAGTCGTTCTGGCTCGAAGTCCTGCCGGACTTCGGGATGGGCAGGGAGGAATTGCTGGCCCATCTCGCCGACGACGGCATCTCGGCCCGGCGCGGCATCATGGCCGCGCACCGGCAGCCGGCCTACGCCCTGCGGGACACCGGCGACGCCGATCTGTCCGTGACGGAACGGCTCACCGACAACACCCTGATTCTTCCCGTCTACCATCAGCTGACGCCGGACGAGCAGTTCCGGGTGATCCACTCCCTTCGGAGGGTCGGCGGGCGGACCCATGGATGAGTTGCTCCTCATCGCCGCGAGCGGCCTCGCCCGCGAAGTCCTCGCCGCCGTCCGGGAAAGCGGACGGTTCGACGTCATCGGAATCCTTGACGACGACGCCGCCAAGACGGGGGCCATCGTGGACGGCGTCCGCATCCTGGGCCCGGCGAGTGATGCCCTCCACTACCCGGAAGCCGGCGTGGTGGTCTGTGTCGGCTCCGGCGCCGGGCGCGCCCGGATCGTGGCCCGGCTGGCCGAGCTCGGACTCCCGGACCGCAGGTACGCCACCATTGTCGACTCGTTGGTCCGGATCCCGGCCGGATGCTGGATTGGCCGCGGCAGCGTTCTGCTGGGCCATGTCACCCTGACCGCCGGAGTCACCCTGGGTGAGCATGTGGTGGTCATGCCCGGCGTGACGCTGACTCACGACGACGTCGTGGAGGACTTCGCCACGTTCGCGGCCGGGGTGTCACTGGGCGGCGGTGTCAGAATCGGGCGCGGAGCCTACCTCGGCATGAACGCCAGCGTGCGGGAAGGCGCCTCGGTGGGTGCGGGCGCCACCATCGGCATGGGCGCGGCCGTCCTGGCCGACGTGCCGGACGACGAGACCTGGGTGGGCGTGCCGGCACGGGTCCTGCGGGTCGGAATTCCGAGCGGAACGGCGGCCTAGTCCCATGGGAACCCGCACTGCAGCCGCGGATCAGCAGAGTTCACCGCGGAACCTTAATCCAAACGCGCGCCACGGAATCCTCGTGCTGCTGACCCTCTACCTGGCAGCTCTCGGCTGCATCGGTTTCTGGCCCACACCGGTGGACCGGCCCCTGTCCGGCTTCCTGGATGACGTCTTCTCGGCCCTGCACGAGAACGTGCTGACAGCGGGAATCAACTATGACGTCGTGGAGGGCACGGCCAACGTCATTCTCTTCTTCCCGCTTGGCCTCTTCCTCGCCCTCTTGCTGCCGGTGCGCAGGTGGTGGCTGGCCGCCCTGGCGGGTCTCTTCACCTCCGTGGCGATTGAAGCTGTCCAGTACCTGCTGCTCAGCCAGCGCCAGGCCAGCCTCCGGGACGTCATGAACAACGCCCTCGGCGCGTTGCTGGGCGCCCTGGTGGTCAGGCTGGCGCGCACACGGCCGCGGGCACCGCAATCCTCAGCCCAACCCCAGTCCGGGAACCCCCAACGGCAGGAGCGACATGACAACGGTGGCCGATTCGGCAGACGTGGCCGAAACCGCCAGCATCGGTGAAGGCACCCGGATCTGGCATCTCTCCCAGATCCGCGAGGGCGCGGTCCTGGGCAAGAACTGCAACATCGGCCGGGGCGCGTACGTCGGACCCGGGGTGGAAGTGGGGGATAACTGCAAGCTGCAAAACTATGCGCTGGTCTATGAGCCCGCCCGCCTGGCCGACGGCGTTTTCGTCGGACCTGCGGCAGTGCTGACCAACGATCTGCACCCGAGGGCCATCACCCCCGACGGCACGCTCAAGGGCTCCGATGATTGGGTGGCCGTCGGGGTCACCATCGGTGAAGGTGCCTCCATTGGCGCCCGCGCCGTGTGCATCGCCCCCGTCTGCATCGGCGAGTGGGCCACCGTGGCGGCAGGCGCCGTCGTGACCAAGGATGTGCCGGCTTTCGCCGTGGTTGCCGGCGTGCCCGCACGGCAGATGGGCTGGGTGGGTGAGGCCGGGCATCCGTTGAAGCAGGACGACGGCGGAAGCTGGCTTTGCCCGGTCACCGGGCGCCGGTACGTCGAATCCAACGGGCAGCTACAGCCCGAGAAGATCTCCTGAGGGGGCGAAGACTGATGGCTGACAAAGTGGTTTTGGGCGGCACCCCCGTGGATCTTGTGGATCCGGAGGCGGCCCTTGACGTCATTCTGGACAGGGCGGCCGGGCCCGGTGGCCGTCCGCTCGCCGTGGCGTCAGTGAATCTGGACCACCTCCATCATTTCGGCACCGGTGGGCGCTGGGCGGGGACCCTGCACGCGGACCCCGCCAGCACGGCCGACTGGCTCTACCTGCTTGACGGCGCACCCCTTGTTGCCCAGTCCCGGAGGCTCACCAGGCGCCACTGGCCCCGCCTGGCCGGCAGCGATCTCGCGGCTCCGCTGTTGGCCCGCGCGGAAGAACGGGGCCTTCGGGTGGGATTCCTTGGCGGGTCCGAAGAGAGCCACCGGCTCCTGGCAGCCAAAATCGACCGGGAACATCCGCGGCTCAGGGTCGCGGGGATGTGGTCGCCGTGCCGGGACGACCTCGCCTCCGCTGTTGCGTCGAAACGGATCGCCGGCAGCATTGCCGGCTCCGGCGCGCAGATACTATTTGTCGGCCTCGGCAAGCCCCGCCAGGAGCTCTGGATGGACCGCTACGCAGGGCTTACCGGCGCGGGCGTCCTCCTGGGCTTCGGCGCGGCCGTGGATTTCCTGGCCGGCCGGGTGAACCGCGCACCCCAATGGGTGAGCGACCACGGACTGGAATGGGGCTTCAGGCTGGCCTTGGAACCCCGGCGCTTGGCCGGACGCTACCTGGTCGACGGGCCTCCCGCGTACCTCAAGCTCCGGACCCAGTCCTGCACGCTTCCGCCCACCCTGCCTGAACACCCGACTGGCGGCGTGCCGGCCGAACGAACCCCGGGCCGCTTCACCGGGCCGGACGGATCGGCGGACGTCGCGGTCGTCGTCGTTACCTACAACAGTTCCCGGGACATCAACGGCCTGCTGGCCAGCCTGCGCGCGGAAACGCGGGATCTGACCCTGCGCGTGCTGGTCGCGGACAACTCCTCCAGCGACGGCACGCTGGGGCTGGTCCGCCGCCGCCACCCGGACGTCATCGCATTCTCCACCGGCGGCAACCTGGGATACTCCGGCGGCATCAACGCCGCCATGCGGCGGGCCGGGGACGCGGCCGCCGTGCTGGTGCTCAACCCGGACCTGCGCGTTGAAGAAGGCAGTCTGAAGACATTGCAGCTTCGACTGCAGGCCTCACGGGCCGGCGCGGTGGTGCCCCGGCTGCTTGATCCCAGTGGGGCGCTCAGCCCTACGCTGCGCCGCGAACCAAGCATTGCGCGGGCAGTCGGCGATGCGCTACTGGGGCGGCGCGCGGGCAACCGGCCGGCGTGGCTCGCCACGAGTGACTTCGATGCGGAAAGCTACGCCCACCCCCACCCCGTTCAGTGGGCGACGGGCGCTGCGCTCATGGTGCGGCGTGCCGTGGCAGACGCGCTGCCGTGGGACGAATCGTACTTCCTGTACTCCGAGGAGGTCGATTTCTTCCGGCGGCTGCGGATGCTGGGGGAAACCGTCTGGTACGAACCTGCCGCTTCCATGACCCATGTGGGTGGGGGGTCCGGCGCGGCGCCGGAATTGAACGCACTGCTTGCGGTCAACTCCGTCCGCTACATCCGCAAGTACCATTCGGCAGCCTACGCGGCTGCCTTCCACGGCGCCGTGGTCCTGTCCGAGGCTCTTCGGTGCTGGAAGGCGGACCGCAAGGGTGTGCTGTGGACAGTGCTGAACGAACACCTCTGGGCCGGCCTGCCCGGACCCACCACAGAGGCGCACGTTGACGACTTCCCGCACGGCGCCGTGATCATCCCGGCTCACAACGAGTCCCAGGTGATCGCCCGGACGTTGGAGCCTTTGGCTCCGTTGGCGGCAGCCGGAGTGATCGACGTGTTCGTGGTCTGCAACGGCTGCGTTGACGACACAGCCGAGATTGCCCGCGGATTCGACGGCGTGACCGTGCTGGAGATTGAGCAGGCGTCCAAGTCCGCCGCTTTGAACGCCGGCGACGCCGCCGCCACTGTGTGGCCGAGGCTGTACCTGGATGCGGACATCCAGATCACCCCTGCTGCGGTCCGGGACGTACTGGCAGCCCTGGCTCCCGGTGGCCTTTTGGCGGCCCGCCCGGCAGTCCGGTTCGACCTGGAGGAGGCCCATCCACTCATTCACGCCTACTACGGGACGCGCCTGCGGCTGCCTTCGGCACGGAGCGGGCTCTGGTCGGCGGGCGCCTATGGCCTCTCAGAGCAGGGGCATGAGCGGTTTGCGGAGTTCCCCAATGTGATCGCCGACGACCTCTTCGTGGACCGTCTTTTCTCGCCGTCGGAGAAAGCCGTCCTCGACGTGGAACCTGTGGTGGTGCGCCCCCCGCGGACCCCAAGTGCCCAGTTGGCCGTGCTCAACCGGGTCTACCGCGGCAACGCCCAGCAAAACCGCATGGAAGGGCGGCGCAGCACCGCGCGCAGCACGCTCAAGGAGGTGGCGCTGTCCATCCGCGGCCCGCTCTCCGCCGTCAACGCGGCAGTGTATTTGGGGTTCGCGGTGGCAGGCCGCCGGGGCTCCGCGCCGGCCGGCGGGTGGGAACGGGACGAAAGCAGCCGCCGTCCCGCACCTGCCGCTCCGGTGCGTTAGCGGCTGGCCCTACGGCTGCGTATGGGACGGCGCCGCCGGCCGGTGCGCCAGGATCTCGGCGAGTTCGGCCAGCCGGTGCGCGCGGGCGGATTCGGCCGGCGTGAAGGGCTCGCCGGGCCGGGAGAACGTAATGGGTCCGTGCCACGCCGTGGGGATCTTCAGGACTGTCCCGTCCGCGCCGGTCGGGGGCACCACCTCGGCGGTGCCGGCGCCGGGTCCCGTGACGATCCGGGCCCGCAGCAGTTCCGCGACGGCCAGCGGGAGCTCCTCAGGACTGGCGGCGATCCGGGCGGCCAGGCTCAGCGCCCCCGTTTGGCCGTCGGCCATGGCCAGGGCCGTGGTGGGCCAGACATGCGGATCGGCTCCGCCGCCTGCCCGCAGCGCGCGCAGGAGCTCGGCCTCGTGGACTTCACCCGGTGCGGAGAGTACGAACTCGTCCAGCACGCCGCCGGCTACGGGGTGAACGTGGATGCTGAGGATGTTCGTGTTGAGCCCGGCGAGGGCGTGGGTGAGCTTCTGCAGTGACCCGGGCCTGTCCTTCAGGATGGTCCGGGCCCGCCACAGGGCCGGTGCGGCGACGAGCCGTTTGCGGTGACGCAGGGCCGGGGCGTGCAGCCAGCCCCTGAGCATCCGGGCCGCCGAGGGTTCGGCCACCCAGATCACCAGGATGGTCGCGGTCATGGTCAGAACCAGGACCTTGGCGACATAGGGCAGGTGCGTTCCCACCACGGCCGCATGCACCAGCAATTCGATGGGAAGCATCACGGCGATATTGGCCAGGGTCAGCCGTGCCTTGGTCGGTTCGGGCATCTGGCCGCACACTTCGCAGCTCAACTCGGAGGTGGCCGGGCGCTGGGTCTTGCCTGGTTTTGCCGGGGTTTTGCCTGGTTTCTTGCCAACGGCGTTGCGCGTCATGCTCCCATGATTCCGGCCCGCTGTTTCGGCAGGGTTGCCGCCGGGTGACGGTTTCGCACCGCCGCCAACGGCTAACGGCGTGGCGAGGACGGGGGGCTAACGGCTGGCGACGTGGCGAGGACTGTCCTCGTCCGCAACTTCCCCTGTGTGTGCCCCGGCGGTTCCCGCTGCACGCACCCCTGCGGTCCCCGCTAGGCCGGGGCGGCCGGCGTCGGATTCCGGACCGGCCAGCCCGGCCAGCAGATCCCGGATCTCGGCCAGCAGCGCGGTGTCGGCCGGGATCGGTTCTTCCTCGGGTTCGGCCGCGCCCAGCCGGTTCTTGACCATCCTGTTGATCCGGTTCATCGGTGCAACGAAGATGAAGTACACCACCGCGGCGGTGATGAGGAAGGTCAGGAAAGCCGTGAGCACAGCACCGATGTTGACGAAGGTCTTGTCGTTGCCCGGCCAGATGTGGAAGCCCAGGCCCTGGGTCTCGACACCACCGGCCGCCGCGATGATCGGATTCACGATGTTTGAGGTGAACGCGCTGACCAGGGCCGTGAAGGCGGTGCCGACGACGACGGCGATGGACAGTTCGATCACGTTGCCGCGCAGGATGAAATCCTTGAATCCTTTGAGCATGGGGAACCTCCGGTGTGCGTTGCTGGATGTCTCTGCCGTGAATCGCGTGTCTGATCCACAGGTGCTTGATTCAACCGATAGACGCTACCACTTCGGCAGGTGTCCGGCTGATCCCGATCAACGGGACCCGATGCTGCAGCCGCGGGGTTCCGGCGTAAAATCCAGCGTGGATGCCAGCGCCGCCGTCGTAACACTCCGACCGCTACGAAAGGCGCCCCAACCCATGAAGACTTGCCCATGAAGCCAGGCCCGTGAAGCTGTTCGCCGAGATGTTCACCATCGCCCCGGGCAACAAGGACCACCGGGTTGCCCTCCGCTGCGCCGTGGGCGTCTTCGTCCCGCTGATCACCCTGCTGCTGCTGGACCGCCTGGATCTGGCCATCTTCGCCTCCTTCGGCGCCTTCACCGGAATCTACGGCCGGAATGAGCCGCACGCCAGGCGGCTCACCCTCCAGGTGCGGGCCGGCGGGCTCATGCTGCGTGGTGATGTTCCTGGCCGCCCTCACGGCGCGTGTGGACGCGCT
The DNA here is from genome assembly GCA_963810895.1 of uncultured Actinomycetota bacterium. Taxonomy (GTDB): domain Bacteria; phylum Actinomycetota; class Actinomycetes; order Actinomycetales; family Micrococcaceae; genus Arthrobacter. The sequence goes on from CAWEPM010000002.1 coordinate 51,372, forward strand.
GGCCGGGCTCTCGGCCGAAGGCACCACCTGGGTCCTGGTGGGGGCCACCACCCTTGTGGCGGGCGCCTGCTCGCTGGTGGTCGCACTGTGGCGCCTGCGTCCCGCGGGTTCGCTGTTCCACATCTTCGCGTTCGCGGCCATCGCCTCGATCCCCAACCAGCCGCCGCTGTGGCAGTGCATGCTGGTGGCGGTGCTCACGGTCGCCTTCTCCCTGCTGCTCGGCCAGTCCTCACGCGTGGCCCGGAGCCGCCGGACCCCGTGGGTGAGCACCAGACCCGCCAGCCTGACGCCGGCGGAGAAGCGCGCCGCATGGCAGGAAAGCGCGGGCTACCTCGTGGCGGCAGGCCTCGCCGGAACGCTGGGGACCCTGGCCGGCGAATGGCTCGGGGTCGGCCACAACTACTGGGCGATGGTGGCCGCCGTCGTTCCGCTCGTGGGGCACACCACCCGGCACCGCGTCAGCCGCGGCCTCCAGCGCATCGCGGGCACCGCCCTGGGGCTGGTGCTGCTCGCCGGGATCCTGCTCCTGCAGCCGACGCCCTGGCAGACGGTGCTGGTGATCGCCGCGTGCCAGTTCGGCGCCGAGATGTTCATCGCGCGGCAGTACATGCTGGCGCAGGTCTTCGTCACCCCGCTGGCACTGACCTCAACGCTCCTCGTGGCGCCCGTGCCGCCGGGTATCCTGCTCCGCGACAGAATCGTGGAGACCGTCATCGGAGCCGCCGTCGGCATCGCCGTCGTGCTGGCGCCCGGCGCGTGGCGCCGCCTGAGGGCCCTCCGCGGGACGGCGGCGCCAAGGCGCTTCTCCTAGGGGTGTCCGACGCCGGCGCCGGTGCGGGACGTTGCGCTAATGGTCTGCGGCACGAAGGCGAGGGCGAGAACCGCCAGGACTGCCGCGCCGGCGAAGACGTAGAAGCCCCACGGGTAGGCGATACCGGCGGCGACCAGCGTGCCGGTGACGGCCGGGCCGAGGATGGCTCCCAGCCTGCCCACGCCCGCGGCGAAGCCCAGGGCGGTGCCGCGCAGGCGGACCGGGAAGAGCTGGCTGACCCAGGCATAGACCAGGACCTGGGAGCTGAAGACGAACACGCCGGTGACGAAGACGGCGACATAGAGCACGACTTCGTTCTGGATCTGGATGCTGAGCGCGGCGAGGAACACGGCGGAGAGGCCAAACCAGAGCAGGACGATCCTCTTGGTGCCGTGCCGGTCCGCCAGGACCCCGGCGATCAGGAGGCCCACCACGGCGCCCACGTTGAGGACCAGGAGCAGGGCGAGGCCGGCGTTCAGGCTGTATCCGGCGGAGGCCATGAGCTGCGGAAGCCAGGTGTTCAGGCCGTAGACCAGCAGCAGCCCCATGAAGGACGCCACGGCCACGCCGGCGGCGATCAGCGGGTAGGGCTTGCGGCCCAGGTCCCGGAAGCTGGCGCGTTCTTCCTCGGGCGCGGTCTCATGCACGGTCTCATGCACGGTCTCGTGCGCGACTTCCCCGCGGACCGCGGCACCCGTCGGGGACTTGGCGGCGGCGGGGATGTGGTGGACCGGCGGGAGGGTTTCCGGCAGCTTGAACCACAGGAAGGGAACCAGGGCAAAGCCGGCCAGACCGCCCACCACGAACATGGTCCGCCAGCTTGGAATGACCATGAGGGCCAGGAACGCGGTGGCCACGGCGCCGACGTGGTATCCGGTCATGGTCCGGGTGGTGGACTTTCCGGCCGTTCCGGCAGGTGCGTAGTCGTTCATGTAGGCCAGCGCGGCGGGCAGGCAGGCGCCCAGGCCGAGGCCGGCCAGCAGCCGGAACGTGCTGAACCATGCCACGTTCGGTGCGAAGACGACGGCGATGGTAAAGATGGAGAACCATGTCACGCACGCCACCAGCAGGTTCCGCCGGCCAAAGCGGTCCGAGAGCGGGGCAATGAAGAGCGCGCCGAGGCCCACGCCCACCAGCGAGATGGTGGCCGCGAACGTCGCCCCGACTGCGTCGAAGCCAAGTTCCTGCGACTTGATGAGGGTCGGGATGACCGTGCCGAGGACCACCAGGTCAAAGCCGTCCAGCACCATGGCCAGCCAGCAGAGCCATACCGGCCACCGTGATTTGTTGCCCAATGACGACATTGACATTGCTACCTCAGCGCTATTCTTGACGTGGTTCCGTGTGTCAGGCCGGCGTTGGCCGGACTATTCCTATCGTGAGAGTTCTATCACTCACCGGTGTTGCATGGGACACTTCAAACCATTGAACGGAAGGGGTATCGTGGCCAATTCGAACTCCGGCGATTCGGTGGTGGACCGGATCCTGCGGCTCATTGCCGCCTTCCCGGAGGGTGTCACGGCCCTACAGCTCTCGGATCTTGCCGCCAGGGCAGAGCTTCCCCTGACCACCGCGCACAGGCTCGTCCGGCAACTGGCCGGACACGGCCTCCTTGACGTCGGCCCCGGCGGCTCGGTCAGCCTCGGCCTGCGGCTCTGGGAGCTCGTCAACCGCAATTCCCCCACGCTTGAGCTCCGCCAGGCCGCCCTGCCCTTCATGGAGGACATCCAGCAGGTCCTTAACCAAAACGTGAACCTCGCCGTGCTGGACGGCTGGGAGGCGCTCTTTGTCGAACGGCTGTCCCGCCGGGGCTCTGTCGCCAACCGCGCGCAGGTGGCCGGCCGGATGCCGGTGCACGTGTCCTCCGCCGGGCTGGTGCTCATGGCCAACCAGCCCCACGCCGTCCAGATGGAGTACCTGGAAGGGTTCAGCGATCCGACCGGCAGGGTGTCCAGGGAGGATCTCCGCGCCCTCCTGGGGGAAGCAGCCCATCAGGGCTACGCGCAGCTGGCCGGCGTCGTGGACCCGGACACGTGGGGGATCGCCGTCCCCGTACTGGACCGCAGGAAGCGCGCGGTGGCCGCCCTCGGCGTCGTCGTTCCCCTCCGCGAGGTGCGCCTGCAGGCGCTCGTCCCCGCCCTGCAGACCGCGGCCCGCGGAATCGGGCGGCGTCTCGGCGAACCGCGCGAGAGCCTCGAATTCCATTCAACGGAATCAATGTAACGCGGATCACGCCCCGGGGAGCACACTGTTAGCCAGACGAACCAACCGGCCCCAGGCGCCCGACCCATAGGAATCCCCCAGGGAGCCCCGCAACGAAGCGAGAAGCACATGGCACAGCGAAAAGTCCTCACCACCCAGGTAGCGATCATGGGGGCCGGCCCCGCCGGGCTCATGCTGTCCCACCTGCTGGCCAAGGCCGGCATCGAATCCACTGTCCTCGAGATCCGCAGCCACCAGGAGATCTCCGAAACGGTCCGTGCGGGCATCCTGGAGCATGGCTCGGTCAACATGCTCGTCGACAGCGGTGTCTCCGACCGCGTGCTGCGCGACGGCGACCGCCATGACGGGATCGAACTGCGCTTCAACGGCGAAAGCCACCGGATCGACTTCCAGGACCTCGTCGGGGAATCGGTGTGGCTCTACCCGCAGACCGACGTGTTCCTGGACCTCTCCGCACGCCGGAAGGCCGACGGCGGGGACGTCCGGTACGCCGTCACGGACACCACCATCCACGACATCGAGGCCAAGCCCAAGGTCTGGTTCACGGACGCGGACGGCGTCGAGTACGAACTCCAGGCCGACTTCATCGCCGGCGCGGACGGTTCGCGCAGCCACTGCCGCTTCCAGATCCCCGAGGCGCAGCGCAAGTGGTACTTCCACGAATACCCCTTCGCCTGGTTCGGCATCCTGGCCGAGGCGCCGCGCAGCTCGGACGAGCTGATCTACGCCAACTCAGAGAACGGCTTCGCGCTGATCAGCCAGCGCACCGAGACGGTCCAGCGGATGTACTTCCAGTGCGACCCCAACGAGGACGTCAACAACTGGGACGAGGACCGCATCTGGGACGCCTTCCGCAGCCGCGTCAACGGCAACGGCTTCGAGGTCAAGGAAGGGCCCGTCATCGACAAGACGGTCCTGAAATTCCGCAGCTTCGTCCACGCCCCCATGCGGCACGGCAAGCTGTTCCTCGCCGGCGACGCCGCGCACACCGTGCCGCCCACGGGGGCCAAGGGCCTGAACCTGGCGCTGAACGACGTCAAGGTCCTCTTCGAGGGATTCGACAGCTTCTACTCCACCGGCTCCACCGTGCTCCTGGATGCCTACAGTGACCGCGCCCTGGACCGGGTGTGGAAGGCCCAGCAGTTCTCCTACTGGATGACCTCCATGCTGCACACCGCCGCCGACGCCGACGACTTCGCGCGCGCGCGCCAGCTCGGCGAGCTCCATTCCGTGGTGTCTTCCCGCCACGGCCGCGCCTACCTCGCGGAGGCCTACACCGGCTGGCCGGGAGCCCACTAGGACGTCTGGCCAAGACTCCGGAAGAAGTGCATATTTCCATCGACAGGCCTAGGGGCCAGGACTAGCCTTTAACCGTCCCAGCACGACCCGACAAGGATGACGGAGAGGTGTCCGATCATGGGAACCGCAGAGAATGTTGAACTGGTCCGGCGGGGGTACGAGGCCTTCAATGCAGGGGATATGGCGACCCTCAGCGAGTTATTCGCGGAGGACGCAGTCTGGTACGTTGCCGGAAGTGGCGTGCTATCCGGAACCAAAGCAGGGCCGCGACGCCGATCCTGGCGTACTTCGGTGAACTGGGAGCCCGCACCCAGGGTTCCTTCCAAGCCAACCTCGAGGACATCGTTGGCGGCGAAAACCACACGGTCGCGATCCAGCAAACCCGCGGCGAAGGCAACGGCAAAACCATGGACCTGGCCACCGTCATCGCGTTTGTGGTCCGCGATGGAAAGATCGCGGAGGGGCGGGAGTTCTTCGAGGACACGTCCAAGTCAGACGATTTCTGGACCTGACTGAACAAGCACCCGCTGGACGCTTACCAGGCAGCCGAATCCGTGACTAGTCCTGTTCCAGGGTCTCGGTCAGGTGGTGCGTCGGAATCCGGTCCCGGTCATACGTGATTTCGGTGTACCCGTGCGGCTCCGGCTTCCCGGACGGGCTCAGGTTCACGAAGACGATCTCGTCAATCGTGAGGATGCTCCGGCGCGTGATCATGTTCCGGACTTCGGCGCGCATGGTCAGCGATGTCCGGCCGAAGCGGGTCGCGGTCAGGCCCATTTCGATCAGGTCGCCCTGGACCGCGGAGCTGACGAAGTTGATTTCGGAGATGTACTTGGTGACGGCCCGGCCGTTGCCCAGCTGCAGGATGGCGTAAATGGCCGCCTCTTCGTCGATCCACTTCAGCAGGCTGCCGCCGAACAAGGTGCCGTTGGCGTTGAGGTCCTCGGGCCGCACCCATTTACGGGTGCGGAAGGTGATATCGGCCGATTCCATAGTGCGAGGTTAGCCGACTCCGTGGCGGGCGGCGTTGTGTGACGCCTCGTGCCGGCGCCGGCACCGGCACTGGCGCCAGGTCGCCGGTCCCGGGCGTCCTCACGCCATGGCGGTATGCGCGGCGCTGTGCGAATCGATCGGCTTCGCATAGCAGTACGAGTGATCCACGCCGATGTACGGTCCAAAGTTCGGCACGGACACAAAGCCCGAGTTCTCGTAGAACTGCCGACCGTCGGTCTGCACCGAGCCCGCCTCCGCGGTCAGGGTGGTGATCCCCAGCGCGTGGGCGTGGGCTTCGAGAGCCGCAAGGATGGAACTCGCCACCCCCGAGCCGCGGGTGTAGGGCAGAACGTAGAGGCGCTTGATTTCGGCGGTTTTGGCGTCCAGCATGCGGAGGCCGCCGCAGCCGACCGGCTGGCCGGACGCTTTGTCGTGTGCCACCAGGAACACCGCAGTGTCAGCTTCCGACGGCGGCGGGCCGGGTTCGTGGTCGGGCCGGCCGAAACGGGCGTCGAGCTCTGCCTGCTGGGCGGCCCTCAGGTCCGCGCCGACGGGGTTCGCCCAGGTGACCTGACGGATGTTGAGCCGCGGGTTGGTCTGCATCACTGCCTCGATTCGCCGAAGGGTTATGCAGTCTAAGGCTAGGCATCAGCGGTTTCGGCTGTGTTTCCTGCCGGTAAGCGTCGCGAGAACTGTGGATGGCGGTGCAGGTGAGGTTTCCAGCTCGACTTCCTGTGGAGCTGGCGACGGCGACGGCGACGGCCTAGCGCCGCACCAGAGTCCGCAGGAGTTTCAGTGCCACGGAGATCGAGGCGATATCCACCTGGCCCGGTTTGGTCACCTCCGCGAAGGTGTCCTTGATCCGTGCCAGCTGCTCCTGGTGCCCGCGCTCCCAAGCCACGATGCGCTCCACGGGATCGGACGCGCCGGCGTCTGTGGCACTCGGGCCCTGTGATGTCGCCATCACCGAAACGGTCATGTCGGCTACGGCAGAATACACATCGTCGCGCAGGGCTGCCCGCGCGAGAGCCTCCCAGCGGCTCTGCCGCGGCAGGTCCGTGATGCTGAGCAGCAGGTTCGCGGCGCCGATTCGCTGGAACACCGCGTAGTACAAGTCAGTGATGGTGTCGATCGGTTCGCGCACCTGTTCGGAGATCAGGGAGATGTCCAGCAACCCGAAACTCTCCAAGAGGTCCGAGAAACGCAGGCCCAGATCACGGGGCATCCCCACGGCGGACCAGTGCGCGAGCCTCTCTTGCACGCGGTCCAGGTCGGAGCCGCGGAGATAGTCCACCGTTCGGGTCCGCAGACGTTCCAGGGTGGGCATGATCCTGTCCAGCGCCGCATCCACGGGCTGGTCGCGATGGTCGTGCGTCACGTACCACCGCGTGGCCCGGTCGAGGACCCGGCGCATATGCAGGGTCGCCTCGGCGACGTGTTCGGTGGGATATCCGGCGGGGAGTGCGGCCAGCCGGCTGACGATCCACGGCAGGTCGTAGGCCTCTCGCGCCACCACAAAGGCCCTGGCAACAGCGGCGGCCGTGGCAGTGGTTTCCTCGATGGCACGGAAGGCGAACGTGATTCCGCCGAGGTTGATCATGTCGTTGGCCACCACAGTGCACACGATCTGGCGGCGCAGCGGATGGGCCGCCAGCTCTGCTTCAAAGCGCTCGGACAGCTGGCGCGGAAAATAGCCGCGGAGGACGCGCAGGAACCACGGGTCGTCGGCAAGATCGCTGGCGTTGAGCTCCGCTGCCAGTTCGATCTTTGCGTAGGCGGCCAGCACCGACAGTTCCGGCGGGGTCAGGCCCTCACCTGAGCGCAGCCGTTCCTGAAGTTGCTCATTGCTGGGCAGGCCCTCCAGCCTGCGGTCAAGGTCGGTGGCGTTCTCGAGCCAGTCCATGGTCCGTTCGAAGCCCGGGCTCCATTCCCGCACCAAGTGCCGGTCGTTGAGGAGCAGGACATTCTGATCCGCATTATTGGCCAGAACAAGACGGGCCACTTCGTCCGTGAGGGAATGCAGGAAGCCGGCGCGTTCCGGCGACGGCATCTTTCCCGCCGCGATCATCCGGTCCACGAAGATCTTGATGTTTACCTCATGATCCGAGCAGTCCACTCCGGCTGAGTTGTCGATCGCATCGGTATTGAGCAGGACGCCGGATAGGGCGGCCTCAATCCGACCGAGCTGCGTGATGCCCAGGTTCCCGCCCTCGGCAATGATCTTCGCCCGCACCTCATTGCCGCTGACCCTGATGGGGTCGTTCGCCTTGTCGCCAACCCCGGCGTTGCCCTCCGAGGAGGCCTTGATGTAAGTTCCGATGCCGCCGTTGTACAGCAGGTCCACGGGCGCCCGGAGGATGGCCTGAAGCACCGCGTGGGGTGGCAGGGATATGACGCCCGGGTCCAGTCCGAGCGAGCTCCTGACCTGTTCCGTGATGCTGATGGCCTTGGCCCTGCGGGAGTGGACTCCACCGCCCTCGCTGATCAGCGCTGGATCGTAGTCCACCCAGGATGAGCGGGGGAGGGCAAAGAGCCGCCGCCGTTCCTCGAACGAGGACTCCGCATCCGGCGCCGGGTCAAGGAAGATGTGCCGGTGATCGAAGGCCGCCACCAGCCGGATGTGGCGGGAGAGCAGCATCCCGTTCCCAAAGACGTCGCCGCTCATATCGCCGACGCCGGCCACTGTGAAGTCCTCTTCCTGGCAGTCCACCCCGAGTTCGCGGAAATGGTGTTTCACCGATTCCCAGGCCCCGCGGGCCGTGATGCCCATCTGCTTATGGTCATAGCCCACGGATCCGCCGGACGCGAAGGCATCGCCCAGCCAGAAGCCGTACTCCTCGGCCACCGCGTTCGCAGCGTCGGAAAATGACGCTGTTCCCTTGTCCGCAGCCACCACGAGGTAGTAGTCGTCGACGTCGTGCCGCACCACCCGCGCCGGAGGCACCACTGTTTCGCCGTGCGCGGTGGTGACCAAGTTGTCGGTGACATCCAGCAGCCCGCGGACAAAGATCCGGTAGCACTCCAGGCCCTCCGTCAGCCAGGCCTCGCGGTCCGCGGACGGGTCCGGCAAGTGTTTGGGATAAAAACCGCCCTTGGCGCCCGTGGGCACGATCACGGAGTTCTTCACGTTCTGCGCCTTGACCAGGCCAAGGACCTCGGTGCGGAAATCCTCGCTTCGGTCGGACCAGCGCAGCCCGCCCCGCGCCAGCGCCCCGAAGCGCAGGTGGACGCCCTCCACGCGGGGCGAGTACACCCAGATTTCGTATTTGGGACGGGGAAACGGCGCGCTCGCGATGGCGGAGGGGTTGAGCTTGAAGCTCAGGTGGGGCCGCGCCTGGAAGTAGTTGGTGCGGAGCGTGGACTCCACCAGGTTCATGAAGGTGCGCAGCAGCCGGTCGGCGTCGAGGACGGGAATCTCGTCGATCGCGGCCAGCAGATCCTTCCGGGCCGCGTCGGTGGCCCCGAACCTGTCTGGAGCTTCCAGGTCGGGATCAAACTTGGCCCGGAACAGTGCCAGGAGCCCGCGGGTTGCCCGGACATTGGCCAGGAGGGTGTCGGCCATGAAGCCGTAGGAGGTCGTGGTGCCCAACTGCTGCAGGTACTTGGCATAGCTGCGCAGGATTACCGCCTGGCGCCATTCGATGCCTTCCCGGATGACGAGGCCGTCAAAGCGGTCCGACTCCGAGTCCCCGCGCATGGCAGCTCCGAAGGCGGCCCCCAGCAGCCCGCTGGTCCGGGCCGGATCCACGCCGGCTGGGTACCGGACGCCAAGGTCGTAGAGGAACAAAGGCCGGTCGTTCCCGCGCACCACATCGAAGGGCCGTTGGTTCAGCACCTCCAGTCCGAGGTTGTGGAAGAACGGCAGGATCCGCGTCAGGCTATGGGCTGTGGTCAGGTATAGCCGGATCCGTGCGTCTTCGGCCAGCGTCGGGGACGCACCGGTGCGGACATAAACGGCCAGCTGCGGATCGTGCAGCGGCCGTCCGCCCGCGCCGTCGAGATCGAACTGCTCAAACCGGCCGATGTCCTCAACCGCGTCCTCGACGTCGAAATCAGCCCGGTAGCTGGCCGGGAAGGCGGAGGACCATAGAGCCGACAACCGGCTGGCCTCCGCGGCCGGGAACCTGTCACGGAGCGCTTCGTCCAGGCCCTCGGCCCAGGTCCGCGTTGTGCTGACAATGCCCCGCTCCAGTGCAGCGGGATCGACGTCGGGCATCCCGCCGGGAGGAAGTAGTATCCGGAAGAACACGCGGGCCATGGGGGATTCACTCAGCCGGACTTCGAATTCGAGCGAGGAGGACTGGAAAGCCTGTTTGAGCTCGTGCTCGATCCGGAGCCGGACGGCCGTGCTGTACCTGTGCCGGGGGAGGAACACCAGGGCGGTCATGAAGCGGCCGTAGCTGTCAGCGCGCAGGAACACCCGTGTCTGATGGTGGGCCTGCAGGAGCAGGATCTCACGGGCAAGCCCGGAAAGTTCATCCAGGTCCCGGTGGAACAGCTCGTCCAAGGGGAAGGCCTCAAGGACGGTGAGAAGCTGCCTGCCCGGGTGGGAGGCCTCCTTGAAGCCGAACTGTTCCTGGATGGCGCGCACCTTGTCCCGGATGACCGGGATGCGCCGCACGGACCGGCCCGTGGCGCCCGGGGCGAAGAGGCCCACAAACCGTACTTCTCCCGTGGCCGTCCCTGCGCCGCCGAAGGTCCGGACGAGGATTTCGTCCAGGTAAGCCGGGCGGGGGACGGACGACCTCAGATCCGAAATGGAGAGCGTGAGAACCTGCGAATGCGGTAGCCCCGTGACGGGCTGGCGGGCCTCCGGCCGCCCGTCCCTGAGTAAGCCCAGCCCCGTGCCGGGCCGCAACGTCACTGCATTCGTGCCCTCCGCCGTCGAGTATTCATATTCGCTGCATCCCAAGAACATGAAGTTGCCGCGGTCCAGCCATTCCAGGAGCTCACCGAGCTGTTCCGGAGCCGGAACCGTACCAGCGGGAAGCCGGTCCAGGGAGCTGATGGCGCGGGCGAGGCTGGAGTGGATGGCGGGGGTGTCATCAGCGACCAACTGGACGTCCGCCAGGACGCGCCGGACGTTATCGGTGAGGTCCGCGATGGCCCGAGACCCGGGCAGGCGGCCTATCTCTGCCGCCACCCAGGATTCGGATGTCCATCCAGGCGGGTCCTGGGCGGGCGCCGCGGCGCCCGGGATGCCGGGGATCCGGCCCGCCGGTGCGGACTGCGGCGTCCCATGCCGTACTTCCAGCAACCGGTCAGTCCGCGGATCCCGCCGCACCAGAAAATTGGGATGCACCAGTAACCGGATGGACTCGTTTTGGCGGGTCAGCTCCGCAGTGAGCGAATGGAGCAGGTGCGGTATTGCGTCGGCAACCACCAGCAGGACGCTGGCATCGCTTTCGTTGAGGATATCGACGGCCGCCGTGCCTGCCCGGTGGGTGTCCGCCAGCTCCGCATGGCGTCTTGCCCTCTGTTCAAGATTTTCGGGACTGTACCCTTGGAGGTCCTCCGGAGCCACGTGTTCGTAGTAGGCCGCGAAGAACTGTTCATCGAGGCCGTGGAGGATGCCGGTGGGCACGTGCCCGGGGTGTACAGATTTGCGTGACATACGCCTGCGCCTCCACGGCGCGGGATCAACCGCATGCCGCCGCCGACCATCCTGTCCCCACGCCTGCTTTCATCATCGCCGCGTTCAGGGGAGCAGTCCAGTCCCGGTAACAGGGTGCGACGCGCCGGCGACGGACAGTCGGGAACGGGCCGGCCCGTTACGCCGGACGGCCCGGTGGGATCCTCCGCCGTCGGATCCGCCAGGGCCAGGCCTCCCACCGGGCTGTCGTCCCAGTGGATGAGCTCCCAGCCGTTGTCGGGATCGCCGTCCAGCGCCACGATTCCGGTATTGTCCAGCACATGCCTGATGGCAAAGTCCGGTTCGATGTTGCCCGCCCGCAGGCCGGCCCACACCCGGATGGCTGCTCCGTGGCTGACCACGGCGACGGATCCTGAGTCACCCGCTCCGCTTGCCTGTGCCGTGATTTTGGCGATCGCGGCGTCGTAGCGCTCGAAGAAGTCCCGGCCGCTGGGACCGGCAGGCATCCGGCGGTCCAGCTCGCCGTCCGCCCAGGAAAAAATCGTGCCGATGTACCGCTTGTGCGATTCGTGGTCCGTCAGCTTCTCCAACGCCCCGGCTTCGATCTCGTGAATGCCCTGAAGCACCTCGGTTTCCAGCCCGTGCACCCGGGCGAGGGGTGCGGCCGTGATCTGTGTGCGGATCAGGGTGGAGGCGTAGAGGGCATGGATCCGCTCATTCGCCAGCGACCTCGCCAGGGCGGCAGCCTGCCGTTCGCCGAGTTCCGTCAGCCCGGGGCCGGGGTGGGCGGTGTCCAGCTGGCCGAGAACGTTACCGGGCGTCTGGCCGTGGCGGATGAGCAGGAGCCTCACTTGAGGTGATCCACCAGCTTGTCCGCGATGCCGGTGTAGCGGCCGGGGGTCAGCGCCAGAAGCCGGGCTTCGGCGTCGGCGGACAGGCCCAGGCTCTGGACGAATTCCTGCATCCGGGCGGCATCCACGCGGTGTCCGCGGGTCAGGTCCTTGAGCCGCTCGTACGGGTTCTCCATGCCCTCGACGCCGGCGATGGCCTCGGCGCGCATCACCATCTGGATGGCCTCGCCCAGGACTTCCCAGTTGGTGTCCAGGTCCGCGGCCAGGACGTCCTCGGCAACCTTGAGCCGGTCCAGGCCCTTGGCGACGTTCGAGATGGCGAGCAGCGAGTGGCCGAACGCCACACCGATGTTGCGCTGCGAGGAGGAATCGGTGAGGTCGCGCTGCCAGCGGGAGGTGACCAGGGTGGAGCCCAGCACGTCCAGCAGGCCGGAGGAGATCTCGAGGTTGGCCTCGGCGTTTTCGAAACGGATCGGGTTCACCTTGTGCGGCATGGTGGAGGATCCGGTGGCGCCTGCCACCGGGATCTGCACGAAGTAGCCGATCGAGATGTAGCTCCAGATGTCCGTGCAGACGTTGTGCAGGATGCGGTTGAAGCGCGCGACGTCGGCGTAGAGTTCTGCCTGCCAGTCGTGGCTTTCGATCTGGGTGGTCAGCGGGTTCCAGGCCAGGCCGAGGCCTTCGACGAAGCTCTTCGCCACGTGCTCCCAGTCGGCGCCCGGAACGGAGGCGACGTGGGCGGCGTAGGTGCCGGTGGCGCCGTTGATCTTGCCGAGGTATTCGGTCCGGGCAATCCGGTCCAGCTGCCGGGTGAGCCGGTGCGCAATGACGGCCAGTTCCTTGCCCAGCGTGGTGGGCGTGGCGGGCTGGCCGTGCGTGCGGGAGAGCATCGGCACCGAACGGTTGTCCTCGGCCATGGCGCTGATCTGGGCAACGAGGGCGCGGGCCGCGGGCAGCCACACGTCCTCCACCGCTCCCTTGACGCCGAGGGCGTAGGAGAGGTTGTTGATGTCCTCCGAGGTGCAGCCGAAGTGCACCATGGCGGTCAGGTGATCGATCCCGATGCCGGGCAGGCGGCGGCCGATGTAGTACTCGACGGCCTTGACGTCGTGCACCGTGACCGCCTCGATCTCGGCCAGTTCGGCGACTGACGCGGCGTCGAACTCCGTGACAATCTTGCGCAGCTGCTCCTGCTGTGCCGCCGTGAGCGGACCGGCCCCGGGCAGGACGCTGTTGCCGGTCAGGTGGATCAGCCACTCCACCTCGACGGCCACGCGGTCGCGGTTCAGGGCTGCTTCGGACAGGTAGTCCACCAGCGGCGCGACGGCGGACTGGTAGCGGCCATCCAGCGGGCCGAGCGCGATCTGGTGGTCGGACGCGGCGAGGGCCAGGCGTCCGGACGGCGTGCGGGTATCAGCTGTGGCGGCAGTTTCAGGCATGTGCCGATTCTTTCACGAAGTGCCGCCGGGCCTTAAGCTCACCTGTCCGTGTGACATTGTCCGGCTGGCGTCGTGCGGCGGCCCGGGACGTTATCCACATGGAAAGACGGAGCGCTTTCAGCGGTTCCCGGCAGCCCGCTAGCGTCGGTTCATGAGTAGTTGGATGTCGAGGGCTTGGGAGACGGGCAGTGGGATGTCACAGAGCAGTGGGATGTCACAGGGCAGTGGGATGACGCCCGGACCGGCGGGCAGCGTGGCTATTTTTGGCGTGACGGCCGCCGATGCCCTCGAGTGCGCGTCGCGCAGTTACGAACTCCAGCGGCTCGCTGCACGCGTGGCGCGGTGTGCCGATGAGGCCGACGCCGTGCTCGCCGCCCTGGCCCGCCTTGAGCTGCAGGGCTGGCAGTCGCCGGCCGGACGCGCCTACCGGCTGACCTTGTCATTGCAGGCGGCGGCGCTGCGCCGAGGCCGGGACGCCCTGCTGGATGCGGTGGCCGTGGTGCTTCGGCATGCCCGGAACGTGACGCAGCCCGCCGACCGGGCGGGCCCCTGATGGCCGAAGTGACTCCGGCGGACTCCGGCGGTGCACCCCGGGTTTCTGCGCCGCTCTCTGACGGAAGCCTGCGCATCCGGGGCGGAATCGGAGGGCTGAGCTTCCAGTTTGAGGAGCTGCTTGCCGGCGCCGCGGCACTGGGCGGGCTGGTCCGGCAGTTGCAGTCAGTTGAGATGGAGGCCGACGCCGTCCGGCGCGCACTTTTCCCCTATCAGTCCGACTCCTACACCAGCGGCAGCAACGCCATTATCGCGGTGGGAGAGGCCGGCCGGGCTGTCGGCCGTGTCCGGTCGCAACTCCAGCGCATCGGCGAGGACGTCAGCGCCAGCCACCGCGAGTACGAATATGCCGAAGCCCGGAATGCCCTGCTGCTGCGGATGGGCCTTCACGGCTCCGAGTACGGCGCGGCACCGGAGCCCTTCGCCCTGCCCGGCGTCCGCGACACCGTCGAGGACTGGATCGCCATGGTGCCCCGGAGCCTCGCCGTGCTGCTTGGCCTGCCGGCACCCCTGGCCGCAGTGGTCGGAGCCTTGGGCGGGCCCACTGACGTCCGCCGCCTGGTCCGGGATGCCGCCGAGGCGCCGGGGCTTGTGTTCCTCAAGCCGCGGCCGGTCAGCATCGTCGGTCGGGAAACCTTTTCCGCCGATGTCGACCTTTCACCCGCCGGGCTGCTGCGGCGGGCCGGAGCCGTGGGGCAGCAGAGCGGTCAGATCGAAGTCATCGAGGTCGACGGCGCGGAACGGCCTGCATGGGTGGTGATCATTCCCGGAACCCAGCTGGGCGGGACACCGGAAGGCACCAACCCCTTTGATCCCGCCGGAGTCGCCGAGGCCCTGGGCTACGACTCCGCATCGACGGCTGCGGCCATCCGACAGGCCCTGCAGCAGGCCGGAGCCGAGGCCGGCGATCAGCTCGTGGCCGTGGGCTACAGCCAGGGCGGGATCCACGCGATGAATCTCAGCAGGGACCGGGCTGTCTTGGCCGAGTACGATCTCAAGTTCGTGCTGACGGCTGGCTCGCCCGTTGGCGGCATCAGCCCGGAGCCGGGGATCCACAGCCTGCACCTGGAACACGAGCAGGACTGGGTGCCGGGGGCGGACGGACTGGCCAACCCGGACACCAGGGACCGGGTGACCGTGACACTCACCAACCCGTTGGACGTGCCGCCGCTGAAGGACTTCGGCCTGGGTCCCGGGCACCGGCTGGAGAACTACACCGACGGGGCCGCGCTCATCTCGGCGAGCCGGGACACCACGCTGCGGGACTCGACGGCGGCGCTGGCCGCGGTTGTGGGAACCGGCGGTGCGGCGACGGTGAGCCGGTTCTCGCTCCGGCGTGAGGCCCGGCCGTCACTGCGGGGGGTGCCGACGGCTCCGGGGCCGCGGCCCGGCAGGGGCCGGGAGGAGAGCCTGCCCGGCCTGGAGCCTCCGGCTACCAGCGATCGAGCGCGGGAAGGAAGCTGGCCACGAGGGACACGCAGCTGATGATGATGGCGGCGAACACCGCGGTCCAGAAGAACGAGTCGATAGTGAAGTGCACAGTGGTGTAGCTGCTGATCCAGGACGTCAGGTAGAGCATTCCCGCGTTGATGACAACCGTGAAAAGGCCCAGGGTGAGGATGGTGATCGGCAGTGACAGGAGGCTGACGATTGGCTTGATGAAGGCATTGACCAGGCCGAAGATCAGGCCGATGAACAGGTAGCCCAGAATGTTGCTGAGAGTGCTGTTGCCGGCGGTGGAAATATCCAGGCCGGTAAGGATCCAGCACGCGATGGCAAGGGCCAGTCCGTTGATGATGACTCGAACGATGAATGCGCGCATGGCCCCATGCTGTCATACGCCCGGCGCCAGGGGCAGGGACCATATCCCCCAATAACGGCAGGGACCCGAAGTAGGCTAGTTGGCATGACTTCATCAGAGAACCCGGCCGGGGGCATCAGGCCCCGTCCGGTGGTAGACCGCCTCCCCCGCTACGCGGCCGGAAAACCGCCGGTCCCCGTGGAGGGGCTGGTCAGCTACAAGCTTTCCTCCAACGAAAACCCGCTGCCCCCGATCCCTGCAGTGCAGCAGGCCATCGCGGCGCAGACCGACTTCAACCGCTACCCGGATCCGCTCAGCAGCAAGCTGCGTGAATCGCTGGCGCGCTTCCTGGACGTTCCCGCCGAGGACATCGTCACGGGCGCCGGCAGCCTGGGCGCCCTGAACCAGCTGCTGACCACGTTCGCGGGCCAAAACGACGACGGCAAGGCCGACGAAGTCATCTACGCCTGGCGTTCGTTCGAGGCCTACCCGATCTGCGTCGGACTGGCCGGCGCCGAGAGCGTCCGGATCCCGCTGACCGCGGACGGGCGGCATGACCTTGACGCCATGGCAGCCGCGGTCTCCGCGCGGACCCGGATGATCCTGCTGTGCACGCCGAACAACCCGACCGGTCCCATCCTGACCACCGGGGAAACGGAGCGCTTCATCAAGGCGGTTCCCTCCGACGTCGTGGTGGTTATTGACGAGGCCTACCAGGAATTTGTGCGTGCCGAGGACGCCGTGGACGGCATCGCGATGTACCGCAAGTACCCCAACGTCGTCGTCCTGAGGACGTTCTCCAAGGCGCACGGCCTCGCGGGACTCCGCGTGGGCTACAGCGTCTCCCGGCCCGAACTGACGCAGCACCTGCGGGTCGCCGCGACTCCGTTCGCGGTGTCCCAGATCGCAGAGACCGCTGCCGTGACGTCGCTCGAGCACTTCGCCGACGTTGTAGAAAGGGTACAAAGCCTGGTGGACGAGCGCGACCGTGTCACCGCCGGGCTGCGGGAACTCGGCTGGTTCGTTCCTGAGGCCCAGGGCAACTTTGTCTGGCTTAATCTGGGCGCAAACAGTGCGGAATTCGCCGCCCTGGCGGCGGAACGGGCGCTCTCCGTGCGTGCCTTTGGCGAGGAGGGTGTCCGGGTCAGCATCGGCGAAACGGAAGCCAACACCCGATTCCTTGAGCTCTGTGCGATCTATACAAAACCACCACGGCGTTCCTAGCGCTTAACATGACGCGTTCAGGCCGCCACGTGCGGCTAGAGTAAGGACGAGTAAGCCAAAATATATGCCAAATTCGGAATGTATTCCCGGTTCGGCATATATCCCAGCGATTGCGGCGCATTCGGATGCGGCAAGCAAGGAGACGGTATGGGCGCCACACATCTGCCCTCTACCGAGTTCGACGGAACCGACATGGATGACCAGCTCGAGGCGGAAGCCGAGGCCCAACTGGGTGCCCCGGCCGAGCCCATGGTGCAGCTGCTGGGCCCTGACGGCACCCTGGGCTCCGACCCGGTTTTCTCAAAGTACGCCGAGAAGCTCGATCCGGACACCCTGCGCGGTTTCTATGCCGACATGGCGAAGATCCGCCGCTTCGATGTGGAAGCCACCGCCCTGCAGCGGCAGGGACAGCTGGCCCTGTGGGTCCCGCTCACCGGGCAGGAAGCCGCCCAGATCGGCTCCGGCCGGGCCAGCCAGCCCCAGGACTACATCTTCCCGACGTACCGCGAGCACGGGGTGGCCCTGACGCGCAACGTGGATCTCGCCGAGCTGCTGCGTCAGTTCCGGGGGGTCTCCAACGGCGGCTGGAACCCCAAGGACACCAACTTCCACCTCTACACGCTGGTCTTGGCCGCCCAGACCCCGCACGCCGTGGGTTACGCCATGGGCATCCAGCGGGACCAGAAGATGGCGGCCGCCAACGCCGTTGCCAGCGGGGAACCGGGGCAGGCCGCGGAGCCCAAGGCCGCGGTCATGGTGTACTTCGGCGACGGCGCCAGCTCCGAAGGCGACGTCCATGAATCCATGGTGTTCGCCTCGTCCTACCAGGCGCCCGTCGTCTTCTTCTGCCAGAACAACCACTGGGCAATCTCCGTGCCGAGCTCCGTGCAGACCCGCATCCCGCTCGCCAACCGCGCCAAGGGCTACGGCTTCCCCGGCATCCGGGTGGACGGCAACGACGTGATCGCCGTCCACGCCGTCACGGAGTGGGCGCTGGAGCATGCGCGCGAGGGCAACGGTCCCGTCCTGATCGAGGCGTTCACCTACCGGGTCGGGGCGCACACCACCGCCGACGACCCCACCAAGTACCGTGGATCCGGCGAAGAAAGCCTGTGGCGGGCCAAGGATCCGCTGGACCGGCTGGAGAAGTACCTCCGGGCCGAGGGCCTCGCGGACGACGCTTTCTTCGAGCGGGTCAGGGCCGACGGCGACGAACTCGCCGCCTACGTCCGCAAGACCACCCACGACCTCGAAACCCCGGACATCCGGACCGCGTTTGCCAACACTTATGTGGAGGCCCACCCGCTGGTGGCCGAAGAGCTGGCCTGGTTCGAGGAATACAGCGCAGGGTTCGCCGACGAGGAAGCTGCCGGCCAGGCAATATCCGCTGCGGCGGAACCGGAAGTCACGGAGGCGGCCAACTGATGACCACCATGACCATTGCGAAAGCGATCAACGAGGGCCTTCGGGCCACGCTGAACAACAACCCCCGCGCGCTGCTGATGGGCGAGGACATCGGGGCCCTCGGCGGCGTCTACCGGGTCACCGACGGCCTGATTGCCGATTTCGGCGCCGACCGTGTCGTGGACACCCCGCTGGCCGAATCCGGCATTATCGGCACCGCGATCGGCCTCTCCCTGCGCGGCTACCAGCCCGTTTGTGAAATCCAGTTCGACGGCTTCGTGTTCCCGGGGTTCAACCAGATCACCACGCAGCTGGCGAAGATGCACTCGCGCAGCAACGGCAACCTGACCGTGCCCGTCGTCATCCGGATCCCGTACGGCGGCGGCATCGGTTCGATCGAGCACCACTCCGAATCGCCGGAGGCGTTGTTCGCCCACACGGCCGGCCTGCGCATCATCACGCCGTCCAATCCGCACGATGCCTACTGGATGATCCAGCAGGCCGTCGACTGCCAGGATCCCGTGATCGTTTTCGAGCCTAAACGCCGCTACTGGCTCAAGGGCGAGGTTGACACCGAGACCCCCGGCGCGTCCGCCGACCCCTTCAAGGCGCATGTGCTCCGCGAGGGAACCGACGCCACCGTCGTCGTCTACGGGCCCCTGGTGCCCGTGGCCCTCGCCGCGGCCGAAGCCGCCGCCGAGGACGGCCACAGCGTCGAAGTGATCGACCTCCGGTCCATCTCGCCGATCGACTTCGACACCGTCACGGCCTCGGTCCAGAAGACCGGCCGACTGATCGTGGCCCACGAGGCCCCCACCTTCGGCGGCATCGGCGGCGAAATCGCGGCCCGGATCAGCGAACGGGCATTCCACTCGCTCGAGGCCCCCGTCATCCGTGTCGGCGGGTTCCACATGCCCTATCCCGTGGCCAAGGTCGAAGAAGACTACCTGCCGGACATCGACCGCATCCTTGAGGCGCTGGACCGCGCCCTCGCGTACTAACGAGGACCCATGACGCTTAACAAGTTCAACCTCCCGGACGTCGGCGAAGGGCTGACGGAGGCCGAAATCGTCGCCTGGAAGGTCAAAGCCGGCGACACCGTGGCCATCAATGACGTCCTGTGCGAGATCGAGACCGCCAAGTCCCTCGTGGAACTGCCCTCGCCCTTCGCGGGAACGGTCACCGAACTGCTGGTTCCCGAGGGAGTCACCGTGGAGGTCGGCACGCCGATCATCAGCGTCAGTGACGCGCCCGCTGCCCAACGCCCGCTGCCCTAAAACCGGCTGCGCCGGCCACCCCGGCGCCCGCTGTTGCGGCGCCCATGTACGGCACTCTGCAGGCCGACACGTCCGACGCCGGCGAACAGGCTGGCCGCCCGGCCGGCGGCCCGCTGGTGGGCTCCGGACCCAAGGCCGACGCCGTCAAGCGCCGGCGGCGGATTTCCGCATCATCGGCCCCTTCGGCCCCTTCGGCGCCGGGTCACGAGGCCCCGGCCGCCGCGGCAGGCACCGGCGCTGCCGCCCCGGTGGCCGAGCACGTCGGGGTGGAGTCCCACGACATCTGGATCAACCCGGCCACCGTCGGCCGCCCCGCTGACGAGGCCGCAGGCCCCGCCGGCGCCGGTGACCTGCGCCCCACGCTGGGCGGTGCCATCAGCGGCCTGGTCGGCAAAGTGCTGGCCAAGCCTCCGGTCCGCAAGATCGCCCGGGACCTCGGCATCAACCTGGCCGACGTCGTGCCCACCGGCGCCCGCGGTGAAGTGACGCGTGAGGACCTGGTGAGCTACCAGGCCCAGCGCGACGCCGAGGTGGACAAGGCGGATTCGTTCTGGGGCAAGTCCGGCCGCCCGCAGGACCAGCGGATCGAGCGGATCCCGGTCAAGGGGGTCCGCAAGGCCACCGCAAAGGCCATGGTCGAATCGGCCTTCGCGGCGCCGCACGTCAGCATCTTTGTCGACGTCGACGCCAGCCGCACCATGGAATTCGTCAAGCGCCTGAAGGCCTCCCGCGACTTCGAAGGCATCAAGGTCTCCCCGCTGCTGATCCTGGCCAAGGCCGTCATTTGGGCCGCGGCGCGCAACCCGAGCGTCAACGCCACGTGGGTGGACAACCCGGACGGCAGCGATTCCGCGGAGATCCACGTCAAGCACTTCATGAACCTGGGCATCGCGGCCGCCACCCCCCGCGGACTGATGGTGCCGAACATCAAGAACGCCCAGGATCTTTCGCTCAAGCAGTTGGCCCTGGCCCTGAACGAGCTCGCCACCACGGCGCGGGCCGGCAAGACGCAGCCGGCCCAGATGCAGGGCGGCACGCTCACCGTGACCAACATCGGCGCCCTCGGGATCGATACCGGCACGCCCATCATCAACCCGGGCGAGGTCGCGATCGTGGCGTTCGGCACCATCAAGCAAAAGCCCTGGGTCCTGGACGGCGAAGTCATTCCGCGCTGGATCACCACCCTCGGCGGCTCCTTCGACCACCGTGTGGTGGACGGGGACCTGTCGGCCCGGTTCATGGCCGACGTCGCCGCCATCCTGGAAGAGCCGGCCCTGCTGCTGGACTAGCCTCAAAACGAGCCCGGGACCAGCCCCGAAAACGCCGGAACCCCGCCGCTGAACGTTTCAGCGGCGGGGTTCCGTCGGTATCAGGCCAATATGCCGGACGGCTCAGTTTCCCGAGTACGCGGTCAATAGCTGGGCCAGGGCGGGATCGCCGCTCATGCCGGCCAGGGCGGCCGAGGCGGCGAACATCAGGCCCGCGAGTCCCACGCTGCACGCGCTGACCGCCGTGAGGAACTTCCAGTCCTCGCGGAGCACGCTGCGCACGGTGTCGGGCATGCGCAGGCCCGGCATGATCAGATTGGGGGCGCTGTCGGTTGATCCGTCATCCAGGAAAGCGATCACGCGGCCGGCACCGCGGTCCACGCGCATGGTGCTGATGTGGTTGCCGTGACGGGCCAGCAGGATGTCGTGGCCAACCAGCTGGCGGCGCTGAAGAGTGATCATGGGGTTCCTCTGGTAGGTGGGTTCTCGGATGTCCGCACCATCGCAGGGCACTTCCCATTTTACTGAGCCTGGCCGTCCCGGGCCGCCGTCTGGTGGTGAGGCTGCCCACGGGACGGGGTGATGCTCATCAAGTCCGTGCCGTCCTGTCCGCCAGGCGCGCCGCGGCACTAGAGTGGCACCAGCCGCCGCCGGCCCGGCGGACGCGGATCAAAGGAGATGTTGCGTGTTTTCAAGCCCGTACCCCGACGTCGATGTTCCCAATCTCGGTATTTACGACTACCTCTTCGGCTCTCTGGCAGAGGAGGACCTGGACCGGGTCGCGATCGTCGACGGCGTCAGCGGTGCGGAAACCACCTACCGTTCGCTGCGGGGCCAGATCGAGGCCCTCGCCGGGGCCGTGGCCGCCCAGGGCCTCGGCGTGCACGGCGTGGCGGCCATCCTGTGCCCCAATATCCCCGCCTTCGCCACCGTCTTCCACGGCCTGCTGCGGGCCGGCGCCACGGTCACCACCATCAACTCCCTGTACACGGCGGACGAGATCGCCAACCAGCTCACCGACGCCGGCGCGGGCTGGCTCTTCACCGTCTCGGCGCTGCTGCCGGCCGCCCGGGAGGCCGCCGAACGGACCGGCATCCCCGCCGCGCGGCTCGTGGTGCTCGACGGCGCCGACGGCCACCCGTCGCTGGGCGACTTGCTCGCCGCAGGCGCGCCGGCGCCCCGCGTCTCATTCGATCCCGCCACGCATGTGGCCGTGCTGCCCTACTCGTCCGGAACCACGGGCAGGCCCAAGGGCGTCATGCTCAGCCACCGGAATCTGATCGCCAACGTGGAACAGTCCCGGGGGCTGCTCGACGTCGGCCCCGAGGACCGGCTCCTGGCGCTGCTCCCGTTCTTCCACATCTACGGGCTGACCGTGTTGCTGAACCTCGCACTGCGCCAGCGGGCCCGGCTGGTGACGATGCCCAGGTTCGATCTGCCCGAGTTCCTGCGGATCATCCAGGACCATCGGTGCAGCTACCTGTTCATCGCCCCGCCGGTGGCCGTGGCGCTGTCCAAGCACCCGCTGGTTGCCGAGTACGACCTCAGTTCGGTGCACACCGCCCTTTCCGGCGCGGCGCCGCTGGACGGGGAGCTCGGCACCCGTCTGGCCGAACGCCTCGGCTGCCGGGTGCTCCAGGGCTACGGCATGACCGAGATGAGCCCCGTGTCGCACCTCATTCCGCGTGAGGGCCGCGACGTGCCCGTCAGCTCCGTGGGGTACACGGTGCCCAACATGCAGTGCCGCCTTGTGGATCCGGCCACGGGGGAGGACATCCCGGTTCCCGCGGAAGGAACGAGTGCGCCGGGGCACCTGCTGTGCCGCGGGCCGAACGTGATGCTCGGCTATCTCAACCGGCCGGAGGACACTGCGGACACCCTGGACGAGGACGGCTTCCTGCACACCGGGGACATCGCCACGGTTCGGGCGGACGGGGTTGTGACGATCGTGGACCGGCTCAAGGAACTGATCAAGTACAAGGGGTACCAGATCGCCCCGGCGGAGCTCGAGGCGCTGCTCCTGACCCACCCCGGCATTGCCGACTCCGCGGTGATCGGCTCCCTCGACGCCGACGGCCAGGAAGTGCCCATGGCGTTCGTGGTGCGCCAGCCCGGCCCCGACGGCGACGCCTTGGACGAGGGCGCCGTCATGGCCTTCGTGGCGGCCAAGGTGGCGCCGTTCAAGAAGATCCGCCGCGTGGAGTTCATCGAGGCCGTGCCGAAGTCCGCCTCAGGAAAGATCCTGCGGCGGATGCTCAAGACCGCAGACCTAGCCGCGGAACCAGACGCAGAAACAGACGCAGA
This sequence comes from uncultured Actinomycetota bacterium, assembly GCA_963810895.1. Lineage (GTDB taxonomy): Bacteria > Actinomycetota > Actinomycetes > Actinomycetales > Micrococcaceae > Arthrobacter. Next base: position 74,411 of record CAWEPM010000002.1, read on the forward strand.
GCCGGCCGCGGTTCCCGGGAAGCTGTAGGGGCCTAGTCGGCGTCGGTCTTGGCGATGTAGACGTCGCAGGGGGCGTTGTGGGCCACGCTGTTCGCAACGCTCCCCAGGACGCGGCCGATCCCTTGCATGCGGCGGTTGCCGACCACAATCATCCGGGCACCGGTCCGTTCGGCTTCCCGGATCAGGGCCTCGGCAGGCTTGCCCCGGGCGGCGGCGTAGGTGACATTGGTGTCGGGGCGGCGCAGGCCGTCAGCGACCGTCCGCGCAACCTCCTCCGCGTTCCCGGCGTCGGAGACGATCCACTTGTCACCGCCGCTGGCGATGACCTGGGTCCTGTCGCTGTCGAAGGCGCTGACCACATGAAGGGTGGCCCCTATCGAAGCTGCGAGGTCGCGCGCGGTGTGCGCCGCCCGCAGGGCAGTCTCACTGCCGTCGACGCCGACAACGATAATTCCGGTCATGGACCGCTCCTCTAGTTTAACAAACCCTGTTCAACGAGCCCTGCTAACAAACCGTACTGGTGACTCAGGCTACAACGCCTCGACCGCTTCCCGCAGGACCGGCGCGAGCCGCCGCACGCCCTCACGGATCGCTTCGGGCGGCACGGCGCTGAACGCCAGCCGGATCTTGTTCGAGGGGTCGTCCGAAGGTGTAAATGCCGCTCCCGGGATGAAGACGACGCCGGCGTCGATGGCCTTCCTCAGCAACGGGTAGGTGTCCACGCCCTCGGGCAGGGTGACCCATACGAAGAAGCCGCCGTCGGGGCGCGTCCAGCTCAGGCCCTCCGGCATGAAGTCGGCCAGGGCGGCAAGCATTGCCTCGCAGCGTTCCTGGTACAGCCCGCGGTAAGTCTCGATCTGGCCGCGCCAGTCGTAGTCGCGCAGATAGGCGGACACGAGCATCTGGTTCAGCGTCGGCGGGCACAGGGTGACGGCCTCAGACGCCAGGTAGTAGCGGCGTTGCAGGTGGGCCGGGACGAGGGCCCAGCCGATCCGCAGACCGGGGGCGAAGATCTTCGAGAAGGACCCCATGTAGATGACGTCGTCCGGGTTGGCTGCCCGCAAGGGGGTCAGCGGCTTGCCGTCGAAGCGGAGCAGGCCGTACGGGTTGTCCTCCAGCACCAAGATATTCGATCGGCGGCATATATCGACGACCGCCTGCCGCCGCTCCGCCGAGAGGGTGATGCCGGACGGATTGTTGAAGCTGGGGATGGTGTAGAGGAACTTGATGTTCTTGCCGGCGGTCTGGAGGGCGGCGATCTTCGCCTCCAGCAGGTCCGGGATGATGCCGTCCCCGTCCATCGCCACGGTTTCGACCTGCACCTGGTAGGCCTCGAACGTGTTGAGGGCACCCACGTAGGTGGGGTCCTCCGCGAGGACCACGTCGCCCGGATTGCAGAAGACCTTGGTGGCCACATCCTGCGCGGACTGCGAACCGGCGGTGATCACGATGTTCGCGGGGTCGGCGTCGAGGATTCCTTCTGCCGCCATGACCTCGCAGATCTGGGTGCGGAGTTCCTCGGTGCCCTGGCCGCCGCCGTACTGCAGGGCGGTCATGCCCTGCTCGGCGATGATCTTCGCGGCGGTCTGGCCCAGGCGTTCCAGCGGCAGGGACTGCAGGTAGGGGCTTCCGCCGGCGAGGGAGACCAGGCCGGGGCGCATAGAGATGTCGAAGACGTCCCGGACGGCCGACTGTTTGATATTTGCTGCGCGCTCCGAGAAGAGGATCTCGTGGCGGTGGGCGGACGTAGCCGCACGTTCGATTGCGTCAATGGCCTCGGCCGGAAGTACTGCTGCGGCGGCATCAAGTGTTTCGTGGGTCACAGTCCCAAGGATACTACCCATGTTGCCCGGGGGGAAACGATTGTTTCCAAACTTCCGCCCGCTGAAGGCCCGCCGACTCCCCGCGCTGAGTGGTCCGGAGAGCCAGAAGCCCCCGGCAGGCGCATGCTGACGGGGGCTTCCGGGGTGGCGGGGTGCGGCGGGGCTAGGCTGCTTCCGCGGCGGGGGCTGCGGCCAGCGCGTCGAAAACGCCCTTGATCTGCTCGACAACTTCGGCGTCGTCCTTGGGGTGGACCTCGGCGAAGCGGACCATGGAGCCGGGGACTGCCAGCTTGACGTTCTCGAGGACCTGGGCGCCGGCGATGCCGACAGCCTTGCGGGCCTCGTCCTGGGCCCACACGCCGCCGAACTGGCCAAAGGCGGTGCCCACGACCGCGGTGGGCTTGCCGGCGAGGGCGCCGGCGCCGAACGGGCGGGACAGCCAGTCGATGGCGTTCTTCAGCGATGCCGGGACGGTGCCGTTGTGTTCCGGCGTGACCAGCAGGATGGTGTCGGCGTCGTTGGCAGCGGCACGGAGGGCGGCCGCGGCTTCGGGGACCTGGCCCTCGATGTCGAGGTCCTCGTTGTAGAACGGGATGTTGCCGAGGCTCTCGTGGATGACCACGTTCACCTGCTCCGGGGCGTTGAGCTGGATGGCCTCGGCCAGCTGGAGGTTGGTGGAGCCGGCACGCAGGCTGCCGACGAGGGCGAGGACGGTCTTCTTGGACATGGGTACTCCTATGCATCACGCCGCCGGATGATTCCGACGACTGGCGGGTCGTGGAGGCTTGGGGGGCCTTCACCCATGCTAAACGGACTGCGGTCCGGTTATATTCCTAGGCGCTACAATCAGCGATGTGAGCCTCATCCCCATCCGTCCCGGTGCCCAGTCCGGGAGCGGGCGTGCCGCCGGGCACGCCGCCGGGCCTGCGGCAGAGTCCGAGCGCCGCGACGCGGCGCGCAACAGGGAGCTGCTGCTCTGCGCCGCCCGGGAAATCGTTGAGGAATCCGGCGCCGACGCGCTCACGATGAACCGGCTGGCGCAGCGCGCCGGCGTCGGGAAAGGGACGGTCTTCCGGCGGTTCGGCAGCCGTGCCGGGTTGATGATGGCGCTCCTGAGCGATGCCGAGGCCGAGTTCCAGGGCCGGTTCATGTTCGGTCCGCCCCCGGTGGGTCCCGGTGCGCCGCCCCTGGAACGACTCATCGCCGTGGGTGCCGCGCGGATTTCCTGGATCCTGGAATTCGGGGAGCTGGCCCGGGCCGCCGACGCGTCGGTCTACAACAGGTTCGATGTCCCGCCTGCCGTCCTCTGGCACCGGCACCTGGAGATGCTGCTGCGCGAGGCCGGCGTGACGGCGGACCCTTGGCTCATGGCGTCGGCCCTGGGGGCGGCGCTGGAGCCGGAACTGTTGCTGCATGCAGTCGGCGTGCACGGGATCGCGCCCGAGCGGCTCGCGGAAACCTGGCGGGAACTCGTCACCCGGGTTGTGGGCGGAGCCTAACCGGCAGGGTCCAGTCAACAGGGTCCAACCGGCAGGGCGGGCGGTAGCCTAGGCACCATGACCAACGATTCAGCCCGGCCCATCCGCACCGCCGTCGCCGGCTTCGGCCTCTCGGGCAGCGTCTTCCACGCCCCCTTCATCGCCGCAAACCCGGCCTATTCGCTGGATGCCATCTCCACGTCCGACGCCGGCAGGAAGTCCGCCGCCGCGTCCAGCTACCCCGCGGCCAGGATCGTCGACACCCCGGCCGACATCCTGGAGCTCGCCGGCGAGCTGGACCTGCTGGTGCTCGGCACGCCGCCGGCCACCCACTATCCGCTCGCGAAAGCCGCACTGGAGGCCGGCCTCGACGTCGTCGTCGACAAGCCCTTCGCCGTACGCAGCGCCGAGGGGCAGGAACTCATCGACCTCGCCGCGCGGCTGGGCCGGGTGCTCACGGTATTCCAGAACCGGCGCTGGGACGGCGACTTCCTCACGGTCCGCGGGCTGCTGGACAGCGGAGTCCTCGGCACGGTGACCCGGTTTGAGTCCCGCTTTGAGCGGTGGTCCCCCGACGTCCCCAAGGCATGGAAGGCGGCCGCGACGGCGGACGACGGCGGCGGCGTGCTGTTTGACCTCGGCACCCACCTGATTGACCAGGCCGTGCAGCTCTTCGGGCCGGCCACGGTGACGCACGCGGAACTGGAGACCCGGCGGCCGGGACAGAAGGTCGACGACGACGTCTTCGTGGCCCTGCGGCACAGTTCCGGGGTGACCAGCCACCTCTGGATGAACATGCTCTGCGCCCAGCAGGGTCCGCGCTACCGCATCCTGGGCAGCGGGGGCGGATTCACCAAGCACGGCGTGGACCCGCAGGAGCCCTACATTGTGGCCGGCGGCAGCCCGCTGGACGCGGGCTACGGCGTCGAGGACCCGGACTGGGCCGGGCTGCTGGGACGCGACGGGCACCTGGACCGGCTGCCCACCGAGCGGGGCGCCTACCCGGAGTTCTACCGGATCCTGGCGGCCAAGATCGCCGACGGCGGTGCGGCCTCGGCGCTGCCCGTCCCCGTCGACCCCGCGGGCCCGGTCGAGGTGCTTCAGCTCATCGAGCAGGCCCGGTCCCTGGTTTAACGGAGGCCTGGCCTGACGGGCTTCACTGACGGGCTTCACTGACCGGGCTTAAACAGCAATCGACTGCTCCGTAACTGCCGTTTTGGGGGTCCAAAAGGGCGGTTACGGAGCAGCCGATGCTGACTGCAGGCGGGTGCTACGCGGTTGTTACGCGGAGACCAGCTGGTGCCAGTCGGCGACGAGGGGCAGGTTGTGCGCCTCGGACACGGAGTGGTGGGCAACCTTGCCGGCGGCGATGTTCAGGCCGGCGGCCAGGGCCGCGTCACGCTCGAAGGCAGCCTTGACGCCCAGGTTCGCCAGGGACACGGCGTAGCGCAGCGTGACGTTGGTCAGCGCGTAGGTGGAGGTGTTCGGCACGGCGCCGGGCATGTTCGCCACGCAGTAGAAGATCGTGTTGTGGACCTTGTACGTCGGTTCCTGGTGCGTGGTGGGGTGGGTGTCCTCGAAGCAGCCGCCCTGGTCCACGGCGATGTCCACCAGCACGGAGCCGGGCTTCATCCGGGACACGAGCTCGTTGGTGACGAGCTTCGGGGCCTTGGCGCCGGGGATCAGCACCGAGCCGATCACGAGGTCGGCGTCGACCACGGACTTCTCGATCTCGTACTTGTTCGAGGCCACGGTCTTCAGGCGGCCCTGGTACTGGGCATCGAGTTCGCGGAGGCGGTTGATGTTGATGTCCAGGATGGTGACATCCGCGCCGAGGCCCAGGGCCATGGCTGCGGCGTTGGTGCCGGCAACGCCGGCGCCCAGGACAACCACCTTGGCCGGACGGACGCCGGGAACGCCGCCCAGCAGCACGCCCTTGCCGCCGGCCGGGGCCATCAGGGAGGTTGCGCCCACCTGTACGGACAGGCGGCCGGCAACCTCGGACATCGGGGCCAGCAGCGGCAGGGACCGGCCTTCCTGGACGGTCTCGTAGGCGATGGCGGTGACGCCGGAGTTGATCAGTTCCTGGGTCAGTTCCGGCTCGGCGGCCAGGTGCAGGTAGGTGAAGAGGATCAGGCCCTTGCGGAAGCGGTGGTATTCAGCCTTGACCGGTTCCTTGACCTTCATGACCATGTCCGCGCGGCCCCAGACGTCGTCGGCTTCGGCGACGATCTCGGCGCCGGCGATCGCGTATTCCTCGTCCGTGATGCCCGAGCCCAGGCCCGCGCCGCGCTCTACGAGGACCACGTGGCCGTGGGTGCGGAATTCGTGGACGCCCGCTGCCGTGATGGCGACGCGGAATTCGTTGTTCTTGATCTCTTTGGGGACACCGATGATCATTTTTTGGCTCCAGTGCTGGCGGCCTCATGGGCCTGGATGAGCGGGGGATTTCGTACTTCCAGAATAGATCCCGCTGTGAGGCAGGCGACAGGAGTCGCTGCAGGCCGAACGGCGCGATCCGCGTCATTCCGGGGTTTTTCAAATCCTCGAATAGACATTTGTCGAAGGCGCAGGCGTCAGGTGTCGGCTCGTGTCCGTCCGGGCTTATTCGCAGCGCGGCGTACCGGGGCAGTAGTCTGGCAGGATGCAGCAGCAGGACGTGGAGCAGCTCGTGGAGCAGGTGGCACAGCGGCTGGGCCGCGGTCTCTCCCTCGAGGACCTCGACGGACTGCTCTTGGCTTACAGCTCCAACCAGTCGCAGGCGGACCGCGTCCGGGTGAACTTCCTGCTCAGCAAGCGCGTCCCGATGGACGTCATTGCGTGGCAGCTCTCCCACGGAATTGCGACGGCGGTCCGGCCGGTCGTCGTGCCGGCCAACGCCGACCTCGGCATGCTGGGCCGCGTGTGCGTGCCGCTGCTGGTGCGTGGCTTCCGGGTGGGGTACCTGTGGGTCCAGCTCGACGCCGAGGAACCAAGCGGCGCGTCCGTTCTCGCCCAGTTGTCGGACGTGGCGCGGGAACTGGAGCAGCTGTCCTCCCTGTTGCTGGATTCCAACACGGCCGAGTCCGAGTTCCGCCGCCGCCGCGAACAGGAGTTCCTGGCCGCCTGCGCCGGCGAGGCCAATGCGGTGGCGGCCGTGGCGGGCTGGAAAGAAGTCCAGGGCAAGGGGCCCTGGCAGCTGGTGACCGTCCTGGACGCGGACGGCTGGGCCGGGGGATCGGATCCCATCGCCGACACGCTCATCCACCGCTCCGCGGCACTGCAGGCCACCATCGGTGTGGACGCCGCACTGTTCAGCGCCGGCACGGAAACCCACGCGGTGGTGCTCTTCAAGGAGTCCACCGGGCGGGCGGACCACGCCCAGGTGCTGGTCCACTACCAGCTGGAACTGGCCAAACGCTCCGGACGCACGGTCCGGCGGATCATCCTGGGCACGAGCGAGGGGTTCGCGAAGCCGCGACAACTCGCCGAGGCGTACCGGCAGTCACGGCAGGCGGCCCAGGCGGCGGCAGTGGATCCGCAGCTGGGCGAGCTCGTCGACTGCCGGGCCACCGGCGTCTACCAGCTCCTGGCGTCGGCCGGCGGCGGGGCGGGGGCCTGGGCGGACGCGGGATCGGTGTATTTCCGCCTCCTCGAGGACCATGACCGCAACCACGAGCTGCTGCCCGTGCTGGAGCTGTTCTACGACAACGACGGCTCGGTCCAGGAAGTCGCGACCAAGCTGCACCTCCACCGGAGCAGCATCTACAACCGGCTCGGCCGGATCCGCCAGTTGCTGGGCGTGGACCCGCTCAAGGGAATGGCGCGGCTGGAACTTCATGCCGCGCTCAAGGCGCGGCGCTGGGCGGCCCGGCCGCGGATTTAGCCCCTGAATTAGAGCCGGATTTCTAGCCTTCGGGCTAGATCTCGCGCTTGGAGGCGTCGGCGTCGAGGGCCGGTCCGGCGTCGTGACGGGACCCGCCGGCGTCAGGCGCGGATCCGCGGGCGGCGCTCCGTCGGCGGGAAATCCGGCTGTCCACCCAGAGCGACACCGCAACGAAGGCGACGCCGCTGGCCATATAGGTGGCGGTGTTGTTCAGGCCCATGGCGGTTCCGAAGATGCCGGCGAGCACCATGGCGGCGATGCCTGCCACGATGTGCCATCCTCTGAATTTACCCACCATTGAAGTTTAACCCGCGGCCGATCCGCGTTTCCGCGCGGGGGCGCGATCGTTGCTTGATCCTTATCACCGCTTCATGAAGCAGCTGTTTATGAAGCATCTGGGCCGTCGTCATCCTGGCCGGCCGGCGCCCCCGCGCCCGCACTATTCTTCCTCTGCGTTTGGCTTCTTCTGCGTTTCGAGCCACGCCATGATGTCGGCCAGCCGGATCCGCCGGTGCGTTCCCCGGTATTCCACCGGGATCTCGCCGCGGTCGGTCATGTTCCGCAGATACGTGTGCGAGATCCCTGCCAGCTCCGCGGCGCGGGAGGTCGTGAGCATCTCCTCGACGCTGCTGACCGTGACGGCCTCGCCGCGGCTGAAGCGGCCCAGCAAATCGACGACGGCGTCCCGCGCCGCCGGCGGCAGGCGGTGGACGGTGCCGTCCACGAACACCGTGATGTCGTGGCTGCCGTCGAGGGCGTACTTGAGTTTCTGCGCGTCCTCGGCCGGGAGGCCGGCCGTCACCCGGGGAGCTATCAGTGCCATGAGTGCATCCTAACGGCAGCGTCGTAGCGGCGGGTCCGTCGGCGGGCCGGCCGACGGACCCCCGGTTACAACAACCGGTTACAGTCCAAGGTCCTCCAGGACCGGCAGCTTGGCCCTGACCCAGGCCCGGGCCTCCGTGGCGCTCGGCGCGGACAGCGCCAGCTTGGCCAGCTCCTGCGCCTCGGCCAGGGTGACGGTTTTCAGCACGGCGGCGACGGCCGCGATGGAGCGCGCCGTCATGGACAAGGTGGTGACGCCCAGGCCGGTGAGGACGACGGCGAGGGCCGGGTCCGCGGCGGCCTCGCCGCACACGCCGACGGGCTTGTTGTGGCCCTCGGCCGCCGAACCCTCCACCGTCAGTCTCACGAGCCGCAGCACGGCCGGCTGCCAGGGGGTGTTCAGGGCGGCAAGCGGGCCGAGCTGGCGGTCGGCGGCCATGGCGTACTGGGTGAGGTCGTTGGTGCCCAGGCTAGCGAAGCCGACCTCGCGCAGGATGGCCTCTGCCGTCAGGGCGGCCGACGGGACCTCCACCATGACGCCGGGCGTCTTGATCCCGGCCGCGGCGCACAGCGAGGCGAAACGGGCTGCCTCCTCCGCGGTGGAAATCATCGGAGCCATCACCCAGACGTCGGCCTCGGACGACTTCTCGGCCAGGGCAATCGCCTGCAGCTGGCGCTCCAGGACTCCCGGTGTGGTGAAATCCGTCCGGTAACCGCGGACACCCAGGGCCGGGTTGGGTTCGGTGGCGTCGGTCAGGAACGGCAGCGGCTTGTCCGCGCCGGCATCGAGCGTGCGGAGCACCACTTTCTTGCCCGGGAAGGCATCGAAGACGCCCTTGTAGGCGGCGGCCTGTTCCTCCACCGTCGGTTCGGTGTCCCGTTCCAGGAAGCAGAACTCGGTGCGGAACAGGCCCACGCCCTGGGCGTTCAGGCCGGCCGCGACCACGGCGTCCTTGGCCCCGCCGACGTTGGCGAGGAGCGGAACGAGGTGGCCGTCCGCCGTCGTGCCCGTTCCGTCAAAGGCGGACAGCAGCGACGCCGTGGCGGCCCAGTGGGCCGCGGCCGCCCGCTGGGACTCATCCGGGTCAGCAGTGATGAGCCCGGCCGCACCGTCCACGTACACCTCGGTGCCGTCGTCGAGCTCGTCGACACCGACGGCGGCAACCACCGCGGGCAGGCCCAGCGAGCGGGCGATGATGGCGGTGTGGGACTGCGGACCGCCGCCGGCGGTGACCAGGGCCAGGATCTTTTCCGGATCCAGGGTGGCGGTGTCGGCCGGGGCCAGGTCCTCGGCGATGAGGATGAACGGCGTTGCGGAGACGGGAATGCCCGGCGCGGGGACGCCGCGCAGTTCCGCCACGATCCGGGCCCGGACATCGAGGACGTCGGTGGCGCGCTCGGCCATGTAGCCGCCCAGGTTGTGCAGCATTTCCGAGACGGAGGCGCCGGCTTCCCAGATGGCCCGCTGCCCGGAGCTCCCGCGGCCGATCAGTTTGGTGGCGGATTTGAGCAGCATGGTGTCGGTGGCCATGAGGGCCGTGGCCTCGAGGACGGCCTTGCCGTCGCCGCTGACGGTGTCGGCGCGGGCCTTGAGCTCGTCGTGGACCGCCTTCGCCGCGGCCTTCAGCGCCGCCGTCGCCTCTTCCGCCGTAACGCCGGCGGGCAGCTGCTCTCCGGCGGGCGGTTCGCTGATCGGTTTGGGCATCTGCCGGACGGTGCCGATGATGCGGCCGGGGCTAACGCCTACTCCTGGGAAGTTCTGCACTGAAGGTCCTCATTCTCTGTCGTAGGCCAGTGGCCACTAAGCCGGTAATCCAGGTGCCGCAGCTGATCCTGCTGATCATTTCTGCCTGCGGCTGACGGCTACGTCAGCGGCGGATCACGGCACCTGCGAAAATTGTATGTGATGTAGTTCATATAGCGTTGCTATAGGTGCTAGGGTAGCGGTTATGAGTATCGATGGCCAGCTACCACCCAAAGCCCGGCTGCTTCGCGCCGCCGCCGAGCTGCTGGCCAACTCCGGCGGATCCGCAGTATCGACCCGCCAGATCACTCAGCTGGCCGGTGTTACGGCACCGACCCTGTACCACCACTTTGGCGACAAGGAAGGGCTGTTCGACGCCGTCGTCGCAGCTGGTTTTGACGAATATGTCGCGGGCGAACGCGACTTCGCGCCCTCTGGCCAGCCGCTGGAGGACATCCGGAGGATGTGGGACAACCATGTCCAGTTCGGGCTGAAACAGCCGGAACTCTACCTCGTCATGTTTGGCAATATCCGCCCTGAGAGCCGTCCGGCGATCGTCGCCGATGCCGAGGCCCTCATGGAGGAGATGCTCAACAAGGCGGCCGTCTCCGGCCAGCTCAACGTCCCGCCCAAGGAGGCGGCCAGGTCCATCCTGGCGGCCAACGTGGGCGTGACCCTCATGTTGATCGCGGAAAAGGTGCCCGAGCGCAACCTCGAGCTGTCCACCATGACCCGCGACGCCATGATCTTTGCGGTTTCCACGGAACAGGCCCGGAACAACGGATCTGCAGACGACGGAAAATCCTCGGTGGTTGTGGCGGCTATCGCACTGAACGCGGCACTCCAGGCGTCCCACTCGGACCAGCTCTCCAGTTCGGAACTCAAGCTCTTCCTCGAATGGCTCCACCGGATCTCCACCAGCTCCAACAGCTAGCTCGGCGAAATTATCGGACCATCCTGCAAAGCAGCGGGAACGACGGTTAGGAATTCACATGGCAACAGAGACAGTTGCGAAACCAAAGACCAGCGTGCGGGTACACGTCCAGAAATTCGGGACGTTCCTGTCCGGAATGATCATGCCCAACATCGGCGCGTTCATCGCGTGGGGCTTCATCACGGCGCTCTTCATCCCGGCGGGCTTCTTCCCCAATGCGGAGCTCGCCAAGCTTGTCGGGCCGATGATCACGTACCTGCTCCCGCTCCTGATCGGCTACACCGGCGGCCGGATGGTCTACGGGGTGCGCGGGGGCGTGGTGGGTGCGGTGGCCACGATGGGCGTGATCGTCGGTACCGACATCCCCATGTTCATCGGCGCCATGATGCTGGGCCCGCTCACGGCCTGGCTCATGATGAAGGTCGACAAGATCTGGGAAGGCCGCGTCAAGCCCGGCTTCGAAATGCTGATCGACAACTTCTCGGCCGGCATCCTGGCCGCCATCATGGCGGTCGTCGGCATGCTGGTGGTCGGCCCGGTGGTGAAGGCGTTCAGCAACGGCGCCAGCGCCGTCGTCGAATTCCTCGTCGTCAACGGCCTGCTGCCCTTCACCAGCATCTTCATCGAACCCGCGAAGGTCCTGTTCCTGAACAACGCCGTCAACCACGGCATCCTCACCCCTCTGGGTACGCAGCAGGCGCTCGAGCAGGGCAAGTCCATCCTCTTCCTGCTCGAAGCCAATCCCGGTCCGGGCTTCGGCATCCTGCTCGCCTTTTCCTTCTTCGGCAAGGGTCTGGCCAAGGCGTCCGCGCCGGGCGCGGCGGTCATCCAGTTCGTCGGCGGCATCCATGAGATCTACTTCCCGTACGTCCTGATGAAGCCGATGACGATCTTCGCCGCAATCGGCGGCGGCATGACCGGTATCTTCACGCTCGTGGTCACCGGCGCCGGACTCCGGTCCCCGGCAGCCCCGGGCAGCATCATCGCGGTCTATGCCTCAACCGCACGCGACAGCTACGTCGGTGTGACGCTCTCCGTGCTGTTCGCCACCACGGTGTCCTTCCTCATCGCCTCGGTGATCCTGAAGGCCAGCAAGGCACCCGCGGAAGACGACCTCGACCAGGCCACGCACCGGATGGAGGCTCTGAAGGGCAAGAAGAGCTCGGTTTCCGCGGCCCTGATCGGTGAGGGCGTGGGTGCCAGCGGCGTCGCCGTCCTCGCGACCCCGATCAAGAACATCGTCTTCGCCTGCGACGCCGGCATGGGCTCCAGCGCGATGGGCGCCTCGGTGCTCCGCAACAAGATCAAGGCCGCCGGGTTCCCGGAGGTCAAGGTCACGAACTCCGCAATCGCCAACCTCAGTGACACGTACGACGTCGTCATCACGCACCAGGACCTGACCGAGCGGGCCAAGCCCGCGACCGCCAGCGCCGTGCATGTGTCCGTGGACAACTTCATGAACAGCCCCCGCTATGACGAGATCGTGGAGCTGGTCAGGGTCAGCAACACGGACGGGGGAGAGGCCGCCGCCGGCGCCACGGCCGTAGCCCCTGCCGCGGTCGGCGGCACGCCGGAAGCCACTGCGGAAGCCCCCGCGGACGTCGAGGCCGGTCCCGCGGGCATCCTCGTGGCCGAAAGCGTGGTCCTCAGCGGCACCGCAACCACGCGGGACGCCGCGATCGACGAGGCCGGGCAGCTCCTGCTGGACCGCGGCGCCGTCGACTCCGGATACCTGGACGCGATGCACGAGCGCGAGGAATCCGTCTCCACCTACATGGGCAGCTACCTCGCCATCCCGCACGGCACCAACGCCGCGAAGGACCACATCATGAAGTCCGCGGTGTCGGTGATCCGCTACCCGAACGGCATCGACTGGAACGGCAAGGAAGTGAAGTTCGTGGTCGGCGTGGCCGGCATCAACAACGAACACCTGCAGATCCTGTCCTCGATCGCCAAGGTCTTCACCAACAAGGCACAGGTGGCGCAGCTTGAGGCGGCCACCACGGTTGATGAAGTCCTGGCCCTGTTCGGAAAGGTCAACTCCTAGTGAAGGCTGTCCATTTCGGAGCCGGGAACATCGGGCGCGGATTCGTGGGCCTGTTGCTGCACGAGGCAGGGTATGAGGTGGTGTTCGCCGACGTCGCGGATGCCCTCATCACCCAGCTGGCTGCCGCGGACAGCTACCAGGTCCACGAAGTCGGAGACGTCCCCGCCGTCCGTACCGTCGATCACTTCCGCGCGCTGAACTCCGGCACCCAGGAAGCCGACGTCGTCGCGGAAATCGCGACCGCGGACATCGTCACCACCGCCGTGGGGCCGCACATCCTGAAGTTCGTGGCACCCGTGATCGCCAAGGGCATCGCGATCCGTGCCGCCGGGCTGGCGCCGCTGCAGGTGATGGCGTGCGAGAACGCCATCAACGCAACCGACATCCTGAAATCCGAAGTGGCCGCCCAATGGGATCCGGCCGCCGGATCCCTGGACGCTGCCGCCGTGTTCGCCAACACGGCGGTGGACCGGATTGTGCCCAACCAGGAAGCCGGGCAGGGCCTGGATGTCACGGTGGAGACGTTCTACGAGTGGGTGATCGACCGTACGCCGTTCGCCGGGAAAGAGCCGGTGATCCCGGGCGCGACCTTCGTGGACGACCTCGGGCCGTACATCGAGCGGAAGCTGTTCACCGTGAACACGGGCCACGCGGCAGCAGCCTACTTCGGTTTCGAGGCAGGCCTGGGCAAGATTTCCGAGGCCATGGCCGATCAGGACGTCGCCGCCGACGTGCGCGCCGTCCTGGATGAGACCAAGGAGCTCCTGGTGGCCAAGCACGGCTTCAACCGGGCGGAACAGGAGGCCTACGTCGAGAAGATCCTGGGCCGCTTCTCCAACCCGCACCTGCCGGACACCGTCACCCGCGTGGGCCGCGCCCCGCTGCGCAAACTCAGCCGGCACGAACGCTTCATCGGCCCGGCTGCCGAGCTGGCCGAACGCGGGATTGTCCCGGAAGCGCTGCTCGGGGCGATCGCGGCGGCCCTGCGCTTCAACGATCCGGCCGACGCCGAGGCCGTGGAGCTCGCGAAAATCCTGTCCGCGTCCACCCCGGACGAGGCCACGGAGAAGATCACCGGACTGGCGCCGGACCACCCGCTCTTTGCCGCGGTCTCCTCCCTCATTGAGGAAGCCAAGGCGGTCGTCTAGCCCGCCCCAACCCCCGAAACCCAAGCCCCGACGCTCCCTCAGGTCGTGCGGGTTTTTGGGTGACGCTCCCTCAGGTCGTGCGGGTTTTTGGGTGACGCTCCCTCAGGTCGTGCGGGTTTTTGGGTGACGCTCCCTCATCTGACGGACTGATGCAGATCCTCCCTCACCTCTGGTGAGGGAGGATCTGCGTTTTTGGTGCGAAAGGTGAGGGAGGGTCCGCTATTTTCATGCGAAAGGTGAGGGAGGATCTGGCCTTAGCGGCGTGGGCCGGAGGCATCCTCACCCTGCCCGACTCCGCAAGAATCCTTGACCGTTAGGTAGCCTAACTGTTAGGCTCCCTAACTATGAACGCCAGTGAACCGGCTGACCCCGGCCTTCTTGCCCTCGCCCAGGATTTCCGCGAGGCCCTCCGCCACAGCATCTACCTGGTCCGCCGCCTGGACGCCGACGGCGAACTCAGCGCCGCCCACCTCAGCACGCTCAAGATGCTGATGGACGCCGGATCCGCTTCCGGCGACGGTGGTGCCTCCGCCTACGGGGTGCGAGTGGGTGAAATCGCCCGGAACCTCGGCGTCAAAGTGCCGAGCGCCACCGAACAGATCATCAAGCTCGAGCGCGCCGGCCTCGCCCGCCGGGAGCCGGACCCCGACGACTCCCGCGCCGTCCGGGTGAGGCTCACCGAGGCCGGACGCACCGCCGTCGAATCCGCCAACGAGCGCCGCAACGCCGTCATGGCCGGCATCCTCTCGTCCCTTTCGGACGACGACCGTGCCGCCCTCGCGGCCGCCCTCCCGGTCATCGGCAGGATCAACGCGACGCAACAGGGCTGATACTCAACCGAATTTCCCCTCATTTAGGAGTGCCCCATGCACGGCCAGCCCGCCGACACCCTGCCGGCAGCGGAACAAACCCTCGAGGCCGAGAAGGCCTCGCTACTCAAACAGCCCAAGGCGGTGTGGGCGACGGCTCTCGCGGCGGTGTTCGCGTTCATGGGCATCGGCCTGGTGGACCCCATCCTGCCGGCGATCGCCAAGAACCTGGACGCCTCGCCGAGCCAGGTGTCGCTGCTCTTTACCAGCTATTTCCTGGTGACCGCCGTCGCCATGCTGATCACCGGCTACGTCTCATCCCGGATCGGCGGGAAGCGGACACTGCTGATCGGGCTGGCGGTAATCGTCGTGTTTGCCTCGCTCTCCGGCACCTCGGGCAGCGTGGCTGAGCTCATCGGCTTCCGGGCCGGCTGGGGGCTGGGCAACGCCCTGTTCGTGGCCACGGCGCTGGCCGTGATTGTCGGCGTCGCGAGCGGCGGAGCCGGCACGGCGATCATCCTCTACGAGGCCGCCCTCGGCCTGGGTATTTCCCTCGGCCCGCTCCTGGGCGCACTTCTTGGCGGCTGGCAGTGGCGCGCGCCGTTCTTCGGGACCGCCGTGCTGATGGCCTCCGCGTTCATCGCGCTCATCGCCCTGCTGCCCAAGACCCCGCTGCCCGAGCGGAAGGTCCGGCTCCGGGATCCGCTGCTGGCGCTGGGCCACAAGGGACTCAGGACGACGGCGGCCAGCGGCCTGTTCTACAACTACGGCTTCTTCACCGTCCTCGCCTTCACGCCCTTCATCCTGGGCATGGACGCGTACGGGATCGGCGGGGTGTTCTTTGGCTGGGGTGTCGCCGTCGCTGTGTTCTCCGTGTTTGCCGCCCCGGTGCTGCAGAACCGTTTCGGGGCCGTCCGCGTGCTCACCGGCACCCTGGCCCTGCTGATGCTGGACCTTGTGGGTCTGGGCCTCGCCGCCGGACACTCGGTGCCCGCCGTCGTGGTCCTCGTGGTCATTTCCGGGGCGCTTCTGGGCGTCAACAACACCATCTACACGGAGCTGGCCATGGGGGTTTCCGATTCACCCCGGCCGGTGGCCTCCGCCGGGTACAACTTTGTGCGCTGGATGGGCGGCGCGCTGGCGCCGTTTGCCGCCGCGCAACTGGGCGAGCACTTCGGCCCGCAGGTGCCCTTCTTCGCCGGTGCGCTGGCCATGGTGGTCGCGATTGCCGTGGTCTTCGGCGGACGACGCTACCTCACGGCGCACGAACCGCACGTGGTCTAGCCCTGGCCGCCGGACTCAGGCCCTGGCTGCAATCCTTGGCGGCATCCTTCGCGGAGCCCTTGGGCACGAACAGCGTCTCGGCCTGCTCAAGGGACATGCCGTTGGTTTCGGGCACCTTGAACATCACGAAGAAGAACGACGCCGCCGCGAACAATGCGTACATGGCGTACGTCAGGGGCAGCGAGGCCGCGGCCATGACGGGGAAGCTCAGGGTGATGGCGAAGTTGGCGATCCACTGCGCGGCAGCGGCCAGGCCCAGGGCGCGGGCACGGATCCGGGACGGGAAGATTTCGCCCAGGAGCACCCACACCAGCGGGCCCCACGAGGCGCCGAAGCTGATGACGAAGACGTTGGCGGCGACCAGGGCCGCGGGGCCCCAGGCGCCGGGCAGGGTGATTGCGTCGCCGGAGCCGGTTGCCGAGACCGTGGCCGAGCCGAAGGCCAGGGCCATGGTGCCCAGCGAGAGGGCCATGCCGATGGAGCCCGCGAGCAGGATGGGGCGGCGTCCGATCCGGTCCACGAGCGCAATGGCCACCAGTGTCACCAGGATGTTCGTGACGGCGGTGGCCACGGAGATGGTGAGGGAATCCTTTTCCTGGAATCCCACGGCCTTCCACAGGGTGGTGGAGTAGTAGAAGATCACGTTGATGCCGACGAACTGCTGCAGCACGGAGAGGATGATGCCGATCCAGACCACCGGCTGCAGACCAAGGGCTTTGCCGCGCAGGGAGCCCTTCTGGCCGGCGAGCTTGTCCTCCTCGATGGCCTTCTTGATCTCGCGCAGGTGGCGCTCGGTGTCCGTGTCGGGGGCAATCGACTGGAAGACCTTGAGGGCCTCGTCGTCCTTGCCCTTGAAGACCAGGAAGCGCGGGGATTCCGGCAGGGTGTAGGCGATCCAGCCGTAAACGACGGCGGGGATGGCGGCGGCCAGGAACATCCAGCGCCAGGCTTCGATGCCGAACCACAGGTTCTGGTCCGCGCCGCCGGCGGTGGTGGCGAAGACGGCGTCGGAGAGCAGGGCGGCGAAGATGCCGGTGGTGATGGCGAGCTGCTGGAGCGAGGCCAGGCGTCCGCGGACGTGGCGGGGGGAGATTTCGGAGATGTAGGCCGGTGCGATCACCGAGGCCAGTCCGATGCCCAGGCCGCCGACCAGGCGCCAGAAGATCAGGTCCCAGACGCCGAACGCGAACCCGGTGCCGATGGCGCTGACGAGGAACAGCAGGGCGCCCAGCTTCATGGCCGGGATCCGGCCGTAGCGGTCGGCCACCTTGCCGGCGAGGTAGGCGCCTGCCGCGCAGCCAAGCAGGGCGACGGCTACGGCGAAGCCGGTCACGGCCTCGCTGAGCGCGAACTCCTCCTTGATGGCGTCGACGGCGCCGTTGACCACGGACGAGTCGAAGCCGAACAGGAAGCCGCCGACGGCGCCCGCCACGGCCAGCCAGATCACCCGCTGGGGGATCTTGGCGGTGGTCTGGTCCTGCGTGATCGTCATAGGGCTCCCTCGGCAATTCGTGGTCCACGGCCTGCGCCGCAGCTACCCAGTCTTACACCGGACGCAGTGCGGCGCCTGTCACGGGGCCGGAAAGTGAGAGCAAGCTTACATTCCGGTGGACAGGCGCCGCGCTGCGGCTAAGACCCTAGTGGGCCGCAGCCGCGACGGCCGCTGCCCCCTCCGCCGGAGCGATAGCCTTCGGGTCCGTGAGTTTCTTGTTCGGCAGGGCGAAGGTGATCAGGAAGGCGATGCCGGTGAGGACGGCGGCCGTGAGCATCACGGCGTCGATCGACTGCGCGAAACCCTCGGTGATGGGGCGGGTCAGCGTCGGGTTGGCGGTGTGCAGCCAGCTGGTGTCGTTCAGCGAGTCGTTGCTGGCGCCGTTCTTGAAGAAGTCGTAGAGCTTGGCGTTGGCGGGGTCGGCGGCCACGGCCGGGTCCTTGAGCACCTTGAGGTAGTCCGCGTTCTGCGCGGCGTCCTTCATGCCGGTGGC
The DNA here is from genome assembly GCA_963810895.1 of uncultured Actinomycetota bacterium. Classification (GTDB taxonomy): domain Bacteria; phylum Actinomycetota; class Actinomycetes; order Actinomycetales; family Micrococcaceae; genus Arthrobacter. The sequence goes on from CAWEPM010000002.1 coordinate 92,350, forward strand.
GATCTTGTCCGCGGCGAGGCTGAACAGCATCGAGATGAACACGGCCGTGCCAACCGCGCCGCCCATGGAGCGGAAGAACGCGGCGGACGAAGTGCCCACGCCCATGTCCTTCGACGGAACGGAGACCTGCATGGCCAGCGTCAGCGGCTGCATGCAGAAGCCCAGGCCCAGGCCGAAGAACACCGCGATGGCCCCCGGGACCCACAGCGGCGTGTCGACGCCCAGCGAGAGGCCCATGACGACGGCGGCCGCGGTCAGGACCGCGGTGCCCAGGATCGGGAAGATCCGGTACGTGCCCGACGCCGAGATGGTCCGGCCGGCCGTGATGGAGCCGGTGAGGATGCCCACCGTGAAGGTGATCATCATGAGGCCGGCCTCGGTGGGGGTCAGGCCCTTGACCAGCTGCAGGTACATGGGAAGCATCGCGATGGCGCCGAACATGCCGATGCCGATGATGAAGTTCAGCAGCGAGGACAGGCCGAAGGTGATGTTCTGGAACAGCCGCAGCGGGATCAGCGCGTAGTCCGCGGCGCGCCGTTCGGCCAGCAGGAACGCGATGATGCCCACAACGCCCAGTGCGTAGCAGAGGTAGGCGTTGGCGGAGCTCCAGCCCCAGGTGCGGCCCTGTTCGGCGACGAGGAGCAGCGGAACGATCGCCAGGGTGATGGCGGCGGCGCCCCAGTAGTCGATCTTCTGCTTCACATGCTTGGCGGGCAGGTGCAGGTACATGAACACCACCGCGAGGGCGGCCAGGCCGATCGGCAGGTTGATGAGGAACACCCAGCGCCAGCCGTCGATCCCGAGGATGGTCTCGGTGCCTGCGAAGGCGCCGCCGATCACCGGACCCAGGACGGAGGAGATGCCGAAGACCGACATGAAGTAGCCCTGGTACTTGGCGCGGTCCTTGAGCGCCACGATGTCGCCGATGATGGTCAGGGCGAGGGCCAGGAGGCCGCCGGCGCCCATGCCCTGGATGCCGCGGGCGATTGCGAGCTCGGTCATGGAGTGGACCGAGCCGGCGTAGAGCGAGCCGGCGAGGAAGATCAGGATCGCGATGAGGTAGAGCGGACGGCGTCCGAAGATGTCGCTGAGCTTGCCGTAGAGCGGCGTGCTCACCGTGGACGTGATCAGGTAGGCCGTCGTGGCCCAGGCCTGCAGGGACAGGCCGTCGAGGTCGTTTGCGATCGTGTAGATCGAGGTGGACACGATCGTCTGGTCGAGCGAGGACAGGAACATGCCGAGCATGAGTCCCACCATGACGGTGATGGTCTGACGGTGGGTCAGGACCTCTCCCGCGGCGCGCACGGAGGTGGTTTTGGACATGACTGCTCCAAGGGGAAGTGTTGGGGATCAAGCTGATAGTTGCTTTCAGTAACTATGTTACTGGCTCATTTGTTCCCGCTACTACCTCCCGGAGCAGAAATTCCTCAGCGTTCCACGAGGATTCCGTCCGGATCGCACCAGATCATCGCCCACGGGCGGATGGCCACGCCGTCGATCTCCAGCGGCACGTCAACTGACCCGGTGCCTTCCTTGGCGCTCTTGCGCGGGTTGCTGCCGAGGGCCTTGACCCCGAGCGGCAGCGCCGCGATGGCGAGCCGGTCCCGGATGGCGCCGTTGATAACGACGCCGGCCCAGCCGTTCGCGACGGCACTCGCCGCGATCATGTCCCCCATCAGCGCCGTGCGGAGCGAACCGCCGCCGTCGACCACCAGGACGGAGCCGTTGCCGGCAGTGGCCAGCACGGACTTGACCAGCGCATTGTCCTCGAAGCACTGAATGGTCCGGACCGGGCCGCTGAAGTGAGTGCGGCCGCCCAGGGACTGGAACTGTACGGCTACGGAGTCGAGCTCCTCGCCGCGCTCATCGTAAAGGTCTGCGGTATTGACGGCGGAAGCGTTCACGGGTGCTCCTTGGGTGTTGGCCGGGTAGGGATGGCCGGGTGGGGTTTGCAGCAGGTTCATCCCCGAGACTCGCACATTACGAACGGATCTGCCGAGTCCCGATAGTCTGGCTCCGCACTGATACATACGCCTGACCGTCAGTTCCAGGGGGAGCCATGAGCATGTCCGATACCACCGCGCCGGCGCTGGCCGAACCCGAGCGCCGCGTCCGGCCCGTCTGGACGGCCGGGGTGGTGCTGGTCAACGTCGGCATCAACGCGGCCTTCTTCGGCCCGCTCCAGGTGCTCCTCGGCCAGCAGGCGGCAGCCTTCAGCGAGCCGGACAAGGAAGCCATCCTGGCCCTCGTGACCGGTGCGGGCGCGGCCGTCTCGCTCGTCGCCAACCCCCTCTTCGGGGCCTTCAGCGACCGGACCACGTCGCGCCGGGGCCGCCGGGTGCCGTGGGTGCTGTTCGGCGCCGTCCTGGGCGCCGCGGCACTGATCGCGCTGGCGGGCGCCCCGACTGTCGCCGTCATGACGCTGCTCTGGTGCCTCGTCCAGGCCGGCTGCAACGGCGCCTACGCGGCCATCACCGCGGCCATCCCGGACCGGGTGCCCGTCCCCCAGCGCGGCACGGTCGGCGGCCTTGCCGCGATGGGCCAGACCGTCGGGATCCTGGCGGGGGCGGTGATCGCCGCCGCCGTCGCAGGAAACTTCGCCGCGGGGTACGTCGTGTCCGCGGCGGCGCTGCTCGCCGGCGTCGTGCTCTATTACGTCAAGAACGACGACGTCCCGTTGCCTGCGCAGGCACGCCCGCCTTTCAGCCTGGCCGGCTTTGTGCGGGGCTTTTGGATTTCCCCGGCCCGCTATCCGGACTTTGCCTGGGCCTGGCTGACGCGCCTGCTGGTGAACATCGGCAACCACATGGTCACGCTCTACCTGCTGTTCTTCCTCAACGACGCCGTCCGGGTCCGCGAAACCCAAGGCATCGAACCCGAGGTCGGTGTGCTGATCCTGACCGGCCTGTACGCGGTCATGGTGATCATCACCAGCGTGATCGGCGGCCGGCTGAGCGATCGCCTGGGCCGCCGGAAGCCGCTCGTCATCATCTCGTCCGTGGTGATCGCCGCGGCTTCCCTCATTCTTGCGTTCGCGCCCACGTGGCCGGGCGCGCTGGTCGGGGCGTCCGTGCTCGGCATAGGCTTCGGCTGCTACCTTGCGGTGGACTTCGCCCTCATCACCGAGGTGCTGCCCACGGCGCTGAACCGGGGCAAGGATCTCGGCGTCATCAACATCGCCAACTCCCTGCCGCAAGTACTCGCCCCGCTCATCGCGTTTCCGTTTGTGGCCCTGTGGGGCGGCTACGTTGCGCTGTATGTGGCGGCCGCCGTGATCGGGCTTCTCGGCGCCGTGTTCGTGGTGAAAATCAAGGGCGTGGCCTGAGTCCCGGCCGTCCCGTCCCGAGGCTCCGGCGGCCCCGGTAGACAGGCCGGACGCCCGGTTGCGTGGCGTATAGTGGACGGCAATTGCCGCGGCAGCGCTGTGGGCGGAACGCTCCCTGTTGCCGAGAAAAACGACCCCCGGAACGCTGCTGATGCCTGACTTTCACTCAGATCTTCCACCGATGGCCCCTCCCCCCACCCTGCCCCGGCAACGGCTCCGCTACGTGCGGATCCTGGAAGTAGCCGCCGGGTTTGCCCGCAAGGGCCTGGACTCGGTGGTTCTTTCCGAGGTGGCGGCCAAGGCGGATGTTCCACTGGGGACGCTGTACCGCTACTTCCCCTCGGCCACCCAGCTGGTCCTGGCGCTGTACCGCAAGCAGCTGGGCGAACTGCTCGCGGGGAGCTCGCCCGCAGAGGGAAAAGTCGCGGCCCAGGCCCTCGTGGGAGTTGTGATGGAAATCTTCCACATGCGCCTCATGCAGCCCGCCGTGGAGCAGTGCCTCAACCGGGCGGTCTACGTCAAAGACACCGACACCACACGGCTGCTCCGCGAGATCGACGCGACGGCCGAAAAGGCGGTGACGGCCGCGTGCGGCGACGCCGCCGTCGCCCGGGTCCTGCTGCTGACGGTTACCGGGCTGGTCCAGGCCGTCCGCTGCCGCCGGCTGTCCCTGTTCGAAGCGGAGGAGGACCTGAAAAAGGCCTGCTCGCTCCTGCAACGCGCCCGGCAGGCCGCGTAACTGGTCTAGACCAATAGGCCGCAAAACTCCGGCGCAGGCGTGATCTGGGTCACTTAAGAGCGTGGCGAAACGTTTCACCACGGACCGCCACCGCCCCTGCGCGGTAAAACCGGCTGGATGCCATGTTTACCATTGCTGGACCGGAGGCGGCTGACGCCAGCAACTCCGGGGGCTCCTCCGGCGACCGCCACCTCTGGTCGCCGCCGAGGCCCCCGCCAGACCAACTTGAGCATTCCCAATGCTCGAGCTTCCAAGAGCCGTGCTCCCACGGTGAGTCCCAGGAGACAACGACGTGTCCACTGAAACGATCATTCCCGCCGATTCCACTTCCCCGGCCGAGACGGTAGCCGTGCTCAGCGACGAGGAGATCTTCGCATCCCACCAGGGCGGCAAGCTTTCGATTTCCAGCACCGTCCCGCTCGCCAGCAAGCGCGACCTCTCCATCGCCTACACGCCCGGAGTCGCCCAGGTCAGCCGCGCCATCCACGCCAACCCGGAGCTCGCCAAGACGCTCACGTGGGCCCAGCGCCTCGTGGTTGTCGTCAGCGACGGCACGGCCGTGCTGGGACTGGGCAACATCGGCGCCAGCGCCTCGCTGCCCGTGATGGAGGGCAAGTCCGCCCTGTTCAAGGCCTTCGGAGAGCTCGACTCCATCCCGCTGGTCCTGAACACCACCGACGTCGACGAAATCGTTGAGACGCTCGTCCGGCTGCGCCCGAGCTTCGGTGCCGTCAACCTCGAGGACGTCGCCGCGCCCCGCTGCTTCGAACTCGAGGAAAAACTCATCGAGGCACTGGACTGCCCGGTCATGCACGATGACCAGCACGGCACCGCCGTCGTGGTCCTCGCCGCCCTGACCAATGCCGCCAAGGTGACCGGCCGGACGCTCGAGAGCCTGCGCGTGGTGGTCTCCGGCGCCGGAGCCGCCGGCATCGCCGTCGCCGAAATCCTGCTGACCGCCGGGGTCGGCGACGTCGTCCTCCTGGACTCCCGCGGCGCGATCAGCAAGGACCGGGCGGACATCGCCGCCGATCCGGCCAGCAAGAAGGCCCAGCTCGCCGCCCGCAGCAACCCGCGCGGCGTGACCGGCGGGCCCGGCGAGGCGCTGCTCGGCGCCGACGTGTTCGTCGGCGTCTCGTCCTCCAAGCTGGACGAGGAGCACCTCAAGCTGATGAACCACAGCTCGATCGTGTTCGCCCTGTCCAACCCGGATCCGGAAGTCCTGCCGGAGGTCGCGAGCAAGTACGCAGCCGTGGTCGCCACCGGGCGCAGCGACTTCCCGAACCAGATCAACAACGTCCTGGCCTTCCCCGGCATCTTCCGCGGAGCCCTCGACGCCGGCGCCCGCCGGATCACGCCGGCCATGAAGCTGGCCGCGGCCCGGGCCATCGCCAAACTGGCCGAGGACGATCTGTCCGCCGACTACATCGTGCCCAGCCCGCTTGACCCCCGCGTGGCCCCGGCGGTCTCCGCGGCAGTCGCCGCGGCGGTCGAAGCCGAGTAGGTCCGCGCACGCTGCGGCACACGGCGACGGCGGCGCTTTCCTTGGGGGGAGTTCCGCCGTCGCCGTTCTGTTCCGCTGGGGCCTCTGCGGACCCTGCGGTCCACCACCGGGCGGCCTTGGCCGGCGGGTCCCGACGGGACGGACCCCGGCCTAGACTGGGGCCATGAACCCCGAGACTGTCGTGACTGTGCTCTGCGGCCTCGCCATCCTGGTGGGCGTGGCCGGGACCATCATCCCCGTCCTGCCCGGCAGCATCCTGATCGGGCTGAGCCTGCTCGCCTGGGCACTGTGGGGCGGCGCCGGAACCACGGGCTGGGTGGTCTTCGGGATCGGCCTGGTGTTCGTCCTGGCCGGCATGGCCGCCAGCACCGTCCTGACCGGCCGGAAGCTCAAGCAGCACAGCATCCCAAGCCGTTCCGTGGTGGTGGGTCTGGTGCTGGGCGTGGCCGGCATGTTCATCATCCCCGTGGTGGGGCTCTTCGTGGGCTTCGCGGCCGGGCTCCTGCTCAGCGAGCTGCAGCGCACGCGGGTGTTCAGCACCGCGGTGGCCTCCAGCTGGGCCGCGCTGAAGGCCACCGGCCTGGGCATGATCGCGGAATTCGGCCTCGCGTGCCTCTCCGCGAGCACCTGGGTGATCGGCCTCTGGGTGGCCTCGGCCGTCTAGCAGCGCCCTGCCGGTCCTACTACCATGAGGGAATGAGCGCCGAACTTGGCGAATCCGCCCCCCACATCCCCGCCGGCCAGTCTCGGGAGCAGCGCCGGCCGTACACGGACACCCGCGACCTGACGCCGTTCCGCAAAGCTGTGGTCCGGACGCCCGTCCGCGGCCTCGCCGGCAACGTGGGCGGCGTGGTGACCGGACTCATGGCAGGCCGGGCTCCCGGGACGCTGGCCGCCGAGGGCGGGGTGCCCCGCCTGGGCAAAGTCGGCGGCCGGGCGGCCGGCAAGACGGCGAAAGCCGTCCACGCCGCCATCTTCGGCAGCACCGATCCGGATCCGCTGATCACCCTGGCCCGCACCTACCCCGGCTGGTCCGGTCTCTGCTACCTCATGGCCGGGCTGCTGGCGTACGCTCACGGCGGGCATTTGCGCGCCTCCGAGCTCCTGCAGCATGGCCTGAGCCTTCGGAACGACGTCGACGCCAACCGCTACGCCGCCGTGCACCTTGCCGGCGTGGTCACCAGGGTGGAGGTGGCCGAACGGATCGAGGTTCCGGTGCTGTTCAGCGAGGAGGCCGTGTTCCTGGCCTTGTCCCATTCCCTGCGCGAGACCGGCCAGGCGGAGGCGGCGCTTGCGGCCCTCGCCGGCCTGCCGCCTTCGCTGCCCTTGGCGCTGGCCCGCTGTTCCCTTGCGGCCGAGCTGGGACGCGATGTTGAAGTGGTGGCGGACACCGAGGGGCTGCTGAACGCCGACGATCTGGCCGCCGCGCTGTTGCTGGTGCGTGCCCGGTCCCTGCGCAGACTCGGAGCCTACGGCGCGGCCCGTGCCACCCTGCAGGAGGTCCTGCGGCGCAGGAAGACGGACTTCACGCTGCGCAGCGACGCGCTGACGGACCGTGCCCTGCTGCTTCTGGACGCGGGCCGCAAGACCCTCGGATCCCGGGAATGGCAGCGCCGGAAACCGGCAGAGGTGGAGGCCGTGAAGGCCATCCGCAAGGATGCGGAGATGCACGAACTCTGGGACCGCGAGTACGGGCGCGCTGACGACGACTGACAGTCATCCGCGCCAGTGGAGACGAAAATCCACGTATCCACTACCCTTGCGGGTGCCCATGGCGGGGAGTACAAACGAGGCATGAGAGATGCAGTGGCGCGCTGGATGCAGCACTACATCACGGCGTGGACGACGAACGATCCTGAGGACATCCGGGCCCTGTTCACCGAGGACGCCATCTATTCGACCAGCCCCCAGGAGCCCGAGCCGTGGCAGGGCCGGGAAGACATCGTGGAGCACTGGATTGCCGGGCGCGACGAGCCGGATGACTGGACGTTCGAGTGGAAGCTGCTGGGGGTCGACGGCGGCCGGGCGTTTGTGCAGGGCCTGACCACGTACCGCGGCAACAGCCGAAGCTACGACAACCTCTGGATCATCCAGTTGACCGCGGACGGCCGCGCGTCGTCCTTCACCGAGTGGTACATGCAGCGCAAGTAGCAGTGCCGCGGATTCCCCGGCTCACGCGCGGGTCATGGCTGCGCTGACGGCGGGCATGATCTGTTCGGCGAGCAGCACGGCACCCAGGATCAGCATGATGATGCCGCTGGCGAGCGTCACGTGACGGGCGGCGCCCGGCCTGGCATGCAGCAGTTTCCGGGCCAGGAGTGCCACGCAGCTGTAGATGACCCCCACGAGCAGGACGAAAGTGAGCCCGAGCAGCCCGGACTGGACCGGAACCGGCAACGCGGCGTCGGGGCTGACGAACTGCGGCACCAGGGCCACGAAGAACAGCAGGCCCTTGGGATTGATTCCGCTGATGCCCATGCCCTGGAAGAAAATCCGGAACTGGCTGGCGGACGCGGCCGCCGGGGGACCGTCCGTACCGGTGCTGAAGCTCGCCCCGCGCCAGGAGCGCAGGGTGCTGAAGCCCAGCCACAGCAGGTAGAGGGCGCCCGCGGCGGTCAGCCAGCCGAGCACGCCGGGCATTCCGGCCAACAGCGCCGCCAGGCCCAGCACCAGGAGCGCCGTGTGCAGGGCGTAGCCGCCGCACAGCCCGGCGACGGCGGGAGCGAAGCTGCGCTGCCTCAGCCCGGCAGCAATCGAATAGGCCCAGTCGACGCCGGGGGTGCATGCCAGGGCGACGGCGACAACCAGGAAGGCGAGGAAAAGCTGGGGGTTCACGGCGGGCTCCAGGGGGTGTGGCACCTCTTTGCAGGTACAGGGAAAACTCTAGGCAAAATCGCCCCGGAAGTGTTCGCTTATTTACTGGGGAATCGCGGCTTTTGGGTAAGATAATTGCGTGATTGACAATATCGACAGAAGTATTTTGCGCCACCTCCAAACGGACGGGCGAATGACTGCCACGGCCCTGGCCGCGAAGGTCGGGCTGACGGTGGCTCCGTGCCATCGCCGGCTGCGGGATCTGGAGGCCGCCGGGATCATCCGGGGCTACCGGGCGGACATTGATCCGGCCGCCGTGGGGCTCGGGTTCGAGGCGATCGTGTTCGTCACGCTGCGCCAGGTGGACCGTTCCACGATGGAGATCTTCGAGAACCGGGTGGCGGACAATCCCAACATCGTGGAGGCCCAGCGGCTCTTTGGTTCGCCGGACTACCTGCTCAAGGTCATCGCGGAGGACCTTCCGTCCTACCAGCGCTTCTACGACAGCGAGCTGACGTCACTGCCCGGCGTCGAACGGTTGACGTCCACGCTGGTCATGAAGAACCTGAAGGCCAACGCCGGGCCGCCGGTCTGAGCGGGGACGCCGGGAGTTCGGGGCCGTGAGGCCGCCGCGCCGGTCTCAACGAAGAGCTCAGGCGCCCAGCAGTCCCGTGGTCCGGTAGGGGATGACCTCGCGCAGGAACATGCTCGTCGAGGTCCGGACGATGCCGGGGCACAGCCGGATTTCCTCGGAGACGCGGTAGAGGTCGTCCGGGCTCGTGGCCACCACCCGGATCAGGAGGTCGGTGTCGCCGGCCGGGGCATGGCATTCGAGCACTTCCGGGATGTTGCGCAGGGCCGCGATCGCCTCGTTGAGGTGGCTCTGGTCCAGTTCCGCGCTCACGGCGGCCGCCACGCCGCGGCCCAGGGCGGACGGCAGGACCCGGCTGCTGTTCGGGCGGAGCGCGCCCGACGCCGACATCCGCTCCAGGCGGGACTGGACAGTGCCGCGGGCCAGGCCCAGCTTCTGTGCCAGCACCATGACCGGCACGCGGGGATCGTCGTCCAGTGCGGCGAGGATCCGCCGGTCCGTAGCGTCGAGCTCCTGCAAAATGATCACTTCCTGTTCACTGCCCCGGCCGTAGTTGATCAGATTGACTACTCCGTGCCGGGTCCGTTGCACCAACTGTAGGTCTTCTGCTCAAATAGTGACAACAAAGGGGCAAGGCCACCGCCGCGGCCCCGAAGGCTACAGGCACCCCGGCACACCACCCGGACCCTGAATGAGGCTCCCGCAAGGAACCCGCCGCTGATTGACTCTTGTTCACGCATCGTCATTCCGCACACCGCACCACAACACGGCAAGAGCCCCTGAGCCACCGACGTCGGATGTCCCGAAGTCATCGGTAGCTGAGGGGCTCTTGTGCTGCTCCGCATAGGCTGGTCCCATGACGTCAGCCGGCCGCTTCGCCCCCAGTCCCTCCGGTGAACTGCACGTGGGCAACCTCCGGACGGCCATCCTGGCGTGGCTCTTTGCCCGGTCCACGGGCCGGCGGTTCCTGATGCGGGTCGAGGACCTGGACCGTGCCCGGGCCGGTGCCGAGGCTGAGCAGCTCCGCGATCTGACGGCGATCGGCGTGGACTGGGACGGCGGCGTCGTGCGCCAGACGGACCGTGAGCACCTGTACACCGAGGCGATCGCGCAGCTGACGGCGGCCGGCCTGACCTACGAGTGCTTCTGTACCCGCCGCGAAATCCAGGAGGCCCCCTCCGCGCCGCATGCTCCGATGGGCGCCTACCCGGGGACCTGCCGGAACCTCAGCGACGCCGAGCGCGAGGCCAAACGGGCCGCCCGGCCTGCGGCGGTCCGGCTCCGTTCCGCCGTGGCGGAGGCGACGGTGCGGGACGTGCTCCACGGCAGCTACACCGGGGTGGTGGACGACTTCGTGCTCCGGCGCAACGACGGCGTGACCGCCTACAACCTGGCCGTGGTGGTGGACGATGCCGCCCAGGGCATCGACCAGGTGGTCCGCGGCGACGACCTCCTGCCATCCACGCCGCGGCAGGCATACTTGGCGTCCCTGCTGAATATGCCTGTTCCGGAATATGCGCATGTGCCGCTCGTTCTGAACGCCGACGGCGCCCGGCTGGCCAAGCGCGACGGCGCCGTCACGCTCGCTGATCTGGCGCTGGCCGGCGTGACCGCGGACCAGGTCCGGGACGTGCTGCTGGCGTCTCTCGGGCTTCCCGCCGGCCCCCTGGAGCGCGCACTGGCCGTCTTCGACCCCGCCGCGCTGCCGCGCGGGCCCTGGGTGTGGCCCGGGATGCCGGGCGCGCAGCCGGGAACCGGCACCCGGCCCCGAACGGGAAGCCGCGGCGCGTAGGCTGGATTCATGACCGAGCCCGCACGCCCCCAGCCCCGCTTCACCGTCGAGACAGCCAAGGTCCTGGCCGAGGTGGCCCACAACCGGCAGAAGGACAAGCTCAAGCGGCCGTACCGGGAGCATGTGCTCGCCGTCGGGGATGCCCTGGCAGACTTCGACGACGACATCCAGATCGCCGGATACCTCCACGACATCGCCGAGGACACCCCAATGACGCGTCAGGCGCTGCTGGATATGGGAGTCTCGGAGCGGGCCGCCGACATTATTGAGCGCGTCACCAAACGCCTCCACGAAAACCCGGACGACTACCAGGCAGGCATCCGCTACATCGCCGAAGACCACGACGCCACCCTGGTCAAGATTGCCGACAACGCGCACAATTCGCTGCCGGAACGCGTCAAGGCGCTTGCGGAGAAGTGGCCGGACAAGCCGCCGGTCACCCGCTACGACGAGGCCCGGCCGGTGCTCTACGCGGCCGTCCCTGTCGAGGAGACCCGCAAAATCCTGGCCCGGATCAACCCGTGGCTGCTGAACGAACTGGACGACATGCTCGACGAGGCGGACGACACCGACTACGAGAACCTCTCTTACGACGACGCCGGACCCGCAGAGAACGCCGGCGACGCTGGGCGCACCGGCGACGAGCACCAGGGCGCGGCCGGCTAGCGGATGCCCTCCCACAGGGCGCGTTCCCAGGACCGGGGGTCATTCACCATGCCCTGGGCAACATCGAAGAGCATAGTGGCCCTGCTGGCGGGGTCGTATCCCGGCCAGCCCGGGTCACCGGTGGTGGCGAAGGACACCCAGGCGGCGTGCATGGCGGTGGCCAGTTCCTGCGGGGGATTCTCGCCCAGGAGCGGCCCGAACAGCCGGGCATTCGTGTCCAGGGTGTCAAAGACGAATGGCACCTCCAGGGCATGGACCGCGCCGAGTCCGGGCGCGGCCCAGGCGAACTCGTACATGTAGGTTCCCGCGCCGGTGGTCCGCGCCGCGTTCGCGTGGGCCTCGGCCAGGCGGATCGCCGGGATCCGCACCCACCAGTCGGTCTGCACCGCGGCCAGAAGTTCGCCGGGCGTGGCGCCGGGGTAGTGGGCGCGATACGCGTCGAGCGCAGCCCGGACCGGGAGGCCGTAGGAAGCCGGCGGGGGGAACCCCTCAATGCTGTCCACACCGCTCAGGCTCTCTTCCGTAACCCTGGCGAGCACGCCGGTGATGGCCAGGAAGAGTTTCCAGTCCTCGGTGTTCGTGCCGACGATCACGTCGACGTGCGCTCCGGCCCCGGCGGCGATCCGGTCGATCGGACGGCGCGGAATGACGTCGCCGTCGATCACCGGCTGCCAGGGCATCAGGCTCGCCACCACGTCGTGGCCCCAATGCTCGGGGTCCGGGTGCGCCAGCAGTTCAGCCTTCAGTTCCGTCTGCACCGTCAGGAGCCGTTTGACCGGGACGGCGGCAATAGCCTCGCGGGTCTGCGGAACCCCCAGTTTCTCGGCGAAGGACCGTCCGATCCGTTCGGCGGCCAGGGCGGGGAGGACATGGTGGGCTGCCCCGCTCTGCAGGATGGCCCGCCGGAACAGGCCCTCGGCCCGGGGAATGGAGAGAAGGACGCCGATGCTCATCGCCCCGGCCGACTCGCCAAAGACGGTGACGTTTCCGGGGTCGCCGCCGAAGTCCGCGATGTTGTCCCGCACCCACTCAAGGGCCGCGACCTGATCGAGCAGGCCCACGTTGGCGTGCCCGTCGTCGAGGAAGAGGAACCCGTCGGCGCCCACGCGCCAGTTGATCACGACGCACACGACGCCGTCGCGGGCGAAGTTCCGGCCGTCATAGGCCGCCGTGGAGCCGACTTCGAACGCACCGCCCTGAATCCAGACCATCACCGGGAGTCCGGCCGGACCGGCGCCGGCCGCCTCCGCACTGGGGGTCCAGATGTTCAGGTTCAGGCAGTCGCCTCCCCTGAGGCCGGTGTCCCAGTCGAAACCCGCGCTGACGGGCGGAGCAACCTGGGGAGGCGAATCCCCGTAGTCCGTGGCATCGCGGACACCGGTCCACGGCTCCACCGGCTGCGGCGGGAGAAGCCTGTTCGCCCCGGTCGGCGGAGCCGCGAAGGGGACGCCCAGGAAGGTGCGGACGCCGTCGGCCTCCGCGCCGCGCAGTGTGCCGCTCCGGGTGTTGACGACAGCGTCCATGGCCATAACCGCCACTCTGGCAGGTCCCGGGTACGCCGGAAAGGGCCGAAGGTCACCGCCTGGACAGCTGTGGCCCTGCTTGCGGCACGGGGCGCCGGGCCCGCCAGAGGAGCCCGATGTACGCCAGATCGAAGATGCTGCAGAGGCCGCCGAGGCCCAGGATCAGCGGCGAGTTCCCCAGCCAGCCGAACGCCACCGTCGGAGCCAGCGTGCCGATCCACTTGGCCACGCCGATCAGCAGGGACTGCCCTCGGACTCCGGCGCGCGCTGCGAACATGGCGATGAACAGCCCGGACATGAGCAGGTTCTGCAGGAACGCCGAGTAGCGGGAAGCGTCCGTCCAGCCGAATTCCACCACGAACAGCCACTGCACCACGAAAGCCGTCAGGGCCAACAGCAGCGCCCAGCCGGTGAAGAGCCTGCGTGTCACCCAGGGCGGCAGTTCCGCCCGCCCGAACCTCAGGAAGGTGACGACGATGGCGACGTCGGCGAGCCCCCACACGATGTTGAAGACCCCCTGGGCCGATATCCCGGTGGCGACGGCGCGGGACGCGTAAAGGACCTCCCAGGCGAAATTCAGCGCCAGTGCGGCGGCAGGAATGGCGTAGCTGCGGTCGCGGAAGCCGATCCTGATGGCATCGATGTACACCGCGGTCCAGGCCACGCCGCTGACGATCGTCAGAAACAGGATCACGCTTCCGCTCCTCTCATGCACTGCTGCCATTGTGGCAGGCAGGGCCGAAGCGGACACAGCGGGCATATCGCTGGCGGATGCCGCTCAGCGGAGGGCCAAGGGGCAGCTGACAGCCCCGTTGCAGCGTGGCCGCAACCTTTGAAGTTCTACGATTGCGGCCAGGACGATGACGTCTGTTTTCCATGAGGAGTAACCATGACTGTTTATGTCCAGCCCGGCCAAGAAGGATCCAAGGTCCAGTTCAAGGACCGCTACGAGAACTGGATTGGCGGCGAATGGGTGGCTCCTACCACCGGCCAGTACATCGAGAACGTCTCCCCGGTGAACGGCAAGCAATTCACCGAGGTGGCCCGAGGCGCAGCTGCCGACGTTGAGCTGGCGCTTGATGCCGCCCATAAAGCCGCTCCGTCCTGGGGCAAGGCCTCGGCCACCGAGCGCGCCGCCGTCCTGAACAAGATCGCCGACCGCATCGATGCGAACCTGGAGATGCTCGCCGTCGCCGAATCCTGGGACAACGGCAAGCCGATCCGCGAGACCCTCAACGCGGACATCCCGCTCGCGGCGGACCACTTCCGCTACTTCGCCTCCGCTATCCGGGCTCAGGAGGGCCGGCTGTCCCAGCTCGACGACGACACCACCGCCTACCACTTCCACGAGCCGCTCGGCGTCGTGGGCCAGATCATCCCCTGGAACTTCCCCATTCTGATGGCGGTCTGGAAAATGGCTCCGGCCCTGGCCGCCGGCAACGCCGTCGTCCTCAAGCCCGCGTCCAACACCCCGGCCTCCATCCTGGTGCTGGCCGAGCTCATCGCGGACCTGCTGCCCGCAGGCCTGCTGAACATCGTCAACGGATTCGGCTCGGAGGTCGGCAAGCCGCTGGCCTCCAGCCCGCGCATCCGCAAGATTGCCTTCACCGGCGAGACCACCACCGGACGGCTGATCAGCCAGTACGCCAGCGCCAACCTGATCCCGGTCACGCTGGAGCTCGGCGGCAAGAGCCCGAACATCTTCTTCAACGATGTTGCTGAATCCAGCGACGCGTTCTACGACAAGGCGCTGGAGGGCTTCACCCTGTATGCCTTTAATCAGGGCGAAGTTTGCAGCAGCCCGTCCCGCGCCCTCGTCCAGGACGGCATTTACGACTCCTTCATGGCCGACGCCGTGGCCCGGACGCAGCAGATCATCCAGGGCAACCCGCTGGACACCACCACGCAGATTGGCGCCCAAGCGTCCGTGGGCCAGATGGAGAAAATCCTCTCCTACATCGACATTGGGCTCCAGGAGGGCGCCAAGATCCTCGCCGGCGGGAACCAGACGAAGCTCGACGGAGACCTGGCCGGTGGCTTCTACGTCCAGCCCACCATCTTCGAGGGCCACAACAAGATGCGGATTTTCCAGGAGGAGATCTTCGGCCCTGTCGTCTCAGTGGCGCGGTTCAGAGACTACAACGACGCCATCAGCATCGCCAACGACACCCTCTACGGTCTGGGTGCCGGCGTCTGGTCCCGCAACGGCAACGTTGCCTACCGTGCCGGCCGCGAAATCCAGGCCGGCCGCGTGTGGGTGAACAACTACCACGCCTACCCCGCCGGTGCCGCGTTCGGCGGGTACAAGTCCTCCGGCATCGGACGGGAAAACCACTCCATGATGCTGGACCACTACCAGCAGACCAAGAACCTCCTGGTCAGCCATTCAGAAAACAAGCTCGGCTTCTTCTAGAGCCGATCAGGGGCCCGGCGCCATGGCGCCGGGCCCCTGACGCACACTTCCAACAACGGCACCACGAAGGACTCACAAATGACGAGAATGTTGATTATCGGCCCGCCCGGATCCGGCAAAGGCACCCAAGCGGAACGGATTTCCGAGCGCCTCGGCGTCGTTGCGATCTCCACCGGCGACATCTTCCGAGCCAACGTCAAAGGCGGAACACCGCTGGGGCTGGAAGCAAAGGAGTACATCGACAACGGCGACTTCGTCCCGGACAGCGTGACCAACAAGATGGTGCGGGACAGGCTGCTGCAGGAAGACGCCACGTCAGGCTTCCTCCTGGACGGCTACCCGCGCACCACGTGCCAGGTTGACGAGCTGGACGACATTCTGGCGTCCGGCGACCAGGTCCTTGACGTCGTCTTGCAGCTGACTGCCGACGACGAGGAACTCGTCTCCCGCCTCCTGCACCGTGCCAAGGAAACCGGGCGGAGTGACGACAACGAGGCCGTGATCCGCCACCGGCTGGACCTGTACCACGAGCAGACGGAAGCTGTGGTGGCGAAGTACGCCGAGCGCGGGATCCTGACCAAGGTTGACGGCCTAGGCAGGATCGATGACGTCACGGACAGGGTGATGCGCAGCCTGGAACGTCCCGTCAAGGCCCCCGCAGCAAGCGGACGCTAGATAACGACGACGACGGCGGCGCGGCCCACTTGGGGGCGGCGCCGCCGTCGTGCGTGTGCCGGTGTCCGAGCGGGCCGGCGGGCCGGACTGTTTCTGCGGGCTTATTTTTTCAGTGAGTGCGCGATCTGGGTCATGACGGTGTTGTCGGCGAGGGTGGTGGCGTCGCCGACCTCGCGGCCTTCCGCGACGTCCTTGAGCAGGCGGCGCATGATTTTGCCGGAGCGGGTCTTGGGCAGTTCGGGGACGACGAGGATGGTCTTGGGTTTGGCGATCGGGCCGATTTCCTTGGCGACGTGGTTGCGGAGTTCCTGGACGATCGCGTCGCCGGTGTCCGTGGCGTCGGCGCGGAGGATGACGAAGGCCACGACGGCCTGGCCGGTGGTTTCGTCCGCGGCGCCGACGACGGCGGCTTCGGCGACGGCGGGGTGGGAGACGAGGGCGGATTCGATTTCCGCGGTGGAGAGCCGGTGGCCGGAGATGTTCATGACGTCATCGACCCGGCCCAGGAGCCAGATGTCGCCGTCCTCGTCTTTCTTGGCGCCGTCGCCGGCGAAGTACATGGTCTCGAAGCGGGACCAGTAGGTTTCCTTGAACCGTTCCGGGTCGCCCCAGATGCCGCGGAGCATGGCGGGCCAGGGTTCGCGGATGACGAGGTAGCCGCCGGAGCCGTTGGGCACGGACTCGCCGGCCTCGTCCACGACGTCGGCGGCGATGCCGGGCAGCGGGACCTGGGCGGAGCCGGGTTTGGTGGCCGTGACGCCGGGCAGCGGGGCGATCATCTGCGCCCCGGTCTCGGTCTGCCACCAGGTGTCCACGATCGGTGCCGGGTCCGCCTTGCGTTCGCCGTTTTTGCCGGCGTTGGCGCCGATGACCTCGCGGTACCACATCCAGGCCTCGGGGTTGATGGGTTCGCCCACCGAGCCCAGGACCCGGATCGAGGAGAGGTCGTGCCTGGCCGGGATGTCCTTGCCCCATTTCATGAAGGTGCGGATCGCGGTGGGGGCGGTGTAGAGGATGGAGACCTTGTACTTTTCCACGATCTCCCACCAGCGGCCCTGGTGCGGGGAGTCCGGGGTGCCCTCGTAGATGACCTGGGTGGCGCCGTTGATCAGCGGGGCGTAGGCGACGTAGGAGTGCCCGGTGATCCAGCCGACGTCGGCGGTGCACCAGTACACGTCGGTTTCCGGGTGCAGGTCGAAGACGGCCTTGTGCGTGTAGGCGCCCTGGGTGAGGTAGCCGCCGGTGCTGTGCAGGATGCCCTTGGGCTTGCCCGTGGTCCCGGAGGTGTAGAGGATGAAGAGCGGGTGTTCGGCGTCGTGCCCGACGGCGGTGTGCTCGGGGGAGGCGGCGCCGACGGTGTCGGCCCACCAGTGGTCCCGGCCCTCGTGCCAGTCCACCTCCGCCCCGTTGCGCCGGACCACCACGACGTTCTGCACGGTGTGGCCGGCCGCCGTCGCCCTCGTGGGCCAGGGCCTCGTCGACCGCGGGTTTGAGGGCGCTGGGCTTGCCGCGGCGGTAGGTGCCGTCGGCCGTGACGACGAGCTTGGCCTCGGCGTCGTCGATCCGGGACCGCAGGGCCTCGGCGGAGAAGCCGCCGAAGACCACGGAGTGGATCGCGCCGATCCTCGCGCAGGCCAGCAGGGTGATCACGGCCTCGGGAATCATCGGCAGGTACACCGCGACCCGGTCGCCCTTGGCCACGCCCAGGGACTCGAACGCGTTCGCGGCCTTCTTCACCTCCGCGGTGAGCTGGGCGTAGGTGTAGGTGCGGGTGTCGCCCGGCTCGCCCTCGAAGTAGATCGCCACCCGGTCCCCGTTACCGGCCTCGACGTGCCGGTCCAGGGCGTTGTACGCGGCGTTGACCTCGCCGCCGACGAACCACTTCGCGAACGGCGGGTCGGACCAGTCCAGGGCCCGGGTGAAGTCCCTGGACCAGCTCAACAGCTCCCGGGCCTGCCTCGCCCAGAACGCGGGACGGTCCGCGTCGGCCTCCGCGTAATCAGCGGCGGTGACCACCGCGTTCGCGGCGAACCCCGCCGAGGGCGCGAAACGGCGGTTCTCCTGCGACAGATTTTCGAAGGCATCGCCTGCCTGGATGAGGCTGGATGATGCCGCGGTGAGGGCGTTGGACATGGGTAACCCCTGTTCTTTCTTACATGTTCTGCGGTGATAAATGCGTGCGGGCGCCGGCATCCGCGATGCCGCTCCGGGCACTGCCCGTGGACCGGGTCAGGATCCCAGCGGCGGCGTATCCCTAGGGCGCCTAGGGATACGCCGCCGCAGGCAGCCGGGATTGATCAGTACTTGATGACCACGCGGCCGTCGATCTTGGCGTGCTTCATTTCGTCGAGGACGGCATTGACTTCGGAGAGTTCCCGCGTGGAGACGGTGGGGTGGATCTTGCCCTGGGCATAGAACTCGAGTGCTTCTTCCAGGTCCTGCCGGGTGCCCACGATGGAGCCGCGGACGGTCAGGCCCTTGAGCACAATCTCGAAGATCGGCGCCGGGAAGTCCCCCGGCGGCAGGCCGTTGAACACGATCGTTCCGCCGCGCCGGGCCATCCCGATCGCCTGCCCGAATGCTGACGGGTGCACCGCCGTGACCAGGACTCCATGGCAACCTCCGGTTTCGCGCTGGATGACGTCGGCGGGATCCTCGCGCAGCGCGTTGACGGTCAGCTCGGCGCCGTGTTTCTTGGCCAGGGCGAGCTTGTCATCGGCGATGTCCACCGCCGCGACCCGCAGGCCCATGGCCACGGCGTACTGGACGGCGATATGGCCGAGCCCGCCGATGCCGGAGATGGTGACCCACTGGCCGGGCCGGGCCTCGGTCATCTTCAGGCCCTTGTAGACGGTCACGCCGGCGCAAAGCACCGGGGCCACCTCGACGGGGTCCGAGCCGGCCGGGATCCTGGCCGCGAAGCGGCTGTCGACGAGCATGTACTCGCCGAAGGAGCCGTCGACGCTGTAGCCGGCGTTCTGCTGCGCCTCGCACAGGGTTTCCCAGCCGGTGCGGCAGTACTGGCAGTCGCCGCACGCGGACCAGAGCCACGCATTGCCGACCAGATCGCCGACGGCCAGGTCGGTGACGCCCTCGCCGAGGGCAACCACCTCGCCCACGCCTTCGTGGCCGGGAATGAACGGCGGGGACGGCTTGACCGGCCAGTCGCCCTCCGCGGCGTGCAGGTCGGTGTGGCAGACCCCGGTGGTCAGCACCTTGACCAGTGCCTCGCCCCGGCCCGGCACGGGTATGGGGAGGGTCTGGATCTGCAGGTCCTTGCCGAATTCGGTAACTACAGCTGCTCGTCATCGTCGTCATTGTCGATATTCCTTCGTCGTTTGTAGCCGCAGCAAATAATGCGCAGGCATGAATTTGAACATCACGCCAGAAGCCGGGCGTGATGCCCGTTGTCCGCCGAAAGCCTCACCGGGGGTGCGGGTGAGGTCCGCGGATTGTCAGGGGGTGGATGCTGGCCGTTGCCTAAAGCCTAGGGAAGGGAGGGTTGCGACGAGGTTGCAGCCTTGTGAGTCAGGTCACCCGCGCAGGCCTGTTCCGAGTTCGGATTCCAGGCGCTCAATATCGGCGACCAGCGCAGCCCTCTTGGGTGAGCGGGGCGGCAGCAGCTTCAGCGCCGCCATGCGGACGGCAATGTCATCGCTCGCTTCGGGAAGCTCCGCATACTGGAGCAGGGCTTCCGCGCTGCCGTCCGTTAGTAGCGCCTCCCGAAGGAGTGTGGAGACGCGCCTCCGCAGCGTCACCACACCCGGAGCCTCGGAGCGAGGCAACACCGGGCCGCGATAAATTTCCAGGGCGACTCTGTGTGCCCCGCGCTGGAGGCAACTGAGAACTTGTCCGGCATCCGGCAGCACGTCCACGGTGAGTCTGTAGGGCCGGGATTCCGGCACGGTGACAGGATTGAACTGCTGAAGGACTTTCCTCAACCGGACCATCTCCGCCCGAAGTGTCATGGCTGAGACTTCCCCGAACAGCATGCTGCCCAGCTCTTCGCCGCTGAGACCATCCGGATGGATGCTCAGCAGGGCCAGCATCTCACTGTGCCGTGGAGACAGCGATACCGTTCTGCCTTCGATGCTGAGCAGCGCGTGGTCGCGGCCGAGCAGCTGCAGGCTGTTGCGATAGAGGCTTCGGACCGGGCTGCCGGGAACCGTCCTGGGCCCGGTGGCGGAAACAGGTTTTCGCCGCCGTGCGAGCCGGTCGCGCTTCGCGGCGGCCAGCAGAAGACGCTCCACGCGCAGCTGCGCCTGCGCGGCCGCGACCGCAGCCTCTACGAGGGACAGGGTATGCGGGGCGACTGCCATCTCGGTGCCGGTGATATCCAGGACTCCGATCACGGCACCGGTGTCTGGATCACGGAACGGCACCGCCGTGCAGCTCCACGCGTGAACAGCCCGGTTGAAATGCTCGGGACCGGCGACCTGGATGCTGCGGCCCAGTGCCAGGGCGGTCCCGGGAGCGCTCGTGCCCACGCTGGCCTCGGACCAGTCCGCGCCCTCAACGAACATCATGCTCTCGGCACGCCGGCGCAGGGCAGCGTCCCCGTCGACCCACAGAAGTCTGCCCAGTTCATCCCCGACAGCCACGAGCAACCCTTGGTCGGAACTGGGCTGAATCAGCAGCTTATTAATCACCGGCATGATCGACGCCAGCGGATGGCCGCGGCGGTACTCCTCAAGGGCCTCACCATCGAGGAGCAGCGAGGACGGCGGCATGTCAGGGTTGGCCTGCAGCCGCAGCGAACGTTTCCAGGACTCTTCAATGATTCTGCGAAGCGGCCCCTGCCCGGACCTGATGCCGAGCTGCTTCGATGCTGTGACACGCCTGGCAGCAGGCGGCGTCGGGTCCGTCGCCGGGGTTGGGGATAGCGACCGGGGACTACGCACGGTGGCTCCATTGTCGTCAAGCGAAATTGGGGCCCAAATGTGGCCCCAATCACAAGGATACCGCCGCTGTGTGCCGTGATCGCGGCCTGGCCCCGTCACAAGCTACTGACTGAGTCCATCTAGACGCGCCCCAGGTCGTCGATGTCCTCGAGGAACTGCTGGTGCACTTCGGCGCTGACCGTGGTCCGGGTGTCGGCGATCGCGTCGAGGTAGTCCTGGGTGGCCGGACCCTTCCGGACGGCCTCGCGGACTGAGGCGCTGCCCCCGGACGCCGCGCCGCCGTCGTCGTACACCGCTTTTTCCAGCGCCCGCTGGGAGGCGCTGCGGGCCGCGTACTCGATGTCCGCGGGGGAGAACCCCTCCGTGCGGTCCACCAACAGCTCGACGTCGACGTCGTCCACCACGGTGGCGGGGATGAAGCGCTGCCACATGGCCTCGCGGGCCTGGCGGTCCGGCAGGCCGATCGGGATGACGTAGTCGAAGCGGCCGTGGCGCAGGAACGCGGAGTCCAGGGCGCGGATGAAGTTGGTGGCGCAGACCAGCAGGCGGCCGGGCTGTTCGCGGAACGCCGGGATGATTTTGAGCAGCTCGTTGGTGACGCCCTGCAGGGGCGACGGCGGTTCGCCGGAACGCTGGGAGGCGATCTCCTCCACCTCATCGATGAACACGACGGCGTGCTCGAGTTCGGCGATCTCGAGGAAGGTCTCGCGGAGGGCGCCGGCCAGTCCCTTGGGGTCGGAGGCCAGCCGGGAGGGGAAGACCTCCACGAACGGCCACTCCAGCCGGGAGGCAATGGCCTTCGCGAAGGTCGTCTTGCCCGTGCCGGGAGGGCCGAAGAGGACGACCGCGCGCGGCGGCACCACGCCGTACTCGTCGGCGAGGTCGGCTTCCGCGAGCGGCAGGACGAGCCGGCGTTCCAGGAGTTCCTTCTCGTTGCGCATGCCCGCGACGTTCTCCCAGAGGTCGCGGGCCAGGATCCGGCCTCCCAGCAGGCTAAGCGGCTCGAGCTCCTGGCGCTGGACCGGGATCTTCCGTTCGAAATAGCGCAGGTTCTTCTTCAGGACGAAGCCGCGGCCCAGGAAGGCCTCCACACGGGTTTCGGATTCGGGCATGAGCGCGGAGAGCTTGTTCAGCCCGTGCGGGGCCATCCGGTTCTCGACTGAAGCCAGCAAAGAGGTGCCGATGCCGCGGCCCCGGAAATCGGGCAACGTGGCCAGGAAGACGATCCAGCCCTGGTCGTGGGCGGCACGTCCGACGGCGGCGCCCACCACCTGGTCGCCCTGCACCGCGACGACGGCATGGTCCTTTTCGCAGGAGGCGAGCACCTCGGAGAGGGCGTAGACCGGCTCGACGTTGGTGGCCTTGAGGGATTCCCACAGGTGCAGGATCCCGTCAAGATCGGCCGAATGGAAATCCCTGATCCGCCAGTTGGTCATGAGCTGTCTCCCGGGTGGTTCGTCGCTGAGCCATGTTGAGTCTTCCGCTGAGCATATGCGAACCGGGTGCGCGAGAGGTTGCGGGGACGTTGCGTTCGCGGACGCGGACGCGGACTGCCGGGGTGTCACTCCGAATTCCCGTCGGTGCTCCCGCGGCGCTCCCGGCGGGACGGGCGGCCACGAGCGGGTACGGTCCGGTGAAGCCGTCGCGGACGGCGGCGATTTCATGGATGCGGTGCCGGCAGAGGCGCCAGCCGAGCATCAGCAGCGGAATGATGACCACGAGGGAGGCGATGGTCCACGTTCCCACGGGCGAGTCGAAGGCCATGAGGACCAGCACCGCCAGGAGGAAGGCCAGCGTGATCCAGCCCGTGACGGGTGCGCCGGGCATCCGGAAGGAGGGCCGGAGCAGTTCCCCGCGGGCCGCGAGCCGGGCCAGCTGCATCTGGCACAGGACGATCATGGCCCAGGTGCTGATGATGCCCAGCGATGCGACGTTCAGGACGATCTCGAAGGCCTCGGCCGGGACCACGGCGTTCAGGATGACGCCCAGGACGGCCACGCCGGCGGTGAGCGCGATGCCGCCGTAGGGGACGCCGGACTTGTTCATCCGGGCGGCGAATTTCGGCGCGGAACCCGAAACGGACATGGAACGCATGATCCGGCCGGTGGAGTAGAGGCCGGCGTTGAGCGAGGACAGCGCCGCGGTCAGGACCACGAGGTTCATGATGGCGTCCACGCCGTCCACCCCGATGGAGCCGAAGAACGTCACGAACGGGCTTTCGCCGGCCTTGTAGGAGCCGTAGGGCAGCAGCAGGGAGAGCAGCACGAGTGAACCGACATAGAACACCGCGATGCGCACGATCACCGTGTTGATGGCCCGCGGCATGATCTTCTCCGGGTTTTCCGTCTCGCCGGCGGCGGTGCCGATCAGCTCGATCGAGGCGTAGGCGAACACGACGCCCTGCATCACGACGACTGCCGGCAGCAGGCCGTTGGGGAACATGCCGCCGTTGTCCGCGATGAGGCTGAAACCGACCTCTTGGCCTGCAACGGGGGTGCCGAAGATGACGAAGTAGATGCCGACGAGCAGGAAGGACACGAGCGCCACCACCTTGATGAGCGCGAACCAGAACTCAAGCTCGCCGAACACCTTGACGCTGATGAGGTTCAGGCCGAGCACCAGGATCAGGGCAGCCAGTGCCCAGGCCCACTGCGGCACGTCCGCGATGGGCGCCCAGTACTTCTTGAAGAAGTTCATGTACAGCGCGACGGCGGTGATGTCCACGATCGCCGTCATGGCCCAGTTCAGCCAGTACAGCCAGCCGGTGACGAACGCGGCTTTCTCGCCGAAGAATTCGCGGGCGTAGGAGACGAACGATCCCGACGATGGGCGGTGCATGACAAGTTCGCCGAGAGCGCGCAGGATCATGAAGGCGAAGAACCCGCAGACGGCGTAGCTGATGATCAGGGCCGGGCCTGCGGTGGCGAGACGGCCGCCGGCGCCCATGAACAGGCCGGTGCCGATGGCGCCGCCGATCGCGATCATCTGGACCTGCCGGGGTTTCAGGCCCTTGTGGTAGCCCTGGTCCTCGGCGTGGAGCGCGGCCTCGGAGGCATGGGCATGCGCCGGAATGGTGTGGTCGGAGACGGCCGGTTGCTGCTGTTCTTGGGCCTGTTTTTGGGCGCGGGCAGTTTCGGGATAAGTCATGGGGGTCCTTCGGGGTTTGAGGGTGCGCTACTTGCTCAGGTTGGCCAGGCGCTGCGGGCTGAGGAGTTCGGTGAGCTGCTCGGCGGTGAGCAGCCCGTGTTCGAGCACGAGCTCCGCGACCCCCTTGCCGGTGGCGAGGGCTTCCTGCGCGATGGCCGTGGCCGTGGCGTAGCCCAGATGTGGGTTGAGGGCGGTGACGAGGCCGATTGACTGTTCCACGGTGAGGCGGAGCCGTTCGGTGTTGGCGGTGATGCCCCGGACGCAGCGGGCCGTGAGGGTGCGGCAGGCGGCTTCCAGGTGGGAGATGCTCTTGTGGAGGCTGTGGACAATGATCGGTTCGAAAGCGTTGAGCTGGAGCTGGCCGGCCTCGGCGGCCATGGTGATGGTGACGTCGTTGCCGACGACCTCGTAGGCCACCTGGCTGACAACTTCCGGGATGACCGGGTTGATCTTGCCGGGCATGATCGAGGAGCCGGACTGCACGGCGGGGAGGTTGATTTCGCCGAGGCCGGCGCGCGGGCCGGAGGAGAGCAGCCGGAGGTCGTTGCAGATCTTGGACAGTTTCACGGCGACCCGCTTGAGCACGCCGGAGAGGTGCACAAACGCGCCGACGTCCTGGGTGGCCTCGATCAGGTCCACCGCCGTGACGAGCGGCAGGCCCGTGATCTCGGCGAGGTGCCGGCAGGCGGCCTCGGCGTACCCGGCCGGGGCGTTCAGGCCGGTGCCGATCGCGGTGGCGCCGAGGTTGATTTCGTGGATCAGCAGGTCGGCTTCGGCCAGGCGGAGCCGGTCCTCGCCGATCGTGACGGCGTAGGTGCCGAATTCCTGGCCGAGCGTCATGGGGACGGCGTCCTGCAGCTGCGTGCGGCCCATCTTCACCACTGTGCGGAATTCGAGGGCCTTGGCGGCGAAGGCGTCTTCAAGCTCGGTGAGCGCTTCCAGCAGTTCCCGGGCGGCGAAGATCGTGCCGAGTTTGACCGCGGTGGGGTAGACGTCGTTGGTGGACTGGCTGAGGTTGACGTGGTCGTTGGGGTGCAGCCGGGCGTAGTCGCCCTTCGGGTGCCCGAGGATTTCCAGGGCCCGGTTGGCGATCACCTCGTTGGCGTTCATGTTCGACGACGTCCCGGCGCCGCCCTGGATGACGTCCACCACGAACTGCTCGCTGAGCTTGCCGTTCATGACGTCGGCGCAGGCGTCCTCGATGGCCCTGGCGCGCTCGGCATCGAGCAGCCCGAGCTCGTGGTTGGTGCGGGCGGCGGCGAGTTTCACGGCGGCCAGTCCGCGGACCAGGTACATGTTGGAGGACAGCGGCTGGCCCGTGATGGGGAAGTTCTCCACGGCCCGGAGGGTGTGGACGCCCCAGTAGGCGTCGGCGGGAACATCCCGGTCGCCCAGGAGGTCGTGTTCGGAGCGGAAGTCTGCGCGTTCGTCGATCGAGGTCATGGCTGTCCTTACAGGGCGTCGGAGGCGTCGTAGTCGTTGGGGGTTTCGAAGGCGGCGAGGAAATCAGTGGCCTGCAGCAGCCCGACGGGCCGGCCGCCGCCCAGCACCGGGGCCGCGGCGATGCGCGCCAGGGGCGAGGTGTCGACGTCGAGCGCGGCCAGGACGCGCACGGTGACCGGCATCCGGGCGCGGTCTCCGCCGTCGGAGATCTTCACGGCGATGGCGCGGCCGTCCGGGAGGCCCACGAGCTGGACACCCTCGAAGCCGTCCTTGGCCACCAGGCCGGGGACGAGGCGCATCAGCGCGGTGACATCCCGGTCCTCGCCCGCAACCATCTGCGGGTGGCGGCGCATGGCGCGCGCGACGGCGGCTTCCGCGCTGCCGCCCGACCCGGCGGATCCGGATGCCGCGGCCAGCTTGCCGAAGGCGCGGGCCATGCCGCGCAGGGTGAGGGCGAAGAGCGGGGTGCCGCAGCCGTCAGTGGACGTGCGCTCCGGGTCCTCGCCGGTCAGGTCCGCCACGGTCCGGGCCACGAGCTGCTGCAGCGGGTGCGCCGGGTCCAGGTATCCCCGGACCGGCCAGCCGTTGATGACACAGGTGGCGGCCATCGCGGCGTGCTTTCCGGAGCAGTTCTGCGCCAGCTGGGTGGCCTGCCCGCCGCCGCCGAGCCATTCCTCGCGCTCGCGGACGCCGTAGGGGAGGTCGGTGCTGTTCTCGAGGTCCCCGGGGGTCAGCCCGTGCAGGTCCAGGATGCGCCGCGCGCCGTCGCGGTGGGCGGCGGCCCCGGAGTGGCTGGCGGACGCGAGGGCGAGGAGCTCGTCCGGGAGGTCCAGGCCGGCGCGCACCATGGCGACAGCCTGCAGGGGCTTCAGGGCGGAGCGCGGGTAGAACGGGGCGAGGGGCTCGCCCGCGGCCAGGAGGGTCCGGCCGTCCGCTGCGGTGGCGATGACAGAGCCGTAGTGGACGCTCTCGACCAGCCCGTCGCGGGTCTGGACCGCGAGCGGGGCGTGCTGCGGGAGCCTCTCCGGAGCCAGCAGGGTCGGGATGTGCGCGAGGGCAGGAGAAATCATTGCGTCCTTTGGCGGTGGTGTCGGTTGTTGCCGGTCAAGCTGCTTTTGCGGCGGCTGCTGCTGCGTCTGCTCTTGTTGGCACGGGCGTCAGGCGCGTGCCGTCACGGGTTGAGGATCGAGTCGAGGGCAAGGCCAACGGCATGGAGGTGCTGGCTCATGGCGATGCGCGCCGTTGCCGCGTCGCCGGCCTCGATGGCGGCCAGGATGCGCCGGTGCTCCTCGTCGGAGGCGTGCTGACGGTCCGCCACCATGTTCAGGGTCTCGGACTGGTGGGCGAGGGCCTCGCGGATGTCGGCGACGACGTTTTCGAACACTTTGTTGCCGGCTGGCCCGCGCGATCAACGCGTGAAAGCTCGAGTCCAGGCCCACCCACACTTCGGGGTCGTCCTCGGCGGTCATCGCGGCGACGATGTCCCGCATGGTGTCCAGTTCCTCGGGCGATCGGCGTTCCGCGGCCAGGCCGGCAGCGGGAACCTCGATGTGCGGACGAGCCTCGGTGAGGTCGCGTGCGGAGTACTGGCCCAGGACCAGGTCCTTGGCCACGTGGTTGGCGACGACGAACGTGCCCCGCCCGGTTTTGGTGAGGGTCAGGCCCAGGGCGGTGCAGGACCGCAGGGCCTCGCGGACCACGGAGCGGCTCACGCCGTACTGCTGGGCAAGCGTGGCCTCGGAGCTCAGCTTGGCGCCGACGCCGAGCTTGCCGGATTCGATTTCGGAGCGGAGGACGTTGAATACTGCTTCGGCCGCGCTGAGGCGGGCGAGAGGCTGTCCTGCTGTCCGGCTGTCTGACAGGTTCACGTTTTCAAATATGGCAGGGGTCACACCGGGGTGTCAACTGTGACGGCGGCCCCGGGTGTCTTTGGGCCGGGTCCGGGGCCGCCGTCGAGCTGATGCTCTAATGTCCGTGGCGCCTACAAGGCGGCGAGCAGTTGCTTCATGTCGGCGATTTCTGTGGTCTGGGCGGACGCGATGTCCCGGCCCAGCTGGACGGCCTCGGCGTTCTTGCCGCTGCGGACCTCGGCGTTCGCCATCATCTTGGGCCGGCTATTGGTCGATCGATCCGCATGTGACAGTATCTGCGTATGGATGCAGATATGCAGATTGATGTGGAGAGCCCCTATGTGGAGCTGGCCGTCGAAGTGTTTTCCATGCTGGCGGACGCAACCCGGGTGCGGCTGATCCTTGCCCTTGGGGGCGGTGAGATGCCGGTGAATGCTTTGGCCGAGAAGGTCGCGAAGCCCGCGGCCGCAGTCTCGCAGCATCTGGCTAAGATGCGGCTAGGCGGCATGGTGGCGACGCGGCAGGAAGGAACCCGGGTGTACTACCGGTTGCAGAATGACCACGCGCGCGCACTCGTCATGGATGCCATCCACCAGGCCGAGCACGCGCTTGGCACGGCGCCGAGGCACACGTCATGAGCCAGTCGGCCGATGCCGTGCATGACGGCCACCACGATCACGATCATAGCCACCGGCACGGTGCTGACCACGGTGGCGATGACGCTCACCCGCACAGCCCCGGTCACGGTGGTGATCACTCGCACGGCCACGACAGCTCCCACGATCACAGCCACGATCACAGCCATCCTGGGGGATTGAAGGGCTGGCTTCACGAAGTCTTTGTCCCGCACTCGCATGATTCCGCTGACTCCATTGACCAGGCCCTCGAATCCAGCGCGCAGGGCATCCGCGCAGTCAAGGTGTCCCTGGCGGGCCTCGGGGCCACCTCGCTGTTCCAGCTCGTGATTGTGCTGGTCAGCGGCTCCGTGGCGCTCCTCGCGGACACCGTCCACAACTTCTCGGACGCCTTGACCGCGGTGCCGCTCTGGATCGCCTTCCTCCTCGGCCGGCGCAAGCCCACACGCACCTACACCTACGGCTTCGGCCGCGCGGAGGATCTCGCCGGCCTGTTCATCGTGGCCATGATCGCGCTCTCCGCAGTAGTGGCCGCCGTCGAATCCATCCTCCGTTTCTTCGAGCCGCAGCCCGTCCAGAATCTGGGCTGGGTCCTGGCTGCCGGGCTGGTGGGCTTCGCTGGCAACGAGCTCGTCGCGATCTACCGGATCCGAGTCGGCCGGCAGATCGGCTCCGCCGCCCTGATCGCCGACGGCGTCCACGCCCGCACGGACGGCTTCACGTCGCTCGCCGTCGTCGCCGGGGTCGCCGGGGTCTGGCTGGGCTTTCCCCTCGCCGATCCCCTCGTGGGTCTGCTGATTTCCGTGGCCATCATGGTTCTGCTGTGGGGCACCGTGCGCGACGTCGGGCGCCGGCTTATGGACGGCGTGGATCCCGCACTCTCGGACCGGCTCGCCGACGTCGTCAGTAGGCATTCGGGCGGCGGCACCTCGCGTCTTCGCTGGTCCGGCCACCGCCTGCACGCCGAGATCACCGTGCCCATCACCGCCGGCGCCCGCCTGTCAGACCTTGCCTCGGTGGCCGCGCACCTCGAGGAGGCCGCCCGGGCAGCACTGCCGCACCTCGGCTCGGTGACGGTGGTGCCCGCCGTGACGCACTCCCCTCAACCCAACTAACTCGGGTCAGATCCCCAACGTGGCGAGGCTCTGCTGCAGTGTTTCCGCCGAGTGGTGCAGGGACGCGAGTTCGCCGTCGTCCATGGGGGTGTCCAGTACCTTCAGGACGCCGCCGTGCCCCACGACGCTGGGAAGCGAGAGCGCAACGCCGGAGATTCCGTATTGCCCGTCCAGCACGGTGGAGACGGGGAGTACCGCGTTTTCAGCGCGCAACAGGGCCTCGACGATCCGGGCACCGGACAGCCCGATGGCGTAGTTGGTGGCGCCCTTGCCGGCGATCACCTTATAGGCTGCCTGCGTCACCTCCCGCGCGGTCTCGGCCAGGAGTTCGGAGGTGAAAATCCGTTCGCCGTCGTCGGTCCAGTTGCGGATCGGGACCGGGCCGATGGTGGCGCCGGACCAGATCGGGAACTCCGTGTCGCCGTGTTCGCCCACCATGCTGGCGTGGACGCTGGCGAGCGATACTCCGGCACGTTCGGCCAGCAGCCAGCGGAGCCGGGAGGTATCCAGCACGGTGCCGGAGGAGAAGATCCGCGACGTCGGCAAGCCGGAGATCTTCTGCGCGGCGACTGTCAGCACGTCGCACGGGTTCGTGACGAGCACATAGACGGCGTCCGGGGCCTGTTCCAGCAATCGGGGCATGAGGTCCTCGAGGATGCGGACATTCGTGCCGGCCAGGTCCAGGCGCGTCTGGCCCGGGGCCTGTTTGGCGCCGGCCGTCACAACCACGACGTCGGCGCCCTCTGTGGCGGAGATGTCCCCGCCGCCCGTGACGGTAGCCGACGCAGCGGCGAACTGCGTCCCGTGTGCCAGGTCCAGCACCTCAGCTTCCGCTTTGATGGCGTTGACGTCGAACAATGCAACGTGGCTGGCCGAACCGCGGATCAGCGCCGCGTAGGCGAGGGATGTGCCGACGCTCCCGGCACCGACCACCGCCAGTTTTGAACCGCTCTTCCCGGACATGGTGCCCCTTTCCCGTCTAGTTCCCCGGCAAGTCGGCCGGGGTCGCCGCAACCGAACCTGCGGTTTCGCCGCCGTCGATCACGAATTCAGCCCCCGTGACAAAGGAGGATTCGTCCGCCGCAAGGTACACCGCGAGGTCCGCGACCTCCGTCGGCTGGCCGATCCGGTGCAGCGGGACGTGGCCGGTGTCGAAGGTCATGCCCGCCGTCATGGGCGTCTGGATGACCCCCGGGTGCACGGAGTTGACGCGGATGCCCAACCCGCCGAGGTCCATGGCGGCACTCTTGGTCAGGCCGCGGACACCGAACTTGGATGCCGTGTACCCGGCAAGCTGTTCATACCCGCGCAGTCCCGCGATCGACGAGACGTTGATGATGGAGGCGGGGCTGGAACGTGCCAGGACTGGCGCGGCGGCTTTGATGCCGTTGAATACGCCCGTGAGGTTTACGTCGATGATCCGTGCCCACTGCTCGTGGGGATACTCATCGATCCGGCCGAAGTTCACGATTCCGGCGTTGTTGACCAGGATGCTGAGGCCGCCAAAGGAGCTGACGGCCTCGCCCACCGCCTGCTCCCAGTCGGCAGGGCTAGTCACGTCCAGATGCACGTACCGGGCGCCGTCGCCAAGCTGTGCCGCCAGTGCGGTCCCGTCCTCGTCCAGGACATCGCCGATCACCACCTTCGCGCCTTCCTGCAGCATCCGGGTGGCCGTGGCCCCGCCGATGCCTCGGGCTCCGCCGCTGATCAATGCCACTTTGCCGTCCAGACGTCCCATGGCTTGCCTTTCCAGGCTGCTCCGCTTTCGGGGCACGGGCGGCTCGCCCGCCCCTGTCCAGCATCTCGTCGGACGCGGACCGGGGTCAGGGCCGTTGGACCCTACGGGGGTCAACGCCTCCTGCTCTGTCCGCCGCGCCGGTACGAACGTGCCGAAATCACTCTGTTCAGGCTCGTTTGTCCGCACTAGACTGGAAACACAAGAAAAACGGCACGTACGTACCTATGTGCGTGCGTTCATGCGGGCGTATTTTGACCACGGAAGGCGGCCATGGGGAACTCGTTTCCGGACCAACTCGCCGCCGGGGTCCGGGCCCGGCGCGGATCGCTCCGCCTGAGCCAGCGTGAACTGGCCGAACTCGCAGGAGTCTCCGAACGCTTCGTCCGGTTCGTCGAGCAGGGCAAACGCACCGTGCAGCTGGACTCCCTGATCGCGCTCCTGGACACCCTGGGGCTGGAGCTTCGGGTGCAGACCCGGACCAGCGCCGCCGCCCGCGCCCTCGCGGGCCCGCGCGCCGGCGGCGGGTTGCCCGCCCACGAACAGCCTGCCCACGGCGAGCCGAAGGACGGCCCGGAGGCCCGGCCATGAGGCACCGCATCGCGGATATTTACAAGGCCGGCGTGCTGGCGGCGCGGCTGGAACGGCACGACGGCGGCACCAGGTTCAGCTACCTGCCGGCCTATCTGGCGTCCGGGGGACCCGCCGTCGCGAGCTCCCTGCCGCTGACTGCGGTCCCCGTGCTGTCCGCCGCGGGGGCCGCCCCGCCGTATTTCACCGGACTCCTGCCGGAGGGCCGGCGGCTGAACGCGCTGCGCCGCTCCGTCAAGACCAGCGTGGATGACGAGCTGTCCCTGCTTATCGAGGCCGGCGCCAATCCGGTGGGTGACGTGCAAATCGTGGGCCACGGCGAGAAGCTGGACCCGGACGAGCACGCCGTCGAGCTTGACCCCGCGACGCCCGTGGATTTCGATGCCCTGCTGGGCGACTCCGGGCTGATCGACCCGGTGGCGCTTGCCGGCGTGCAGGACAAGCTGTCCGCAGGAATGATCTCCATGCCGGTGGCCAGCGCCGGGCGGCGGTACATCCTCAAACTCAACGCGCCCGAGTTCCCGCACGTGGTCGAAAACGAATACGCGATGTTCCGCTACGCGGCGCGGCTGCGGATCCCCCTGAGCCGGGTCCAGCTGATCCGCGACGTCGCCGGCCGGCCGGGGCTGCTCGTGGAGCGCTTCGACAGGGTGCCGCTCGCCGGGGCGGCGGGGCCCACGACGTCGGGGCCCAGGGCGGCGGGCGCGTCTCCGAACGCGGTGCAGCGGCTCGCCGTCGAGGACGGGGCGCAAGTATTGGGGCTGTACCCGGCGGACAAGTACAACGTGGGATACGGGCAGGTGTGCCATGCGCTTGCGGCGTACTGCGCGGCGCAGCTGCCGGCGCTGCGGAATCTGGCCCTTCAGGCGGCGTTCGCGTGGCTTACGGGCAACGGGGACCTGCACGCCAAGAACGTTTCCATGGTGCAGCAGCCGACCGGGGAGTGGTCCATCGCGCCGGTCTACGACATCCCCTCCACTGTGGTCTACGGGGACAAGACGCTTGCCCTGACTCTCGGCGGCAAGCGGACGGGGATTTCCCGGAAGCACTTTCTGGGCTGGGCCGCGGGGATGGGGCTGTCGGAGCGCGCCGCCGTCCAGATACTGGAGCTCGCGTTGAAGGCCTCCGGGCCGCTGCTGGCGGACCTTCAGGCGGGTACGGCGTTCAGCTCCATGACCGACGACGGCGCCTCGCCGTTTTCGGCGATGGTCACCCGCGACTGGCTCAAGGAACTCAAACACCGGCGCAGGCTAATGGAGGGGTGACCTGCCGGCGGCGGGTGCGGCTCGGCGTGACGCCTCAGAGGTGCTGGATGCCGGCCCGCTGCATGGCGTCTTTGTAGACCTCAACGTTTTTGGCGAGGAGTTCTTCCTGCTTGGCCGGCGAGACGGCGAAGGCGCGGCCGCCGAGCGCGGTGGCTTTGTAGATCTTGACGCCGTGGTTCTTCAGCGAGGAATGGTAGGTCTTCTCGAAGAGCGTCAGGAAGGAGTGGGCGTCGGCGCCGTGGGCGATCACGGCCGAGACGCGCCGGTTGATCTTGAGGAACTGGCGGAACGGCCGCAGGCCGTCCGTCTTCTCCTGGACGTTCAGGGCCGAGGCAGCGTCCGGATCGCGGATCCACGGATAGGCGTTCCATGGCATCACATAACGGGGGTCCAGCTCTGCGGTCTCGTAGATGGAGGTGGCACGGCGGGCGGCTTCGTCGTCATTGAAGTGCGAAACAAAGCCCGATTCCGTGCCCTTGCCGGGGCTGATATGCAGACTGACGATCCGGCATTCGTCCTCGTCATGGACGGGGTCGATGTAAGGGACCACGGATCCAGGCTTCTTTTCCATGAGCTCGTCGCACAGCTGCGTCACCGCGGCGATGTTCGGCTCCTGCAGCAGGGCCTTCTTTTCGTCCCAGTCAATCGTCACGATTTCTCCCTCAGCACTCGGCGTCCAGAATCAGGCGGCTGCCTCCACTCTACGCTTTCGGGGGAGGGCGTGTTCTTATGGCGAGGACCAGAGGCTTTCTTCCTCCTCTGGTCATGGTGATGGGGCGGGCGTACGCTTAAAGCGCCTGCAGGTAACCACTTGATTAAGCCGGGTCGTTCTGGACATGCAAATGTCCGAGCCGTCTCCATAGCGAGATCGCGAAGGTACCTGCAGGCCTCACGTCCTGCCGCTCCCCGGGGTTGCAGGGCGTTTTTCTTTGCCGCCGTCGCGTTTCGTCGACGAGGCGTGGTCCTTCCTTGCCAATCCGGGCCTGCAGAACGCGAATGAAACGTGGCAGCATCCAGTGCGAGCCGCGGATCGAGTTCTTCGAGTAGCGATCTGGCCCCCCGCGCCCGGTCCGGGGTTCGCGCGGGGCCGAATGGCAGGCAGTTGACTGGCGCCTAAGCCGCAGGCAGCCCTATGAGCTTGCTGCGTTTGAGCGTCTTGGCGTGGTTCCGAAGGCCGTGCCGCTCGCCGGTCTGCTTGCCTGGCTGCTCTGTCGCCGTTGGACGCAGCGGCGTTCCCGGCAGAGGTGGCGCGGTGGAGTGGTAGGTGTGGCCGGTGGGGGTGGTGAGTTCGATGGTGTGCCTGCCGCCGCGGCCGGGTTTTGGTTCGGTGACGGGGCGTGCTGTCCAGCCGGGGGTTTCTTTGGTGTGGTTGCAGGCTTCGCAGAGCCCTGCGCCGTTGGTGCGGGTGGTTTGGCCGCCGTTGTGCCAGGGGTGGATGTGGTCCAGATGGCGGATGGGGGCGTCGCAGTAGGGGGTGCGGCAGGTGTCGTCGCGGGTTTGGATGAAGCGGCGGAGCCCGGTGGGGAAGATCCGGGCACGGGAGTCCATCGCGACGAGGTCGCCGGTACCGGGGTGGGTGTAGAGCCGGCGGAGCCAGAGGCCGAACGCGGTGGGGTCGTGGATTCCGGACGCGTCGCCGGTCCCGGACGCGTCGCCGGTTCTCGCGTTGCCGCCGCCGTCTCCCGGGGGTCTGCCTGGGCCAGGTGGGGAACCGGGTGCGTGGCCGTCTCCCGGGGGACCGCCGGCCGCGCCGCCGGGTTCCCGTGGACCACTTTGTCCGGGTGAACCGACGCTGAATGCGCTGTCTTTAGCCTTCGTGCCGTTGATGAGGGTGCGGGCCCAGCCGGCCGGGACGATCCCGTAGCCGGGGAGCCGGGCGGGTTCGGAGTCGGCCTGGAAGAGGGTGCGGTCGGTCATGACGAGCTGGATCTCGACCCCGCTGATCCCGCCGGGGGTGCCGGTGGTGCGTTCGACGAGGGCATCGGCCATGGCCTGGCCGCGGGTGCGGGGGTCCCCGTCGGTGCGGAGGGTGTCGGCGTGCCGGGTCAGGACGTTGTAGACGGCGACGCCCTGGGCGACGGGCAGCAGCGCGCTCAGGTGGCACATGGTGTCCGGGGCCGGGCGGAGGCTGACGTGCCGCTCGGTCGCGGCGTGCGCGGCGCGCTGGGTGACGGAGCGGGGGTCGAGCCGGTAGGCGGCGGTGCGGGCCGCGGCGACCAGCCGCCGGTCACCGGCCCCGGCGAAGGTGCCGGTGTCGGCGGCGAGGTCCTCGTCGACGGCGCACCGGTCGGCGGCGGTCAGGCAGGCGGTTTCGCGCACGAGCAGGGTGGCACGCCATTCGTTGAGCTGCCCGGTTTCCAGGGCGGCGAGGGTGTGGGGCATTTCGGTGACGAGGGCTTTGGCCAGGCCCAGGAGCCGGCCGCCCTTGGCCGGGGACTCGCGCCGGGCGAGGGCGATCTGCGCGCCGATCCCGGTCCCGAGCTTCTCGGCCGGGACCCCGGCGGCGGCCTGGTCGCGGCGCTGGAGCGCATCGAAGGCCACGGCGTGCCGGGCCTGCCGGGCTGCCATGGCGGACTTCAGGTCCTCCAGATCCCGGATCTCGTCGATCAGTGCGGCGGCGCTGTCCGGGGCCGGGAGGAAGGCCAGGATCCGGGCCAGGTCCGCGACCGCCGCCGGCCCGGTGTCCGGTTCGGTGTCCGGCGTGGCGGCCGCAGCGTGCCCGGCGCGACTGAAGCCGGCGTCGCCGTGTCCTGCCGGAACCACTTCGGGCCCCTGATTGCCGTCCATGAATCAAGTCTCCCTCGGGGGTCTGACAACAAAGGGAGAGCCAAGGCGGGCGGACAGACCGCGGGACGAGTGCGCGGCCTTCGCACGGGTGGCAGCAGCGAAACCTTCAGCGCCGAGACCTGCACCGCTGCGAAATGATGCCGGAACCACTTCGGGTCCCTGATTGCCGTCCATGAATCAAGTCTCCCTCGGGGGTCGGACACTAAAGAGACACTGTGAGCTGGCGGGCGTGAACGGTCGGAGTTCCCGGCGTGCGACAGGCCGGCGGATCCGTCGCCCGCCTCCGAGCGCCCAAGCGCCCGGGCCGCCCCGAGTGCCCGCCCCCGGGCGACCCTGTCTCAAACACCGGCGCGGGTCCATCATGGGAGAGGGCGTCAGCTCGGCGCCCAGAGGGTACCGGGCGGGGTGTTTTCTATGAACCACAGGGAATCTTTCGCGACGCGAATCAGCTCTCTGCCTTCTGACCGCCGTTCGCTGCTGAAGGTGGTCGGCGTCGGGGCCGCGGGCATAGCGGGAATGCCGCTGCTGGCCGCCTGCACGGACCAAAGTGCGCCTGCCAGTGCGCCTGCCAGTGCCCCCGCCAGCAACGCTGGCGCCTCCGGCACGCCGTCGGCGTCCCTGCTTCCGGCACCGGAACCGCAGGTCAAACCTCTCCTGGACCAAGCGAAGGTCAACGACGCCGTGGCCAAGCTGGACGGGATAGTCCAGGGCGCCATGGAGAGCACGGGAGTCCCCGGAATCGCTGTGGCGGTGGTCTATCGGGACCAGGTGGTGTACGCCAAGGGCTTCGGCGTGCGGGAGGCAGGCAGGCCCGAGACGGTCGACGCGGACACCGTCTTTCAACTGGCTTCGGTGTCCAAACCACTGGCCTCCACGGTGGCGGCAGTGGCCGTGGGCCGCAAGGCCATCTCCTGGACGGACCCGGTGATCATGCACAGCCCCGGTTTCTCCCTTAAAGACCCATTCGTTACGGCAAACGCCACGATGGCTGACCTCTTGTCGCACCAAAGCGGCCTGCGGACGGGAGCGGGCGATCTGCTGGAAGACCTCGGATTCGACCAGACGTACATTCTCAGCCACCTCAACCAGGAACCGCTGGACGCCTTCCGTTCGAGCTACAACTACAGCAACTTCGGCTACACGTCCGGCGCCAAGGCTGCTGCCGATGCCATGAAAATGCCCTGGGCAGACCTCGCCGAGGACGTATTGTTCAAGCCCCTGGGCATGACCTCCACCAGCTATCGCCACGCGGACTACCAAAAGGCGTCGAACAGGGCACTGATCCACGTGCCCGCCGGCAACAAGACGTGGGTCGCCAAATACAGCCGGGACGCCGACGCCGAAGCACCCGCCGGCGGGGCCAGCTCCTCCGTGCATGACCTGGCCCGGTGGATCCGCTTGCAGCTCGCCAACGGCAGCTTTGAAGGCACGGAGGTTGTGGACCCTGACGCGCTTGGCGTCACGCATGTCCCGCACGCGGTGTCGGGCCTTCCCGCGACACCGGCCGCCCGCACCCGCTTCTATGGCCTGGGCTGGAACGTCTCCTACGACGATCACGCCCGGCTCCAACTCGGGCACTCAGGAGCCTTCAACCTCGGTGCCGCGACCGCCGTCTCCATGCTGCCGGGCGAGCAGCTGGGCATCGTGGCCCTGACGAACGGCCGCCCGCAGGGCATTCCCGAAGCTATCTGTGCCGCATTCGTTGACACCGCCCAGAACGGAGCCGCGACTGTGGACTGGTTTGGATTCACCGCCGGCGTTTTCCAAAAGATCGATGAGTCGGAGAAGCCGAAAGTCGACTACTCCCAGGCGCCCGCGCAGGCCGCACCGGCGCGCGGCAACGACTTCTACACAGGCAGTTATGCGAACTCCTACTACGGCCCGCTCAGCGTCGCGGCGGAAAACGGCGGGCTGACCCTGGAGCTGGGTCCGGCCGGCAGGACAACCAAGTTCCCTCTCAAGCACTTCGACGGCGATACCTTCAGCTTTGAATCCATCGGAGAGAACGGCAACGGCCTCGCCGGGGCAATCTTCGCCCCCGCCGCGGGTGCTGCACCCGGTGCAGGCGGCACGGCGTCGAGCGTCAGGCTCGATTTCTACGATCAGACCGGACTGGGCACTTTCACCCGCGGCTGAGCCCAGGCTTCCGTAAGCTTCAAGTGCACGCACTGCCCCGATCCAAGGAACCCATGCCCATCAACACACAGTCACTGAAGCAGGACGGGTTCACAGGTTTCCGGTCCCTCGGGGACCTGGACATCAACCGGATCCCGCAGAAACCCGGGATCTTCGCCGTGCTGCGGCCCGAGGGCTTCCGGCCCCAGTTCCTGGCCAAGAGCACTGCGGGGGTCTTCAAGAAGAAGGACCCCACCCTGAAGACGGAAGCTCTCGACGCCGAATGGGTCGACGGCGCCGACGTCCTATACGTGGGCAAGGCCGGGCCCGGGAGCAAGGGCAACCGCGGACTGCGCCGGCAGGTCCAGGAATTCGTCGACTTCGGCAAAGGCAAGCCGCCGGGCCACTGGGACGGCCGGCTCATCTGGCAGCTCGCCGCGGCCGGGTCGCTGATCATCGCGTGGAAAGAGCTGCCCGTTGAGCAACTCAACGCGGCCGAAGCCGGGTACCACGCCGCATTCGTCGAAGAGTACGGCCGGCTGCCGTACGCCAACCTGGTCCAGGCTCGGGTCAAAGGTGCTTAGCCGCCGTACGTAAACCGTCCCGCCACCAACGTGGCAGCCACCGGCATCGCGGCAAACTCTGCGTCCGAAACCGTCAGCGGGTCGCCGTCGAGCACGGCGAGATCGGCCGGATCCCCGACCCGAAGCCGGCCGCGGCCCCGGGTCGAGGCCGTGAGGGCCTC
Source organism: uncultured Actinomycetota bacterium (assembly GCA_963810895.1). Lineage (GTDB taxonomy): Bacteria > Actinomycetota > Actinomycetes > Actinomycetales > Micrococcaceae > Arthrobacter. The sequence goes on from CAWEPM010000002.1 coordinate 130,722, forward strand.
TTGCCGCGTGAGGGCCTGCTCGGCATGCCATGGCCCGCGGCCATCCTGCCGGGCCCGCGCCGTGGCGGCGGACATGGCCGTCCACGGGTCCAGCGGGGCTACCGGGGCGTCAGAGCCAAGGGCCAGCGTCGCCCCGGCTGCCACCAGCGAACGGAGCGGGAAGGCCCGGTCCGTCCGCCCCGGCCAGTTCGACTCGGCAGCGTCCCGGTCATCGAGGGCGTGCGCCGGCTGGACGCTCGCGATCACGCCCAGCCGGCCGAAGCGGGCGAAATCCTCGCTCCGCACAAACTGGGCATGTTCCACCCGCCCGGCAATACCGGCCGCCTCAAAGGCGTCCAGCGCCACCCGGTTGGCCGCGTCGCCGATCGCGTGGACCGCCGGCACAAAGCCTGCCTGCCGTGCCCGGACCAGCAGGGCGAGCAACTCCGGCCCGCTCACCGTCAGCAGACCGTGGCCGCCGTTTGGATACGGGTCAACGCAGTACGCGGTGCGGGTATTGAGCGAGCCGTCGATCAGCACCTTCAACGGGCCCACGGTCAGGAGCCCGTCGCTGCCCGCCACCTCCAACCCTGTCCGAAGCCCCTCGGCCACGGCCCTCTCCAGATCCTGCGGATAGACCCCCGCCTCGACCCGGAGCGAAGCGAATCCGCCGGCGATCCTCCGCAGCCAGGCGTCACGGTTCCACGTCATCTCGAAGTCCACGATTCCGACCACACCCCGCGCGGCAGCGGCCTGCCCCGCCGTCTGCACCCACGGATCCACCACCCTGTCCGGAAGCTTGCCCAGTTCGCCGGTCACGGCAAACGCGGGTTCTTCCCGGAGCAGCCCGTCCGCGTCCACCGGCACACCGTAGCGTCGGGCCGCCGCGGAGTTGAGCCAGACACAGTGGAGGTCGTGGCTGATCAGTGCTGTCGCCCGCCCGTGCGTCACGCCGTCGAGGAGGTCCAGGCTGGGCGCATCCGGCCAGACGGCATCCCGGAAACCCACTCCCACCAGCGTCTGGTCAGTACCCGGAGCGGCGTCGCCGACTCCGGCGAGGTGGGACCCGACGACGGCGGCCGCCTCGCGCGCCGACCCGGCACCCGAGAGGTCAAGCCGGTTGGAGGCCAGCGCCCACTGGGTCATGTGGACATGCTCATCCCACAGCCCCGGAATGACGTAACGCCCCTCCACGTCAACCACCCGGGTTGCCGCGCGGACCCCACCCGCGGACTGGCGGGACGGGACGATCGCAGCCACCGCACCGGCGCGCAGATAAATATCGGAGCATGAGTCATCCCCGGGTTGCCGCACGGACGTCAGCACGAGGTCCGGCGCGCGGCAGGGATCGGGCAGTTCAGACATAGAAAACAGGCTAGGGGCGGAACACCGAAGGACCTAAACGCGCATAAGGGACTTTCGCCCCTTACAAGCACAACGCATGCCCCTCCAAGCTGAATCTCGGGCGGTTCCTGCGCGGCCAGTTGGGGGCCATTGGGGGAAGAACCGCTTTGAGTAATGCAGTACCGGTCTCGCCGCGAATTGGGGAAGGAAATGGCGCTTTGCACTTTCCGGCTTCAGCAGGAAAAGGCAGGAGACCACGGCCAAATGAACAATTACAGTCCACCAAATAGCTTGTCCGCCCAACTCGAAACCGTCAGGGAGCTCTGACGGTTTCATGCATCACCATATGGGGGACCCCAAACTCAATGTTCTGATACGCCTCGACGCCGGCGCCGAAACGGCGCGGATCGAGGTGCACGGCGTGGTGACGGTGGCCAACGTGCGGGCGCTGTACGTTGTGTGCCGCCGGGTCACCAGCAGGCTTCCCGGATTCGAACTCGTGCTCGACCTCGCCCATGCCCGCGTTTCGGCCCCCGCAATCGACGAACTCCGTGAGCGTGCCCGCGTCTCGCTGCTGTATTCGGGGATCGACGCCTCTGAGACGCCGTGCCGCCTGCGCCTCGTAGATCCGCTGGTCATCCTCAAAACCAAGGAGCATGTATGAAAGCCCTCGTCTATGGCGGCCCCGGAGAGAAATCCTGGACCGACGTCCCCGATCCCACCATCCAGAGCCCCAGCGACGTGATCGTCAAAGTGGACACCACCACCATCTGCGGCACTGACCTGCATATCCTCAAAGGCGATGTCCCGGCGGTGGCCAAGGGCCGCATCCTGGGCCACGAAGGGGTGGGCACCATCACGGAGATCGGCGCGTCCGTGACCAGCCTCAAGGTCGGGGACCGTGTCATCATCTCCTGCATCAAGTCCTGCGGGCACTGCATCAACTGCAAGACCGGCCTGTACTCCCACTGCCTGGGCGAGGAGGGCACCTCCGGCATCGGCTGGGTCTTCGGACACCTGATCGACGGCACCCAGGCCGAATTCGTCCGCGTCCCCTACGCCGAGAACTCCCTGCACCTCCTGCCCGAGGGAGTGAGCGACCAGCAGGCCGTCATGCTCTCCGACATCCTTCCCACCGGCTTTGAGATCGGCGTGCAGTACGGCCGGGTCAAGCCCGGCGACACGGTCGCCGTGATCGGTGCGGGCCCCGTGGGACTCGCCGCGATCTCGACCGCCGGCCTCTACGGCGCCGCCACGATCATCGCCGTCGACCTCGACGCGAACCGGCTCGAGAAATCCCGCGAATTCGGCGCCACCGATGTGGTCCTCTCGTCCGATGCCGACTGGAAGGAGCAGGTCATGCTCCTGACCGACGGGCAGGGCGTGGACGTGGCAATCGAGGCCGTCGGCGTCCCGGCGACCTTCACCATGTGCACCGACATCGTGCGGCCCGGCGGCAACGTCGCCAATGTGGGTGTGCACGGCAAAGCCGTGGAACTGCACGTCGAAGACCTCTGGATCCGGAACATCAACATCAGCATGGGCCTGGTCAACACCAACACCACCCCCATGCTGCTCAAGCTCGTGGCGCAGCAAAAAATCCCCGCGGACAGTTTCGCCACCCACCACTTCACCTTTGACGAGTTCATGGAGGCCTACGACACTTTCGCCCGCGCGGCCGAGACGAAGGCCCTCAAAGTGGTGATTACGGCTTGAGAGCCTTCATTGTCTACGACTCGGCCTTCGGCAACACGAAGGCCGTGGCCGAGGCTGTGGCTGGTGAACTCGAGGGGCTGGACGCCGCGGCCGTCCCGGTCGACGACTTCAATTCCGAGGAGCTGGCGGCGGGGGACCTCCTCGTCGTCGGCAGCCCCATCAATGGATGGCGTCCGACGCCGAAGGTCACCGCGCTGCTGTCCGGCCTCGGGCAGGACCGGCTCAAGGGAGTCAAAGCGGCCGCTTTCGACACACGCCTGCGGATGTTCATCCATGGCGATGCCGCCAAGAAGATCACGCACGCCCTCCGCGCCGGCGGGGCCGACATCATCGCCGAACCCATGCCGTTCTACGTGGGCGGCACCAAGGGCCCTTTGCGCAGCGGAGAAATCGACAAGGCCGGCAACTGGGCGCAAGACCCTGCTGACCTCGCTCGGGCGGCAATAGGACCGACCCGCGCGCACCCGACCTCCGGAAGTCCCGCCCAACCGGGCGCGCCAACGGACCATCTGAAAGGACGGCGGCCATGAAAGCAGGCCGGATTGTCATGCTGGTGATCGGCGCGCTGTGCGCACTGGTCGGCCTGGGGCTGTTGGCGGGAGCCGGCGTCACGGGCTGGGCCAACTACCAGCAGCGCGACGGCAGGTACTTCACCACGCCGTCGGCGCCGTTCTCAGGCGATTCCTACGCACTCACCACCCCGCGGCTGGAGGTCATGACCGGAGGCAGCCTGCCCGAGGGCACGCCCGCGGACTTTGCGGGCAGCGTGCTGCTCCGCGGCTCCACGACCGATCCCGGCAAGGAAATTTTCATCGGTATTGCCCCGCGGGCCGACGTCGCGGCGTACCTGGCCGGAGTCCGGCACACCGAGATCGTCGACGTCAGGGTCGACCCCTTCCGCGTTATCTACCGCGAAGTGGCTGGCGCCAAAACCCCGTCCGACCCGGCCCGGCAGAGCTTCTGGGCCGCGACCGCCACGGGCCCCGGGGAGCAGGAACTCACCTGGGACCTGCGCTCCGGATCCTGGGCCGTGGTGGTCATGAATGCCGACGCGAGTGCCCCGGTGGACGTGAATCTGCAGGCAGGGGCACGCTCCGACCTGCTCTGGCCGGTCTTCATCGGCCTGCTGATCGGCGGCCTTGTGATGCTGCTGATCGGGGTGCCGCTGATCGTGCTGGGCGCCGCCGGACTGGGCCGCGCCGCAGAATCCGGCCGCGGCGGGCCCGGCAGCGGCGTCCCTCCCGGCAACCTGCCGCCCCAGCCCGGCCAGCCGTATCCAGTGGGCACGTATCCGCCGGGGGCCGCCCCGGGCCAGTTGAGCAGTGCTGCCGCGCCGGTCGCTGCAGGGGCCTACGCCGCCCCGCCGGGAACTCCCTATCCTGTGTCGCCGGGCGCGCAGACGCACTACGTGTATCCCGCACGCCTCAACGGCTACCTCGACCCGAACCTGTCCCGTTGGAAGTGGCTCGTGAAGTGGTTCCTGGCCATTCCGCACTGCATCGTCTTGTTCTTCCTCTGGTTCGCCTTCGGCGTGGTCACTCTCGTGGCGTGGTTCGCGATCCTGTTCACGGGACGGTACCCGCGCTCCCTGTTCAACTTCAATGTCGGCGTGATCCGCTGGAACTGGCGTGTGGCCTTCTACGCCTTCAGCGTGATCGGCACGGATATCTATCCGCCCTTCACTTTGGCCCGCACCGACTACCCGGCGGATTTCGACGTCGACTATCCCGAACGGCTGTCCCGCGGCCTGATTTTCGTGAAATCGTGGCTGCTGGCCATTCCGCATCTGCTGATCATCGGCCTGCTGACGGGGACTGCGAGGTCGTGGGAGTACCGTGACGGCCGCTGGGTGCAGGAAGGCGTGGGCATCTCGCTCCTGGGGCTGCTGGTCTTCATTGCCGCAGTGATCCTGTTGTTCACGGGCCAATACTGGCGGGGGCTGTTCGACCTCCTGCTCGGCCTGAACCGCTGGATCTACCGCGTCATCGCGTACGTATCCCTGATGCGGGACGAATACCCGCCGTTCCACCTCGACATGGGTCCCGTGGATCCGGGCGACCTGCCGGCGCTCGCCTACGCCGGACCCGTCCCCGGACCCGCCGTCGGACCCGCGGCGGCCCCGTATCCGCCTCCCGGGCGCCCCGTATCCGCCTCCCGGCGCCGCCCCGGCGCCCGGCGCCGGCTATGGTCCTGGCTCCGACGCCGGAGCCCCGAACGCCGGAGCCCCCGACGCGGATCCCCGGCGGGATCCCCACGGCCCGGCTGGCGGTCAGCCGGGCTTCTATGGCATCGGCGGCCCCGCGGCCTCCATCAACCATGAGGCCCCTGAAAGCGAGGGCGGCCAGAGCGGCCAGACCGGCCAAGGTGGCCCGGCTGAAGGCCAAGGCGACCAGGCCGGTCCGAAACCCCCGAGCGGCCCCGGCGGAGCAGGCCCCGGAGTCCCGCCAGGAACCTAGTCCCGTACCGCGTCGAGTTCGGCTGCCGTGGCCCGATTTGACCGGGCCCGATGTGGTCTAGGGTGTACCCGGCCGGGTACACGGCAGTGTTGGCAGTACCCGGGACAAAGGACGGGCTCGTCGGCAGCGGCCGGGTCCGGGTCATGACGGCGCGTGCACGCAGCACAGCAGTGAATGCGCGCCTCAAGGCCGCCGGCGCCCGCTTCAGCCCGAGGGCATCGGCCACCTCGGGCTTGTCCATCATGAGGGCCAGGACGAGCGGAGTATGGCGGCGGAGCCGGGCCGGGAGCCGGTTTTCCAGTGCAGGGACCGTGGCGGCCAGGAGGGCTGCCCCCTCCGGGCTCGGGCCCAGGCGCCGGTCCTCGTAGTCGTCCAGGAATCGGCAGGCGGCCTCGAAGGTCGCCGGGACCGGTCCGAGGCCCATTCGGCGGCCCAGCTCGGAGTAGAAGGCAGTTGCGGCTTCTTTCTCCAGGGCGGTGAGCCGCCGCCAGCCGTGGGCCTCCACCCACCGCAACGGCAGGACGAGCAACGTCATGAGCACGTAGACGAAGTCCTCAGCGGTGCCGGGCACGCCCGCGTGGACGCGACAGAGGAGCCCAATCATGGCGCGGCTCCGCTCGTGGTCAAAGCCGTTGGCGATGATCTCGTGGATCACGATCCCGGTGTCGTAGGAACGCTTCAGCGGGCGGGCCGCCATCTCCCCTGTCCCCGCCAGCGTCCGGGCGATCGAGGGGACCGCGAAGTTGCGGTAATAGGACACGAAGAACCCGGCGTGGATCTCGGCCTGGAAGTCGAACAGCACCATGTCGCGGTAAATCTTGTGCAGCTCGGTGCCGGCCGGACGCGGGCGCCGGGTCGGGTGGGTGAAGCAGCCCGGGAACGCCGCGCTGGGCCCCGTCACGGGAGCCGGTTCAGGTCGAGCTGCTCTTCGGCGGCCAGGAGGAAAGCGCGCTCGTCCGGGGTCAGGGTTCCGCCGGACGCGAGCTCAGCGTCCCAGACCTCAACGATCATCCGGTGAAGCCGTTCCCGGGCTGGCGCGGCGGGATCGCTTTCGAGGAGGCGGTCGGCGCCTACGTGCTGCAGGACCCGTTCCCTGATGGGTTCGACGCCGGCGAGGGTGTCGGCCTCCCAGCGGGCCTGCCGTTTGCGGCTGGTCCGGCCCGCCATGGCGGGTACCGTCAGTCCCGCCCCGACCAGGATGAGGGTGAGCACCTCCACGAACCGGATGAAGGCGTCGGAGGGGATCGGAACCGCCAGGAGCGCCGGCAAGGGGATCGAGAGCAGCCCGATCGTGAACTTGATCGTTACGATCAGGCCGAGGACGCAACCGGCGCCGACCATGGTGAAGCCGGCTTTGAAGGACCGGCGCATCCGCGGGATGTACCGGAAGCACGCGACGGCGACGCCGGAGCAGACCCACCCGATGAATGCGATCAGCACGGTGGAAAACAGGGCGGCCGGCAGGCGGTCGTGGTACAGGCCCCAGCTGTCGGTCGTGGTGGTGGGGCCGGTCAGGACGAAGAACGTCAACTGCAGCGCCAAGGTGACGGTCAGCGGCAGGGAACGCACCAAAGCCCGTCGCGTGTCGGCGGGCATGATTGCCTCAAGGACGGCGCGCCGGAGGTACCAGAGCCCGACGATCATTGAAGTGTGCAGGGCCAGCTTTGCGAGGTTGATGCCGCCGATGCGGGCATCGACCGCGGCGTACACGGCCGGCGACATCAGCACCGAGCCGACACCGGCGAACAAGGCCGCAAGAAAGACAGTGTCCCGGCCGTTCCGGACCATCGGCCGGGATGCGGACCGCGGCGAGAACGAAGAGGACCGCGGCCGTCAGGAGCTGGATCATCCGAAGACCGAGCTAAAGTTCCCCGGCTGGCCGCCGGAGCGGTCCTGGGAGCGGCGGATGCGTGCGGCCAGGCGGTCTGCCAGAAGCTCGGCGGTGACCTCGACCTCATTGAGGAAATCGGTCCGCTTGAGCGCCCTGACGACGCGCTCCGGATCGAGGTCCGGGAAAAACGTGCCGGCGTATTCGGCGGACACGATGTCCTGCTCGTGGCGCAGGATCATGTGGGCGAACTCGTGGAGGACAATCTGCTGCCGGTGGACTTCGGAGGCCGCCCGGGCGTGCAGGATCAGGTCCATGTGGTCCAGCCCGAACCACAGCCCGCAGACCTTGTCCGTTGCCCCTTCGATGGGGTTGATGACGATCTTGCGGTTCCGCTGCCGTTCAAGGTGCGCCTGGATTGACGCCAGGGAGACCGGCTCGATGAGGGAGAGGCTTACTTCTGCTTCCCGTGCCCGCGACCGGGCGGCGTCGTAGTCCATGTACGGAGTCCTTGGCTGTTGATAGAGCGTCAGCCTGGACACGCCACTTCCTGACGGCCAAACCTCGGCTGAATCATATCAGCGCAGGTCAAAGCATGGTTGGCGGCGATCCGGTTAGGGCTGGTCCGGCTCCCCGCGGGAGAGTTGCTCGTCAATCAGGTCTCGGATCTGGAGCAGGGTTTCCGGGGAGAGGCCGTCCAGTTGGCGGGCCGCAAAGTTGCGCACCTTGTTGGCCCGCATGGAGGCGAGCAATTCAAGCTGCGCTTCGACCCGGGGCGGAAGCTCGTCGTCGCCGTCGATCAGGTAGTTCTCGCTTACACCGAAGAATCTGGCCAGGTTCTGCAGGAGTTCGACTTTCTTGACGGCCGGTCCCGTGCCCGATCGCATGTAGTGCCACCTGGCGCGCGAGAGCGGCGTCCCGGCAGCGGACATGGCGTCCCGGACGTCAATGAACGTGACTTTCCGGCCCTCGGCTTCGGCGGTGTCCAGAAGGATGTTCAGTTTGCGGGCGAGGGCTAGGCCCGGCGCGGAGGTCGGCTGGTCGCTGCTCACGGTGGCTTCTTTCATCGGACGAACCTCTCGGGACGCGGCTCGCCACATGACGTCAGTTCTCTTGCGATCCTAGCAGATTGGACATGTCTAATATTTTCCGGGTACGCTCAGGGCGAGAAATTGGACGTGTCCAATTCCTCGTCTGCAGGGGGCGGCAACGGCCCGCCCGATGCGTCGTGGTTCGGCCAGGAGTGTGCATTGGGGGGACGCCTGGCCGGGTCCCGGCGTGGTCCCGGACCGTGCCAGCCATCCTGCGAGGACGGTCCGCATGGCTCCGGTCCTCTTGCCACCGGCCGCCGGCAAGAACATAGTTGAGGGAATTCACGACCTCCGCGGCACTAGGCAGGCGACCATGCTGAATAACGGGATTCCGGAAAACGGCTTGCTGGACGGCAAGACCGCCCTGATCTACGGCGGCGGCGGGGCGGTCGGCGGGGCAGTGGCGAGGGCATTCGCGGCCGAGGGCGCCACGGTCCACATCGCCGGGAGGACCGAATCGCGACTGGAGAAAGTGGCCCGCGATATTCGCGAGGCCGGCGGCACAGCCGAAACCGCCGTCGTCGACGCCCTGGACGAAGAGCAGGTGGACGCCTTCGTGAACCGGGTGGCGAAGAAGAGCAAACGGATTGACATCTCCTTCAACGTGATCTCATTCGGCGACGTCCAGCAGCCGCTCATGGAAATTGATGTGGATGACTTCACCCGGCCCATCAGCGTGGCCGCACGTACCCACTTTCTCACCACCCGCGCGGCGGCCGTGCACATGGTCAAGCAGCGCTCCGGCGTCGTGCTCATGTTCGGCGGATCGGGCCCGCAGACCGTCCACGGCCTGGGCGGGTTCAAGGTGGCCCTGGACGCGATGGAAGGGCTGCGCCGGCAGTGGGCCCTCGAGTTGGGAAAACACGGGATCCGGGTGGTCACCATGGTCACCGGCGGCATCATCGAAACCATCCCGTGGCAGGCCGAGGGCCGGGAGGAGATCGTGGTGGAGATCGCCAGGACCGCGCACCTGAACCGCACGGCCACCCTGACGGACGTCGGGAACGTGGCCTCGTTCATCGTCTCGGATAAGGCGGCGGCCATTACCGACGCGACGGTCAATATCTCCGCCGGCGCGATCGTGGACTACTGACGCAGGACTACTGACGCCTGCTAGGCCACCAGGTTGGATGCGGCCACATCCATGTGTTCGAGGATCGTTGTGCGGGCCAGCACCGCGTTGCCGGTCTCGATCGCGGCGACAATGTCGTGATGCCGGTCCACGCTCATGTTCTTGACGGCCCGTTCGATCCCGGCGAACATGATGGACATCCGGATGGAGCCCTCCAGTGATTCCCACGAGTGCAGCAGGGTCTCGTTTCCGGTGAGCCGGCACAGCGTCCGGTGGAACTCGAGATCGGATTCAATCCGTTCCTCCAGGCTCCCCTCGGCGGCCGCCGCCATGGCGTCGATCGCCGAGCGCAAGGAGGCAATCACGGAAACCCGGTCCGGCAGTTCACACAGCGTGCGGACCGCGAGCGACTCCAGCGCCGCCCGGACGGCGAAGATGTCCCGGATTTCCTTGCCGTCCAGATGCCGCACGGACAGCCGGCCGCGCGGTCCGGCGGAGAGCAGTCCTTCCTGCTCCAGCTGGCGCAGGGCCTCGCGGAGTGTTCCCCGGCTGATCTGGAGCATGTCGGAAAGTTCGGTCTCCACCAGATGCCGTCCGGGCTCGAGTTCACCGCTGGTGATGGCCGTGCGCAGGGCGGATAGCGCCTGCTCGCGGAGGCTCTTCTTTTCCAGTCCGAGCAGCGGGGCTGTTGCTCCGGCCATGGTGTGTCCTCACTGTCGGTGGTCAACTGTTTACAGTTGGTGTGTTAACAGTTGATGGTACGGCACGCGCGGGGCCGGCCGCTGCCGGCCCCGCGCGGCGTCTCTCCTTCTGGCTTAGCCCAGTTCGGCCTTAGCCCAGTTCGGCGAGGACCTTGGCCACGATTCGCTGCACCGAAAGCCCGTACCGTTCGTGCAGGGTGGGCAGCGCGCCGGCGTCGAGGAACTCATCGGGCAGCGCCACCGGCACCACCCGCTTGCCCAGCCCCGCCGTGACCACGGCCGAGGCGACGGTCTCGAAGAGGCCGCCCACCACGCTGTGGTTCTCCAGCGTCACCGCGAGACGGTCGGTGTTCAGCTCGGCCAGGACCGTCGCGGCGTCGAACGGCTTGATGGTGGGGGCATGGACGACGGCGACGTCCACGCGGTGCGCCGCCAGCGCCTCGGCCGCCTGAAGTGCCCGCATGGTCATGAGCCCGCTGGAGATGAAGACGACGTCATTGCCCCCGCGCAGGACTTTCGCCTTGCCGAGTTCGAACGTGTAGTCGTACTCGTCCAGCACGGTGGGGACGTTGCCGCGCAGCAGGCGCAGGTACGTGGGGCCCTCGCTGGCCGCCAGCTGGGGGACGGCCTGTTCGATGTCGAGGGAGTCGCACGGGTCCACGATGGTCAGGTTGGGCATGCCGCGGAAGATCGCCATGTCCTCGGTGGCCTGGTGGCTGGGGCCGTAGCCGGTGGTCAGTCCGGGGAGGCCGCCGACGATGTTGACGTTGAGGTTCGGCTCGGCGGCGTCCAGGCACAGGAAGTCGTAGGCGCGCCGGGCGGCGAACACCGAGTACGTGGACGCGAACGGGACCAGGCCCGTCTCCGCCAGGCCGGCCGCGGCGCCGAAGAGCAGCTGCTCGGCCATGCCCATCTGGAAGAACCGTTCCGGGAAGGCCTGGGCGAAGATGTGCATGTCCGTGTACTTGCCCAGGTCCGCGGTCAGTCCCACGATCTTGTCGTTCTCCTGCGCGGCCTTGACCAGGGCATGCCCGAACGGCGCGGACGCGGTTTTCTGGCCCGGATCCGCGAAGGACGCGATCATGGCCGACGTCTTCAGCTTCGGTGTTGTGGCGGTGCTCATCGTGCGGCCTTTCCGTCGAATCCTGCGGTCAGCTGCTCGCGGCAGAGCTGCCATTCGTGTTCTTCGATGCGCATGAAGTGCGCCTTTTCGCGGTCCTCGAGCAGCGGAACGCCGCGGCCCACCTTCGTGTCGCACAGGATCACGGAGGGACGTCCGACGGCGGCCGCCTGGGCGGCCGCGTTGTCGAACGCGGCCAGCAGCGCGCCGACGTCGTTCCCGTCCACGCGCTGGGTGTACCAGCCGAAGGCTTCCCACTTTTCGGTGACGGGCTCGGTGCGCAGCACGGTGTCGGTCTTCCCGTCGGCCTGCAGGGCGTTGATGTCCACCATGGCGGTGAGGTTGCCGAGCTGGTGGTGGTGCGCGCCCATCGCGGCCTCCCACGTGGAGCCTTCGTCGAGTTCGCCGTCGGAGAGGAAGTTGTAGACCCGGGCGTCCGAACCCTGGTACCGCAGGCCCAGGGCGGCGCCGACGGCGATCGAGAGGCCGTGGCCGAGGGAGCCGCCGGAGATCTCCATGCCGGGCGTGTAGGTGGACATCCCGGACATCGGCAGCCGGGAATTGTCCGAGCCGTAGGTCTCCAGTTCCGTGACGGGGATGATGCCGGCCTCGGCGAGGGCCGCGTAGTGGCCGATCGCGTAGTGCCCGGTGGAGAGCAGGAACCTGTCCCGCCCGTCCCATTCGGGATCGTCGGCGCGGAACCGGAGCTGGTCCGCATAGACAACCGCCAGCATGTCGGCCGCGCCGAGGGCCTGGCCCACGTAGCCCTGGCCCTGGACCTCGCCCATGGTCAGGGCGTGGTGCCGGATCCGGAACGCGGCGCGGGTGACCCGGTCAAGGCGTTCTGCCCCGACGTCGGAGGCCTTGCCTCCGGTTGCTTTTTCCTGTGTGAGAACCACAATTCTGCCTTTCAAAAGTGACGTGACGAGCTTGCGGGAGGCCTGCGACGGCGTCCGGGGTAGGTACCTACGCGCTCACGTGGGCGGGGGTGCTTTTGGTGGCCTCGTCCGCGAGCTGGCGTTCGCGCTTGCCCCAGGTTTCCCGGGTGGCGAGGGCGGCCCAGAGGCCGATGGCGGCGTAGGTGCCGAAGAGCAGTGCCGGGCCCATCCAGCCGAAGCTGACGAACAGCAAGGTGGTGATGAACGGGGTGAAGCCGGAGACCATGGCCGAGATCTGGTAGGCCAGCGAGGCGCCGGAGGCGCGGGTCTTGGCCTGGAAGAGCTCCGGGAACCAGGCTCCCTGGGCGCCGGCGAGCGAGTTCTGGCACACGGCGTAGGAGATCACGAGGGTGGCGATGATGAAGATGAACAGGCCGGTGTTGACCAGGAGGAACATCGGCACGGCGAAGGCCACCGCGAAGGCGCAGGACCAGATGTAGAGCGGGCGCCGGCCGATCCTGTCGGTCAGGCGTGCCCAGGCCTGCGTGGCGAAGATGCCGATCGCGGAGGCGATGCACAGCGCCACGAGCGTCTGGGTCTTGTCGGCCAGGTGCTGGCTGTTCAGGTAGGAAATCATGTAGGTGATGGACACGGCGTAGCCTGCGGTCTCGGCGATGCGGAGGCCGATGCCCTTGACGATGTTGCGCCAGTCGGTCTTGAGGACCTCCGTGATGGGCGACTTCACGATGGCGCCGCTGTCCTTGACCTCGTCGAAGACGGGGGACTCGGGGACCTTGGAGCGGATGATCAGGCCGACGACGACCAGCACGATGCTGGCGAGGAACGGAATGCGCCAGGCGAGTTCGCCGCCGAGCTGGACGCTGAAGAGGAACACCAGGTTGGCCAGCAGGAGGCCCGACGGGGAAGCCGGCCTGGACCATGCCGGTGTACTTGCCCTTGGATTTCCAGGGCGCGTGTTCGTAGCTCATGAGGATGGCGCCGCCCCACTCCGCGCCGAAGGCCAGGCCCTGGACGATGCGGACGAACACCAGCAAGAGCAGGAGCCATCAGGCCGACCTGGCTGTAGGTGGGAAGCAGGCCGATCACGAAGGTGGCGACGCCCATGAGGATCAGGGAGGCCACCAGGACGGGCTTGCGGCCGACCTTGTCACCGAGGTGGCCGCCGATGATCCCGCCGATCGGGCGGGCCGCGAAGCCGACACCCAGGGTGGCGAAGGCGGCCAGGGTTCCGGTCACCGGATCGCCGGTGGGGAAGAACGCGGTGCCGAAGTACAGGGCCGCCGCCGTGCCGAAGCCGATGAAGTCATAGGTTTCGATGACCGCGCCGACGCTGGAGCCGATCGCGACGCGCCGGGCCTCCTTCGTGCCATGCACCGGGCCCCGCATGGTGAGAGCTTCGTTGCTCATGTCAATCCCTTTCGAAGAGAGCTGCCGACGCTTCCGCGCCAACACTGTCGACTGTTAACAGATGATACGCCAGTGTGACCCGCGCCATACGTAATGTCAACAGTCAACTTCAAGGGTTGACTGTTGACAGTCAACTTTGTAGTGTGGTCCACATCACCACCGCCCTCGGGGCACGACCAGAGGATCAACGACGATGTTCAATTCCCGACTCGGCTGCTCGTCCATCAGCTTCCGCCACCAGGACCTGCCCACGGCCCTGCGCACCATCAGCGGCCTGGGCTTTGAGGAAATCGACCTCGGCGCCCTGCCCGGCGTGTGCGATCACGTCCCCTACGACCTCGACGCCGCTGCCGTCGCCGCCGTGACGGCCGACGTCGCCGCCTCGGGGCTGCGGGTCCGTTCGGTCAACGGGGACATCGGGGACCTGAACGCCGTGCTCGACGCCGAGGCGCAGTCCGCCCGGGACCGGCACCTTGACGCCCTCCTCACCCTCGCGGCCGGCACCGGCGCCAAGGCCCTCGTCCTGCCCTGCGGCGCCCTCGGCCACGAGCCGGTCCGCGGCATCGACGAGGACCTGGACACCATTGCGGCGCAGCTCATCGGGGCCCAACGGCGGGCGCAGGAGTTCGGCGTCGAACTCTGGACCGAGTCACTGCACTTCCTGCGCTTCTGCTGGAACCTCGAGCGCGCGGAACTGCTGGCGAAGCGGCTGGCCGGCTCCGGCGTCGGGATCGTCATGGACTTCAGCCACATCGTGGCCGCCGGCGAGGACCCGCTGGACTACCTCGAGCGCCATGAGGGCCGGATCTCCCACGTCCACCTGCGCGACGCCGTGCCGGGGAACATCAATCTCAGCATCGGCAACGGCCACGCCGATTTCGCCGCCGGGCTGCACGCCCTCGCTGCCGGCGGCTACACCGGCCACTTCTCCCTGGAGCTGGAGACCCGCGACGTCACCCACGACGAACGCCCGGCCGCCGCCGCCAAGGCCGCCAGCTTCATCACCGACCTCATCTGAACCATCGATTCTCCGAAACGGCCGTTTTGGACCGTCAAAACGGCGCCGTTGGAGCAATCGATTCAATCAAAGCGACACAACACCACCCAAGGAGCATCATGAGCACCACCATCCAGCGCACCGCCGTCCTCACCGGGGCAACCTCGGACCGGGGCATCGGCATCACCACCGCACGCCGCTACGCCAGCCAGGGCTGGGCCGTGGTGATCCTGGACCTCGACGGCGAGAAGTCGGCCAAGGTCGCCGCTGAAATCGGCAACGACTTCAACGTTCCGGCCTTCGGGTACGAGATCGACGTCGCCAACGAGGACTCCGTGACAGCCGCGTACAACGCCGTGGCCGCCGAGGTCCGCTCCGGCCACCTCCCCGCCGTCGGCGCCCTGGCCAACATCGCCGGCATCACCTCGCCGGTGCCGTTCCTGGAGACCACGTTGGATCTGTGGAACAAGGTCATGGCGGTGAACGCCACCGGAACCTACCTGGTCACCAAGGCGTTCCTGCCGGACATGATCGCCAGCGGCTGGGGCCGGATCGTCAACATGTCCTCCGTCTCGGCCCAGCGCGGCGGCGGCGTCTTCGGCAAGGTTCCGTACTCCGCCGCCAAGGCCGCGATCCTGGGCTTCACCAAGGCCCTGGCCCGCGAGATCGGCAGCACCGGCGTGACCGTCAACGCCATCACCCCGGGCGCCGTGGACACCAACATCCGGGTGGGCAGCACCGAGGAGCAGGAAGCGGCCATCAACGCCGGCATCCCGCTCGGACGCAACGCCAGCACCGAGGAAATCGCGGCCGTGATCACCTTCCTCTCGTCCGAGGAATCGGCCTACCTCACCGGAACCACCATCGACATCAACGGCGGAAGCCACATCCACTAGCAGCCACACTGTTCAGTTGATCGAGCGTCAGAAGACCGAGCGCAGCCGAGAGAGCCCACGATGACCAGAATATTCAACGATCCGTCCGATTTCGCCGAGGAAGCCCTCGCCGGCTTCTGCGACGTCCATGCGAACCTGGTGCGCCAGGTGCCCGGCGGCGCCGTCCGCCGGCACCGGCCCCGCCAGCCGAAGGTGGCCGTGCTGGCCGGCGGCGGCTCGGGGCACTACCCGGCCTTCGCCGGGCTCATCGGCACCGGAATGGCCGACGGCGCCGTCGTCGGAAACATCTTCACCTCGCCGTCCGCGCAGCAGGCGTACTCCGTTGCCAAGGCCGCGGACAGCGGCGCCGGAGTGGTGTTCACCTACGGCAACTACGCCGGCGACGTGATGAACTTCGGCCTGGCCAGCGAGCGGCTGGCCGCCGAAGGAATCCAGGTGGACAACGTGCTCGTGATGGACGACATCGCCAGCGCACCGCCGTCGGAAGCCAGCAAGCGCCGCGGCATCGCGGGCGACTTCACGGTCTTCAAGATCATGGGTGCCGCCGCCGAGGCCGGCGAGCCCCTCACCGAGGTGGTCCGCCTGGGCCGCAAGGCCAACGACCTGACGCGCAGCATCGGCAGCGCCTTCAGCGGCTGCACCTTTCCCGGCGCCGACGCGCCGCTCTTCACGCTCGAGGACAAGATGATGGGCCTCGGCCTGGGCATCCACGGCGAGCCCGGACTGTTCGACACCGAACTGCCGCCCGCACGGGAGCTGGGCCAGGAACTCGTGGCCCGCGTGCTGGCGGAAACACCCCACGGTGCCGGCCGGCGGATCGCCGTGCTCCTGAACGGGCTCGGCTCCACGAAGCAGGAAGAGCTGTTCGTGCTGTGGCTGACTGTCGCCCCGCTGCTTCGCGCCGCCGGCTACACCCTGGTGATGCCGGAGGTCGGCGAACTCGTCACGAGCCTGGACATGGCCGGTGTCTCACTGACCGTCACATGGCTCGACGACGAACTCGAACCGCTCTGGACCGCTCCCGCCGAGACCCCCGCGTACCGGCGCGGGAACGCCGGGCTCCCCGGCGGCGAGGCGGACGAGCCGGCGCCGGCCGAGGACACGGCGGCCCCGGAAGCCTTCGCGGCGGCCGACGCTTCCCGTGACTACGCACGCCACTGCGTCGCTGCCCTGGCGGCGGCCCGCGAGGCACTCCACGACGCCGAGAAATCACTCGGCGACCTCGACGCCATCGCCGGCGACGGCGACCACGGGCGGGGCATGGTCCGCGGGATTGATGCGGCGTGTGCCGCCGCCGCGGGGGCAGCGTCCCGCGGCGCCGGAGCCGGGGCCGTCCTGGCCGCCGCCGGCGACGCCTGGGCGGACAACGCCGGCGGCACCTCCGGCGTGCTGTGGGGCGCCGGCCTGCGGGCCTTCGGCGAGTCCCTCGGCAACGACCAGGCGCCGGGTGCCGCCGAACTCGCCGCGGCAGTGGCGTCCTTTGCCGCCCGGATCGCCGAGCTCGGCAAGGCCGACGTCGGCGACAAGACCATGGTGGACGCGCTCGTGCCGTTTGCCGAGACCCTCAGCCGGCTGGCCGGCGAAGGGGCCGGGGCGGATGCCGGCTGGGCGGCAGCGGCGCGGGAGGCCGCCGCCGCGGCACAGGCCACCGCGGCCTTGCGCCCGCTGAAGGGCCGGGCGCGCCCCCTGGCGGAAAAGAGCGTGGGCACCCCCGATCCGGGGGCCACGTCCCTGGCGATGGTGTTCACCGTGTTCGGTCCGCACCTTGCCGGTGTGCGGCAGCCGGCAGGAGCACGCTCATGAGCCCGGCGGCAGGGATCCGGCTCATTGTGGGCGCGGACGAAGCCGGCGTCGACTACAAGGACCAGATCCTGGCGGATCTGCGGACGGATCCGCGGATCGCGGAAGTCATCGACATCGGGGTCAACCGCGGGGACGCCCCGGAGCTGTTCACCAAGCCGTACCCGTATGTCGGCATTGCTGCGGGTGAGCTGATCAGGGACGGGCAGGCGGACCGGGCCATCCTGTTCTGCGGGACGGGGATCGGCGTCGCCATTGCCGCCAACAAGGTGGACGGCATCCGGGCCGCGACCGCCCATGACTCCTTCAGCGTGGAGCGCTCCGTGCTCTCCAACGACTGCCAGGTCCTCACCATGGGCCAGCGCGTGGTGGGGCTGGAACTGGCGCGGCGGCTCGCGCGCGAATGGATCGGCTACACCTTCGATCCCACGTCCGCCTCGGCGGACAAGGTCAAGGTGCTCACCGACTTCGAGGGCTGCTGAGGCCGGCTACTCCACGCTGACCTTGATCCGCTGCACCACGTTGTTGCCCATGCCCTGGTAGTTCCACACCTGTTCCAGCGGCTGCACTGCGCCGCTGGCATCGGTGGCACGGCACGTGAGCTCGTGTTCGCCGGGATCGGCCACCCATGGCATCGACCATGCGCACCACGCGAACGGCGCTGCCGGGTGTTCCAGATGGGCCGGGGCCCACTTGCCGTCGATCCCGACGTCGACGCGCTGCACCGCGCCCTGCCCGGACCACGCCCGGCCCGTCAGCATCACCGGTCCCGGGGGCAGGACGCGGCTCCGGGTGAAGAAGTCCGGGACCCCCGGAGGGACCATCAGCGAACGGACCTTCATCCACGTGACCGGGGTGCCGGGATCGTCCTCATCCTGCTGGTAGCGGTAGGCCTCGGCCTGCTGGAAACCCTTATAGGGCTTGGTCAGAACCTTGATCGAGGACAGCCACTTCACGCTCGCCATGCCGTACCAGCCGGGCACCACCAGCCGGAGCGGGTAGCCGTGCTGCGGCGGCAGGTCTGCGCCGTTCATCCGGTAGGCGAGCACGACGTCGGGCCGCAGGGCCTCGCCGATCGGCAGGCTCCGGGCGAAGTTCTGGGCGACGCCGCCCTGGATGCCGGCGTCCGCCCCGCTGAAGAGCACCTCCACGGCGTCGTCCTCCACCCCGGCCTGGGTCAGCAGGTAGGCGAGCGGGACGCCGGTCCACACGGCGGTGCCCACGCCCTCCAGCATCCAGGGCTGGCTCAGCGGGCGGGGCCGCAGGAGGGACCTGCCGTTGCCGGCGCATTCCAGGGTGACCGGGATGGTGATGCTCGGTGCCCGGAGCAAGGCCCGCAGGCTCAGTTCCAGGGACCGCTGCACGGCTCCGCCGATCTGCAGGTGCCAGTGCTCGGCGTCGATGAACGGGATGTCGAAATGGGTGAGCACATAGTGCAGCCCGGGCGGTGTGGTGTCGATCCGCAGGGCCTCCAGGGGCATGGAATGGTTCCGCACGGCGAGCTGGAGCTCCTCCCCGGTCAGCGGGCCGTGGCTCGGATCGCCGGGATGCGATCCGGTTTTCCCGGTCTGCCGGCGCGGACTCTTCAGGACAGAGGAGTGTCGGGACATTTGCTTTGGCATGGCGCGCTGCGATTCTTCTGAAGGACCGGCCCGGTTTTGGCCGGTGTCACCTGAATTCAGGTCTACGCCGCAGCCCGGAAGCCGTCAATACTGGGATCTGCCAACCCCGCCAGGCCAGCGGCTAAGCCGGTGCCGCGGCCTACAGCCTGTGCGACTCCGCCAGGAACTGCTCAAGGCTCAGCGGTTCGCGGCCCGTCAGCTCATGCACGGCGGAGGTCGGGCCGGCCAGTTCGCCGGCCGCGATGGCCGTGTACGTGCTCACCCAGGCGTCCACCTGCCACGGCGGCGCACCGTAGGAGGCGCGGGAGGCGTAGGCCTCCTCCAGGGTCTCGTTGTGGAAGGTGATGGTCCGGCCGGTTCCGGCGGTCAGGAGTTCCGCGCCGCGGGCCAGGGAGATGTCCTCCGGGCCCGTCAGATCGTAGGTGCGTCCCACGTGCAGGGCCGGGTCGCGCAGCACGGCGACGGCCGAGCGGGCAATGTCCGCCCGCGCGACGGCCGCCATCACGCCGTCCCCGGCGGGGCCGCGGATGACGCCGTCTTCCCCGGCCAGCAGCGGCAGGAAGTCCAGGTAGAAGTTGTCCCGCAGGAACGTGTAGTCCATGCCGGAGGCCTTGATCCGCTCCTCCGTCGCGAAGTGGTCCCGGCCCAGCGTGAACGCGCAGTCCGGCGCCGCCCCGAAGAACGAGGTGTACACAATGTGCTGGACGCCCGCCGCGGCCGCCGCGTCGACGAAGGCGTAGTGCTGCTGCAGCCGGTCCTCGGCCTCGGCTGCAGAAACCATGAACAGCGTTTTCGCGCCGGCCAGCGCCGCCGTCGTCCGCTCCGGGTCGGCGTAGGTGGTCACGAACGGGACGGCACCTTCGAGCTCAGGCGCCCGGGCGGCGTCCCGCACCAGGAGGCGTTGCTGGCTCCCGGCCCCGGCCAGCAGCCTGGCGACCAGGCCGCCCAGGTGGCCGGTGGAACCGGTGACGGCGAGCTCGGGCGCGTTGGGCATGGGCCTAGGCCTCGCGGGAGGCGGGCGACTTGGTCTGCGCGGGGTCGCGTTCGGCCAGCGATCCGATGACGGCATCGATCTTTTCCATGATCACCGGGTCCAGCTTCACGCCCGCGGCCGCCACGTTCTTCTCGATCTGTTCCGGCCGGGACGCGCCCATGATGGCCGAGGCCACGTTCTCGTTCTGCAGCACCCAGGCGATGCTGAGCTGGGCCATGGTCAGCCCGGCCTCCGCCGCGATCGGCTTCAGCTGCTGGACGCCGGTGAGGACCTCGTTGGACATCCAGCGCTCGATCATCCGCGAACCGCCCTTCGTGTCCGTGGCGCGGCTGCCTTCGGGGGCCGGTTTTCCGGGGTGGTACTTGCCGCTCAGCACGCCCTGCGCCATCGGGGACCAGACGATCTGGGACAGGCCCAGCTCTTCCGACGTCGGAATCACCTCGGCTTCGATCACCCGCCACAGCATGGAGTACTGCGGCTGGTTGGAGATCAGCTGGAAGCCCAGTTCCTTGGCGAGGTCATGGCCGTCGCGGATCTGGTTGGCCGTCCACTCGCTGACCCCGATGTACAGGGCCTTGCCCTGCCGCACGATGTCCGCGAAGGCCTGCATGGTCTCTTCCAGCGGCGTCTCGTAGTCGTAGCGGTGGGCCTGGTAGAGGTCCACGTAGTCGGTCTGCAGCCGCCGCAGGGAACCGTTGATGGACTCCATGATGTGTTTGCGGGACAGGCCAAGATCGTTGTGGCCTTTGGGGCCGGTGGGGCCGAAGACCTTGGTGAAGACTTCCAGTGACTCCCGGCGTTCGTCCTTGAGGGCTTCGCCAAGGACCGTCTCGGCCGCGGTATTGGCGTAGACATCGGCGGTGTCGAAGGTGCTGATACCGGCGTCGAGCGCGGCCCGGACGCACTGGGTGGCGACGTCGTTCTCCACCTGGGAGCCATGGGTCAGCCAGTTGCCAAACGTGATTTCTGAAATCTTGAAGCCGCTGTTCCCGAGGTATCTGAATTCCATGGGTTCCAACGTAGCGGACTTGCCTGCCCGGGGTAAGGGCTCAGCCGGCTTTGCGCTCCTGGGCCGGCTGCTTGGCCTTCCCGGCCTGGAGACTGCCGTGCAGGGATACCAGCGAGCCGGTGTCCAGCAGGGACTTCGCTGCTGGCATGGGGGGCTTCTTGAAGGCCCGCGGGACGGTGCCGAGTGTTCCGTTGCTGTCCGTGGCCGACGCCACGAGGGCGGAGACCTCCGTAATGTCCCGCGCCGACGCGTTGGGGTTGGGCAGGTCCCGGACGGAGACCCGGACGGCCGGGCCGGCTTCGGCCTTGGCCCTCGCGGCGGCGCGGGCGTCTGCCCGGGCCACGGCGGCTGCCCATTCCGGCGACAGCGCGGCTTCCTTCTTGCCGGCATTCCTGGCGGGCCGGCGCGATTTCACCGGATTCACCAGCTTCGCCGCCGCGGCGGGGCGCGCGGGCTTGGCGGCCTTTGCCGGCTCGTCGCGTACCCGCTCTTCCCGCAGTACGGGGCTTCCGCCGAAGATTCCGGCGACGGCCATGACAACAACCACCGCCAGCCGGCCGATCCCTGCAATCACGAGGGTGGCGGCAAACACCATGAAGAGACCGAGGAACATGACGAATGCGACGCCGAGGGTTCCGAAAAAGGTCAGGTGCAGCGCAATGGTCGTTGGATCTTCCATGTCACCTCTCCTTGCCGGCCTGCTTCAGCGTGGTCCCTGCCGCAAGCATGTGGCGGGCGGGAGCCCCCTTAACAATACGTACTTTTCGCCGGCCCCGCGCCGCCCCCGGCGGTCCTGGCAAAGATGTGGCGAAGATGTGTCGAAGCCGTTATCCGCGATCGGCGCCCGGCGGCGCGGACCAGGCGTCTATAGTCAAAGACAGCCCCGCCGGCACCGTCCGGCCCGCCGGAAGGACACCTTGTGACGCATGCCGCAGCCGCCGATTCCGAGCCCGCCGGCGCGCCTGGCGCGGACCGGTCCGTGAGCCGGCCAGCCGCGCCGTATGAAGGGAACTGCCCGTGCCTGTCCGGTGAGCAGTATGCCCACTGCTGCGGCCGGTTCCACCGCGGGGACGCCGAGGCGCCGACCGCGGAGCAGCTGATGCGCTCCCGGTACAGCGCCTTCGTGGTCCGGGACGCGGACTACCTGCTGCGGACCTGGCATCCGGACACGCGGCCCGCGGAACTGGAGCTGGATGCCGGCATGCAGTGGCGCCGCCTGGACATCCTCTCCACCAGCCGCGGCGGCCCGCTGGACAGCGAAGGCGTGGTGGAGTTCGCGGCGCACTACCGCAACGGCGGCGAACGCGGGGTGCAGCGCGAAACCAGCCGCTTCGTGCGGGAAGACCGCCGCTGGTACTACCTCGACGCCGTCGTCTCCGGCTGACGCCGCACGGCCAGCGGATCCCGCCCAGAGAGTTCCGGTTCAGGAATTCCCGACCGAAGAGTGCCCGACCGGGCGCTCTTCGGTCTCTGCCGCCGCGGCAAAGCCGGCCCGGTCCACCTTGCGGTGGAAACGCATGCCCGCGACGCCGCCCAGCACCGCGCCCACCAAAGCCACCACGGCCACGACGACCGCGGCGATCATGCTCATGGTGTTCAACTGGCCCTCATTGACCGGGATGCGCGGGAAGCTGTTCAGGCTTGCCAGGATATTGAACCGCTGCCCGGCGACCATGCCCAGCACGGCGACCACGATCGCCGCGATCAGGGCCCAGACCCAGACCATGAAGCCCTGCCTGGCGCCGTTGAAGCGGGCCATCCGGCCGGCCACGTACCCGCCGCAGTAGTAGGCGACCAGGAGGATCACGAGCAGCACGATGATGCCGGTCAGCCCGACGGTCTGGTTGTTGGAAGCCTGGTTTACGGCGTCGTTGACATCGGTGTTGGTGGCCAGCCCGACGGCGGTGCCGCCGGCGGCGACCAGCGCGGTGAGCAACACGGCAGTGCCGGTGGCAGCCAGCCAGCCGAAGAATGCTGAGCCGACCTTGATGCCGCCGAACTGTTCCTTCTCGCGGGCCACGACCGTTTCACGGGTGGGAATCTCCTCCACAACGGTGCCGACAGCAGTGTCGCGGGCGGGCGCTTCGCGGACTGGCGTGCGGCCGGGCTCGTCGTGGCCGGATTCCTCGTGTGTACGGGATGCCGTCACCGGCGCGGCGTTGCCGTCCTCCGGCATGGCATGGCGGGGCGTCGTGTCATCGGGGCCTGCGGTGCTGCTCATGGGGACTGCTCGCTTTCGCTGAATGACCGGCACGGTAGGGGTGCCGGTCTCGGGTCCACCTAACCACGGCGGAATCCGGTTAGCAAGGATGCTTACTATCCTCGTGGCGGCCCGACAGCGGCCCATCAGTGGCCTGGCAGCGGCCCGTCAGCGGTATGTGCGGTGCAGGTCTTCCTTCACTGAGGCGCGCCGGCCGGCATCCGCGATCCACGGGCCGGTGCCTTCCGACTGGTCAAGGATCCCGGCCTCAAGCCACGCGTAGTCGCCGGCCAGGGTCTTGCGGGCCAGGACGTGGTCGGCGTCGTCGGTGTTCCGCCACAGCCGGTCGAAATATTCGTCCACGCGGACACGGGCCTGTTCGCAGTAGGCCTCGGCGAGTTCGTAGGCGGAGGCGCCGCGTTCCGGCTGAGTCCGCAGCAGCATCTCGGCCCGGGAACAGCACGCCGCCATCGCAAAGAGCTCGGCACCGATGTCCACGATCCGGCCCAGGAACGCCTGCTTGTGCTCAAGCTTCGCCTGCCAGCGGCCCATCCCGTAGAAGGTCTGCCGCGCCAGGCGCCGGGAGGAGCGCTCCACGTAGCGCAGCTGTTTGGCGAGCCGGCCGAAGTCGCTGTAGGACCGCGGGTCCATGCCGGCGCCGGCCACGAGTTTGGGCAGCCACTTTGCGTAGAAGCCGGAGGCGCCGACGGCGGCCTTCGCCTTGTCCGACAGGCGCGCGTCCTCCGAGGCGAGGTCTCCCGCGGCCGCCAGGTGCGCATCCACGGCTTCGCGGGCGATCAGCAACTTCATGATTTCCGAGGACCCCTCGAAGATCCGGTTGATCCTCATGTCGCGGAGCTGCTGTTCCGCGGCGACGGCGCGCTCGCCGCGGGCCTCGAGCGAGTCCGCCGTTTCAAAACCCCGGCCGCCGCGGATTTGCACGAGTTCGTCCGCGATGAGGCAGCTGATCTCCGTGGACCACAGCTTGGCCAGGGCCGCCTCGATCCGGATGTCCTTCTGCCCGGCGTCGGCCATTTCCGCGGAGAGTTCAAACACGGCGTCCAAGGCGAAGGCGCTGGCCGCGATGAAGGCGATTTTCTTGCCCACGGCCTCATGCTGGCCGATCGGCCGACCCCACTGGGTGCGGGCGTTGGACCATTCGCGGGCGATCTTCAGGCTCCACCGGCCCGTGGCGACGCACAGCGCGGGGATCGAGAGCCTGCCCGTGTTGAGCGTGGTGAGGGCAATCTTCAGGCCCTGACCCTCCCGGCCCAGCCGGTTGGCGGCGGGGACCCTGACCTGATGGAAGCGGGTGACGCCGTTTTCGATCCCGCGGAGCCCCATAAAGGTGTTGCGGTTTTCCACGGTGATGCCGGGGGAGTCCATTTCCACCACGAACGCACTGATGCCGCCTTTGTGGGCGGTCCCGTCCGCATCCGTGTGCGGCGGCACGAGTGCCATCACCACGACGAGTTCGGCGATGACGCCGTTGGTGGTCCACAGCTTGACGCCGTCCAGGACGTAGGACCCGCCGTCGTCGGAGAGGACAGCGGTGCAGCCCATCCGGGCGGGGTCGCTGCCGACGTCGGGCTCGGTCAGGAGGAACGCGGTGATGGCGCCGGCGGCGCAGCGGGGCAGGTATTCCTGCTTCTGGGCCGGCGTGCCGAAGACCTTGACCGGCTCCGGGACACCGATTGACTG
The DNA here is from genome assembly GCA_963810895.1 of uncultured Actinomycetota bacterium. GTDB lineage: Bacteria > Actinomycetota > Actinomycetes > Actinomycetales > Micrococcaceae > Arthrobacter. The sequence continues at coordinate 155,554 of CAWEPM010000002.1, forward strand.
GTGCGCGGACAGCAGGGCGCCGAGGCTCGGGTGCACCGAGCCGAGCAGGGCCAGTGCGCGGCCGTAGTAGACGAGGGTGAGGCCCAGCCCGCCGTATTCGCGCGGAATTTTCATGCCGAAGGCGCCGAGTTCGGCGAGCCCCCGGAGGTATTCGTCCGGGATCCGGTCCTCGCGCTCAATGGTGCGCCCGGACATCGTGCGGCAGAAGTCGGTGAGGCGGGCCATGAACGCCTCGCCGCGTTCGACGTCGTCCGCGGGGGCCTCAGGCCACGGGTGGATCAGGCCTAAATCGAAGTTGCCGAGGTAGAGGCCCTTGGCGAAACTGGGCTGGTTCCAGCTGGTCTCGCGGGCGGCCTCGGCGATGGCCCGTGCGTCGGCGGCAGTTGCGGCGGGGCCGATGTGCTCCGGCGCCCCTGCGGCCTCCGGCGTCGGAGTGCCTGGTGTTGGAGTTTGGGGTGCGGTGGCGGGATCTTCAATGGCGGAGCTCACTGGGCATCTCCTCTAACCGGGTGGCCGGCTTGAGCCCTGGATCCGCCGCGGGTGGAGGACCCTTCAGCTGTCCCGCAATACTACTCGCGGGTAAGTGCCCGTGCTAGGGGCCGTCTGCCCTTGATAGTCGGCCCGGAAGTCCGTGCCGAAGTCGACCTGGAATTCGCCCGGCAACTCGACGGTTGAGGCGTGGTGGACCAGGCGGTCCCAGCCGTGGTTGATGCCGTGGACCAGGCTCACCACCGCGCCGGCCAGGAGGTACCAGGCGAGCCGTCCCACGCCCACAAGAAACATGGCTACGAACGCGGAAACCATCATGAAGAGGCCGATCAACACGGCGAACACGAGGGTGCCAAAGACCACCATCGTGCCCGTTTCCACTGCGCTTAGGTCGAACTGCATTCTGCCCCCTGCACCGTTGCTGCGGTTGAATCAGTAGCCCGAGCGTAGGGTGCCGGAGACGTGCTCAACTAGGGTCTTTTGGACGATCCCGCCCTCTTGATACGGGATCGAAATGCTACCGGGGCGTAGGTCACGGCGCGGTTGCGGCACCCTCACCAATCCCGGGTGCCGCAACCGCTCTCTTCCGCATGATCGTCTCCCATCAGCTGGTCATTCCAGGCTCCTTCGACTTGGGGGAGCCCACAACGATGAATCCGGCCGGAGCCCTGCGTTAACCTTGTAGCTGGCAGTTTTTCGAATCCGCTGCCGCGCAACACCACCCCAAACCAAGCTCTGGAAGTCGAAGGAGAGTGCGTGTCCCGCTCCGCCGTGTCATCAGCCGACGCCATCAGCGCCCGGCTCCGGGACCTCGAGCTCCTCACCAAAGGACCCGCCTGGGCGCTAACGCGCTCGGCGCCGTGGGTGATCGCCGTGCTCCAGGCCTCCTTCACGCGCACCCGCGCCCAGCTGCCGCTGGAAGAATTCCACGCCGACGTCGACGCTTTCCTTGAGCAGCTCCGCCGGCAGGCCCCCGGCACGGGAGAGCAGCAGAGCGGCCAGGCCAACGGCGCGCCGTCCGGAAAGAAATATGCGGACGAGTGGACCCGCAAGAACTTCCTGACGCGCCGGAACCAGTCGGGTCAGATCGTCTACGAAGTCACCGAGCCCGCCGCCCGCGTCCTCGCCTTCCTGGACAGCCTGTCGAGCGAACGGTCCACGCTGAACGGCTCCCGGCTGGGCACGCTGCTCGGCGATGTCGAAAAGCTCGCCAACGAGACCAACCCGGACCAGAGCGCACGGCTTGAATCCCTTGAAGAGGAGATCGACGAGCGCCGGCAGCTGATGGAGGACATCAGCTCGGGGGACTTTGACGGACTGCTCGACGACGACGAGGCCGTGGAGGCCGCCGGCAACATCCTGGACCTGGCCGCGAGCCTGCCCGCGGACTACAAGAAGATGCGTGACCGCATCGAGGAGCTCGTGGGGGAGCTGCGCAACCAGATCATCGAGGAATCCCTCAGCAAGGGTGCCACCATGGCCCAGGTGCTCGAGGCCGACAAGCGGCTCCGGCAGAGCCCCGAAGGCCGGACCTTCCGCTCCTTCACCGCGTTCCTGGAGGACCCGCAGCAGCAGCTGAGGTTCCGGTCCGCGATCGGCGAAGTGCTGAGCCGGCAGTTCGCGGACGAGCTCAGCCACGACGAACGCGAGACCCTCAAGAACCTGGTGGCCGAACTCCGCAGCCAGCACAGCCAGATCCAGAGGATCTACGGCAAGCTCAGCGAGAGCCTCAACACGTACGTCCAAAGTGATGACTTCCGCCAGTCGGTCCGGCTCCGCAAGGTCCTGCGGGAGGCCGAGCAGGCCATCCGCTCCCTGCCGTATGAGCGCGACCGGCCCGGTCTGGTCCCCGGTCCGGTGTTGTTCAGCGCCGGCTTCGAGTCCCTGGCCATGGTCAAGCTCTTCGACCCCGACGAGTTCGCGGCACCGCCCAAGCTGGCCGACCCCATCGCGTTCTCCGACTCGGACCGCGCCCGCTCGCCCCGGACCGCCAAGGCCAGGCCGGAAGCCATCCGCGCCGCGCTCGCGGGGGCCTCAACCCTCACCGAAGCCTGGGCGCAGCTCCCGGCCGGGGAACGCCACATCAACTCCATCCGGGCCCTCCTCTCGCAGACCCTCCACGACGGCGCCGGGTTCGACCGCGAGGCCTGGGGCCCCATCGAATTCGAACAAATCGACGGCACCACCCGCACCGCGTACCTGCCCGTCGTCACGCTCACGAAGGATTGAAGATGACTGAAGAGATTACGACGGCGGACGTGCAGCCCGTGCCTGCGGAGCCTGCCCCAGCGCCTGCGAACAGCGACGGCGACCATGTGCGCAGCGATCCCTTCACGGTCACCCCGCGGGACACTTTTGTCGACGGCGCGGCCCTCTTCCCGGGCGACACGGGCGTGCTCCCGATGAAGGTCCGGCAGGCGCTCGTGAAGCTTCTCAAAGGTCCCTACATCGACGGCGGCCGCGACGAAAAACTGTGGACCACGCTCCTGGACAACCAGCTGATCCTGCGCAGCCGCCTCTCCGAACTGTTCCTGACGCTGCAGCTGGACCACGAGCGCAAGGTCGCCGTCCTGCGCCCCGTGGACCCCGAGGCGATCGGCGGCAGCACCCGTTCCAGCATCCTGCGGCAGCAGCGTGCCCTGAGCAGGGTCGAAACCATCGTCCTGCTCCGCCTGCGCCTGCTCCTGGACCGGCACGTCACCGCCCAGACCGACCCCACGATCACGCGCGAGGAAATCGCCGAACTCGTGGCCCACTACCAGCCCTCCGGCCAGCAGGACGCCCTCCGCGACGCCGACGTCGTCAACCGCGCCATCACCAAGCTCCTGGCCCGCCAACTCCTCCTCACCACGGGCCTGGACGAGGTCTACACGATCTCCAACGCCCTGCCCCTGGCCCTCCCGTTCGAAAACATCGGCGACATCCCGGCCCAGATCGAAGCCCTGGTGGCAGCCAGCACCGACCCGGCAGGAACAGAACCCCTCCTGGAGCTCGACGCCGACACCGTGGCCCCCGCGGAGGATGACCCGGACGACGACGCCGATGCCGCCCCCGCCCCTTCGCCGGGCGGCTCCGCTGCAAGCAGCGAGCCGCCCGGCTCCGACAGGCCCGATGCCACTCCCTGGGCGGCATCGGCGTCGTCGTCTCTGAGCTCTGAAGACAGCGGCCGCGCCGGGGACATGCGGCAGCATGCGTCTAAGCGAGGAACGAGCGAGCATGCAGAGCATGTGTCCGGTGGGGCCGCGGAAGGTGACCATACGGATGAAGACGACGCGGAGGCAGCCAAGTGAGCATCGCAACCATGCTGCCGATGGGTGAGCTCACGAACCCCGGCCAGATGCGCCTGGCCCTCGTCCAGGTGGTCAACTGGGGCACGTTCCACGGCGCCCACACGATGCACGTGGACCGCAACGGCACCCTGCTGACCGGCAACTCCGGCGTCGGCAAGTCCACGCTGTTCGACGCCATGCTTCAGGGTCTTCGACGCCCGTCCGCGCTCCAACGAAGCCGCGGCACAGCGGGCGGGAGGCGCGGTCGAGGACAAGCGCACCACGTTCACGTACATGCGCGGCAAAGTGGGCGACAAGGCGGTCGGCGAGGGCTCGGCCAGTGCGTTCCAGCGCCCCGGGGCGACCTGGTCCGCCGTCGCCCTGACGTTCGACAACGCCGCCGGCACCAAAGTCACGGTCTCGGCGCTGTTCGACCTGCCTAAGAACGGCACGGAATCGAGCGTCGGCCGGTTCTACGTGATCGACAACAAGCCGCTGGACCTCACGGCGATCGAGGGCATCGCGGACAAGCGGTTCACCAAGTCCGCGCTCGACGCGACCTTCCCGGACGCCCAGGTCTTCGATGTCCACAAGGCATTTGCCGAGCGCTTCCGCCGCCTCCTGGGGATCAACTCGGATCAGGCCCTGCCGCTGCTGCGCGTCATCCAGGCCGGCAAGGGCCTCGGCGGCAGCGTCAACACCTTCTTCCGCGACCAGGTCCTCGATGCCCCCGCCACGCTGGCTGCCGCGGACGACGTCGTCGAGGAATTCAGCAACCTCATGTCCATCCGGCAGCGCCTCGAGGACGTCCGGCAGCAGCGTGACCAGCTGGCTCCGGTCCCCGGGCTGAACAAGGAGTACGCGCAGGCGCTGCTCGACGCGAACCGGCTGCGGGAGCTTTCCGGCGGGGAGTTCGAAGCCTACAAGCAACAGCTCGCCGTCACCGTCCACGAGAAGACCCTGGCCCGGTTGAAGGAGCTCGGCCAGGCGAAAGCACGTGACCTCGCCGCCGAGCGCGCTGTCCGCGACGGCTTCGCCAAGGAACTCCGCCAGCTGGAGGCGGAGTACAACAACCAGGGCGGCAACGCGATTTCCGCGATAGAGCAGTCGCTGGAGAACGCCCGGGTGGGGCACAAGCTCCGCCAGGAGGTGGAGGAATCGACCCGCAAGGCGCTGTCCGACGCCGGCCTGGACCTACAGTGGTCGGCCGCCGGCTGGGAGCAGGCCCACGCCCACGCCGCGGCACGTTCGGCCGAACTGCAGGACGATTCCGAGGCGCTCAAGGAGCTGAGGTTCGAGGCGTTCGACGGCCACGCGACCAGGAAACGCGAGCTTGCCGCCGCCCAGCAGGAACTGGTGTCGCTGAAGACGCGCAAGTCGCTGCTGCCGCCGTCGAGCATTGAAAACCGCGGCGCCATCGCGGCGGCCACCGGGGTGCCGGAAGAGCACATGCCCTTTGGCGGCGAACTGATCGACCTCGCGGAGGGCCAGGAGCAGTGGCGGCCGGCCGCCGAGCGCGCGCTGCGGAGCCTGGCCACCACGCTGCTGGTGCCGGGAGAGCACTTCGCCGCCGTGACCCGCTACCTCAACGACCATTCCGTGCGCGGGGCGCTGCGCGCGGTGGACGTCTCCAGGCCCCTGGCTGGCGGCGCGCTGGCCGTGACGGACGTGGCTGAGGGCGATCTGCTGACCAAGCTCAGTTTCCTCACCGACGCCGGCCCCCACTCGGAGGCGCTTGCCCAGGCCAGCGCGTGGCTCCGCGAACGGATTGCGCTCGACTTCGCCTACCCGTGCGTGGAAGACCCGGACGAGCTCGCCGGCCTGGACAAGGGCTTGAGCCTGGGCGGCGTGGTCAAGCGAAACCGCCACACGGTGGAAAAGGACGACCGCTTCACGTCCCGCCAGGACTACGTCCTCGGGTTCGACAACGCCGCCAAGCTGGAGCTCGTGGCGGCCCAAGTTGAGGACCTGCAGCAGGAGCTGGCGAAGGCCGCCGAACTGGCGCGAAGCCGGGAAGAGTCGCACCAGGGGATGACCCGGCAGCTTGACGCCCTGCGCCGCGTGGCCGACGACCACCGGCCCTGGGAGCAGGTCTCGGCGGCCGTGGCCGCGGAGGAGCTCGCCCGGATCGAGCAGCGCCTCAAGGATGCCCTCGCCGCACAGGCTGACCTCGAACCGCTGCGCGCCAACATCGAAGCCGCACGGCAGAAGCACCAGTCCAGCACCGAGGCGGCGGCCGTGCTGCAGAGCGAGTACAAGGCCCTGGATTCGAGGTTGACCGCCGCTGATTCGCTGCTCGACGCCGCACGCGACCGCCTGGCGCAGTCGCCGCCGTCGGACGCCAGCGTCGCAGCGCTGGAACCGTACTTCACCGGCTTCGGCGACGTCCTGGAGATGCACGAGCTCGACAACCTCGCCAACCAGGTCCGCACCCGGCTCCTCGCGGAACTGCACGGGGCCGAGTCCCGCGGGCAGGCCACCTCGGAGCGTCTCACCCGCATTTTCGAAGGCTTCGTCCGCGAATGGGGTACGGCGATTTCCGCGGACCACGGCACCTCGATCGGCGCGGCGGGGGAGTTCGAAGCCCGCTACCACGCGATTGTCAGCGACGGACTGCCCGCGCAGGAGGCCGAGTTCCGGCAGTTCTTCAACCAGCGCACGCACGAGTCCTTCAGCACCCTGCTGCACCTGCTGGACGAGGAACGCCGCGCCATCACGAGCCGCATCCTGCCGCTGAACGGCATCCTGTCCGAGGTCAACTTCCACGAGGGCAGCTTCCTGGAACTGGACATCAAGCAGACGCTGCCCGCGACGGCGAAGCAGTTCAAGGACGCCATCCAGAACGCGCTCAAGGTCCGGCACACCCGGCCGGGGAGGGCGCCACTGCGGCGTCCGCTGCTGCGTCCGGGGCGGAGACGGACGACGACGCCGAGCTCACCAACCGCTACAAGTCGCTCGAAACGCTCGTGAAGCGGCTCGGCTCGCAGACCCCGGAGGACCGGCGCTGGCGGGCCGAGGTGCTGGACGTGCGCGGGCACCTGTTCATCCAGTGCAAGGAGCACCGCGAAGTGCAGGGCACCGGTGCCAAGGGGGCCGGTTCCAAGGGTGCCGGGAAGACCGAGGTCTTCATGCACGCGGACACCGGCTCCATGTCCGGCGGCGAGCGGCAGCGCTTCACCGCGTTCATCATGGCCGCGGCGCTGAGCTACCAGCTGGGCATCGCCGAGCAGGGCTTCACCACCTACGGCACCGTGATGATGGACGAGGCGTTCGTGCTCGCCTCGGAGGAATTCGCCGGCGCGGGCATCAAGGCCCTGCACGAGTTCGGCTTCCAGCTGCTGCTGGCCGCGCCGGAGAACGTGATCGACCTTTCCCGGCACCTGGGGTCGGTGACGGAGATCCTGCGGGACAAGCGCACCAACCGCTCCGGCGTCCTGACGGCTCCCGTGATTGCCCCTCGTGCGGGGACCGAGGGCACCTGGCGGTCCGAGGCAAACCCGGTGGACATCGTCCTGCGCTGACCCCACCCCTCTCTTAGGACAACGCTTGTGCCGGGGCTAAGGGGCGGGGCGGAGCAGGCTCAACGGGAGTAGTTGTACCACCCGGCGCCTGACTTGCGGCCCAGTTTTCCGGCTCGGACGAGGGCGGCAACGGACTCGTCCGGGGCGTCGGCGGGGCTGCCTGTCGATTCGTACGTGGCCTGGGCGATATAGTCCACAACATCCAGCCCCACCAGGTCCATCAGCTCAAATGGTCCCATCGGATGCCGCAGGGCCATTTTTGCCGTGGCATCAATGTCTTCCATGCTGGCAACGCCGCCGGCCAGCAGCGCCAGTGCCTCCTTTTGCACGGCGCCCATCAGCCGGTTGGCAACGAAGCCCGGAACCTCCCGGTTGATCAGCACGGGTGTCTTGCCAAGGCGCCGGGCCAGTTCGACGGCGGTGTCCACGGTTGCCTGGGACGTTTCGGCATGCCGGACCACTTCCACGCATTCCATGACCAGTACGGGGTTGAAGAAGTGCATATTGCACACCTGCCCGGGCCGGCCGCTGGCCCCGGCCACGGCAGAGGAGCCGATCGTGGAGGAATTCGTGGCCAGGATGGCATGTGGCGGGGCGAGCTCGCCGAGCCGGGCAAAGATGGCCTTCTTGATCTCCAGCCGTTCGGTGGCGGCCTCAATGACAAAGTCGGCAGAGGGCGCCACCGCGGCCAGGTCGGTGCTGAATTCCAGCCGTTCATGGGCGCGGCGGGCCTGTTCCGCGTCCAGTTTGCCGGATTTCACCATTTTGTCCGTGCGTTCGCGCAGCTGGGCGGCGGCGTCGTCCAGATGGCTCAGCGCCACATCCTGCACGACGGTGGTGTACCCGGCCAGGGCAGCTGTCAGCGCAATCTGGGACCCCATGGCGCCGGCGCCGATAACGAGGACACGCGTGATGGAGGTACTGGGTTGCATGGTTTCTCCGGTTCCTAGGCGCCGGCTCCGCGGAGGCTGGCGACCCGGCCGCCGCGGAGGTAGACGGTGGTGGTGTGCGTGTAGAACTCCTTGGCGCTCTGGCCCTGTTCCTTGGGTCCGTAGCCGCTCTTCTTGGCCCCGCCGAACGGCACATGCGGATCGGCGCCGGCGGATTCGGAGTTCACGTGCAGGATCCCGACGTCCAGCTCGTCCATTGCTTCCAGCGCCAGGGTGACATCCTGCGTGAAGAGTGCCGCGGAGAGCCCGAATTCGCTGTCATTCGCCAAGTCAAAGGCGGCCTGCGTTGAGGCTGCCCGGCGGACGCTGAGCACCGGGCCAAAGAGCTCATCGCGCCAGACATCAGCATGGTCCGTCCCCGGAAGCTCCAGGATCGTGGGGGCGACGAAGTGGCCTTCGGCTCGAGCCGCGTCGTCGTAGGGGAGGCCTCCCGCCAGCAGCCCGGCGCCCTGGTCCAGCGCGGTGGCGATGCCGCGCTGGATGGACGCCCGGGCGTCGCCGCTGACCACGGGTCCCATCTGGGTGGACGGATCCGCAGGGTCGCCCACCAGCAGGGACTGGGCCTTGGCGGCCAGGCCGGCGAGGAATTCATCGGCCACGGCGTCCGCCACGATCAGCCGCGACGTCGCCGTGCACTTCTGCCCCGAGGAGCGGAACGCACCCAGCATGACCTGTTCTGCGGCCAGTTCAAGGTCCGCGTCGGCCAGGACGATGGCGGCATTCTTTCCACCCATCTCCGCCTGGATCGGGACGCCGCGGGCCGCCGCCGCGGCGGCCAGGGTGCGCCCCACGCCGGTGGATCCGGTGAAGGACAGCCCGTCCAGCGCCGGATGCTCCACCAGGGTGGTCCCAATGGCCCCGGGCCCAATCACCAGATTCAGCACACCATCGGGCAGCCCTGCCTGTTCCAGCGCCTGGGTCAGCCGCATGGCCAGCAGGGGCACCGTGCTGGCCGGCTTCCAGACCACCGTGTTGCCGTACGTCAGTGCGGGGGCGATCTTCCACGCCGGGATGGCGATGGGGAAGTTGAACGGCGTCACCACGCCCACCACCCCCAGCGGCTTGCGCGTGACGAAGATCTTTTCGCCCCGCCGCGGAGAGGAATACACCGCGCCGGCCTCCCGGTCGCCGTCGTTGCCGTAGTAGCGGAAGATCTGCGCGGCGCGCAGCACCTCGCCCTGGCCCTCGGCCAGCGTCTTTCCCTCCTCGCGGGCCAGTTCCAGACCCCAGGCCTGCGAGTTCGCTTCCAGGATCGCTGCGGTGCGCAGCAGCACGGCGCCGCGTTCATGGGCCGGGGTGCGGGCCCAGCCATGCTTTGCCGTGACGGCGCTTGCCATGGCGCGTTCGACGTCGGCCGGTCCGGCCTGCAGGCCCTGCGCCACCGTTTCGGCCGGGCGGGCGGGGTTGACGGAGGTGATGATGCCGCCGTCGCCCTGAAACCAGGTGCCCGAGATGTAATGCTGCAGTTCGACTGTTGTCGTCATTGCCCTGTTCCTTTACTGGGGTCCATTTGCTGGCGGTCCATTTGCCGGGGTTCCGTTGCTGGCCGCGCCTTAGCGGAAGGCCGGGATGCCCGTGATGTGGTTGCCGAGGATCAGCGTGTGGACCTCGTCGGTGCCCTCATAGGTGCGCACCGATTCCAGGTTGTTCGCGTGCCGCAGCGGCGAATAGTCGAGGGTAATGCCGTTGCCGCCCAGCATGGCGCGGGCATCGCGGCAGATCTGGATGGCCTCGCGGCAGTTGTTGAGCTTCCCCACGGAGATGTGGTGCGGCTTGAGCTGGCCGGCTTCCTTGAGGCGGCCGATCTGCAGTGCCAGGAGCATGCCCTTGTTGATTTCCAGGGCCATGTTGACCAGCTTTTCCTGGGTCAGCTGGTACCCCGCCAGCGGCTTGTCGAACTGCAGGCGCTCCTGCGAGTAGCTGACCGCCGTCTCGTAGCTGTCGCGCGCGGCCCCCATGGCTCCCCAGATGATGCCGTAGCGGGCCTCATTGAGGCACTCGAACGGGCCGCGGAGTCCCTTGGCGTTGGGCAGCAGCGCGGTGGACGGGAGCCGGACCTCGCTCAGTTCAATGTCGCACTGGATGGAGGCCCGCATGGAGAGTTTGGGCTCAATCGGGGTGGCCTTGAACCCGGGGGTGTCGGTGGGAACGATGAAGCCCCGCACGCCGTCGTCGGTCATGGCCCAGATGATGGCGATCTGGGCGATCGAGGCCAGGCCGATCCAGCGCTTGGAGCCGTTGATGACCCAGCCGTCTCCGTCGCGGCGGGCGAAGGTCTTCATGCTGCCCGGATCGGAGCCGGCGGTGGGCTCGGTCAGGCCGAAGCAGCCAACGACGTCGCCGGCGGCCATCTGGGGCAGCCACTGGTTCTTCTGCTCCTCGGAGCCGTGCTTGTAGATGGCGCTCATCGCGAGCGAGCCCTGCACGCTGACGAAGGTGCGCAGGCCTGAGTCGCCCGCCTCCAGTTCCATGGCGGCGATGCCGTATTCGACGGCGGAACGGCCGGGGCAGCCGTAACCCTTCAAGTGCATGCCAAGCAGGCCCAGCCCGGCCATCTCCTTGATGATCTCCACCGGGAAGATGGCCTGCTCATACCAGGCGGCGATATTGGGCCGGATGGTGCTGTCCACAAAGGACCGCACCTTGTCGCGCATGGCCAGTTCTTCGGGGCTGAAGAGGGAGTCGATGTTCAGCAGGTCAGAGGTTTCGTTCATGGTGTTCTCCAAGAGTTTGCAGGGCTGGGGACTTAGACGGCTGACAGCGCCGCGGCGGTGGCGGTGGCGGTGTCTGTCTGAGCGTCATTGGCGGCCACGATGGCATTGCGCAGCACGTCCAGGCCGTCGCGGATCAATTCCGGGCCGATGACCAGGGGCGGCAGCAGCCGGATCACATTGCCGTAGGTGCCGCAGACAAGGACCAGGACGCCCTGCCGGTGGCAGGCTGCAGCCACCTGGGCAGCAAGATCGGCGCGCGGTTCCAGGGTGTCCTTGTCCGCGAATTCGACGGCGAGCATGGCGCCGCGGCCGCGGAACTCCGCGATGATGGCCGTGCTGTCCGACGAGGGGCTGCAGAACCTCGCGGGCGGCCGCCTCGATGGCCTGGGCGTTCGCCAGAAGCGTGCCGTCTTCGAAGGCCTCGAAGACACCGAGCGCCGCGGCACAGGCCACCGGGTTTCCGGCGTAGGTGCCGCCCAGGCCTCCGGCGTGCGGAGCGTTCATGAGCTCGGCCCGGCCGGTGACTGCGCTCAGGGGGAGGCCGCCGGCCAGGGCCTTGGCGGTCAGGGTGAGGTCGCCGGCGACGCCTTCGTGCTCGCTCGCAAAGAGCTTGCCGGTCCGGCCCATGCCGGTCTGGATCTCGTCCATCACCAGCACAATGCCGTATTTGGTGGCCAGTTCCCGCAGCCCGGCCAGGAAGCCGGGCGCGGGAACCAGGAAGCCGCCCTCACCCTGGATGGGCTCGATGACCATGGCCGCGAACGTCCGGGGATCGTTCTCGTGCAGCAGCGCCTCGACGCCGGCCAGTGCGGTGGCAGCCGTGGCGTCCTCGCCGGTTCTGGCCCACAACCGGGTGGCCGTGGGAGCGCGGAAGACCTCGCCCGGGAACGGGCCGAAATTCTTCTTGTACGGATTCACCTTGGCGGTCATGGCCATCGTGAGGAGGGAGCGGCCGTGGTAGGCGTCGTCGAAGACCAGGACCCGCTCCCGGCCTGTGGCGGCGCGGGCAATTTTGACGGCATTTTCGACGGCTTCGGCGCCGGTGGAGAAGAGCGCCGTGCGCTTCGGGAAGTCTCCCGGGATGTGGGCGTTCAGCCATGCGGCTACCTGCGTGAAGGAATCGTATTCGGTCACCATGAAGCAGGTGTGGGTGAACCTGGCCATCTGAGCGGCCACCTGCGCCTGGACCTGGGCGTTCACGGCGCCCACGCTGGTCACTGCGATGCCGGAGGCGAAGTCGATGATGCGGTTGCCGTCCACGTCTTCCAGGATTCCGCCGGAGGCCCGGTTGATGAAGACGGGCAGGGTCACGCCGAAACCGGAGCTGACATGCGCCTCGCGCTCGCGGTGCAGCGCAGCGGAGGCGGGACCGGGAATGACGGTGGCAAGGTGGCGGGACTGGGGGAGGCTGTCTGCGGATCTCGTCATGTAGACAAGGTAATGTGCCCGCTCGCCGCTGACATTGGATGGTCTGTCCTGGCTTGGGCCTAATTTGGTTAGAATGTCCAAAGGGTTCGTGTCTACTCGGAAAGGACCGCCGCGTGATCAGTCTGGCCCAGCTGCACAGCCAACTCGGCAGCGATCTCAGCACGGTTGCGGGGGGTCCGGTGGCTCGCCGGCAGATCTCGGGCGTGCACATCTCCGAGCTCGACGATCCCACGCCGTATTTGGAAGGCGGTGAGCTCCTTCTCACCACGGGCATCCCCGTCTCGGGCGGAGACGCCAAAGTGCAGGCCTACGTCCGGCGTCTGGTGGAGCGCAACATTGCAGCCTTGGGGCTTGGCCTGGGCGCCGGCGTGGATGAAGTGCCGCCCGCGTTGATTGCCGCCTGTGCCTCGGAGGGGCTGGAGCTGCTGGTGGTGCCCGACGGCACGCCGTTCATGAATGTGTCCCGCGCCTACTGGGACCTGGTGGGCAGGGAGGGCCAGGCTGACCTGACCGCCAGTCTCGGCACGCAGACAGCGCTGGCCCGCGCGGCGACGCAGCCGGATGCGCTCCCTTCCGTGGTCAAGGCACTGGCCCAGGCACTGGGCGGCTGGGTGGCGTACCTCCCGGCGGACAACGGGGCGGAAACGCTGTGGCCGGCGGACAACCACACGATTGTGGGGCAGCTGCGCAGGGAGACGTCGCGGCTCGACATGGCGGTGACGCATTCGGCCTCCACCTTCCAGATCCATGGCACCGATGTGGTGGAGTATCCGGTGCTGGTGGGACGGCGGACGGTCGGGTTCCTGGCCATTGGTGCCGGCCGCAAACTGACGCGGGCCGACCGGCAGATCATCATGACGGTGTGCGTACTGCTCTCGCTCAAGGCCGCCCAGCAGCAGGAGAGCGACGCCACCGCCGCCGCGCTCGGCTCGGCCGTGACCAAGCTCTTCCTGACCGGACATGTTGACGCCGGCCGGGCCCTGGCCCCCGACTTGGGCATCGTCGCGCCCACCGGGCCGGTGCGGGTCCTGGTGGTGAGCGGCGAAACCGATGCCGCGGCGGCTTCGGCGGAGCTGGAGTCGCGGCTGCGCGCCGGAACCGGTTGGACCGGCTGGCCGCAGGCCGCCGGTGCCCTGCGATCCTGCCGCCTGCGCCATGCGGCCGGCGGCCTGAGCTATTACCTGCTGGACGCGGAGCACGACGCCGGCACGTCCGGCAACGCTGCAGGCGCCACTCCGGCGGACCCGAACGACGTCGCCGCCGGCAGCCGGCATGGTCACGGCGGTGCTGAGCCGGCCGATGCCGCTGGAACGTGTCCACGATGAGGCCGGCCAACTGGCTGCCATGGTGCGTGCGCTGGAGGCCGGGCAGATTGTCGAGGTCCCCGCCGGGGCCCTGGACCCGCGGGCCCAAGGCTGGGTGGCGGCGCTGCGCGGCTACCAGCGCGCGGACCTGATCGGCACCGTGCGCGCCTATCTGCGGCACCGGGGCCAGTGGGAGGGCGCTGCCCGCGAGTTGGGGATCCACCGGAACTCGCTGCGCCACCGGATGGGAATTGCCGCCGAACTGCTGCAGGCGGATCCGGACGATCCCGACGTGGCGGCTAACCTGTGGCTGGCACTGCGCTGGGTGTAGCGCCGTTGCGGTCAACGCCGGCACTACCGGCGGCGGCACTCCCGGCGGCTGGCGCCGGCGGCCAGCCACGCCCGGACGCCGTCGCTGTGTTCGCCCAGCGACGGCGGGGCCGCCACGGGCGCCGGGAACGCCGGTGTCCAGGTAATGGGATGGCGGATCTGCCGCCCGGCGGGCTGGCCCGCGGCGTTGCGGACCTCGATGGTCGGTTCAAGTCCCAAGCGACTCGGCGTAGTCAAGACCCTCATCGATGCCGGCGACATGGCCGGCCGGGACGCCGGCGTCGATGAGCTTGTCCTGCCAGATGAGGGCAGAGGACGCGGACAGGGCATCCTCCAGCAGGGGCACCAATTCCGTGCGGTGTTCCACCCGCGCGTTGTTGGTGGCAAAGCGCGGGTCACGGGCCAGCCCGGCAATGCCCAGGACCTGGGTCAGCTTGGCGAACTGCCCGTCGTTGCCGCAGGCCACCGCCAGCGGCGCATCCGCACACTCGAGCAACTGGTACGGCACGATCGAGGGATGGGCGCTGCCCATGCGGTGCGGCACCTTGCCCGCGCCCAGGAAGGCCTGGCCCTGGTTGGCCAGCGCGCCCTGCAGGCTGGAGAGCAGGTTGAGCTCCAGATGGGCCCCGCGGCCCGTGGCGTTCCGGGCCGCCAGGGCTGCAAGGACGCCAACGGTGGTGTCCTTGGCTGTCAGGACGTCGACCAGGGCGACGCCGGCCTTGGTGGGGCTGCCGTCTTTTTCGCCGGTGATGCTCATCAGCCCGCCCAGGGCCTGGACGATGAAGTCATAACCCATCAGGTTGGCTCCGCCGGCGCTGCCAAACCCGGTGATCGAGGCATAGATCAAACCGGGGTTGGCAGCGGAGAGCTCCGCATAGCCCAGGCCCAGTTTCGCCATGCCGCCGGGCTTGAAGTTTTCCACCAGGACATCGGCACGCAGGGCCAGCTCCCTGGCCAGCTGCAGATCGCCGGGGTCGGCGAGGTCCAGGCAGACCGATTCCTTGTTGCGGTTCGCGCTCTCAAAGTAGGTGGCCCCGGTAGGGGAGAACGGCGGTCCCCAGCTGCGGGTGTCATCGCCGGTGCCGGGGCGTTCCACCTTGATCACACGGGCGCCCAGATCGGCCAGCGTCATGGTGGCCAGCGGGCCGGCCAGGACGCGGGAGAAATCGGCCACCAGCAGGCCGGACAACGGTCCGGCGGGCATGTCCCTGGGTTCTTGGGCGGCGTCCCGGTCGGCGGAACCGGGCTGCGGGCCGGGCATCGAAGTCATGGGGGAGTCCCTTCGTGGATTGCCCGCGGCACATCGCCGTGCCCCGGATACCTGATCAAGGATTCGAAGCCTAACAAGGCGCAACCGGCCGATCATTGGATGAACCGTCCAAGCTTTGGCCGCTCCGCACAATCGCGGCGGCGGTGCGAGGCCGCGGCCGCGGCGGACCGCGCGGTGGCGGGGCCGATAGAGTGGCGCTATGGAAGCAGATCCTTCGGTTCGGGCCCGCCCGGAACGCAGCCGGCCCAGGGCGCTGCGGTGAGCCAGGAACCAGCCGCCCCCGCGCCGTCGCGCGGCGCGCGAGCCGCCGTCTTCGCCCAGCTGACCGGCGCCGGCAGATCCGAGCAGGTGGCCCAGCGGCTGACCGACGCCATTCTGTTGGGCGTGCTGGCTCCCGGCGATCGGCTGCCCAGCGAGGCAGAGCTGGCCAAGCGGTTTGGCGTGGCCCTCGTGACGGCGCGCGACGGCCTGGGGGCTGTCCGCGAGGCCGGGCTGGTGGAGACCCGGCGCGGTCGCGAGGGCGGCAGCTTTGTGCTGGCCACCGAGCAAACGCCGGAGCGGCTCCTGCAGGCCCGGCTGCGCGGACTCTCGCAGGTGGAGATTGCCGACCTCGCCGTCTATTTTGGGATGCTGGCCGCCGGCTGCGCAGAACGCGCGGCCGAGCTGGCGTCCCCCGATGAAGCCCAGCGGCTGACCGACTGGCTTCAGGGGGCCGACTTCGGTTCCGCAAGCGATTCGGGCCGGAACGCCGGCGGTTTCTACCTCGAAATCGCCGTGATCAGCCAGTCGCCGCGGCTGGTGCGCGAGCAGATCCGCCTCCAGGCCGAGTTCGGCCCCATGCTGTGGTTGTGCCTGACGGACCCCGCCATGCGGGCGCGGGTCTATGCGCAAAACCAGCACACCGCCGAGGCGATCGCCGCCCACGACGCCGCCGCGGCCCGCGCCTCGGTCCGGGTGCAGATCAACGACCTTTCCGTGTGGCTGCTGGCCGCCAAGGAACGGTTTGAGCAAGGAGTAACGGCTGATGGCTGACAACCACATGGTGGACCCCCTCCAAGCCCGGGCGCGGGACTGCGCCGCGGCCATCGGAGCGTTGTTCAACGGCGTCTTCGATACCCTGCAGCGGTGGCGGAGCCTGGTCGAGGCCTCAACCGCCTGGGGTGCGGGAGACATTGACCCTGCCGTGTATGCGATGGTCAAGCCGGAGTTGACGGCCGCCGACCCGCTGCTGATCGGCGCCGGATTCATCGCGGCGCCGGGCGTGGTGCGGGGCAAGGGTCTCCATTTTGCCTGGTGGCTGGGCCCGCTGGAGGACAACCCGATCCTGGGCACCACCACGGAGCCGAGCCAGCTGGATCTGGCGTCGCGCGACTACGCCGACTATCTTCGTGACCTCAGCGCGCTGGAGTGGTACCGGGTGCCCGAAACCACGGGTGCCCGCCACATCACGGGCCCGTATGTCGACCACTTGTGCACGTGCGACTACATCCTCACGCTCACCGCGCCCGTGAGCGTCGGCGGGTCCATGGCAGGAGTGGTGGGCGCCGACCTTCTGGTGCGCCGGCTGGAGCGGGACGCCCTGCCGCTGATGCGCGCCGTGGGGGCTCCGACGGTGCTGGTGAGTGCCGCGGGAAGGGTGATTGTCTCCACCGATCCGTCGCTCCCCGTGGGGACCCTGGCCGCCCCGGCTGCCGGCCCGGGCCCGGGCGGCGCCATCGCCTGCCCCGGCACCAACCTGAAGATCATGGTGGGAATAGCCCCATAAATTAAACATCCCATTTCAGATGAATAAGGTGTAGTCTCACCATGTGGCCGTGAATCAGGTCACATAGTGGCGTGGTCCGCGGCGCGGCCCGGCCCACCCAATTCACTGAAGGGAACCCCATGAGCGTGCGGAATTTGCGGAACTTCGTCAACGGCGAGTTTGTTGACTCGGCCGCCACAAGCCGGCTGGAGATCCACAATCCGGCCACCGAAGAGGTCATCGCCACAACACCCGTTTCCACCGCCGCCGACGTTGCCGCCGCGTACGCGGCAGCCTCGGCAGCGTTTGAAATCTGGAGCGAAACCACTCCGGCGGAGCGCCAGCGGGCGCTGCTGCACGTTGCCGACGCCGTCGAGGCCCGGGCCGAGGAACTGGCGGACCTCGAATGCGCCGATACCGGCAAGCCCCGGGCCGGGATTGTCCCGGATGAGATCGATGTCCTCGTGGACCAGATCCGCTTCTTTGCCGGCGCCGCCCGGACGCTGGAAGGCCGGGCCACCGCCGAGTACCTGGCGGACCACAGTTCCTCGATCCGGCGCGAGCCGATCGGCGTCGTCGGCCAGGTGGCCCCGTGGAACTACCCGCTGATGATGGCAGCGTGGAAGGTCATTCCCGCGCTTGCGGCCGGCAATACCGTAGTCCTCAAGCCCTCCGACTCCACGCCGAGCTCCACCCTGCTGTTTGCCGAGCTGGCCAGCGCTTTCCTCCCCGCGGGCGCGTTCAACGTGGTGCTGGGCGACCGCGAGACCGGCAAGGCCCTGGTGGCGGACGAGGCCCCGGAAATGGTGTCCATCACCGGAAGCGTGCGGGCCGGAATGGAGGTGGCCGGAGCGGCGGCTGCCGACGTCAAACGCGTGCACCTGGAGCTGGGCGGCAAGGCCCCGGTCATCGTGTTCGACGACGTCGACATCGCCACCGCGGTGGCGGGCATCGTCCCGGCGTCCTTCTACAACGCGGGCCAGGACTGCACCGCGGCCACGCGGCTGCTGGTGCACGAAGACATCCACGATGAGTTCGTGGCTGCTTTTGCCGAAGAAGTGCGGCAGAACGCCAAGACCGGCGGTCCCGCCGAGGAAGGAATCCTGTACGGCGCGCTCAGCAGCGCCGACCATCTCCAGCGCGTCGCCGGATTCCTGGAACGGCTGCCGGAGCACGCCACTGTTGAAGTTGGCGGCAAGCGCCACGGCGGCGTGGGGTACTTCCACGAGGCCACCGTGGTGTCCGGACTGAACCAGGACGACGAGCTCGTCCAGAGCGAGGTGTTCGGCCCGATCGTCACGGTGCAGAAGTTCTCCACCGACGCCGAGGCCCTGGCCCTGGCCAACGATGTGGACTACGGGCTGGCGTCCTCGGTGTGGACCAAGGACCACACCCGGGCCATGCAGTTCGCCAAGCGCCTGGACTTCGGCTGCGTCTGGATCAACACCCACATCCCGCTGGTGGCCGAGATGCCGCACGGCGGATTCAAGCACTCCGGGTACGGCAAGGACCTGTCCATGTACGGGCTGGAGGACTACACCCGGATCAAGCACGTCATGAGCTACATCGGCTAAGCGGCGCCACCGCCGAGCACTTCCACTGCCAGCACCGCCACCGGCATCTCCCGCCGGCACCCCACCAGAATCTCCCGCCAACGTCGTCGGAAGGAAACCATGTCCACCGAACCCCGCAGTACCGCCGAGCTCAACGATAGTGAACACCTTGCCGTCCTGGGCTATCAGGACTCCTTCGACCGGTCCATGTCCCTGTGGGCCAATTTCGCCCTCGGATTCACCTACCTTTCGCCGCTGGTGGGGGTGTACTCACTCTTCGCTGTCGCCATGGCGGCCGGCGGCCCGCCGTCGGTCTTCTGGATCTTCATCGTGGGGGCCGGGCAGATGCTGGTGGCCCTGGTTTTCGGCGAGGTCGTGTCGCAATATCCCATCCACGGCGGCATCTATCCGTGGACCAGGCGGCTCTGGGGCCGGCGCTACGCCTGGATGGCGGCCTGGGTCTACATCTGGGCCATGATTGTCACCATCACCGCGGTGGCCGAATTTGGCAGCGGCTTCCTGGCCAGCCTGTTCGAGATTGAGCTGACCCGGGAAAGCACGCTTGGCCTGTCGGTACTGCTCCTGCTGGTGGCGCTGGTCCTGAACTTCACCGGCACCAAGACGATGGCCCGGGTGGCCCGGATCGGGCTGGCGGCCGAGCTGATCGGCGTGATCGCCGTCGGCCTGTATCTGCTGATTTTCCAGCGCAAGCAGAGCTTCGGCGTGTTCTTCGACTCGATGGGCGTGCAGGGGGACGGCAGCTACCTGAACGCCTTCATGGGGGCCGCACTGGCCGGTCTCTTCCTCTTCTACGGCTTTGAAGCCTGCGGCGATGTGGCGGAGGAGGTCGCCAACCCGGCCCGGCGGATTCCCCGCGCCATGATGATGACCATTGTGGTGGGAGGCGTCTCCGCGCTGTTCTCCTTCGGCGGCTACGTGCTGGCGGCGCCGAACCTGCAGGAGATCGTCAACGGCCAGGATACGGACCCGATCCCCGCCATTCTGGAATCGGCCCTCGGTGCGGTGGGTGCCAAGATCTTCCTGGTCGTTGCGATCACGGCTTTCCTGTCCTGCGTGCTGAGCCTGCAGGCGGCAGCGAGCCGGCTGATCTTCTCCTTTGCCCGCGATGGCATGGTGCCCGGCCACCGCTGGCTGTCCAGGGTTTCCGGCAATGCCAAGGTTCCCGCGAACGCCCTGATCGTCGCAGCCAGCATCCCCCTGACCATCTGCATCATCATCTATCTCGGCTCGGATGAACTGCTCACCCAGATCACGTCCTTTGCGGTACTGGGCATCTACATTGCCTTCCAGTCCGTGGTGCTGGCTGCCCTGCGCCAGCGCCTCA
This sequence comes from uncultured Actinomycetota bacterium, assembly GCA_963810895.1. Taxonomy (GTDB): domain Bacteria; phylum Actinomycetota; class Actinomycetes; order Actinomycetales; family Micrococcaceae; genus Arthrobacter. The sequence continues at coordinate 175,471 of CAWEPM010000002.1, forward strand.
AGGGCTGGCGGCCGGCGGGGCCGTTCAGCCTGGGCGCCGCGGGATTCGCGGTCAATGCCGCCGCCCTGGTCTACGGCATCTTTGCCATGGTGCTGCTGGCTTGGCCCGGCTCCACGGGCGTCTTCGTCACCGACTGGACCGTCCTGCTCGGCCTTGCCGTTGTGGCGGGCAGCGGCCTGCTCTACCTCCTGCTGGCCCGCCCGGATGCCAAGTCAACGGCGCCGGCCGGCGACGCCATCGAAGTTGCCGCCAAGCTGCGTGCTGGCAGTGCCCGGCAAAGCAGCACCTCCAACGTCCGCTAAGGCGAGCCGCGACACCGTTATTGCCACCTCCGGTGAGCGGGTAGGATCCTGCCCGCGACGCCCGGCCGTCCGCCAACGCGGGGTCACTTACGGTCCATAAACGCCGCCGTAATGGGCCGTAAGTGACCCCCGCGTTGCTTGTACGTGAGCCCAATCGAGACAATTACGTTACTCAAACCTTTCTTAATTGTCCTGAGGGTAGGCTAGCCTTACTTAGGTTTGCATCACTTACCTAAGGAGTTCCGTGGCTTCCGCCGTTTCCCCCCCTCCCGCCGGCCCCCCTCCCGCCGGCCCCCCTCCCGCCGGCCGCCCTGCCGGCCGCCGCCCCTTCCGCAAAACCGCAGGGCGGGCCGCGGCTCTTCTGGCCGCCGTCGCGCTGACCCTGACCGCCTGCTCCACCGGCCCGGCAAGTTCGACGGCGTCGGACGCCCCCAGCCAGTCCACTAGCTCGCAGTTCCCGGTCACCATCAAGCACCTCTTCGGCGAGACCACCATCAAGGAACAGCCCAAGCGCGTGGTCACCGTTTCCTGGGTCAACGACGATGTGGCCATCGCCCTCGGAGTGGTGCCCGTGGGCGTCCCCAAGAACGAATGGGGCGGTAACGACAAGGGCTCCACCCCGTGGAAGGACGCCGCGCTGGAGAAGCTCGGCGCCGGCTTCGGCTCGGCGAAGGCCCCGGCCCAGTTCTCCGAGGCCGACGGCATCAACTTCACCGAGATCGCCAAGCTGAACCCGGACGTCATTCTGGGCGCCTACTCCGGCCTGACGGCGGAGGACTACAAGAAGCTCAGCGAAATCGCACCCGTCGTGGCCCAGCCGGAGATCGCCTACGGCACCCCCTGGCAGGACTCCACCACCATCATCGGCAAGGCTCTCGGCAAGGAAGCCGATGCCGCCAAGCTGGTCGCCGACACCGAGGCCACCATCAAGGACAAGGTCTCCAAATACCCGCAGATCGCCGGAAAATCCTTCATCTACGGCAACCTGGAGCCGGACAAGAGCGACGGCGTCAACGTCTACACGGCCAACGACAACCGCCCGCGGTTCCTCAGCGAAATCGGCATGAAGCTCGCATCTGTTGTGGAGGACAACTCCAAGGGCTCCAAGGAATTCTTCATCCCGTGGTCCGCCGAAAAGGCCAACGAACTCAACTCGGACATCTTCGTGACGTGGGTGCCGGATGCGGCCACCACCGACTCCATCAAGGCCGACCCGCTGCTGGGCCAGATCCCGGCCATCAAGAGCGGGGCCCTGGTTGCCGACTCGAACAACACGCTCACGCTGTCCATCTCCGCTTCCTCGCCGCTGAGCCTGCCGTGGTCACTGGACACGTTCCTGCCGCAGCTGGCCAGCGCAGCGGATAAAGTGACTGCCGCAGCGAAGTAGCCCCTTGCCATGACGAACAGTACGACGACGGCGCCCGCCGGCAGTGCGCCCGGCGCATCTCCGGCCCGCCCCGGGAAGAAAGGCCCAGCGAAGCAGGCCGCCTGGCTGCTGGCCGCCGTCGTCGTACTTGTCCTGGTCTGTGCGGCGTCCCTGACTGTCGGTGCCCGGGTGTTCCCCTCGGCACCGTCTGGCAGGCACTGACGCAGTTCGACCCCGCGGACGGCAACCACGCCGTCATCCACGCCCGCATCCCCCGCACCGTCCTTGGCCTGCTCGCCGGCGGCGCACTCGGGCTGGCGGGCGCGGCCATGCAGGGTGTGGCCCGTAACCCGCTCGCCGACCCCGGCATCATCGGCGTCAACGCTGGCGCCGCCCTCGCCGTCGTCACCGGGATCTACGTCTTCGGCGTTTCGTCCCTGACCGGCTACATCTGGTTCGCGTTCATCGGCTCCGCAGCAGCCGCCGTCGTCGTCTACCTGATCGCGTCGCTCGGCAGGGAAGGCGCGACGCCGGTCAAACTGGCGCTGGCCGGCGCGGCCCTGAGCGCCGGGCTGTATTCCCTGATGAACGTCATCCTGGTCTCCAGCCAGGACACCCTGGACCGGTTCCGTTTCTGGCAGGTCGGCGGGATCGCCGGCCGGGACTGGTCGGTTGTGCTGCCCGGCCTGCCGTTCCTGGCCGCCGGGGCGCTGATCGTCCTATCCACCGGACGGATCCTGAACAGCCTCGCCCTCGGGGACGACATCGCCCGCGGACTGGGCCAGCGCGTCGGCCTCGCCCGCGGCATTACCGCGCTGGGCATTGTGCTGCTTTGCGGCTCGGCCACTGCGCTGGCCGGGCCGATCGGATTCGTTGGTCTGGTTGTTCCGCACGCGGTCCGCTTCCTCACCGGCCCGGACTACCGCTGGATTCTTCCCTTTTCGCTGGTCCTGGCACCCGTGCTGCTGTTGCTTTCGGACGTGATCGGCCGCGTCGTCCTGCTGCCGGGTGAAGTCCCCGCGGGCATCATGACGGCCCTCGTGGGTGCGCCTGTTTTCGTCTGGCTGGTCCGCCGGGGCAAGGGGGCCGGGCTATGAGAACCGCGTCCCTGGCCCGCGAATCCTCCGCCGCAGAATCCTCCGCCGAGTTGGCACTTCGCGGCAGTGATCCGCGCAAACATCGCCGTTATCTGCCATCTCGCGGACTCTTCCGGAGCCGCACCGGGTTCCTGGCCCTTGCCGTCGTGGCGCTCTTCGGCGCGAGCGTGCTCCTGGGCAGCTACACCGTCACTATTCCGGACTTCTTCAGGATCCTCACGGCCCACCTCGCCGGCGGGGAGAAGATCCCCGGCGCCAGCTTCATCGTGATGGAAAACAAGCTGCCGCGGGCAGTCATCGGCACCATGATCGGGATGGCCTTCGGGCTCTCCGGCACTTTGTTCCAGACCATGCTGCGCAACCCGCTGGCCAGCCCCGACGTCATCGGCATCAGCTACGGGGCCAGCGCGGCCGCTGTTACCGCCATCGTCGTTTTCGGGGCCTCCGGCGCAGCCGTTTCCGGCGCGGCGCTGTGCGGGGCCATGGCCGTAGCCGTCGTGATCTACACAATCTCCAGGAGCGGTTCCCTCGGATCCGGCGGCGGCAGCCGCGGCACCGCTGCCGGCAGCCGGCTCATCCTGGCCGGCATCGGCATCGCCGCGGCACTGAACGCCGTGGTCAACTTCCTCATGACCCGGGCCGACATCCGCACCGCGGCCGAAGCCCTGATCTGGCTCAACGGATCGCTGAACTCCGCCAGCTGGGACCGCGCCGGCGTGCTGGCACTGGCGCTGCTGGTCTTGGTGCCCGCCGTCGCCGTCCTTGCCGGGCCGCTCCGGATCCTGGAACTGGGAGACGACGCCGCCGCCGGACTCGGCATCCGGGTGGGCATCACCCGGCTCGGGGTGGTGGCCACAGCCGTCGCCCTGGCCGCCATCGCCACCGCGGCAGCCGGGCCCGTGGCCTTCGTGGCCTTCCTGGCCGGCCCTATCGCGCGCCGCTTCACCGGAAGGGCGAGCCTGCCGGCCGGCGCGTTCGTCGGCGCCCTGATTGTCCTCGCCGGGGACTACTTCGCCGCCAACATCGCCCCCCTGCTGCTGGACGGCACCGTCCTTCCCGTCGGTGTGGTTACCGGCGCGCTCGGCGCCCCGTTCCTGCTGTGGCTCTTGGTCACGGCCAACCGAAAGGACGCCTGACATGGCAGTTCTCAACGCCAAGGACCTGACGCTGCAATACGATCAGCGCCGGGTCGTGGAAGGCCTCACCGCCGAGATCCCTGAAGGCAAGGTGACAATGATCGTGGGCGCCAACGCCTGCGGCAAATCCACGCTCCTCCGCGGCCTGTCCCGGCTGCTGAAACCCGCCGGGGGCACCGTGACCCTGGACGGCAAGGACATCCATTCCCGCCCGGCCAAGGAACTCGCCCGCATCCTCGGCCTGCTCCCGCAGCACCCCACGGCCCCGGACGGCATTCTGGTGCGTGACCTCGTGGGCCGCGGCCGCTACCCGCACCAGGGCTTCTTCCGCAGCTGGAGCGCAGCCGACGACTCCGCAGTGCAGCGCGCGCTCGAAGCCACCGAAACGCTGGAACTCGCCGGGCGGAACGTCGACGAACTCTCTGGCGGGCAGCGCCAGCGCGTCTGGATCGCGATGGCGCTGGCCCAGGAAACCGAGGTCCTCCTGCTCGACGAGCCCACCACCTACCTGGACCTGGCCCACCAGGTGGAAGTTCTGGACCTGGTCACCGACCTGAACCGGCAGCGCGGCACCACCGTGGCCATCGTCCTGCATGACCTGAACCTGGCGGCCCGGTACGCGGACCACGTGATCGCCATGAAGGGCGGCAGGATCGTGGCCGAGGGCACCTCCACCGGCGTGGTCACCGAGGACCTGGTCCGGGACGTCTTCGGCCTGGAATCGCGGGTGCTCCCGGACCCTGTGTCCGGCACGCCACTGATCATTCCGCTCGGCCGGCACCACACCGATTTCCCAAAAGCCGAAACCACAACCCTGGAGTTGGTCCCATGACGGCAGCTAACAGCAATGCAACAGACAGCAGTGCAACGGACAGCAGGGCAGCAGCCAACAACCAGGTACGGGCACGCCGTGCGAATTCGGCGGTAAAAGACCAACCTGTCACCGAACCCATGACATTGGCCTTCGAGGTCCAGGTCACGGCGGTTCAGCAGCTCGGTCCAAACTTCCGGCGGGTCACCGTGGGCGGCTATTCGCTGCGGAACTTCGGTGTCAATGGCAGCACCCTGGACCTGCGCATCAAACTCATGATCCCCTCGCTGGCCGCAGACGGCACCACGTTGCCGTTACCGGAGTTCCAGATGGAGCAGTCCGGCTGGTACAGCGAGTGGCTGGCCATGGATCCCCGGACCCGCGGCTCCATGCGCACCTATACCGTGCGGCAGGAACGCCTCGACGCCGTGTATCCGGAGATCGACGTCGACTTCGTGCTGCACTTCGACGCCGACGGCAACGGCGGACCGGCGGCCAACTGGGCCCTCAACGCCAAACCGGGGGTCACCCTGACCCTGATCGGACCCAACAACCGGGCCGCGCACTGCACCACCGCGGAAACCTACTCCGGGATTGAGTGGCGTCCCGGCCTGGCCCAGCGCATCCTGCTGGCCGGGGACGAGACGGCCGTCCCTGCCATCAGCGCCATCCTCGAGAGCCTGCCGTCATACATCAGCGGCCACGCGATCCTGGAGGTTCCGGAAGCCGGCGACTTCCAAAGCATCACCACAGCCGCCGACGTCGAGATCACCTGGCTCGCCCGCGGTGCGGCGATCGGCCGATCCCGTCCGCACGGCGAATTGCTGCAGGAAGCCGTCCGCGCCGCCGTCACCCTCCCCGGCTGGGTCGGTCTCCGGTCAGCCCTTGAACCCGCAGCCGGTCCCGAGCCGGAGGACGTCAACGTGGACCGCGACATCCTGTGGGAAACCCCGGCCCGGATGGACGCCGCGGCAATCAGCGCCAGCCGGAACCCCGACAAGCCCGCAGGTGCCCTGCCGTTCTACGCCTGGATCGCGGGCGAAGCAGGCACCGTCAAGGAACTGCGGCGGTACTTGGTGCGGGACGTGGGGATCGACCGGAAGCAGGTGGCGTTCATGGGGTACTGGCGGCAGGGCAAGGCCGAGCTCTAAGCGACGCTCCCGCAGGTTCTGCGGTTCTCGCTGCGACGCTCCCGCAGTTCCTTGCGGGCTTTCGCCCGCAATCGCTGCTTTGCCGTCGCTTCGACACGCTCCCACCGCCTCAGTTCGGCCGCGGGCGGCCTTCCTCATCGCGCTCTGGTCGGCGATGCGCTCCTTAGCAAAGCGCCGGCAGCGGCCTTGCGGCGTGGCTCCTTCAGCAAAGCATCGGCAGCGGCCTGCGCGTAGCTCACCTTTGGTGCGTCCTGGGTGCCACCTTGACCTCGCCAGTGACTGCTCTGATCAGCTCGCCTGTCGATCCCCCACCTGTTAACCCGGCTGTTCCCTGATGGCTTTTTGGGTTGGGTAGCGTCGCTGGGGTGGCTTCATTTCCTTTGCTTCCGGATCGAGGCGGACGACGGCGGTTTGTCGCTTTGGGGGATTCCTTCACCGAGGGTGTCGGGGACTACGATCCCCGCCTCCCCAACGGGGTGCGGGGCTGGGCGGACCGGGTCGCGGAGAAGCTGGCGAAGGCGCAACCGGGGTGGGAGTACGCCAACCTGGCGATCCGCAGCAAACGGCTGCGCCACGTCATCGCCGAACAGCTCGGACCCGCGCTGGCCATGGAACCGACGCTCATCACGCTGTACGCCGGCGGCAACGACATCCTGGACTTCGGCACGGACATCGGATCCCTCATGCAGGACTACGAGTCCCTCGTGGCTGCGCTCGCCGGCACCGGGGCAACACTGGTGCTGTTCACCGGCTTCGACGTCAAGGTCTCAGCCCTCCTGGAACCGCTGAAGAAACGCAACGCCTTCTACAACCGGCGCGTCCGCGAGATCGCCGGCCGCTACGGCGCGGTGCTGGTGGACTACTGGTGCTTCGACGCTTTCCATGACCCGCGGATGTGGGATTCGGACCGGCTGCATATGTCCACGGCAGGCCACAAGTACCTTGCTTCACAGGTCCTGGACCATCTCGGCGTGCCCCACAAGATCAAGCCCAAGGAGTGGGAGCCGCCCGTGAAACCGGGCCTGCGGGAGTGGGAACGCCGGCAGCGCCGCTGGGTGCGCGACTGGGTGCTGCCCCTGTTCGGACGGAAGCTCCGCGGCGTCACCCTCGGCGACCAGCTTCGGCCGCGCTGGCCCGAACCCGTGAAGGTCCCGCGCAAGGGCGGCCTGAAGAAACTGCTGCAGGCACAGCGCAGCGGCGCGTAGGCCGGGGCGGGTACCCGCCCCGGACTCAGCTGTCCAGCAGGTTTTCGAAGCCCGGAGCCACCCTGTTGGCATGGAACTCCATGACCTCGAAGTCAGCCACACCGTTGACGTAGAACGGGTCCTTGGCCAGGGCGGCGTCAAGGCTGGCCCGGTCCGCGTTGGAGAGCAGCAGGCCGCCGGTGCGGGGGATTTTCCGCCCCGCGACCATGAAGACGCCCTCATCAAAGGCCGCCTGCAGCCACGTCACGTGCGCCGGGAGGTGGAACTCCACAATGTCGTCGGGGACCTTGTAAGTCAGGGAGACTACGTACATGCGGCCAGCCTACCGGTAGCCGGCCCCGGACGGGCGGGAACTTGTTCCGGAATCCTTGGCGCCGAAGTTGAATCGTCAAGCTTCAAGTCTCCTAGAATGTAGCCATGACCGAACCCCGCTGGCTCAACGCCGACGAACGCCGGGCCTGGCTCGCCCAGCTGAGCATCAACACCCTGCTGCCGGCCGCCCTGGATACCCAGCTCCACGCCGCGGGCAAGCTTTCCCTGTTCGACTACAACGTTCTCGCGATGCTTTCCGAGACCGAGGGGCGCTTCCTGCCCATGAGCGAGCTCGCGGCGCGCACCAGCGCCTCGCTGTCCCGGCTCTCCCATGTGGTCACGAAGCTGCAGAACCGCGGCTGGCTTGAGCGCCGGCCGCACCCCGGCGACGCCCGCGTCACCACGGCGCACCTGACCGACGCCGGCATGGAGACGATCGTGAAGCTCGCCCCGGGCCATGTGGAGGCCGTCCGGTCGCTCTTCCTCGACGCCTTGAGCCCCAAGGATGTCGCGGATCTGGCCCGGATCGGCGAGAAGATCGTGGCCCGCCTCGACGGCGACCATTGGATCCTGCGCGACAGCTGACCGCGAAAGCTGAACGCGCCCGGCGTCGGGCACTCCCGTCTTTGTTGCTCGCGGCAACTGCTGGCAGACTTGATCCATGGATTTCACGTCCCGCTATGTAGCCCTTGGAGACTCCTTTACGGAAGGCGTCGGCGACGACGACCCCACCCGTCCCAACGGCGTCCGGGGCTGGGCGGACCGGGTGGCAGAGCAGCTCGGCGCCGCCGATCCGGGCTTCGGGTACGCGAACCTCGCCATCCGCGGCAGGAAACTCCGCCAGATCATGGCCGAACAGGTCGATGCCGCCGTCGCACTCAAACCCACCCTTGTCAGCATCTACGCCGGCGCCAACGACATCCTCCGGCCCAAGATCGACATCGATGACCTGCTCGCGGAATACGACGCCGGCATCCGCAAGCTCACGGCCACCGGCGCCACCGTGGTGATGTTCACGGGCTTCGACGCGCGCGGCTCCAAGATTTTCGGCACCATGCGCGGCCGCACCGCCATCTACAACGAACTCGTGCGCGGAATCGCCGGAGACCACGGTGCCCTGCTGGTCGACTACTGGCGCTTCAGCGAGTACTACGACTGGGGCATGTGGGCCACGGACCGGATGCACATGTCCGCCGCCGGCCACGCGAACATGGCCAAGCGCGTCCTCACGGTCCTGGCACACGAGCACTCGATTGACGTCCCGCCCATGACGCCGGTGCCGGAGTTGAGCCGTGTGGACGCCATCCGCGCGAACGCCCGATGGGTCCGCGAATTCGCCGGCCCGTGGGTTGTCCGGCGCGTCACCGGCAAATCGTCAGGCGACGGCCTGGCGCCGAAATACGGCCAGCTCACGCATCTCTAAGAGACAGCAGCATTAGAACGGCAAGCTAGGCGCGGAATCCCGGCGTCGCGAGCAATTCCCCATCGCGGCGGACGGCGAGCACATCGATCTCCCAGCCGTCCGCGGCCCGGTGCAGCATCGCGGTCCCGCCTGCGACGATCGCCGTCGCGAGCACATCGGCCGTGACAATGTCCGCCGCGGCCACGGAGACCTGGACGAACTCGGCGCCGCGGGTGCCCGCTGTCCAGATATGGTCACCGCGCTCCGCCGAGCCGGAGGTTGCCAGGGCACGCCGGGTGCCGGGCCCGCCCAGTTCGTAGGCGGAAAGCAGCGCCGAGCGGTCCTGCGGGTCAACAACCCCGGCCGCCCACGAGGCTCCGCTGCCCGGAACGGGCGAGCCCATGACCAGCACATCGCCCCCGGCATTCAGGCACCAGTCAGTGATCCCGCGGGCGCGCAGCGCCTCACCGGCCTGGCCGATCGCATAGCCCTTGATGATCCCGGAAAGGTCCAGGACGCCGTCGGGCCGCTCCGGGGAGAACGCGCCCTCCGTCATGAGCCGCCAGCTGAGCGCATCCGCGTAGCGGTCCCGCATCCCGGCGGATGCTTCCCGCAGGGATAGCTCCCCGCGCGCCAGCCTGCTGGCCTCGGAATCGGGGCGGTACAGGCTGAAGATCTCATCAAGCCCAGCAAACACCCGTTCGACGGCGGCGGCTGCGGCATCGAGTTCGGCACCACCGGCGGTCCCGGGTACAGCCCCGGCAGGAACTGTCAGGCTGACGACGGTACCCATGGAGCCAAACGTCCGGGCCCTTAGGGCCGAGCCCCCCAGCTCAGAGGTTGGCTGCATCGAGGGCCGCCTGCAGGGAGTTCAGGTATGCGTCGGAAGTCACCGTGGCGCCGCTGATGGTCTGCACGTCCGCGGACTGGGCTTGGAGCACTTCGGCGCGAAGGAGCGGGGCCGCCCGGTTGCTGATCTGCACGGACTTGCGTTCGGCATCGGTCAGCTGGAGAGCGGTGACGTCGGTGATCTTTCCGGCCTGAACCGTGATCTGCACCTGGACGGAGCCGAACCGGGTCTGGACGACGGAGCCGGCATATGTCCCGACGGCCTTGGCCGAAGCCCCTGTGGTGCCGGTCGCGCTCGACGAGCCGGAGGATCCCGTTGAGCCGGACGCTCCACTCGAGCCCGTGGACCCGGCGCTGCCGGTAGTGCCGGCAGCCGCGCTCGCGACGGTGCTGCCGGTATCGGCAACGTGGACGCCCGACTGCCAGCCTGCAATGAGGATGCCTGCGGAGGCCAGGGCTGCTGAAACTGCTGCGCGAGTTCTCACCAGTCGAACCTTTCGTAGTGGAGTTGGTCTTCCCGGACGCCGGCTGAGCGGGCGTCCTCAAGAACGTTTTGCGCCCAGCCGGCCGGACCGCAGACGTAGACGTCCGCTTCGGCGACGTTCGGGACGTAACTGGCCAGCCGGTGGCCGGCGCGTGCGGAGGTCTCCGGCTGCCAGGTCCGGACCCCGGCCGGGCGGGAACCGGTCAGGTGGAAGAGCGTGGCGCCGCGCCGCCGGCACAGTTCGAGGATTTCCGCGCCCAGGTAGAGCTCGGATTCGCTGCGTCCGCGGAGAATGACGGTGGCGTTGCCCGGCTGGAACGGCGTGCTCTCCAGCAGGGCGCGGATGGGGGTGATGCCGATCCCGGCACCCACCATGACCACGTGGTTGCGGCTCCGGGCCGCTGTGCTGAACAGCCCGTACGGGCCTTCCAGAGCCACTTTGGTGCCGGGCTTAAGCGACGCCAGCTGTGCCGAACCCCGGCCCAGGTTGCGGACGGTGATCCTCAGCGTGCCCTGGCCGGCGGCGTCGAACTGCACTGGTTCGGCGGACAGGCTGAACGGATGCGGATGCCACCACAGGCCGGGAGCCAGGAACCGCCAGATGAAGAACCGGCCGCCGCTGCCTGCCAGTTGATCCAGGTGAAGGCCGGTCATCTCGATGCTCACCACTCCGGGGGCCTCCCGCACCACCCGCTTGACGGTCAGCTGGTGCCTGAAGGTTGCAATGAGGGGTTGGACCACACGGTAGTACAGCAGGGCGGCTCCGGTCGCGATGCACAGGGCCAGCCAGTACCAGCGCTGCCAGGTGCCCTCGGCAAAGAGCGCGCCCACGCTGAACTGGTGGGGGAGCGATGTCAGGACCGCCGCGTACGTCAGGAGGTGGACGGCGTACCAGAATTCGTAAGGGAACCGACGTCGGACGGCCACCAGGGAGGTGACCACGACGGCGATGAACAGGAGCATGGAGATATAGGCCAGCCACATGTCCGGCACGAGGACCCACAGCGCAACGGCCTCGCTGACAGGATCGAGTCCCTCCGCCATGCCGTAGCCGATCGCAATGAGGATCCCGTGCGCGAGCAGGAGGTACAGGGCAGGCTTGCCCAGCTTGCGGTGGAACTCCAGCGCACGGTCGTGGCCGACTGTTTGGTCGATGAGTGGAATGCGTGCTGCCAGGAGCAGCATGAGAAGCACCAGATCCATGCCGGCGAGGCCGGCCACAATGCCCAGCGCGGTGAAGGATCCGGCGGGAGTCGAGAAGCCGGCCGCTCCGCCGTCGGCCAGCCACAAAGCGACGGCGCCTGCCAGGGACGCCCAGAAGAGAACCGTCAACAGATCCGCTCTCAGCAACCGCCGCCGATGCTGCCCCTTAAAGGGGTTCACGGCGCCACGGGAGCTGCGGCGAACCTCGGGACGGGTCGTCAGAAGTTGTGTGTTCATGGATCCAGAATCGCCCCGTTGCCTATCATTTGGCTGTGAAAATGCTTCGTCAGGCATATGACCTGGACGGCCCCTGTCCCTCGGTGCGGAGGAGCTGACGGGCGCTGTCCTATACACCATGCAGCGACGGATTGGTCTTTAATTCGTCGAACTCGTAGACTTGGTAGGCGCTAGGTGGCGCGGAGCGTGTGCAATTGCTCCGGTTGACAGGACTCGTCAGAGAAATCGACGGTCATGGCGGCCGGTAGTTAGGGGCTCAAGTTGCGCGCATTCCTGTATTCGCCCAGCATCCCGGCACTTCGCAGTGGCTGTCCCACAGACCGCCAACGCCCGGTGCCCGTGGCCCACAATCTTCGCCGCAGTGAGGAAATCAGCCGGTTCATGCCGTCTGCTTGAATCCTGCGGAACTGCGGTTGGGGCGGGAGCCGGATGCGGACGCCGCCTTGCGCACGGTCAGCGGGAACTCCGCTAGCCGTTTCATATATTTTTTTAGGAGAGTCGTCATGGCAGCACACTGCCAGGTGACCGGAGCCGAGCCGGGCTTTGGACACAGCATTTCGCACTCGCACCGTCGCAACAAGCGCCGGTTCGACCCGAACATCCAGAAGAAGCGCTACTGGGTTCCGTCCCTGCGCCGTAATGTCACGCTGCAGGTCTCTGCTCGTGGCATCAAGACCATCGACGTACGCGGCATCGACGTAGTCGTCGCCGCCATCCTGGCACGAGGAGTGAAGCTCTAGTGGCAAAGGACAAGGACGTACGTCCGATCATCAAGCTGAAGTCGACCGCGGGCACGGGCTACACCTACGTGACGCGCAAGAACCGTCGTAACGACCCGGACCGTCTGGTCCTGAAGAAGTACGACCCCAAAATCCGCCAGCACGTCGAATTCCGAGAGGAGCGCTAAACACATGGCTAAGAAGTCAATGATCGCTAAGAACGAACAGCGTAAAGTCATCGTCGAGCGCTATGCCGCAAAGCGCCTCGAACTGAAGAAGGCCCTGGTTGACCCCAACTCAACCGACGAAGCACGCGAAGCCGCACGCCTCGGCCTGCAGAAGCTGCCCCGCAACGCCTCGCCGGTCCGCCTGCGTAACCGCGACATCATCGACGGCCGCCCCCGCGGTACGTTCCAGAAGTTCGGTATCTCCCGTGTTCGCTTCCGCGACATGGCTCACCGCGGTGAGCTCCCGGGCATCACGAAGTCTTCCTGGTAATTCAGCACTCCTGAAGCCAGTGGCTTGAGAAGGGCCGGCAACCGTTTGGTTGCCGGCCCTTCTTGCGTTTAATGTCCGGGCCGTCTACTGGCCGCCGCCAAGGGCCGCAAGCCGGCCGGGCAGGCGAAACGCACGCCTTGTGCCGCCGGCCCCCGCTGCTCCGTGCCGCGGTGACGCACCACACAGTACTGATTTACGACGCCGGCGGGCCTGGTTGGGTGCCTTTCGGGTGCTTTGGGCCCGTGGTGACGGGGATTTGGGGCGGTTCGGGCGTGGGTTTGCGGTGGGGGCGTGGTGGGTGTATTGTTTTCTAAGTCGCCGAGAGGGAGACCAGCGGAAAGCTGGGAACCGGAGGCGGCCAATCCCCTAAATTTCAAGACCGGATCTGGTCGGCGTTTTGTGCGCTCCGGGTCGGGGTGGGGGCGGGTTGGATGGTTTGCGGGTCGCGGAAACGCTGATTTGCAAAGTGGTCCGGACTCGGGTAAGTTTGAAAAGTTGCTCCGGAGCGATCCGCGACCGAATGGTGGTTGTGGTGGTGCCGGGTGTGTCTGTTGTTTGAGAACTCAATAGTGTGCCAAGTTTGTTGATACCAATTTATTGTATATGAATTGGTTGAATGTGCCGGATCCGCCACCCCGTGGTGTGGTCTGGTGTTTTTGGCTGGTTTCAAATTTTGTGCAGCCTGGTTGCTCCCGTTTTCCCGGGGGTGCCTGGTTGTGTCTGTTTTTCTTCAACGGAGAGTTTGATCCTGGCTCAGGATGAACGCTGGCGGCGTGCTTAACACATGCAAGTCGAACGATGATCCGGTGCTTGCACCGGGGATTAGTGGCGAACGGGTGAGTAACACGTGAGTAACCTGCCCTTAACTCTGGGATAAGCCTGGGAAACTGGGTCTAATACCGGATATGACTCCTCATCGCATGGTGGGGGGTGGAAAGCTTTATTGTGGTTTTGGATGGACTCGCGGCCTATCAGCTTGTTGGTGAGGTAATGGCTCACCAAGGCGACGACGGGTAGCCGGCCTGAGAGGGTGACCGGCCACACTGGGACTGAGACACGGCCCAGACTCCTACGGGAGGCAGCAGTGGGGAATATTGCACAATGGGCGCAAGCCTGATGCAGCGACGCCGCGTGAGGGATGACGGCCTTCGGGTTGTAAACCTCTTTCAGTAGGGAAGAAGCGAAAGTGACGGTACCTGCAGAAGAAGCGCCGGCTAACTACGTGCCAGCAGCCGCGGTAATACGTAGGGCGCAAGCGTTATCCGGAATTATTGGGCGTAAAGAGCTCGTAGGCGGTTTGTCGCGTCTGCCGTGAAAGTCCGGGGCTCAACTCCGGATCTGCGGTGGGTACGGGCAGACTAGAGTGATGTAGGGGAGACTGGAATTCCTGGTGTAGCGGTGAAATGCGCAGATATCAGGAGGAACACCGATGGCGAAGGCAGGTCTCTGGGCATTAACTGACGCTGAGGAGCGAAAGCATGGGGAGCGAACAGGATTAGATACCCTGGTAGTCCATGCCGTAAACGTTGGGCACTAGGTGTGGGGGACATTCCACGTTTTCCGCGCCGTAGCTAACGCATTAAGTGCCCCGCCTGGGGAGTACGGCCGCAAGGCTAAAACTCAAAGGAATTGACGGGGGCCCGCACAAGCGGCGGAGCATGCGGATTAATTCGATGCAACGCGAAGAACCTTACCAAGGCTTGACATGGACCGGACCGGGCTGGAAACAGTCCTTCCCCTTTGGGGCCGGTTCACAGGTGGTGCATGGTTGTCGTCAGCTCGTGTCGTGAGATGTTGGGTTAAGTCCCGCAACGAGCGCAACCCTCGTTCCATGTTGCCAGCGCGTAATGGCGGGGACTCATGGGAGACTGCCGGGGTCAACTCGGAGGAAGGTGGGGACGACGTCAAATCATCATGCCCCTTATGTCTTGGGCTTCACGCATGCTACAATGGCCGGTACAAAGGGTTGCGATACTGTGAGGTGGAGCTAATCCCAAAAAGCCGGTCTCAGTTCGGATTGGGGTCTGCAACTCGACCCCATGAAGTCGGAGTCGCTAGTAATCGCAGATCAGCAACGCTGCGGTGAATACGTTCCCGGGCCTTGTACACACCGCCCGTCAAGTCACGAAAGTTGGTAACACCCGAAGCCGGTGGCCTAACCCCTTGTGGGAGGGAGCTGTCGAAGGTGGGACTGGCGATTGGGACTAAGTCGTAACAAGGTAGCCGTACCGGAAGGTGCGGCTGGATCACCTCCTTTCTAAGGAGCACCTACAGCAACCCTGCCCCGTGTATGCGGGTGTGGTGGTGTTGTCAGGAGTAACGCCCGTTGCGCAGACGCTAGTTCTGCGGCGGGTGCTCACGGGTGGAATATCAACAAATAGCGGCCGGGCGGTTCTTCAGCCGGCAGCCAGTACGGATGCTCTCTTGGGAGGGTCCTGGAACGGTGCGGGCGGGGTGAACAGCGGTTTAGTGTTTGGCACACTGTTGGGTCCTGAGGCAACAGGACCATGGCGCGGCTGGTTGTCCCTTCGGGGGGGGGCGCGGCGGGGTGTGGGACTTGTGTTTCTGGTTTCCTGGCTGCACCGATCACACGGTTGGTTCGTTCCTTCGGGGGCGGGCGTGTGTGGGGTGTGTGGTACGGGGTTGTTGTTTGAGAACTACATAGTGGACGCGAGCATCTTTTATAAGAAGCAATTTCCAAGAATATGAACCTGGATCTGTCGCTGTTGCCCTTTGGGGTGGTGGTGGTGGTTTCCATGGTTCTCTCGAAAATTACTCCTTGATCTTTTGTGGTCAAGTTTTTAAGAGCACACGGTGGATGCCTTGGCATTAGGAGCCGAAGAAGGACGTAGGAATCTGCGATAAGCCTGGGGGAGTCGATAACCGGACTGTGATCCCAGGGTGTCCGAATGGGGAAACCCCGCCAGGGGCGCGAGCTGCCTGGTGACCCGCATCTGAACACATAGGGTGCGTGGAGGGAACGCGGGGAAGTGAAACATCTCAGTACCCGCAGGAAGAGAAAACAATAGTGATTCCGTCAGTAGTGGCGAGCGAACGCGGATCAGGCTAAACCGTTCCATGTGTGATAGCCGGCGGGCGTTGCATGGTCGGGGTTGTGGGACTTCCCACTCCAGCTCTGCCGGGCTGGGAAGGTGAGAGTGCAGGCATAGGTGAACGGTCTTGAAAGGCCGGCCGTAGAGGGTGTAAGCCCCGTAACCGAAATGTTGTGCACCGCCTGGTGAAGTATCCCAAGTAGCACGGGGCCCGAGAAATCCCGTGCGAATCTGTCAGGACCACCTGATAAGCCTAAATACTCCCTAATGACCGATAGCGGACCAGTACCGTGAGGGAAAGGTGAAAAGTACCCCGGGAGGGGAGTGAAACAGTACCTGAAACCGTGTGCTTACAATCCGTCGGAGCCTCCGCAGCTTGCTGTGTTGGGGTGACGGCGTGCCTTTTGAAGAATGAGCCTGCGAGTTAGTGTTACGTCGCGAGGTTAACCCGTGTGGGGAAGCCGTAGCGAAAGCGAGTCTGAATAGGGCGTTGCAGTGGCGTGATCTAGACCCGAAGCGAAGTGATCTACCCATGGCCAGGTTGAAGCGACGGTAAGACGTCGTGGAGGACCGAACCCACTTCAGTTGAAAATGGAGGGGATGAGCTGTGGGTAGGGGTGAAAGGCCAATCAAACTTCGTGATAGCTGGTTCTCCCCGAAATGCATTTAGGTGCAGCGTTGCGTGTTTCTTACCGGAGGTAGAGCTACTGGATGGCTAATGGGCCCTACAAGGTTACTGACGTCAGCCAAACTCCGAATGCCGGTAAGTGAGAGCGCAGCAGTGAGACTGTGGGGGATAAGCTTCATAGTCGAGAGGGAAACAGCCCAGACCACCAACTAAGGCCCCTAAGCGTGTGCTAAGTGGGAAAGGATGTGGAGTTGCGAAGACAACCAGGAGGTTGGCTTAGAAGCAGCCATCCTTAAAAGAGTGCGTAATAGCTCACTGGTCAAGTGATTCCGCGCCGACAATGTAGCGGGGCTCAAGTACACCGCCGAAGTTGTGGATTTCAGATATTAGCCAAGCCCTCGTGGTTCAGGCGTCTGGAGTGGTAGGGGAGCGTCGTGTGGGCGGTGAAGTCGCGGTGTAAACCAGCGGTGGAGCCTACACGAGTGAGAATGCAGGCATGAGTAGCGAAAGACGGGTGAGAAACCCGTCCGCCGAATGATCAAGGGTTCCAGGGTCAAGCTAATCTGCCCTGGGTAAGTCGGGACCTAAGGCGAGGCCGACAGGCGTAGTCGATGGACAACGGGTTGATATTCCCGTACCGGCGAAAAACCGCCCATGCTGAACAGGGGATACTAACCGCCCGAAACCTGCCTGACCGCCCTTGTGGTGGGAGGGTTTTGGTGGAGCGCGGGACCTGATCCTGGGAGGCAAGCGTATTAACAGGTGTGACGCAGGAAGGTAGCCAAGCCGGGCGATGGTTGTCCCGGTCTAAGGATGTAGGGCGAACGGTAGGCAAATCCGCCGTTCATGATGCCTGAGACCCGATGGGACCCCCGTATGGGGGGATTTGGTGATCCTATGCTGCCGAGAAAAGCATCGACGCGAGGTTTTAGCCGCCCGTACCCCAAACCGACACAGGTGATCAGGTAGAGAATACTAAGGCGATCGAGAGAATTATGGTTAAGGAACTCGGCAAAATGCCCCCGTAACTTCGGGAGAAGGGGGGCCCCAACCTTGATGGACACACTGCTGGTCCGGAGGGGATCGGGGCCGCAGAGACCAGGGGGAAGCGACTGTTTACTAAAAACACAGGTCCGTGCGAAGTCGCAAGACGATGTATACGGACTGACTCCTGCCCGGTGCTGGAAGGTTAAGAGGACCGGTTAGCCGCAAGGCGAAGCTGAGAATTTAAGCCCCAGTAAACGGCGGTGGTAACTATAACCATCCTAAGGTAGCGAAATTCCTTGTCGGGTAAGTTCCGACCTGCACGAATGGAGTAACGACTTCCCCGCTGTCTCAACCATAAACTCGGCGAAATTGCAGTACGAGTAAAGATGCTCGTTACGCGCAGCAGGACGGAAAGACCCCGAGACCTTTACTATAGTTTGGTATTGGTGTTCGGAGTGGCTTGTGTAGGATAGGTGGGAGACGTTGAAGCCCGGACGCCAGTTCGGGTGGAGTCATCGTTGAAATACCACTCTGGTCACTTTGGACATCTAACTTCGGCCCGTAATCCGGGTCAGGGACAGTGCCTGATGGGTAGTTTAACTGGGGCGGTTGCCTCCTAAAAAGTAACGGAGGCGCCCAAAGGTTCCCTCAGCCTGGTTGGCAATCAGGTGTCGAGTGTAAGTGCACAAGGGAGCTTGACTGTGAGAGAGACATCTCGAGCAGGGACGAAAGTCGGGACTAGTGATCCGGCGGTACATTGTGGAATGGCCGTCGCTCAACGGATAAAAGGTACCTCGGGGATAACAGGCTGATCTTGCCCAAGAGTCCATATCGACGGCATGGTTTGGCACCTCGATGTCGGCTCGTCGCATCCTGGGGCTGGAGTAGGTCCCAAGGGTTGGGCTGTTCGCCCATTAAAGCGGTACGCGAGCTGGGTTTAGAACGTCGTGAGACAGTTCGGTCCCTATCCGCTGCGCGCGCAGGAAATTTGAGAAGGGCTGTCCTTAGTACGAGAGGACCGGGACGGACGAACCTCTGGTGTGTCAGTTGTACTGCCAAGTGCACCGCTGATTAGCTACGTTCGGATGGGATAACCGCTGAAAGCATCTAAGCGGGAAGCTCGCTTCGAGATGAGATTTCCATACACCTTGTGTGTGAGAGGCCCCCAGCCAGACCACTGGGTTGATAGGCCGGATGTGGAAGCGAGGACTAACGACTCGTGAAGCTGACCGGTACTAATAGGCCGATAACTTACACCACACACCCTTCCCGCGAACGGATTCAAAAGACGTTCACACCAGGGGATGGTACAAAGAAACAAGACTGCTTGCGTCCACTATGTGGTTCCCAACCAACAAACCCGTCACCGCGGCACGTTGCTTGGAACCAACAACTGAATAACAACACCACAGCTGCACCACGTGCAGCGGCACATGTTGTAACCACAAGATTTCCCACCCCCGGCACCGGGCCGGCGGGGACGGAGCACAGGGTTACGGCGGTCATAGCGTGGGGGAAACGCCCGGTCCCATCCCGAACCCGGAAGCTAAGACCCACAGCGCCGATGGTACTGCACCCGGGAGGGTGTGGGAGAGTAGGTCACCGCCGGAACATCATTAAGGTCGAGGACCCCCAACCACAGGTTGGGGGTCCTCCCGCATTAACCCGCGCATGACCCGTCACGCGCTCTTCCGGTCGGGAACCCTTCCGCGACCGGGAAGGCCCGGGCATGGACCCGGGCCAGGACCTCGACCGCGAGGCCCCCGCCGGCCCCGCACGCCACGGCCGCCAGCAACAATCCGTCCGGCGGCCGGGACAGAAGGAAGAACTCCTGCGCGAGCGGCAGGTTGAGCAGGACCAGCAGCGAGGCGCTCATGGCCACCAGCACGGCCAGACGCGCCAGCGTTGAGGGGACGGGACACCGCCGAGAGTATCCACAGCCCGACCATGGACAGCGTCAGCACAGAGGCGCTGCTGACTTGTTCCGGCGTGGCCGTGCCGGCCAGCGGCGCGAGTGCGTTCAGCGTGAGCAGGGAGGCCGTCACGATCAGTCCTGCAGGCACGGAGAACCACAGGGACCGGCGCAGGAATCCAGGCTGATAGCGGCGTGGGTTCGGCATGAGCGCCAAAAAGAATGCCGGGATTCCGATCGTCAGGCCGTCGGTGAAGGACAGCTGGCGGGGAAGGAACGGGAACTTCCACTGCAGGAGCCCGAAGGTCACCGCGATGGCAGTCGCGTAGACCGTCTTACTCAGGAAGAGGCTGGAGACACGCTCAATATTGGCGATGACCTGCC
Organism: uncultured Actinomycetota bacterium; assembly: GCA_963810895.1. Classification (GTDB taxonomy): domain Bacteria; phylum Actinomycetota; class Actinomycetes; order Actinomycetales; family Micrococcaceae; genus Arthrobacter. The sequence goes on from CAWEPM010000002.1 coordinate 195,207, forward strand.
GGCCCTCAGCGAGGACTCCGGGAAGCCGGTCGAAGCGGCCGTCGAGCAACACCAGGCGCGCCACGGCCTTCGTGGCGGGCGCCGCCGAGTCCATGGCGATGCCAAGGTCGGCCGTCTTCAGCGCCAGGACGTCATTGACGCCGTCGCCGGTCATTGCCACGGTGTGTCCCCGGCGCTGGAGCGCCTCGACCATCTGCCTCTTCTGGGCGGGCGTTACCCGGCCAAACACCATGTTCGCTTCCATCACCTCCTCCAGATGCAGCGGATCCTCCGGCAGCGAGCGTGCGTCGAAGCCCTCCGTGACCTCCAGGCCAACCCGGCGGGCAATGGCGGCAACGGTCCGGGGATCGTCACCGGAAATGATCTTCAACCCGACGCCTTCGGCGCGGAAGAACTTGAGGGTCTCCCGGGCATCCGAGCGGGGCTGTTCCCGGAAGGTCAGGAGTGCCACCGGGCGGAGCGCCGCCGGCAGTTGCTCCAGCTTCCCCTCGCCCGGCAGCTGCTCCCCGCGGGCCAGAAGCAGCGTCCGCAGCCCGGTCTCCGCCAAGTCGCCGGCCTGGCGCAGTACGTCGTCGCGACTCGGCTCGTCGGTCTGGCGCGGTACGGTGCCGTCGGCGGTGCAGGGATCGGCAACGGCTGACGCCGGGCCGCGGTCGTCTTGACAAGCACCATCTCCGGCGCCCCGAGAATCCAGGTGTGCGCCGCACGGGTGCGACCGTCGAAGCTGACCCCGCTCCACTTCCGGGCGGAGGAAAACGGCACCGATCGAGACCGGCTGAAGGCCGCCGTCGTCCTCAAAAACGGTGCTCAGGCAGCGTGCCGTGGCGTTCGCCTCGGGCTCCGCGCCAAACCACGCGAGGACCTGCTCCCAGCCCGGCTCCGGCGCCAACGGGTGGACCGCATCGAAGACCAGCCCTCCCTCTGTGAGGGTTCCCGTCTTGTCCATGCACAGGACGTCGACACGTGCCAGTCCCTCGACAGCCGCGAGTTCCTGGATCAGCACGTTGTGGCTGGCCAGCCGGACTCCGCCGACGGCGAAGGCCACACTCGTCAACAGCACGAGTCCCAGCGGGACCATGGCGATCACGCTGGCAATGAGGCCCACCAGGGCGGACGTCCAGGCGCCGGTGGAAATGGACGGCCTGCCAGCCGCCGCGCGCCTGGATCTCGCCGTTGACCACGAGGATCGCCACGGGCAGCAGGACCCAGGCGATCCAGCGCAGTACGCGGTTGAGGCTGTTGCGGATCTCGGAGTTCACCAGCGAGAAGCGGCGCGCATCTGCCGTCAGCCGGCTCGCGAACGACGCCGCCCCCACCCGGACCACCTGGGCCGTGCCGTGGCCGGCCACAACGATCGATCCGGAGAGCACTTCGGACCCCGCGTCCTTGTCCACGGGGTCCGCTTCGCCGGTGAGGAGCGATTCGTCCACCTCGAGGCCGGACGACTCGAGTACGGCGGCGTCCGCGGTGACCTGATCCCCGGCCCGCAACACCAGGACGTCGTCGCGGACGACGTCGGCCGTGGCGATGTCGTGGATTTCACCCTCGCGCAGCACCCGTGCGTGTGGGGCGTCAAGAACAGCCAGCCGGTCCAAGGACTTCTTCGCCCGGTATTCCTCGACGACGCCGATCACGGCGTTGCCGACGGCGGCGAGGCCGAACAGGGCATCCTGCCACTGCCCCAGGAGCAGCAGCAGGAGGAAGCTGGTGCCGACGATTGCGTTGAAGAGCGTGAAGACGTTGGCCCGGAAGATCTGCCACAGGCTGCGGCTGGTGGTGTCCGGGACGCGGTTGGTAAGCCCACGTTCGACCCGCGCCGTCACCTCTTGCTGCGAAAGGCCCCTGGCGGCCGGCCGGGACGCACGTCGGTGGAGCAAGGCTCGTCTCTGGCGCCGGCGGTATGCCCTCACCCTCCGATGGTATCCGCCGTAGCGCCAGGATGTGATGGAGGATACAGAGCGGAAGTACGACGCCGTGGCTGCCGCTTCTGCGTCCGACAGCCCCGTTTCGCCGCGGATTTCCGGGGTTGAGGCCGGTGGGACGTGCGGCCTGGGGGTGGGTTTGCGGTGGGGGCGTGGTGGGTGTATTGTTTTCTAAGTCGCCGAGAGGGAGACCAGCGGAAAGCTGGGAACCGGAGGCGGCCAATCCCCTAAATTTCAAGACCGGATCTGGTCGGCGTTTTGTGCGCTCCGGGTTCGGGTGGGGGCGGGTTGGATGGTTTGCGGGTCGCGGAAACGCTGATTTGCAAAGTGGTCCGGACTCGGGTAAGTTTGAAAAGTTGCTCCGGAGCGATCCGCGACCGATTGTTGGTTGTGGTGGTGCCGGGTGTGTCTGTTGTTTGAGAACTCAATAGTGTGCCAAGTTTGTTGATACCAATTTATTGTATTGAATTGGTTGAATTGTGCCGGGCCCGCCACCCCGTGGTGTGGTCTGGTGTTTTTAGCTGGTTTCAAATTTTGTGCAGCTGGTTTCTCCCGTTTTCCCGGGGGTGCCTGGTTGTGTCTGTTTTACTTCAACGGAGAGTTTGATCCTGGCTCAGGATGAACGCTGGCGGCGTGCTTAACACATGCAAGTCGAACGATGATCCGGTGCTTGCACCGGGGATTAGTGGCGAACGGGTGAGTAACACGTGAGTAACCTGCCCTTAACTCTGGGATAAGCCTGGGAAACTGGGTCTAATACCGGATATGACTCCTCATCGCATGGTGGGGGGTGGAAAGCTTTATTGTGGTTTTGGATGGACTCGCGGCCTATCAGCTTGTTGGTGAGGTAATGGCTCACCAAGGCGACGACGGGTAGCCGGCCTGAGAGGGTGACCGGCCACACTGGGACTGAGACACGGCCCAGACTCCTACGGGAGGCAGCAGTGGGGAATATTGCACAATGGGCGCAAGCCTGATGCAGCGACGCCGCGTGAGGGATGACGGCCTTCGGGTTGTAAACCTCTTTCAGTAGGGAAGAAGCGAAAGTGACGGTACCTGCAGAAGAAGCGCCGGCTAACTACGTGCCAGCAGCCGCGGTAATACGTAGGGCGCAAGCGTTATCCGGAATTATTGGGCGTAAAGAGCTCGTAGGCGGTTTGTCGCGTCTGCCGTGAAAGTCCGGGGCTCAACTCCGGATCTGCGGTGGGTACGGGCAGACTAGAGTGATGTAGGGGAGACTGGAATTCCTGGTGTAGCGGTGAAATGCGCAGATATCAGGAGGAACACCGATGGCGAAGGCAGGTCTCTGGGCATTAACTGACGCTGAGGAGCGAAAGCATGGGGAGCGAACAGGATTAGATACCCTGGTAGTCCATGCCGTAAACGTTGGGCACTAGGTGTGGGGGACATTCCACGTTTTCCGCGCCGTAGCTAACGCATTAAGTGCCCCGCCTGGGGAGTACGGCCGCAAGGCTAAAACTCAAAGGAATTGACGGGGGCCCGCACAAGCGGCGGAGCATGCGGATTAATTCGATGCAACGCGAAGAACCTTACCAAGGCTTGACATGGGCCGGACCGGGCTGGAAACAGTCCTTCCCCTTTGGGGCCGGTTCACAGGTGGTGCATGGTTGTCGTCAGCTCGTGTCGTGAGATGTTGGGTTAAGTCCCGCAACGAGCGCAACCCTCGTTCCATGTTGCCAGCGCGTAATGGCGGGGACTCATGGGAGACTGCCGGGGTCAACTCGGAGGAAGGTGGGGACGACGTCAAATCATCATGCCCCTTATGTCTTGGGCTTCACGCATGCTACAATGGCCGGTACAAAGGGTTGCGATACTGTGAGGTGGAGCTAATCCCAAAAAGCCGGTCTCAGTTCGGATTGGGGTCTGCAACTCGACCCCATGAAGTCGGAGTCGCTAGTAATCGCAGATCAGCAACGCTGCGGTGAATACGTTCCCGGGCCTTGTACACACCGCCCGTCAAGTCACGAAAGTTGGTAACACCCGAAGCCGGTGGCCTAACCCCTTGTGGGAGGGAGCTGTCGAAGGTGGGACTGGCGATTGGGACTAAGTCGTAACAAGGTAGCCGTACCGGAAGGTGCGGCTGGATCACCTCCTTTCTAAGGAGCACCTACAGCAACCCTGCCCCGTGTATGCGGGTGTGGTGGTGTTGTCAGGAGTAACGCCCGTTGCGCAGACGCTAGTTCTGCGGCGGGTGCTCACGGGTGGAATATCAACAAATAGCGGCCGCGCGGTTCTTCAGCCGGCACCCAGTACGGACACTCTCCTTGGAGCGGTGTCCTGGAACGGTGCGGCGGAGTGGATCGGCGGTTTAGTGTTTGGCACACTGTTGGGTCCTGAGGCAACAGGACCAGGCTGCGCGTGCCTTTCGGGGGGTGCGGGGTGTGGGACTTGTGTTTCTGGTTTCCTGGCTGCACCGATCACACGGTTGTTTCGGTCCTTTGGGGGGGGCGTGTGTGGGGTGTGTGGTACGGGGTTGTTGTTTGAGAACTACATAGTGGACGCGAGCATCTTTTATAAGAAGCAATTTCCAAGAATATGAACCTGGATCTGATCCGTGATTGTGCTGCCGTCTTTGGGGTGGTGGTTGGTTGCGGTCTGGTTCCATGGTTTTCTCGAAAATTACTCCTTGATCTTTTGTGGTCAAGTTTTTAAGAGCACACGGTGGATGCCTTGGCATTAGGAGCCGAAGAAGGACGTAGGAATCTGCGATAAGCCTGGGGGAGTCGATAACCGGACTGTGATCCCAGGGTGTCCGAATGGGGAAACCCCGCCAGGGGCGCGAGCTGCCTGGTGACCCGCATCTGAACACATAGGGTGCGTGGAGGGAACGCGGGGAAGTGAAACATCTCAGTACCCGCAGGAAGAGAAAACAATAGTGATTCCGTCAGTAGTGGCGAGCGAACGCGGATCAGGCTAAACCGTTCCATGTGTGATAGCCGGCGGGCGTTGCATGGTCGGGGTTGTGGGACTTCCCACTCCAGCTCTGCCGGGCTGGGAAGGTGAGAGTGCAGGCATAGGTGAACGGTCTTGAAAGGCCGGCCGTAGAGGGTGTGAGCCCCGTAACCGAAATGTTGTGCACCGCCTGGTGAAGTATCCCAAGTAGCACGGGGCCCGAGAAATCCCGTGCGAATCTGTCAGGACCACCTGATAAGCCTAAATACTCCCTAATGACCGATAGCGGACCAGTACCGTGAGGGAAAGGTGAAAAGTACCCCGGGAGGGGAGTGAAACAGTACCTGAAACCGTGTGCTTACAATCCGTCGGAGCCTCCGCAGCTTGCTGTGTAGGGGTGACGGCGTGCCTTTTGAAGAATGAGCCTGCGAGTTAGTGTTACGTCGCGAGGTTAACCCGTGTGGGGAAGCCGTAGCGAAAGCGAGTCTGAATAGGGCGTTGCAGTGGCGTGATCTAGACCCGAAGCGAAGTGATCTACCCATGGCCAGGTTGAAGCGACGGTAAGACGTCGTGGAGGACCGAACCCACTTCAGTTGAAAATGGAGGGGATGAGCTGTGGGTAGGGGTGAAAGGCCAATCAAACTTCGTGATAGCTGGTTCTCCCCGAAATGCATTTAGGTGCAGCGTTGCGTGTTTCTTACCGGAGGTAGAGCTACTGGATGGCTAATGGGCCCTACAAGGTTACTGACGTCAGCCAAACTCCGAATGCCGGTAAGTGAGAGCGCAGCAGTGAGACTGTGGGGGATAAGCTTCATAGTCGAGAGGGAAACAGCCCAGACCACCAACTAAGGCCCCTAAGCGTGTGCTAAGTGGGAAAGGATGTGGAGTTGCGAAGACAACCAGGAGGTTGGCTTAGAAGCAGCCATCCTTAAAAGAGTGCGTAATAGCTCACTGGTCAAGTGATTCCGCGCCGACAATGTAGCGGGGCTCAAGTACACCGCCGAAGTTGTGGATTTCAGACATTAGCCAAGCCCTTGTGGTTCAGGCGTCTGGAGTGGTAGGGGAGCGTCGTGTGGGCAGTGAAGTCGCGGTGTAAACCAGCGGTGGAGCCTACACGAGTGAGAATGCAGGCATGAGTAGCGAAAGACGGGTGAGAAACCCGTCCGCCGGATGATCAAGGGTTCCAGGGTCAAGCTAATCTGCCCTGGGTAAGTCGGGACCTAAGGCGAGGCCGACAGGCGTAGTCGATGGACAACGGGTTGATATTCCCGTACCGGCGAAAAACCGCCCATGCTGAACAGGGGATACTAACCGCCCGAAACCTGCCCGAGCACCCTTCGGGGTGTGATGGGTTTTGGTGGAGCGCGGGACCTGATCCTGGGAGGCAAGCGTATTAACAGGTGTGACGCAGGAAGGTAGCCGAGCCGGGCGATGGTTGTCCCGGTCTAAGGATGTAGGGCGAACGGTAGGCAAATCCGCCGTTCATGATGCCTGAGATCTGACGGGACCCCCGTATGGGGGGATTCGGTGATCCTATGCTGCCGAGAAAAGCATCGACGCGAGGTTTTAGCCGCCCGTACCCCAAACCGACACAGGTGATCAGGTAGAGAATACTAAGGCGATCGAGAGAATTATGGTTAAGGAACTCGGCAAAATGCCCCCGTAACTTCGGGAGAAGGGGGGCCCCAACCTTGAACACCACTTGCTGGTGGGAGGGGATCGGGGCCGCAGAGACCAGGGGGAAGCGACTGTTTACTAAAAACACAGGTCCGTGCGAAGTCGCAAGACGATGTATACGGACTGACTCCTGCCCGGTGCTGGAAGGTTAAGAGGACCGGTTAGCCGCAAGGCGAAGCTGAGAATTTAAGCCCCAGTAAACGGCGGTGGTAACTATAACCATCCTAAGGTAGCGAAATTCCTTGTCGGGTAAGTTCCGACCTGCACGAATGGAGTAACGACTTCCCCGCTGTCTCAACCATAAACTCGGCGAAATTGCAGTACGAGTAAAGATGCTCGTTACGCGCAGCAGGACGGAAAGACCCCGAGACCTTTACTATAGTTTGGTATTGGTGTTCGGAGTGGCTTGTGTAGGATAGGTGGGAGACGTTGAAGCCCGGACGCCAGTTCGGGTGGAGTCATCGTTGAAATACCACTCTGGTCACTTTGGACATCTAACTTCGGCCCGTAATCCGGGTCAGGGACAGTGCCTGATGGGTAGTTTAACTGGGGCGGTTGCCTCCTAAAAAGTAACGGAGGCGCCCAAAGGTTCCCTCAGCCTGGTTGGCAATCAGGTGTCGAGTGTAAGTGCACAAGGGAGCTTGACTGTGAGAGAGACATCTCGAGCAGGGACGAAAGTCGGGACTAGTGATCCGGCGGTACATTGTGGAATGGCCGTCGCTCAACGGATAAAAGGTACCTCGGGGATAACAGGCTGATCTTGCCCAAGAGTCCATATCGACGGCATGGTTTGGCACCTCGATGTCGGCTCGTCGCATCCTGGGGCTGGAGTAGGTCCCAAGGGTTGGGCTGTTCGCCCATTAAAGCGGTACGCGAGCTGGGTTTAGAACGTCGTGAGACAGTTCGGTCCCTATCCGCTGCGCGCGCAGGAAATTTGAGAAGGGCTGTCCTTAGTACGAGAGGACCGGGACGGACGAACCTCTGGTGTGTCAGTTGTACTGCCAAGTGCACCGCTGATTAGCTACGTTCGGATGGGATAACCGCTGAAAGCATCTAAGCGGGAAGCTCGCTTCGAGATGAGATTTCCATACACCTTGTGTGTGAGAGGCCCCCAGCCAGACCACTGGGTTGATAGGCCGGATGTGGAAGCGAGGACTAACGACTCGTGAAGCTGACCGGTACTAATAGGCCGATAACTTACACCACACACCACCCCGCAAACGGATTCAAAAGGCGTTTGCACCCAAGGGGTGGTACAAAGAAACAAGACTGCTTGCGTCCACTATGTGGTTCCCAACCAACAAACCCGTTGCTTGCGAACCAACCAAACTGAATAACAACACCACACCTGCGGACCCTGTCCGCAGCGAACATGTTGTAACCACCAGATTTCCCACCCCCGCAACGCCCCAGGGCGCCGGCAGGGTGAGGACACAGGGTTACGGCGGTCATAGCGTGGGGGAAACGCCCGGTCCCATTCCGAACCCGGAAGCTAAGACCCACAGCGCCGATGGTACTGCACCCGGGAGGGTGTGGGAGAGTAGGTCACCGCCGGAACATCATTAAGGTCGAGGACCCCCAACCACGTTGGGGGTCCTCCCGC
>CAWEPM010000003.1:0-193639 GCA_963810895.1 uncultured Actinomycetota bacterium
GACGCAGTGATTGTCGAGAACAAACGCACCAAAGGCCTCTCCGGCGCCCGGATACCGGAGCCGCTGTCGCCAAGGCAGAGAATCGTGGCCTTCCTCGACGACGACGCCGAAGCCGAGCCCGATTGGCTCGAAGCCGGCTCGCGGCCCTGTACGACGATCCGCAATGTCTCTGGTGGTGGGCGGCCGGGTGAACTGCTTGGGAAGCTGGATGGCCGGGTGATTTGCTCGACGGTCTACTGGACTGCTGCGGACGTACCGGGCAACGCCCAGTCGCCGCCCAGGTTCGCAATGTCATTGGCGCGAATATGTCCTTCCGTGCCGATGTCCTGGACCGGTGTAGGCGGTTTCAACACGGCCTTGGCGCAAGGACGCCGTTCGTCGGGCTGCGAGGAAACCGACGTACGCATCCGCGCCGTCATCGGAAAGCCCTGCATCCGGGGTGGTCGACGACGCGGCCCTGGTCCACCATCACGTTCCGGCCGCGTGAGCTGTACATGGCGCTATGCCGGCACGCCGCGGTCGAGGGAATTTCCAAGGCTCAGGTCAGCAAGGTGGTCGGCCACAAGTGGCACTGGGCCTGGAACGGCGGTACGTCCGCCAGGCCGCCCCGGGCGGTGTTCGCCGGTGTCCGCGGCTGGCTCCGCGGCGAGGATCCGGCCGGCCTCGGCGGCGGCGGCGATCATCGCCGTCAGCCGTTGCCCACCCGGCGACCGGCTATGCTCGCGGCCGCCGCTGCCCGCCGCACCCGCGCCGCTGAAACCAGTTCCGGCGTCCCGGACGAGCCTTGGAGGGAAGTCCAGTGAACCGCCCAGATGAGGTTTCCGTCCCCGCACACCACCCGGTGAAGAACTGCCCCCGCACCACCTACCGCAGGAACCCGACCCCAGAAAGCTTGGACCATGAGCCAGTCTGAACGCGACGTGAAACAGCCAATTAGTGCCTCTACAGGAGCCTCCTTCGACGTCCACGGGATCGTGGGAATCGATGTGGAGGCCGGGACGCCGGGTGAACCGCAAACTGCGGGACATGCTCGCCCCGTTCCTCGGGAAGTCCCGCGCGCCACGTCGGATAAGCATCGGCGGAAAGATATCGCCGGTCTCCGGCCAGTCGCACGCAGAGGATGCCTACCGTTTCACCGGCGAGTCTCTCTACATTCCGGCGGACCGCGTCCAGATCATCGAGACGAAGGAACGGGTACCGGATCGAAGGCGCCGGCGAGCTCCTGACCACGGTGATTCCGCTGCTGGACCGTCTCTGCGTCCAGGACGAGACGGCGATGATCCATGCCGCGGTGGTGGACTTCCGCGGCTCCGGGGTCCTTCTGCCGGCCTGGGGCGGGGTCGGAAAGACCGAGCACGGTGGCGAAGTGGTTGCCATGCCCGACGTGCGGTTCATGGCAGACGACTGGGCCTTCATGGGCGCCGGCGGAATGCTCATGGGCTACGCCAAGCCAATGTTCATCAAACCCCACCACCGCGCCATCTACCCGGACATGTTCCGGGGGACACGCAAGCCTCTGGCCCCCGGATGGCTGACAACGCCTGTGGCCCACCTGGCCACGGCGGTCCATCCCGTCATTGTCCGCTACCCAAAAACGGCCGCCTTCACCCGGCGCTGGTCCCCCGAGCACCGCATGGTACAGCCGGAGCACGTCTTCGGGGCGCAGCGAATATCGTCGGCGGCGCCGACCCAGCTGGCCATCTTCCTTGAACGCTTCGACGGCGCGGACGCGCGGCTGGAGCCCCGGAGCGCGGAATGGATGACGTCCCGGATCGTCGGCAACTTCCATTCGGAACTGCCCATGGTTTCGCGGCGGCTCGTCGAGGCCCTCGGCGCCACCAGCCTGGTCCCCCTGGAAGATCATTTCGGCCAGAAGGCAGCCGTGGTGCGGCCCCGGGCTCTGGAAGACGTTCCCTGCTGGCTGCTCCGGCTGCCCGCCGCCTGGTCCGCGGACCAGGCTTCTGATTACATCGCGAACCTGGTCCGCTCAAAACTGGATGAGTGAGGCGAGGCGACGTGAGCGATCTGAAGGTGTCGGTTGTCGTTCCGGCGCGCAATGCCGGCGACTGGCTGGCCGAGTGCCTCGATTCGATCCGCAACCAGCATCCGCACGAAATGATCGTCATCGACGGCTGCTCGACGATGACACGGCCACCATCGCCCGCGACCACGGGCAACCGTCATCTCCGACGAGCGGGCCTGCCGGCCGCACGGATGCTCGGCGCCCGGCATGCCACCGGTGAGGTAGTCGCCCTGATCGACGCCGACGTCGTCCTTCCGCCGGACAGCCTGCGCCGGTCGCTGGCCGAATTCGAGTCCGGCGGCTACGACGGCCTGCAGTTCGGTCTGGCCAGCGAAGCTGATGGCCCCGGGTATTGGGGTGCGGCACTGGCGTGGCACCATAACCACAGCCGGGTGCGCAGCTGGTTCGGCGTCAGCGCGACGCTCATGCGCCGTGACGTGCTGCTCGCGGTCGGGTTCGACGACGACTTCCGCTCGGGAGAGGATGTGGAGCTCAGGATCCGCCTGGAGCAGGCAGGCTACCGGCTCGGCGTCTCCGACTCCGTAGTGGTCAGGCACCGGTTCGGCGACACGTTCGACTTCGCCCGCGACCAGTGGCTCCAGGACGGGGCCGGATGGCCGGACCGTCCGCAAGCATCGGGGCCACGGCTGGCTGGTGTTTCTGCCGCTGCTGGCCACCGTGCGGGGTGTGGGCATGTCCCTGTTCCAGCGCACCGCGTCTTCCTGCCGTATTGGATGGGCTTCTTCCTCTACAACTCGCGCCATGTTCGGGAACTCCTGCGGCCGGCCCACAAGCCCATCTCGGTCGGCGGGAATGCGGCTTGGTTCGCTGCCGCAAGGATTGCGCCCATGGTGACGGGGTTCCTGTTCTGGCGCTTGCGGCCCTCGTGCTGCCGCCGGAACAAATAAAGGCCTCGGCTCGGCGGTGGTGTCTGCCGCCTCCTGACGTGAGCTGGATGCTGGCGTCGGGCCGGCCACGCTGACGCTTCTGCCCGCCGAAACGGACGGCGGACGGCGCCTCATCGCTTCAAGCCTGCTGACCGTCGCCGCGTTCTCCCTGTTCGGCGCGGGCCTGCTGGTCGCCATCACGCGCTGGCTCGGCACGGGTGTGGGCGAGGCCTGGAACGATCCCTTGGTCACCGTCCTCTTCCTGGCCACGGCGCTCCTGGCCGCTTGCGCCTACCAACTGGACCACGTGGGCGTAGCCCAGGAACGTGCCGACCGCACCCTGGTCAGGAGCCTCGTGCAAAGCCTCGTGCAGCTCGCGGTCCTGGCCACCGGGTTCGCCGTCGGGCTGCGTGACCTTTCGGTGGTGGTGGGCGCTGTTGCGGCCGGCGCGCTGGCCAGTGTCCTCGTGGGCCTGCGCCAGCTTAGCCGGGCCAAGGTGTCCCCCGACTGGAGGCATGGTCTCCGGCCCCGCCCGGCCCTGAAACTCCTGAAGCCGGGACTTCCCAACCACGCCCTCAGTGCTGGCGGACCGCGCGCCGGGATACCTGCTTCCGCTCGATCGTTGCAGCCACTCTTGGCCCCGCCCCGACTGCTGCGTGGTACATGGTGTGGATGATGGCCTCCGCGGTGTTCTTCGTACCGCAGTCGGCCGGATTTACCCTGCAAACGGCCCTCGCGGGAACGCGGGCGCGCCCGGGCCTGGTGGCGTCCGCGCTCCGGGCCAGCTTCCTGTTGACTCTCGTGGCCGGGCTCATCCTGATGCTTCGCCGGGCCCCTCCTCCTGGGCTTCCTCGGGCCGCAGTACGCGTCCGCGTGGGTCCTTCTCCCTGTACTCGTTCCGGCACTCCTCCTGAGCTGCGTGACGCAGGTCTACTACGGGCTGTGCCGGGCCCGAGGGCGACTTTTTGAATCCACGGCAGTCGCCACCCTGGCCGCCATCCTGGTTGTGGCACCCGCCGCGGCCGTGGCCCAGCAATATGGCCTCACCGGAGTCTCCGTGCTCTGGGCCGTTGCACAAGCGACGGCATCGCTGATCGCCACCCGGCGTCTGATCACCCTGACCCGAGTGAAGTCCGCCGCCACGGCGGGCGAGATTCCCTCAACGGCGCGCCACCAGCCGACCTGAATCGAGACATCATGACACGCGAAACGGCAGCAAGCCCCCCCGTGCGCACCGCCCACCGACATGATGCGCGTGCGCAGTACGGCGGCGCGAAACCGCCCACCCACCGCAACCTCGGACTGACACCGGCGTGGCACGTCGGCGCCCTGGCCGCGACAGCCGCGGTTGCCCTCGTCCTCGGCGTCTGGAGCATGACGCAGGTCGATCCCCTGCGGATCGGCGGGGCCGGGCTGATCGAGGCCCTTCCGCCGGCCTATTTCGTGGCACTCGCGCTCAGCCTGGCCGGATTCGTCGCCTCCTTGAGCCTCCGCCGCCTCGTTCCGGCTCTTCTGACCTGGCAGCTTCTGGTCACAGTGGTAATCCTGGCCGGCGCTGACCCCATCATCCACGGCCTCCCCCGGCTTGAGGCGAGCTACCGTCATATGGGCATTGCCGACAACATCGCCCAATCGGGCCAGCTGGATCCGACCCTGGACGCGTACTTCAACTGGCCCGGATTCTTCAACCTGCTGGGAATGCTCTCCGGCGCGACGGGGGCCAAGGACCTCATGGGCATCGCAACATGGGCTCCGGTGGGGATCAACATCCTCATGCTGGCACCGCTCCTGGCCCTGGCCCGGCGGTTGACGGCAAATCCGCGCCATGCCTGGGCGGCTGTCTGGATCTTCTACCTGAGCAGCTGGATCGGACAGGACTACCTGTCGCCGCAGGCCTATTCGTTCCTCCTCCTGCTCACCCTGGTTGCCTGCCTGCTCAGCGTCTTTGGCGGATGGGCCTGGCCCACGGAGCGCACCCGGTTCACCCGGTGGCTTGCCCGGACTGTCGGCAAGCTCGACGGCGCGGTCCCGCGGCAGGGTGTCATGGAGCTGCCCCGGGCGGACGCGGCGGTTCTGGTTGTGGTCTGCGCACTGATCCTGCTGGCCATGACGGCTTCACATCAGCTCAGCCCCTTTGCCGCAATCCCCATCCTGGCCGCGCTGCTCCTGACCGGCCGCCTCCGGCTTCGCTTCCTGCCGGTTGTTGCTGTGCTCCTGCCAGTGGGCTGGCTGCTCTTTGCGGCGTCAACATTCCTGCAGGGGCACTTCGGCCAACTGTTCGGCTCGCTCGGTGACATCGGCGCGAACAGCCTCGGTGCGCTGAGCACGAGGGTTTCAGGCAGCGATGCCCATATGTTCGTCGTCTATACCCGCATGGCCGAGGTCGCGCTGGTCTGGATTCTCGCCGCCGTCGGCGCTTTTGTGGGCTACCGGCGGAAGGCGCCGTGGCTGGCGGCCGCGGCCGGGGCAGTGGCGCCGCTGGTACTGATTCCCCTCCAGCCGTATGGCGGCGAATTGCTCCTGCGCCTGTACCTGTTCAGCCTGCCGTTTGCGGTGTGCCTGACGGTGCTGCCGCTGATGTCGGACAAAACCGCCGGGCTGGGCCTGCGGCGAGCCCTCGGGCTGCTGCTGCTGGGCGCGGTCCTGGCTACGGCCACGGTTGTTTCCCGCTACGGAAATGACGGCATGGAGAGCTTCAACGACGACGAAATCGCTGTGGTGAACCGCCTCTATTCGACTGCGCCTACGGGCGCCGTCCTCATCGAGGCAGTTCGCAACACCCCGTGGAGATTCCAGCACTACGCGGATTATGACTACCGGGCGCTCGTTGCTGCCGAGCCCATTCCCAACGCCCCGCCGCTCAGCTGTGACGCGGCCAACCAGATCGCCCACAAAGCGGGCGCGTACCTCATCATCACCGAAAGCCAGCAGGAGGCAGCCGAGCTTCGCGGTTCGACTCCCGCTGGCGACCTTCAACGTTTTATCGCCACATGCGCCACCAGTCCGGGCTGGACAAAGGTATATGAAAACGCCGGCGGCGTGATTTTTCACATCGAAGGAGTTAGCAATGGCAACTGAACGCAGCTACGTGACCTATGCGACGGCGGCCGTCGCCGTAGCGGCCATACCGCTCTCGTTTGTCGGCCCTGAGGGGCTGCGCCTGGCGGTGATAGGCCTGCTGATGCTGGCCGGGCCCGGAACAGCGCTGGTCCTGCTCCTCCGCTTCGACCCCCCGCGCTCAGCCCACGCCACCGGGGCGCTCCCCCTCAGCATCGCCATCGCAATTGCCTTCAGCCTCGCGATGTCCACCCTCGTGGCGACGGCGATGATCTATGCACGGCTCTGGTCACCGCCGGCGGGCGTCTGCGTCCTGTCGATCGTGACCCTCGCCACCCTGGGCCTTGAGCTCAAGCGGCCAAAGCAAGTCCTGGTGCGTGCAAAATGATCATTTTCCTGACAGGACTGGCCACCGTGTCGGCGCTCGTGAGCTGCGATGTGCTGCGCGTGTTGAAGCCGGACAAGGCACTCCCGCGGCCCGTGATGATCATCACCGCAGCCCTGCTGGCCATAGTCGGCATCTCGGTGGTCGTGCAGTTGGTCCAGCTGGCGCAACTGGCATGACGGAAGCCAACCCACTCGGTGCCGCGGCACGAGCCCCCATGAACACGTCGAACCAAACACGGAAAGTATTGTCAATGAGAAAACTCAAAGCACTCAGCATGGCGGGGACGCTCGGATTGCTCGTAGCCGGTTCCCTTGTTTTTGGTTCCGCCCAGGCCGCGACCGCCGCAACCTGCAGCCCCGCCCCGACAAACGCCTATCCCGGCACCGTTGTACTTGCCACGGGTTTTGAGGCGGGCGGCTGGTGCGGCCTCATCCCCCAGGTGTCCGGAACGGGCACGGCATCTGTTTCCACCTCCTCTAGACATTCTGGTACCCGTTCAGCCAAACTGCACGTGACCACGGATTCCGGTTCGCTCGCCAACCTTTCCTCCCCGGCGTTCACCTCGGGGACCAAGACCTCGTACGCAGACGGCTGGTTCAATATCACCGTGGCCGGCGTCTCCGGCAATGACGTCCCGTACTTCCGCTTCTTCTCCGGCTCCACCCGCGTTGCGGACATCTACCGCTACAACAGCAACGGGCAGCTGTGGCTCCGCGTGACCGCACCGAACGGCACCTTTGTCTACACGAAGCTGATCTCCGGCAAGCATCACGCTCAGCGCCTGGCACCACGTCAGCATGCGGGTGACCGCCAACGGCAGCGCGTCAACAATCCAGGTGTGGTTCGACGGCGTGCAGCGCTACAGCAGCTCGAGCGTCAACATGCTCGGGAGCAGCTTGAGCAAGGTTCAGCTCGGGGCCGAGCACAACCGGCAGAAGGGCGACGAATACATCGATGACGTCGTCATCAAACGCTCCTAGGAACCGACCCGACAGGGTCAAGGGCAGTGGACACGTGCAGGCGGCGAGAGCACCGCTTGATGCCGGCCCGTTCGGTGAGCGGCAGCGGGGGAACCGTCCCGTGCTGCCGCTCTCCTGTGTGTGCGCCGTGCCGCACGTGCCCCGTGCTCAGTACCGCCGTGCGGCCTGTAGCCCCGTGCCGCGTCCTGGGCCGGCCTCATGCCGCCGACTTGGCTGACCGCACGAAGTCCCTGATTTTGGCCAGGTCCTTGATGCCGCGTGCTGACTCGACGCCCGAGGAGACGTCGACTCCCCATGCGCCGGCCTCCGCCGCTGCCCGGGCCACGTTGGCCGGATCGAGGCCGCCGGCGAGGAGCCACTTCCGCCCCTCAAGAGCCTTCGCCCGGACCGAGCCGTAGTCCCAGGCTTCGCCGGAGCCGGGGACGGCGGCGTCGATCAGGAGCAGCTCCTCGCCCCAGTCATCGAAGGCTTCCGGTGTGGCGGCCATGGTGACGGCACGGATCAGCTTCATCCCGGCGTCGTGCACTGTCCGGACGTCCGCGGGTGAGCGGTCGCCGTGAAGCTGGATCCAGGCCAAGCCGGCCTGGCGGGCGAGGGCCACGGCGTCGGCGGCCGGTTCGTGCCGGAACACCCCCACCGCGGGAAGCCCGTCCGGGACGTGGGTGAGGAGGTTCCTGACCTGTTCCGGCGTGACCTCCCGGGGGCTGCGGGTCAGGACGAAGCCGACCGCGTCCGCGCCGGCGTCGGCCGCGGTGCGGACCGAATCCGGGGTGCTGAGACCGCACACTTTGACAAACATTCGGGCTCCTTCTGCACGCTTCCTGCCTCTGACGTTAGCAAGCCCGCACCGCCGCCGCCGATTTTGCGTCAACGCCGGCAGAACCGGCAGCAGCCGGCCGACGGCGGCTGGCGACCCGGGACGGACGGCTGCGCTGGGGCGGGCCAGCCGCGCCGGGGCGGGCCGATAGGCTGAGGCCATGGAGATCATCCGCTATGCCGAGCTCAAAGCACACCCCTGGCGCAACGGCGGCGGGGTGACCCGCGAACTGGCCCGCCATCCGCGGACGCCGTCCGCGCAGGACAGCGCCTGGGACTGGCGGGTCAGCATTGCCGAGGTTTCCAAGGCGGGCGCCTTCTCCACCTTTGCCGGGATGGACCGCGTGCTGACCGTGATTGACGGCGAGTTGTTGCTCCTGAGCGTCGACGGCGCCGAGCACCCGCTTGAGAAGTACCGCCCGTTCCGGTTCTCCGGCGATGCGGACTCTGCCGGGGCACTGCCCACCGGAGACATCAGGGACTTGAACGTCATCACCCGCAACGGCTCCTTCAAGGGCTACACGTCCATCATCGAGCTATCCAAGAAACGCGCCCATCCGGTGTTCGCGGGCCAGTTCGGCATCCTCCTGCAGGGCTCCGCCGCCGTCAGCCCCGGGACTGCGGGCGAGGCGGCGACCGCCGTCGTTCCTGAGACGGAGCACGTCGAGCTGAACCGTTATGACGCCGTCGTCGGCTCCGATACCGCGACGCCGGAAATCCTGGGCCGCGGATTCCTGGCGGTCGTCTCCATCGATCCGGCGGCCTGACGGCCTGACGACGAAGGAGGAAGGGACTAGCGCCCGTCCGCCTTCACGCGGGCCCCGCCGACGCCGACCGAGTCCCCCGCCAGCCGCTGCGCGAGCCAGATGGGAACGATCGAGACCACAATCAGCACGACGGCCACGACGTTGACCACGGGCGCCTGGTTCGGCCGGAAGAGGTTCTGCAGGATCCAGATCGGCAGCGTGGTCTCGCCGGCCCCGATCGTGAAGGTGGTCACGATGATCTCGTCGAAGCTCAGCGCGAAGGCCAGCAGGCCGCCGGCCAGCAGCGCCGAGCGCAGTTGGGGGAACGTCACCAGGTTGAAGGTGGTGAAGACGCCGGCGCCGAGATCGGCGGAGGCTTCCTCCAGGCCGGGGCTCATCCGCCGGAGCCGGGCAATGACGTTGTTGAACACGGTCACCATGCAGAACGTTGCGTGGGCGATCACCACCGTCCACAGGCTCAGCGGGACGCCCAGGATGGTGGTGAACATGTTGTTCAGGGCGATGCCCGTGACAACCCCGGGGAGCGCGATCGGCAGGATCACCAGGAGGCTGATGACGTCGCGGCCGAAGAATTTGTAACGCTGCAATGACATCGCCAGCAGAGTCCCCAGCACCAGCGAGATGATGGTTGCGACCACCGCCACCCACAGGGAGGACACGACGGCCTCCCGGACGCCGGGAGAGTCAAAAGCCTTGGCCCACCACTCCAGCGTGAAGCCCTTCGGCGGCCAGCCGAACGTCCGGTCCGCGTTGAACGAGTTCACCACCACCAGCATCAGCGGGATGTAGATGAACAACAGCACCAGTGCGGTAATGACGCCCAGGACCACTTTGGCGCTACGGGAAAGTCTCATGATGCTCCTCGCGCTACAGGTTGTTCAGGGCGCCGGTGCGGCGGACGATGAAGAGGTAGAACATGATGATGGCGATCGGCACCAGCGATACCGCGGCGGCAAACGGCAGGTTGTTCGCAGCTCCGACGTTCGCGTAGACCACGGTGCCGAGCATCTGGGTGGTTCCGCCGACGATCTGGGCGGTGATGTAGTCGCCCAGGGACAGGGAGAACGTGAAGATCGTGCCCGCGATGATGGAGGGGACCAGCAGCGGAAGCATGACCAGGCGCATGGTGGTCAGCGGCTTCGCGCCGAGGTCCCCGGAGGCCTCCAGCAGGGAGTCGGGCACCCGGTCAAAGCCCGCGTAGATCGGGAGGATCATGTACGGCAGCCAGATGTAGGACAGCGTCAGGATGACGGCGGTCTCGCCGTAGCCCGGCGACGACAGGCCGATCGGCGCTCCCAGCCACTCCAGCAGCCCGCCCTCGGCCAGGACGTTGCGCCAGGCGTAGGCCTTGACGAGGTAGCTGGCCCACAGCGGCATCAGCACGGCCACCACGAGCAGTTTCTCCCAGCGGGCGGGAGCCACCTTGGCGATGAAGAACGCGATGGGCAGGGCAAGGATCATGTCGATCACGGTGACCGCCACGGCGATCCAGAGTGTCCGCAGGGTGATCCGCTGGTACACCGGATCGGTCAGGACCGTGACGATGTTCTCGGTGGTCCACTCCGTGGACACCTCTCCGGTGAAGGTGTCCACGGTCCAGAACGCGGTGATCAGCAGTGCCGCCAGGGCGGCGATGTAGACAAGCACCAGCCAGCCTGCCGGGGCTGTGAGCAGCGCGGCAAGCCTCAGCCGGGGCGAGCGGTGAAGCAGCGCCGAGAAGGTGTTGGCTTTCGCCCGGGGCACGGCCCCGGAGTCACGGGGTGAGCCGGGCGGAAGCTGTTGCGTCTGTTGTGCCATCTCGCCTTAGTTTCTGCCGGCCCTCGGGGCCGGCTGTTCTTTCCGGATTCGGTACGGTCCGAGGCCGGGAATCAGCCCTTGATTTCCGTCCAGGACTTGGTCCATTCCGAATAGTCGGTGCACTTGACGTCCTTGCGCCCATCGAGGCATTCGGCCACCGGAGTGGTCCAGTACCAGATCCGGTCGGCGTAGGCCGCATCACTGGAGTGGTAGGTCTCGCAGTGGTTGGGATCCTTGGTCTGTTCGCAGGCCTTCGCATTGGCCGGGGATTCGCCAAAGTACTCCGCCACCTGGGCGTTCACCTTGGGGCTGGCGATGTAGTCGAGCCACTTGTAGGCGCAGTTCGGGTTCTTGGTCTTGGACCCGATCATCCAGGTGTCAGACCATCCGGTGGCACCCTCGTCCGGGATGAGGGTCGCGACCTTGGCGCCGTCGGCCTGCGCGATGCTGGCCCCCACCTGCCAGGTGGTACCGACCACGGTGCTCCCGGATGTGAAGGCCTGGACTTCCTTGAGGACGTCGCTCCAGTACTCGCCGATGTGAGTGCGCTGCTGCTTGAGCAGATCGACGGCGGCGGCCAGCTGGTCCTTGTCGAGGGCGTAGGGGTTCTTGATGCCCAGCTCCGGCTTGTGTGCCATGAGGTAGACGGCGGCATCGGCGATGTAGATCGGCGAATCGTAGGCCGTGACCTTGCCGGTGTTCTTGGCGGCATCGTCAAACACCGCGCTCCAGGAGGTGGGCGCCGGGGTGACCTTGTCCGTGGTGTACATCAGCAGGTTAGCGCCCCAGCCGTGGGGCATTCCGTAGTTCACACCGTTGACGGTGTTCCAGGCCTTGTCCTTCAGGAACGGATAGATGTCCGGGTAGTTCTTCAGCAGGCTCATGTTGACCGGCTGCACATCCTGGCCGGCGACCAGGCGCAGCGAGGCATCCCCGGAGGCCGAGACGACGTCGTACTGCCCGGTGCGCATCAGCGTCACGGCCTCGTCCGAGGTGCCGAACGGCTTGAAGCTGACCTTGCACTGGGTCTCCTGTTCGAACGGATGCACCCAGTCGACCGCCGGGTCGTTGCTCCCGTCCTCGGCATACCCGGGCCACCCGAGGATGGACAGCTGGCCCTCACCGGTGCCGATCTCGGTCTTGGTCGGCTGCGCCGACGGTGCGGAACCCCCTCCGCCGCTGGTTCCGCAGCCGGACAGCGCGAGGGCTGCCGCCGCAACCACCCCGACCACGAGGGAGGCCTTCGTTCTAGGTGCCATGATCCTTACCTTTCGATGTGGGGTGAATCGATGTATGGGCCCGGCCCGGCGTCAGGAGCCGTGCGCCGGAAGCCAGACGACGGCGTCGTCGTCCCAGCTGACAGTGACCGGCCGGTTCACCAGCTCCGCATCGCTGCCGGGAAGCTTTTCCGGGACGAGCGCGACGACGGCGGGCCCGCCGTCGAGCTGGACCCGTACCTGGGTGGCGTGCCCGACGTACACGAACGACGTCACCGTGCCGGGCCGGGAGGTGGTGCCGGAACGGTGCTCCGGTTCCCCGGCCCAGGCGACGCGCAGCCGCTCAGGACGGATGCACAGCGGCTCCGCCCGGCCATAGACCCCCTGGGCCTGTCCGGCGTCGAAAATGTTGGAGGTGCCGACGAAGTTGGCCACGAAGATGCCGCCGGGGCGCTCGTAGATTTCGTGCGCGGTGCCGATCTGCTCGATGCCGCCGTTGTTGAAGACGCCGATCCTGTCGCTCATGGTCAGGGCCTCCTCCTGGTCATGGGTGACGAAGATGAAGGTGATCCCCAGCGAGCGCTGCAATTCCTTGAGTTCGACCTGCATCTGCTGCCGGAGCTTCAGGTCCAGGGCGCCGAGCGGCTCGTCCAGCAGGAGGACCTTCGGCTCCACGACGAGCGCCCGGGCCAGGGCAACGCGCTGCCGCTGGCCGCCGGAGAGCTGGGCGGGTTTGCGGCCGACGAACTTCCCCAGCTGGACGCGGTCCAGGGCCTCCCTGGCCCGTTCCCGGCGCTGGTTCCCGGACATTCCGCGCACCCGCAGCCCGTAGGCGACGTTGTCCACGAGGGACATATGCGGGAACAGCGCGTAGTCCTGAAAAACGGTGTTGACGTCCCGTTGGAAGGGCGCCATCGCTGTGACGTCCTTGCCCTCGAGTTCGATGGTGCCGGACGTCGGCAGTTCGAAGCCGGCGATCAGCCGCAGGACCGTGGTCTTGCCGGAGCCGGACGGGCCGAGCATGGAAAAGAATTCCCCGTGGCGGATGTCCAGGTCCACGGCGTTTACCGCGACCGTGTCCCCGAAAACCTTGGTGAGCTTGCGCAGGCGGATCGCCGGAACCTCCTCGGTTCCGGTAGAGGTGCCAGCGGCCAGTGTCTCGGTCATGCGGTGCGCCTAACGTCGTTGCCGGATCGTCCACAGGAGAGCACGCAGCGGAATGTGATCCAGTCCACACCGGGCTGCTGGCCAAAATGCTATTACTTCATAGGATTTATGTATAGACCCTCCGGCAACGCCCGGATTAGGATGTCATCAGCCCGGACGACGCACGGCGGCGCCGCTTCCGGACTCTGCACCCGGACCCTGCACGAAGGCCCGCACGAAGGCCCCGACCAGGGCGGCCGCATACCGCCGGAGGGAAGGGAGGCCCTGATGTTGTTGTCGCCGAAGGGCGCCTCCCGGAGCCTGGCGGCCGTGTTCACGCCGATCAAATCCCGCGGACTCGTGGACGAGGTGTGCGGCCGGATCGAGCAGGCGGTGGAGACCGGGCTGCTGACCAGCGGCCAGCGGCTGCCGAACGAAACCGAACTCGCCGCGGCCCTCGGAGTATCCGCGGTGACGGCACGGGAGGCCCTGTCCCAGCTGCGCGCCTCGGGCATCATCCGGACCGCCCGCGGCCGCAGCGGCGGAAGCTTCATTGCCGACAACGTCCTGCCCGTCCCGGGAACGAGCCCTGGCGCAACTGCACGAGTTGAGCCGGCTGCAGATCCGAGACCTGGCGCTGCACTATCAGGCGATCGCCGCGGCCTGTGCGGGAGTCGCGGCCCGGCGCTCCGACGCCGCCGACATCGCCACGCTGCGCTCGTTCATCCCCGCGGCGGACGACGACTCCCTGAGCTGGCGCCTGGCGCTGTCCGAGTTCCTGCTGGAAGTCGCGGCCATTGCCCGCTCCGCCCGGCTCGCCCGGGAGCTCATCCGGCTGCAGGCCGATCTCGGCACCCTCACGCTGCTGCCCTGTGCCGATTCCGGCTACCGCGGGCGCACCAGCGTGATCCTCGAGGACGTGGCCGCCGCGATCGAAGCCCACCAGCCGGGGGCCGCCGAAACGGGCGTCAAGGCCCTGATCGCCGCCACTACCGACTGGCTCCTGACCGAGCAGGCCAAACGCTATTGACCGCACGCTATTGACCGCCTGATTTTGACCACACAGTCCCGGCACCTTCGAGCTAAGGTAAGCAACCATGTCTGAAACCACCTCCACCGCAGGACCATCCGCAGCGGCCGAACCTGTCCCTGCAGAGAAGGCAGCCGAGCAGGCCGCCGCCGAACTCGACGCCACGATCGCCGGAATCGAGCACCGGCTTGCGGCGTGGGCCGCTGAGACCGGGGCAGGCCTGGCCGCGATGTCCGGCAGGGTCACGGGCACGGCCGTGGACAAGCTCATCCGGCCGGTGGTCGAGGAACTCGTGCAACTGCCCGACGGCTACGCGGCCGGCGCGGGGTTCATCGCCAACGCCGGGCTGCTCGGGCCCGAGCGCAGCTACATCGCCTGGTGGCAGGGCCCGGACCTGGAACCCGTGGACGCCCTGGCCAACTTCAGCCCCAACTCCATCAGCCGCTACGTCAAGGCGGAGTGGTTCCGGATCCCCGTGGAAACAGGCCGGGCGCATGTCACCGGGCCCTACGTGGACTTCCTCTGCACCGACGAGTACGTCCTGACCTTCACGCACCCCGTGTTCACCCGTCCGGACGGCCCCGTCGCAGGAATCGTGGGCATCGACGTCACGGTTCAGCGCCTCGAACGCGGGGCCATGCCGGCCCTGCGGCGCATCGGCGGCCGGGCCACCCTGGCCAACGCCGACGGCCGCGCCGTGGTGTCGGCGGCATCCGATATCGACGCCGGAGACCTTGCCGCCCCGGACGAGCCCTGCAGGCACTACCCGGTGGGGCGCACGTTCACGGTCTGGAGCGACGCCACCGGACTGTGACAGGGCTGTGACACAGGGCCTTGAGCCGGCCTTGCTAAACTTGGAGGCCAAGGCCCCCTGTCCGGGGCCTCCGGACGACGGTTCAGTACCCGGCACGCGACAAGACTGGCCACAGGAGCTGTCATGTCGTGGCTAATCCTCATTCTTTCCGGGGCGCTGGAGGCCGTCTGGGCCGCCGCCCTGCACCGCACCTCGCAGGCCACTGGCAGACGCCGGCTGATCCCCGGCTTGGTCTTCCTCGGCTCCGTCATTGCCAGCACTGGGGGCCTCGCCGTCGCCATGCAGTCCATCCCCACCGGAACGGCCTACGCCGTGTGGGTGGGGGTCGGCGTCGTGCTGACGTCCGGCTACGCGATGATCGCCAAAGTTGAACGCGCGACGGCGGCCCGGATCCTGCTGCTTGGCGGGATTGCCGCGAGTGTTGTCGGCCTGAAGCTGGTGGCGTGAAAATGACAAACCGCTCAACCCCGGCCCTCGCCTGGATCATCCTGCTCGCCTCCGCCGCGCTGGAGGCGGTCTGGGCCACGGCGCTGGGCCTGTCCGACGGGTTCACCCGCCCGCTGCCCACCCTCGTGTTCGCGGTGACGTTCACCCTGAGCATGGCGGGGCTCGGCATGGCTGTAACGCGCATCCCGCTCGGCACCGCCTACGCCGTCTGGGTGGGGATCGGCGCCGCACTGACGGTGGGCTGGGCGATGGCCACCGGCGTCGAACCGGCCAGCCCGCTCAAACTGCTGTTCATCGCCGGGATCGTCGGCTGCGCGGCGGGCCTGAAGCTCCTGCCGGCCGGGGACGCGCGGGCCGGTACGCCGGAGCAGGCTCCCGCCCCCGCGGAAACTCCCCACGTTTAAGGCAGTACGACGGCGTGTCCCCACGGCACGCCGTCGTACTGGCCACCCAACTTTCAAAGGTGGGGAGAATCCAAAGGGGAGAATCCGGGAGCCGGAATAGCCGCGCGCACCCGGCGGTTCTTGGCAGGGACGGAAGTACCCAGAGCGCGAATGGAGATCCAGATGACGGCAGCACCAGTCCGGCTCGGCGACGGCTTCACGGTCAGCCCCCTGGGGTTCGGCGGCATGGCCCTGACCCCGGTCTACGGGGACGTGGATCCGGCCGAGGCCCTGAAAACTTTGCACCACGCCGTCGACGCCGGTGTCACATTCCTGGACACGGCGGACATCTACGGCGGCGGCAGCAATGAGGAGCTGATCGGGAAGCTGCTCAAGGAGCGGCGGGACGAAGTCCAGCTGGCCACCAAGTTCGGCCTGGTGGGAACCCCGTCGGCCGGCTACACGGACATCCGCGGCGACGCCGCCTACGTGAACCAGGCGGTGGACCGCAGCCTGCAGCGGCTCGGCACCGACACTATCGACCTGTACTACATGCACCGCCGTGACCTCCGCGTTCCGATTGTGGAAACCGTGGAGGCCATGGCGAAGCTGGTGCAGGCCGGCAAGGTGCGGCATCTGGGCCTGTCCGAAGTGACGGCCGAGGAGCTGCGCGAGGCCAGCAGCGTCCACCCGATCGCCGCGGTCCAGAGCGAGTGGTCCATCTGGAGCCGCGATGTGGAACGCAACGTTGTTCCTGCCGCGGCCGGGCTCGGCGTGGGTTTCGTGCCTTACTCGCCGCTGGGCCGGGGATTCCTCACCGGCACCGTGGACGCTTCAACGCTGGCCAGCAACGACTTCCGCCGCAACATCCCGCGCTTCGCCCAGGATGCAGCGGCGGCCAACCAGGGCGTGGTGGCCGCTGTGAAGGCAGTCGCCGCCGAGCTCACCGTCGCCGGGAAACCGGCGACGCCCGCCCAGGTGGCGCTTGCCTGGCTGCTCGGCCCAGGGCCGGAAGCTCGGGCTCCCGGTGGTCCCCATCCCCGGCACCCGCAAGGCGGACCGGATCGATGAGAACCTGGGTGCCCTGGCGCTTGTCCTGACGCCGGCGCAACTCGAGACGCTCGACGCCGCCGCGGACGCCGTCGTCGGCTCCCGTTCCGCGGACCCCGGCTGGGTGTCCGAGGGCCGCGAATAGCGCGTCCTAGACTGAAGCCCATGGACTCACTCATTCACTCGCTACGTGATATCACCATCCGCCGGATTTCGGTCAGCGAGATGGACAACAATGTGTACCTGCTCACGGCCAAGGCCTCCGGCGCGCAGCTCCTGATCGATGCGGCCGATGATCTGGCCGCCATCGAAGGGCTGCTCGCGGACGCCGCCGCGGATACCACCGCGACGCCGAAACTGGCGCTGATTGCCACCACCCACCAGCACTGGGACCACGTCCGCGCGCTGGCGGGACTGGTGGAAGCGACCGGGGCGAAGACGGCGGCCGGGACGGATGACGCCCCCGAGCTGCCGGTGAAGGTCGATGTGCTGCTGGATCACGGGGACGTCGGCAACTTCGACGGCTTCGACGTGACCGCGGTCCATCTGCGCGGGCATACGCCGGGCTCGGTGGCCCTGGTGTACCAGGACCCGGACGGCCCGGCACATATCTTCTCCGGCGACTCGCTGTTTCCCGGCGGCGTGGGCAACACCCAGAAGGATCCGGAGCGGTTTGCCCAGCTGATCACCGATGTCAGCGAGCGGTTGTTCGACGTCTATCCGGATGACACCGTGGTGCATCCGGGCCACGGCAAGCCCACCACCCTGGGTGCGGAACGCCCGCACCTGGACGAGTGGCGCGCCCGCGGCTGGTAAGGCCCGAAACCTCATCGAGTGCGCTCCGCACACTGCCGGTTGCTGCGGGAACCCTCCGTAGCAACGGCAGTTGCGGAGCGCCAGCTACTCGATGGTGGATAAGCGAAACCTTAGCGGCTGCGGCGTTCGTTCGAGGCCGGAGCCGACGCGCGGCGGGGGCCGCCGCTGCGTGCCGGACGGCCTTCGCTGGAGCGGCCGTTGCCGCCGCCTGCGTAGGATCCGCCCGAGGTGCCGCCGGTGTTGGAGGACCAGACAGCCGCGCTGCCGCCGGCTTTGCTTCCGCCGGACTTGGCGCCGGCTGCGGCGCGCTGGCCGGTTGCCGGACGTCCGTTGCGCTGGCCGCCGGCCGTGGCACCCGTGCGGGGTGCGCCACCGGTACGGGGTGCACCGCTGCGGGGTGCGCCGCTGCGGGGAGCCGAAGCACCCCGGGCGTCGCCGCGTCCTTCTGCGGCGCGTCCGTCCGAACCACGGCCCGCAGCGGCACGGCCGCCGGCGGCCGGGACATCGTTGTGGTGCGCGTAAGCGGTGGTGCGGCCACGGCCGCGCGCATTCCGGCGCTCGGCGCGCTCGGCCTCTGCGCGGTCCTCGTTCTTCTCCGCGACGCGCTCTGCAGCGTTGCGGGCAGCAGCCTGACCTTCATAGGCCACAGCGCGGCGCTCGGCGCGCGGCAGATCGGTGCGGGGAGCCTCGGCTCCGACGCGTCCGCGTCCGCCACGGCCGCCGCGGCCACCCGCAGTGGGTGCAGCCTGGCGGCGTGCGCGCTTGCGCTCGGCATTGGCGCCGGTCGAGGTGCCGCCGCCGTGCTGCGCGGCCTTGGCGGCCAGCAGTGCGGCGCGGGTGCGCGGATCGATCTTGTCGGCCATTTCGCCGACCAGTTCGGCAACCAGCGGTGAGTTGGCGGTGACGCGCTCGAAGTTGACCTCGACGCCAGCCGCCTTCATGAGCTTCTTGACGTCGGACTGCTGCTCCGGCAGGGTCAGCGTGACCACGGTGCCGTCGGAACCGGCGCGGGCCGTACGGCCCGAGCGGTGCAGGTACGCCTTGTGCTCCGTGGGCGGATCCACGTGGATGACCAGTTCGACGTCGTCGACGTGGACGCCGCGGGCCGCGACGTCGGTGGCCACCAGGACGCGGACGTCGCCGGAGGAGAACTCGGCCAGGTTGCGGTCACGGGCGTTCTGCGAGAGGTTGCCGTGGAGGTCGACGGCGGGGATGCCGGCGTCGGTCAGGGTCTTGGCCAGCTTGCGGGCGTGGTGCTTGGTGCGCATGAAGAGCACCCGGCGGCCGGCACCCGAGGCGAGCTCGACGATCAGCTGCTTCTTGACGGTCTGGTCGTTGACCACGAGCACGTGGTGTTCCATGGTGGTCACCGCGGCCTGCTGATTCGTCCACGGAGTGGGTCAGCGGGTTGGACAGGTAACGCTGGACGATCTTGTCCACCCCGTTGTCCAGGGTGGCGGAGAAGAGCAGGCGCTGGCCCTGGCTGGGGGTCATGTCCATGAGCTTCTTGACGACCGGGAGGAAGCCGAGGTCGGCCATGTGGTCGGCCTCGTCCAGGACGGTGATCTCGACGGCCTCGAGGGTCACGATGCGCTGGCGGATCAGGTCCTCCAGGCGGCCGGGGCAGGCGATGACGATATCGACGCCGGCACGCAGGGCCTTTTCCTGGCGGGCCTGGGAGATGCCGCCGTAGATCACGGTGGTGTTCAGGCCCATGGCCTTGGCCATCGGTTCGATGGTCGCGTTGATCTGGGTGGCCAGCTCACGGGTCGGCGCGAGGACCAGGCCCATCGGGCGGCCGGGCTTGCGGAAGTGCTTGGCTTCCCGCTCAGCGAGTCGTGCTACAAGCGGGATGGCGAAGGCGATGGTCTTGCCGGAGCCGGTGCGGCCGCGGCCCAGGACGTCGCGTCCGGCCAGGGTGTCCGGGAGGGTCTTGACCTGGATGGGGAACGGTTCAACGATTCCCTGGGCGGTGAGGGTGTCGGCAAGGGCCTTGGGCGTGCCGAGGGCAGCAAAAGTAGTCATAAAGTTCAAGGTCTTTCAGGCGGTATCCATGCGGATATCGGCCCCCGGTGCCGGTTGGCCCAAGGGTTCGCCGAAGAAAAGTCAGGTGATCAACCGGGCTGCTGCCAAACTTCAGCAAGCGGCCGCCGGGACCAAATGGAACGCGTTCATCGACGCAGGATGTGCCTCTCACATGAAAAAACCCACTCCCTGCGGGCGGAATCCCGAAGGAATCCGGCAGGAGATCCGGTTGATGGACCGAAGCCGGTCAACCGAATATGAGTGGGCATCACTGCACATCAAGTTTCACCAGTCTAGCATCCGGCAGGGCCCGGTCCCGTATCCATGGCCGCTGGCGCGGCTCCTAGCCCGCCAGGCTGGGGGCTTGGAACAGCGGCATGTGGGACGACGGCGGGGCCGTGCGGGCGGCCGCCCGGGACGCCGCCTTGGCCGTGCCCGGGTCCGCTGCCCGCAGGATCACGAGTGCCTCGGCGTCGATCAGGCGGCGCGTTCCCGTCCGGGAATCCAGGATCCAAAACAGGTCCACGGCCGTGACCGTCTGGGTCACCGTGCCCCGGTGGAAGAGTTTGCCGTTGTGCCAGGCCTCGATCTCGTCCCCCACGTTCAGCTCACTGGAGCGGCGGATGTGCCGTGCTTCTTCAACGTCCATGATCATTGCCTTCCCCAGCATTTCAAGGTCTTGTGCCCAGCATTCACGACGCAGGTTTCGAAATCGTTTCCAGAGCGTGATTTCCATGTGTCTCTTCGCCTCCGCCGCGGCGTTGAAGGTGACTGACGGTCAACGCCGCCTGTTGACCGCCGCTGTTGACCGCCGTCGCTGTTGACCACGGTTGCGCCCGGGAGGAGCATGGTTGGCGGGCAGGGGGATGAGAGGAGACGGGCAACGATGCCGGGAATAGTCGGCGCTGGAGTCTTTCGGATCATCCAAGTGGTGTTGTTGCCCCTGGGGGTGGCGGCCTACGTCGCGACCGTTCCGCGAATGCTCGCCTACAGCCGGCGCACGGGCGTCTCGGCCACCTTGTTCGCGTCCCTCTACACGCGCTACATGCAGCACCGGCTGGAGACGAGGCCGGATGACCCCGCCGTCCGGCTCATGGCGGTCATGCCGAATGTGTCCCAGGAGGGGTTTCGGCTGACGACTGCCCCCACCCTTGTGGGCCACTTGCTGACGGGCTACGTTCCCAGGATCTACCGCTATCCGTACCAGGGCCGGTCCCCGATGCGCCATCAGTCGACAGCACGGACCAGCTACTACGATGCCGCCGTCCAGCGGCATCTTGGCGGCGTCGACCAGCTCGTGATCCTCGGAGCGGGCTTCGACACCCGGGTGTTCAGGCTGTCACCGGAGGAGCGCGTGCGCTGCTTTGAAATCGATATGCCCCGGACCCAGGCCTACAAGATCGCGATGCTCGAGAAAGCAGGCCTGTCGACCCGCCTGGCCACGTACGTGTCCGCGGACTTTGAGACCGAGGATTGGATGGAGAAGCTCGTGGCGGCGGGTTTCGACCCCGACAGCCCCACGTTCTTCCTTTGGGAAGGGGTGACCATGTACCTGGACCGCGCCTCGGTCGAGGCAACATTGCGCAGGATCGCCGCCACCGCGCCGGGCAGTGTCGTGGCCTTTGACTACTTCTCCAAGGAAATCGTCGCCTCACGATCGCCCTACATGCGGTACGCCCGGGCCACGGCGAATTTCGTCGGGGAGCCGATCACCTTTGGCATCGACAACACTCCCCCGGCCAGGAAGAGCGCCGCCGACTTTGTCGGGTCTTTCGGCCTGGTCCTTGAGGAGCACCGGAATTTCGGCCGGGAGACCCGACGGCGGTCCGCGCCGGCCGGGTTCGTCACCGCCGTCGTGCCTGTAAACAGACAGCGAAACCCGGCGGACCGCCGCGATGAGGGGAAACCATGACAGAACACAGCCACCAGCATGACGCGGCCGATCCTGCGGTGCCCGGCACCACGGCCCGGATGTGGGACGAAAGGTACAGCAGCCGCCCCAGGATGTGGAGCGGGCAGCCGAATCCGCAGCTCATTGCAGAAGCGGCGCATCTGCCGCCCGGCGAGGCTCTGGACCTGGGCTGCGGAGAGGGTGCGGACGCCATTTGGCTCGCCGCCCGCGGCTGGGCCGTAACTGCCCTGGATGTCTCCGCCGTCGCCCTTGAACGTGCGGCCGCGCACGCCCGGGAACGGGGCCAGGACGCCAACATCGAATGGGTGCAGCAGGACCTCGCCACGTGGGTCCCGGACCGGTTGTTCGACCTCGTCACAGCCCAGTTCCTGCATTCCACCCAAATGCCATGGCAGCAGGCGCTGCAGCTCGCCGCGGCCGCGGTGCGGACCGGCGGCACGCTGCTGATCGTCGGCCACCATCCCGACGGACTGCCTCCCTGGGGCGAGCACCACGAGCATGCTCCGGAGAAGTTCTTCACCGCCGAGGACCTTGCCCGTGAACTCCGGATCGAGGAGCCTCAGTGGCGTCTCGAAGTCCTGGACAGCCGGCATCGCAGCGTTATCGGCCCCGAGGGCGAGGCGGTATCCCTCACCGACGCCGTGCTCCGGGCCACGCGCCTGGCGGCCCAGTAGGCTGCCGGCAGCCGCCTGAACGGCCTGCCGGGCGGCCGTCTCTTGCTGCCCGAGGCCGCCTGTGATGCAGCTCACTCCAATTCGACCGTGAGGATTTCCGCTCCGGGCCCGTCTTACCTATGACGGCGCCACAGAGCGTCTTCCTCAACCGATCAGGAGTGATTGCCTTGACCACCCAGACGCACACCCCGTCAGACGTCCAGGGCCAGACCGGCCCGGCAGCCGCGGCGAAGGCCACCGCCTTGAAGGCGCCCGCCGCAAAGACCCCCACGCTGGGCGCGCCCGCACCGGCCTCAGGCATCGACGGCCGCGGCGCGACCACTGTCGCGGACGGCGTCGTGGCAAAGATCGCCGGCATCGCGATCCAGGAAATCGAGGGCGTGCACGCCCTCGGCGGCGGAGCGGCCCGCGCCGTGGCCCGGGCCGTGGCCGCGGCGGTGCGGCTGCACCTGAGCCCGCACCCGGTGACTGTCCAAGTCGGAATCGTCCAGATCGGCACCGCACCAGATCGACACCGCCCAGACCGGCACAAACTAGGCCGCGACCGCCTGCGCCGCGCAAAAAATGTGACAAAAGACAGCGGACGACAACTGAAGCTAAGATGATCGACAGTTGTCGAACGCACCCGATGGGCGGGCGATTAGCGGAAGAGCGGTGCCGGCGGCCGCAACGGGCGGCCGTGCCGGCGTCGCGTTTTCCCCCAGAGCCCGCGAAGAACGCGGGTTCCGGGCCTGCTCCGGCGCCGTGCGGGAAGTTGGTGCCGCCGGGAGAACACGGCACGTCACCGACCGGCTGGTCCACCTACGCGGACCGCCGCGACAACAGGGGCCGCCAAATACCGGCCCTAATCTTGATCTACCCGCCAAAACTGTTACCTCCGTCACACTCTGACGGATCTGTGCGGACCGCATCGCGGAACCCCCGCCCGCTGCGCCCGCCTGTGACAAGGAAGAAGCCTCATGTCTGAACGCATCACCACGGCCGCCCCGGCCACTGCAGAATCTGACATTGCACCATCTGGAACCGCCGCCTCCGCCAACGGCGCACCCGGCGCCGGGAGCCGCGAGCCGCATCTCGCCCGCGCCCTGGGCAACCGCCACATCCAGCTGCTCGCCATCGGCGGCGCAATTGGCACCGGACTGTTCATGGGGTCCGGCAAGACCATCTCCCTCGCCGGCCCGTCCGTCATCTTCGTCTACATGATCATCGGCTTCATGCTGTTTTTCGTCATGCGGGCCATGGGCGAGATCCTGCTCTCCAACCTGAACTACAAATCCTTCAGTGACTTCGCCGGTGACCTCCTGGGCCCCTGGGCCGGCTTTTTCACCGGCTGGTCCTACTGGTTCTTCTGGGTTGTCACCGGCGTGGCGGACATCGTCGCCATTTCCGGCTACGTGGACAAGCTCGCGCCCGGCACGCCCTTGTGGATCCCGGCGCTGCTCACACCCGTGGTGCTGATCCTCCTGAACCTTCCCACCGTGAAGGCATTCGGTGAAGCGGAGTTCTGGTTTGCCATCATCAAGGTAGTAGCCATCGTGGCCCTCATCATCACCGGCGCGATCATGATCGCCACCCACTTCACGTCCCCCAACGGCGCGGTGGCCAACCTCGCCAACATGTGGAACGACGGCGGCATGTTCCCGCACGGCATGTTCGGCTTCATCCTCGGTTTCCAGATCGCGATCTTCGCCTTCGCCGGCATCGAACTGGTGGGCACTGCCGCCGCCGAGACCAAGGACCCGGAGAAGAACCTGCCGCGTGCCATCAACTCCATCCCGGTCCGCGTCCTCCTGTTCTACGTGGGCGCCCTGGTGGTCATCATGGCGGTCAACCCGTGGCGCACCATCGATCCCGCCAGCAGCCCGTTCATCGGCATGTTCACCCTCGCCGGGCTGGGGATCGCCGCCGTGGTCATCAACCTCGTGGTCCTGACCTCCGCGGCCTCCAGCGCCAACTCCGGGATCTACTCCACCTCCCGCATGATCTACGGCCTGGCCCAGGACGGGAACGCGCCGAAGGCCTTTGGAAAGCTGAGCGTCCGCAAGGTCCCGCAGAACGCGCTGCTGTTCTCCTGCATCTTCCTGCTGGCCGGGCTCGTCCTGCTCTACGCCGGCGACTCCGTGATCGGCGCGTTCACGATCGTCACCTCCGTGGCCTCCGTGCTGACCATGTTCGTGTGGTCCATGATCCTGGTCAGCTACATCGTCTTCCGCCGCCGCCGGCCGGCCCTGCACGCGGCCTCGGCCTTCAAGATGCCGGGCTCCGCGTTCATGCCGTACGTCGTGCTCGCGTTCTTCGTCTTCATGCTCGTGGCACTGGCCCAGGCCGACGACACCCGCTTGGCACTCTTCGTGGCCCCCATTTGGTTCCTCCTGCTGGGTGCCGCCTGGCACTTCAACCGGAAGACACCGCTGCAGCAGGCACGGATTGTGGAATGGCAGGCCGTCCGCGCGGAGGAAGACGTCCGCGCGACTGTCTGACCCCTGACCGTCGACTGAGCATCGACACGAACAACCCGTGACGCGCAGGAGCCCCGGCCGGAACTTCCGGCCGGGGCTCCTGCTTGCAGTGATGCCGGTGCGTGGTGGCCTGTGCAGTGCCCCTGCGTCCAATGGCGCGGGGCGCGGCCGTTACGGGCGCGCCCTGACGGCGGTCGGGACGACGGCGACGCGCGGCGCGACGGCCACCGCGGCGACGCCGATCACCGCCGTGAGCGCGAAGACTCCCGCGAACGATGCCGCCGTCGTCGTCGAAAACGCGGCGAATACGATTCCCGTGCCGGCGAGGGCCAGGGCGCCGCCGAGCGAATCCGAAATGGACATGGCCGAGCTGTTAAAGCCCTCGGTGTCCTTCGTGGAGAGGGCCAGGGTCATGACGCTCAGGCGCGGATACATCAGTCCCATCCCGCCCCCGGCGAAGATCCAGCCCGCGATGGCGACGGCGGCCGGCCAGGCCAGCACCGTTGTCACGAGGGCGAGGACGACGGCGCCGAGGACCAGGGCCGAGCCGATCCGCACCGCCTTCCGGTGCTCCAGGCGGGTCCCAAGCCTGCCTTGGACGGCCGAGGCCGCGGCCCAGGCGATGGCGCCGCCGGTGAGCGTGAGGCCCGCAAAAGTCGGGGCGAAGGCATAGCGTTCCACGAGCAGATACGGCAGGTACACCTCGGCGCCAAAGAATGCGGCGGACGCGAGACCGCGGGTGAGGATGACGCTCGGCAGGCCCCGCCGGGCGGTCAACGTGCCGCGCGGCATGAGGGGACGGACGGCCGCGAGCGCGACGGCGACGGCGGCCCCTGCGAGCACTCCGCCGGCCCCCGGCACCCCGGCGGACAGGTTCAGGCCCAGGACGGCGAGCGCCGCCAGTGCCGCCAGCGCCAGCTTGGCCAGACCGCCCGGCGGACGGGCGCCGCCGCCGGCGGCAGTCTCCGCGGACCCGGGCTCTCCTGCGGCGGGCTCTCCTGCGGCAGCGGCCGGGGTTCCGCGCAGGCCGCGCAAGGCAGGGGCCGTCAGCAGCAGGGCCGGGACCACGAGTCCGACCACGCCGAGAAAGACCCACTGCCAGCCGGCCAGTTGCGCCACGACGCCGGCCGCGAACGGGCCCACGAGGGACGGGATGACCCAGGCCGCGGAGAAGGCGGCGAAGATCTTCGGATGCAGCACCGGCGGGTAGACCCGGGCAATGACCACGTACAGGGCCACCGTGAGCCCGCCCCCGCCGAGCCCCTGCACGAGCCGTCCCGGACACGAGAACCGGCATCGTCCCGGCAGTACCGGCGATGAGCAGGCCAAGCACGAACATGCCCACCGCGGCCAGGAGCGGCGCCACGGGCCCCTTGCGGTCCGACCAGCTGCCGGCGGCCACCATGCCGATCACGCCGGTGGCGAGCGGTCCGGCAAAGGCCAAGGCGTAGAGTCCCGCACCGTCCAGTTCCCGGCTGACGAGCGGCATGATGGTGGTCACCGCCAGGGACTCGAAGGCCGCCAGGAACACCAGCGCGCAGGCGCCGAGCGTCACCAGCAGGTAGCTGCGGTGGAAGATGCCGGCTGATTCCGGGACGGATTCCTGGCTGGATTCCTGACCGGATTCCTGATGCGGAGGTGGGTCGGTTCGGGGCACGTGCCACAGCTTACAAGCCGGGCACGCAGTGTCCAGCCGGCCGCGGTCCGTAGGCCCTTGTCAGCAGGCCGTCGTCAGCAGGCCGTGGTCAGTGCGCCGCGTCGAGCCCCTGGGCCGGAACCACGACGGCGCCGCTCGCCCTGGAGTCCGGGTTCAGCATCCATCCCACGCGCTTCACGGTGCTCAGCATGACGACGCTTTCCACGAGCACGATCCCGGGCACCTTCTGTTGCAGTGCCTGCTCGATGTTCATGACGTCCGCCAAGGACTGCAGCCACATGATGATCACGAAGTTCGTTGGACCCGTGGTGGAGGCGCTGAGCCGCACGTTCCGCATGGTCCTCAGCTCGGCGGCCGCTGCCTCGTGCCGGCCGGCGGGGACGTTGACGAACCATTGGCAGGTCACGGGGAACGCCGAGAACTTCTGGGCCACCTCGCACCGGAATGACAGGATGCCGCTGGCGAGCACACGGTTGAGCTGCCGCTGGACGGTGGCAGGGTGCCTGCCCAACCCGCGGGCAATGTCCGCCGCCGTGGCCCGTCCGTCCTTGGCCAGGAACGGCAGGAGCGCCAGGTGGCTTTCCGGCAACGCTTCCCGGGCGGCAGCCTGGGCTACTCCGGTCGCCTCGGGGCCCGCCAACGCCCGCACGGCGGCCTGCTGCGCGCGGCTCAGCACGTTGAGCCGCCAGGAGCCGCCGCTCGCGTGCAACCTGGTGCACAGGGCGGTCTGGTATTTGAGGAGGCCGTCGATCTCCTTCAGCCGCGAGATGACCTTCATGCTGAAATCGTCCAGGGAGGCCGTAATGACGGTCAGCATGAGGTCCCGGTTGCTGGCCGCCTCCTCCACCGTGACGATTTCCGGCATCTCGGCGAGCCTGGCGGTAACTTCCTTCCGCCGGTGCATTTCGCAATCCACGGCGACGAACGCCAGGCACATCTGATGAGGATCGCCGATCAGGTGGGCGGTGATCCAGGAAACGCCGGAGGCCCGCAGCCGTTCCCAGCGGGCGGCGAGGGTGGTGGCGTGAACGCCCAGCACCTCCGCCGCATCCGCCCAGCTCAGGCGCGGAGCGATCTGCAGGACGTTGATCAGGGCGAGGTCGTCCTCGCTGAGTTCCACTATTCTTCCCTCCGGTCATGCACGAAATCTGCGTCAGTAATCACTTTTTGCATTTTTTCAGGCCTTTGGCCGCGTGTGAACCATGTCACTTGAGAATAGACGCAGGAAGTCCTTGCCGGACCCGAACCACGCCAAATCGACAACCAAGGAGAACACGTGCCGATCACCGCAGACGCCCGGGAAATGCAGGCGGACCTTGCCCGGTTCCGCCACGAACTGCACCGGGAGCCCGAGATCGGCCTGACGCTGCCCCGCACCCAGGAGAAGGTGCTCAAGGCCCTGGACGGGCTCGGCTACGAGATCACCCTGGGCAAGGACACGACGTCGGTCACCGCGGTCCTGCGCGGCCAGGCGTCCGGAACCGGCGCGGACTCCCGCCCGGCCGTGCTCCTGCGCGCGGACATGGACGGCCTGCCGGTGCAGGAGAAGACGGGCGTGGACTACACGTCCCGGATCGACGGCGCCATGCACGCCTGCGGCCACGACCTCCACACTTCCATGCTGGCCGGAGCCGCCACCCTCCTGGCCGAACGCCGGCACCGGCTGGCCGGCGACGTCGTCCTGATGTTCCAGCCCGGCGAGGAAGGCTTCGACGGCGCCAGCCACATGATCCGCGAAGGCGTGCTGGATGCCGCCGGCCGGCGTGTGGACGCCGCCTACGGCATGCACGTGTTTTCCGCCCTGGAACCGCACGGGACGTTCTGCACCAAGCCCGGCGTCATGCTCAGCTCGTCCGACGGCCTGGTGGTCACCGTGCTCGGCGCCGGCGGCCACGGGTCGGCCCCGCATTCGGCCAAGGACCCGGTGACGGCGGCCGCCGAAATGGTCACCGCCCTCCAGGTCATGGTCACCCGCCAGTTCAACATGTTCGATCCCGTAGTCCTCTCCGTGGGGGTCCTCCAGGCCGGCACCAAGCGCAACATCATCCCGGAAACCGCGCGCATCGAGGCCACCATCAGGACCTTCTCCGAGGAATCCCGGCAGAAAATGATGGACGCCGTGCCGCGCCTGCTGAAGGGAATCGCGGCGGCGCACGGCCTCGACGTCGACGTCGACTACCAGCAGGAGTACCCGCTCACCATCACGGACGAGGACGAAACGCACACCGCGGAGAACGTCATCGAGGGCCTGTTCGGCGATTCCCGGCTCGCCCGCTGGGCCACCCCGCTGAGCGGCTCCGAAGACTTCTCCAGGGTTCTCGCCGAGGTACCCGGCACGTTCATCGGGCTGAGCGCCGTCCCCCGGGACGCCGACCACGCCGCATCCGCGTTCAATCACTCCCCGTACGCCACGTTCGACGACGGCGTGCTGGCTGACGGCGCCGCACTCTACGCGGAGCTCGCCATTTCGAGGCTGGCCGCGCTTGCGGCAGCAGACGCTCCCGCCGCGGACAACACTGTTGCCGCCGCCTCCACCCTTTCCTAGCCCCCACCCCCGAGGGAGAAGACCATGACTGCAACCACGTCCATGCCGCCGGCAACCCGGACATCCACCCGCAAGACGATCATCGGCACCGGCATCGGCAACGCCGTCGAATGGTACGACTGGGCCATCTACGCCACGTTCACGCCGTTCATCGCCAGCCAGCTCTTCAGCAAGGCCGATCCCGCCTCGGCGGTGCTGTCCACCCTGGCGATTTTCGCCGTCGGCTTCGTTGCCCGCCCCTTCGGCGGTTTCCTGTTCGGCTGGATCGGTGACCGGATCGGCCGCAAGGCCTCCATGACCCTGGCCGTGGGGCTTGCGTCGGTGGGCAGCCTGATGATCGGCATCGCGCCGACCTTCGCGGCGGTGGGCGCATGGGCGTCGTTGATGCTCCTGGTGGCGCGCCTGGTCCAGGGCCTGGCGCATGGCGGCGAGCTGCCGTCGTCGCAGACGTACCTGTCCGAAATGGCGCCGAAGGAACACCGCGGCTTCTGGGCCACCCTGATCTACACCTCCGGCACGGTGGGAATCCTGTTCGGGACCCTCCTGGGGGCCGTGCTGAACATGGCCCTGAGCACCGAGGTCATGAACGCGTGGGGCTGGCGCATCCCGTTCCTGGTCGGAGCGGCCATGGGTCTCTACGCGCTGATCATGCGGTCCCGGCTGCACGAAACGGACGTCTTCGAGGGCGAAGCCTCGGCGGACAAGCGCGCTCCGATCTGGCCGCAGATCGTCCGCCACCGCAAGCAGGCCCTCCAGGTGATCGGCCTGACGGTCGGCCTGACCGTGATCTACTACATCTGGGGTGTCGTCGCCCCCAGCTACGCCACCACCGCCCTCAAGATCGACCGCGGCGAGGCCCTGTGGGCCGGTGTGATCGGCAACATCGTGTTCATCGCGGCGCTGCCCTTCTGGGGCAAGCTGGCGGACCGCATCGGCCGCAAGAAAGTGCTGTGGTCCGGCGCGATCGGCGCAGGCATCATGCACTTTCCGATGACCGCCCTGCTCAAGGATTCCGCCTGGCAGCTGGCCGTCAGCATGTCCGTCATGCTGATCTTCATCGCCGCCAGCGCGGCGATCGTTCCGGCCGTCTACGCCGAGCTGTTCCCCACGAGCATCCGCACCGTGGGCGTCGGTGTGCCCTACTCGATCTGCGTGGCGGTGTTCGGCGGCACCGCGCCCTACCTCCAGCAGTGGCTCGGCACCACCCTGCAGATGCCGCAGCTGTTCAACGTGTACGCCGTGCTTCTCCTCGCCGTCTCCGCGGTCTTCGTCTTCACCATCCCGGAAACGAAGGGCAAGGACCTGACCCTCTGATCCCGTCCGGCCCTCTGAAGCAGGGGCGACCCCGGATGCGCTGGCAGTTGTGGCTGTTCTGGAGGCTCAGAACAGCCACAACTGCCAGCGCATCGTGTTTGAGGGGTCAGCCGCCGACGTAGCGGTCCCGCCCGGCCCGGTACCCGAACACGGCGGCGAGCGAGCCCACGAGCAAGAACAGAACACCCGCCGCGGCGAAGGACCCGGTGGACTGGTGGAGCTGGCCGACCAGGAGGGTGCCGCTGGAGCCCAGCCCGTAGCCCACGCCCTGCATCATGCCGGAGAGGTGGGCCGCGGTGTGCCCGTCGCGGGTGCGGACCATGATCAGGGTCAGGGCCGCGGCGGTCAGGCTCCCCTGACCCAGGCCCAGCAGCCCGGTCCACAGCCACAGGAAATCTGCCGGCCCGAAGATGCTCAGCGCGAAGCCGCCGCCGGTCATCAGTGCCACCACCGTATTGATGACGCGCTGGTCCCGGAACCGGGTGGCCAGCGCCGGGGCGAACAGCGAGCCCAGCATCTGCAGCACAATCGAGGCCGAGACGATCAGGCCGGCCGTGCCGCCGTCCACGCCGCGTTCTCGCAGGATCGGGGCCAGCCAGGCGAAGACACTGAAGGACATCATGGCCTGCAGGACCATAAAGAGGGTCACCTGCCACGCGACCGCCGAGCGCCACACATTTACGCCGCCGTGTGAAGTCTGGTGCCGGCCGTGGCGCTGCCTCATGGCCAGCGGCAGGAACAGCAGAAGAACGACGCCGGCGGGCAGCGCCCAGAACCAAAGCGCCGCTGTCCACTGCCCGGTCGCCCGGAAAACCGGGAAGGTGAAGCCAGCACCGAGGGCAGCCGAGGCGCATATCGCCGTGGTGTAGAGGCCTCCCATGAGGCCCAAGCGGTGTGGGAAGTCGCGCTTGACGACGCCGGGCAGCAGCACGTTGCAGAGCGAAATCGCGGCACCGCACGCGGCGGTTCCGGCGAGCAGGGCCGGAAGGTGACCGGCTCCCGGCAGCTCCACCGGCCGCAGCAGCAGCCCTCCCGTGAGCACCGCCATGGCACCGAGCAACACCCGTTCGGCGCCGAAGCGGCGGGCCAGAACGGGGGCGAGCGGGGCGAAGACCCCGAGCAGGGTCACCGGCACCGTGGTGAGGACGACGACGGCCCAGCCTGGCAGCCCGGCGTCGGCCGTCACCTCGGGTAGGACCGCGGAGAAGCTCGAAAACACCGTGCGGAGATTCAGCCCGATCAGGACCAGGCACACGCCCAGGTAGGCCAGGCTGCGGCGGCTGCCGACCCGGGTGGGCTCCGCCGCGGGAACGTCGTCGATCTCGGCGTCCACCAGCAGGCCAGGACGGTCGTCGATCCCGATGCCGCTGACGGTGGGGTCCTGGGAGCTTTTCGGTACTGTCACGGACCCCATTCTGGCAGGCTCTTCGCCGGCTGCCGTGTCACCATCTTCACTGTCCGACCAACCTGCCGATCGCGGCGGTCCCCGGGACTCCACTATTCTGGAAGGGATGAGTGAATCCCCAGAATCCCCCGAAGCGTCGGAGTCCGGCGCCCCGGAAGAGACCCAGCTGCCGCGCCCGGTGACCCCGGGAAGCCAGGCCTCGTTCGGCACGTACGGGGGCCGACCGGTCAGCTTCGTGCGCCGCGGCACACGCCTGCAGGGCCGCCGCCAGGCTGCCTGGGAGGAGCACTCCGACCGCTGGGCGGTCGAGGTCCCCCGCCATGTCGCCAACACTTCCGTCCACCCCGACTACGTCTTCGACGCGGAGGCCGAGTTCGGCCGGACGGCTCCGCTGATCGTGGAGATCGGCTCCGGACTGGGCGATGCCGTGTGCCACGCCGCCGAGGAAAACCCGGACAAGGACTTCCTGGCCGTGGAGGTCTACACCCCCGGCCTGGCCAACACATTGATCAAGATCAACAGCCGCAAGCTGAGCAACGTCCGGGTGGTGGAGGCCAACGCCCCCGAAGTGCTCGCGACCATGCTCCCTGCCGGCTCCGTCACGGAACTATGGGTCTTCTTCCCGGATCCGTGGCACAAGTCCCGGCACCACAAGCGCCGCCTCATCCAGCCGGCCTTCGCCGAACTCGCCGCCCGGGCCATCAAGCCCGGCGGCATCTTCCGGATCGCGACCGACTGGTCCAACTACGCCGTCCATGTGCGCGAGGTCATGGCGGTCTCCGCGGAGTTTGAGAACCTGTACGAGGGCGAGCGCGCCGGTGCGGAAAGCCCCCTGACCCAGGTGTGGGAATCCGGCGTCGAATCCCGCGTCGGCGGAGCTCCCGTCAAGGAGGGCCGGGCCCCGGTCAGCACCGAGCACACCGGACCCAACGAAGGCATCGACGCTACCGGCGGCTGGGCGCCGCGGTTTGAGGGCCGGATTCTCACCAGCTTCGAAAACAAGGCACACGAGGCCGGGCGCCTGATCTTCGACCTCAGCTACCGCCGCCGCTAGGCATCTCCGGGCCTCAGGAATCTGTTCCTGAACGCCGTCGCGTGGCACGATTACGGAAGTGGAGTTACCGGAGCCAACGCTCCGGCACGAACCGCCCTGGTAGCACTAAGGAAGCATCATCAAACGAGAACTGAAGGACGCCGCGGACGTCGCCGAGGACGTCACCAATTCGAAGCCGCTCGAAGTGGTGGCGCGGGCCGGGTTCGCCGTGTCGGG
Source organism: uncultured Actinomycetota bacterium (assembly GCA_963810895.1). Lineage (GTDB taxonomy): Bacteria > Actinomycetota > Actinomycetes > Actinomycetales > Micrococcaceae > Arthrobacter. The sequence continues at coordinate 32,880 of CAWEPM010000003.1, forward strand.
GCTGTTGCACGTCCTCATTGGCCTCGTCGCGATCCGGCTCGCCATGGGCGGCCAGGGCCAGGCCGACGTCAGCGGCGCCGTGGAGGAGCTCGCCGGGCAGCCGGCGGGGCCGCTGCTGCTCTGGACCGCCTTTGCCGCCTGCGTGGCGCTGGCCATCTGGCAGACGTCCGATGCCATCTTCGACTTCGAACACCTGCCGACCAAGAAGAAGGTCAGCAAGAAGCTCAAAGCCGCGCTGCAGGCCGTGGTCTACGCCGGGTTCGCCCTCACACTGGCAACGGTCGCCACCGGGGCCCGCGCCGACCACCGCCAGTCGACCAGTGACCTGACCGTGAACCTCATGAAGGCGCCGGGCGGCGTCGCGCTCCTGATCCTGATCGGCGCCGCGGTAGCCATCACGGGGATCGTCTACGCCATCCGAGGCTTCAGGAAGTCCTTCCTCAAGTACCTGCGGATGCCGTCCCAGAAGCAGGCGCGCACCGCGGTGACGACCATCGGCGTCGTGGGCTACGCAGCCAAGGGCTTCGCCCTGCTGCTGGTGGGCCTGCTCATCATCATCGCCACCGTGAAGGCGCACCCGGAAGAGTCGACCGGCCTCGACGGCAGCCTGAAGGCCCTGCGCGAACAGCCGTTTGGCGTGTACCTGCTGGCCGCCGTCGGTGTCGGCCTGATCTGCTACGGCATCTTCATGGCGGTGCGGGCCAAGCTCGCGAAGATGTAGCCTCGCCGGGACACCGGATCTGCCTCTCACGGGGACCGGATTAGGGCCGGTAGTCGTCATGGACCACAATCCGGGACAGTTCGATGGTCCCGTCCGGCAGCCGCCAAAAGTGCAGCCGACGGGCGGCTGCCACATTGCGTTCGACGGCGGCGCGGAAGCACCGTGCCCCGTCCCCGCGCCTGACCTGCGCAGAATCCGCGCCCGTGTTCTCCCGCAGCGGATGCATTTCCCGGGCCGCGCTGCGCTCCGCTGCCCCGGTCAGGACCTCCACTGTGGTCTTGAGCGCTTTGGCGGCCAGCCCGGGCTCCGTGCAAGCGTAGATCGAGTCGGCGAATTCCGGGCCGGCCGTCCACACCGCGGGCAGCGGATGCCTGGCTTTGTCGGCCGCAGGGGTGTTCTTGGCCCACGCCAGGTAGACGTCGTGCCGGAGGCGCTCGTCCGCCGTCTCAAACATCCCGTCCCATTCCACGGCGGCGCGCTTGAGGGCGCGCTGGGTATCGCGGTTGTTGGTGCGCAGGCGCTGCAGCTCCGCACGCTGCCTTTCAAGCCGGGCACCGGCCTGGTCCATTTCCCCGCGGACTGCGGCAGAAACCCGCCTCTCAGCCGCCAGTTCCAGTGCCAGGGCATCGCGCTCCCGCTGCAGACTCACCAGCCGGGTGCCGGCCTCACCCGACGCCAACACGAGCTCCTGCAGCTCCGCAACGCGCCGCCGTTCGGACTCCAGCTGCAGCTGGACGCTCATCAGGGCAGCCGACGACTTCGGCGCCGGAACCACTGCCGCACTGCCCGGCTCGCCGGCGGCTGCCGCAGGGTCCTGCACCACCCCGGCCGCAAAGGTCGTCCCGGTCGCGGGCTGCTCAATGAGGTGCCGCCCGGCAAGCAGCCAGGGGGTTCCGCCGGCCAGCAGCGCTGGCGCAGGTTTGACCTCGGCGTCGTCGTCAACGTCGATCAGCGACAGCGCCACCGCACCTCGGTCCCTCAGGAAACGCGCCACGACGACCTCGCCCTCGGTCACGAGACTGTCGACGGTGTCGAGGGGGTTCGAGGAGATCCGGGCCGCCGGCACAGGCCAGCTGGCGCCCGGGTAAAGGGTCAGCTTTGCGCTGCTGGCGCAGACTTCCTCGGCCAGGGCCAACACGAGGTCCCCGGACTGGTACAGCTCGGCGAGCCGCGGCGCCGTTTTCAGCCCGCTGACGTCGAGGGTCTTGTCCTGGTCATTGAAGTCTCCGTCCACCGTCTGCCCGAGTGACAGCATCCAGTCGAGGCGGACCGGGGGTACCGCGTGTTCGCGCTGGATGGTGCAGCGGGTGCCGTCGTCGAGTTCCACAATGGCGCGGGAACCGGAGCTGGCAAAGGCCTTGATCGTGCCGCTGACGCGCCGCGGCGCCGAGCGGACCGGCGCCGGTCTTGGCGGGATGACGCTGATCAGGCTCAGGACGTCCTCGATGATGTCCTTGGCGGCGCGCTCCGCGCCGCGCCTGTCGCTGGCCATTCGGAGCCTGCTGCGCAAGACGTCCTGCGTCCAGCTCAGGTCCGTCGAGTAAACCCGCGCGGCGTTCCCGAAGACTTGCGCACCGGGGGGCATATAGTCGCCGAAAGCGTAGCTCTCGGGGCCGTTTTCCAGGCTGAAAATCTCCGCCAGGCCACCGACTTCGCGCACAATGTGCTCGACGTCGATGCGGCCGTGGGCCTGGTTGGGATGCCACGAAATAACGGCCGCAGGCTTGGTCCGGCCGGCCGCCGTGATACGGAGGGCAAGCTCCCTACCCGATGTCACTACCTCATATCCCTCATCCACTACGATTCCCCAATCGCCGGTGCGGCTGCGCAGGCCGCCGCTGGTGGCGAAGCGCCACCCTCCGCCATCAGTAGAACAGGAAGCTCTGACAAAAACCCGCAGAAGTGCGCTAACCCTGCGGCACGGCAATGACAGCCACGGTCTGCTGCTGCTCGTCGCGCATCTCGACGCTGGCGATCCTGGCCAGCTGCACCGGCGTCGCGCCCGGTGATCCGGACCCGGCCGGTGGGCGTGGCGGTCCAGGCGCAGGCACGGTCTTCGCCGCCGTCGCGGTCCTTCACCCACAGCGAGAGGGTCCCGGCGACGGGCAGGCTGCGGCCGTCCACCGCCAGCTCGGTGCCCCAGGTTTTCTTGACGAGTCCCACTGTGACCTGCAGCCCGCTGCTTGCCGCTACGGAGTAGCTCGCGTCCGGCTTGGCGGGCGGGTTCAACAGCGGGCCGGCCACGATCCCCAGCGCCAGGCACGCGGCGGCCGCGGCGCCCACGGCCGCCACCCACCGGCGCCTCACCTTCCGGCGTCGGGCGGCGAGCTCATCGAGGAGCCGGCGCGGGACGGGTTCGGGTTCCGGCGGAACCAGCGCCCGGTCCCGGGCGGCCGCAGCCGCCGCGGTGAGCGCGACGGCGTCGGACACCGGGATCGCGTCCAGCAGCGCCGGGAGGCTGGCCAGTTCGTCCAGCTCCTGGCGGCAGTCCGCACAGACGGCAAGGTGCTGCTCGAAGGCTGCGGCCTCGGCCGGCTCCAGCCCGCCGAGCAGATACGCGCCCAGGAGTTGATGCAGCTCGATGTCGTTCACCGCTGCACCCCCATTTCGTCGAGGATGGTCCGTAGCGCCCGCACGGCGTAGAACGCCCGGGACTTCACCGTGCCGCCGGGGATCTTCAAGTGGGCGGATGCCTCCTGGACTGTGTAGCGGCGGTAGTGCAGTGCCACGAGGACTTCGCGGTGCTCCGCGCTGAGCCTGAGCAGCGCCTCCTCCATCAGGACCTTGTTGAGCAGGTCATCGATGCGTCCTGCGGCGTCTGCGGGAGCCGGGACATCGCGTTCTCCGGTTTCCTGCGGCCGCCGCTGGGCCTTGCGGTAGTTGTCGATCATGATGTTGCGGGCCGTCCGGAACAGGTAGCTGCGCAGGCTGCCGGTGATCTGCGGCGCCTGCTGCCAGACCCGCAGCACTGTCTCCTGGACGACGTCGTCGGCGAGCTGCGGATCCCGGGAGACGCTGAGGACGAAGCGCTTCAAGGCCGTCCCGTGGTCGCGGTAGATCGCAGCCACGACGTCTTCGTCCAGCGGCATTTCCCACCTCCCCGGAGTTGTTGCTCTGCCCCTGTATGACGTACGGGCGGGCCCAATAGTTCAGTGTGCCCCAAGACGGCCCCGACATGAACGTGCCGCGGGACTGCCCCGACATGAACAGGAGGGCACCTCTTCGGCACCTCATGAACCATTCGGCACTCCACGTACGTCTTAGCGGGTAGCGCCGGCCTCCGAGTTGGGCTGGCCCGAGCCTAGGAGCAGCAATGAAGAAGCACCTCAGCATTGGCTTGTCCGCGTTCGCCCTTGCCGCGCTACTGTCCGGATGCGGCGGCGGCGCGACCACAACGACACCGACGTCGGCAGCGCCGGCCCCCTCCTCCGCGGCCGCCAGTTCAGCGCCGGCGTCCACGTCCGCTGCGGAGCTCAATGTGGCCCAGTCCACGGCCGGCCAGATCGTGGTGGCCGACCAAGGCCTGAGCGTCTACTACTTCACCAAGGACACGAAGGACTCCGGGACCAGCGCCTGCACCGGCGAGTGCCTGATGTCGTGGCCCCCGGTCACCTCGACGTCGGCGACGCCCACCGTTAACGGCGTCACCGGCAAGGTCGGAACCATTCAGACGGCTGACGGAAAGATGCAGGTGACCATCAACGGGATGCCGATCTACTACTACGCCAAGGACCAGGCCGCGGGAGACATCACGGGCCAGGGCGTGGGCGGGGTCTGGTACCTCGTGGCACCGTCCGGGGAGATGATTAAGACCGCGGCGGGCGGCTACTGAGGGCTTGCGGGGCATTGCCACGAGGCCGCGGGCCGGCAGCGGCGCCGGTGCGCCGTCGCGCCGTCGCCGAGCCGTACTCGCGGCCCCGGGCGCCGCTTCCGCAGAAACCGCAGGGCAGGCAGCTTGGGCGCGGGTTCGAGAATATGACTGGTCTGCTCCGCCAATGCTACGGGTCCTGTTGCGCCCGAATTCTAGTCGGAGCGGTCGGCTTATGATGGAGGAAGCGCGTCGATGAGCGCGGCCGACAGACTCTGGCGCTCCCGCGGATGTCCTTTTGGCCGAGACCAGTCCGAGGGGGAAGTTATACATGGCGACGATGGCCGATGTTGCACGTGTTGCCGGAGTCTCCAGGAGTACAGTTTCGTACGTGCTCAGCGGCACCCGGCCGATCTCAGACGTGACGCGGGAGAGAATTCTCCGCGCGATGAAAGATCTGAATTACACGCCGAATGTTCTGGCTCAGGGCCTCGCCGGGAGGCGCACGGGAATCATCGCATTGATCTTTCCGCTCAGTGAGATCGGGTTCAATCCCACTGAATTTGAGTACATCCGTGCGGCTTCTGAGCAGGCCCGTGAAGACGGCTACAATCTTCTGCTCTGGCCTTTTGGTGCAGACGAAATTGAGGAAGTCCGCAAGGTCGTCAATCAAGGCCTCGTTGAGGGCGTGGTCCTGATGGAAGTCCTGACGACCGACGAGCGCGTGCCCTTCCTGATTGAAGCTGACATTCCCTTCACGATGATCGGCCGGACAGCAGACCCGCGTGACTTGGCCTATGTGGACACCGATTTTGAGGCAAGCGGCTCAATGGCCGTGGATCATGTCGCCAGTTTGGGGCACAAGGAAATTGGTTTCCTTGCCCGGACCCAGGCTGATCTGGACGCCGGCCATGGGCCTGCCGTGAGAACGCGGGACGCAATACTCGCCGCAGCCAAGAAATTGGGCATCCGGGCGCACGTCTTCACGGCATCGCCGACGTTTCCGGCCGGCTGGGACGCCTTTGAAGAAATCAAGAGAACGGCCCCGGGCCTGACTGCCCTCCTTGAACTCAATGAGCCGGCGACTCTTGGCCTGATGGCAGCCGCGGCCGAGCGAGGAGTCCGGATTCCGGAGGATCTTTCCATCGTTGCCGTGAACGCCAGCGAGACGGCCGCGCAGATGAGTAAGCCCGCGCTGACCAGCCTGTCTCCGAGCCACGGCGATATGGCACGGCTGGCAGTCAAGTATCTTGTCAGGCGCCTTCGCGGCGAGGACTATTCCGCCTTTCAGACGCTCGTCGTTCCCGAACTGATCGAACGCGGCAGCACAGCCGTCGCCCCTTCCTAAGAGGCGTACGCACCCGCGCAGCTCCCAGTGTGACCCTTGACACTCCCGCTTGCCTCTTCTATTGTCATCTATTGACGCGCGTCGACGAAGCGCGTCGACGAAGCGCGTCAACTGCCTTCGTTGACGAGTCCATCCTCGCCCAATCCGGCACATGACCCTCCGGAAAGCAGAACAGGAAGCAACCCTTGAGCACCAACACCGCAAGCACCCATGACGACATCAAGGACGTGTCGGGTGCAAACTGGTGGCGCCAGGCCGCCGTGTACCAGATCTACCCGCGCAGCTTCTCCGACTCCAACGGTGACGGCCTGGGTGACATTAAGGGCATCACGGCCAAGGTCCCCTACCTGAAGTCACTCGGGATTGACGCCGTCTGGCTCAGCCCGTTCTACCCGTCGGCTCTGGCCGACGGCGGATACGATGTGGATAACTACCGCGACGTTGACCCGAAGCTCGGCACACTGGCGGACTTCGACGATATGACGGTCGCCCTGCACGCCGCGGGCATCAAGCTGATCGTGGACATCGTGCCAAACCACTCTTCAGACCGGCATGAATGGTTTCAGGAAGCCCTGGCCGCCCCGAAGGGCTCGGCCGCACGGGAACGGTACGTCTTCCGTGACGGGCTGGGGGAGAACGGCGAACTGCCGCCCTCGGACTGGGATTCCAAGTTCGGCGGCCCTGCGTGGGAACGCATCACCGAGCCGGACGGCACGCCCGGGCAGTGGTACCTGCACCTCTTCGCGAAGGAGCAGCCGGACTTTAACTGGGACAACCAGGACGTTCGCGAGGACTTCCTGAAGACCCTGCGCTTTTGGTCGGACCGCGGCGTGGACGGCTTCCGCATCGACGTCGCTCATGCCCTGGTGAAGGATTTGTCCGAGCCGCTGCGGTCCAAGGCCGAACTGCCGCAGGAGGGCACCGGAGTTGATGGTCTGGCAGACGGGTCCCACCCGTTCTGGGACCGTGACGAGGTCCACTTCATCTACGCCGAATGGCGCAGTGTCTTCAACGAGTACACCCCGCCGCGCGCCGCCGTTGCGGAAGCCTGGGTGCACGCGGACCGCCGCGCCCGCTATGCCAGCCCGGACGGGCTGGGCCAGGCCTTCAACTTCGACCTCCTGCAGGCCGACTTCGACGCCGAACAGTTCCGCGCCATCATCGACAAGAACCTTGCCGAGTCCGCTGCCTCCGGCGCTTCCTCGACCTGGGTGTTCTCCAACCACGATGTGGTCCGCCACGCGACCCGCTACGGCCTGCCCCAGGGTGGCGGACGCCATTGCCAGGATTGGCTGCTCGCCGGGGGCATGGCCTCCGACGTCGACGCCGTGCTCGGCCTGCGCCGCGCCCGTGCCGCGTCACTGCTGATGTTCGCGCTGCCCGGCTCCGCCTACCTCTACCAGGGTGAGGAGCTCGGGCTGCAGGAGGTCGGCGACATCCCTTCGGGCGAACGCCAGGACCCGGCGTTCTTCCGGAACCCGGGCGTGGACATCGGCCGCGACGGCTGCCGTGTTCCGCTGCCCTGGATGGCGGATGGCCCTTCCTTCGGCTTCGGCGAGGACGGCGCGCACCTGCCGCAGCCGGAATGGTTCGCCCGTTACGCCGTGGACGCCCAGGACAAGGTCATGGGCTCCACCCTGGAGCTCTACCGCGAGGCGTTGCGGTACCGCCGCCAGTTGCTGACCGAAGAGCGGCTGACGTGGGTGTCTGCCGGCGACTCTGTCTTGCATTTCGTCCGCCCCAACGGCTGGCAGTCGGTGACCAATTTCGGCACCGGGCTCGTCGAGCTGCCGGCAGGCATCATTCTCCTCAGCAGCGGCCCGCTGGCCGGCGGCAAGCTCCCGGCAAACACTACCGCCTGGATCATCTGAGCCTCTTAGTTCCACCCGACATCCGGCGTCGCGCCGGGTGCTCTTACGAAGGAGTAAACATGAAAGCAAAGCTGACCGCCACGGCGGCACTGATGATGGCAGGCGCACTCGCCCTGTCCGGCTGCGGCGGAACCGCAACCAGCGGGGGCACCGGCGGCGGCGATGCTGCTTCGCAGGGCTTGGACGGGCGTGGTCCGATCACGTATGTCCAGGGTAAGGACAACAGCAATGTGGTCCGTCCGCTGATCGATAAGTGGAACGCGGCGCACCCGAATGAGAAGGTCACGTTCAAGGAGCAGACGGACCAGGCGGACCAGCAGCACGACGATCTCGTCCAGCATTTCCAGGCGAAGGATCCGGGGTATGACGTTGCGAGCGTGGACGTCGTGTGGACGGCGGAGTTCGCGGCCAAGGGCTGGCTGCAGCCGCTCAAGGACAAGATGGCGCTGGACACCTCGGCCATGTTGAAGCCGACGGTCGAGGCCGCGTCCTACAAGGGCACGCTGTACGCGGCGCCGGAATCCTCCGACGGCGGCATCCTGTACTACCGCAAGGACCTGGTCCCGACGCCGCCGAAGACCTGGGACGAGATGATGGGCATGTGCTCGATCGCCAAGACCAACAACATCGGCTGCTACTCCGGGCCAGTTCAAGAAGTACGAGGGCCTGACCGTCAACGCCTCCGAGGCGATCAACTCCGCCGGCGGGGCCGTGCTGGACGCGAACGGCAAGCCCAGCCTGCTCACGCCGGAGGCGAAGGCGGGCATGGCGAACCTGACCAAGGCCTACGCAGACGGCCAGATCCCGAAGGAGGCCATCACCTTCCAGGAGGAGGAGAGCCGGCAGGCGTTCCAGGACGGCAAGCTTTTGTTCCTGCGCAACTGGCCCTACGTCTACAACCTGGCCACCACCGAGGGTTCCTCGAAGGTCAAGGACGTCCTGGGCATGACGGCCCTCCCGGGCAAGGACGGTCCGGGCGCCTCGTCGCTGGGCGGCCACAGCGCCGCGGTCAGCGTCTACTCGAAGAACAAGGCCACGGCCCTGGACTTCCTGAAGTTCCTCACCACGGAGGAGACCCAGAAGTTCTTCGCCACGCAGGGTTCGCTCGCCCCGGTGATCGGCAAGCTCTACGATGACCAGGAGCTCGTCGCGAAGCTGCCGTACCTGCCGGTGTTGAAGACCTCGATCGAGAACGCGGTGCCGCGCCCGGTCACCCCGTTCTACCCGGCCGTGACCAAGGCCATCCAGGAAAACGCGTACTCGGCCATCAAGGGCGAGAAGACCGTCGACGCGGCCCTGTCTGACATGCAGAAGTCCATCGAATCCGCTAGCGCGGGACAGTAGGTCCATCATGGCAACTGAAGTAGGCCCGACGTCGGTCAAGGCACCGGCGCCGGGCGGGACACCGGTCCATCACGCACCCAAGGGTGTCGGGGAGGACAACCGCATCGCGACGCAGGGGCGCTGGGCAGCCTGGCTCCTGGCGCCGACCATCCTCGCCTTGTCGGTCGTGATCGTGTACCCGATCATCACCGCCATTGTGATGTCCTTCCAGAAGGACGCCGGCCTGGACCCCGCCACGGGTCTGTTCGTCGAGGGCGGCCCGGCCGGCTTCTCGAACTACTACAACTGGATCTTCCAGCAGTGCCCGGCCCCGGGCGGCGGAACCGTGGACTGCCCGCCGGGCACCCTGGGTGCGCAGTTCTGGTCCGCCACCGGCACGACGTTCTTCTTCACGATCGTCACGGTGGCGTTCGAGACGGTGCTGGGCTTCTGGATGGCCGTGATCATGGCGCGGGCCTTCAAGGGCCGCAGCCTGGTCCGCGCGGCCGTCCTGGTGCCGTGGGCCATCCCCACCGCGGTGACGGCCAAGCTGTGGCTGTTCATCTTCGCCTTCGAGGGCATCGGCAACAAACTCTTCAACACCACGGTCCTGTGGACCGGCAGCGAATGGCCGGCGAGGTGGGCGGTGATCATCGCGGACGTCTGGAAGACCACCCCGTTCATGGCGCTGCTGATTCTGGCCGGGCTGCAGATGATTCCCGCGGAAGTGTACGAGGCGGCCAAGGTCGACGGCGCCTCCGCCTGGCAGCGGTTCCGGATGATCACCCTGCCGCTGGTGAAGCCGGCGCTCATGGTGGCCATCCTGTTCCGCACCCTGGACGCGCTGCGCATGTTCGACCTCCCGTACATCCTGACCGGCGGGGCGAACAACACCACCACGCTGTCCATCCTGGTGATCAACCAGATCAGGCAGGGCTTCAACGCGGCGGCGGCTCTGTCCACCATCACGTTCATCATCATCTTTCTGGTGGCCTTCATCTTCGTGCGCTTCCTCGGAGCGAACGTCGTGGAGCAGCAGACCGGCGCAGGTAAGGGGAAGAAATGACCGCCGCGACAACCGCCGCCACCGAGCTGCGCGCAGAGCAGGACCAGGGCCGGAAGGCCGCGCAGAACCGCGAGAAGTGGGCCAGCGGGCGCACCTACATCAGCGCGGCCGTGATCCTCTTCTGGTGCCTGGCGCCGGCCTACTGGATGGTGGTCACGGCGTTCCGCGACGTCGGCTACACCTACGACACCTCGATCCTGCCGACCCACGTGACGCTGGACAACTTCAGGACGGCGTTCGACACCTCCTTCGGCAACCACTTCGGCCAGGCCCTGCTCAACAGCCTGTTCATCGGCACCGTCGTGACCGTGGTGTCGCTGCTGATCGGCGTGTTCGCCGCCTACGCCCTGGCCCGGCTGAACTTCAAGTTCAAGTACCTCGTGCTGGGCTTCATCCTGGGGGCCTCCATGTTCCCCGGCGTCGCCCTCATCACCCCGCTGTTCCAGCTCTTCACGAACATCGGCTGGATGGGCACCTACCAGGCCCTGATCATCCCGAACATCTCCTTCGTGCTGCCGCTGACCGTCTACACCATGACGTCCTTCTTCCGCGAAATGCCGTGGGAGCTGGAGGAATCGGCCCGGGTGGACGGCTGCACCCAGGGACAGGCCTTCCGGAAGGTCATCATGCCGCTGGCCGCCCCGGCCATCTTCACCACCGCGATCCTGGCGTTCATCTCCTCGTGGAATGAATTCCTGATCGCCAGCCAGCTCTCCTCCGACGCCACGCAGCCGGTCACCGTGGCCATCGCCAGCTTCGCCGGCGCCCAGCCCAACCAGATCCCGTACACCGCGATCATGGCCGCGGGCACCATCGTGACCATCCCCCTGGTCATCCTGGTCCTGGTCTTCCAGCGCAAGATCGTCGCCGGCCTCACCGCCGGCGCCGTCAAGTGAGACCGGTTTCACGTGAGGCCGGCATCATGACCGACGAACAGAACCAGGGCCACGTGCCGGCGACCCGCCGAAAGGTCCGCTCCGGCGAGGACTTCGACATCATCATCGGGTTCCTCGGCTTCTGGACCGTCGTGCTGCTCGCGGTCACCGTCTGGATGGAGGTCACCGCCCAGGACGCCCTCGGCTGGGCCCTGGGCCTGCTCGCCGCACTGCTGGCCCTCTACGGCATGATCCGGCTGCGCCGCCGGCTGCCGAACCGGACAGCCAGCAGGCGCCGCTAAAGCGGCCGAAGGTCTCAGTCCCGAGGACAATTCCAACCGCAACAACAAACACAAAGAGCTCCGGCCAGAATTATCTGTCCGGAGCTCTTCGTGATTAGGCTGTGGAGCATCGCCCTCGAGTGTTGCGACTACTGCTGGAATTCACCGGGCTCTGGCCTCTTCGAACTCCACAGTTTCCTCGAACTCCACAGTTTCTTCGAACTCCACGGCGGCAAGGATTTCCTTGGTCCGGGGGTTCAGCATGAACGCCTCGTCGTCGTCTTCCAGCATGAGGAATTCGCCCTGTTCCGTGGTGAAGTGCCAGGCCAGGGTGCTCTCCCCGTTGTGCTCGTAGTTGGGATCGCCCATGGTGATCTGCTGGAGGCTGTGCCCGGCAATGTCGCACAGCTCGCGGATGATCTGCTCGAACTCCGGCGCGTCCAGGAGGGCTTCTGCCGCGGCGGCGGCCTGGCGCTCCGCGAGGTCGGGGATACGTGCCACCCGTCCGGCAATGTGGGCGTCGAGGTCGTCGTCGGCCAGGACCAGCAGGTCCGGCTGGCCGCGCAGCCACGCGGCGTTCAGTGCCACGATGTCCTCTGTTTCGAGGACCGAGTCGAACTCCCCGTCCAGTTCTTCAATGCGGCGCACGGCGTCGGAGACTGAGTCCTCCGTGTCGTCGTCCGTGTCGCCTCCCTCTGTGTCGCCTGCGGCGGCCCAGCCGCTGCCGCCGTCGAGGTAGGTGTCGACGTCGGTGTCGGTCAGGGCACCAAAGGCCGCCACAGTGCGGTTGAAGAGGTCCAGATGCGCGGCGGCGCCCATGCCGGCCAGGCCTTCCCGGACGTACGGATCGATTTCCTCGCGTTCCGGCGCGGTGAACACGTACTGGGCGAAGCCGCCCGCCATTGCCTGCGTCAGGTAGAAGTCCACGTAGTAACTGCGCAGCGCGGTCGGGGAGATCTCGTCCTCGTTCAGCAACTCCTCGAACATGGCGCTGACCACGTTGACGTTCGCGTCGACAACGTCCTCGTTTCCGCCCTTGAGGCTTTCCGTGGTCAGCACGGTCGGGTAGCTGTGGGCGGACTGGCTGGTGGGCACACCGTTGGTCATGCGGAATCCTTACTTCTGGGACTGCTGATTCTCCGGACCTCTCCACGGTAGGTCCGTCTTCGCGGCGGGCGGCCGAGCCGCAGCTGAACGTCAGGCGAAGTTTGGGGGACGTCCGCGGGCACCGGCGAAGTTCCGGGGCCCCGGAACGCTCGGTAAGATGGATCAGATGACCACCTGCCGAAAGTAGCGCGCACATGCCATCCCATCCGGACGAGAGTGCGGCACTGGCGATTCAGACCCCTGCGATCAACGACCGCTCCCTCGCGGCCGGACTCGCCTACGCCATGGGGAGCCGCGTTTCCGGAATGTCCTTCGATGCCGCCACAGGGCTGCTGCTGGGCAAGGTGCGGGGCGGTTCCGACGTGCCGTACTCCACGACGGCGAAGCTTGTCCGGAAGGCGGGCGGCTGGAGCTGCACGGTGGGCGTCTGCAGCTGCCCGGTCCGCAAGGACTGCAAGCACGTGGCGGCCCTGCTCTTCGCGGCCGAGGACAACCCGGCCATCCGGCTCCAACTGCTGGCCCCGGCCGAGTCCACGCGGCTGTCCCGCCAGAGCGCGCCGCCGGAGCTGGCCGACTGGGAGCAGGCGCTCAGTCCGCTGATCGCCAGCCCGGGCATCACCCCGTCCGCCAACGGCACCCCGCTGGCGCTCCAGTTCGACGTCGAGGAACCCGCCCCGCACTTCTCCTACACGGGCCGCCGCGATCCGCTCCGGAGCGTCCGCCAGCTCAAGGCACGGCCCGTGATCATGGGGGCCAAGGGCAAGTGGATCCGCGGGGACGTCTCCTGGAGCACGCTGAGCTACCTGAACTACCGGCGCGAATGCAACGAGGCGCATGTGGAGTGGATGCAGGAATTCCTCGCCTCGCACACCGCCGTGGCGAACCGCCAGCACTCAGGCACCGGACTGTGGCTGGGGCTCAACACCTACGCCGGCAAGAACCTGTGGAGCCTGCTGTCCCAGGCCCAGAAGATCGGCGTCGCCCTGGTGCACAGCCGCGGCTCGGAGCCGGTACGGCTCGTTCAGGAACCGGCCGCCGTCGGGCTGAACCTGGCCCGGGTCGGCACCGGCGGGGACGACGGCGGGCTGGAGCTCGCGCCCACCATCACGGTCGAAGGCGAGGTGGTGGATCCGGCGTCGGTCGGGACCATCGGCCGCCCGGCGCACGGGATCTTCCTGGTCTCCGACGGCGACGCCCTGCCCGGCATCGCCCCGACCGACCCCGCCATCACCCTTGCCCCGCTGGAAAGCGGTCTCAGCGAGGAACTGCTGACCTTCGTGACGGGCGGGACCACCCTGCACATCCCCGCCCGGGACGAAAGCCGCTTCCTGACCGGCTTCTACCCCAAGCTCAAGCAGACCGCCCGGGTGACGGCCTCGGACGAGTCCGTGGAACTGCCCACGCTGGCCGTCCCCACCCTGTCCCTGCTGGCCAACTACGGTGCAGACCACCGGGTCCGGCTGCATTGGGAATGGCACTACAAGTCCGGGAACCTCGTCACGGCGCAGCCGCTGTGGCGGCATCCGGGCGACCACGGCTACCGGGACGACCCCGCCGAGGCCCGCATCCTTGAGGGCGTGGGGCAGCCCTGGGACGTGGTGCCGGCGCTGGGCGAGTCCGCGACCGGCGGCTGGGGCACCCCGCGCCTCGCGGCCACGGCAGAACTGTCCGGGCTGGACACGCTCGCCTTCACCGAGGACGTGCTTCCCCGGCTCCGCGACCTCCCCGACGTCGCGGTGGATACGTCCGGCGAGATCGCGGATTACCGCGAAGCCGAGGAAGCCCCGGTGGTGGCGATCTCCACGAAGGCGACGGACAGCCGCGACTGGTTCGACCTCGGCATTGTCATCACCCTGGAGGGCCAGCCGGTTTCCTTCGCGGCGCTGTTTTCCGCCCTCGCCGCCGGCCAGACCCGCATGCTGCTGCCCAGCGGGGCGTATTTTTCGCTGGACCTGCCGGAGCTGCACCAGTTGCGGGCGCTGATTGACGAGGCCCGCTCCCTGCAGGACAACCCGGGCGACAAGGACGCGCCGCTGCAGATCAGCCGCTTCCAGGCCGGACTCTGGGACGAGCTCGCGCACCTCGGCATCGTCGACGAACAGGCGGCCGCGTGGCGCGAGTCCGTGGGCGGCCTGCTGGAAGGCGGCATCAAGGGGCTTCCGCTGCCCGCGACGCTGAACGCCGAGCTCCGCCCGTACCAGCTGGAGGGCTTCAACTGGCTGAGCTTCCTGTACCGCCACGGGCTCGGCGGTGTTCTGGCCGACGACATGGGCCTGGGCAAGACCGTGCAGGCCCTGGCACTGATCTGCGCCGCAAAGGACGCCGCTGCCGGGACCGCTGCTGAGTCCGCCGCCCCATCCGCCGAGATGCGCGACGGCGGGACCGCACCCTTCCTCGTCGTCGCACCCACCAGCGTGGTGGGCAACTGGGAGGCGGAGACGGCACGGTTCGCGCCGGGACTGACGGTGCGCGCCATCGGCGAGACCTTCGCCAAGAACGGCTCGGACCCGGCCGAGGCGATGGCCGGCGCGGACATCATCATCACCTCGTATGCCCTGTTCCGGATCGACTACGAGGCCTACGCCGCCCGGACCTGGGCCGGCCTGGTCCTGGACGAGGCCCAGTTCGTCAAGAACCACCAGTCCAAGGCCTACCAGTGCGCCCGCAAACTGCCGGCCGCCTTCAAACTCGCCATCACCGGCACCCCGCTGGAGAACAACCTCATGGAGTTCTGGGCGCTGACCTCCATCGTCGCGCCGGGGCTCTTTTCCAGCCCCAAGCGGTTCGCCGAGTACTACCAGAAGCCGGTCGAAAAGAACGGTGACAAGGCGCAGCTGGACAAGCTGCGGCGTCGGGTCCGTCCTCTGATGATGCGGCGGACCAAGGAGCAGGTCATCCACGACCTGCCGCCCAAGCAGGAGCAGATCCTGGAAGTCGTGCTGAATCCGCGGCACCAGAAGGTCTACCAGACGCACCTGCAGCGGGAGCGCCAGAAAATCCTGGGCCTGATTGACGACGTCAACAAGAACCGTTTCACCATCTTCCAGTCGCTGACCCTGCTCCGGCAGCTCAGCCTGGATCCCTCGCTGATCGATCCCTCGCTCTCCGGCGTACGGTCCAGCAAGCTCGATGTCCTGTTCGAGCAGCTCGCGGACCTCGTGGCGGAAGGCCACCGGGCCCTGATCTTCAGCCAGTTCACCGGCTTCCTGGGCAAGGTCCGGGAGCGGCTGGTCGAGGAGAACATCGAGTTCTGCTACCTCGACGGCAGCACCCGCAACCGCACCGACGTCGTCAACGAGTTCAAGAACGGCGCCGCGCCGGTGTTCCTCATCAGCCTCAAGGCCGGCGGCTTCGGCCTGAACCTGACCGAGGCCGACTACGTGTTCCTGCTGGACCCGTGGTGGAACCCGGCGTCGGAGGCCCAGGCCGTGGACCGGACCCACCGGATCGGCCAGGCCCGGAACGTCATGGTCTACCGGCTCGTCGCCAAGGACACGATCGAGGAAAAGGTCATGGCGCTCAAGGCGAAGAAATCCCAGCTCTTCGCCGACGTCATGGAAGGCGACGCGCTCACCGGCGGCGCACTGACCGCGGAGGATCTCGCGGGCCTGTTCAACGACTAACCCGCTTCAGCTGCGCTTCAACCCTGTTCAACCCTGATTCGGCCGGGCGCGGCTGCGCCCGGAGCCGGGCCATGAGCGTCGCGGCGAGCAGCGCCGTCGTCATTTCCAGCGCGATGACCGACAGCAGCGCTCCGGAGTCCGACGGCGCCGCGCCGGCCGCTGCGGCAGCGGCGCCATGGTGGACGTGGCCCGAGCCCCCGGCGCCGGACCCGACGCCGAGGAGCAGGACCGCGTGCACCCCGGTCATCGCCAGTGCCGAGGCCATGACCCGGCGGACGGCGCTGGCCAGGCGCAGATCGCAGTCGCGTCCGTGGCGCCAGATGTGCACGGCGCACGGCAGGCAGACCGCCACCATGGCCAGCATGAGCAGGTTCAGCCACGTCCCGTGCTGGTTCCCGGCGACCAGCCACAGATGCGCGAGGCACGACGCCGCCGTCACGGCGGCGCAGATCCGGGAATGGAGGGTAATGCCGGCGGTGCCGGCCCGGCGGCCCAAGCTGGCGGCGACACTCACGGCGTCGGCCTAGCTGTGGCAGTGTCCGCCGGCGGCCGGCTGTGCAGCTCGCCGGCACGTCCAGCACGGGGCTGCGGTCGAAGAAGCCCTCGGGCCGGAGCTTGAAGCCGACCGTGTCCACGGGCATGATGGGCCAGTCCTCGATCCGGGGGAAGTGCGTCAGCCCGAAGGTGTGCCACACCACGATGTCCTGGCCGTCGATGTCGCGGTCCTGGGCAATGTAGGCCGGCAGGCCCGCTCCCCCGGCGTGCTGGTTGACGAAGTCCCCTGTGGGGTACCGCTCGTCCTCCGCGAACCGGGTGACCCACAGGTCCTTGGTGGCAAAAGCGGCGCGCCGGGCGATGGAGGACTCCGGGTCGGCGAGCAGCGTGGGCTGGCCCTGGGCATGCAGCTTGTAGCCCACGGCTTCGCCCAAGCGGTTGCGTGATTCCGGGTTGGAAATGATCCAGGTCCGGCCGCTGCGAGCGTCGGCTTCCCGGGCGGCTTCCGACTCGCGCGCCAGGACAGTCCGCTTCCGGGAGAACGCGTTGCCGCGTTCGTTGCCCTCGCCCATGGCCTGGCGGACCACGTCCTCCTCCTCCACCCGGTTGGTGAAGCCGTCGATCGCCATGTCCAGCCGCGCGCTGAAGAGGTGCTGGTGGAACGGCGCGCCCAGGCCCGGGGCGAGCTGGGAGATGTTGGCCGAGCCGCCCTCCGGGTAGGCGGAGGTGAAGACGACGCCGGTGGCCTTGGCCTCGAACTCGATGGTGCCGTCGAGGTAGAGGTACCAGTAGAAGCCGTAGTCGTAGTTGCCGATCGTGGTGAAGAAGGAGATCACCAGGCGGCGGTTGCGGCGGGTGTAGTTGATGCCCGTCCAGAGGTCGCTGTGCTTGGCCAGGATGCCCCAGTCCTCCTCGTGCATGCAGATGCCGTTGCGGATCTCCCGGGGGTTGCCGAAGGCGTCGCTGATGACGGGGCTGAGGTAGGTGATCTCGCCGAGGCAGTCGCAGCCCAGTTCCAGGGAGTTGGCGTACTGGCCCACGAGGTATTCGCCGGTGTCGAAGTAGTTCTGCCACGACCGGATCGGCGACGGGTCCCCGTACGGGACCACCATTTCGGCGATGGATGCGCGGTTGATGATGGGCCGTTTGCGGTCGCCGTCCTGGAAGGCAAGGTTGTGCAGCACCACGCCTTCGCGGACGTCGAAGCCGACGTCGACGCTCCACTTTTCCCATTCGACGTGGTTGCCGCCGGTGACCGTGAAGCTGGGCCCGTCCGGCTGGGTGATGTTGATGGGCTTCTGTGTGGTGCGCAGCGGGCCGGTGAGCTCCGGATCGGTGTAGTTGCCGTGCTCTGCGGGAATCGGGACGACGCCGGTGTCCAGGACCTGCGTGACTTCCTTGCTGACGACGTCGACGTACGCCACGAGACCGTCCACGGGGTGCGCCCAGGCGCTGTCCTCGGGGAAATCCTGCACGAAGGCCAGGCCACGCAGGATCCGGCGGCCCTTTTCCTCCGGGTACTCGAATACACCGGCAGACAGCGGGGCAACGCGGACCTTGCTGACGTCCAGGCCGCGGCCGGCCAGCGCCTTAAGCCACCGCTCGTCCGTGGCCAGGAGCTCCTCGACGACCTCGAACTCCTCCTCCAGGACAGGAAGCTCGCCGGTCACCGCCGTGTCCAGCTCGACGACGGAAATCACCGCGCCGCTGGACACCGAGACGGTCACGTCGGCCGGGCGCCCTCCCGAGACGTCGTGGACGAAGACCCTGAACCGGCGGTCCTCGCTTCCCTCCGGCGCGTTCCTGGCGGGGTCCACCAGGCCCAGGTACGCGATGCGCTTGGTCTCGCCCAGCAGGCCCGCGGCGCGCAGGATGCCTTGGACTGCGGTGATTTCGGCGTCCGCGGCCAGACTGTACGGGCTATACGGAGGTGCGGGTGTCAGTTTGTGCGGTCATCATGACGGCCTTCGTTCGGGGACCCTGGCGGGTCAGAACTTTATTTTCTATACTTGTAGAGAATACGGAAATGTAAGCTGTGCCACAAGAGTCCGACGCAAAATAATTGGGGAGCTGTCCGGTGCCAAAGATTGTCGACCACGACCAGCGGCGGCTCGAACTCGTCGACGCCACATGGCGGATCATCGCCCGGCTCGGGATCGAAAGTGCCACCATGCGGGAAATTGCCCTCGAGGCCGGCTTTGCGAACGGCGCCCTCAAGCCGTACTTTCCCACCAAGGATGACCTGCTGACCTTTGCGTTCGGGCACGTCTTCAACCGCACCAACGAGCGCATCGCGGAAGTCACCGCCGGGCAGGCCGGGCTCGCGGCCCTGCGGGCATTTTGCGTCGAGGTGCTGCCGCTGGATGAGGAGCGGATCAACGAGGCCCGGATTGTCATCCCGTTCTGGCAGAAGGCCATCAACGACCCCGACAAGGCCCGGATCCACCGGGATTCGATGGAGCAGTGGCTTGCGGCGATGCGGCAGTACCTGGCCGAGGCCCGGCACGCCGGCACCGTCACCACCGCCGTCAACGACGCCGCCCTGGCCGGGCAGCTGCTCAACCTCCTCCTCGGCGCGCAGATCGCGGCGGCACTCGCCCCGGAAGGCCAGGTGGAACTCGGGCTGAACGAGCAGCTGGAGGGATTCCTGACCTTGCTGGGCTGCTAGGTCCGCGGGCAATCTTTATTCGCCGATTGTCGAAAAAAGATGACATCGGCGGACTGCGGCGCTACCCTGAAAGGACTGTGTCCCATGACACAGTCCCCGAAATACGACGGCGTCAGGATCTTCGATGACCGCAGTTGCAGCCCGCCCATCGTTCAGTCCCGCCGGACAGGACGTCCAGACCAGCACGGCAGCCTCCTTCGACCATTGGAGGCACCTCATCGCGGAGTCCTTCGTTCCGCTGGGCGCCTCGAGCCGGGATGCGGACAACTTCCGCGGCCGCATGCGGTCCCGCAGGCTGGACCGCGTGGCGATCGTCGAAGTCTCCTCCACGAGCCATGAGGTCCACCGCACGCCGGCGCTGATTGCGCAATCCAACCAGCGCTACTTCAAGCTCAATCTCCAACTGCAGGGCACCGGGCTCCTCATCCAGGACAACCGCGAGGCCCTCCTGCTCCCGGGCGACCTCTCCATCTACGACACCAGCCGCCCCTACACGCTTGCCTTCGAGGGGGACGCCAGGCTCATGGTGGTGATGTTTCCCTGGGATGCGCTGTCCCTGCCGCCGGATTGCATCGCTCAGCTTTCGGCCGTGCGGATGGCGGCGGACGGCGGCCTCGCCGCGATCGTCGGGCCGTTCATCTCCCACCTCGCGGAGAACCTGGATGCGCTGAGCGGCCCCAGCGGGTCACGCCTTGCCACGAACGCCCTCGATCTCGTGTCCACGATGCTGCATTCGGAACTGGACATGTCCCCGGACCGGATGAGGCCGCAGGCCCTCCTGGCGGCATCGGTCCGCGAGTACATCGACGCTAACCTGGCCGATCCGATGCTGTCGCCCGCGTCCATCGCGGCGGCGCATTTCATCTCCACGCGGCACCTGCACAATGTCTTCCATGAATCCGGGACCACCGTGGCGAGCTGGATCCGGACCCAGCGGCTGGAAGGTGCGCGCCGCGAGCTGCGGGATCCGCTCCTGGCCGGCATGCCGGTGGGGGCCGTGGCCGCGCGCTGGGGCTTCCTGGATGCCGCCCACTTCAGCCGTACCTTCCGTGATGCCTTCGGCGAATCCCCCAGCGACTGGCGGCGCGGCGCCTGAGCCTGACCTTCACCCGCCGCTGAGAGCACCTGCCGTTGTCAGCGCCCGCTGTGGTTCCTCATTGCTGCCAGGGAGGCTGCCGGAGCAGCTGCGCGGGCTGGTTTCGCCGGCCAGAGTTGCTACGAATCCCGGCCTGGCCTTCGGAGAGAACGGGCGCGGGTTCCGGCCGGATTCAGGAGTGTGCACCGACGTCAGTTCGTCATCAGATCCGCGTGGTGAACTGCGACAACGTTTGGGTGGGCCCTGAGCCGGTAGCGCAGGGCATTATCCCCGTAGGTCTCCAGAATGGGGCTGTTCGTCGGGTCAACCGACAGGCCGCGGGCCTTGGCCTGAAACTCCGGGCTCACCGCGAGCTGGGGCATGGTCGCGTCCAGCGCCGGGTTGTAGAAGAACGGAAGAGAGATCCTGTCAGTGCCGCGAAGGGGCGAGATCACGCGGTGCAGAGTCGCCTTAAGGTAGCCGTTCGTGGCCAGCTCAAGCATCTCGCCGATGTTGACCACGAATGTTCCTGGCACCTGGGGTGCGTCGATCCATTTCCCCTGGTACTCGACCTGGAGTCCGCCCTTTCCGGGTTCGACGAGGAGGAGCGTCAGCACACCGCCGTCGCGGTGGGACCCGACACCCTGCTTGGGTTCCGGGTTGGACTCCCCCGGATAGCGCACAACTTTGAGCAGGGGGAACGCCCGTGCGGCGAATGCCGCGTCGAAGGTGTCCTCGGGCGCTCCCAGGGACACGGCAAGCGCCCGCAGAAGAGCGAGGGAGATGGCACTCAGCCGCTCGGTCCACTCATGGACGATCGCCCGCATCTCGGGCAGTCCACTTGGCCACAGGTTGGGTCCCTCCAGACGCCAGTAGTCAGCGACGCCGGCGCCCGGCTCCACGGCGTGCACGCTCGACGCCGATGTCGATCTGCTCGCGCCAGTCGACCGCCCCATCCGTGAGTTCACCGCCGACGCGGGTGTAGCCGCGGAACTGCGGGCTGTGGACGTTCTCGACCGCGAGCTTCTGTTCGTCCGGCAGTTCGAAGAAGCGGCGGGAGACGTCGAGCATGGCGTCAATGAGCTCCTGCGGGATGCCGTGGCCGGCCAGATAGAGGAACCCGACCTCATGCATGGCATTGCGCAGTTCGTCCCGAAACCGGGAGGCCTCTTCCGGGCCAGCACTCAATCGAGAGAAGTCCAGGACGGGCAATGATTCGAGTGACAACGTCAACTAGTCCTTTACAGCGAACTTGGCAAGCCGGAGCCTGTATTAGTTCCAATGTTACGGACCGGGCTGCAGCGATGAGGATTTAACGTGTCGAAATAAGACATCCGGAGCAGGTCAGTGCCCTGGGATAAGGCGGCGTTGAACCGCACCTCCGAAACTTGGACTCTTACTTTCAAGTCCAACTTTCGGGGTGCGGTTCCGGCACTTCGCACGGTGTGTCGAAGGCCGATCGTTAGGCAGGGACCCCTGCGCGCGCGGCCCTGCGTTCCACGGCGACTTCCACCAGCACGCCGGCGGCAAACACAATGGGGACGGTCAGCAGCAGGCCCACGGCCGTTTCCGCACTGCCGCCGATCAGTGCGGTGAAGTTGCTGATCACGAGGGACAGGACCCAGCCGAGCAGCAGGGTGGCGAGCACCGGCGCCACCACAGTCTGCCAAATCTGGCCGGCCGCCTTTTCGCGCCGGAAGTACGCGACGACGGCCAGGGAGCAGAGCATGTACAGCACCAGGAGCGCCGCCACGGCCAGCCCGCTGAACCAGGAAAAGAGGGTCAGGACGGGATCCAGGGACAGCACGGCGAATGGCGCAACGAGCAGGAAAGCGACCACGGTCTGGATCCGGGCGGCGACGGCGGGGGCCTTGTGCCGGTTGGTCCGGGCTACGACGCGGGGCATGGACCCGCGCAGGGCCAGCGAATGGAGGTAGCGGTTGATGCCGTTGTGGAAGGCGATGATGCCGGCCAGCAGGGATGTCACGAGCAGAATGCCGGTGACGGTTCCGGCCCACGGCCCGAACAGCTCCACCATGGGTGTCAGCACGAAGGAGGTGGAGTCGCCCGATTCGAGGGCAGCGCCCGCGGCGTCAATGACGTGCGAGGGGCCGTAGTAGCTGACCAGCATCCACGAAATGAAGGAGAAGAAGACCGCGATGACCCCCACCGAAAGATACGTGGCACGGGCCACCGTGCGGTGGGCGTCCTTGGCCTCGGCCGAGTAGATGGCCGTGGATTCGAAGCCGAACATCGAGGCGACGGCGAACATGATGGCTACGCCCGGGGCGCCTGCGCCGATCGCTGCGGGAGAGAAGGACGCCGCCAGGCTGATCCCTTCCGGTCCGCCGCCCCGCAACAGCACGGTGAACCCGAACATGAGCAGGATCGCGACCTCCAGGCCTACGAGCACCGCCAGGACCCGCGCCCCGAGTTCGATGTTGAGGGATCCCAGCACCTGCACGCCCGCCATGGTGACCATGGCCAGCAGCCACCAGGGAACCACGATCCCGGCGGTTCCGAGGACGCCCGAGAACGCGGCGCCGTACAGCCCGTACATCGCGGCCTGGACCGTGCTGTACGCGAGGAGCGCGAGCCACGCCGCTCCTGCGCCGATCTTCCGCCCAAAGGCGGCGGTGACATAGGCGTAGAAGGCGCCGTTGGCCTGGATCTTGCGGCTCATCGCGACGAACCCGACGGCGAAGATCACGATCACGATGCCCACCACCAGATACGCGCCGGGCGCGCCGGGGCCGTTGCCGAGGGCCGCGGCCAGCGGTGACGCCCCGACGATTCCGGTCAACGGCGCCTGGGCGGACAAGACAAAGAACAGAATGCCCATGACGCCGACGCTGCCGGCGCGCAGCGCAGTGGAGTGCTCCGTGCGGGGACTGGCTTCTGCGGTCCGGGACTCGGATTTTGAAATACTCATCGGATCCTTCTTAACGGTCATGAGTCTGGGAAATTTCGGTCTGGGAATATGGGGGTGCGTTGCACCGTGAAATCCAGCATGGCAGGTGACGCCCGTCACCCTCTTGTCGCTCAGCGATCGGTTGTTGTTCATGAGCGAAGTTTGGTTGAGAACGGCAGTGACGTTCAGGAATTGTGCAGCGCCAAGAGGGAGGCTGCGTCACGGGCGGCGCTCATGCCGCTCTCGATTGCGCCGTCAATGAATCCGCACCAGCCGTTGGCGATATCGGAGCCGGCAAACAGCACCAGGCCGTGCGCCGCCTGCATGGCGGGGAGGTAGGTCGAGAGAAAACCGGTGCGGTGCATGGGCCAGGTTTCACCGGATAGCGGATCGTCCACCCAGTTGTGGCTGGCTACCGCAACCACCTCGACGCCTGGCACCAGACGTGCGAGCTGAGCTTGGACGGCGGCCGCATCCTCCACGTCGATCTTCGAGGCGTCAGGACCGAACCCGACGGCGATCGTGTCGCCGTCGAGCGTGTACTCCACCTGGAAGAAATTCAGGGGCCAGTCGGCGCCTCCCAGCGCTACGAACGGTGCATGCTTTCCGCGAAGCCTGAACCAGACCTTGGCACCTTTGGAGACCTGCCCAAACCTGGAGCCTTCGGCCTTGGCCGATGGCAGGGGCGGCTCAAAGTCAACCGCCGCCAGGGCAGGGAGCGGAATCGTGACAATCGCCGTCCGGGCACGGACGGTCCGGCCGTCCGCACCCCGGATGTTCACGAATGCCGCGTCATCCGAGATGGTTTCAACGGTGAAGCCGTACTCGATCACCGGCCCCGGAATCCGCGAGGATCGCTGCCGCCAGGGCGGCTGTGCCGCCAACGATCTTGTAGGTGGCGCACGCTTCGAAGTTCACCGCCCAGTCGCCGTTGGTGAGGGCAACCCAGCGCAGTGCCTGGGTCAAGGCCGCGTTGTCCAGCGGACCATTGAAGTTCAGGGCCCAGAAGGATTCGAGGATGTCCCGCGGTCCGCCGGCGGGGAATTGCTCACGGATTCTCTCCTGGACGGACACATCGTCGATCGCCTTGAAATCGTCGCGGGCCAGCGGCCTGAAGGGCTCCGGAAAATACTTGCGGGAGTCCTGGACGAACTCCTCGTTTGTCTGGCCGATGAGCCCGAGCAACTCGTCCGGGCCCGCCCTCGTGACGGCGGCCGTCCGCCCACCAGAAGGCACGTTCCGGCTCGGGACTGGGCGTGGTCTCCAAGCCGTAACGCGTCAGTTCAGCCCAGACATGCGGCTGGGTCCAGTGCACCCAGGTGCCGCCGATTTCCAGGTCCCGTCCCAGGCGCTTATCCAGCCACGTGCGGCCACCGATCCTGTCGCGGGCTTCCAGGATGAGCACAGTTGCGCCCTGCCTGGTGAGCTCACGGGCAGCGGTGAGACCGGCAAATCCGGCCCCGACCACAACCACGTCAAACGTCTCTACGTTGTTCATTCGGACACTTCCTAGGAGTAGACGAAAAATTCGATGGTCGGCTCAAGCACTGTCCACCGGGTGCGGGCGCCCCTGTTGAACGACGCGGCACCGCCCGGCAAGAGGTCATAGACGTCTCCGCCCTCCACCTCAATGGTTAGGTGGCCCTGGACGATGGAGATTGTCTCGTCGGCCTCCATCACAAGGTCGAAAGGCTCGGGTGCCTCGGCGGGTGTGACGTGCCAGTAGCCGCAGGCAAGGGCGGGCCGCTCTCCGTCACCAAAGCGACGGATCCACTGAACAGATCCCAGTTCGAATGGCTCGTTCTTGTTGGCGTCGAGGGTAGAGGAAGTAGTAAAGGCCAGGGTGAGGGGCATGCTGACTCCATGGAGTTGTGGGCGCCGAGCGCCGTTAAGGGGCCGAATGGAATGGCAAATGGCCGTGAGGCGACGTGATCTGTCTCACGTGGAATTCAATCTCAGCATTTGCTTAGTTTTAAGTCAATAGCTCCGAGGTGCACCGCGGCGAACTCGCTAGACTCGGTCCATGACTGCCACGCCTTCGAAGTACGGAACCGGAAAGGAAGCCCTATTGCGCGCCGCCGTTTCGGTGGTGGCTGCCAAGGGATTGCGGGGGCTGACTTACCGCTCAGTGGCGGAAGCTGCCGGAGTCAACAACACTTTGGTTGCCCACCACTTCGGATCCCGCGACGCCCTCATAGCCGCAGCCCTGGACTGGGCTGCCGAGCAATCCATCAGTGCGTCCAAGCTGCGGGAGGCGGCCACGCTGGGCCACTCATTCACGGACTCGCTGCTGGAGCTACTTCTGGCAGAACCGGAACTGCAGGTGTTTCAGTACGAGATGATCCTCGAGGCCCGCCGGCGCCCCGAGCTTTCCGAAGCGGTGACCGCCCTCTACGAGAACTACGTCAGCGCCCTGGCCGACGGGCTGACGGCCTCAGGCCTGACCGGCAACGTGAGGGTTGTGGCCCGCACGCTTTTTGCCGCCCTCGACGGCCTCGTTCTCCAGTATCTGGCCGGCGTCGATCGGTCAGCCATTGCTGCGTCTCTCGAGGAAGTCCACGACGTGCTCCTGCTCCGGACGCCCTCCGGCCCGCAGTCTTAGGCAAGCCTTCGGCGTTCCGTTCGCTCCCGCACAACAGCTCTTCGCGGATAGACAAGACCCCCGGCCCCTCGCCGGAGCACGCTTGAAGCAGCACTCTTAGGCCGTACCGGCCGCGTTCTCTGACCTACTCGATGTGGAGTACACCCATGGAAACCTACGACGCCCTTCTCGCCGCGATCGCCCCGACGTCCGGGGAAACCCGGACCATCCTGGACCCCGCCACCGGCCAGCCGGTCGGGCAGGCGCCGGTCCACACCGTCCGGGACCTCGAGCAGGCCATCGCCGCCGCCGCGGCCGCCCAGCCCGAGTGGGCCGCTCTGGGTCACGACGCCCGGTCCGCCGCGCTCCTCAGGGCCGCCGACGCCGTCGAACGCTCCGCCGAGGAACTCGCCCGCCTGCTCTCCCGCGAACAGGGCAAACCGCTCAACGGCCCGAACGCCCGCTTCGAGGTCGGCGCCTGCGCCGCCTGGCTCCGCGTCGCCGCCGCCACCGTCCTGGACCCGGAAACCGTGGTGGACGACGGCGAAACCCGCGCCGAACTGCACTACCGGCCCATCGGCGTCGTCGGCGCGATCGGGCCCTGGAACTGGCCCATGATGATCACCGTCTGGCAGCTCGCCCCCGCCCTGCGGATGGGCAACGCCGTCGTGGTCAAACCCTCCGAATACACCCCGCTCTCCGTCCTGGCCCTCGTCCATGTCCTGAACCAGGAACTCCCCGAAGGCATCCTGTCCGTCGTCTCCGGCGGCCGCGACGTCGGCGAGGCCCTGGCCGCACACCCCGGAATCGGCAAGATCATGTTCACCGGCTCCACCGCCACCGGCAAGGCCATCATCAAGTCCTCCGCGGACACCGTCAAACGCCTCACCCTGGAACTCGGCGGCAACGACGCCGGCATCGTCCTGCCCGACGCCGACCCCCAGGCCATCGCCGAAGGCCTGTTCTGGGGCGCGTTCATCAACACCGGCCAGACCTGCGCGGCGCTCAAGCGCCTCTACGTCCACGACACCATCTACGACGCCGTCTGCGCCGAACTCACCAAGGTCGCCGCCGCCATGCCGATGGGCAACGGCCTGGACGAGGCCAACGTCCTGGGCCCGCTGCAAAACCGGCAGCAGTACGACATCGTCGCCACGCTCGTCGAAGCCGCCACGCGACTCCGGCGCCCGGATGCTGCTCGGCGGCAACCCGGACCCGGACCGGCCCGGCCACTTCTACCCGACCACGCTGGTGGCCGACATCGACAACGACAACCCCCTCGTCGCCGAGGAACAGTTCGGCCCCGCCCTGCCGATCATCCGCTACAGCACCGTCGACGAGGCCGTCGCCATGGCCAACGCCCTCGACGTCGGACTCGGCGCCTCCGTCTGGTCCGCCGACCCCGCCGAAGCCCGCACGGTCGCGGCCCGGCTCGAGGCCGGCACCGTCTGGATCAACAAGCACGGCGCCGTGGACCCCCGCATCCCCTTCGGCGGAGCCAAGCAGTCCGGCTACGGCCTCGAATTCGGCGTCGAAGGCCTCAAAGCCCTCGGCGTCCCCCAGGTCATCAACGGCTGAGGCTGTTCTTAGTTAGGGGCTATCGGTGCCGCGGTGGCGGGAACCGGTTCGTGGCGCAGGTAGCTGCGCCGGAACCGGCCGCTGCCGGCGGTCAAGGCACGCAGCTCCACCGCGTACCTCAACAGTTCCTGGTCCGGAACCTCGGCGCTGATCTCGGTGCTGTCATCCCCGGCGGACGTGGTTCCGGTCAGGCGGGCCCGGCGGGAGGATAGGTCGCTCATCACGGCGCCCACGTGGTCCTCCGAAACGCTGATGGTCACGGCCGAGACCGGTTCCAGGAACTGAATGCGGGTTGCCGCCGCGGCTTCCCGGAGGGCCAGGGCGCCGGCAGCCTGGAAGGCCGCGTCGGAGGAGTCCACGCTGTGGGTCTTGCCGCCGACCAGCGTCACCCGGATGTCCACCACGGGGAACCCGGCGGAGACGCCCTTCTGCATCTGGGCCCGGACGCCCTTCTCGACCGAGGTGATGAACGGCCCGGGAATCACCCCGCCCACCGTTTTGTCGACAAACTCGAACCCGGCCCCGCGGTCGAGGGGCTCCACCTCGATGTCGCAGACGGCGTACTGGCCGTGGCCGCCGGATTGTTTGACATACCGCCCGTGGCCGGCCGCCGGTGCGGCGAACGTCTCCCGCAGCGGTGTGATCACCGGGACGGTCTGGAGGTTCACGCCCTGGTCCCGCAGCCTGCCCAGGACGACGTCGGCGTGCGCCTCGCCCATGCACCACAGGATCAGCTGGTGGGTTTCGGAGTTGCGTTCCACCCGCAGCGTCGGGTCGCCGGCCGTGACCTTCCCCAGGTTCCGGGCCAGGGCGTCCTCATCGCCGTGCGTGGCCGCTTCGATGGCAACCGGCATGAGCGGATCCGGCATGTCCCAGGGGGCGATCAGCAGCGGCAGCTCCTTGGCCGAAATCGTGTCGCCGGTCTCGGCGGTGCCCAGTTTGGTCAGCGCGCAGATATCCCCGGCCACGCAGAACGGGACCGGCCGCAGGCCCGATCCCAGCGGCGAGTACAGGTGCGTGATCCGCTCGTCGCTGTCGTGGTCCTCGTGGCCGCGGTCGGCCATGCCGCGGCCGCCCACATGGATGGCGGCGTCCTCCCGCACTGCGCCGGAGAAGACGCGCACCAGGCAGACCCGGCCCAGGAACGGGTCGATCGTCGTGCGGACCACCTCGCCGAGCAACGGTCCTTCGGGGTCGCAGTCCAGCGGGCCGGCGGCCACGCCGTCGAGGTCCGTCGCCGCCGGGACGGCATGCTCCGCGGGCGTCGGAAACCCGCGCACCAGCACGTCGAGCAGTTCGGCCAGGCCGAGTCCGGATTCCGAGGACACCGGCAGCAGCGGATGAAAGGACCCGCGGGCCACGGCTGTCTCCAGATCCGCGATGAGGACCTCGGGCGCGATGTCAACACCTGCGAGGTAGCGGTCCATGAGCGTCTCGTCCTCGCTCTCGGCAATGATCCCCTCGATCAGCGCGCCCCGCGCGGACTCCGACGCGGTGAGTTCGGCGTCGGTCGCGGCGCGGGTGGCAGGCGCCGGTTCGTCGGGAGCGTATTCGGAAACGGTCCCGGTCAGCAGCCCCAGCAGGCCGGTGACGGCAGCGTCATCGCGAACCGGAAGGTAGAGCGGAAGGATGGAGTCGCCGAATGCCAGACGGCAGCTGGCGACGGCGGTGTCGAAATCCGCGCGCGGATGGTCCAGGCGGCTGATGACCACGGCCCGCGGCATCGCGAGCCGTTGGCATTCGCTCCAGAGCGCGGTGGTCGCGGCGTCGACGTCGTCGGCGGCTGAGACGACAAACAGCGCCGCGTCCGCCGCACGCAGCCCTGCGCGCAGCTCGCCGATGAAATCCGTATAGCCCGGGGTGTCCAGCAGGTTGATCTTGATGTCTCCGGCCGTCACGGGCACCACGGCCAGCGCCACGGAGCGCTGCTGCGCGATGGCGGAAGGATCCGAGTCGCTCACCGTCGTGCCGTCGGCGATCGAGCCTTTGCGCGCGATGGCCCCGGTGGCGGCAAGCAGGGCCTCGGTGAGCATCGTCTTTCCGGAACCGGAATGCCCCACGAGCGCCACATTGCGGATCTTGTCCGGCTGCTCCGGCGGCGCGGCGCCGTTGGCGTCTGCACGCCGAAGATCAGAAGTGCCCCGGACCGGACCCCTCGACGGAGTCTTGGCGCCCTTCGACGGCATGAGAACCTCCTGGCGTCGCATCCACTCGTGCCCTGCAGGGCCTTGTGTTAAGGATTGGACACCCTGGGACGCCCGGACAGCAAGGGCTTTTTCACGCCGTGGCCGGAGCAACCAGGGACCGGGAGGCCGTCCGGTTCCGGAGCCAACGGCCCAGGGCCTTGCCCTTGCCCTTCCACCAGCTGTCTTCATCGGTGTCATGGTGCCAGCGGAAGATCACGGAAACCATGATGAAGACTCCGGCGGCGACGTCTGACCAGGAGCCGGAGGCGGCATCGATGAGCACGCTGAACGCCATGACGCCGAATGGACGGCAGGGCCAGGGTGCGGAAGACGGTGTTGGCCACATACCGGCGGTGGGACCGCGGCACGGACACCGCGCGGACGAAGTCGAAGCACAGGCATGCCACCACGAGAGCCTGCCCCAGGGACATCAGGATGTGCCCCGGCAGGGAGCCGGCAAACAGGACGGCCGGCTGGAGCCCCGGGCTCATGGCGTCGGCGAATCGAACGTGGACGGATCAAACTCGGCTGAATCATTCATGCGGTGCCCCCCGGCGTCTGCGCTGCTCCGCTGGCTTCGCGCCCGGGCTTCCCGCAGAAGCTGTGAGCACATCACACCAGACTTTTCTGACACTCCAATTCAACGCGGCATGTGGGCACGAAGTCACGCACATGAGGTACCCGACTATCGGATGGGCCGTTACCTGCTTCCGTTTCGGTGTACTCAGTTCGCTGCTGCGGCTACTTGTCCGGGCGCCGCGGCGCCACGCGGCAGGTCCAAATCTGCCCGCTCGAACGGGGGAACCAAAGTCCCGTGGGGCCCCGGCGAAAAAGTGTCAGCGACGCAGCTGCCTGACGTGCCAGAATCCTCACATGACCAAGGAACGCAGTGAACTGAAGAGCATCGGATACGAGATCTTCATCGGTATCCTTTCGATCCTGTCGATCGTCAATCTCGTGCTCTTGTATGTCGTGCAGGACGAATACGCTCGACACCGTGCTCACCGTGATGAACGCCATTTTCAGCGTGATCTTCCTCGCCGACTTCCTCTACCGGATCGTCACCGCGCCATCGGCGGGCGCCTATTTCTTCAAGCACTTCGGCTGGGCCGACCTGTTGGCCAGCGTGCCTGTCGCGCAATTCAAGATCCTGCGCATCTTCCGGCTGATCCGGGTGTACCGCCTGCTCCGCGAGGTCGGCATCCGCACGATCGGCCGCGCGCTGAGCAAAGACCGGGCCGGCAGCTCCCTGTACATGCTGCTGCTCATGGGCATTCTCGTGCTGGAATTCGGAAGCCTCGCGATGCTCCGCGTCGAGCAGGGCGCCCCAGGGGCCAACATCACGACCGCCTCGGACGCCATCTGGTACACGATCGTCACGATCTCGACAGTGGGATACGGTGACCAATATCCGGTCACCGATGCGGGCCGTATGATCGGGGCA
The DNA here is from genome assembly GCA_963810895.1 of uncultured Actinomycetota bacterium. Lineage (GTDB taxonomy): Bacteria > Actinomycetota > Actinomycetes > Actinomycetales > Micrococcaceae > Arthrobacter. Next base: position 63,841 of record CAWEPM010000003.1, read on the forward strand.
GGCATCATCGTCGTCGGTGTCGGCATCTTCGGCACATTCACCGGTTACCTGGCCAACTTCTTCCTGTCTCCCCAGAAGAAGGAACCCGCACCGCCGGTCGATGCGGCCGACACGAGTACCGCGACGGTGGAAGGACTCCGCCTGCGCCTCGAAGAGTCGGAAGCCAAGCTCACCGAGATCAGAAAGCTGCTTGTCGAGCCAACCGTAGTAAACGTCCCGATCGGCACACTCGCGCTCATCGCCGCCCCGGTCACGCGAGAAACGCAGGCCGCCCGCAACAACAGCTGCGCCCGGGCCCCTCAGGTCCCGGGCACAGCTGTCTGTCCTAGTCGATCCCCCGCGGCCGCCACACCACCAGCGCCTGCGACCTCGCCTGGGGACGCTTGCCGCGGGCCAGGCTGACGACGTCGCCCGCGGCTCCCGCGGCGAAGATGCGGGAGTCCAGGGGGCGGGGGCGACGTTCGAGTTCTTCACTCAGCTCGGTGACGCGCCGTTGCAGGGCGGCCACCTGGTTCTCGAGCTGAAGGATCCGCTTGATGCCCTCCAGCGAGACCCCCTCCTGGGAGAGCCGCTGGACCTCGCGGAGCATGTTCACGTCCCGCTGCGAGTAGCGCCGCGACTTGCCCGGAGCACGGCTGGGCGAGACGATCCCCAAGCGGTCGTACTGGCGCAGCGTCTGCGGGTGCATGTCCGCCAGTTCGGCGGCAACGGAGATGACGAAGATCGGCTGATCGAAGTCGATGGCCATGGCTGGACTCCTAGAGCCTGGCCTTGGCTGCCAGGCCCGCGCGGAGGTCCTCACCGGCGGTTGCCGCGGCGAAGGCCTTCACGGCCTCCTCCGCTTCCTTGCTCAGCCTCCGCGGAACAGCGACGTCGATCGTCACCAGCAGATCGCCGGTGCCACTGGCGTGCTTGACGCCGCGGCCCTTGACGCGCAGCGTCCGGCCCGACGGCGTCCCCGCGGGGACCCTGACCTTGACTTTGTCGCCGTCGATCGTGGGAACCTCGACGTCGGCGCCCAGGGCCGCCTCCGGGAAGGAGACGGGGACGTGGATGCGGAGGTTGTCGCCGTCGCGGACGTAGAAATCGTGCGGCTTCACCGAGACGGTGACCATGAGGTCGCCGTTGCCGGCGGGACCGTACTGGCCCTTGCCACGAACGCGGACCTTCTGTCCGTCCTTGATGCCGGCCGGGATGCGGACGTCGATGACCTCGCCGTCGGGTTCGCGCAGGCCGATCGTGGTGCCGCGGATCGACCCGGCAAAGGAGATCGACGTCGACGCGGTGCGGTCCGCACCCTTTTGCGGGGCACGCTGGAACGACTGGCCCCCGCCGCCGAATCCGCCGCCGCCGCCGAAGAGGTCCGCGAACTCGGGCGGAATGCCGCCGGCCGTGCTGTAGCCGCCGGAATGGCGTCCACCGCCGCCGGTGAAGAGTCCGCCGAAGAGGTCTTCGAAGCCCGCTCCGCCGGCAGTCCCGCCGCCGCCGGGGGCAAAGCGGGCGCCTCCGCCCATGGCGCGGATGGCATCGTACTGCTGGCGCTCATCGGCATCCGAGAGCACGGAATAGGCCTCGGAGATGTCCTTGAACTTCTTCTCCGACGCCGTATTGCCCGCATTGGTATCCGGGTGGTGCTGCCGGGCAAGTTTCCGGTAAGCCTTCTTGATATCGGCGTCGGAAGCGTCCTTGGCGACACCAAGGATCTTGTAGAAGTCCTTGTCCACCCAATCCTGGCTAGCCAATGGCGTTTCCTTTCAAAAGTTCATGCAGAGTGCGCTTCGCAGATGATGGGCCCCCGCCCCTTCGCGTGGTGGCTTGGTCCTGACGGACCAAGCCACCACGCTCCGGCAGGCCCGATGCCACTCCCGGGGCCCATCATCTGCTTCGCGCTGTTTGTCCACTCACTTTAGGCGAGCAACACGCTGGCGCGGAGGCCGGATAGGGGGCGGCGGTGTGGAGGGCACCGCGAAGCGGGCACCGCCCCCTATCCGGCGTAGCGCCGAACGCAACCTACGCCGGTACCGCGACGATGACCTGTGCGGCGCGGAGGACGCGGTCGCCGGACTTGTAGCCCGAGCGCAGGACCTGGCTGACGGTGTCGATTTCGATGTCCGTGCCGGGCTGCTGGATGAGGGCCTCGTGGATGGTGGGATCGAACTCCACGCCGGTCTCATCGATGCGCACCAGTCCGTACGTCTTCAGCGCGGTCTCCAGCTTGGCGGCGATCGCGGCGAACGGGCCGTCCGTGAGGTCGCCGTGCTGGCGGGCCGCGTCGACGTCGTCCAGTACCGGGAGCAGGGAGTTCAGGACGCCGATGACGGCCATCTCCCCTGCCACGGCACGGTCGCGCTCGACCCGCTTGCGGTAGTTGACGTACTCGGCCTGCAGGCGGCGGAGGTCATTCCTGAGCTCCTCCGCCGCGGCCGCGTCAACGCCCTGGGCCACCGACTCCGCGGCGGGCACCTCAACGCTGTTGAGGATGTCCTCCGCCTGGGACAGGGCGTCCCCGGAGTCGGCGTGCTCCTGGCCGGGGTGGCGGGCCTGGCCGGTCTTCGGATCAACCTTGCGGTTGTCGTGGATTACCGGCTTCTGCGGCTCGTTCTCCCGCTGTTCAGCCTCGCGCCGGCTCTCGGAAGAACCGTGCTCTTCTTCGTTACCGTGGTGCGGCATGATTACTTCTTCTCGTCTTCGTCAACGATTTCGGCGTCGACGATGTCCTCGTCGGAGCCCGCTGCCTGCTCGCCTGCGGGGGCACCCTGCGCGCCGGTGGCGCCGTCAGGGGATCCTGCGTGGGCGTAGATGGCCTCGCCGAGCTTGCTCTGGGAAGCCTGAAGCTTCTCAAACGCGGTCTTCACGGCGGCGTCATCGGTGCCTTCGAGGGCCTTCTTGAGGGCGTCGACGTCGGCCTTGACCTCGGTCTTGACCTCTTCGGGCAGCTTGTCGGCGTTGTCCGCGATCAGCTTGTCCACGGAGTAGGCGAGCTGTTCGGCCGTGTTGCGGGTGTCGGTGGCCTCGCGGCGTGCCTTGTCCTCGGCTGCGTGCTCCTCGGCGTCATGGACCATGCGGTCGATGTCTTCCTTGGAGAGTGCGGTGCCGCCGGTGATGGTCATGGACTGTTCCTTGCCGGTGCCCTTGTCCTTCGCCGAGACGTGCACGATGCCGTTGGCGTCGATGTCGAAGGTGACCTCGACCTGCGGGACGCCGCGGGGGGCCGGAGCAATGCCGGTCAGTTCGAACGTGCCCAGCGGCTTGTTGTCGCGGGTGAACTCACGCTCGCCCTGGAAGACCTGGATGGCCACGGACGGCTGGTTGTCATCCGCCGTGGTGAAGGTTTCGCTCCGCTTGGTGGGGATGGCCGTGTTGCGCTCGATCAGGTGCGTCATGATGCCGCCCTTGGTTTCGATGCCGAGGGACAGCGGGGTGACGTCGATCAGGAGCACGTCCTTGCGCTCACCCTTGAGGACACCGGCCTGCAGGGCGGCGCCGACGGCGACGACCTCATCCGGGTTGACGCCCTTGTTGGGCTCCTTGCCGCCGGCCAGTTCCTTGACGAGGTCGTAGACGGCCGGCATACGGGTGGAACCGCCGACGAGCACGATGTGGTCGATCTCGGAGAGCTTGATGCCGGCTTCCTTGATGACGTCCTGGAACGGCTTCTTGGTGCGGTCCAGCAGGTCCTTGGTGAGGTCCTGGAACTTGGCGCGGGTCAGCTGCTCGTCCAGGTGGACCGGGCCGTCGGGGGTGACGGACAGGTACTGGAGGGAGACGTTGGTGCTGGAGGAGGAGGAGAGTTCCTTCTTGGCCTGCTCGGCAGCTTCGCGGAGGCGCTGCAGGGCGATCTTGTCCTTGGTGAGGTCGATGCCCTTGACCTTGAGCTGGTTCAGCAGGTAGTCCACGACGCGCTGGTCCCAGTCGTCGCCGCCGAGGTGGTTGTCACCGGCGGTGGCGCGGACCTGGATGGTGGAGAAGTTGTCTTCGTCCTTGCCGACCTCCAGGAGGGAGACGTCGAACGTTCCGCCGCCGAGGTCGAAGACCAGGATGAGTTCGTCTTCCTTGCCCTTGTCCAGGCCGTAGGCCAGGGCGGCCGCGGTGGGCTCGTTGACGATGCGCAGGACGTTCAGGCCGGCGATTTCACCGGCTTCCTTGGTGGCCTGGCGCTGGGCGTCGTTGAAGTAGGCCGGGACGGTGACGACCGCGTCGGTGACCTTTTCGCCGAGGTAGGACTCGGCGTCGTTCTTCAGCTTCATGAGGATACGGGCGGAGATTTCCTGCGCCGTGTACTTCTTGTCGTCAATGGCGACGGTCCAGTCGGTGCCCATGTGGCGCTTGACGGAGGCGATGGTGCGGTCAATGTTGTTGACGGCCTGGCGCTTGGCGATCTCGCCGACCAGGACCTCGCCGGACTTGGAGAAGGCAACAACCGACGGCGTGGTGCGGCCACCCTCGGCGTTGGCAATGACGGTGGGCTCGCCACCTTCGAGAACGGAGACGACGGAGTTAGTGGTTCCGAGGTCGATACCTACTGCACGTGACATGGATTGCTTCCTTACTTTCCTGGGAATCTTTGAGAAGGCCGCGGACCACAGTGGTTCCAACCGCAGTGGTTACAACCACGGTGGTTGTTACCGCGAGGGGCCCGACAGTTATTGAGCGATCTACACTCAACTTTACCCAGACCCGGACATAAGTCAATCCAAAGTTGAGCGACATCGACTCAACTTTGCCCTCAGTCCGGTCCGCGGCCGCTCTTCTTCGCCTGATTTCCCCGGATTTCAGCCCTTCCGGCGCTTCCCGGGCAGCGTTTCGCCCTGCGCGAACCCGCGATGCGCCAGCCGTGCGCCAGTTCTCGCCTTGCCCTGCTTCTCGTCCGGCCCTAGTTCTCGCCCTGCTCGGCGTCGGCGGACGACGTGCCGGCTTCCGGCCCGCCAAGGCGCCGGCCATCGGCCGTTCCGGCGGTTCCGTAGTCACCCTCGGGGTACTCCCCCTCCTCGGCGACGGCGGCGGGCTCGCCGGCAGCCCCGGCCTCGCCGTAGTCACCTTCGGGATAGTCGCCTTCAACCTCGCCGACGGCGGCCGCTCCGGCCACGCCGGCGTCGCCGTAGTCCCCCGTCGCATACTCCCCCTCGACGGCCGTGGGCGGGACTTCGCCTGTCGTCCCGGCGGAGCCGTAGTCCCCTCGACGTACTGCCCCTCGGCCACCGCGGCCTCCGTCTCACCCTCCGCGACACCCGCCTCGACGTTCTCTGACGCTGCTTTTCCGGTCATGTTCTCGTCAGGCCTGTTCTCTGCAGGCATGTTTTCTTCAGACATGTTTTCTTCCGACATGATGGATCCTTCCTGGAAGCATCGGGTGCGCCCGTGCGGGCGCAGGGGCAGTCTATCGAGCGCCACCGCGGGGCAACAGGGGGACCTGGCTCATGGGGCGGAGGCGGCCGCCGGCAGTCCGGCGACGTCGGCCAGCACCGCGAGATGGTGGCCAAAGAGCTGCCCGCGGTCAGTGAACGTTTCCTCGCCGTACTGGCCAAAGACTTCGAAGCTGACGGCCCCGAAGAGCGAGGTCCAGGCCAGGGCGCCGCGAGCCAAAAGGTCATCCGGTACGGCCAGACCGAACTCCGCCCGGATTTTCGCCAGGTCCCCGGCCAGCCCGGCGGCCACGGCTGGACTCGGCCGGCCCTGCACCGAAAGCTGCCCGGCCCGGAAGGCGCCGTCGAGAATCGCCATGAGGGCAGAAATCACCCGGATCCCGGGACCCGTGGTCCGCTCGGCGGGCGCCCGGTAGCCGGGCACCGGACTGCCGAAGAGAAGGCCGTAGCGGGAGGGCTCGCGCAGCGCCCAGTCCCGGACCGCACGGCCCAAGGCCGCAAACTGGCCGCCGAAATCGCTTTCCGGCACCGCCCCGACGGCGGCATCCACCTCATCGCCAAGCTCGTTGTACGCGTCAATCAGGAGAAGGGTCAGCAGTTCCTCCCTGCTCTCCACATAGCGGTAGACCGCCGAGGAGACGACGCCGAGATCCCGGGCGACCGCGCGGAGGGACAGCGCGGCGGCCCCGTGCAGCGCCAGATGCTCCCGGCCGAGGCGGAGGATGTCGGCGACGGTCCGGGCGCGGGCACGCTCGCGCGGCGTGCGGGGCCGGGAGGCTGCGGCGGTGGGGCCGGCCGCCTCCGCGGCCGCTTCAACGGCGGATTTGGTCCTGTCCTCTGGCATGCGTCCAGCATTCCATAGACAAGAGCACTGTCAACAAATGTGAGCACCGCTCTTGACTTGCTTCGTCCGGTGGCGCATCCTGATTTTAGAGAGCACTGCTCTCATAACTTTCTAAGGAGAACGGAATGTCCGAATCTGTTGGCGCCGGGCGCGAATCGTCCCGGCTCTTCGTCGTCACGGGGGCCGGCCCGGTGGGCTGGACGGTGGCGGAACAACTGGCCGCGGCGGGCCACCGTGTGCGCATCCTGACGAGGTCCGGCAGCGGGCCCGTCCACCCGCAGGTCGAGAAGATGTCCGTCGATGTTTCGGATCCCGCCCGGCTCGGCGAGGCCTTCCACGGCGCTGCGGCCGTCTTCCACTGCATCCACGGTTCGCGGTACAACGCCGAGGTCTGGGCAAGGGAACTGCCGGCTGCCGAGCAGAGCGTGCTCGCCGCGGCGGGCGAGGCGGGCGCCGTCGTCGTCTTCCCGGAAAGCCTGTACTCCTACAGCGCGCCGGAACGGCCCATGACCGAGGAGGGCCCCCGCGAGGCCGAGGGCGGCAAACGGGGTGTCCGCACGGCACTTCTAAAGGCCCGCGCGGAGTCCGCAACGGACACCGTGAGCGTGGTAGCCGGCGATTTCTTCGGGCCTCGGGTCCGCAACGCGCACTCCGGCGAGCGCATGGTGAAGCCCGTGCTGGCAGGCAAATCCCTGATGGTGATCGGACGGACGGATCAGCCGCATTCCTTTACCTACGTTCCTGACCTCGCGGCCGCCATGATTGCGGCGGCCGACAAGCCGCAGCTGTGGAACCGGGTGTGGCATGCGCCCACCGGACCGGCGCTGACCCAGCGCGAGATCGCAGGAGCATTCGCCGAGGCAGCCGGCACCCGGGCCCCGCGCGTCACGGCGGTACCCGGCTGGGCGCTGAAGGCGATGGGGGTGTTTTCCCCCGATATGCGGGAACTGGTCGAGACGCTGTACCAGTTCCAGCGCCCGTTCGTGATGGATTCCGCCGCGAGCCAGGCCGCTCTGGGACTGGCACCGACCCCGCTGCACGAAGCAGCCGCCGCCACCGTCGCCTGGTGGGGGGACGGTGGACAATGACTGGGGGACAGTGACGGCGGCTGCGGCTTTCGGCTCTTACCTAGCGGACTCCGGCCTCCTCGTTTTCCGCCGGCGGAGGAGCGGGCGGGAGGACGGGACCCTGCCGCGGGCCGCGGCGTCATTCTCCGGCCGGCCGAGCTTGCCGGGCCACCAGATCCGCGGGCCGAGGTCGTAGGCCAGCGCGGGTACCAGCAGCGAGCGGACCAGCACCGTGTCCAGCAAGACGCCGAACGCGACGATGAAGGCCAGCTGCACCAGGAACATGATCGGAATGACCCCCAGGGCCGCGAAGGTGGCCGCGAGGATCACGCCCGCTGAGGTGATGACCCCGCCCGTCACGCCGAGGCCGCGCAGGATGCCGGCCCGGGTGCCGTGCTTGAGGGATTCCTCCCGGACCCGGCTCATGAGGAAGATGTTGTAGTCGACGCCCAGTGCCACGAGGAAGACGAAGCCGAACAGGGGCACCGTTGCGTCCGCTCCCGGGAAGCCGAAGACGTTGTTGAACACGAAGGCCGAGACGCCCATCGCCGCCGCGTAGGACAGGACCACGGAGGCGACCAGCAGGACCGGCGCGAGCACCGAGCGCAGCAGCAGCATGAGGATCACCAGGATGACGCCCAGGACCACCGGGATGATGGTGACGAGGTCACGCTGGGCGGTGGTGTTCGTATCCAGGGCCGTGGCCGTCACCCCGCCGACCAACACGCCGCCGTCAATCTTCTTCAGTTCCTGGCGGAGCGACACCACGACGTTTTCGGCGTCGGTGGAGTCCGCGGCGTAGTTCAGCGTCGCGTTGATCAGGACCTTCCCGTCGCGGACCGCCGGGGCGAGCCGGTGCGCCCGGGGCGCCGGTGATGACCGGGGCGCCGCCTTCGGCCAGCAGGTAGGCGTCGCCGACGCCGTCGCTGGCCTTGACCTTCGCCAGCACGTCCTGAGCCTTTGCCTCGTCGGCCACGATTACCGCCGGGCTGCCGGATCCGGCGTCGAAGTGCCGGCCCAGGGCATCCTGGCCATCGACGGCGTTGGAGGCGGTGAGGATGACGTCGGTCTGCGCGACGCCGTTGGCTTTGAGCTGCAGGATGCCGGTACCGGCTACGAGGAGCAGCAGGACCGAGGCCACCCAGACCGTGCGCGGCCGGCGGGCAACGAGCGAACCGGTGGCCCGCCAGAGTCCCTTCTGACCCTCCAGACCGGTGACCAGTTCCGGTTCCCGCTCGGTTTCCGGGAGCAGCTTGGGCCGGAACGGCCAGAAAGCGGCACGGCCAAAGAGCGCCATCAGGGCAGGCAGCAGGGTCAGAGCCGCGAAGAGCGCGCAGAGGATACCCGCGGCGGCTACCGGGCCGAGGGCCTTGTTGGAGTTGAGGTCGGAGAACAGCAGGCAAAGCAGCGCGATGATCACGGTGGCGCCGGAGGCCAGGATCGGCTCCCAGGCCGCCTTCCATGCGGTGACGGCGGCAGCCGTCCGGTTAGTGGTGTGGGTCAGGGCCTCGCGGAACCGGGCCACGTAGAGCAGGGCGTAGTCGGTGGCCGCGCCGATCACCAGGATGGACAGGATGCCCTGGCTTTGGCCGTTGAGCTGGATCCAGCCGGCCTTGGCCATGCCGAACACCAGCAGGATCGCGGCGCACAGCGCGAACACGGAGGTGAACAGCACCATGACGGGCAGCAGCAGGGAGCGGTAGACGATCAGCAGGATCAGGAACACGGCGCCGAGGGCCACGAGCAGCAGGATGCCGTCAATGCCGGCAAAGGCACTCACCAGGTCCGCCGTCAGCCCGGCCGGTCCGGTCACGAAGGTCCGCATTCCTGCCGGCGCGGACGCCTGGACCTCGTTCCGCAGTTCCTTGACCACCGTCTTCACTTCCGCCGAGGAATCGATGGGCACCACGAACTGGACCGCTTTGGCGTCCTCGGACGGGATGGGGCCGATCACCGTGCTGCCGGCCTGCAGGGCCTCCAGCCTGCCCTTGAGTGCGGCGGCTTCGCCGAGCTGTGCCGGAGTGAAAGCGGAGTCGCTTTCCACCACGATCACGGCGGGGATTTCCTTGGAATCCCGGAACTTGGCCTGCCAGTCCTGGGCTTCGGTGGCCTCGGCCCCGGCGGGAAGGAATGAAGCCTGGTCGTTGGATGACACTTCACTGAGCCGGCCGAACGTCGGCCCCCCGATCCCGGCGATCGCCAGCCAGGCCACGACGAGCACAGCGGGAACCAGCCAGCGCAGCCAGAACGGGACGCGCGGCGCAGTGGGCGAAGTCGTTTTCATGTGTCCTTCTAGGGTGCGCTTCGGAGTGGGACCGGGAATCAACTCCATAGTAGACTATCTCTATCATGGAGATAATCCAATGGCGCGAACTAGCGGAGGAGAATGGGAGGGACAGTCTGCGTCGGGCCGCTGCAGTAAACACTGCAGTAAACTCCCGAAGAGGCCGTCGACAGCGCCGACCTGCCACGGTCAGACCGCCGCGGCCGGATCAAGGGACCCAACATCAAGGTACAAAGGAGGTCCGCCGTGTCAGCCGAATCCCCGGGCCCATCCGAAAACGCAGGCCCGCCCGCAGCGGCCGGTCCGCCGCCCCTCGTCCGGCTCCTGCAGGAATTCACCCTCGAAGCCAACCGCTATGTGGACTCCGCCGGCGGCCGCAACGACATGCACCGCACGGATCTCAACGCCCTCGCCGTCATCATGCGGCACGCGGCGCGGGACCAGATTGTCACCCCGGGAGTGCTGAGGAAAGAGCTGAACCTCAGCTCCCCTGCCACTACGGCCCTGATCGACCGGCTCCACAGTTCCGGCCACGTGGTCCGCGAGCGCGAGGGCGCGGACCGTCGCCAGGTACAGCTGCGCATGACCCCCAAGGCCTACCGGGACGGCGGCGCAATGTTCCTCCCGCTGGCCCGCCACATGGGCGCGGCGATGGAAAACTTCACGCCGGAGGAACTGGAAATCGTTACCCGGTTCATGAACTCCATGATCGATGCCACCGTCCGGGCCGGCGAGGAAGCAGCCCGCGGCCCCGCCCCGGAGCAGCGCCGCGGCTGATTCGCAGCCAAGTCGCAGCGCGCGCCGTCACGGGTGGGCGGCAGCCTGCGGCCGGCCAACAGGCACGGCTTCCGCCAGCACCGGCGGCACAGAAGGCACCGCTTCCGGCGCCGTCTCCGGCGTCGTGACCGGTGCCGTCTCCGGTTCCGTCTCCGGCGCCGTCTCCGGTTCCGGGGTCCCGCCAAAGCGCTTGCCGACGCCGACGGCGGCGGCTGCCAGTACCAGCGGGACCACCAGGGCCCAGCCGCTGAAGAGCAGCACCGCCACCATGACGGCCGCCGCCACGATCACGCCGTACCAGGCAGCCGTCCGCGGCTGCAGCAGCCGGATGCCGGCGGCGAGGCCAAATGCCGTAACGGCGGTAAAGCATGCCGACGCGGCCGCGATCTGGAACTGCATGTCGGTGAGTCCGGCAACGGCCGCGGCGAAGGACAGCAGCGTCAGGACGGCCAGCGTTGCCAGGCTTCCGGCCGGGACCTGTCCCCGGCCGGCGCCCCGGGCGAGGGCCCGCGGCAGCACGCCGTCGGACGCCAGCGCGGCCCCGAGCCGGCTCGCGCCGGCCACGAAGGTGTTGATGGGACCGAAGGTCAGCACGGCGGCGGCGACGGCGGTAAGCGGGGCCGCCAGTGAGCCCAGCCCCTTCTCGAGCAAGTCCGCGATGGGCACCGCTGAGGCGGGAAGCCGCGGTCCGAGTACGGCCACCGAAGCGGCGACGACGCCGATATAGACGGTGCCGACCACAATCAGGGTGAGCCAGGTGGCCCGCCGGAGGTCGCGCTCGGGGTTCCGGAATTCCCCCGCCAGGTGGGAAACGGCTTCCCAGCCGGCGAAGCAGAAGAACAGCAGGCTCGCCGCGCCGCCGACCGCCCAGTAGCCGTGCGGGGCGAAGGGTTGGAAATTCTCCGCTTTCGCGTGGGGCGCTGCCAGCGCGACGGCGAGCGCGAGCAGTCCCACCAGCAGCACCATGAGCGCCAGTTGGATGCGGCTGGAAACCCTGAGGCCGACTGCGTTGCTCGCGAAGGCTGCAAGCAGGATCACTGCCGCTGCGAGGACCGCGGTCTCCCGGCCGCCGCCGAGGGCATGGGCGATGTAGTTGCCGCCGATCACGGCCGTGGCCGGGGCGCCGAAGGGGATCGAAAAGTAGAAGAGGTATCCGGCCACCACCGAGGCGCGGCGCCCGAAGGCGCGCTTGACGAAGTGGGCGATCCCACCGGCGTCGGGCTGCTGGCGGCTCATTTCGGCGAAGCTGAAGGCGACCGGGGTGCAGAACACCAGCAGGAGGGCCCACGCCAGGAGCGATGCCGGGCCCGCTTCCTGGGCCGCGATGGCGGGGAGCACCAGGACCCCCGAGCCGAGGATCGCCCCGACGTAGATTCCGGTGGCCCGGAACAGGCCCAATCCCTTGCCGCTGTTGCTGTTCTTCACTCCTCTATTCATCCGCAGAACCTCGGACGCCGGAAGCGGCAAAACTGACGGCCAGCCGCAAAAAACTGCCTGCCTCGCGCGCACCGGCTGACCTGGCTGGCCCCGGCTCCCCCATTTCCGGTCGCGGGAGGGTAGCGTTCCATTATGAGTGCGCAGCAGCCTGACGATGTGTACACGCACGGCCACCACGAGTCGGTGGTCCGTGCCCATGCCTCCCGCACGGCGGAAAACTCGGCAGCGTTCGTGCTCCCGCATCTCACACCCGGGGTGTCCGTGCTCGACGTCGGCTGCGGGCCGGGCAGCATCACGTGCGACTTCGCGGAGCTGGTGGCGCCGGGCAGGGTCGCGGGCCTTGACCGCTCCCCCGACATCATCGCCCAGGCCACAGCCCTCGCCGCCGAACGCGGCGTGGAGAACGTCGACTTTGCGACCGGCAACGTCTACGACCTCGACTTCCCGGACGAGTCGTTCGACGTCGTCCACGCCCATCAGGTCCTCCAGCACCTCACGGACCCCGTCGCGGCCCTGCGGGAGATGCGCCGGGTGGCCAAGGCCGGCGGCATCGTGGCGGTGCGCGACGCCGATTTCCACGGCATGAGCTGGTACCCGGCCATCCCCGAGCTCGACGACTGGATGGAGTTGTACCAGCGGATCGCGCGCCGCAACGGCGCCGAGCCCGACGCCGGGCGCCGGCTCGTGTCCTGGGCGCAGGACGCCGGGTTCACGGACGTGGCGCCGTCGAGCAGCAACTGGCTCTACGCCACCGGGCAGCAACGGCGGTGGCAGGCCCGGGTGTGGGGCGAGCGGGTGCTGCATTCCTCCTTTGCGGACCAGGCGCTCGAGTACGGCTTTGCCGGCGAGGCGGACCTGGCCCGGATTTCCGCGGGCTGGCACCGGTGGGGCTCCACCGACGACGGCTGGTTCCTCATTCCTAACGGTGAGGTCATCGCGCGGGCGTAAGCGGGCACTTTGTCCACATCAGCGCTCCTGGCTCTAGAGCTCGGAGAGCGGGTTTTCTAGCATCAAGGAATGATCATCCAAGCAGGTTTCGACTTCGAGGATCTCGCCCGCCCGTTATCGTCCAGGACGGCAAGCTCAGCGCCAAAGCTGGTGCTGATCTGCCTGGACGAGGAAATGCGCTTGGACAGCGTCGAGGTCGTCGCGGAAGATTTTGCTGGTTCGCTGGCTCCTTTCCAGGATGCCGTCCTGGCGGCGCTGGATCCGGAATACACCAAGTACTTTGCGATCGCCCACCCTGGCAGGTTCAGCGAATACGACTTCTCGGAGCCAATCATTGAAGAGGCACGCGCATTGGAAGCGAAGGCAACCGAGCGGGGCATGCAGCTGATCGGCCACTTCGCCATCGACGAAACGGGCTATATGTCTGCCCGCGCGCGCTCGTACTTTGACCAGTATCCGCGCCATGACGATCTTCCAAGGACCATGTTCCACTGGGCTCATTCGAAACTGGGCAAGTGTGGCTGAGCGCGTTCGCCTCTCCGATCTACCGGGTGTATTTCACCAGTTGCCGCTGACCGGATGCGACGTCATGCGCTCACAGCGCGGGCACAGCACCGCCAAAGTGCTGCCACACTTGCCGCGCTGAGGCTGGGTACAGGCCGAATCCTCGGCCGGCCCGGTTCCCGGGCCCCAGCAAAGGAGTTTCACCATGGCACAGATCAACAAGACCACGGCGGGCATCATGCTCGCCGCGGTGATCGGCGGCGGCGCCATCGGCGCGGCGGCCATTCCCGCAATGGCCGACGACGGCACCGGCACCTCCTCGTCAAGCACCACTGCCCCTGACGGTTACAGCGCCGGCTACGGCAGCGGTTACGGTACACCCGGCGGCGCCGGCGGCCAGGGCGGCCCGCACCAGGCCAACGGCAAGACGGAGGAGGTCCTCACCGGCGACACTGCCACGAAGGTGGAGGCGGCGGTGAAGGCCGCCCAGCCCGATGCGACGATCGAGCGGATGGAGACCGACGCCGACGGCGCCACCTACGAAGCCCACATCACCAAGGCGGACGGCACCCGCGCCACCGTCCTGCTGGATGCGAACTTCACGGTGACCGAAACCCAGGATCAGGGCCAGGGCGGTCCCGGCGGAGGCCATGGCGGCCCGAACGATGGGGACGCGGACGACGCCGCCACGGATGGCTCCACCTCCAACGGCTAACCCCGCGCGGGCCCTGGGGCGGCGATCCTGACGGGACATTCCCGTCCGCCGGCGCGGGCCCGTTCACACGCGCTGTTCCGGACAACGGCGGCACGGCCGTTGTCCGGAGCAGTCCCGAACGAGTTGCGCGCGGCCATTCCCTGCCTTCCGATCTCCGGATAGGGTGCTCGAAAAGACCCACTCGTAAGGAGAACCCCATGCGCAAAGTGACGGCCGGCCTTTTCTGCTCCGTGGACGGCGTGGTTGAAGACCCGTTCCTCTGGCAGTTCGACAGTTTCGACGAGGAACTGGGCGCCGGGATGGGCGAGATGATGGGCCGGATCGATACCGGGCTTCTGGGCCGTGTCGGCTACCAGCAGTGGGCAGAATACTGGCCGAACGCCGAAAGGGACGCCGACTTCGCGGGCTTCATCAACCCGCTGCCGAAATATGTCGCATCCCGGACGCTGACGGGCGGCCTGGAGTGGGAGAATTCGCGCCTGATCGAGGGGCCGCTGGAGGACTTCGTGGCGGGCCTGAAGAACGGCGACGGCGGCGAAATAGGGGTCTTCAGCAGCATCTCGCTGGTCCGTCAGCTGCTGTTCGCCGGGCTGCTCGACACCTTGATGCTGATCGTCCATCCCGTGATCGCCGGCAGCGGCCGGCGGCTCTTCAACGACGGCGATCCCCTGACCCGGCTGGTGCTGCAGGAATCCCAGCAGACCAGCAAAGGCAACATGATTCTCAGCTACGGCCTCCGCGGCGACTGACTCCCCGGCCGGCCCCGCCAGGCCGGTCAACGCGGCCAGCGCGTCATCCACTCCGGCCGGCCACGGCCGGGACCGTAAACTTGGCTCGTGCAACCCTCCCTTTGGCTGGCCCTGGCCGGCGCCGGTGTCCTGATCAGCTTCACTCCCGGCGCGGGCGCCATCAACACCATGAGCAACTCCCTGAACTCAGGATTCCGCCGTTCCATGTGGGGCATCCTGGGCCAGCAGGCCGCCCTCGTGGTGCATATCCTGATCGTCGCCCTCGGCGTCGGGGTGCTCGTGGCGAGCTCGCCTGTGGCCTTCAACGTGATCCGCTACGCCGGAGCCGCCTATCTGGTCTACCTGGGCATCCGGCAGTTCCTGGCCAAACCGGACCTGGACCAGGAGAAGGCCGCCGCCCTGCGGAATGAGCCGGCGTTCTCCATGTTCCGCCGCGGCCTGTGGGTCAATCTGCTCAACCCCAAAGCCGTGGTCTTCTTCCTGGCGTTCATGCCCCAGTTCATCCGGCCGGAGCAGCCGCTGCTGCCGCAGTATGCGGTCCTGTCCGCGACCGTGATCGCGATCGACATCGTGGTCATGTGGTTCTTCTTCGCGGCAGCGGCCAGATCCTTCCAGCGC
Source organism: uncultured Actinomycetota bacterium (assembly GCA_963810895.1). GTDB lineage: Bacteria > Actinomycetota > Actinomycetes > Actinomycetales > Micrococcaceae > Arthrobacter. Next base: position 79,147 of record CAWEPM010000003.1, read on the forward strand.
TTCACCCACGACGCCCGCGGACAGAAGATCCTGAACCGGACGTTCGGCGTGCTCTTCGTCGGCGTCGGGGTCCTGCTGGCCTCGATCCACTGACATTTAGCGATTGCCAGTCAAGGGTGTGGGAAGGCGGTCCCGGGCTTGTCCTTCCGGCACCGCTTGTCTTTCTGCGCCGGAAGGACAAGCGGACCTTCATTGCATCACTGCCACTTCTAGCGTTGGATGCCGATCCAGTGGTCGGTGGTGAACTCGTTGATGGCCCAGTCGCCGTTGAAGCGGCCCAGGCCGGAGTTGCGTTCCCCGCCGAAGGGGACGTGGGCTTCATCGTTGACGGGCATGTCGTTGATGTGGGTCATGCCTGCCCTGATGCCCAGCCCGAAGCGGACGCCGCGTTCAGTGTCCTTGGTGAACACCGAACTGCTGAGCCCGAAGTTGCTGGCGTTGGCCAGTTCCAGGGCGTGGGCCTCGTCCTCGGCGCGGATGATGCCGACGAGAGGTCCGAAGATTTCCTCGCGGGCGATCTCCATGGCCGCGGTGACGTCGGCGAAGACGAACGGGGACACGACGCGGCCGTCGATTGAGCCTTCCAGCGCAACCCGCGCACCTTCGCTTTTGGCCAGGGCGATCTTCTCTCGGATTCCGGCGAGCTGGCTGTCGTTGATCAGCGGGCCGACCACGGTTTCCGGCTTGGACGGGTCGCCCACGGGGATGGAGGCTGCGGCCTGGACGAAGCGCTCCACGAACTCGTCATACAGCGGCGCTTCGACGATGATCCGGTTCACGGCCATGCAGATCTGCCCTTGGTGCAGGAACTTGCCCAGCACCGCGGACTGCACGGCGGCGTCCAGGTCGGCGTCGCCGAGGACCACGAGCGGGCTGTTGCCGCCCAGTTCCAGCGCGACGTGCTTGATGAATTCGCCGCCGACGGCGAGCCTGCCCACGTTCTGGCCCACCGGCGTCGAGCCTGTGAAGGAAATCAAGCCCGGGACGGGGTGGGTGACGAAGTCGTCGCCGATCTCGGAGCCTGCGCCGACCACGACGTTGAGAACACCTGCCGGCAGGCCGGCTTCCTCGAAGATCCGGGCCAGAATCAGTCCGCCGGTGACCGGGGTGTCGCTCGCGGGTTTGATGACGACGGCGTTGCCCAGGGCAAGTGCCGGCGCCACCGAGCGCTGGGAAAGATGCAAGGGAAAGTTCCACGGGCTGATCACACCGACGACGCCGAGCGGGCGGCGGTAGATGCGGTTTTCCTTGCCCGGGGTGTTGGATTCGACGATCCGGCCGAAGACGCGTCCGGGGAATGATGCCGCTTCCAGCGTGATGCCGGCGGCGGCGGATACCTCCACGTTGGCCTTGATGACGGTGCTGCCGGATTCCTTGACCAGCCAGTCGATGATTTCCTCGCGGCGTTCCTCGATGATGGCGGCGGCGCGGAGCATGACCTGCTGGCGGGCGGCGGGGGTCTGCGCCGCCCAGCTTTTCTGGGCTTCTTCGGCGGCGCGGTAGGCGTCGTCGAGGTCCTGGGCGGTGCCCTGCCGGATGGTGGTGAGCTGATCGTTCGTGAACGGGTCGGTGACGGTCAGGACCTTGTCGGAGCGGCCTTCGCGCCATTCGCCGGCGATGTATTGCAGCTGCGTGGTCTGTCCGGCGAAGGTGCCGGCAAACGCCGTCGTGGTGTCGGTCAGTGAAGTGGCCATCGTTGTGACTCCTAAGTCTGTGGGTCTTTGGGTGAGCGGGGAGGGCCGGATCAGGCGTGCTCGGCGGCGAGGACCTTAAGCGAGTCTTCGATCCGGCTCCGGTCGGACCAGCTGCCGTGGAAGCCGAAGGGGACACGGCCGGGCAGCTTGACGCGTGCGAGCGGTGTACGCCCGAAATCGGCCGTGTCATAGATGCACAGCTCTGATAGCTCCGTCTGGCGGTTCCACCAGATGGAGAGCAGGTAACCGTCGTCCTCATTCACGGCCCCGGTCCGTGGTACGAAGATCGGTTCTGAGGGGTTGGTCAGATCATCCAGCCCCTCGATCACCGTGACCGTTTCCTTAGTGAGGTCCGTCTTGGCCAGGCCGTCGCTCATGGTGTCGGCGTCCCGGCCACGAGTGGTGGCGAAGTAGCCGAACTTGTGTTCCAGGCCGACCTTGTTCGGGTTGATGGCCGGGAATTCACCCGCGATGTGGCTGGTGGCCTGGTTAGTGACGCGCCCGGTGGCGGAGTTGACGGTCCAGCGCCAGGGGATTGCGTTCATGAACCACTCATGGGAGTCCACGGGCCGGGTGATACGGTCCGCCGGGGTGCCGAAGCGTTCCTTGATGCGCGGGGCTTCGATGACGATTTCGTTGCCTCGCTCGTAGGCGTTGAAGAAGTGCGTCGGGAAGAACGTCTCGTCGACCCGGTAGGTCCGCACTTCGTGGGTCGTCCGGTGCATGGTGACGATCTCGACGCCGTTGTTCGTGGCTGCGGGGTCCCAGACCAGGCCCGGCTTGCCCTGGCCGATATTGGGTGCCAGGAACAGCCCCGGGGTTACAAAGAAGATCGCGTAGTTCTTGCTCACGGCGAAGTCATGGAACATCGACGGGGCGCTGGTGCTGAAAGCGAAGGTGTCGAGGACCTTCCCGTGCCGGTCTGCCTCATACCAGGTGACGTTGGTGCCCATGTAGGAGTAGAAGAGCATGTTGCCGGTGTCCGGGTCGAGCTTGTAGTGGGCCGTGCAGGTGAACGGGACATCGCCGTTGAAGTCATATGTTCCGAATGTTTCCAAGGACTGCGGATTCATCTGGTGCGGTAGGCCGCCCTCGAAGAACACGAGCAGCCGGTCGGCGAGGACGCCGACGTTGGTGTTGGGAACGTTCTTCATGGGCGGGGCGCCGGCCGGCAGCGATGGGGCCGTGCCGCCGTTGACGAACCCGGAGTAGACCGCCTCCCCCGCCTCCATCTCGACTTTCAGCGCGTCGGTCATGACCCACTTGTTCCGGTAGGCGGCCTTGCCGTCGCGGAGGTAGGTAGCGTAGACCATGCCGTCACCTTCGAACCAGTGGTACCGGTCCGTGTTGCGCGGCTTGAACTTGGGGTTGGACCCGGTGCGGAACAGTGCTCCGTCGAGGTCATCGGGAATCTTGCCGATGACCTCGAGGTCGAAGGCTTCGGTCTCCTCATGCCAGGGGGTGAAGGGGCCGTTGAGGAACTTGTTGTCTGTCTCCCACATGGTGGTGCCTTTCGGTATTGGAGTTCTAGGAGTTCTTGGCCGACGAGGGCCAAATGCCGTGGTTGCCCGGCGAGAGCGTTCCGGCGGGGTCCAGAGCGTCCTTGAGGGAGGTGTAGAGCCGGTTCAAGGCATGATCGTTGAAGTCGAAGTTCTCTGCCACGTGCTCGATCAGCGAGGGGTGGGCGCGGTATTCGCTCCAGCCCCATTCGGCGGCCTTTTCACACATGAGTTCGACGGCGGCGTGTGCGGCTGCCGCTTCGGCAGGGTCGTTCACGTCGAAGAAGACCATGCAGGCGCCCACGAGGCTGCGGGTGTTGGCGATCCAGCCGAAGCCCGCCACCAGTCCGGCTTCTTCGAGGATGGTGCGGACCATGAGCTCGTGCTTGGCGGCGGATTCGCCGTCGAACGGGATCGCGGGCGAGAAGTCGATGTGGCCAACGTTTTCGCCGATGTGCTTCTTCATCATGTCCAGCAGGAACATGTTAGGGATGCCGGCCGGGACCAGGTCCAGGGGGTGCACTTCTTCCGGGCTGACGTCGCCGCGGTAGGACCTTAGGTCCACGGTGACGCCGGGAAGGTGGGCCACGGCATCGGTGACAATGCGGCGCCGTGCCTCCACTATGGCTTCGTGGCCGTAGAAGGCGATGCGGGCGTGCCAGCGCCCCGGGGGCAGTGTCGCGGACAGCTTCGCCGCCTTCGACATCCCGGTGGTGTCCTGCATCGGGTTGGCCCGACCGTCCTCGGGTTCCGGTGAGCTGGTGATCAGCGGGAGGCCCTGGATGGTGCCGTCCAGCACCAGAGGGCGGAGCGCGTCGATGAGCGGGGCGATGTCCTCGTCGTTGTGGCAGATGATCGCCCCCGTGGTGAATACCTCGGGCTCGGGCATGAGCCAGACGCCCATCTTGGACACGATGCCGAAGTTGGACTGCATGAACAGGCTGTCCAGGGAGGGGCCGAAGCCGCGTTTGTGGCGCTGCCACATGGGGCTGCTGCTGATGGCGCCGAGGCCGGTGCGGACCACTTCGCCGGAGGCGAGGACCACTTCCATGCCGCAGACGGCGCTGGCGTGGTCGCCGTTGACGGTGTAGCCGTAACCGTGGTCCAGGGTGTTGCCGACGATGCTGCCCCAGCCGAGGTCCGGGACGGAGATCCAGAGCTTCAGCCCGCGGGCCTTGATCTCGTTGTAGAGGTCGAAGAAGCTCACGCCGGGCTCCAGCAGGGCGTAGCCGGCGGCTTCATTGATTTCCAGAATCTTGTTCATGCGGCGCAGGCTCAGGACCACGGAGCCGTTGACCACCGGCGCGGAGCCGCCATAGCCGTAGTTGCGTCCGGTGGAGGAGGTCCAGAGCTGGATCTGCAGTTCGTTGGCGATCCGGACCACGGCCTGGATTTCTTCCACGGTGGAGGGCTGGACCACGAAGGAGGGTTGGTAGTCCTTTGCATCGTCGCCCTCGTAGGGGTCGCGGAAGTCCTTGACCTGGCTCTCGTCCAGCAGGACGGCGTCGGCGCCGAGGACTTCGGTCATTCGCGCAATGGCCTGGTCCAAGATGGATGACGAGTCTTGGAGTTCAGTGGTGGTTGTCATGTGCTGTGTCACGCTCCGTTGCTTGACGGGTGTTCAGCTCCGAACACCGTTGCTATCAAGTGTGGGTTGGGACACATGACGGGTTCTTGGTGCCGGAGAGCAAGAAAAGCAGCCGACTATGGCGTCCGGGAGCAGACGGCCGGCAGCAAGGAGGCAGGGGCGCGGAATCTATACTGGGCCCTCGGGACCAAGACCAAAGGTGGTTTGTAGCGGTGATGAATTGGATGGATAGTCTCCGCCCGAAAGCGTCCGCCCTCGGGGACGGTCCGGCATCAGATCCGGAGATCATTGCCAGCGCCGAGGCGGAAATCGGGGTGCCCGCCACGGCGTGGGCGGCGGAGACTGCCGCGGACATAGTCCGCCTGGTGGATGAAGACTTCAGCCTCGCCGGAACGCCCGGCATGATGACCGGCACCGAGCGGGAGGGCTGTGAAGCGTGCCTGCTGACAACCCTGATCGGCTTGCATCGCGGCACTGTCGCGGCTGACATTGTCGCCCCTCGCGGCGCCCAGGAGAATGTCCGGTTGTCCGTGCGTCAGGGCGTCCCCATCGCGAGCGTGCTGCGCACTGTCTGGGCCTGCCACACCCGGGTTCAGGACGCGCTGCTGGCCGTCATCGAGCGGGAAGTTCCTGCGGATCGCATGGTCGCTGAAGTGCGCGAGCTGAATGCGGCCCTATTTTCCTACGTGAACTCCTACGTCAGCGACCTCATGCGCGGTTACGAGGACGAGCTCTCCCTCTGGCATGGCAGGCTTCCGGCCGAACGGTTGAGGGTTCTCACGGCAATTCTCGACGGCGAAGAGCCCGCCGAAGACGCCGAACGCATCCTAGGCCTCCGGCTGAGCGGGCACCATCTGATCGCCTTGGGCCGGCCCTCCACGAGCGGCCACATCCCGAACCGCGATGCCGCGCGCCAGCGTTTCGGCACGGACGCCGCGCAGTCGCTGGGCGCGACGGGTTTCCTGACCATCGAGCTCCAGGGCACCACGCTGTTCTGGTGGGCGTTCAACACCCGCCCGGCCCCTTCGGTGATGAGCGCGCTGCGTGAAGTACCCCGCCCCGACTGGATCCAGCTCGCGGCCGGACGGCCCGGCTCGGGGCTTTCGGGGTTGCGCGAAAGCCACTTTGAGGCCCAGCAGGCTGCCTTGGTGGCGCGGCTTTCGCCGCGGCAGAAGTTCTGGGATTACGAGGACGCTGGCATGCTGGCGCTGCTTGTTGCCGATCCGGAGGGGGCGGCCAGGTTCGTTCAGGTCCAGCTCGCCGGTCTGCTGGGTCCGGACCAGAAACTGACCGACATCCGCGACACCCTGCGGCACTTCCTGATGGCCGGCAGCAGTCGCCTCGCCGCAGCTCAGGCACTGCATCTGGCCACGAACACCGTGGCGTACCGGGTCAAGCGTGCCGCTGAGCTGCTCGGCCGGTCCATCAACGAGAACCAGGTGGTGACGCTGGTGGCCCTGCAGTTGGCACACACGTTCCCGCAACTGATGGACGCGCCGGCGCTTCCGAAGTGAGGAATGGTGCCTGACGAGGATCGGCTGGCCCGGGCGTGTTGGTGAGACCGGACCGGTTTAGAGTCCGGATGTCACCGACAGTGCCCGCGCCGTGCCGGCCAGTTCGGGCGCTTCCCGGGCCACGACTTCCTCGACATAGGCGGTGGCGGCGTCCGCGAGCCCGTCGTAGAGGCGCACCAGCAGGTCCCTGGCCTCAGTCCGGGGCCACGCTTCCGGCAGGAGCTCTGCGGGAAGGTCCGGGTCACTCCACGGGAAGGCCCGCCACGCGTCCATCAGTTCGGTCCTGACCCGGAAGGCCTCCGCCGGGCTGACCGTTCCGGCGTCGAGGCGTTCCGCCCAGGGCGTGAATTTTTCGGTAAACGGCCGGTACTGTTCCCTGAACTCCTGCGGCGACCAGGCCTCGACGAGCCGTTTGCCGCGGAGGCTGGATTCCGCAGTGCGGAAGATGACGTAGTCCTCCACGCCGTAGCCCTTGCAGGTGTTTTCGAGTTCTGCGGAGTGGTCGCGCGGCGAGACCCACACCGCCCCGAACAGCGGCGCGAACCCGCGCCAACGCAAGCGTGAGCGGAACATTTCGCGGACATCCCGCGACGTCTCCGGAATGGAAAAGACGATGACGGTCCAGGTGCCGTCCCAGTGGCGGGACTGTTCGCCGAAGACGGAGACCTGCTCGAAGCCGTGGCGCAGCCGGTTTCGCGCGCCCTGGGTGATGCGGTAACGCGACGTACGCCCGGCACTCGATTGTTCCAGGACGCCCCGGGACGCCAGGCGGCTCAGCGCCGTCGCCGTCGCCGACGCCGTGATCCCCAGGCCCGCGGCCAGGGCGGCGATGAGCCGGGACGGCAGCCATTCCTCGCTATTGAACCAGTAGTCGACCAGCAGGGTGAGCAGCTGGTGTTGGGTGGAGGGCCCCTTCAAAGGCCGCGGAAAGTCGATGGCCAGGTCCGGGTCCATGCCGGGTACGGAGGCCGGCCGCTCGCTCATCACGCCTCCATCATGCCAGCCGCTTCCGCTGTCATCTTTATTTTGCACATAGATTGACGGGCGTAAGTACAAGTGCATAACATTGCATCCAGAGTGACGGAGGCCACAGCCGACCCCGCCGCCCTGCTCAGCATGCGAGCCACAGATCTTTCCCAGCCTCACCGTTTCAGGTGCTAATCACCTGCCCACCTAGGAGATCCGCAATGACCGCTGGTCCCATCGTTCCGCCGACGCCGTTGACGCCGCCCGCGGAACAGGCCCGCCCCGGTTCCCCCGAGGGAACCAAACATGCCCGCCGTGCCGCCACCGCCAGTTTCATCGGCAGCACCCTGGAGTACTACGACTTCTTCATCTACGGTTCAGCGTCCGCCCTGATCTTCAACAAGATCTTCTTCCCCGGCATCGATCCCGCCCTCGGCACCATCCTGTCCATGGCCACCATCGGCATCGGCTACGTCGTCCGGCCCCTCGCGGCCAGCGTGATCGGCCACTTCGGCGACCGTCTCGGACGGCGCCAGATGCTGGTCCTGACGCTCGTCGTCATGGGCGTGGCCACCTTCCTCATTGGCTGCCTGCCGCCGGCATCCGCCATCGGTGCGGCCGCCCCGGTGCTCCTGATCGTCCTGCGCGCGCTCCAGGGAGCCTCCGCCGCCGGCGAATCCGTCGGCGCCGTCACCATGACCATGGAACATGCCCCCAGCAACAAACGGGCCTTCTACAGCAGCTGGGTCAACACCGGCGCCGTGGCCGGGATCATGCTCGCCTCTTTGGCCTTCCTCGCAGTGTCCCTCCTCCCGCAGGAAGACCTGCTCAGCTGGGGATGGCGCCTGCCGTTCCTCGCCAGCATCCTGGTGGTCGCCGTCGGCCTCTACATCCGCCTCCGGCTGCCCGAGTCCGAGGTCTTCGAAGCCGCGAAGGAGGCTGAAACCGAGAAGGAATTGCCCATCAAGGTGGTCCTGCGCGATCACTGGCGCACGATCGTCAAAGTCATCTTCTTCGGGCTCTGGAGCGTGGTGTCCTCGGTCTTCGCGGCCTTCGGGCTGGCCTATGCGACCGGAAAATTCGGGATCCCCTCTGCTGCGATGCTCGGGGTCACCATCGCCACGGCCGCCCTGGGCATCATCGCCCAGCCCTACGCCGGCATTCTGGCCGACCGGATCGGCCGCAAGCCGGTCTTCATCACCGGCAACATCATTTGCGCCGTGGCCGCCTTCGCCTATTTCTGGTCCATCAGCACCGCGTCCATTCCGCTGATCTTCGCCAGCGGCATCCTCTTCATGACCGTGGGCTACGGCATGGTCAACCCGCTGGGCCCGGCCATGACGGCCGAAATGTTCCCGACGAAGATCCGCTACTCCGGCGCAGCCACCGCCTCGCAGCTGGGCCTCGTTGTCACCGGCTTCGCCCCGGCCATCGCGGCAGCGATCGTCCAGCCTGGCCCCACTGGATGGATTCCCGTGGCCGCCTTCACGGCGGCCTGCTGCCTTGCTTCGGCGGCCGTCACCGCCATCTGGGTCAAGGAAACCTACAACGTCCCCACCGAGGCGCTGGGTACCAAGGAATCCGCCAACGCCTAAATCCTGATCCCCGGACAGCGCGGAGGGGAGCGGCCGGGCAGCACCTGGCCGCTCCCCTCGCGCTGTCCCTGAACAAACCAGTGAGGAACCTTCCGTGACACCGCGCACCGCGCTAAAACCCGTGCTAATTGAACAAGACGTCGAAACCCAGATGCCGGATGGCACCATCCTGCGATCGACGGTGTACCGCCCGGCGGACGGGGATCCGTGCCCGGTTCTGCTGACCAGGACGCCCTACGGACGCGACCTCTCCGTCAACTCCGCCTACTTCAACCCCGTAACGGTCGCGGCCGCGGGCTACGTGGTCATCATGCAGGACTGCCGCGGGCGCTTCGGTTCCGACGGGGACTTCGACCCGTCCGCCAATGAAGCGTCCGACGGCGCTGCAACCGTCGAGTGGGCGGCGCGGTTGCCGTACTCCAACGGTGCCGTGGGGATGTGGGGCCGCTCCTACTTCGCGGAGACGCAGTGGCGGGCAGCGTCCCTGGCTCCGAACGGGCTCGCTGCCCTCTCGCCCGGCATCTCCGCCGGGGCCAACGCGAACAACGGCTCTCTCTACCGCGGCGGCGCCTACGAGCTCGGCAGCCGGTTCAGCTGGGGCCACGCGTCGATCTCAGCCAACGAACTCCTGCGCGAATTTGCGGGCGACCCGGAACTGCAGGGCAAGGAATTCCAGACGTGGCTGGATCTGGACCGGTCGCTTTCCGACGGCAGCGCCTTCGGCACCCTGCCCCTGCGGGAACTCTCAACACGGCTTGGCACATTCATGAACCGCCATGTCCTTCCCTCGGCCGGAGAATCGCCGGGGAACAGCTTCACGCGCCTGTGGGACGAAGCATCCATCACGCCGGTGTCATTGCCCACGCTGCACATCGGCGGCTGGTTCGACATCTTCTGCCCCAGCACCCTCTCCCAGTACGCGATGCAGCTGGAGCACAGCCGAACGGGGGCTGCGCCTGCGCCTCGGCTTATCGTGGGCCCCTGGGCCCACACGAACTTCTCCGGCGGCTACCCCGATGTGAGCTTCGGACTGAACGCGGCCGGGGGCATGATGAACGGCCTCGGTGACCTTTCCGGGCTCCAGACGGCCTGGTTCGACGCCGTGCTCAAGGACGAACCCGAACGGCTCCGCAACGTCCCGGCCGTGCTGCTCTATTTCATGGGCGAAAACCAGTGGCGCGGTTTTGATGAGCTGCCTTCGCCGCGCAGCCACCGCTCCTGGTTCCTCGGCGCTGACGGGTCGCTGCGGGACACGCCGGGATCCGGTGGCTCCGTCGAATACGACTACGACCCCCTGGACCCGGTCCCCACGGCGGGCGGGGCCACCATGATCCACGGCGCCGTCCCCGCAGGACCGGCCCACCAGCAGGCGGTCGAGGCGCGCGACGACGTCCTGACCTTCACCACGGCGCCGTTCGACGCACCGGTGACCATCTTCGGCGAGGTCAGCGCCACCTTCTTCGCCGCGTCCTCCGCCGTCGACACCGATTTCGTGGTGCGCCTCTGCCGGGTCACTCCGGACGGCACGTCGCTGGGCCTGGCCGACGGGATCATCCGTGCGTCCTGGCGGGACAGCTACGCGGGCACCGGGCTGTGGGAGCCCGGCCACGAGCCCTCCCCGATCGAACCCGGCCGCCCGTACGAATACACCGTCAGTCTCTGGCAGACGGCCTACACCTTTGCGCCCGGTGAGCGGCTCCGCGTCCAGATCACCTCCAGCTGCCATCCCCGCTGGGACCGGAACCTCAACACGGGCAAGCTCGCGTATCGACTCCGCCGAGACGATCGTTGCCCGGCAGTCCATCCTGTTCGGCGAGGGCCACCCGAGCCGGCTGACCGCCGGCATCCTGTGACCGCCCCGTTTCCGGCGCCGCCCGGACTCTCCTTCCTGACGGAGGTGTCCGTCAGTGTCGGGGAGCCGGTGGACGTCGGCCCCACACCGGAGGGTCACCGCCGCATGGTCCCGATCACCGGCGGAACCGTCCGCGGGCCGGCCCTCAACGGGAGGGTCCTGCCGGGCGGCGCCGACTACCAGTTCCTCCGCGGCCCCACCCTGACGGAACTGGACGCCCGGTACGTCCTGGAAACCGACGACGGCGACCGGATCTTCGTGCACAACACCGCCCTCCGGCACGGCACGGCCCGGGACATCGAACTGCTGAACTCCGGCGCCGCCGTCGATCCCGCAAGGATCTACTTCCGCTGCTGGCCCCGGCTCACCACCGCCTCCCCCGCCCTGGACTGGCTGAATACGCGCCTCACGCTCGGGACGGGAGAACGGCAGCCCGGCCGGGTGGTCATCAGCATCTTCACGGTCGACTAGCGTGTCTCCTCATTGGCGTAGCCACTGACTACGGCGTAGAGCACGACGACGGCCGGGTAGCCCAGCGGTGGCGGCTGGCGCTATGTCGCCGGCCAGCCTTTCGCCTGAGTTGGTCAGCGGCTGGGCTTCAGCCGCTGATGAGGTCGCGGGCGTACGCCGCGGCCAAGGGCGCGGCCAAACGGTGCACGGCCAGGAACGTCCTGCGGACTGCCGGGCCATGCCAGTCTGGCGGGAGGTAGTCGGCCGGCAGGTTCGGGTCACGGTACGGGAAGCGCCGCCACATGGTCAGCATGGGGATGTAGTAGCGGAAGGCATCGCGCCGCAGTTCTTCCGTGGATCCCGCGAGCGCGGCCTCGGGGTCATCTCCCACAAGTTCAGACCATTGCTGTTCCGCGCCTTCGTAGACCTCAAGGAACTCGGTAAATTGCTCGTCGAGTTCCTTGAGGTCCCACCATTCGGAGATCTTGGGTCGCATGGGGCCGTCAAAAACGTAGTCGCTGCGGAACAGATCCACGAACTGGATGAGCCCGCTCGCGGTGAGGCGTTCCTTGGCTTGTTCCAGCTTCCGCGCGGGAGCGATCCAGACTCCCGAGGCCACCGAGCCGAACCCCAGCGCGGACAGCTCCGAGCGCAGCTGGTGCCTGCGGTTACGCATAGACTCCGGCACAGAGAAAACCGCCAGGACCCACGTGTCCACGGGAGCCGGCTGCTCCGGCGCGAAGATTCTCCGGTCGCCTTCCCGGAAGACGTCGCTGATCGATTCCGAGATCTTGTACTTCGCAATGCCGCCCTCACGGACGCTCTTGAGGACACCTTTGGCTTTGAGCCTCGACACCGAGGACCTGACACCCGGCGCGTCATAGCCGAGCGTCCCCAGCATGGAAATCAGCGCGGAGACCGGCAGCGCATCCCCAACACCCTGGCCATACAGACCGAAAATTGTGACGATGAGTTGCTGGTGGCGAGCCGGGGGTGCCGGGACGGCGAGCATTGAAGGATCCTCATTTCCGCGCCACAAGTCAGGCGCCATTCATGTTCATCATAGGGGCGGGAACTGTCCCGTCCGTTGATGATCATGGCCAAGGCGGAGCTCACTTGAGACTGCTGGCCGCGGGGTCCCGGGATGAACACTGAGGCCCGTCGGTCACGCCGGGCTATTGGCCCCGCAAAACACGGACGAAATGCTCTGGCCAGGGCTGGGCAGCAGTGGCGCCAGCGGGAACGTGCACAGTGGTGACCGTGCCGAAAGCCGCCACAGCTCCGCTGCCCGAGGAGCCGTCGTCGGGAGTATGGCGGATCGGTCGCGTCCGGGTCGGGAGTGCCGCCTGCCTCGCTCCGAACCTCGAACGCCATTGTCAGCGAGGTTCGGCCGAGCGCGTGGATTTTCACCGTTGCGGTGACGCGCTGGCCGAACCACAGCTTGGCCTTGTAATTGACCACTTGCTGGACGCGGGGTGCAACCGGGAAGTAGTCCGTCAACTGCAGGTTCCGGAATAGCTCTGCCTCGGCAGCCTCAACCCAGCGCATGATGGCCGAATTGTGCTGGTGGCCGGAGGCGTCGGTGTCCACCCATTCCACCGTGCGGTGGACGCTTGCCTGCGGATATCCCGGATACCCCCGCGTCTCAGTGTGATCCATGGTTCTCCTAGCGGACGCCGACGCCGGCGTTCTCTTCTTCCGGCTCCGCGCTGGAGGCAAGAACGGGCGCCTCGGGCTTGGGCTTGGGGATCATCGCCACAGCCCCTGCAGCCAGCACTGCGATGCCGGCGAAGATGCCGAAGTTGGCCTCGAACGGCAGCTTGGAACCAGCTATCCAGCCGCCGATTAAGGGTCCGGAAATGGCACCCAGGCGGGCGAAGCTCAATGCCCAACCGGTCGCCGTACCGCGGATCTTGGCCGGGTAGTAGTCGGCGATGTAGCCCGTGAGGACCAGCGAGGTCGAGATGGAGCCAACGCCCGCGAAGGCCACGAACAGGAGGTTGACCACCATGGTGTTGGGGAAGACGAGCAGCATGATGCCCAGGCCACCCAGGAGGTAGAACACCACCAGGATGAGCTTCTTGCCGTACTTGTCTGCCGCGCGGCCCAGGATCAGGCCACCAATCGCGGAAGCAAGGCTGAACACCAAAAGGAACGTCAAGGACGAGCCGAGGTCGTAGCCGGCCTTCTTCATGATGCTCGGTAGCCACGTGTTTAGTCCGTAGACCAGGACCAGTCCGCAGAACAGCGAGATCCAGAAGAAGACTGTGGACCGCACGTACTTCTGGGAGAACATCGTGGTGATGGTCTTCCACCACGGATCCGCCGGCTGGGCCCCGGCGCCCCCCTTGACCGCCGGCGCGGGTGCCACCGGTGTGTAATCCGCGATCTTCAGCTTGGAAGCCAACGATCGGGCTTCGAGGCTGCGCCCCTTGGACTCGAGGTATTCCAGGGACTCAGGGAGGAACTTCCAAATGATGGGCAGGAGCACGATCGGCACCGCACCGATGGCGATGACCGCGCGCCATCCGCCGGAGGGCAGCACGAACAATGCAGCCAGCGCGGCCGCTACAATGCCTAGCGAATAGCCCGAGTACATGAGTCCGTAGTTGAAGGACCGCTTGTTCGGGGCCGAATATTCGATGGTCAGGGCTGCCGCCACCGGGATGACGCCGCCCATGCCCAGACCGCCGATGAAGCGGAAGAGCCCGAACAGTTCGGGGGTCGGAGCCCACGCGGCACCGGCCTGGGTGAGCGTGAAGATCACCATGGACGCCAAGAGCATCTTCTTGCGGCCAACGAGGTCGCTGAGCGTGCCGATGAACAGGGCGCCAATAAGCATGCCGATCAAGGCATATGAACCTAGTCCGCCCAGCTGCAGCGGGCTCAGGTTCCATTCCTTGTACTCAGCCAGAGCCGGCAGTACGGCTCCCAGGACGCCGACGTCGTAACCTTCGGCGAGAATGGCCATCCAGCAGCAGAACAGGACAATTCCCGTGGTCCGCTTGGGTACCTTCCAGTCATCCACGGGTGCGGTGGCCATGGTTACTTCACCAGAACCGACGCGGCGGCGGACGCGGGCGTCCAGCGCAGGTGGGTGTTGGCTGCTTCAGCGTCCGGTTCCCGCAACAGGGACAGGCGCGGACGTACGGCGTCGGTGCGGGAGCTCGGCGGTTTGCGGCGTCCGGCATGGAACTGCGGAATCCACTGTGCGCCGGGGCCCTGGTATTCCTGTTCAGCGGCGGCATGCAGGGTCCACTGGGGATCGTACAGGTGCGTGCGGCCCAAGGCGATGAGGTCCGCGCGGCCCGCGAGGAGGATCGAGTTCACGTCGTCGTAGCTGGAGATGGCGCCGACGGCGATCACAGCCACGCCCGCGGGGGCGGCGACTTCCTGCCGGATCCGGTCAGCGAACGGCGTCTGGTAGCTGCGTCCGTAGGCGGGCTTCTCTTCCTTTGCCACCTGGCCCGTGGAGATATCCAGACCGGCAGCGCCGTGGGTGACGAATGCCCGGGCAATCTCAACCGAATCGTCGGAGGTGTTCCCGCCCTCGATCCAGTCAGTCGCCGAGATGCGCACCGTCACGGGCTTGGCTGCAGGCCAGGCCGCGCGAACGGCGTCGAACACTTCCAGCGGGAACCGCAGGCGGTTCTCCAGGCTGCCACCGTATTCGTCCGTCCGGCGGTTGGAAACCGGCGAGAGGAAAGAGGAGAGCAGGTAGCCGTGGGCGGCGTGGATCTCGAGGAGGTCGAAACCTGCCTGCTCAGCCCGGAGCGCCGCGGCGACGAATTCTTCCTTGATGGCTTCCATGCCGTCACGATCGAGTTCCACAGGGGTCTGGCTGCCGGGACCGTAGGGCAGCGCAGAGGGGCCAACTGCCTGCCAGTTGCCGGACTCCAGGGGCTCGTCGATGCCCTCCCACATGAGCTTGGTGGACGCCTTGCGGCCGGAATGGCCAAGCTGGGCGCCGATCTTCGCGGTGGAGCGGGCGTGGACGAAGTCCACGATTTCCTTCCAGCTGTCGCGCTGGCTGTCCGTGTAGAGGCCGCTGCAGCCGGGGGTGATGCGGCCTGCCTCAGAGACGCAGACCATTTCAGTCATGACCAGGCCGGCTCCGCCAAGCGCCTTGGAACCGAGGTGGACCTTGTGGAAGTCACCCGGGATGCCGTCGACGGCGGAGTACATGTCCATGGGCGAGACCACGATCCGGTTCTTCACTTCCAGCTCACCGATGCGGAACGGCTGGAACATGGCCGGAGCGGTCTCGGCGAGGCCGTGGGCATCTGCGAAGTTGCGGTCCACCGCCTCCGCGAACTCGGGGTCGCGAAGGCGCAGGTTTTCCTGAGTGATGCGCCGGCTGCGGGTCAGCAGGTTGAAGGCGAACTGCGTGGGGTCCTGGTCCTTGTACTGGCCGATGCGCTCGAACCACTCCAACGAGGCCTGGGCGGCACGCTGGGTGGACGCCACCACGGGCCGGCGCTCGGCCTCATAGGCGGACAGCGCGGACTCGACGTCCGGGTGTTCGTGGAGGCAGGCCGCCAAGGCGAGGGAATCCTCCATGGCGAGCTTGGTGCCGGAGCCGATGGAGAAGTGCGCGGTGTGGGCAGCATCGCCCACCAGCACCACGTTGTTGTGGCGCCAGCTCTGGTTACGCACGGTGTTGAAGTTCAGCCACTTGGAGTTGTTGGACAGGACTTCGTAGCCGTCCAGTTCCTCGGCAAAGATCGAACGGATTTTGGCGATTGCTTTTTCGTCGGATACGCCGGGAGGGAAGACATCATTGGCGGTCTCGTCGAAGCCGGCCGCCCGCCACACGTCCTCGTGCATTTCGACGATGAACGTGGAGCCCTCATCCGAGTACGGGTAGCCGTGGATCTGCATGACGCCCCACTCGGTTTCCTTCACAAAGAACTTGAAGGCTTCGAACACCTGGTCCGTACCGAGCCACATGTATTTGTTGATGCGCGGGTCCAGGTCCGGGCCGAAGGATTCGGCGTACTTGGCGCGGATCTGCGAGTTGACGCCGTCTGCGGCCAGCACGAGATCGTAGTTGGCTTCGAGTTCCTCAATGGCCGGTGCCATGGTCTGGAAGCGCAGGTCCACGTTGAGCTCGGCGCAGCGGCGCTGGAGCAGCTCGAGCAGTTCCTTGCGGCTCATGGCCGCGAAGCCCTGGCCGCCCACGGTCATCGTCTGGCCGCCGAAGTGGATGTCGATATCGGACCAGCGGGCGAACCGGCGGCTCATGTAGTCCGCCACCACGGCGTCGGCGTTGCCGATGCCGCCAAGCGTCTCATCGGAAAACACGACGCCGAACCCAAAGGTGTCGCTCGCAGCGTTGCGTTCCCAGAGGGTGATGTCGTGTGACGGGTCCAGCTGCTTCATCAGTGCTGCGAAGTACAGGCCACCGGGGCCGCCTCCAACGATTGCGATCTTCATGGTTTGGCTCCTTCTCACGCCTGGCTCTGGCCGGCGGGGGTAAGTTCTTGGGTTTCGCTCGTAGTACCGCCGCCGAAGAGGCCGTCACGGAGCTTGAAGTGCTGCAGCTTGCCGCTGGGATTGCGTGGCAATTCAGTGACGAACCGGATGTCCCGCGGGTACTTGTACGGGGCGATGGTCTTCTTGACGAAGTCCTGGATGTCCTTGCGCTTTCCGGCGTCGCCTGTGACGCCTTCGCGCAGCACGATGAACGCACAGACGATGCTGCCGCGCTCCGGGTCCGGGACGCCGATGACCGCGTTCTCCACCACGTCCGGGTGCTGGTCAATGGCGGACTCAACCTCGGGCGCACCGATGTTGTAGCCGGAGGAGACGATCATGTTGTCCGAGCGGGCCTGGTACGTGAAGTAGCCGTCCTCGTCCTTGATGAACGTGTCCCCGGTGACGTTCCAGCCGTTGACGACGTAGTTCGCCTGGCGGGCGTCATCGAGGTAGCGGCAGCCGGTGGGGCCAATGACCGCCAAACGGCCAACCTGCCCGGGACCGAGTTCGTTGCCGTCGTCGTCGAGGATCGTTGCCCGGTAACCGGGAACTGCCCGGCCCGTGGTGCCGGGCCGGATGTCGTCGCCCGCCGCAGAAATGAAGACGTGCAGCATTTCGGTGGCGCCGATGCCGTTGACCAGACGCAGGCCTGTGGCCTCGTGGACGGCGTGCCACGTTTCCTTGGACAGGTGCTCGCCGGCGGAAACGGCGATGCGCAGGCTGCGGAGGAGATCGCCCCGGTTCTCCTTCAGGATTGCCCGGTAAGCGGTGGGCGCCGTGAACAGGATGGTCGCACCGGCGGCGGCCGCATTTTCGGCCAACTCCACCGGCGCAGCGCGTTCGGTCAGCAGTGAAGACGCACCGAACCGCAACGGGAACACCACTAAACCGCCTAGCCCGAACGTGAACGCGAGCGGCGGCGAACCGGCGAAGACGTCGTCCGCCGTGGGCTGCAGGATGTAGCGGGCGAACGTGTCGGCGTTGGCCAGGATGTCCCGGTGGAAGTGCATGGTCACCTTCGGCACACCGGTAGTGCCCGACGTCGGACCCAAGAGGGCGACGTCGTCCGCGGACGTGTCCGCTGCCGTGAACTTCCCGCTCTTGGACTCACAGCGCGCGGTGAGGTCGCCGTCGTCGCCGAACGCGTTTTCCGCTCCGTACGTGAGGACAGTGATGTCGTCCCCTGCGGCCGCGGCGAGCTCGTCCACAAAGCGGTAGTCGGAGATCGCAACCACCGGCTTGGTGAGCTGGATCAGAGTAGCCACCTCGCTGGACCGCAGCATGGGCATGGTGGTGACAACCACTGCGCCCGCTTTCAGGACGCCAAGCCAGGCGGCCACGATCCACGGGTTGTTGGGGCCACGCAGCAACACGCGGTTGCCCGGGACCACGCCAAGGTCCTCCGTAAGGACCTGGGCGACTTGGTTGGCGCGCTGCTGCAACTCTCCGTACGTCCAGACTGTGCCATCAGGCGTCCGGAGTGCCGGACGCTCCGGACCGTGTTCAGCGACGGCGTTGTCGATGAGCACGGCCGCGGCGTTGAGCCGCTCCGGGGTACTGGAGTTCGGGCAGGACGAATTCGAGCGCCGGCCAGGTGTTGGCAGGCGGCAGGTGGTCGCGCGTGAACGTGTCCACGTGGGCCGATGCCGTGTATGTCATGGCCGTTCCTTTCAGTGGTGCGTCAGGGGTGGTTGGGATGGTCAGGCGTCAGGCGCTTCAGGCGCGGATCATGCCTTCTTGGGCGACGGTGGCGATGAGCCTTCCTTGCCTGTCGAAGAAGCGGCCCATGGCCAGTCCGCGGTTGCTCTGACCAGAGACGGCTTCCTGGGCGTAGAGGACCCAGTCGTCGGCGCGGCCATCGCGGTGGAACCACATCGAGTGGTCGAGGCTGGCGGTGGCGAGGCCCGGGCTGGACCAGTTGAGTCCATTCACGCGGAGGAGCGGCTCCAGGATCGTGTAGTCGCACACGTATGCCAGCGCGGCGCGGTGGAGGTCGGCGTCGTCGGGCAGGCTGTCAAAGGCCTTGACCCAAATGGCCTGTTGCGGCACGGAGCCGCCTTCCACCTCGACATATACCGGCCCGGGAACATGCCGCATGTCGAAACTACGGCCCGTGGACCAGTAGTCTGCGGCCGGGCCGGCGATGCCGTCCAGCACGTCTGCTGCGCTGCGGAGCGATTCAGGCTCGACGGCGGCTGGGGCCTCAGGCTGGAAGTCCGGTCCGTCCTCGGGAACCTGGAAGGAACCCATCGCCGCGTACACGGGCTTGCCGTTTTGGAAGCCGCGGACGGTGCGGGTGGAGTACCCGCGACCATCGCGCAAACGCTCCACTTCGTAGCGAACGCTGGAACCGACGTCGACAGGTCGCATGAAGTAGCTGTGCATCGAGTGCAGCTGCCGGTCAGCGTCCACCGAGCGCATCATGGCCGCGGCCGCCTGGGCCACCATGTCTCCGCCGTAAGCCTTGGGCCACGGCACGTACTGCGTGCTTGCCTCATACGCTTCATCGTGGATCTCCGCGGCCACCGGCGTAAGGTCGACCGCCCTGAGGAAGGTCTCCGACGTCAAGGTTCCAGTGATCATGGCGGCTATGCCCTGCGGTAGTCGGCGAGGGTTTCGTCCGCAACGTCCTCGAGGTTGACCACGAGGTTCTCGGGAGTGCGCGCGGTGAGCCACACGAGCTCCTCGGTGACGGACATGTTGGCCTCAACGTGCGGCATGAACGGCGGCACGAACACCCAGTCCCCGGCCTTCATGTCGATGAATTCCTGGTAGTTCTCGCCGAAGTAGATGCGTCCGTGGCCGCGCAGCACGTAGCCGCCAGTCTCGGCCTCGCCGTGGTGGTGCGGCAGCGAGCGGTAGCCCGGAGTGTTGGAGACCTGGCCGAACCAGATCTTGGTGGCGGGCGTGTGCTGGATGCTGACGCCGGAGACGCGGATGCAATCGCCGGACTGGGCGGTGTTGGTGTCCTCTGCGCCGGCCCGGGTAACGACCGGAACTACCTTGCCGTCAGCCTGGGCGTAGATGGAGTTGTCGCCTTCAAGGCGGTATTCGGTGGCTGTTTGGCTCATGGTGGTCTCTCCTTTGAAGTGGTTGATGCTGCTGTTAGGCGTTTGCGGTGACGGGTGCGTGGATCCGGAACAGGTTTTCGAGCCTGCCGATCCCGTCAATTTCGGTGGTGAGGACATCGCCGTCGTTCAGGAAGCGTGGCGGGGTCATGCCCATGCCGACTCCCCCGGGCGTTCCCGTGAGAACGAGGTCGCCTGGACGCAGCATGGTGAACTGCGAAATGTAGGAAAGGAGCTGCGCCGGGCTGAACACCAAGGTGCTGGTGTTCCCTTGCTGCACAAGCTCTCCGTTGACGTAGCCGCGGAGCTCGAAGTCGTCGCCTGCCTCGTCCGCGGTCAGCAGGACCGGGCCCACCGGTGTGGTTCGGTCGAAGGCCTTGCCTTGGAACCACTGCAGCGTCCGGCTTTGCCAGTCGCGCATGGAGACATCGTTGGCAACGGTGTAACCGGCAATTGCCGCGCGGGCCTGGTCCTCGTCGGCGCGGAACAGCTCAGAACCAACGACGACGGCGAGCTCGGCTTCCCAGTCGACGCGGACGCTGCCATGGACTTCCACAGGATCCGAGGCGCCGATCAGGGTGTCTGCATACTTCGCGAAAAGTGTGGGGTATTCGGGAAGCTCACGTCCCATTTCCTGGATGTGGTCGCCATAGTTCAGTCCGCAGCAGATCACTTTGCCCGCCCGCGGAAGGAGCGGGCCGAAGTCTGCGTCGGCGCCGGAAATGACGTCCTGATGGGTCGCAGCTGCAGCCTTTTCCACGATGGTCCGCCACTCCGGCCGGGCCAGAAGCGCCCCGACGTCGTTGGCCGGCAGCACCAGGTAAGAGTCGGCGCCCGTGGCGAGCGCCGCCGTCGTACCTCCGCCGGCTGTCCGCAAGGTGGCAAGTTTCATGCGATCTGTCCTTCCGAGTGCTGCTTCCCCAATTGCCTCTGTCCAAATTGTCTACATCCAATTCTGTATGTCGACTTTTTTACGATCGTCACATATGCTCAACCTAGCACGGCAGGAATGATCTGCACAGAGGCATTTCAAAAGTTTTCGCAGTTGCCACAACGAGGAGGAACAGCATGAGCCACAAGACGATCAACCCGGAGTCGCTCCCCAAGCCATCCGGTTTTGCGCACGGCATACTGGCCGGCAACACGGTCTTCCTGGGCGGTCAGACCGCGCTCGACAAGGACATGAACATCGTTCCCGGCGGCATTGTGGAGCAGTTCACGCAGGCGTTCACCAACGTCCTCACCACGCTGCGGGAAGCCGGTGGACTGCCCGAGGACCTCGTCAACGTGACCATCTACCTCACTGATGTGGACGACTACATGGCGAATGGCCGCGAGATCGGACGGATCTGGCGCGAAATGGCCGGCTCGCAGTACCCGGCCATGGCTGGCATCGGCGTGACGCGGCTGTGGCAGAAAGAGGCCCTGATCGAAATCCAGGGCATCGCGGTGATCCCGGAACGCTAGTCTTCAGGACATGAACGAAGGGGACGGTTGCGTGGCGGGCACTAGTTGCATTGTCCACAAACGTTGATTGGGTGTATGCGACGACTCGCCCGCTTCCGCCCTCCGCCAACGCGACCGCGCCTCGGCACGCTTTCGACGCGAGCCGGCGGTCCTGACCACGACGCGCGGGAGACCGGGACCGCGAGGAACCGATCAGAGCACGTCGGCGCTGCAGGACCGCCCGGCGATCATGGCCGCCGGACGGGCCAGGATCTGGACCACAATTCATTTCGTCGTCTAGTGCCCCTTAAATGCCTCGGCAAGCCACCAGGCGCCGCCGTCGGACGCGATCTTGGCATCAATGACAAGCGGCCTGGTCTGCTTACCGGCCTCGAACGTCGCAATCCAGGGTCGGACGTTCTCAAGATCAGCCACGGAGCGGACAGTGATTCCCTCTGCGCCGAAGCCCCGGGCAATCGCTGCGATGTCGGTGACCGGGAACGTGACGCTCCCCAGATCCGTAGTGGCATCGGCGTCGGCAAAGTGATGGACTTCGGCGCCGTAGGCGGCGTCGTTGTAGACGATACACACGAGCGGAAGTTCCAGCCGCACGGCCGTTTCCAGCTCGCTGATGCCCATGAGGAAGCCGCCGTCTCCGGCGCCCAGCACCGGCAACCGGTCCGGCCGTGCCACGGCAGCTCCAATGGCTGTATACAGCCCCAGCCCGATCGCCTGGAAGGCCTGAGTGAAGCAGAAGCCGAACTCGTCCGGGACAGCAAGGTAGCTGGCTGGGGTAGCCCATGAAGTTTCCGGAATCCACGGAGAGTATCCGGTCAGCCGGCAACATGCGGTCCAGATCGCGGCTCAGGACCCGGGGGTCGATGAATCCGGCTGTGGAGAGGTCATCGAATGGTACGTCCCGCCAGCGTGACTGGGCGGCAATCGCCTTGGCGTTTTGCTGGGTGCGGTACTTTTCGCGTGGCTTGGCCTCGACGGCCTCCATGGCGGTCAGGGCATCCTGCGCTGCCAATCCCGAATCGCCCAGCACGCCCAGATCGATGGGGCGGTTGGCGCCCAGCGAGGAGTCCTCCACGTCCACCTGGACCACCTTGGTGCCGGCGGCAATCAGATGGCCGTGGCGCATGGTCCACATATTCAGCGTGCAGCCCCAGCCAACAATGAGGTCGGCCCCGCTGATCAGTTCGGCCGTCAGCGGCGAAGAGAAGCCGCCGGAGATGCCCAGGTTGAACGGTTCGCCGTTGAAGAGGCCGTTCGCGACGGCGGAGGTTCCGACGAGTGCGCCGGAGTGCTCGGCCAGTGCGAGGATTTCCTGGCGCGCTCCGCGGCCGCCGCGGCCGGCAATGAACACCGGTCGTTCGGCAGCGCGGAGCAGTTCGACGAGTTCGCGCGCCGACTGTGGGTCAGGCCGGATCCGGGAGACGGCCGCGATGCCGACCGCGGACACAGCGTCTGTTGCAACGCCGGCCTGGACGTCCAACGGCAGACTCAGGACCACGGTGCGGCGTTCGTTCACGGCAGTCCGGAACGCGCGGACGGTATCCGCTATGGCGCTTTCGGGAGAGTGGATCCGCTCGGCGACTGCGCCCACACTGCGGGCGAGAGCGTCCTGGTCGACCTTGAAGTTGGAGCGGATCGCGGCGGCCTGAGTGTCCGCCGTCAGGACGATCATGGGCGTCCGGCTCTTGGCGGCCTCACCGATTCCCGTAATAGCGTTGCTGAGTCCGCAGCCCTGGTGGGTTGTGACGATGCCGACCTTCCCGGACATCCGTCCGTAAGCATCGGCCATGGTTGCCGCGCCACCCTCGTGTCGGGCGGCGGTGAACGGGATGCCCTCGGCACGCAGAGTGTTGGTGACGTCGAAGTTGCCGCTGCCCACGACGCCGAAGACGTGGCCAGCACCGAGCTTGGCCAGCGTCCGGCCTACGAGCGTGGAGACCAGTACCCCGCCGCTCATACGTTCTCCACCAGGGCGTATGCGCGGGCCGGGCTTCCGGTGCCGTCCACGATCGGCAGCGGTGCCACCACGATCGTGGCGCCCGTAGCCGGCAACCGGTCGAGGTTCTGCAAAGAGGTGAGACCGTACTTGTCGGCGCCCAGCAGGTAGTAGTGGGCCGGGAACATCGGCTCGAACGTGGCTGCCTGGCCGGCGTCGATGCCGACCGTTTCAACGCCGAAGCCGCTTACGCTTGCGTTGGCGGCGAGCCACTGGGCGGCGGCGGGCGAAACGCCCGGCGTGTGGGGGCCGTCGTCGTCCGCGTTGATGAATGCCGCAGCGTCGCTGCCGCGGGAAGACCAGCCGGTGCGGAACAGCACCCAGCAGTTCGGCGGGAATGCGCCGTGCTCGGCCTGCCATTCCTCAAAATGCCGCGGCTCGAGGACGAAGTCAGGGTTTTCCTCGGCCCGGCGGTCTTGTCGATCACCACGGCGGGGCCCACCAGGCGCTTAGGCTCTATCCGGTCTACGGACTTGCCGTCCCGGCCGGAGATCCAGTGTGTAGGGGCATCCAGGTGCGTGCCGGCGTGTTCGCCGATCGTGATGTCGTTCCACGCCCAGGCTGGGCCGTCGTCGTTGAAGTTGCTGACCTCCGCGAGACTCAACCCGACGGTGTTGGCAAAGGGCTGGGGGAGGTTCAAAATGGGCGTTTCGTTGCTGAGCGGCGTCGTGAGGTCCAGGACCTCGACGCTGCCGGCTGCCAGGGCAGACACCAGTGGCTGCAGAACGGACATTATTCTCCTAATTGACTCGTTATGGCTGTCTTTGCTGCGCCGCGCAGTCTTTGGAGCGTCGCGGACGGCGATTCCTGATATTTCTCGCTGTAATAGGCGGAAAATCGTCCAAGGTGTGAGAACCCGGCATCGTTGGCGGCTCCTGCCACGGTAATCCCCATTGACGGACCCAGAGTCTCCAATTTCTGCCGCGCCCGTGCCAGCCTCATGTCACGTAGAACCTGGGTGGGGCTCCGGCCAATATGGTCTTGAAAGGCGGTGTGCAGCTGCCTGGTGCTGATGCCGACCGCAGAAGCCACGTCGTCGATCCGGACATTTCCGCTGAGGTTCTGCTCAAGGTACCGGCAGGCCAGCTCCACATATCCGGGAATGCCCTTACTCGGCAGCGGGGCAAAGGACGGCTCCAGAAAGGGAGCAAGGCCTGCAGACATTGTGGCGAGCAGGATGTTCTCGAGCCACGGCACCGACTCCGGAGGTAGGCCTTGGTCCAATTGACGGCAGGCTTCCAGCCAGGTGTGCGTCACCATAAGTGGACTGCTGAGCTGGAGAGGGACATCGCTGGAGAGCGATATGGGCTTGACCAGCAGCCGGTTGGACGTTGCTGCCAGATAGCTTTCCAGCGCTTCAGCATCCACTCCGCCAACCACTGCTCCGCGATCCGGGTCCGGAACCATCTTGGTCTGATGGTGGGAGCTCAATGCGAACGGAGTATTGGCCACCCACTGGTTCCCGCAGGATTCCACCAGCATGGGGCCCTGCGGGATAACCAGCAGAGCCCGGCGACCCGACGGCGGACTGACGATGGTCACGCTCGTACCGTAGGACACGAAGACCAAGCTGACCGCGCCGGCACGGAGCCCGTTGACCATTCCGTCAATATTTCTTCCCAGATGCGGAACCAGCAGGTGCTCATCCGCCGTCAGGCTGTTGACGGAATCCCGGATCACAGCCGCTGACCTGCTTCGCGTCAGAAGATGCGCCGCGAGTGGGCGCTCTGCAGACAGCTGGGGAGGATCGGATGTGCCTCTCGTAGCGCCCATGCAGCGTCCTCTCTCAACTCTGGATCCTAATCTTAGTTCCGCCCGCCCGAAATTTATAGAGATATTTTGACGATGAGAAAATTGGCTCTATACATTCGCGAGGAGTGGCTGCCGTACGCCCAGCCGCTCCAGCCGCGGAAGTACTTCCTGCACGAAGTACTCCAGCTCGCCCGCGTAGTCTACGAATGCCAAAGTCATGCCATCGAAACCCGCTTTGGCAAACCGTGCAATTTCCGCAGCCACATCGTCCGGGGTCCCGATCAGCGGGCAGGAGCCGTGACCGGATGCAAACCGGGATCGCATCGTGGCCAGCATTTCCTTGGTGAAGGACTCCGCATGGAGTCCCTGCAGATTCATGAGGTAGTCCACGGCACCCCAGTCCGCGTTTTCCTCGGCGTAGTAATGCAGGTAATCCATAGCCTCCTGACGGCTGGGCCGGCAAACCACGTGGCTCAGCGTCAGCACGCCAACGTCCCGCTGGTGATCCGACATAGCCTGGCTCTTCACGGAACGAACAACAGCCTCCCCGTCTTCCGGGCCGCCCACGATCGTGAACACGAAGTCCGAATTCCGTCCGGCGAAGTTCCGCCCCTGCGCAGACGACCCGGCGTTCAGGATCGGGACCTTCCCGCCCGAGGGCTTAGGCAAAGCCTCTACATGCTTAAGTGAGAAGAACTTGCCTTCAAAGTCAAAGATTTCGTCGCGCTCCCACGCTTCGCGCACCACGTCCCACCACTCCTGGGCGAATCCGTAGCGGTCATCATGGGCATCAGCCATGTCCACGCCCATTGTTTCGTATTCCGGCTGATTCCAACCGGCCACGATATTCAACCCCGCACGGCCGCCGCCGATCGCATCCAGGGTGGCAATCTGCTTCGCAGTCACCAGCGGATGGTTGAACGCCGTGTGAACGGTTGAAAAAACGGATATCCGCTCCGTGGACGCCAGCAGAGCAGCAGCCCACGGAATAGGCTCAAGAACAGAACCGTGAAAATTCGTGTCCCCCTTATACCCGATCCACCGGGCAATCGGCAGCAGAAAGTCGATTCCCGCCTGGTCCGCGATGCGGGCCATCCTGAGATTCTCCTCCCAGGTGGCCCCCCATCGTTCCTCGATCTTGGTCACGGCCAAACCACCGGAGCAGTTTGCCGAAAATAGTCCCAGCTTGAAGTGGTCTCGCCTGTTCATGGGATGCATGGTGTCTCTTTCTGGTCCTTGGGAAATGCTTTGCGAAACAAACGACTCAACGAATACTCAGATTTAGGGCTTACGCAACTGCTGAAAAAGCAGCGGATCGAACGACTCCGGCTGGGTTATCTGGTCAACGCGACCTACCAGGATGATGTGGTCTCCACCCTCGTAGCGAGTCCACAGCCGGCAGTCCAGCCGGACAGTCGCATCCGGCAATGCTGGCGCGCCGGTAGAGCCCACTTGTGTCCTGAGGCCTTCAAACTTGTCCACGCCTCGCTGCGCGAACCGGGGGACGTAGTGTGCGTCGTCCTGATCCAGGACATGGATGGAGAAATTATCTGTCTCCATCCAGATGTCAAGACTCGTAGATGCCTTGTCCACGCACCAGGAGACCAGCGCCGGATTCAGGGAGACCGAGGCGAAACTGTTCATTACCAGTCCGGCCCGCCGCCCAGCTGTCGCGGTAGTCACGACGCAGATGCCGGTTGCCCAGTGCCTCATGACCGATCTGAGGTCGGGAGCCGACACGGCCGCCTCTTGTACATTTGCTCGGAGCGCCTGCCCCGGCATGCTGTCAACCAACATGAAGTACACCTCCAGTCACTGTTTGCTAACGTCCTATAATTCTGGAGACGACAGCGGGTCCGGACTATCCGTTCTGCGCTGACCTTTGGCCGTTTTGCGTGATGCAAATCACTCCTGAAGCGACAGCCGGGAAGCTTGCGGGCCCTCCGGCTGTCAGCGCGGGGGGCATCTGACGGCCCAGGCTTCCGGCGCGCCTTGCCCATGGCCAAATGCGCCGGGTTTTAGACGGCCGCTACCCAATTGCTATGCGCTGAGACGATGATGCGGAGACCCGTCCCGCCTGGCGTCACTGCCGCCCAAATGCCGTCAACTAGGGACGGGACCTTGGTCGGCCACATCCCCCGACACAAGGAAAGCCGGAGGCTGCGTCACCGCAGCCTCCGGCTTTCTCTTGTGCTCCCCGGTCAGACGTGGCCGGGTGTGAGTTTCCGAAGATCGGCCTTCCGGATCTTGCCGCTCGCCGTCCTGGGCATTTCCGCCACGAACACCACGGACTTGGGGATCTTGTACCGCGCGAGCCTGCCCTCCAGGTGGGAGCGCAGCTGCTCTTCCGTGAGCCGGGCACCCTCCCGCAGCAGCACCACGGCCCGCGGCACCTCGCCCCACTTCTCGTCCGGCACGCCGATCACCGCGACGCTTCCGACGGCGTCGAGCTCGGCGATCGCCTGCTCCACCTCGGCCGGGTAGATGTTCTCCCCGCCGGAGATGATCATGTCCTTGAGCCGGTCGGAGATGAACACGAAACCGTCCGGGTCCTTGTAGCCCATGTCACCGGACTTGAACCAGCCGTCAGCGGTGTAGGACTCCGCCGAGGCCTCGGGCCGGTTCCAGTACTGGGGGATGACGTTGGGACCCTTGATCTGGATCTCCCCCACAGTTCCGGGCGCGGCGGGACCTGCCGCCGGGTCCACGGGATCGGCCACCCTGACATCGGTAAAGAAGTGCGGCAGCCCCGAGGATCCGGCCTTGTCCCGGGACCTGGCCGCCGGCAACGTGGTGGCGCCCGGGGCCGTCTCGGTCATGCCGTAGCCGTTGGAGAAGCGCAGCCCCCGCTTTTCGTAGGCTTCCAGGACGCGCATGGGCACGGCGGACCCGCCGCACGTCAGCTTGTTCAGCGAACTGAGGTCCGTGGCGTCCCAGTCCGGATGCTCGCACAGCATCTGGTAGGTGGTGGGCACGCCGCTGATGGTCGTTGCGCGGTGCCGCTCGATCAGCTCCAGCGTCCGGCGGGGATCGAACTTGGCTTCGAGGACTACGGTGCCGCCCTTCAGGAGCGTGGGCAGGACGCCCATGTCGAGGGAGGCGACGTGGAACATCGGGGAGATCATGAGGGCCACATCGGTGGAGGCAAAGTCGAAGTCGACCAGCACGTTGACGCAGTTCCACGTGATGTTGCCGTGGGTCAGGAGCGCCCCCTTGGGGTTTCCGGTGGTTCCGGAGGTGTACAGGATCATGGCGGCGTCGTCCAGGCCCACGGGCTCGTCCGGCGGCAGCGCCGCACCGGAGGCGATCACCGCCTCAAACGCCTCCACGGCGGTTCCGCCGGCCGTACCGCCGGCCCCAACGAAGCCCTCGGCGCCGCCGTCGGGCACTGTTTTCTCGGGCACTCTCTTGTCGGGCACCGTTGAATCCTCGACGACGATCCGCGTACCCACCGCGGTTCCCGCCGAGCCGCTTTCCGCGAGCCCCGCGAGCGCCGCCGAGTGGACCAGCAGGACAGCGCCGCTGTCCCGGAGCTGGAACTGGATTTCGGGCGGCGCGAGCCGGGTGTTCAGCGGGACAAAGACCGCGCCGGCCAGGCCGGCGGCGAAGAGGGTCTCCAGGAAGGAGGGATCGTTTTCGCCCAGGTAGGCCACCCGGTCGCCCTTGGCCACGCCGCGGTCCCGGAGGGCGTTGGCGAGCCGGGTGGAGCGTTCCGCGAGCTCGACGTAGCTGAGCTCCCGGTCCCCTGCGATCACGGCGGTCTTGGTGCCCGACTTCGGGCGGCGCCGTTGCAGCCACGAGCCGATGCCAAAATTCTCCACGGAAAATCCTTTCTAATTAGACGGTAGCGCCAGCGGGCCGGGTTAGGACCCGACAGTCTGCAGATCGTTGTTCTTCGGCTCACGCGTCAGCAGGATGAAGACGATCGACACGACGGACATGATGGCCAGGTACCAGACCACGGCGGCGGTGTTCTGTCCGGAGTCCTTGAAGATCTGCGCCACGATGCCCGGCGTGAATCCCGCCCCGAGGAGGGTGGCGAGCTGGTAGCCCAGCGAGGCGCCGGTGTAGCGCGAAGTGGTGCCGAACTGCTCGGACACGAAGGCCGCGAGCGGGCCGAACAGGGTGGAGTGGATCATGAGGCCGACGGCGAACGCCACGAAGATCAGCCCGATGTTGTTGGAGGACAGAAGCTGGAACATCGGCGTGAGGTAAAGGATGAAGAGCACCAGGCCGCCGATCATCACGGGCCGCCGTCCCAGCTTGTCGGAGAGCCGGCCGCCCATGATCACGAACGCGATGGACACGAAGGAGGCTGCCGCAAAGGCGTAGAGCACGCCCTGCCGGTCAGCGCCCTTGGACACGGCATAGGTCACGGAGAACGTCGCCAGCACCACCTGGAGCGCAAACCCCGCAGCGCCGGCCAGCATGGTGAAGATCAGCGTCTTGGGCCGGCGCAGGACCTGCAGGAGGGGAATCTCGCGGCGCACCGGCGCACCGCCCTGTGCTGTCTGCTGCCGCTGGACGTTGTCCTGCTTCGGCTTTCTCCTGTTCGAGCGCCGCCTTGAAGATGGGGCTTTCGGAGACCTTGAGCCGGACAAACATGCCGACGCCCAGCAGGACGAAGGACAGCAGGAACGGCACGCGCCAGCCCCAGGCCAGGAACTGCTCGTTGGGCAGGGCCGCAAACGCGCCCATGACCAGGGTGCCCAGCACCGCGCCGGTGGGGGCGCCGGCGTTGACGAACGAGGCCGCGAAGCCGCGCTTGCCCGATTCCGAGTGCTCCAGCGCCATGAGGGCGGCGCCGCCCCACTCCCCGCCGACGGCAATGCCCTGGCAGACGCGGAGGAACACGAGCATCACGGCACCCCAGGCTCCGGCCACCGCGGCGCCTGGCACCAGCCCGATCAGGGTGGAGGCGATGCCCATGACCAGCATCGAGACGATCAGCATGTTCTTGCGTCCGAGCCTGTCGCCGAAGTGGCCGAAGATGATGCCGCCGAGGGGCCGCGCCACATAGCCGGCGGCGAACGTCCCGTAGGCGGCTACCACCCCTACCCACTCGTCCATGCCGGAGAAGAAGACCTTGGGGAAGACCACGGCGGCGGCCGTGGCGTAGAGCAGGAAGTCGTAGTACTCGATGGTGCTGCCGAGATAGCTGGAGGCTATGACGGTCCGTGCTTCACGGCGACGCGTACCCGCGTCCATGGCCTGCAACTGCGAAATTTGGGACATCGTTGTTCCTTGTGGGCAGAGGGATGAGGCAGAGGGATGAGGCAGAGGGATGGTGGGGCGGCCGCGGCGGCTTACTTGTAGAAGCGGGCGAGGAACTCGGCGACGACGGCGGGGCGTTCCTGGCCTTCGATCTCGATCGTGTTGGCCACCTTGATCTGGGCGCCGCCCTTCACTTCGGTGACTTCGGCGATGGTGGCCCGCATCCGGATGCGCGAGCCCACCTTGACCGGGGAGGTGAAGCGGACCTTGTCGAGGCCGTAGTTGACCTTGGTGGTGACGCCGTCGACGTCGAACAGCTCGCCCCAGAACGGGATGATGAGCGAGAGGGTGAGGAAGCCGTGGGCGATCGGGGCGCCGAAGGGGCCGTCCTTGGCGCGTTCCGGGTCCACGTGGATCCACTGGTCATCGCCCGTGGCGTCGGCGAATTTGTTGATTTGTTCCTGGGTGATTTCGCGGTAGTCGGTGACTCCGAGGTCGGTTCCGGCGAGGGTGAGCAGTTTGTCGAAGTCGACGACGAGGTTGGGCATCTTTGGCTCCTGTGATGGTTTGGATAAGTTGAACGACGGGGCGGGACGCGCCGACGGCGGGACCCGCCGGCGTGCTGGGTCAGCGGGTGAAGGCGCTTTCGCCGGTGAGGGCGCGGCCGACGATCAGGGCATTGATCTCGTGGGTGCCCTCGTAGGAGTAGACGGCCTCGGCGTCGGCGTGGAAACGCGCGACGTCGGTGTCCAGCGTGATGCCGTTGCCGCCCACCACTTCGCGGGCGAGCGCCACGGTCTCGCGCATCAGCAGGGACGTCTGCATCTTGGCCAGGGCGGAGTCCTGGTCGCGGTAGATGCCCTTGTCCTGCTGTTCGGTCAGCCGGACCACGAGGGACAGGGACGAGGTGACGTTGCCGAGCATCCGGGCGAGCTTTTCCTGGACCAGCTGGAAGGAGCCCAGCGGACGGCCGAACTGCTGCCGCTCGGTGACGTACCGGAGCGCGGCTTCGAAGGCTCCGGCCTGGATGCCCGTGGCGATCCAGGCGACATCCGAGCGCATGGCCCGCAGCATCGCGGCCACGTCCCGGAAGGAGTTCACGTTGTGCAGCCGCCTGGCTTCGGGAACGCGGACGCCGTCGAGCGTGATGTGGGCGTTCTGCATCATCCGCAGCGCGGTCTTGCGGTGGATCTTCTCCAGGCTCACGCCCGCGGCGTCGCGGTCCACGAGGAAGGCCTTGACCTGCCCGTCGGCCGTGTCGCGGGCGAAGACGGCCAGGACGTCGGCCGTGGCGGCGCCGCCGATCCAGCGCTTGGCGCCGTCCAGGACCCAGGTGTCGCCGTCAGGACCGGTCTCCCTGCGGGCGGTGGTGGAGAGCCCGCCGGCGATGTCCGAGCCGGACTCGGGTTCGGTCAGCGAGAACACACCCTTGAGCGAGAAGTCGATGACTCTGGGCATCCACTCGGCCTGCTGTTCCGCCGAGGCACCGACCCGGATGGCGGTCCGGAACAGCCCGGCCTGGGCCGTGTAGAACGTGGCCAGCGAGGCGTCCGTCCGGGCGAGTTCGAAGATCCGGAACCCCTGGTAGATTCCCCGGGCCGGACCTTGGCCCGGGCCGGTCAGTTCCGCCGGTTCCATGAGGTCCAGATCGATCAGCGGCCGGGCCAGCTGGTCCGGGAACTCGCCGCGTTCCCAGTAGTCGGCCAGGAGCGGCCGGGCCTGCGTGTCCAGGAACTCCCGCAGCCGCCCCAGCACCTTCCGTTCCCCGTCCGTGAGGAGGGACTCGGCGTCGTAGTAGTCGCAGACGCTGTAGAGCCTGGTCTGGTGTTCGGTCGCCACTGACACCTCAACCACCGAGCCCGAGCAGGCGGACGGCGTTGTCCTTGAGGATCTTGGGCCGGACCTCGTCCTTGAGCGGCAGGTCCGCGAAGGCGCCCAGCCACTTCTGCGGGGTGATCAGCGGGAAGTCGGTGCCGAACAGGACCTTGTCCTGCAGGACCGAGTTGGCCATCCGGACCAGGGACTCGGGGAAGTACTTCGGGGACCAGCCGGAGAGGTCGATGAACACGTTGGACTTGTGCGTGGCGATCGAGTTGGCCTCGTCCTGCCACGGCACCGAGGGGTGGGCCATGATGATCTGCAGTTCCGGGAAGTCCGCGGCCACGGCGTCGAGCAGGAGCGGGTTGGAGTAGGCCAGCTTGATGCCGTAGCCGCCGGGGAGCCCGGCGCCCATGCCGTTCTGGCCCGTGTGGAAGATGGCCGGCAGGCCCAGTTCCTGGAGGGTTTCCCAGAGCGGGTAGAACTGCTCGCTGGAGGGGTCGAAGCCCTGCAGGCTCGGGTGGAACTTGAACCCGCGCGCGCCGAGGTCGATTGCCTGGTGCTTGGCGCCCTGGATGGCGTCGGCGCCGGTGCGGGGGTCCACGCTGCCGAACGGGATCAGGACGTCGTTGTTCCGCGCCGCCCCGGCAATGAGTTCGGGGATGCTGTTGGGCTCGTGCTTGAGCTGGGTCCGGGCGTCGACGGTGAAGACGACGGCGGCCATGTTCAGTTCGCGGTAGACCTCGGCGATCCGGTCCAGCGACGGCGTCCGGTCCTCGGCCTTGAAGTACTTGGCGGAGGCCTCGGTGAGGGCCGCGGGCAGGGATTCGTGGCCGTGGCCGTCCACTTCGAGGTGGACGTGCATGTCGATCGCATCGAGTTTTGCGGCGTCGATGCCGAGTTCGTAGCGCTGGGAGGTCATGTCAGCGAACCTCCGCCGGTTCGGGCTGCAGTTCCTCCGGCAGCGGCAGGAACTCCTCGCCGACGCTCTGCAGCTTGTCCCCGAAGAGCTTCCCGAAGTTCTCCACGAGGTCCTGGTAGCCCCAGCCGCCCTCGCGGTATTCGGTGGCGGCGGCCTCGGGGTGGGTCCAGAGCTGCAGCCGGTCGCCGCCGGCGCCGATCGCCTGGCCGGTGATGCCGGCGGCCGCATCGGAGGCGAGGAACGCCACCAGCCCGGCGACGTCGTCGGCCGTGCCGAAGCCGAGGTCGTGGCGGAAGAAGGCCGGCATGGCCTCGCCGCGCTCGTCGGCCTCGACGGCCTTCTGGAAGTACGGGACGGTCTTGGTCATGGCGGTGGCGGCCACCGGGATGACGGCGTTGGCCGTGACGCCGGCCTTCTTCATTTCCAGGGCCCAGGTGCGGACCATGCCCACGATGCCGGCCTTCGCGGCGGCGTAGTTGGTCTGGCCGAAGTTGCCGCGCTGGCCGGTCGGGCGAGCCGATGGTGATGATGCGGCCGGCAATGCCGTGCTCCTTGAAGTAGCCGAAGGCCTCCCGGGCGCAGGTGAAGGTGCCGCGCAGGTGGACGTTGATCACGGCGTCGAAGTCCTCGTCCGTCATCTTCAGCAGGCTCTTGTCCCGCAGGATGCCGGCGTTGGTGACCAGGATGTCCAGCCGGCCGAACTCCGTGACGGCTGCCTGCACCAGCTGTTTGGCAACCTCGGAGCTGCCCACCGGGGCTACGACGGCGGCGGCCCGGCCGCCGTCGGACTGGATGGTCCGGACCGCTTCGGCGGCGACAGCGGCGTCCACATCGTTGACGACGACGGCGGCGCCCTGGCGGGCCAGCTCCCGGGCGTAGGCCAGGCCGAGGCCCCGGCCGCTTCCGGTGACGATTGCTACTTTTCCTGACAGGCTCATTGCCGCTCCTTTGCTAGCTGCCTTGTGCATCCGGCCCTGCGGCATGGGATGCTGTTCTGCATCCATGAAAATATGGATAGTTGAAAAAGTCAATGATTTATTTTTGGGACTATGGGAGTTGGGCATGCCGACCGAAGTTGATGATGTGCCGGGCACCGAACCGGCGGAGAAGCTCATGGCGGCGACCATCAGCCAGGACGCGGGCTTCCTGCTGGCCAAGCTGCATGCCGCCGGCTCGGTCCTGAACAACCGCGCGCTGGCCGGGTTCGGCCTCAAGGAGCGCTCCTATTCGGTGCTGGCCCTGGCCAACAGCGAGCTGGAGCCCACCCAGCGGGAGATGGCCGAATTCCTCAGCCTGGATCCCAGCCAGATCGTCGCTTTGATCGACGAGCTGGAGAAACGGGGGCTCGTGATCCGCGCGCCCGGGAAGCAGGACAGGCGCGCCAAAATCGTCTCGGCCACCGACGAAGGGGCGGCCGTCTTCCGGCAGGCCGAGGCCGCGGCGCGGGAGGCGGAGTCCACCGCCCTGGCCGGCCTCAGCGGCACGGAGATCGCGGCACTCAAAGGACTGCTGCGCAAGGCGCTGTGGGGGCCGGCGGACTGATTGCGGGCCTGATTCGGGGCAAGAGGAATAGCCTTGGGGCAGGAGGAGCCATGACCGTTCGGAGCGCCGGCATTCTGCTGTACCGGCTAAGGGGTGCATCCCCGCCCAGCGGCGCGCCCCACCCCGGCAGCGCACCGCAGCTTGAGGTCTGGATTGCCCGCATGGGCGGACCGTACTGGGCCGGCAAGGACGCCCGGGCCTGGTCCGTCCCCAAGGGCGAATACCCGGCCGGGGAGGACCCGCTGGCGGCCGCGCGCCGTGAGTTCGCGGAGGAAATCGGCACTCCAGCACCCGACGCCGACTACCACCGGCTCGGCGAATTCCGGCAGCCCTCCGGCAAGGTCATCACGGTTTTCACGGCCGAATCGGACTTTCAGCCCGAACGAATCGTGAGCAACACCTTCACCCTGGAGTGGCCGAAGGGATCCGGCGCAATCCGCAGCTTCCCTGAGATCGACCATGCCGAATGGTCCACGGAGGCAGAAGCCCGGGCCCGGCTGGTGAAGGGCCAACTGCCGATCCTCGACGCGCTGGTCCGGCACCTCGGGCCCGGTGCGGGAGCACCCGGCCAACCCGGCCAGTCCGGCCATGACACAAAGTAACTATCGATTGACAACTTTTGTAACACAGCTGGGGTTTCGGCTAGCCAAGAGGCCCGCGGATCGTTCATGCTTAGCTATGACCTCAATGTCGAGCCAGTACCGGATCATCGCGGTCTGCACCGGAAACATCTGCCGGTCTCCGATGGCCGAACTCATGCTGGCGGAGGCATTCCGGGCCGAGCGCCTCACAGGGGCCGTGGTCGATTCCGCCGGCACCACCGCGTATGAGGCCGGCCGGCCCATCGATCCCCGGGCCGCGCGCAAACTCACGTCCCGGAACATTGCCTCGGACCGCCACGTGGCGCGCGAATGGCGCCCCGAATGGTTCGTCAGCCGCGAACTGATCCTGGCCCTCGACGTCGACCACTACGGCTGGCTCCGACAGGCGGCACCGGACCGCGAGTCCCTGGCCAAGATCCGCATGCTCCGCAGCTTCGACCCCGCGGTGGCGGACAAGGACCCGCTGGAGCAGGGCATCGAGGACCCGTGGTACGGCGGCCACACCGACTTCGACACCACCTGGAACCTCATCCGGGCCTCCGTGCCGGGGATCGTGGAGCACGTGCGCACCGAGCTTCAGCGGCTGGACGGGCAACATCACGGCAGCGATCAACCCAACGCAGAGCAGCGGGTACGCTCTATTTCATGAGCCCCGCACCCGTCATCATCGCAATCGACGGGCGGTCCGGCTCCGGCAAGACCACCCTGGCCATCGAACTGGCGGCGCGGCTCCGGGAACACCACAAAGTCTCGCTCTTCCACCTTGAGGACATCTATCCCGGCTGGAACGGGCTTGCGGCCGGGATCGAACGCTACGTCACCACCGTGCTGTCGCCGTTGCGGCGCGGGGAGCCCGCGGAGTGGGTCAGCTGGGACTGGGAGCGGCACTACGACGGCGAGGTCCGCACCACGCGCCCGGCCGAAATCGTCCTGGTGGAGGGCGTCGGCGCCGCCGCAGCGGCCGCACGCCCCCTGCTGGACGCCGTGATCTGGGCGGATTCCTCCGACGCCGAACGCCGGGCCCGGGCGCTGGCCCGGGACGGCGAGACCTACGAACCCTTCTGGGACCAATGGGCGGCCCAGGAAGCGGAATGGCTGGCGGCCGACGACGTCCCGGCGCGCGCCGACGTGCACGTGCTCAACCGTGCGGACGGCGCGGCCCCCGACGACGTCCTGCAGGCCCTTCAGTACCTTCCCGCCGTCGCCCCGGCCCTGCTGCCCGAACTCGCCGCCCGGGGCGGCCTGCAGTTGCGGGCAGAACGGATCGACGCCACAGCCCGACGCCGCCCGGTTGTTCGCAACGCTCTTCGGCAGCTCAACCAACGCCGTGTGGCTCGACTCCTCGCTGGACCCGGCGGGCCTTGCCCCGGAAGCCGCGGAACGCAGCCGCTTCAGCATCCTGGCCGACGACGGCGGCCGCTTCGGCCAGGCCGTCCGGCACAGTTCCGGACTGACCCGCGTCAGTACGGGCCAGGCCACCGTGACCACCGACGGCCCGTTCTTCCGCTGGCTCGACGGCGTCTGGGGGCGCCGGGCGCTCCGCGCCCCCGAGGGCTACCCCTGCGAGTTCACGCTGGGCTGGCTCGGGTACCTCGGCTACGAGCTCAAGCGCGAAACCGGCGGCAAGGACGTCGCCGCCACCACCCCGGACGCCTGCCTGATCTTCGCCGGCCGCGCCGTGGTCCTCGACCGTGCCGAGGGCACGGCCTGGCTGCTGGCCCTGGACACGCCCGACGCCCGGGACTGGCTCGGTACGGCCCGCGCGGCCGTGGCGGCGGCCGTGGCGGCGCCCGGTTCCGCGCCGCGCTGCCGACCGGCCGGACCTGCCGGGCACCTCTCCCCTGCGCCGGACTCCTTGGCGCCGCGCGGCACTCCGCCACGCTTCACCGCCCGGGACGCGGAAGCCGGCTACAAGGCAAAGGTTTCCGAGGCCCAGCGCGAGATCGCGGAAGGCAACACCTACGAGGTCTGCCTGACCACCGCGCTCACCGCTGCCGCACCTGCGGTCCCGCACGGCATGAGTCCGCACGGCATGGATCCGTGGCAGACCTACCTGGAGCTGCGGCGCCGCAATCCGGCCCCCTTCGCCAGCTATCTGCGCTTCGGCGAGCTCACGGTGGCGAGCACGTCGCCGGAGCGATTCCTGCAGGTTGCCGCGGACGGCAGGATGCGCGCCGAGCCCATCAAGGGCACGCGCCGCCGCGATCCGGAACCGGGGACGGATGCGGCCCTGCGGCAGGAACTGGAATCATCGGCCAAGGACCGCGCGGAAAACATCATGATCGTGGACCTGCTGCGCAACGACCTGAGCCATTTCGCCGTGCCGGGTTCGGTGGCCGTCAGCCGGCTGTGCGCGATCGAGAGCTACGCCACGGTGCACCAAATGGTAAGCACCATCGACGCCCGGCTGCGGCCCGGAATGCCGCGGGCCGAGGCGGTCGCCGCCTGCTTCCCGGCCGGCTCCATGACCGGCGCCCCGAAAGTCAGCACCATGGCCATCCTGGACCGGCTGGAAGCCGCGCCGCGCGGCGTGTACTCCGGGGCGATCGGCTATTTCTCCCTGAACGGGTCCGCCGACCTCGCCGTGGCGATCCGGACCCTGGTGACACGGGCCCTCGGCGACGGTACGGCGGAACTGAGCCTCGGCGTCGGCGGTGCCGTCACCGCCGACTCGACCCCGCAGGAGGAGTACGAGGAAATCCGGACCAAAGCGTTCGGCGTCCTGTCAGCGCTCGGCGCCGAGTTCCCCCAAGGCTGACGCGGCCGTTCCAGCGGACGCCCGGACTACTGCAGCGTTGCCGTCAGCCTCGCGACATTGTCCACGTACTTGACCTTCATGGGCCGTTTCATCCAGTCCTCCAGCAGGAGTTCGTGCGAAATGCCGCGGTAGGTGTCCTCCACGGCGCGGATCCTCTGCACGATGTCCTCGCCGAGGAGCATCACGGACACCTCGAGGTTCAGGGAGAAGGAGCGCATGTCCATGTTGCTGGAGCCCAGCACGGCAACCTCGTTGTCGATCGTGAAGTGCTTGGCGTGCAGCACGTACGGCGCCTTGTAAAGGTAGATCCGCACGCCTGCCTCGAGCAGGGCCTTGTAGTACGACTGCTGCGCGTGGTGGACGAGGAACTGGTCGCCCTTTTCCGAGACGAAGAGCTCCACTTCGACGCCGCGCTGCGCCGCCGTGGTCACCGCGTAGAGCAGCGAGTCGTCCGGGACGAAGTAGGGGCTGCAGAGCGAGATCCTGTGCTGCGCCGAGTAAATGAGGGTGTTGAACAGCCTCAGGTTGTTCTCGGTGGCAAAACCCGGGCCGCTGGGTACCACCTGGGCGGTGATGTTTCCGGGGTGGGGCTCGGGCCGGTGTTCCAGCTGCTCTTCAAGGGATTCGTCGGTTTCGCTGAGCCAGTCGGTCGCGAAGGCCACGTTCAGTGTGGTGACAATCGGCCCGCGCATGCAGGCCATGAGCTCCACCCATTCGCGGCCCACTTTGCGGTGCTTGGGGTTGTTGTAGGACGGCTCGATCAGGTTCTGGGATCCGGTGAAGGCGATCTCGCCGTCGATCACCATGATCTTGCGGTGGTTGCGGAGATCCGGCCGGCGCCACTGCCCGTGCAACGGGTTTAGCGGCAGCATGGGCCGCCAGAGGATCTTGCTGGCGTTGAGCCTGGCCTTGAGCTTCTTGTAGCCCTTGATGCGAAGGCTGCCGAGGTGGTCGAAAAGGACGCGGACCTCGACGCCGCGCTCGGCCGCCTCCTCCATTGCGGTGAACAGATCGTCCGTGACGTGGTCCGTGCTCATGATGTAGAACTCGGCGTTGACGAAGGATTTGGCGCCGCGGACGGCCTCGGCCATCGCCTTGATGGAGTCGGGGTAGCCGGGCAGCAACTCCACGCTGTTGCCGTCCACCATCGGCAGCGAGCCCAGCGTCTTGTTCAGTTCAGAGGCGGATGCCACCCATTCGGGTCCGTCGTAACGGCTTTCCACTTCTTCCAGCTCCGACGTCCCGGCCCGGATCCGGGTGTTGACGGCATCCTGCTGGGCACGGCGCCGGCGGGAGAGCCGGAAGTTGCCGAACAGCAAGAACAAGAGCAGGCCCAGGGTGGGCACAATGAAGATGCACAGCAACCAGGCCATCGCGGTGGTGGGCCGCCGGTTTCCGGGGATGATGCCCAGGGCAAGGACTCGGATGGCGAAGTCGACCAGGGTCAGGATCAGAACCGCCCAGGACGGTAAAGTTTCCGCCAGCGGAAATGGCCACAGCACAGGCGAACCCCTCACGCTTCAGGCCCGCGGAACAGTTCCGGAACGGGCAACGAGCAAATCCTATCCCGGGACCACCGAGACTAAGCTGTAGCCATGACCTCTCCTGCCTCTGTTCCTGCGCCCGCGACCGTGCTGGTCTTCCTGGACCCGGCGTTCGACGGCGGCCGTGTTGCGGACGCGTCGAAGCCGCAGCTGATGGCCACGGACCTGGGCGCCACCCGCGGCGACGGCGTTTTCGAATCCCTGCTGGCCGTGGGCGGCCGGCCCCGCAAGATCCAGGCGCACCTGACCCGGCTGGCCGGCTCGGCCCGCCTGCTGGAGCTGGACATCCCTGCCGAGGACGCCTGGCGGCGGGCCGTGGATACCGCCATCAGCGAGTACCGGCGCCAGGATCCTGCCGTGGCCGCAGCCGGCGGCACGGCAGAGGACGAGGTAGTGGTGAAGCTGCTGGTCACCCGCGGGCCGGAGGGCGCCGCCGCCCCCACCTGCTGGGTCCAGGCCTCCGCGCCCGGGGCGGCGGGCCGCCGGCAGCGCGAGACCGGAATCGACGTCATCCTGCTGGACCGCGGCTACGACAGCGAAGTCGGCGAGCGCGCCCCCTGGCTGTTGCTCGGCGCCAAGACCCTTTCCTACGCCGTGAACATGGCCGCACTGCGCTACGCCCACCAGCACGGCGCGGACGACGTCATCTTCACGTCCGCGGACGGCCGGGTCCTGGAGGGTCCGACGTCGACCGTTCTGCTGGCGCACCTGGAAACCGCGGACGACGGCGCCGGCGGCGTTCGCACGATCCGGCGGCTCATCACGCCGCAGCTGGACAGCGGCATCCTGCCGGGCACCTCGCAGGGCGCCCTGTTCACGGCCGCCAAGGCCGCCGGCTGGGAGCTGGGCTATGGCCCGTTGGAGCCGAAGGACCTGCTGGATGCCGACGCCGTCTGGCTGATCTCCAGCATCCGGCTCCTGGCGCCGGTGAACCACATCGACGGCCAGGAAATCGGCACCCCGGAACTGCGCCGGCAGCTCACGGCCGAACTCAACGCCCTGTTCTCCACCATCGAATAGTTCGCCATGCGCGCAGAGCGGGCCGCGCGGAACTCGGCCACGAGGGCAGCCAGCACGGCCAACCCCGTGAACACGGCGTAGAACGGCAGCAGCGGCAGCGCCCACAGGTGGCGCAGGTCCCTGACGGAACCGTCGGCGGCCAGCACGAGGGCCCCGGCGCAGGACACGGCGGCCAGCACGAGCGCACCCGCGGCGGCCAGGACGAGCGCACCCGGAAGCGCCCAGGTGTCCGGCAGCGGTCCGGCTCCGGGCAGGAGTCCGGCCAGCACGAGGCAGGGCAGTGCCAGGACCCCGACGGTCCGCAGCGCGGGCAGGATGATGGCGGCAACCGCGGTGGCCACGAGGCAATCGCCCAAGGGACGCCGCCGGAGGTCACCGATCGCTGACTTGTGGATCTTCAGGCACTGGAGCAGCGACCGTTCGCGCCCCACCCGGCGCCTCCACAGCGCGCCGACACGCTCCGGCCGTTGGCCCATGATGACGGCCCGCGGGGCAAACCCCACCCGGTAGCCGGCGCTCCGCACCCGCCAGCCCAGCTCAAGTTCCGCGGCGGCGGTGTCTTCCCGGAAGCCGCCGATGTCCGCCAGGACCTCACGGCGCACCGCGGCCAGGCCTCCCGCGAACACGGGCAGGAAACCTGAGGATGCCTGCGCCCGCCGGGCCATTCCGCCGCCGGCCCGGCCCATCAGGTCAATGATCCTCGCCGCAGGACCGGCGGCCGCGGTCCGTTCGCTGCCCCACACGGCCCCCACGCCATCCGCACGTTCACTCTCGGCCTCGAAGGCCTGCAGCATCCGGTCCACGGTCCGCCGCGTGAGGACGGCGTCTGCGGGGAGGAACATGAGCACCTCCCCCGTCGCGCGGCGAATACCCACGTTCAGCGCCGCGCCGTATGCGGCTGGCGATCTGCCCGCGAACACAATCCGTCCGTCCTCCGCGGCGAACCCTGCCATGATCTCCGGAGTGCTGTCCGTGGAGCCGGCATCCACCAGGATCAGCTCAAAGCGCTCGTACCGGCTGCCCTGGACCGAGCGGATGCAGCCTGCCAGGAGCTCGCCGGCGTCGTGCGCCGCGACAATGATGGATACGGTCGGCCACTGCTGCCAGAGCGTAGGTGCGTGGCGGCGCCGTCGGCGGGCGGCCCGTACTTCAAACCTGGCCGCCAGCGCCAGGACTATTGCCCCGGTCACCGCCGCTCCCAGCACGGGCAGTCCCAGGAAGACCAGAACGAATCCCAGTGCCGGGCCCGCCGGCACCGGCGCCTCAGCCCAGGGCATCCGCGGGAACTGCCGGGCACCGCCGGAAGGATGCCGGGTTGAACGCCGGGAGCATGAAGGTTGCCAGCACGGCGTCGAGCAGTTCCGGCGCCCAGGTGCTGTTCTCGCCCAGAGTCGCGCAGACGCCCAGCACCACGGGGGTTCCGTCGGCGCGGCGGCGGATCTGGACCTGGACCGGCCCGGTCAGCCCCAGCGTGCGGACGGCGGCCAGGCCGAGCTTCCGCACATCCCTGGCCTCGCCCGCCGGCACCCTGCGGCTGACTTCGTCGCTGCCGGCACGTCCGTACGGGGTTTTCGTCTTCTCGAGGACCACCGCCACCGGCACCATCGCGTTGCGGGCCGGGGTGCCGAACACCAGGGCCACGTAATCGGCTCCCGGGATGAACTCCTGGACCAGCTGTCCGGCCGGCATGTTCTGCCAGCTTACGGAGGCGGTGCCGGCCAGC
The DNA here is from genome assembly GCA_963810895.1 of uncultured Actinomycetota bacterium. Lineage (GTDB taxonomy): Bacteria > Actinomycetota > Actinomycetes > Actinomycetales > Micrococcaceae > Arthrobacter. The sequence continues at coordinate 121,206 of CAWEPM010000003.1, forward strand.
AGGTGGACAGCACGGGAGCCTTTGAAGACCCGCTGCTTGACCACGACCGGGCCGTTGAGGCCGGCGAGGGACGCCGGCGCGGCGGCGAGGTCGCCCGGAACCGCGAAGCGGGGGACCGGAATGCCCGCTGCCTGCAACGCCCATGCGGTGAACAGGTGGTCGTTGGCGAGGGCCACCGCGGCGGGGTCGCCGACGATAATCCGCACGTCCTGGGCGAATCCGGCGCGGGCCGCGGCCAGGACCGGAAGTTCCACGGTGAGGGTCGGAATGATGACGTTGATGGCTTCCCGGTCCACCAGCCGGCGCAGGTCCAGGACCATGTCCGGGTCCGTCGCCGGCAGGAGCCTGACGGCTGCCGCAGCGGGCCCGTCCTCGGCTTGTCGGGTGTCGGCGCGGGCGTCGGAGCCGAGACAGGGGATGCCGCGGGCGGCGAGCTGGGCCGCGACGGCGCGGCCGGCGGCGCTTGCGATCCCGGTAACCAGTATGCGCGGGCCCATCATTGCTCCATTCCGCCGTCACCTGCCGGGCCGCGGCTGCGGCTCCGGCGGTTTCCTGGCCACCGATTCACAGACAATTTGATAGACGAACACCTTGATCAACCGACACTTTGATTCACAGACACTGTGATTCATTTACAACGTGATGCATGGACAACGTGACACCGGCCGACGCGTCGGTCCGGTCTCCCCAGTACACGGCGCAATGTCCCGCCGCGCACGAGTGGGCAGTACCCGAAAACGGAACCCGGTACTACTCGCCTCAGCCGGCGCCTACGCCGCGCTCAGCTGTCACAGGCCTTGGGGATCCGGTTACGGAACATGACGACGGCGGCGGTGCGGGCCGGCGTCGTAGGTGTTACGTTTTTGGGGAGTAATGAGAACCGGTGCCAAGCCCTGACTGGCCGGTCGGCAACCCTCCCTTTCGCGGCGGGGTGCCTCAGGTGAATACTCGGCATATCGACCATTCGAGCTGCAAGCGTGAAAGAGGAGATCCGTCGTGCCCGACCCGTCCACACCCGCTGTACCCGACACAGCAGCCGCCCCCGGAACAGCCGCCAGTGCGGCATCCGCCGGCGAGGAAAAGCTGGCCTACCGCCTGTTCACCGGCGCGGATGACCGCGCCTTCTGCGAGCGCGTGTCGGCCGCCCTGGCCGAGGGCTATGTCCTGCACGGAAGCCCCGCCGCCACCTTCAACGGCAGCACGGTGATCGTGGCGCAGGCGCTCGTCCTGCCGGCCGCGATTGCGAGCGCGGACGCCGCCGTGGCCAACGCCGTTGACGAGCTCGACACTGACGAGTTTGGCGCTGACGAGGCATTCGAGGGCCACGCATGAGCTACGCCGGAGACCTCAGCCCGCAGGAAGCGTGGGCCAAGCTCGAGGCCGGAGCCATCCTGGTGGACGTCCGGACCGAGGGCGAATGGGCCCACATCGGCATCCCGGACACGGCCACCGCGGGCGAAAGGCGAAACGATCCGCTCTTCATCCAGTGGAACCTCGCCGGCGGCGTGCCGAACCCGCACTTCGTGGAACAGCTGCGGCGGCAGGCACCGGAGGACACCGCCGTCGAACTGGTGTTCCTGTGCCGCTCCGGCGCCCGGTCGATCGCCGCCGCTACGGCCGCGACGCAGGCCGGCTACACCTCCTACAACGTACTCGAGGGCTTCGAAGGCGAGACTGACCGCTTTGGCGAACGTACCGTCAACGGCTGGAAGAACCGCGGCCTGCCCACCAACCCCGGAAAGAATTAAGTGACTTTCAATCCCGACGCCGCCGGCTGGTCCGCCGACACCCAGGCCGTCCGTGGCGGCCTTGACCGCACAGGCTTCCAAGAGACCACCGAGCCGATCTTCCTCAACTCAGGATTCGTCTACGAGTCCGCTGCCGCCGCCGAGCGCGCCTTCACCGGGGAGGACGAGCGCTTCGTCTACTCCCGCTACGGCAACCCGTCGGTCGCGACCTTCCAGGAGCGGCTCCGGCTGCTCGAGGGAACCGAGGCGTGTTTTGCGACCGCGTCGGGCATGTCCGCCGTCTTCACCGCCCTCGGCGCACTGCTGGCGGCCGGCGACCGGGTGGTCGCCGCCCGCTCGCTCTTCGGCTCGTGCTTTGTGATCCTCAACGAGATCCTGCCGCGCTGGGGCGTCGAGACGGTCTTCGTGGACGGCCCGGACCTGGAGCAGTGGCGGTCTGCGCTCTCCGAGCCGACGACGGCGGTCTTCTTCGAGTCGCCGTCGAACCCGATGCAGGAAATCGTGGACATCGCCGCCGTGAGCGAACTGGCGCACGCGGCAGGCGCCACGGTGGTGGTCGACAACGTCTTCGCCACCCCGCTCCTGCAGCGCTGCGGCGACCTCGGCGCGGACGTGATCGTCTACTCCGGCACCAAGCACATCGACGGCCAGGGACGCGTGCTCGGCGGGGCGATCCTGGGGACCAAGGAATTCATCGACGGGCCCGTCAAGCAGCTCATGCGGCACACCGGGCCTTCGCTCTCCGCCTTCAACGCCTGGGTCCTGACCAAGGGCCTGGAGACCATGGCCCTGCGCGTCAACCATTCCTCGGCCTCCGCCCTGCGGCTGGCCGGATGGCTTGAGGGACAGCCCGCGGTCAGCTGGGTAAAGTACCCGCTGCTGCCGTCCCACCCGCAGCACGATCTCGCGGTGAAACAGATGAAGGCCGGCGGCACCGTGCTCACGCTGGAACTCTCGCCCTCCCCCGGACGCACCGCCAAGGAGGCCGCCTTCGCGCTCCTGGACGCGCTGCGGATCATCGACATCTCCAACAACCTCGGCGACTCGAAGTCCCTCATCACGCACCCGGCCACCACGACGCACCGCGCGATGGGCCCGGAAGGCCGCGCGGCGATCGGGCTCAGCGACGGCGTGGTGCGGCTGTCGGTGGGCCTGGAGGACGTCGAGGACCTGATCCGCGACCTCGGCCAGGCGCTCAAGCAGGTCTAGGACCGCTTCCCGCCGCGAGATGTCAGTTCGCGGCAGTGTTTCCGCATGACATTGCCGCGAACTGCTGCCTCGGCGGCGCGGCTCCCGCTCAGCCCCGGCGTACCCTGCCCAGGGACCTCGTCGGCCGGTTCCCCGGCGGCGGTCCCCTGCGTCGTGACTTCGACGGCCCGTTCGACGACGGCGGCCAGCCCGCCCGCCCGGAACGGCCCCCGCTGCAGCTGCGACCCGGTGCCCTCCGCCAGGATCCTGTCGACTCCCTCGCGCACCAGCTCCAGCTCGCCCTGTTCCTCCAGCACGGGGGCCACGAAGTCCACGAGCGCCCTGACCACATCGGCGGCCGGGGCAGGGGTGAAGGTTCCGAAGTCCAGCAGTTGCCCGCGCAGTCCGCAGTTGCTGGCCTGCCAGGCGGCCATCCGCAGCAGCAGCGTGGGCACCGGGGCGGGATCGACGCCGTCGTTCCATTCCCGCGACGCCGATTCGACGAGGGCGCGCACGATCACGGCGATCAGCGCCGCGTCCTCGGCCCGCAGGCAGACATCGGCGACCCTGACCTCCACGGTGGGATGCTGCCGGGCCAGCCGGGCATCGAAATAGATCATCCCCTCATCCATCAGGACGCCGCTTTCCACCAGCCGGGTCACCACCCGCCGGTAGATCGGCAGGCTGCCGAAGATCATCGTGGGGCCCGAGCCCGGCCAGCGGTTCCATGCCTGGGTGCGGTAGCTTTCGAATCCTGTCTCCGCGCCGTTCCAGTACGGGGAATTCGCGCTGAGGGCGATCAGCACGGCCAGCTTGTCGCGGATCCGGTCCATCACGGCCACGCCTTCCTCCGGGGACTCCACAAAGGTGTGGACATGGAGGCCGCAGGTCAGCTGGTTCCGGACTGTGAGCCCGAAGCGTTCCTGCATGGTCATGTACCGCTGCTTCGGCGTCAGGTGGGTGGCGGCACCTTGGGGCGAGGTGGCCAGCGCGGCGACGCGGCCGCCGTGCGCGCGGGCGGCGCGGTCCGCGAGCGCCCGGCCCTGCCGCAGCTGCCGGAGCAGTTCCGGGTAGTCCAGGCACGGCCGCGTCTGGGTTTCGATCTGTTCGAGCTTGAGCTCGTAGCTGAAGTCGGCGCCGCCCTCGTGGACCGGTTGCTGTCCCGCGAGGACCTGGGCGGCGACCTGATCCGGCGGGACCAGGCTGGGCAGCATGAGGTCGGCGAGGGCAAGCAGCATCCCCGATTCGGGGTCCACTATCAGCAGTTCTTCCTCCACGCCGAAGGTGCGCATGAATCTATTGTGCGTCAGGATCGGCCGAAACGCCCTACACCAACGCGGGGTCACTTCGCGCCCATGCCGCCCCTCCGGATGGGCGCGATCTGACCCCGCGTTGCTTGGGATCAGTCTGGGATCAGTCTTGGAAATACTCGATCTTCGCGCCGATGGTGTTGAGCCGTTCGGCCAGGTCCTCGTAGCCGCGCTCAATGACGTAGATGTTCCGCAGCTCCGAGACGCCACGGGCCGCCAGCATCGCCAGCAGCAGGCAGGCGGCGGGGCGGAGGGCCGGCGGGCAGCCCACCTCGGCGGCACGCCACTTGGTGGGCCCGTTGACGTAGATCCGGTGCGGGTCGAGCAGCTGCACCTGGGCGCCCAGTTTGTTCAGCTCGGTCAGGTAGATGGCCCGGTTCTCGTAGACCCAGTCGTGGATCATGGTCTGGCCGTGGGCGTTGGCGGCAATCACCGCGAAGAAGGGCAGGTTGTCGATATTCAGGCCGGGGAAGGGCATGGGGTGGATCTTGTCCTCCGGCGCCCGCAGCTCCGAAGGCTTGGTGGTGACGTCCACCAGGCGCGTGCGGCCGTTGCGGGCAAAATACTCCCCGGAGACCTCGAGCCGCTGACCCATCTGCTCCAGCGTGGCGAGCTCAATTTCCATGAACTCGATCGGGACGCGGCGGATGGTGACTTCCGAGTTCGTCACGATGCCGGCGGTGATGAGGCTCATCGCCTCGATCGGGTCCTCGGACGGGAAATATTCGATGTCGACGTCGATCGACGGGCGGCCGGTGATCTTCAGCGTGGTGGTGCCAACGCCCGCGATGTCCACGCCGAGCATCTGCAGGTAGAAGCAGAGGTCCTGCACCATGTAGTTGGGGCTGGCGTTGCGGATGATGGTGGTGCCGCGCCGGTGGGCCGCGGCCATGATGGCGTTCTCGGTGACGGTGTCGCCGCGTTCGCTGAGCACGAACGAGCGGTCGTGACCGTCCGACGGCGGCGCCTGGACCGCGTAGAACCCGGACTTCGCCTCCACGCTGAGGCCGAACTGGCGCAGCGCCTGCATGTGCGGCTGGACCGTGCGGGTGCCGAGGTCGCAGCCGCCGGCGTAGGGCAGCCGGTAGGTGTCGGCTTCGTCCAGCAGCGGGCCCAGGAGCATGATGACGCTGCGGGTCCGGCGCGCCGCCTCCACATCCATGGAGGCCAGGTCCAGGACCGCCGGGCGGCGGATCTGGAGATCGTTCGCGTTGAGCCAGGTGCATTCGACGCCGATGCTGGTCAGCACCTCCACGATCCGGTTGACTTCCTCGATCCGGGCCAGCCGGCGCAGGGTGGTGGTGCCGCGGTTGATCAGGCTGGCACACAACAGCGCGACGCCGGCATTCTTGCTGCTGTTGACGTCCACCGCGCCGGAGAGCGTGCGGCCGCCCTCGACCCGGAGGTGGGTCATCTGCGGCCGGCCCACTTTGACGATGCTGCGCCCGACGATCGTCTCCAGCCGCTGGATCATCTTCAGGCTCAGGTTCTGCTTGCCCTGTTCCATCCGGGCGATGGCGCTCTGGCTGGTGCCGAGCTCGGCGGCGAGTTGCCCCTGGGTCCAGCCTTTCGCCCCGCGCGCTTCGCGGAGCAGGAGGCCTACGTGTTCAGCAGTCGGTTGAGTCATGCCCCGAAAATATCACGGATGATTTATTAACCCCCGGCATTCCCGCCGGAATGCCGTTAATCTCACAGGGATACCCGCATCATGCGATAAACGCGCGGCAGCCAGGGACGACTGACCGCGACGGCGGGACGCGCCGTCGCGCGGCCGCCGAGGCGGCTACGGAAGCGGACCCGGCTACTGGCGTGCGAGGAAGACGAGGTTCCAGGTGCCCGCGCCGAGGGCTGCGGCGACGGCGGCTGCCGCGATGCCAAGCCCGCCCAGCAGCACCCAGGCATCGAGTCCGCTGAACGTGGACGGCCTGGCCCAGGTCCGCGTCGCGCCGCCGAACCCGCGGGCCTCCATGGTCACCGCGAGCCGGGACGCGCTCCGGATGGCCTGCACCAGCAGGCCGAAGCTCTGGCCCAGGGTGGCGCGGAACCGCTGGTAGGGGTTGCCGCTCGAGCCCACGCCGCGGGCGCGCCGGGCCATCCCGATCGTCTGCCATTGCTCGGCCATGATCCCGACCAGCCGCATGGCGGCCAGGGTGCCCAGGACGAACCGGTGCGGCAGTTTCGCTTTCTGGGCCAGGGCGTCGGCCAGGTCCGTGGGGTCGGTGCAGCTCATCAGCAGCACCGCAGGCAGCGCGATCGCGAGCCCGCGGAGCATGAAGCCGATCCCCAGCTGCAGCGAGCCGGCGCTGATGGACCAGATCCCGGCGTCGAACAGCACGGCTCCGGCGTCGGGCGCAAGGATGGCGGTGCTCCAGCCGCCCAGGGCGGCCGCGAGGATCAGCGGCCAGCCGCGCTGCCACAGCAGGGCCAGGGTCAGGCCGGCCAGCGGCAGGAGCAGGAGTTCGAAGGCCAGCGCCACCGACGCCGAGACCCAGTCAATGGACAGCGCCAGCACCAGGGTGATCAACGTGACCGCGGTGAATTTGGCGAGCGGGTTGGCCCGGGTCAGCAGCGCATGGTTGCCGCGGAGGCTCAGTGCGTCCCTCATGGCGAGGCCCCCTCCGGGAGCTCAAGGTCCGGAGCGGAGTTACCCGCCGCGGCCGTTTTCGGTGCGTGGAGGCGGAGTTCGGTGCCGCCCAGGACGGCGGTGAATTCGGCGTCGTGCGTCACGGAGACCACCGCGGTGCCGGCGTCGAGGAGTTCGGAGAGGAAGGAGGCGAGCTCGGCCCACGTGTTGGCGTCCTGGCCGAAAGTGGGCTCGTCCAGGACCAGCACCTGCGGATGCGCCGCCAGCACCGTGGCTACCGAGAGGCGCCGCTTCTCGCCCCCGGAGAGCGTGTACGGGTTGGCCTCCACGAGTTCCGTCAGCCGCAGCCGCTCCAGCAGCTCGTCCACGCGTTCTTCGCCGTAGCCGAGGTGGCGGGGGCCGAACATGAGCTCGTCGAGGACCCTGCCGGTGACGAACTGGTGCTCGGGTTCCTGGAACACGGTTCCGATCCTGGCGATCAGCTGCTGGGCTTTCCACCGGTACGGATCGGTTCCGGCGCCCCCGCCTTGGCGACCACTGAGATCCGTCGTGGCGGTGACTGTCCCCGCAACGGGGCGCAGGAGCCCGGCCAGCGTCAGGGCCAGGGTCGACTTCCCCGAGCCGTTCTGCCCGGTGATGGTCAGGGCCTCGCCGGCGCGGACCTGCGTCGCGATGCCGGACTGCACGGGGCGCGGCGCAATGCTGCGGAAGCCCTCGCGCAGCCCGGCCCGCCGCGGCCGCTCGCGGGACACCGCGAGTCCTTCCGCCGCGAGCAGGAGCTGTCCTGATGCCGGGGCCGTCCGGGTCCGCGTCGCCGGAACGTAGCCGGGCACCCAGACGCCCGCACCGATGAGCATGTCCCGTGCCTCGGCCAGGACCTGGTCCGGCGGCCCGTCAATCAGGACCGCGGAGTCCGTGGCGGAGCCGGGCTGCAGCACCACGATCCGGTCCACAAGGTCTTTCCAGACCGCCACCCGGTGCTCCACGACCACCAGGGTGGCGCCGGTCTTGTCCAGGCACCGGCCCACGGCATCGCGGACTTCCAGGACGCCGGCGGGGTCGAGGTTGGCGGTCGGCTCGTCGAGCAGCAGCAGCCCCGGCCGCATCGCGAGGATCCCGGCGAGCGCCAGGCGCTGCTTTTGTCCGCCGGAGAGCGCCGACGTCGGGTGGTCCAGCGGCAGCCGGCCCAGCCCGACGTCGTCGAGCGCTTCGCGCACCCGGGGCCAGATCTCCGCCGCCGGGACGGAGAGGTTCTCCGCCCCGAAGGCGACGTCGTCGCCGAGGCGGGAAAGCACCACCTGGGTCTCCGGGTCCTGCTGCACGAGCCCGGCGCGGCCGCGCTGCGACCGCGGCGGGGCGCCGTCAATGAGCAGGCTTCCGGTCTCGTCGGAGTCTTCGGCGTCGCCGGGGTCGCCGGCCGGCCCCGAGGCGCCGGACGCGCTGTCTCCCAGCACGCCCGCCAGGGCGTGGAGCAGCGTCGATTTGCCCGCGCCGGAGGGGCCGAGCAGGAGCACGCGCTCCCCCGGCCGGATGTCCAGGTCAAGGCCGCTGACCGCGGGCCGGGGCCGTCCGGCGTGCCGCCAGCCCCAGCCGCGGGCCGTGACGGCGGCCGGCCGGACGCCCGGTGAGGATGTCATGAGTCGTCTGCGCCGTTCAGGAGGGGTTCAGGTGTGGGTTCGGGAGCGGGGTTCAGGAGAAGACGGGCTCCGTGGCGGCCTTGCGGGAGGCAAAGGCCCCCAGCACCCCGGTCTTGGCCAGGCCGCGGGTGGCCAGCCAGGACAGTCCGCCGGCAATCACGGCGCCCGAGATGGTGGTGAAGACGATGTAGGCGAGCTTGTCGCCGGCTTCGTAGGCGATGTTCCAGCCCCACGGCAGGAAGGAATCGTTCAGGCCGCAGAAGAGGCCCGCGCCGGCTCCGGCCAGCAGGGACACCGGCAGGTTGAACTTCTTGTAGAGGAAGGCCGCGAAGACCAGTTCCGCGCCGAGGCCCTGCAGGACACCGGAGATCAGCACCGTGGTGCCGTACTGCGAACCCATGATGAGCTCGCCCGTGGCCGCCACGGTCTCGCAGAAAAGCGCCGCGCCGGGCTTGCGGATGATGAGCATGCCCAGCACTGCCGGGATCATCCATCCGCCGGCGTAGAGTCCGGTGAGCGGCGGGTAGAGCGCGTTGATGGGGGTCGAAATCAGGTTGGCGCCCTGGGACCAGGCCCAGAAAATGACGCCGCCGGCCACGGCGATCAACGCGGCCACCACAATGTCCACCACGCGCCAGGTGTAGTTGCGCCGGGCGGATGAACGGCTGGTGGAACCATGCTGTGCTGAAATATCTGTCATGTCGTCCTCCTGAGGAACAGGAGGGGAGGGTGCTCCGGCCGGCCTCGGCTTCCGCCGCCCTCCGCGCACCCTGAGAACTCGACTCCCTTGCGCCGGTACTAACCGGATCAGGTTCGAGGGTCTGCGGCTGTCCGCACTCTCAGCGCCCACCAATGGTTTCCCCGGATTCTTCCGGCGATGCCCGACGGCGGCGCTCCCCTGTCGTATCTAAAATCGCCCTTGTGGGCGTTGCCAAGTTTACACCCGGACCGCCGGGTTTTCAGTGGTGTGCTGTCACAATACGGACCGGACCCAGAAGGTCCCCGCGGCCGGGAACAGCTGCTTGGTAAAGTCGACGTGTCGGACACCCGGACCCGCCAGCGGGCGGCCTCGTCACCCATCGGAAAGCTGGATCATTTTGACGCACGCACCAGCCACGCCAGATCCCTCCGGGGAATACGACCCCGACTCGAACGAGCCGCAGCCGCCGGGTTCCCTGGCGGCCCTCATCGGCCGCGTGCTGGCCGAAATGGATGCGCTCCAGTTCGCATCGTTCAGCAAGGACGACGCCCTGGACCTCGGACTCCTCCTGGTTGAGCTGGGCAGGCAACGCTCGCTGCCCATCGCCGTCGACATCACCAAAGGCGAGCAGGTGCTCTTCCACGCGGCACTGGACGGCGCCACACCGGACAACGAACGCTGGATCAACGCCAAGAAACGCACGGCCCAGCGGTACGAGGTCCCGTCCCTGCTGGTGGGCCTCCGGGCCCGCGCGGCCGGCGGGAGGATGGAGGACAACGCCTGGTGGGATCAGACGGAGTTCGCCGCCCACGGCGGGGCGTTCCCCATCTACCTGCGCGGCACGGGAGCCATTGCCGTGGTCACCGTGTCCGGGCTGCCCCAGAAGGCGGACCACGACCTCGTCGTCGAGGCCCTGCGGACGGTCCTCACCCCGGAGAGCTAGGCTAGGGGCAGCCCTGTTTCCTCCCGCAAGGAGTCACGAAGAATGAACATCGTCATCAAACTGCTCGGCGCCGGCGTCAGCCTGCTTGCCGGCTATGTCGGCACCAAGCTCGTTGACACCGCCTGGGAGAAGTCCACGGGCAACAAGCCGCCCAAGGGCCACGACGACGACGTCCCCACCACGCTGCGCTCGGCCCTGACGTTCGCGCTGATCTCGGCATCGGTCAGCGCCGTCATCCAGGTCCTCGCCAACCGCGGCACCCAGCGCGCGATCACCCGCTTCGCCAAGACCCAGGACATCGTCTAACCCTCACTGCCCGCCGGCTCACCGGCCGGTTTCGTCGTCGTCCGCTCCGTGTTTGCCCGCCGCCTGCTGGCCCGCTGCCTGTTGAACTACGGCCTCGAGCTCGTCGGCGCTCAGCAGCTCCGGGTGCAGGTGCTTGGTCCGGTAGCCGGCCCGGCCCACCATGTGGGCAGAGACGGGCACGGTGAGCAGCTGGAAGAGCCAGGCCACCAGCAGGACCGGCCACACCCACCACGTGCGCATCTGCAGGCCAAGGGCCGCCAGCAGCAGGAACAGGCCAAGGACCTGCGGCTTCGTGGCGGCGTGCATCCTGCTCATGAGGTCGGGGAACCGCAGCAGCCCGATGGCTGCGCCGAGGGACATCAGCGCGCCGACCACCATGAACACGGCGGAGACGGCGTCGATCACTGTTTCAGGATTCACGGACGTTCTCCCTCCGGTCGGCCACGAACCGGGCAAAGGTGACGGAGCCGACGAAGCCGATGAGCGAAATCGCCACCAGCAGCATCAGGTTGTTGAGGTGCCGGTTGGCGGCCATGTCGATGCACAGGGCCGCCCCGAAGATGGCCAGCAGCACGTCGGCGGCGAGCACCCGGTCCAGCAGCGACGGGCCCCGCGCGATCCGGACGATCGCCCCCGCGGCGGCCAGGGAGAGTACGACGGCGGTCACCGTCAGGACGATCTGCATCATGCGGCGATCTCCTGTGTAAGGGCGGACAGTTCGTCTTTGGTCCCCATGATCCTGATCAGCCCGGCTTCGGTGTCCCGGACCTCCTTGCGCAGCTTGGCCGCGTCGTCGGCGTTACGGACGTTGATGCCGTGGATGTAGAGCGTGGACGTGGACCTGTCCACCTCCACCACGAGGGATCCCGGAATCAGCGAGATCACGTGCCCGGTAGCCGTCACCAGGAGGTCGGAATGGCTCCGCAGCGGCACGGCGACGATTGCGCTGACCACGCGCGGCCCGCGGGCCACGGCGAGGTACAGGACCTGGAAGCTCGCCGCGACGACCTTTCCGAGGAAGACGATGGCGAAGGGGACGGCGCGGAGCACGTTGAAGCGGCCGCCGAGCTCCACCGGGGGCAGATAGAAAATGCGCGCCACGAGCACGGCGATGAGGGCGCCGAAGAGGAGATTGCCCGGGGTGAAGTTCTGCCACAGGGCGCCCCAGACGAAGACGAGCCACACCAGCAGCGGCAGTTCCTGACGCAGGGAGATCCTTTTCCGGTTCATTTCCCGCCGCCCTGCTGCTGCCCCGGCCGGACCGCCTGAGGCACCGGCGGCACCGGCGCGTCCTCGCCCAGCACGGCCTGGATGTAGGAGGACCGGTCCAGCATCTCCTGCGCGGATTGGTCGGCCACCTTGAACAACGGCCCGGCAAAGACCGTCAGGGCCACGCCAAAGACCACCAGGCCCAGGGTGGAGCCCACCATGGTGCGGGGCAGCAGGGTCACGTTCGTCTTCCCGGCCCGGTCCCCGGTGGCGGAGTCCTCCGGTGCCGCCAGGAGCACCGGATCGGGGTGCTCGGCGTCCTCGGGCTTCCGCCAGAACGCCCGGTTCCAGACCCTGGCGATCGCCAGCAGGGTCAGCAGGCTCGTCAGCACGCCGCCGATCACCAGGGCATAGGCCAGCGGCGTGCCGAGTTCGACGCCCGCCTGCAGGAGCCCCAGCTTGCCCAGGAATCCGGAGAACGGCGGGATGCCGGCCAGGTTCATGGCGGGAATGAAGAACAGCACGCCCAGGACCGGGGAGAGCTTGGCCAGCCCGGCCACGCGGTCCATGGACGAGCTGCCGCCCCGGCGCTCAATCAGGCCGGTCACCAGGAACAGGCTGGTCTGGATGGTGATGTGGTGGGCCACGTAGAAGACCGCGGCACCCAGACCGGCCACAGTGGACATGGCCAGCCCGAACACCATGTAGCCGATGTGGCTGACCAGGGTGAAGGACAGGAGCCGCTTGATGTCGCTTTGGGCCAGGGCGCCGAGGATTCCCACCACCATGGTCAGCAGCGCCGCGACCATGAGCGGGGCGTTGAGCGCATCCCCCGGGAAGAGCAGCGTCTCCGTGCGGACCATCGCGTAGACGCCCACCTTGGTCAGCAACCCGGCAAACACCGCGGTGACCGGGGCCGGCGCGGTCGGGTAGGAGTCAGGGAGCCAGAAGGACAGCGGGAAGACGGCGGCCTTGATGCCGAAGGCCACCAGCAGCATGACGTGCAGCAGCGTCCGGGTGCCTTGGTCGAGGTCCCCGAGCTTGATGGCAAGGTCCGCCATGTTGATGGTTCCGGTGGCGCCGTAGATCATGGCGATCGCGATCAGGAACAGCACCGAGGAGACGACCGAGACCACCACATAGGTCACGCCGGCCCGGATGCGCGGTCCCGTCCCGCCGAGGGTGATCAGCACGTAACTGGCGGTCAGCAGGATCTCAAAGCCGACATAGAGATTGAAGAGGTCCCCGGAGAGGAAGGCGTTGGACACCCCGGCGACGAGGATCAGGTAGGTCGGGTGGAAGATCGAGACCGGCGCGTCGCGGTCGCCGTCGGCCATGCCCTGGCCTGTCGCGTAGATCAGCACGGCGAGGCTCACGGCCGAGGACACCACGAGCATCAGCGAGGAAAACTGGTCCACCACCAGCACGATGCCCCAGGGCGGCATCCATCCGCCGATGTTCACCGCGGCCGTCCCGCCGTCCCATACGGAGGCCAGCAGCCAGCATTCCAGCAGCAGGGTCAGGGTCAGGATGGCGATGCTGACGGCCCGCTGGGCCCGGGGGTAGCGGATCAGCAGGAACGTCAGGGCGGCGCCCAGAATGGGGAGTACGACGGCGAGCGGGGCAAAGCTGGCGATGTTCACTTTCCGCCTCCTTCCGGGCTGGGGTCGACGTTCAGGGAGCCGGGCTGTTCTTCGGACGCGGCCTTTTCGGCCCGCACGGGGCGGTCGCCGGACATGACCGCTGCCGCGCTACCGCCTTGACCGGAACCGGCGCCGATGGCGGTATCCATGAGACCGGCGCCGTCGGAGCCGATCATGGACAGCGGGAACTCGGAGGTTTCGACCGGAATCACGGAGTCGTCCTCGGCATCGAAGCTGGGCGTTTCCGCGACGCGGCGGTCCTCGGCGTCGTCCTGGATTTCATCCTGGCGGGCCAGGACCCAGGTCCGGTAGATGATGCCGAGCATGAACGCCGTGACGGCGAAGGAGATCACGATCGAGGTCAGGATCAGGGCCTGCGGCAGGGGGTCGTTGTAGTCTCCCGCTGGGATGTCCTTGTCGAAGATCGGCGCCAGCCCGGCGTATCCACCGGTGGTGAGGATCAGCAGGTTGGTGGCGTTGGCCAGCAGCATGAGGCCCAGCAGGACCCGGGTGAGGCTGCGTTCGAGGATCAGGTAGATGCCGCAGGCGTACAGGGCCCCCATGACCGTCAGCAGGGTCAGATTGACGCTCATGTTGTCCCCTTGGCTGTAGTTTCCGCGTCGGCGGCCTGGGCGGAGACTCCGCGAGCCTCCCCCACTTTGGACAGCTCGTCGTCGGACGGCTCGTCGGACGTCTCATCCTCGGACGGCTCGGGTGGTTCCTCGAAGTGCTCGTCGATTTCCGCGCCCAGGCTGCGCAGCACGTCCAGGGCCAGGCCGACCACCACGACGTACACGCCGATGTCGAAGATGGTCGAGGTGACGAACTTGATGTCGCCGAAGACGGGCAGCCACAGCTCCACGATGGCGCTCTGGAACACCTGGCCGCCCAGCAGCAGCGGCGTCATTCCGGCGGCCGCGGCCGTGGCCAGGCCGATTCCCAGCAGGGTTCCGGCGCCGACGGGCGTGGCTTCGCGCAGTTCGAAACGGCCGCCGGCGAGGTAGCGGATGGTCAGGGCGAGGCCGGCGGTGAGGCCCCCGGCGAAGCCGCCCCCGGGCAGGTTGTGGCCGGCCAGGAGCAGATAGAGGGAGAAGACGATCATCGAGTGGAAGATCAGGCGGGTGACCACCTCGAAGATGATCGAGCGGCGTTCGGGCGCCAGGGTCCGGCCGGCCACCAGCCAGGCGTCGCGCGTGGCGGCGGCGAACCGCCGGTTCATTGCCAGGGCGGCATCGTCCCGGGTGCTGCCCCTGGCCCCGGTCCGCCGGCCGACTGTCCCTTCCGCGACGTTCGCGGACGTCCGGATGCGGTCGCCGCGGCCGCGGACGAAGATGAGGCTGGCCACGCCGGTGGCGGCCAGGGCCAGGACGGAGATCTCGCCGAAGGTGTCCCAGGCGCGGATATCCACCAGGGTCACGTTGACGACGTTGAGGCCGCCGCCGCCCTCGTAGGCCAGCTGCGGGAACTGCAGGGAGACCGGCGCTGCCACGCGGGCGCCGAGGGCGTGGATGGCCACGAAAATCATGGTGATGCCGAATGACAGGCCGATCACCACGCGGATGACCCGGTATTTCCCGCCGGTCCTGTCCCGCAGCCCCGCCGGAAGGCTCCGCATGGCCAGCACGAACGCCACCAGGATGATGGTTTCGACCAGCATCTGGGTCAGGGCGAGGTCCGGGGCCCCCTGCAGCGCGAACAACAGGGCGATTCCGTAGCCGGTGACGGAGACCATCAGGACGGCCAGGAACCGTTTGTTGGCGCGGACTGCGGCCAGCGCGCCGATCACGATTCCGGCGCCGGCCACCAGCTGCAGCGGCGAGCCGGGGTCGATGACATAGAGGCCGGGCGGCAGCGGTTTGTTGGCCAGGAGCAGCGCCGTCAGCGGCAGGACGAACGCCACGGTCAGGATGACGGAGAGGTAGAAGAACAGCGAGCCTCGCTGGGTCCGGCCGGTGACCCAGACCGCGGTGTCGTCCAAGGCACCGATCGTCTGCTGGTAGGCGCGGTCCGCGTCGATCCAGCCCGGCACCAGTGCCTGCAGCCGGGCCACGGCGTTGCGGCCGTAGAACATGGCCAGGCCCAGGGCAAACGTCACCGCGGTCAGCCCCAGGGCCGGGGTGATGCCGTGCCACAACGCCAGGTGCCCGGGCGCGGAGGCGGAACCGTCCACAAAGAGCTCCGCATAGGGCTGGATCCAGCCATCAACGGGAGCCGGCCACAGCCCGTAAACGATCGTCAGGAGGCTCAGGATCGCCGGCGCGGCAAGGAAGGCAGGCTTGATCGGCTTGAAGGCCGTGGGCTCCACGCCGGGCTTCACGGCGAAGGCACCCCACATGAACCGGGCGCTGTAGGCGAAGGTCAGGACGGAGCCCAGGACCACGCCTGCCAGCAGCCAGGGCCCGGTCCCGGACTCGGAGCTGTACTGGATGAAGGCCTCGAACACCGATTCCTTGGCGACGTAGCCGGCCAGCGGGGGGATGCCCGCCATCGAGGCCGCGCCGATCGCCGCTACGATCGCCAGCGCCCGGGCCGAGCCGTAGACGCCGGAGAGCTCGCGGATGTCCCGGGTCCCGGCCTGGTGGTCGATGATGCCCACCACCAGGAAGAGCGTGGCCTTGAACAGCCCGTGCGCCAGGAGGAAGGCGAGTCCGGCGAGCGCCGCCTCGGGGGTGCCCAGGCCCACCACCATGGTCATGAAGCCCAGCTGGCTCACGGTGCCGTAGGCGAGGATGAGCTTGATGTCGGTCTGCCGCAGGGCCCGGTAGCCGCCCACCAGCATGGTGGCCAGGCCCAGGCCGAGCACGATCGGCAGCCACGGCGGGGTCGCAGCGAACCCGGGGGCCAGCCGGGCCACCAGGTAGATCCCGGCCTTCACCATGGCCGCGGCGTGCAGGTAGGCGCTCACGGGCGTGGGGGCGGCCATCGCGCCGGGGAGCCAGAAGTGGAACGGAACCAGGGCGGACTTGGTGATCGCGCCGATCAGGATAAGGACGACGGCGGCGCCCACGGCTCCGCCCGCAGGTCCGGTGACGAGCGCGGGAGCCTGGTCCAGGATGGCCTGGATCCGGTAGGTCCCGGCGGTTGAACCGAGGATGATGAGCCCCACGAGCATGGCGAGCCCGCCGGCCGTGGTGACCACGAGCGCCTGCAGCGCCGAGCGCCGCGCGGACAGCCGGGTGCGGGCGTAGCCGATCAGCAGGTAGGACAGGACCGTGGTCAGTTCCCAGAAGACGAACATCAGCAGGAGGTCATCAGCCGTGACGAGCCCGAACATCGCGCCGGCGAACGCCAGGAGCTGGGCCCCGAAGCCGCCGAGGTAGTCGTCCTTGTTCTTGAAGTACCGGGCGCAATAGACCAGCACCAGCGCGCCCACCCCCAGCACCAGCAGGGACATGACCCAGGCCAGGGCATCCATCCGGAACGCGAGTTCGAGCTGCAGCCCGGGGACCCAGGGCATCACTTCGGTGATCGCGCTGTCTGAATAGACTGCGCCTGAATAGACGGCTTCGTGCTGCAGGAGCAGCCAGATAAAGGAGGCCGCGGGGACCGCGGCCAGGGCGTAGAACGAATTCCTGCCAAACTTTCGGAACAACAGCGGGGCCACAGCAGCCACCGCAAAGTGCACGGCAAGGACTGTGATCACTGGTATCTCCGCAACGTCAGAAATTCGATTGTCAGCAAGTTGGAGCAGGCGGGTCATTTGTTAGGTTCGGTGCCGACAGTTTACCAAGCGTGTACAAATTCTTTTGGCATGGACACCGGGCCCTGGACAATTCGTAGTCAAACCGAAACCGCAGCTAAACAATGCATGGCAAAACCCGCCGGAGACTCTCCGCGGGGACCCTGAGCGGGCACCCCGGGCGGCTACCATTCAGGCTATGAACACTGCCGCCGCCCCCGAGGCCATGCGACCGTCGTCCGAGCTGGAATCGGGAAGTCCCGATTCGCACAAGGGCCGGATCCTCGCGTGGGCGTCGTGGGACTGGGGATCGGCAGCCTTCAATGCCGTCATGACAACGTTCGTTTTCACCGTCTATCTGACCTCCAAGGCGTTCGGCGGCGAGGACCAGGCCTCGGCGGCCCTGGGCGCCGCGCTGGCCGTTGCCGGCCTGGCCATCGCCCTCCTGGCCCCCGTCACCGGGCAGCGGTCGGACACCGGCGGCAGGCGCAAGCTGTGGCTGGGGGTCAACACGGCCGCCGTCGCGCTCCTGACCGGGCTGTGTTTCTTTGTCTTCCCGCGGCCGGAGTTCCTGATCCTCGGCGTCACGCTGATTGCGCTCGGCAACGTCTTCTTCGAATTCGCCGGGGTCAACTACAACGCCATGCTCGCCCAGATTTCCACCCCGCGGAACATCGGCAAGGTCAGCGGCTTCGGCTGGGGAATGGGGTATCTCGGCGGCATCGTGGCGCTGCTGATTGTGCTGCAGCTCTTTGTCCAGCCCAGCGTCGACTGGTTTGGCGCCTCCACGGCGGACAGCCTCAACATCCGCCTGGTGGCAGTGTTTTCGGCCCTGTGGTTCGCCATCTTCGCCCTCCCCGTGCTCTTCGCCGTGCCCGAGCTGCCACGCGCCGACGGCGGCGCGCGCCTGGGCTTCTTCGCCTCCTACGGGCTGCTCGTCCGGCGCATCAGGGCGATCTACCGGACCAGCCCGCACACCATCTACTTCCTGCTCGCGAGCGCCATCTTCCGGGACGGGCTGGCCGCGGTATTCACCTTTGGCGGCGTGATCGCGGCCGGAACATTTGGCTTCGAACTCAAAGACGTCATCTTCTTCGCGATCTTCGGAAATGTCGTGGCGGCCGTCGGAGCGATTCTGGGCGGCTTCTTCGATGACAGGATCGGGCCCAAGGCCGTCATCATCGCGTCCCTGGCCGGCCTGCTGCTCGCGGGCACCGCGATCCTGGTGCTCGGCAACGAAAGCTACGAATTCTTCGGCAGGGACTGGGCCGGGACCACCACGTTCTGGACCTTCGGCTTGCTGCTCTGCCTCTTCGTGGGCCCTGCCCAGTCCTCCTCCCGCGCGTACCTTGCCCGGCTCGCCCCGCACGGCGAATCCGGCGAGCTCTTCGGCCTCTACGCCACCACGGGCCGGGCCGTGAGCTTCCTCGCGCCAGCCCTTTTCACCCTGTGCATCGCCGTCGCCACCCCGTTCGTGGCAACCGGCGAGGCCCAGCGCTGGGGCATCCTGGGCATCATGGTGGTGCTGCTGGCAGGCCTGCTCGTCCTCCTGCCGGTCAAGGCCCCGGACAAGACCGAAATCGCGGTCGTCCCCGCGGCCTGAGGCGTCCGAAAATCCCGTTCCCGCACTAGGCTGAGGGTATGAACGTGGAAGAGACGGACCTCCCCGGCCTCGGCCGGCGCAAGGACTTCATGACTGCCTCGGGACGCCGGATCGGCGTGGTCGAATACCGGGAAGGCCAGACCGAACTCATCGTCTCGACCTGGGACGATCCTGACACCTGCCAGGCCTCCATCCCGCTGACCGCGGACGAGGCCGCCGCCCTGGGCAACCTCCTGGGCGGCCAGCGCCTGGCCATGCAGCTCTCGGAAGCCCACCGCGAAGTCCCCGGCATCGTCACCCGCCAGTTCTCGATCAGCGCCGAATCCCCCTTCCACAACCAGCCGATGGGCAAGGCGTGCATCCGGACCCGTAGCGGGGTCTCGATCGTGGCCATCATGCGCGAGGGCGAGGTCGTCCCATCCCCGGGACCCGACGTCGTCCTCCACCCCGGTGACCTCCTCGTCGCGGTGGGTACGCAAGAAGGCCTGGACACGGCGGCCGGCATTCTTCGCAACGGATAAGCGGCATGGATCCGCTCGCCCTGACCCTGATCGAGCTGGGGGCTGTCGTCTTCTGTCTCGGCCTGCTGGCCAGACTGGCCGGGCGGATCGGGATGTCCCCCATTCCGCTCTATCTGGTGGGCGGCCTGTTCTTCGGGGCCGGAGGCCTCGTCAAGCTCGAAGGCATGCACGAGTTCGCGCATCTTTCCGGCGAGATCGGCGTTATTCTCCTGCTACTTATGCTTGGTCTGGAATATACGGCGGCCGAACTCGTCACCGGACTGCGGCGGTCCTGGCAGGCCGGCGTCCTGGATCTGCTGCTCAATTTCCTGCCCGGTGCGGGGCTCGCGCTGATGCTGGGGTGGGGCGTCGTGGGGGCCATGGTGATGGGCGGCGTCACCTACATTTCTTCGTCCGGGATCGCGGCGAAGGTCATCACCGATCTCGGCCGGATCGGCAACCGGGAAACCCCGGTGGTCCTGTCCATCCTGGTCTTCGAGGACCTCGCCATGGCCGTGTACCTGCCGGTCCTGACCGCCACGTTGGCCGGCGTCAGCTTCGTACTGGGCCTGCAGACCGTGGGCATCTCCCTGGCCGTCGTCAGCCTGGTCCTGGTGGTGGCGCTGCGGCACGGCCACCACGTGTCCAAGGCCGTGCACAGCGAAAACTCCGAGGTCTTCCTGCTCAATCTGCTCGGCGCGGCACTTCTCGTCGCGGGGCTCGCGGCCGCCATGCAGGTTTCCGCGGCAGTGGGCGCGTTCATGCTCGGCATCGCCATTTCCGGGGCCACGGCCCACAGCGCCACCCGCATCCTGGAGCCGCTCCGGGACCTCTTCGCGGCAATCTTCTTTGTTGTGTTTGGCCTCAACACGGACCCGCGGTCCATCCCGCCGGTCCTCGGCTGGGCGCTGTTGCTTGCCGTGGCGACGGCAGCCACCAAACTGATCACCGGGTACTGGGCGGCCAAACGGGCCGGGATCGGGATTCCCGGCCGTTTCCGCGCGGGGGCCGCCCTCATTGCGCGCGGCGAATTTTCCATCGTCATCGCCGGCCTGGCCGTTGCCTCCGGCGTGGTGCCCCAGGACCTGGCGGCCCTCGCCACCGCCTATGTGCTGATCATGGCGATCGTGGGGCCGCTGGCCGCCCGTTTCGTGGAACCGCTCGTGCGTCTGTTGCGCCGTCCGGTCAGGCGGCCGGCTGTCCGGACCACCGGCCCGGCCTAAGGCTGCTCCTGAGACTGCTAGATGTCGGTGCGGTGGAAATTCAGGTGGCTGCGGCTGGCCGTGGGGCCGCGCTGGCCCTGGTAGCGGTTGCCGTACTCTCCGGACCCGTAGGGGTGCTCCGCGGCGGAGGACAGCCGGAAGAAGCACAGCTGGCCGATCTTCATGCCCGGCCACAGCTTGATGGGCAGGGTGGCCATGTTGGACAGCTCAAGCGTGACGTGACCGGAGAACCCGGGGTCGATGAAGCCCGCCGTCGAGTGCGTCAGCAGGCCGAGCCGGCCGAGCGAGGACTTGCCCTCGAGGCGGGCCGCAATGTCATCCGGAAGCGTCACGGTCTCGTACGTGGAGCCGAGGACGAACTCCCCCGGGTGCAGGATGAACGGCTCGCCGGACTCCACCTCCACCAGGCGGGTCAGCTCGGGCTGTTCCTCGGCCGGGTCAATGTGGGCGTATTTGTGGTTGTCGAACAGCCGGAAGAACTTGTCGATCCTGACGTCCACCGAGGACGGCTGGACCATGGCGGAGTCGAACGGTTCCAGGACAATCCGCTGGGAGTCGATTTCGGTTCGAATGTCGCGGTCAGAGATCAGCACAGGTTCAAAAATACCGCACGGGGCGAGGCCCGGCTTCACGGACCGGCGCTGCCGCCCAGTGTTACTTTCCGGTTAGTCCCGATGTGCTAGCCGCGATGCGGCACCGGCGACGCTCCGCCGGCGGCCGCCGCCGCCAGCCTGCGCCGGCCTCTCTATTCCGTGGCGGGCATATCTTCCAGGATGGACTTGAGCCGCTCGAGCTGGCCGACCTCGGCCTTCATCCGCCGGCGGAACGGGTTGGTCACCCGGACCAGGAATCCCTTGGGCTCGCAGTTCAGGGCGAAGCGGACACGTGTGCTGGGACCCTCCGTGCTCAGGTAGTAGCCGCCGTGCGGCCGGGCCGGCCCGACGATGACCTGGTACTGGATCTCCGCTCCCGGCCGGGCCTCGATGATTTCAAAATCCGCGGCCACCGGGCGCCCGCCAGGACCGGCAACCGTCTGCCGGTACACCGCGCCCTTGGCGCCGCGGCGCCGGAGAGCAGTTCCACGCTCCGGACCCCGTCCCGCCACAGCGGCAGGTGGCCGGGATCCAGGAGGAAGTTATAGACGCTCATGGCATCACGGTGGATGACGACGTCGTACTCTGCAAATGCCACGGAAATCCTTGCTCGGCGGACGGCTGATGGGCGTAGCCCGCTTCCCCGGAACTGCAGCTAACCATTTCAGGATAGACAGCACGGGCCGCGGTCCCGGGTCCCGTGACGGGCTTTCGCGGAAGAGTGTCCGAAGAGTTATGGGACGGGGCAGAGTGTTACGGCGTTCGGTACAGGGACAGACACGGCACACCGCGCCCCGACGGCCATGACGCTCCTGCAGCCGCTGCCGTGCCGCTTCCGGCGAAGCCGTTGCCTGCCTGGTCCGGGTCGGGGGACCGTCCCGTCCGTTTGACGAAGATGGCCGCTCAGCCGGGCAGCTTAGCGACCATCTGTGGCAAACGGAGGAGTGCGCGGCTCACGATTTCGCCGCCGGACGTGTTCAACGACGCGGCCAGACTGGGGTAATGTAAATCTCGTTGTTTCACCGGGGCAAAGTCCAGCACCTTGGACGGTCCCACTGCGGCTGTAGCTCAATGGTAGAGCGCTAGCTTCCCAAGCTTGATACGCGGGTTCGATTCCCGTCAGCCGCTCCACTCGTCTCCCGCGTTTCCGCGCCGTTCCC
Source organism: uncultured Actinomycetota bacterium (assembly GCA_963810895.1). Classification (GTDB taxonomy): domain Bacteria; phylum Actinomycetota; class Actinomycetes; order Actinomycetales; family Micrococcaceae; genus Arthrobacter. The sequence continues at coordinate 143,232 of CAWEPM010000003.1, forward strand.
CGGGCTCCTATTAGGTTGCTACCTGTATCGTCAGAAGTCAGGAACCTCTTCGGTTCCGCTACAGGAGCAATCATGGCTGACAAATCCCCCCGTCAAGCAGCATCCAAGAAATCCGGCAAATCCATCAAGGAAAAGCGCGCTGACAAGAGGGCCGCTTCAGCGCCGGCCAGCTCCCTCGACAAGGTAACCGCCACAAAGACGGCGAGCGCCAAAAAGAAGTGACCGGTACCCCGAACCATCTCACCCTCGGCATCCTCGCCAGCACACGGAAGCCGGACGAGCGACGCCTCCCCATCCATCCCCTGCACCTGGACCGCATCGCGCCGGAGATCCGGGGCCAGTTGATCCTTGAGGAAGGCTACGGCGAGCGCTTCGGCCTTTCCGACGCCGAGCTCGCGCCCCTCGTGGGGCGCATCGCACCGCGGGAGCAGCTGCTGGCGGACGCCGACGTCGTCCTTCTGCCCAAGCCGCAGCCCGAAGACCTTGCCGAACTCCGCGACGGGCAGGTCCTCTGGGGCTGGCCGCACTGCGTGCAGGACCGGGCCATCACCCAGCTGGCGATCGACAAGAAACTCACACTGATCGCCTTCGAGGCCATGAACCACTGGGCCAGCGACGGCGGCTTCGGCCTCCACGTGTTCCATAAGAACAACGAACTCGCCGGCTACTGCTCCGTGCTGCACTCCCTGGCCCTGACCGGTTCCACCGGAGACTACGGCCGCCGGCTCAGCGCCGTCGTCATCGGCTTCGGCGCAACGGCCCGCGGCGCGGTCACGGCCCTGAACGCCCACGGCGTCCACGACGTGCAGGTGCTGACCAACCGCGGGGTTGCCGCGGTGGGCTCGCCCATTCACTCCGTCCGGATTGCGCAGTTCGACCACGACAACGAGGCTCCGTTCCTCAGTGAGGTCATTACCGAGCGCGGGCGGGTGCCGCTGGCGCCGTTCCTCGCCGAGCGTGACATCGTGGTCAACTGCACCCTGCAGGACCCCAACGCGCCGCTGACCTACCTGCGCACCGAGGATCTGGCCGCCTTCCGGCCCGAAAGCCTGATCGTGGACGTGTCCTGCGACGAGGGCATGGGCTTCAGCTGGGCGAAAACCACCACCTTCGCCGAACCGATGTTCAAGGTCGGGGACCACATCGACTACTACGCCGTGGACCACAGCCCGTCCTACCTCTGGAATTCCGCCAGCTGGGAGATCAGCGAGGCGCTGCTGCCGTTCCTCGAGACCGTGATCGCAGGCCCCGAGGCGTGGACCGCGAACGAGACCATCCGCCGCGCGATCGAAATCCGCGACGGCGTGGTCCAGAATCCGGATGTGCTGCAGTTCCAGCAGCGGGAGCCGGAGTACCCGCACCTGCCCCTGTCGGTCTAGCACAGCCGGCAGTTCCACGCCGCTCCCGGGTTTCCGCACGTCTCCCGGTTCTCCGCGACGAAAAAGACAGCCGCTGCGTGGATCCACGCAGCGGCTGTCCGGAAACGGCGCGAGAAAGCTAGGTTGTGGCCGCCGTCTGCCGGGGACCCGCGGTCCGGACGATCCGCAGCAGCCGGCGGCGGTCCTTCAGGTCCACCTTGAGCATGAGCTGCCCGCGCCGCGCCAGGACGACGGCGACTGTCGCGGCGGCCAGCATCGGCACGCCCCCGGAGACCAGGACAGCGGTGTGCGGGTCCGTGTGCTCGGCGAGCCAGCCGATCATCGGGCCGCCGATCGCCTGACCGCCGATCAGCACCATGATGTACAGGCTCATGACGCGCCCGCGGATCGCCAGGTTGGCGCTGACCTGGACCAGCTGGTTCGCGGCCGTGAGGAACATCAGGCACCAGAAGCCGGCAAGCACCATCGCCGCCCCGAACCACGGCATGGACGGCGCCAGGGACGCCAGGCACAGCATGAGTCCGTACATCCCGGCGCCCAGGACCACCGAGCGCAGCCGCAGTTCGCGCCGCCGGGCCGAGGTAATGGCGCCGGCCAGCGCCCCGAGGGCCACGAGCGTGTTGAGCAGGCCGTAGCCGCCGGCACCGGCGTCGTACACGTGGTCGGCGAACGCGGCCAGCAGCACCGGCAGGCTCATCGCGAACACCGCCACGAACCCGGCCATCAGCCAGGGCCAGTAGATCGTGGGCTTGCTGAGGGCGTAGTCCAGCCCTTCCCGCAGCATGCCGCGGCGCTTGGCGACCGGGACGCTGACATGCAGCTGGTCCTTGCGCAGGCTCAGGAGCATCGCCACCGTGAAGCAGCAGGCCACCGCGTTGGCGGCAAAGGCCCAGCCCGCACCGACGGCGGTCAACAGGAGCCCGGCCAGCGCCGGACCGATCAGGCCGCCGAGCTGGAAGATCGTGGAGTTCACGCTGATCGCGTTGCGCAGGTAGCCGGGTCCGACGAGTTCGTTGACGAACACCTGGCGGGCCGGCTGGTCCAGCACGGTCACGAAGCCCAGTACCAGCGCGATCGCATAGACGTGCCCGACCTCGATCCGCTGGCTCAGGGCCAGCACGGCAAGGACCGCGGCCAGCACGGCGGCCACCGACTGGCACAGCATGAGGATCTTCCGCTTCGGGAAGCGGTCCGCCATCATGCCGGCCCACGGGCCGAGGAACAGGGACGGCAGGAACTGCAAAGCCACGGTGATGCCGACGGCGGTGACGGACCCGGAGAGCTGGAGCACCAGCCAGTCCTGGGCGATCCGCTGCATCCAGAGCGCGATCACGGCGATGAAGTGGCCGATCGCGAAGATGCGGAAGTTGCGGACCTTCAGCGAAATGAACGTATGGCGCCACGGCAGGCGCTCGTTGACGACGGCGATTGGTTGGGTGATGGTGTCCGGCAGGGAAGCTGCGTTCGCCTCTAGCGGCGGAGGGGGAGCCACGGAAAAGTCCTCAAAAGAGCGGGTGAGCGGGATGGACTTAACGCTAGGCTGGCCCCAAGTGATTATGGAAGCCTATTCCCCGCATAACTCGCATTACAGAACGCAATGCACCGTCCGCGGCACCCGATCCGGGAGACCCTCATGTTCGAACCCGCCCAGCTCCGCTCGTTCCTGGCCGTGGCCGAAACCCTGAGTTTCACCAAGGCCGCAGAACGCCTCGGCCTGGCCCAGCCGACCGTCAGCCAGCATGTGCGCAAGCTGGAGTCCGCCGCCAAGCGGGTGCTCGTTGCACGGGACACCCGGGACGTGCGGCTGACGGACAACGGCGACGCCATGGCCGGGTTTGCCCGGAACATCCTCGCCGCGCACGACGCCGCCGCCCGCTATTTCTCCGGATCGGCCATGCGCGGCCGCCTGCGCTTCGGCACGGCCGACGATCTCGCCATCACCGGGCTGCCCCGCATCCTCCGGGAGTTCCGGCAGATTTATCCGCAGATCAACCTCGAGCTCACGGTGGGTCAGAGCGACCAGCTCTACAAGCGCCTGAACGCCGGTCAGCTGGACCTTGTGTTTGTGAAGTGGGTGGCCGGGGCCAAGGACGGGACCGTGGTCCAGCAGGATGCCTTCGCCTGGGTCGGCCTGGAACAGACCGTGCTGGATCCGGCCGATCCGGTTCCGCTGATCGCGTATCCCTCCCCCAGCCTCAGCCGGAAGCTTGCGATCGATGCCCTCGAGTCCACCGGCCGGACCTGGCGGATCACCTGCACCACGCGGCAGATCAGCGGCGTGCTGGCCGCCGTCCGGGCCGGCATCGGGGTGGCGGTCATGCCGTCCTCCCTGGTGCCGGACGACCTGAAGATCATCACCCGCCGCTTCGACCTGCCGCCCGTAGGCGATGTCGATTTCACCCTCATCCGCAACCCGCTGGCCAATACCGAGGTGATCGAAGCCCTCACCCAGGCGATCGTGGGCCGGACCCTGAAGCGCCCGGCCTGAGGCGGCGCCTGAGGCCCGGCGTGCGGCGGCGTCGCCGACACGCCACACGGTCAGGCAGCCGGTCCGGGCGGCCCGGAGCCGGCCGCGGCGCGGCCTCGATTCCTTCACGGTACTTACGCAAAGGGCTACCTGCACGGGGAGGACTACTTACTTGACCATTGAACGATGCAAGTACTTCATCTATCCTGACACTACCTAAGATCAACTGTTCGAGGTCAAGCAGAGGCCTACGACAACGATTCGAAAAATCGAACGCTGTCCGCGCTGCTGCCGCATGGCTGGCGCCGAGGCGTTCGGGATAGGCCGACAATGATGCCAGCCATAAACCACTCACGTATCCCCGTAGCCGCTTCAGCCCGTGCGTCGAAGGCCGCCCGTCCGGTGATCGCGCCAGCGCACCCGACTACGGCAATGCACCACCCCGGCGCTACCATTCAGCACGCCGGCGCGACTCAGCATGCCAGCGCCGCTCGGCACGCCAGCCCGGACCGCCGGGGAATCCGCCCCGCCACGTTGGCGGAGTCCGAATATATTGCCAGTCCGTATTGCGAACGCTGCGGCACGGACGAGTTCATTTACCTTGAGACCTTCGTCCCCGCCACGCACCGCAGGGACGGCTCAGTCAGCAAACTCGGCGAGGTCACCTACTTCTGCTCGGGTTGCGACGATTTCTCCGCCCACGCCGTCCCCGCCTCCTGGGTCCCGCCGGGCTGGTACTTCGGCTAAGCGGCGCGCCACTTAGCCGACACAGATAACGCCCCCCGCCGCATAACGCGCCTTAACGCCATCGCCAACGCCTTCGCCTTCGCCTTCGCCTTTTAACGCCGTCGCCGCCATGTACGCACCTCACGGTGCCTGCACGGCGGCGACGGCGTTTTAGCACGCCCGGGCTAGGGTTTTAGCAGCTCCCTGGCTAGATGAGTGCGTCCGAGATGTGGTTGGGCGTGCCGAAGCGGTGCGCCGTGATGCTGATGGCCTGCTCGTGCAGGAACGGCAGCAGCTCCACGCGGCCGGCTTCCGTGACCGGGTGGAAGTAGACGGCCAGGTCCGGGCGGCCGCCCGTGGCCTCGGCCAGGGCCTTCGGGTCCCCGCCGATCAGCCGGATCCGGGCGCCGGAGAGCTTGCCCGCCGCGGCGAGCGTGCCGACGGAGGCGAGCCAGTCGGCGTCGTTCTCCACGGTGGCGGCGATGCCGAGTCCGGACAGGACGGCGCGCAACTGGGTGGGGAGCTCGACGGCGGTGGAGACCGTCAGGGCGGACCCGGCGAGGACACCGGCGGCGACGGTGCGGACGAGACCGGCGAGCGGTTCGCCTTCAGCGAGGCGGACCGTGACGGGCAGCGCACGGTAGCGGAAGACGTTGCGTTCGGCGCTCAGGCCCGAGACGTCCTTGGCGGTGCCGAACTCCTCGGCCCAGGCCCGGGCGTCGGAGGCCAGCGCGCGCTGCAGCGGCGCGAGTTCCTCGGCGGTCAGGAAGCCCTTGGCAGCGTCCTCGATCCGGCGGACTCCCGAGTGTGCGGGAGCGGCGGCCGGGGTGCCACCGGCGGTGCTGGGCTTGCTGACCCATTCGCCGAGGCCGACGAGGTAGTTGGGTCCGCCGGCCTTGGTGCCGGCGCCGACGGCGGATTTCTTCCAGCCGCCGAAGGGCTGGCGCTGGACGATTGCGCCGGTGATGCCGCGGTTGACGTAGAGGTTGCCGGCCTGGATGGTGTCCAGCCAGATCCCCAGCTCCTCGCTGTTGAGCGAGTGCAGGCCCGCGGTGAGGCCGTAGTCGATCTGGTTCTGGATCGCGATGGCCTCCTCGAGGGTCTCCGCGGTCATGACGCCGAGGACGGGGCCGAAGAACTCGGTGAGGTGGAAGTAGGATCCGCGCCGGACGCCGGAGCGCACGCCGGGGCTCCAGAGCTTGCCGGTGTCGTCGAGCTTCCGCGGTTCCACGGCCCAGGTCTCGCCCTCGCCGAGGGTGGTGAGGGCGTTGAGGAGCTTGCCGTTGGCGGGCTCGATGATCGGGCCCATCTGGCTCGTCGGGTCCTCCGGGTAGCCGACCTTCAGCGAGGTGACGGCGTCGATCAGCTGGTTGTGGAAGCGCTTGGACTTGGCCACCGATCCGACCAGGATCACGAGCGACGCGGCGGAGCACTTCTGGCCGGCGTGGCCGAACGCGGAGTACGCCACGTCCTTGGCCGCGAGGTCCAGGTCCGCGCTCGGGGTGACGATGATGGCGTTCTTGCCGCTGGTCTCGGCCAGCAGGGGCAGGTCCTTGCGGAAGGAGCGGAACAGCTCGGCGGTCTCGTAGCCGCCGGTCAGGATGACGCGGTCCACGGCCGGGTGGGAGACCAGCTGCCGGCCGAGTTCCCGCTCGCCCAGCTGGACCATGGTGAGGACGTCGCGCGGAACGCCGGCCTCCCAGAGGGCCTCGATCATCACGGCACCGCTGCGCCGGGCCTGCTTGGCAGGCTTGATCACGACGGCGGAGCCGGCGGCGAGGGCGGCCAGGGTGGAGCCGGCCGGGATGGCGACCGGGAAGTTCCACGGCGGCGTCACGACGGTGAGCTTGGCCGGGACGAAGGTGGCGCCGTCGACGTCGTCGAGCTTGCGGGCCGATTCGGCGTAGTAGTGCGCGAAGTCGACGGCCTCGCTGACCTCGGGATCGCCCTGGTCGATCGTCTTGCCGGTTTCGCTGGCCATGACCTCGAGGAGGTCGGCGCGGCGGGCTTCGAGGACGTCGCCGGCGCGGTGCAGGATCTCGGCGCGCTCGGCGCCGGAGAGTGCACCCCAGGCCTTGCCCTTCTCGACGGCGGTGTCGATGACCGCGTTCAGGGTCGCCTCGTCGTTGATCGTGGCGGCCTCGACGGCGGCGTTGCCCAGCGTGGAGGTCGCCACGCGGCCCAGGATGGCGCGGCCCCAGTCGCGGTTCGCGGGCAGCGACGGATCGGTGTCCGGGGTGTTCTCGAACGAGTCGTGCGGCAGCGGCGCGGCCGGGAGGGCGCGGTTCTGCCGGCGGTTCGGGCCCGGGACCTCGTCGTCGAGCTTGGCGAGGGAGGCGAGGAAGCGCTGCTTCTCACGCTCGAAGAGGGATTCGTTTTCGCTGAGTTCGAAGACGGCGGACATGAAGTTGTCCTGGCTGGCGCCCTCTTCGAGGCGGCGGATCAGGTAGGCGATCGCGACGTCGAACTCGGCGGGGTGGACCACCGGGGTGTAGAGCAGGAGCGAGCCGACGTCCTTCTTGACGGCTTCGGCCTGGCCCTGGGCCATGCCGAGCAGCATCTCGAACTCGATGCCGGATTCCACGCCGCGCTGCTTGGCCAGCAGCCAGGCGAAGGCGATGTCGAAGAGGTTGTGGCCGGCGACGCCGATCCGGATGTTGCGGATCCGGTCCGGGTGCAGCGAGTAGTTGATGACGCGCTTGTAGTTGGTGTCCGAGTCCTGCTTGGTGTTCCAGGTGGCGAGCGGCCAGTCGTGCAGGGAGGCTTCCACCTGCTCCATCGGCAGGTTGGCGCCCTTGACCACGCGGACCTTGATGGCGGCGCCGCCGTCGGCGCGGCGGGCCGCGGCCCAGTCCTGCAGGCGGATCATGGCGGCGAGGGCGTCCGGCAGGTAGGCCTGGAGCACGATGCCGGCCTCGAGGTTCTTGAACTCGGGCTTGTCCAGGATCCGGGTGAAGACCGCGATGGTCATGTCCAGGTCCTTGTATTCCTCCATGTCCAGGTTGATGAACTTGGCCTTCTGTCCGCCGGCGGCAAAGGAGGCGGCGCGGGTGAAGAGCGGGGTGAGCTTCTCCACGACGTGCTCCACGGCCTCGTCGAAGGCCCACGCGGAGTGCGGGGCCACCGTCGAGGAGACCTTGATGGAGACGTAGTCGACGTCGGGCCGGGACAGCAGGGTGTGGGTGCCCTCGAGCCGGCGGGAGGCCTCGTGCTCGCCGAGGACCGCCTCGCCGAGCAGGTTGACGTTGAGCTTGATGCCGTCCTTGCGGATCTTGGCGATGGCCGGGCCCAGCTTGGCGTCGGTGGCGTCGACAATGAGGTGGCCGACCATTTCACGGAGCACGCGGCGGGCGACCGGGATGACCACCTGCGGCAGGACCGGAGCCATGGTTCCGCCGAGGCGGACCGCGCTGCGCATGTACCAGGGCAGGAACGCCGGGACCTTGGGGGCCAGGGCCGCGAGGTTGCGGGCGGCGACCTGCAGGTCTTCCGGACGGACGACGCCGTCGACGAACCCGACCGTGAAGTCCAGGCCGTTGGGGTCCTTCAGGACGCCGGCGAGCTGCTCGGCCGAGGCATCGACCGGGACCTTTGCGGCTTCGGTGAGCCAGTGGCGCACCATCGCGATGGTTTCCTCGGCCAGGGCTGCGGCCTCGAGGACGGCGGAGCCTTCCGAGACGGCGGCGTGCGTGGCTTCGTTGCCTGCGGCCTTGCCGGTGGTTGCGCCGGATTCCGTGGAGATGTTGGTCATGGCTGGAACTCGTTCTTTCTCAAGATGTGGACCTCTTATGAATCAGTATGCGACCGGATTTTCATAAGATAAAGCGATGTTTTCTGAGCAATACCGGTTAGAAAAACCGAAGTTTCAAAATCCTGCCCGAACGTTCGGAAACCACCCCGGACGCTCCCTCACTTCCGGCACCTTTTCGGGCGACGCTCCCTCACTTCCGGCACCTTTCGGGCGACGCTCCCGCACTTCCGGCACCTTTCAGGCGACGCTCCCGCACTTCCGGCACCGAAACGACGAACCCTCTCCCACGACGTGAGAGAGGGTTCGTCGATATTGCGGCCGGACCTGAGGGAGCATCCGGTTGTTTGCCGCCGGAAGTGAGAGAGCGTTGGGGGTTACGCCAGGGGGCGGTGCATCTCCACGATCTCTTCGTGCCGCGGGCTGTCCGGGTTCATCAGCGAGTTCTTGCGGCCGTAGCTGAAGTAGATGATCAGGCCGACGACGAGCCAGACGCCGAACCGCAGCCAGGTCTCCCAGTGCAGCTGGAACATCAGGAACAGCGAGGCGAACACACCGAACGCCGGGACCAGGGGCATCAGCGGCAGGCGGAAGGTCCGCGGGGCGTCGGGCTTCTTGTAGCGGAACACGATCACCGAGATACACACGACGACGAACGCCGCCAGGATGCCGATGTTGGTCAGGTCTGCCACGGCTTTGATGGGGAGCACGCCGGCCAGGATTGCGGCCCCGGCGCCGGCGATCCAGGTCACGCGCTGCGGCGTGCCGTGCCGGTCCGTCTTCGAGAACCAGCCCGGAAGCAGGCCGTCGCGGCTCATCGAGAACCAGACGCGGGTGACGCCGAGGAGGAAGGTCAGCATCACGGTGAGGATGGACAGGACGGCGAACACGGAGATGATCGTCGCGATCACCGGGAGCCCGACGCTGTTGAAAGCGGAGGCGAAGCCGGCCTTGGGGTCGATCTCCGTGTAGTTCTGCATGCCGGTGAGCACCAGGGTGGCGGCGACATAGAGCAGCATGGCGATGATCAGCGAGTAGGATGATCGCCTTCGGCATGTGCTTCTTGCCGTCGGTCGCCTCCTCCGCCGCGGTACTCATGGCGTCGTAGCCGAACACCGCGAAGAACACCGTGGCGGAGCCGGCCACCACGGGACCGAAGCCGCTGGGCATGAACGGGTTGTAGTTGTTGGTGTTGATGTAGAAGATGCCCAGGCCGATGATGAACAGGATCAGCACCACCTTGATGGCGACAGCAATCAGCTCGAAGCGCCCAAAGGTCTTCGTGCCGCGGGAGAGGATCCAGGTCACCAGCAGGCAGACGAGGATCGCGGGAAGGTTGATGATGCCGCCCGTGCCCTCATCCGGCGTCGCGGTCATCCAGGCGGGCATATGGATGCCGATGCCGGAGAGGAAGGCGTCGAAGTAGCCCGAGATGCCGATGGCCACCACGGCCACGATGGCGATGTACTCCAGCAGCAGGTCCCAGCCGATGAACCAGCCGATTATCTCGCCGAGGGCAACGTAGCCATAGGTGTAGGCCGAGCCTGCCCGCGGGATCATGCCGGCGAATTCGGCGTAGGACAGCGCCGCGGCGGCGGAGGCCAGTCCCGCGATCAGGAACGAGACGAGCACGGCCGGGCCGACGCCGGGTTCGCTCGCACTGCCGTGGGCCACAAGGCCCGCCAGCGAGAAGATGCCGACGCCGATGATGCCGCCGACGCCGATGGCCGTCAGCTGCCAGAGCCCCAGGCTCTTGTGCAATCCGCTGTGTTTGTTTTCTTCTTCAATGTCGTCAATGGGCTTGCGCCGCATGATCGACCGGGCCAAATCTTGTGTAGCCATCAGGGCCTCCTGCTTAGGTGTGATGCCCATCAATCCACCCTGTGATGGGGATTACCGAGTCAGAACAGTATGCAAGCTTGATTGCATTAGATAAAGTGAATTCTCTTAACCAATAACCATTAGATTCATAAAGGAATTGCGATGCTCGACGTCCGGCGTTTGCGGCTGCTGCGCGAACTGAAGATCCGGGGCACACTGGCCGAAGTGGCCGAGGCGCTCCAGTACAGCCCGTCGTCCGTCTCGCAGCAGCTGGCCCTCCTGGAGAAGGAGGCCGGGGTGGAGCTCCTCCGGAAGACCGGGCGCCGGGTGCAGCTGACCCCCCAGGCCGAAGTCCTCGTGGCCCACACGTCCCAGCTCCTGGAGACGCTGGAGCAGGCGGAGGCGGACCTGGCCGCCTCGCTCACCACCGTCACGGGCACTGTGCGGATCGCGGTGTTCCAGTCCGCAGCGCTGGCGCTCATGCCCGGCGCCCTGACCCGGATGTCCGCCAGCTACCCGGAAGTCCGGGTGGAAATGACCCAGCGGGAACCGGAAACGGCCCTCCACGAGACGTGGGCCCGGGACTTCGATCTCGTGATCGCCGAGCAGTACCCGGGCCACGCCGCCCCGCACTACGCCGAGCTGGACCGCGTGGCCCTGACCAGGGACGCCATCCGGCTCGCCGTTCCGCCCTCCTCCCCCGAGCGCGCTGCCATCAGGACACTGGCGGATACCGCGGGGTTGCCCTGGGTGATGGAACCCCGCGGGGCGGCCTCCCGGCACTGGGCCGAGCAGGCCTGCCGGAGCGCCGGGTTTGAGCCCGACGTCCGCTTTGAAACCGCCGACCTGCAGGCCCAGATCCGGCTGATCGAATCCGGAAATGCGGTGGCCCTCATGCCCGACCTCGTGTGGACCGGCCGCGGCACCAGCGCGCAACTCCTGGACCTGCCCGGGGATCCGCACCGGACGGTGTTCACCTCGGTGCGGCGGTCCAGTGCCAAGCGGCCGGCGCTCCTGGCGGCCCGGGAAATCCTGGCGGCGACGGCGGCATCCATCGTTCCGGCGACGGCGGCCGGCGCGCTTGATCCGGCCCCTGCGGACCGGCCTGCGTGACGGGCCGCGCGGCGTGTGCAGTGGGCCACAGCGCGCGCGGTGGCCCCGCGTTAGACTGGTGACGTTATGAATCGCACAATATTCAAATCCAAGATCCACCGCGCGACGGTCACGCACGCGGACCTTCACTATGTCGGTTCGGTCACCGTGGACCTGGATCTGCTGGAGGCCGCCGACATCCTCCCCGGGGAGCTCGTGGCGATCGTCGACGTCACCAACGGCGCCCGGCTTGAGACCTACACGATTGCCGGCGAACGCGGTTCCGGCGTGATCGGCATCAACGGTGCCGCCGCCCACCTGATGCACGAGAACGACATCGTCATCCTCATCACCTACGCCCAGATGACCACGGACGAGGCGAAGGCCTACAACCCCAAGGTGGTCCACGTGGATCAGGACAACAAGATTGTCCAGATCGGCAACGACCCCGCGGAGGGCATGACGCCGGGCCTCCTGCGCCCGCCGCACTCGCTGAACAACGCCGCACTCAACTAGCGCCAGCAACCCGCATCTGCCGCACCGCGCGGCGCACTGTCCCTGACCCGCGCGCGTGACACGCGCCCGCACGCCGTCGGGCGTAATAGGGCGGTCCGCTGGAATAAAGCTGATTACTCTGGAACGGTGACCTTTGCCCGCCGCCCTCCCGCCCCGCCGCGGAGAGCCGCGTGCTAGGGGTACTGGCCGGCTTCTTCGTCGTCTGGTCCATCATCCTGGTCGGCATGTTCGTGGGCCGGCGCAACATCCTGGGCGAGAACGCCCGCAACGTCCTCAGCGCCCTGACGTTCTTTGTGGCGAGCCCGGCCCTGCTGTTCGAGACGCTCAGCAAGGCGAAACTGCACGACGTCTTTGCCGCGCCGCTGCTCGTGACGGCGGTCGGGGCCCTGACGACGGCGGTGCTGTTCTTTGGCATCGTGCGCTTCGTGCTCAAGCGCCCGGTACCGGAAGCACTCATCTCCTCCATGAGCGCGTCCCTGGCCAACTCGGCCAACCTCGGCATTCCCATCGCCGTCTTCGTGCTCGGTGATGCCAGCTATGTGGCGCCCCTGCTCATCTTCCAGCTGGCGTTCTTCACCCCCCTGTTCCTCATGGCGTTGGACGCCACCACCAGCTCGCACCGCACCACGCCGCTGAGCTTCGTGCTCATGATCCTGCGCAACCCGATGATCGTGGGCTCCGCGCTGGGTCTCGTGGTGGCCGGGACCGGCTGGCAGGTGCCGCCGCTGGTCCTGGAGCCCATCCACTTGATCGGCGGGGCCGCCATCCCGGCCATGCTGATCGCCTTCGGCATGAGCCTGAACGGCTCCAAGCCGTTGCAGGCCGCCGCCGGACGGCGGCTGGACACCCTGCTGGCGAGCTTCTTCAAGCTCATCGTCCACCCGCTGGTGGCCTACCTGTTTGCCCGCTTTGCCCTCGGCATGGAGGACAAGGCGCTGTTCGCCGCCGTCGTCACCGCGGCCCTGCCCACCGCCCAAAACGTCTTTGTCGCGGCCAGCCGTTACCGCACCGGCGTCACAGTAGCCAAGGACACCGTGCTGATCACTACGGTGGTAGCTGTGCCGGCCATGATCGGCGTGGCCCTGCTGCTGGCCTGACCCGGCTGGCCTGACCCGGCGGCCTGACCCGGTGGGCGGCGGCACCAACCCCGGAGGAGGACCTTTGAAAACAACCCTGGACACGGTAATCGTCGGCGGCGGCGCGATGGGCTCAGCCACCGCGTGGGCGCTGGCCCGGCGCGGCCGGGACGTGACCCTGCTGGAGCAGTTCGGGCCCGGCCACCGCAACGGCGCCTCCCACGGCACCACCCGGAACTTCAACCCCGGCTACGCGGATCAGGACTACGTCACAATGCTGGCCGAGTCCGCCCGGCTGTGGAACGAGCTCGAAGCGGACAGCGGCGAGCGCCTGCTGGCGCGGACCGGCGTCGTCAACCACGGCACCGACCCGCGGCTGCCCGAGGTCCGGAGCGCACTGCTCGCCGCGGGGCTCCGCGCGGAGTTCCTCTCCGTCGAGGAAGCGGCCGAGCGCTGGCGGGGCATCCGGTTCGACCAGCGCGTCCTGCACATGGCGGACGGCGGCCAGTTGAACCCGGACGCCGCGTTGCCGGCGATGCAGCGCCTCGCCGCCGGCCTCGGCGCCGAGATCCGCCATCACGTCAAGGTCCTGGAGCTGAAAGTCCTCGACGACGGCGTCCGGCTCACCGTCGAGTCCGGCGGCCGGACCGAGGTGCTCTCCGCGAGGCAGGCCGTGGTCACCGCCGGCGGCTGGACCACGAAGCTGCTCGCCGGGGTGGCGCCCCTGCCCCGGCTGACGGTCACCCAGGAACAGCCAGCCCACTTCGCCATCACGGACGACGGCGCCCAGTGGCCGGGGTTCAACCACATGCCCGGCCGCGGGGACGCGTACGCGTACTGGCGTTCACCCGTCTACGGCATGCAAACGCCGGGCGAGGGAATCAAGGCCGGATGGCACGGGGTGGGCCCCGTGGTGGACCCGGACCGGCGGACCTTCGCTCCGGAGCCCGACCAGCGGGCGGCCCTGCAGCGCTACGCCCGCGACTGGCTGCCGGGGGTCGACGCCGATTCCCTCACCGACATCAGCTGCACCTACACCACCACCGCGGACGAGAACTTCATCCTGGACCGGATCGGCCCGGTGGTGATCGGCGCCGGCTTCTCCGGCCACGGGTTCAAGTTCACGCCGGCCGTGGGCAGGATCCTGGCCGACCTCGCCACCGGCGACGGCGGTGCGCCGGCCATCTTCTCCGCCTCCCGCCCCCGCCCCTGACGTCCCGCCCGGAGCAACGCGGGGTCACAGCGCGCCCATCCCGGGCCCGGCATGGGCGCGATGTGACCCCGCGTTGCTGTGTGCGCCGGTAGGCTGGGACCGGTCTTAAGCCGCCCCGCGGATACCAGGGGCAACAGCATGAAGTGGGGAAGAATTGCACAGCGTCCAACCAGGCAGCGTCAATCAGGCGAGCGCCGAATCAGGCAGCGTCCAACGAGACAACCTCCGGGCACATAGCGTCCAGGCTCAAGGCGCCCGCGGGCGGAAGATCGGCGCGGTCGACTGGATCGTCCGCGGCGTGGCCGGCCTGCTGCTCGTGGCGACGACGGCGTGCGCCGGCCCCGGGACCGTCACCCCGGCGTCCGGCACCGGCGTCGTCCGCCCCGGCACGGCGGCCGCCTCCGCCACTGCGTCACCCGGCACGGACGGCACTCCGCTGGATCCCGAGACCACCCCCGGCGTCGACGCCCCCGGCGTCGGCGCCCCGCACCAGCAGCCGGCCTTCGCCAGCAAAGCGCTCCAGGTGCTGGCGACGCTGCCCGTCAAGGGCCGCGCGCCGAAGACGGGCTATTCGCGCGACCAGTTCGGCCCGGCTTGGTCCGACGTCGACCACAACGGCTGCGATACCCGCAACGACATGCTCCGCCGCGACCTCAAGGCCCTCGCCCTCAAGCCCGGGACGCGGGACTGCGTCGTTCTCTCCGGCGTCCTGAACGACCCCTACACGGCCGCCGCCATCAATTTCCTGCGCGGCAACGCCACCAGCACCGCGGTCCAGATCGACCACGTCGTGGCCCTCAGCGACGCCTGGCAGAAGGGCGCACAGCAGCTCAGCCCGGCGCAGCGGCTGTCCTTCGCCAACGATCCGCTGAACCTGCTGGCGGTGGACGGCCCGGCCAACCAGAGCAAGAGCGACGGCGACGCCGCCACCTGGCTGCCGCCGAACAAGTCCTACCGCTGCAACTACGTCGCCCGCCAGATTTCGGTGAAATCCAGCTACGGGCTCTGGGTGACCCAGGCCGAGCACGACGCCATGGCCCGGGTCCTCTCGGACTGCCCGGACGCCCTGGCACCCACCAACCAGCCGGCCACCGCTCCAGCACAGGCCGCGCCCGCCCAGCAGCCCGCGCCCGCCCCGGCGCAGGTCCAGATGGCCCCCGCGCCCGCGCCGGCGCCTGCGCCTGCCGCGGTGACCTACGCGAACTGCACCGCAGTCCGCGCCGCCGGCGCGGCACCCATCCACGTCGGCCAGCCGGGGTACAGCAGCAAGCTGGACCGCGACGGGGACGGCGTCGGCTGCGAGTAGACCCGGCCTGTTGCCCTGCTGCCGGTCAGTGTTGGAACGTGGTGATCAGTTCTTCTGGTGCTCATCCAGGAGCCGGGCACAGCGGATGAAACCGAGGTGCGAATACGCCTGCGGATGGTTGCCCAGGTGGGTCTCCGTGCCGGGATCGTATTCCTCCGGCAGCAGCCCCGTGGGCCCGAACAGGTTGACCAGCTGGTCGAAGAGGTCCCAGGCCTCCTCGATCCGGCCCACGGCGATATAGGCCTCGATCAGCCACGTCGTGCAGATGTGGAAGCCGCCCTCCAGGCCCGGCAGTCCGTCGTCGTACCGGTAGCGGAAGACGGTGGGCCCCACCCGCAGTTCCCGCTCCACCGCCGTGACGGTGGCCAGGAAGCGGGGGTCGTTGACCTCCAGCAGGCCGGAGAGCCCGATGTGCAGCACGGCCGCGTCCAGGTCCGGGCTGTCGTACGCCACGGTGTAGGAGGACGCCGACTCGTCCCAGCCTTCGCGCAGGACTTCCTCCCGGATGGTGGCCGCCGTGGATTCCCAGGCCGGCAGCGGTTCCCGGCCGTGCCGGGCGGCCGTGCGCAGCGCCCGGTCAAGCGCCACCCAGCACATCACCTTCGTGTAGACATGGTGCCGCGGCGCCCGCCTGGCCTCCCAGATGCCGTGGTCCGCCTCATGCCAGCGGGCCAGCACGGCCGCGGCCATCTGGACCATCAGTTCCCAGTGGGCATCGGAGAGCACGCCCTGCCGGGCGCTGAGGGCGTCGATCAGCTCGGCAATCGGGCCAAACACGTCCAGCTGCACCTGGTGGTCGGCAGCATTCCCGATCCGGACCGGACGCGATCCCGCGTAGCCGGGCAGGCTCTCGATGATCGCCTCGGTGGACAGCGGCGCCCCGGTCACCGAGTACAGCGGGTGCAGCCACTCCGGGCCCGGGGCGTGGGCCAGGATCCGGCCCAGCCAGGCCAGGAAGCCTTCGGCCTCGGCGGTGGAGCCAAGGTCCACGAGGGCGTTGACGGTCATGGACCCGTCCCGCAGCCAGCAGTAGCGGTAGTCCCAGTTGCGGGTCCCGCCGATTCCCTCCGGCAGCGAGGTGGTGGGCGCGGCCAGCACGGCGCCGGTGGGTTCGTGGACCAGGGCCCGCAGCACCAGTGCGGACCGGCGGACCAGCGACGGCTTGACGCCGGGCATTTGCAGCTCATGGACCCAGCGCCGGGAATGATGGGCGACGGCGGAGCGACGCCCGGTTTCGTCGTCCGCCACCTCGGGCTGCGGTTCCGTGTCGCCGCAGCGCAGGTTGAGGACCACTGGCCCGTCGCGCAGGTCGACGTCGCCCGTGGCGGTGGCGTGCCGGCCGTCTGACGTGATGGAAAAGGTCACGCCGGGCGCCAGCAGGATGATCGGATCGGCGGTTCCCACCACGTGCAGCTCCGTCCCGCGCGCCTCCATGCTGAACGGCGCATTCGCGTAGTCCGGCCGGGGAGCGAACACGATCCGGGCCGTGCCGGTGCCCGAAAGCACCCGGACCAGGCTGGTGATGCCCTCCGGGGCCGGTTCGAGGTAGTCCGTGACGGTGACGTCGGCCCAGCGGGTTTCGACGATCATGGTGCTGTCCACGTAGCGCTGGCCCAGGACCTGCGAGGACTTCACCGGTTCCACCGAGAAGTGGCCGGCCGCATCGCCGCCGAGCAGATGGGCGAACAGCGACCCCGAGTCCGGGAGCGGGTGGCTCATCCAGCAGATCTTCGCGTCCGGCGTGATCAGGGCCGTGGAGGAGCCGTTGCCGATCATGGAGTGCCGCTCCAGGCCCACGGCGTCCTCGCCGAAAAGCCACGCCCGCCGCAGTTCGAACAGGATCGCCAGGACGCGGGCGAACGACTCCGGGTCCCGGAGCCGGTGGCCCGCCACGGTCGGCCCCTCCCCCACGCGCAGCGCCATGTCCGGCCCGCGCAGCGTCGCCATGGCCAGCTCATCGCTGGACGCGTCGCCGGCGTAGAGGGCGGCACTGACGCCGAGCACGGAACGCAGGTGCTCCAGCGCGGAGGCCTTGGACGGTTCCACCACGGACAGGTCCAGCACTGAGCCGTCCACAATGAAGGACAGCCCGTGCGCCCGGGCGATCGCCTCTGCCTGCTTGGTAGCCAGCGCAACGATGTCGGGGGCAGCCGGGCGGGTGTGCACGGACACGGCGACCGGCTTCCGCTCGATGGTGATGCCACGGTAGGCGCCCACGGTTTCGGCGAGCGCCTGGTGGGCCTGCTGGAGCACGGACTCGGTGGCCAGCGAGAGGCTGTGGGCGTAGCCCATGTCGAACTCCGCGCCGTGCGAGCCGACAAGGTGCACCTCCGCGGGGAGCCGTGAGACGGCGGCCAGATCCCGCAGGGAACGCCCGGAGATGACGGCGGCGTGGGTGTTCGGGAGGGCTGCCAGCGCCCGCAGCGCAATGGCCGCGCTGCCCAGCGGCAGGGTCTCGGTCGAGATGCCTTCCGCGGTGCAGAGGGTCCCGCCGTAGTTGCACGCCACGAGCAGCCCGGGGGTGCGGGCCAGGATCTTGAGCTCGGCCAGCAATTGCGGCGTCAGCCCGTCGTCGGCGGCGTCAGTCTGCACAAAGGCCCGGAGCAGGCCCAGCGGCAGTGATTTGGTCAGCAGTGCGGAGTCAGCGAGCGACTGGTTGAGCGGAGTGGGCATCGGCGCGGTCCTTCTAGTAGTCCCCAATGCCTGCATGAGAATTGCCCCCGGAGGGCGTACTTCCAGTATCCGCCGGGGCCGATTTCGCCGGGGTGTCCCGGCTGTTGCAACTATGTAACGTCTGGTTGCCGCCCCGGACACCCGCAGTAAGGCGGCGCACGGTCGTGCAGCACACACCGCAGCTCGCGTCGCGCAGCGCACCTGCGGACGGACATGCCCGGCCGCGGCCACCATCAGTGGGCAGGATGCCGTTCTGCCCACTGACCGCGCCTAACAATGAGCATGCCCCTCAAAGGAACCGGCCCACGAATGGACATGTCCAACGGTGAAATGAGCGGACGGACATGTCCCCCTCGGCGTACGCGTGCCAATGGATACGTCCCCCGCCAGACCGGCCAACGGACATGTCCCGCGAGCGGACCCCTGGCAGGGGTTTGCCAGCCCGACGCTGGCGCAGCCGACGCGCGCAGCGCACCCGCGGCCGGACATGCGCGGCAGCGGCCACCATCAGTGGGCAGAATGCCATTCTGCCCACTGACCGCGCCTAACAATGGGCATGTCCCTCAAAAAGACCGGCCCACGAATGGACATGTCCCGCGGTGAAATGTGCGGCCGGGAATGTCCTCCCCGGCGATCGTGATCCAAGGGACATGCCCCCTCCACAGAATGGCCATTTGACATGCCCCGCGAGCGGACCATGGGCAGGGCCTGCCGGGCACCGCCGGAGCACCCATCTTGCCGACGCCGCATTAGCAGCCGGCCGGCCTGTACTCGTAGGCTCCCGCATCGGCCGCGTCGCCGCCCTGGCAGTCGCCGTTTTGGGTGGCCTGCCGCCCGTCCAGATCCATGGGGAACAGGCTCGGCCCCGCGCGATCGATTGCCGGGCTCGCGCCGGAGAGGTGGAGATCGGCCGGCGCGTCCACAAATTCAGCCGGGTCGGTGGTGGACGTGGCACTGGGAACAATGTTGGTGGGACCGTTCAGGACGTTCTGCTCCTCCGTCCAGCCGGCACTGTCCATCCACAGCGAGTTGCGGACCGCCACGAGGATGTTTGCCCTGATGACGGTGGAAGCCGGGCATGAGGCGTGGCAGACGACAGCCTGGGAATCCGGGCCGTCCAGCCACACGGTGTTGTGCTCGAACGTGGTGCCGTTGGTCGGGCCGAAGGACGAGGTCCCGCCGCGCGCAATCAGCCCCATGGCCTGGGAACAACTGGGGCCGCACGTGGACCGGATGAGGTTGTAGCTGTAGGTGTTGCCGTCGGCGGTGCCGTCGCCTCCGCGCCCCAGTTCGGAGAAGACGTTGTTATCCACCGCCACATTGTGGTGGATCCTGTTCCGGTTGCCGTTGAAGATCTCAATCGCGCTGCCGTCGTGGCCGAAATCGTAGGACAAGGCGGTGGAACCGGTGATGGTGTTGCCGGAGAACTCGTTGTCGCTGCCGTTGATGAGGAATCCGAAGGCGCCCGAATCGTCACTGCACTGCACGGCCGTCGCGGTGCCGCACTCCGACCCCGGGGTGTTGACGTTCATGATGTTGTTGTCGGCGAGCGTGTTGTTGGCATAGCTGCCGAAGTCGGAGCCGTCGCTCACCTTGATGCCTGCGGCATTGTTCCTCGCGGCGGAGTTCCGCACGGACCCGTGGTCGCCGTAGACGCTGAAACCCGCATACCCGCACGATTCCGCCTGCAAGCCGTCGACGGCGATGAAGTCGCCATCCAGCCTGACGCAAGTGCCCGTCAGTCCCCCCGTGACCACGGGCAGGTCGCCGCTTCCGTAGGCGTTCAGGGTGATCTTGAGCCGGCTGGTGCCGCTCCGGCTGACCACCAGTCCGCCGGAGAAGACGTCCCCGCGGCGAAAGCTGACGGAGTCCCCGGGCTGCAACGCAGCGGCATTGACCATGTCGAGGGTCTGCCAGGCGGATTGGGGTGATGTCCCGTCATTGGCGTCGCTGCCGTCCGCGCTCACGTAATACGCGGTTCCCGCAGCCGTCGCCGGAACGGATCCGCCGCCCAGCAGGCCGCCCAGGAAAAGCAGGACGATCACTGTGGCGGCGGCTGTGGACTTGATCTTCATGGGTGCACCTGGTTTTTCGCCATGTATCCGCGGATCCGGGCGCCACCGCCTGCCGGCGGACCACGTCGGCACCCTGAGGGGCTTAACGCTAAGAGTGCGTCGGCGCTAAGTCAACGGACGGATCCGGCGGGGCGGCGGTTCCGGCCGCGGCGTCGGTCGCCTGAACCGCAATGTTCTTTTTTGCTACTTGACGTTCTTTATTGTGCGATTATGATGTCTAATTATGTGAGCTGCTTCACGCCACCCGCGTTATTTCAAAGGAGAAATTATGACCATGCATGAAGACGCACTGCTCCGGGCTTCCAGCCAAGGCGGGTGGGACCGGAGGACGCTGCTGAAGACATTCGGCGCCGGAGCAGTCGCGATGGCCGGCATTCCCCTGCTTTCGGCCTGCACGGGCGGCAGCGCACCTGCCAGCAGCGGCTCCAACACGGCCACCTTCGGCTCCGGATCCTCGGACGAGGTCCCCAAGGCCGCCTACAAGGCGGTGACCGACGCCTTCGAGAAGAAGTCCGGCATCAAGATCACCACCAATGTCGTGGCGCACAACGACTTCCAGAACAAGATCAACACCTACCTCCAGGGCAGCCCGGACGATGCTTTCACCTGGTTCGCCGGCTACCGCATGCAGTACTACGCCGGCAAGGGACTGCTCGCCCCGATCGACGACGTCTGGGAAAAGGTCGGCGGAAACTTCTCCGACGCCCTGAAGAAGGCGTCGACGGGCGCCGACGGCAAGATGTACCTGATCCCGAACTACAACTACCCCTGGGGCTTCTTCTACCGGAAGAGCCTCTGGACGGAAAAGGGCTACGCCGTCCCCACGACGTTCGATGAGCTGAAGGCGCTCTGCACCAAGATGAAGGGCGACGGCCTGATCCCGATTGAGTTTGCGGACAAGGACGGCTGGCCCGCCATGGGCACGTTCGACTACCTGAACATGCGCCTGAACGGCTACCAGTTCCACATGGACCTCACCGCGCACAAGGAAAGCTGGGACCAGAAGAAGGTCAGCGACGTCTTCGACACCTGGAAGGCCCTCCTGCCGTTCCAGAACCCGAACTCCCTCGGCATGACCTGGCAGGACTCCGCGAAATCCCTCGCGGACAAGAAGTCGGGCATGTACCTGCTCGGCTCCTTCCTCACCCAGCAGTACACGGACAAGGCGATCGCCGACGACATCGATTTCTTCCCGTTCCCCGAGATCGCAGTGGAAGGCCAGGACTCCATCGAGGCGCCCATCGACGGCCTCCTGCTCTCCAAGAAGGGCGGCCAGAACCAGGCCGCCCGTGATTTCCTGGCCTACGTCGGCACCCCGGAGGGGCAGGATGTGTACGCCTCGGTGGACTCGTCCAACATCGCCACCGCCAAGGGCGCAGACACTTCGAAGTTCACGCCGCTCAACAAGAAACTGGCGGAGGCCATCAGCGGCGCCAAGAACATCAGCCAGTTCTTCGACCGCGACGCCCTGCCCGCCATGGCCAACAACGTGATGATCCCGGCCCTGCAGACCTTCATCAAGGACGGCACCGTCGATGTGAAGAACCTGGAAGCCCAGGCCAAGTCCCTGTACGCCGCCCAGTAGCGGCGCGTCCCCGCCCGCATTTCCCAGCATTTTTCAAAGCAAGGAATCTCCATGAGTGTCTCTACCAATCCGTCGGCGCGGGGGCGCAAAGCAGTCGCGGCCCCCGCGCGGCGGGTTCGGCGGCTGTCCCGCAGCGACAAACTGGTGCTCGGCCTGATGGTGGGCGTCCCCACGCTCATCCAGCTCGTCCTGGTCTGGATCCCCACCCTCATGTCGGTCGGGCTGTCCTTCACCCGCTGGAACGGGCTGGAGCTGACCGACATCAAACCCGCCGGCGCCGAGAACTACCAGTTCGTCGCCCAGGATTACCCGCCGTTTTGGCCCGCAATGCAGCACAACGTGCTGTGGCTGGTGTTCCTGGCCTTCGTCGCCACTCCGCTGGGGCTGCTGCTGGCGGTGCTCCTGGACCAGAACATCCGCGGCACCAGGATCTACCAGAGCATCTTCTTCGCCCCGGTGATGCTCTCCCTGGCCCTGATCGGGATCATCTGGCAGCTGTTCTACAACCGTGACAGCGGCCTCTTGAACTTCGTCCTCGGCACGGCGGGCACGCCCCAGGCCGTCGACTGGTTCGGGGATTCCAGCGTCAACATCTGGGCCGCCCTCTTCGCCGCCACTTGGCGGCACGCCGGCTACGTCATGATCCTGTACTTGGCCGGGCTCAAGGGGGTGGACCCCACCCTGCGCGAAGCGGCCCAGATCGACGGCGCCAACGCGGTCCAGACCTTCTTCCGGGTGATCTTCCCGGCCATGCGTCCGGTCAACGTCATCATCATCGTCATCACCGTCATCGAATCCCTCCGGGCGTTCGACATCGTCTACGTGATCAACCGCGGCACCAACGGCCTGGAACTCATCAGCGCCCTGGTCATCCAGAACCTGGTGGGCGAGGGGCAGGTGATCGGCATCGGCTCGGCACTGGCCGTCATCCTGCTCGTCATTTCGCTGATCCCCATCACCTTCTACCTGTCCCGCGCGTTCGGAAAGGACAAAGAGGCATGAGCATCGCCCATCCAACCGATGCCGCCGCGGCAGGCACCCCGGCGGACGCCAGCCCGGCCCAGCTCCGGCGCGGGCAGGACCGGCCCCCGGCCCGGCCGGCCGGCCAACAACAAGCAGGGCAAGCGGCACTACGGCACCCATGTCTTCCTGATCGTCATGGCTGCGATCTGGCTGGTGCCCCTGGGCTGGGCCATTTTCACGGCCCTGCGGCCCAAGGCGGACACGGACAAGTACGGCTACTTCAGCACCGGGGGCGCCTTCAACTTCGACAACTTCACCCAGGCCTGGACGCAGGGCGGCTTTGCCCAGCTGTTCTGGAACTCCGTGCTCATCACGGTCCCGTCCGTGTTCCTGATCCTTTTCTTCGCCTCCATGATGGCGTTCGCCGTCAGCCGGGTGAGCTGGAAGTTCAACATCACGCTGCTGATCATGTTCACCGCCGGAAACCTGCTCCCCCCGCAGGTGCTCGCGGCCCCGCTCTTTGAAATGTTCAAGCACTTCGAACTGCCCTACGCCATCAGCGACTCCGGGAACCTGCTCAACACCTACATCAGCGTGATCGCCGTGGACACCGCCTTCCAGATCGGCTTCGTGACCTTCGTGCTCTCGAACTACATGAAGGCCCTGTCCCCCGAACTGACCGAGGCGGCCCTGGTGGACGGGGCCGGCGTCTGGCGCCAGTACTGGGACATCATCCTGCCGCTGTGCCGCCCGGCCCTGGCCGCCATGGGCACGCCTCGAAGTGATCTTCATTTACAACGACTTCTTCTGGCCCCTGCTGTTCATCCAAAGCGGCGACCGCCTTCCGGTCACCACCGCCATCAACAACCTCCAGGGCCAGTTCCTCTCCAACTACAACCTGATCGCCGCCGGCGCCATGATCACGGCGATTCCGGCCCTGATCATCTACCTGCTCCTGCAGCGCCATTTCGTGGCGGGCCTGACCCTCGGCTCCAGCAAAGGATAAACGTGGACAACAGACATCAATCACAACAACGCCGGCATGGACTACATCACCGCCCGCCTCGGCTCCGAGGGCTCCCCGATGCTGGCATTCGGCGGAGACTACAACCCCGAGCAGTGGCCCGAGGAGACGTGGGACGAGGACGTCCGGCTGATGCGCGAGGCCGGCGTCAACCTGGTCAGCGTGGGCATCTTCAGCTGGTCCCTGCTGGAACCGTCCGAGGGCGTCTACGAGTTCGGCTGGCTGGACCGGGTCCTGGACCTGCTGCACGCCAACGGCATCCGGGTTGACCTGGCCAACGCCACGGCCTCCCCGCCGCCCTGGTTCAGCCACAAGTACCCCCAGTCGCTGCCGGTAACGGCCGACGGCGTGCGGCACAGTTACGGTTCCCGGCAGGCCTTTGCCGCCTCAAGCCCCGACTACCGCCGGGCCGCCGCGGCACTGACCGAGCAGATCGCCGTCCGCTACAAGGACCATCCCGCCGTCGTCATGTGGCACGTCCACAACGAGTACGGCTGCCACAACCAGCCGGACTTCTCCGACGGCGCCGCCGCCGGCTTCCGGCGCTGGCTCGAACACCGGTACGGCAGCCTCGAGGCCCTCAACGCCGCCTGGGGCACCGCCTTCTGGTCCCAGCGCTACTCGGCCTGGGAGGAGATCCTGCCGCCGCGGACCTCCGGGACCTGGGTCAACCCGACCCAGCAGCTGGACTTCGCCCGCTACTCCTCCGACGAGCTGCTCGAATGCTACAAAGCCGAGGCGGCGATCATCCGCTCGCACTCAGGGCATCCCGTAACCACCAACTTCATGGGCTTCAACATGGGCCTGCACCAGCCCGTGGACTACTGGCAGTGGTCCGAGGAGATGGATGTGGTCTCCAACGACCACTACCTCATTGCCGAGGACCCGCGGAACTTCCAGGAACTTGCGGCCACGGCGGACCTCACCCGCGGCTGGGCCAAGGGCAAGCCGTGGCTGCTCATGGAGCATTCCACCTCGGCCGTCAACTGGCAGCCCCGCAACATCGCCAAAGCCCCCGGCGAGATGCTGCGCAACTCCCTGCAGCACGTTGCCCGCGGTGCCGACGGCGCGCTCTTCTTCCAGTGGCGGGCCTCGCGCGCCGGCGCAGAGAAGTTCCACTCCGGACTGCTGCCGCACGCCGGCACGGACACCAAGGTCTGGCGCGAAGTGGTCCAGCTCGGCCAGGCGCTGCGCAGCCTGGCCGAAGTCAGCGGCTCGGTGGTCACGGGCGCCTCCGGCCGGGTGGACGTCGCCATCCTCCACGACACCGACGCCCGCTGGGCCTCGGAACTGGACTCGCATCCGAGCGTGGATGCCTCGAACATCGCGGAAACCCGGCGCTGGCATGACGCCTTCTACCGTGCCGGCATCCCCACGGACTTCCGCCAGAGCACCGAGGACCTCTCCGGCTACCGGCTCGTCGTCGCGCCGATGCAGTACCTCGTGAGCGATGCCGGGGCCGCGAACCTGGACGCGTACGTGCGCGCCGGCGGCCACCTCGTAGTGACGTACTTCTCCGGTATCGTGGACGAAAATGACCACATCAGGCTTGGCAGCTACCCCGGCGCGTTCAGCGGGCTGCTGGGCATCCGGATGGAAGAGTTCTTCCCGCTGCGCGCCGGAGAAACCGTCCGGCTCAGCGGCTTCGGTGCCGGCACCTGCTGGAACGAACTGGGACGGGCCACCACCGCCGAGGTCCTCGCGGCCGTCGACGAGGGACCGGCCGCCGGTTCTCCCGCCGTGACCCGCAACCGCGCCGGAAGCGGCCGCTCCTACTATGTCGCCACCACCCTCGCGCCGGAGGGCCTGGGCGAACTGCTCACCGTCGTCTGCGCCGACGCCGGGGTGCAGCCGCTCGTTCCGGAGCTGCCGGCCGATGTGGAAGTTGCCCGGCGCAGCAAGGACGGGACCGACTGGACGTTCTGCATCAACCACGGGGCGCACGACGTCCGGCTGCCGCTGGAAGGCGTGGACCTCCTCACCGGCACCGAGCTCGACGGCGGGCTCGGCCTCGCGGCCGGAGCCGTCGCCGTCGTCCGTTCGCCTGCCGCCCAACTGGTCGGCACCTCCGCCAGCCAATCAAAACAGTCAAGCCTGTCAACCCACTCAAGCCTGTAAGGACTCCACATGCTAGCCGCAGCCCGCCATTCCGCCATCCTCGCGGAGGTCCAGCGTGAGCGGATCGTCCGTGTCGCGGACCTCGCCAAGATGCTCGGCGTCTCGCTGATGACCGTGCGGCGGGACATCGAGGCCCTCGACGCGGCGGGCGCGGTGGAGAAAATCCATGGCGGGGCCAAGCTGCCGGGCGGAGCCAGCACCCACGAGCCAGGCTTCGAGCTGAAGGTGACCCAGCTCAAGGACGAGAAGATGGCGATTGCGCAGGAGGCGGCCGCCCAGGTGCGCGAGGGCATGGCGGTGGGGCTCAGCGCCGGCACCACCACGTGGGCGCTGGCCCAGCTGCTGGCCGCCGGTCCGCGGATCACGGTGGTCACCAACTCGGTGCGGATCGCCGACGTCTTCCACCAGAGCTCCTCCCCGTCCACCGTGATCCTGACCGGCGGCGAGCGCACCCCTTCCGATGCCCTCGTCGGTCCGCTGGCCACGTCCTCCCTCAGGCAGCTTCACCTGGACGTGCTGTTCCTCGGCGTCCACGGCGTGGACGCCGACGCCGGGTTCACCACTCCGAACGTGCTGGAAGCCGAAACCGACCGGGCCTTCGTTAGCGCGGCCCGCCGGGTGGTGGTCCTGGCCGACCACACGAAGTGGGGCACCCTGGGCATCAGCACGATCGCCAGCCTCGAGGACGCCGACGAGCTCATCAGCGACGACCTCCTGGGCGGTGAGGCCCGGCGCATCCTCGGCGAACGCGTCGGACGGCTCCGTCTGGCCGCTACCGGCGACGCCCGGCGCGGAGCGCACCGCTATCCACAGCGCCGCCTCGGGCTGACCGGCACGTCCCCGCCCACCTCCAAACCACTACGCCTGGAGCCACCGTGAACAACCCGGACCTCACGCTTGCCGCCGAGCCCCGTTCCCCCTTGGGCGCCCCGCACGGGGAGCCCCTGTATCTGCGCCGCTCCGGAACGTCACTGCTCATCGACTTCAGCACGGGCGAGCCAGCCATGCTGCACTTCGGCGCCGACCTCGGCCCGGCCCTGCCGGACCTTTCGCTGCTGGTCGACCCCGTGCCGCACTCGGCCCTCGACGTCCCGGTCACTCTCGGACTGATCCCGCAGGCATCCTCGGGCTGGCGCGGGAGGCCCGGCCTCCGCGGCCACCGGAACGGCCAGGCGTTCTCGGCCCGCCTGCGCGTTGTCAGTGTGGAGCGTTCCGGCGGGGGGCGTTCCGGCGGGGAGGAATGCTCTGCGGTCATCACCCAGACCGACCCCGACGCGGGGGTCACCGTGCGCACGGAGATCCGGATCAACGACGGCGGCCTGCTCCAGCTCCGGCACCGGCTCGACAACGACGGCGCCGGCCCCTACAGCCTCGACGAACTCGCGGCAGTGCTGCCGGTGGGCCGCGCCGCCACCGAGATCCTGGACCTGACCGGCCGCTGGTGCCGGGAGTCCCACCCCCAGCGCCTGCCGCTGCGCCAGGGCACGTGGGTCCGCTCGGGCCGGCACGGCCGGACCGGCCACGATGCCTCGCTCCTGCTCGCGGCCGGCACCCCCGGATTCGGCAACCGCCACGGGCAGGTCTGGGCTGTGCATCTGGGCTGGAGCGGCAACCACGAGAGCTTCGTTGACGCCGCCGCGGACGGCCGGACCGTCATCGGCGCCTCGGAACTGCTCGGCGCCGGCGAGATCACCCTCGCGGCGAACGCCAGCTACGAGACCCCCTGGCTGTTCGCGGCGTACTCCGCCGCCGGGCTGGACGGCATCAGCGATGCGTTCTACGCCTGGTTCCGCGGGCGTCCGCACCACCCCGGCGCGCGGTCCGGCAAGGCCCGTCCCGTGGTACTCAACGTCTGGGAAGCGGTGTATTTCGACCACCGGTTGCCGGTGCTGCTCGAGCTCGCCGAAGCCGCCGCACGGCTGGGCGTGGAACGCTACGTCCTCGACGACGGCTGGTTCCGTGGCCGGCGCAACGACCAGGCGGGCCTCGGCGACTGGTACGTCGACGAGGACCTGTGGCCCGGGGGCCTCACCCCGCTGATCGACGCGGTCACCGGCCACGGCATGGAATTCGGCCTCTGGGTCGAACCCGAAATGGTCAACGAAGACTCGGACCTGGCCCGCGCCCACCCGGACTGGATCGCCGGGCCGGCACCCCGGACCGCCGGGGGCAGCCCGCCCGCCGGCGGGAACCAGTCCGCCGGCGGCGTCCCGGCGGCGGCGTCCCGGCCGGCCGGTTGCCTGGCCGGCTGCCCATGCAATGGCGGCACCAGCAGGTCCTGGACCTGGTCAACCCGGAGGCCTGGCAGTACATCTTCGACCGGCTCGATGCCCTGCTGCGCGAGAACAACATCGCCTACCTCAAATGGGACCAGAACCGGGACCTGGCCGAAATGGGCCATGCCGGCCGCCCGTCCGTGCATGCCCAGACGCAGGCCGTTTACCGGCTCCTCGACGAACTCCGCAAAGCCCACCCCGGCGTCGAGATCGAAAGCTGCTCCTCCGGGGGCGCCCGCGTGGACCTCGGCATCCTGGAACGCACCGACCGGGTCTGGGGCTCGGACTGCAACGATGCCCTGGAACGGCAGACCATCCAGCGGTGGACCGGCGTGGTGGTGCCGCCGGAGCTCGTCGGATCGCACATCGGACCCACCACGAGCCACACCACCGCGCGGACGCACGACCTCTCCTTCCGGGCAATCACCGCGATGTTCGGCCACTTCGGCCTCGAATGGGATGTCCGGCACCTCGCCGAGTCCGAGCGCGCCGAGCTTGCACGGGCGATCGCGCTCTACAAGCAGTACCGTCCCCTGCTGCACAGCGGGCGCATGGTGCGGGCCGACGAGCCCGATCCCTCCCTCCGGCTGCACGGCGTCGTGTCCCACGACGGCGGCGAGGCCCTCTACGCGCTGGTGTCCGTGGCGACGTCGTTCGCCGAAGTCCCCGGCCGGGTCGGCCTCCCGGGGCTGCTGCCCGACGCCGCATACCGGGTGGAAGCGCTGTACCCGGCGGCCGACGATCGGCGGGCCTTCCTGCAGGCGGTGCCCCCGGCATGGCTTGCGGGCGGCGTCGAGGCAACCGGACGCTACCTGGCGGAGTCCGGCCTCCCGATGCCAGTCCTGAACCCGGAGCACGGGCTGCTCCTGGCCGTCCGCCGCGTCACCGCTGCCGATCCAGCCGCCAATCCGGCCGCCGCCAGCGGCCACGCCGTGAGGAACTCCTGACATGGGCCAGATTACGAAACGCTCCTACAAGCTCTCCGACGGCCGGGACATCATTTACTTCGATGATGCCGATACCGTCCTGCCGCCGGAACGCGGGGACGATCTCCGCGAGCCGGCGGTCCGGCCGCCCACTGCCACCATGCGCCAGGATGTCCTGACCGGCGAGTGGATTTCGATCGCGGCCGCCCGGCAGAACCGGGTGGTCCTGCCGCCCTCGCACCTGGACCCGCTGGCCCCGGCGTCGCCGGACAACCCCTCGGAAATTCCGAGCCTCTACGACGTCGCCGTCTTCGAAAACAAGTCCCCGTCCTTCGGGCCCGAGCTGGCGGGCGCCGCCGCGCCGGAAGACCTGGACGACCTCGCCCGGGTGGGGCTGGGGCGCAGCCGGCAGTCCGTGGGCCGGTGCGAAGTGGTGTGCTTCTCCCCCGAACACACCGGCTCCCTCGCGGGACTGTCCTTGTCCCGGATGCGCACTGTGGTGGAGGCGTGGGCGGACCGGACGGCCGCGCTGTCCGCGCTGCCCGGCGTCGAGCAGGTTTTTCCGTTCGAGAACCGCGGGGAGGCGATCGGCGTGACGCTGCACCACCCGCACGGGCAGATCTACGCCTACCCCTACATCACGCCCCGCACGGCCCAGCTGGTCCGCACGATCGAGAACTACGGCGGCTCCCTGTTCGAGGACATCCTGAGCTTCGAGCAGAAATCCGAGCGGGTGCTGCTCCAGGGTGAGCACTGGACGGCGTTTGTCCCGTTTGCCGCGCGCTGGCCGCTGGAAGTGCACATGCTGCCGCACCGTCATGTCCCGGACCTCGCCGCGACGACGGACGAGGAACGCGACGAGTTCGCCCGGCTGTACAGCCGGCTCCTGCGCGGCGTCGACGCCCTTTACGACACCCCCACGCCGTACATTTCGGCGTGGCACCAGGCGCCCGTCCACGCCCACCGGGACGACATCCGGCTCATGCTGCAGCTGACCTCGCCCCGCCGGGAGGAAGACAAGCTCAAGTACCTGGCGGGCTCGGAGGCCGCCATGGGCGCGTTCATCGCGGACATCCCGCCGGAAACGGCCGCCAGCCGGCTCCGCGAGGCCATGGAAAAGGCCGGCCTCGAGCCGTTCGGCACCGAACCGCCGGCGTCAGAACAGACAGTGACAGAACCGCCGCAAACAGAACAGGAACCCGTCCGGCCATGAACGAGGTCCAACTGGGAAGCGAGTACTTCTCGAGCCAGTTCGGCGGCGGCTTCGGCGGCGCCGCCCTTGCGCTGGTCCGGAACGACGACGCCGGCCGGGTCGCCGAAGGCATTGCCCGCAGCTTCGCCCGGGCCGGGTACACAGCGCCGCACATCTTCCCCGTCACCGCGTCCGAGGGAGCGCGCCGGGAACTCTAGCCGGCAACTCTAGCCGGGAGCGAGGGCGCCCGAGGGGACACTCACGGGCGGACGGGCGCGGGCAGAACCCGGTCGCCGCGGCTGCCGCGGCCGCCCGGGCCGGCGGTTAGGCCCGCACGAGCCGGGCGGCGTCGGCCAGAAGTTCCACGGAACGGAGCCGGGTTTCGGTGCCGGTGCTCTGATGCGCCACGATCAGCTCGTCGGCGTCGGCGTGCTCCGTGAACTCGTCGAGATACGCGAGGACGGCATCGGGGGTGCCGACAGCGGAGTACTTCATCATCTGTGCCATGTGCTGGCCCTGCGGCGAGTCCAGGATCATGTCCGCCTCGTCGTCGCTGAACACGCGGCCGTTGCCGAAGAACAGGGAGACCCTGGCGCGCTTGGTCGCCTGGAACATCGCCTGGGCGTCGGCGGCCGAGTCGGCGGCAATGACGTTGACGCCGGCGATCACGTGCGGGGCGTCGAGCTGCGCGGAGGGCCGGAATTCGCGGCGGTAGACGGCCACCGCATCCTGCAGCGCGTTGGGCGCGAAGTGCGAGGCGAAGGCATACGGCAGGCCCAGCTGGGCGGCCAGCCTGGCCCCGAACAGGGAGGAACCCAGGATGTACAGCGGCACGTTGGTGCCCTTGCCGGGGGTGGCCTCCACGCCCTGGATGCGGGTGGGGCCCGTCAGGTAGCCCTGGAGCTCCAGGACGTCCTGCGGGAAGCTCTCGGCGGACATCGGATCGCGGCGCAGGGCACGCATGGTGTTCTGGTCACTGCCCGGCGCGCGGCCCAGCCCGAGGTCAATCCGGCCCGGGTGCAGGGTTTCGAGGGTGCCGAACTGTTCCGCGATGGTCAGCGGCGAGTGGTTGGGCAGCATCACGCCGCCGGCGCCGAGCCGGATGCTGGACGTGTGGGCCGCGACGTGGGCGATCAGCACGCTCGTGGCGGAGGAGGCGATCGAGGACATGTTGTGGTGCTCGGCGTACCAGATCCGCCGGTAGCCCCGCTCCTCGGCGAGCCGGGCCATGGCCACGCTTCCTGCGAAGCTCTCGGCCGCCGTCTGGCCCGGGCCGATGGTTGCGAGGTCAAGGATGGAAAGCGGAACAGTCACGGAAAAGGCCGGCCTTTCGTAGCGGAGCAGTGTTCGGGCCGGAGGTTGGGACTACGGTCCGTGGCGGCGCCGGGTTTCCGGCGCGGGCACACTGGGATCAACGACGGCGGCGCCCGGGATATTTCTGCACCCCATCTTTCTGCACCCCGTCTTTCCGGACCGGCCCGCCGCAGGCCCGCCCTGCTTGGCTGCTGCCTGGCCTGTTCCTAGTTCCGGCTCCAGCGGATCAGCGGATCAGCCGCACGAGTAGTTGTAGTCGAGGCCGCCGGAGATGTACTGCGTCATCGAGACGCGGCTGCGCGGGGTGAGCCCGGGGAGGGCGCAGTTCGTCTTGGCACGGGCCGCGGTTCCCGCACCCGCGAGCCAGCTCGGCAATCCTGCCAGCGGGCTGGTCGACTTCACCGTTCCGGCGATCTTGCCCCACTGGTAGCTGGTGGAGTAGAGGCCCACGCGGGCGCCGATCCGCTTGAAATAGGCGGTCATGCCCTCCAGGACGGCGACGTTGGCGGCTTTGTCTGTCTGCCAGGTGTTTTCCGTTTCCACATCCAGCCACCAGAGGTAGGACTGCGGGTTGCTGATGCCGCGGCGCCTGGCGTCGTCGGACGCTTTCGCCCACCCGTAGATGTAGGAGCAGGCTTTGAACGTCCCCGTGGCGCAGTTGCCGTAGGGGTTGGTGACCTTCACGCCGTTGTACGTGTTCGACGTGGGCCACCAGGACCCCTGCCGGCCCGGGTTGGCCGTGTTGACGTACAGCGCCACCCTCGGCTGCGACGTCGCTGCGGGGGATTTCGCCGTTTTCGCCCACGCCAGCTGGCTCGCCAGGCACGGGTTCGTGTTGTTGGCCAGGCCGTTGTTGACGCCGACGATCGCGAAGGCGGGCTGCTTTGGCAGGGTCTTGCCGCACTGCGGCCAGGACACATCGATGCCCGGCCCGGAGGAGCTGGCCGTGGCGGCAGTGGCAGGGCTTCCGCCCAGGAGGACAAGGCCGAGGGTTACCACAAAGGCCAGTACGATGCGCGGGAGCGAGTTGGGCATGCCACAGTCTAAGGCAGAAAAGCTAATCGGTGGTGTAATTCGGCAACGGCGCCGATTTTGCCGCCGAGCACACCCACCGGGCACCGCCGGCAACACCCCGATAAGCACCCCGCGCCGCCCGATCGAGGACCCTCCGATCGGGAGCGATGGAATAGTCAGCAGGCTGAGGAGGTTCCCTTCCCCATGAGCCATGACAATTCACAGCATCGTGCTCGCCCTCCCGGCGTCGTGCTTGACGACGCCGCCTACGCCCAACTCGAAGCAGCCCGCTAAACCCTTCCGCCACCCGCCGGCTCTGCCGGCAGAACAGGAACAACACCATGGCTAACATCCTGATGGTCGTCTCGGCCGCAAATTCCCTCACCATGCGCGACGGCAGCGAACACCCCACCGGCTACTGGGCCGAGGAACTCGTCGTCTCCCACCGGACCCTCCTCGACGCCGGCCACACCGTGCACATCGCCACCCCCGGCGGCCGGAAGCCCACCGTGGACGAGGTCAGCCTCGCGGCCGAGTCCGCCGGCGGCCAGGACCGCGCGGACAGCTTCCGGACCTACCTTGATTCGATCGGCGCCGAGCTGTCCGCCCCGCTGGTGCTGGCCGACGTCGACGTCGCCGGCTACGACGCCGTCGTCATGCCGGGCGGCCACGGGCCCATGGCCGACCTCTACCAGGACGCCGACCTCGGCAGGATCCTCACCGGCGCCAACGCGGCGGCCAAGATCATCGCGCCGTTCTGCCACGGCCCCGCCGGGCTGCTGAGCGCCACGGACGACGACGGCGCGTTCACCTTCGCCGGCCGCCGCCTCACCGTCTTCACCAACGAGGAGGAGCTGGGCGGCGGCACCGGACCCAATACGCCGTGGTTCGTGGAGGACGTCCTGAAGGACAAGGGCGCGGTCGTGGAGAACGGTGCGGCCTGGACGTCGCATGTTGTGCGGGACGGGAACCTCATCACCGGACAGAACCCGCAGTCCAGCGAGGACGTGGCCAAGGAAGTCCTCAAAGCCCTCGCCGAATAGGCCCGACTTAGCCGGGTCCGGGAACCCCGGACCCGGCTAAGCTAACCGCATGGCCATCAAATCCACTGCAGACAAGGTCGCCACGATCGTCCAGGGCTACACCCTGGACGGCCCGACGATCGAGCTCGGAGCGGCGATCGTCGACGGCGAACTCCACAAGGATGCCCCCGTCCGGCTGCCGCTCGCCATGATGAACCGGCACGGCCTCGTGGCCGGAGCGACCGGCACCGGCAAGACCGTCACGCTGCACATGATGGCCGAACAGCTCTCCACCGCGGGCGTGCCGGTGTTCCTGGCCGACATCAAGGGCGACCTCTCCGGCCTGGCCACCGCCGCCACGGGCAGCGAAAAACTTCTGGCCCGCACGCAGAGCATCGGCCAGGCGTGGTCCGGCAAGACCTTCCCGGTGGAATTCCTGGCCCTCGGCGGCGACGGCCACGGCATCCCCGTCCGCGCCACCATCACCTCCTTCGGGCCCATCCTGCTCTCCCGTGTCATGGACCTGAACGAGACCCAGGAGTCCAGCCTGCAGCTCGTCTTCCATTTCGCGGACAAGAACAACCTGGAGCTCATCGACCTCAAGGACCTCCGGGCCGTCATCCAGTTCCTGACCTCCGCCGAAGGCAAGGACGAGCTCGAGGAACTCGGCGGGCTGTCCAAGGCAACGGCCGGCGTGATCCTGCGTGAGCTGATCACGCTCGAGGCGCAGGGCATGGAGAAGTTCTTCGGCGAGCCCGAGTTTGATACTGCCGAACTGCTGCGTACCGCCCCGGACGGCCGCGGCGTGGTGAGCTGCCTGGAGCTGCCTACGCTGCAGACCAAGCCCATGCTGTTCTCGACGTTCCTCATGTGGCTGCTCGCCGACCTCTTCGAGGACCTGCCGGAGGCCGGGGACCTCGACAAGCCCAAGCTCGTGTTCTTCCTGGATGAGGCCCACCTGCTGTTCAACGGCGCCTCGAAGGCCTTCCTTGACGCCATCACCACTACCGTCCGGCTCATCCGGTCCAAGGGCGTCGGCATCTTCTTCGTCACGCAGACCCCCAAGGACGTTCCCGCGGACGTCCTCGGCCAGCTGGCAAACCGGGTGCAGCACGCCCTCCGCGCCTACACCCCGGAGGACGCCAAGGCCCTCAAGGCCACCGTCTCCACCTTCCCCACGAGCGACTACGACCTCGAGGAGACCCTGACCACTGCCGGCATCGGCGAGGCCGTCATCACGGTCTTGAACGAGAGGGGCGCACCGACCCCCGTGGCGCTGACCCGGCTCCGTGCCCCGGAATCCGTGATGGGTCCCAGCACAGATTCCCTGATCGCCAGTACCGTGGCCGGCTCCGCCCTCCTGCCCAAGTACGGCACCGCCGTCGACAACGTCTCCGCGTACGAGAAGATCACCGGCAAGGGCGCTGCCTCCACCGGTCCGGCCGCCGGGGCCGCGCGCCCAGGCGGCGGAACCGGCAGAAGCCAGGGCGGCGCCTTGGATCCCAACGCCATCGACGCCGAAGCCCGGCGGATCGAGGAAGAAATCCTTGGCCGTCCCAGCAGCCGGCCCGCGGCGCCGGGGAAGCTCCCCGAATATGGCGACGCACCCGAACGGCAGACGCCGCGGCAGGCGCCCCGAGCCCGACAGGCGGCGGCATCGGCGGCGATCTCGCCGGGGCCTGGGGCGGGGCTTTGGGCGGAGGCCTCACGAGCATGGCCCGCTCGCTGGGGACCCAGCTTGGCAAGGAGCTGCTCCGCGGAGTCTTCGGCACGTCCTCGAAACGCCGCCGCCGCTAGGGCTGGCCCCGGCGGCAGCGAACCGGGTGTTCCTGCCCCTGCCATCGCGCCTCGGGCGGCGGGCGGCGATGGTCCGCGTCACAGATGCGGACCGCGAGACGGGGTTTCCTGTGGGGTGCAGGTAACGTAAGAATCGTGCACATGAGTCAGGCGTTGGTCAAAATCGCAGCAGGGTGGCTGCTGGGACTGATGCTTGCCGTGGCCGCAGCCATCGTGTCGATCAACTTGGTGAACGACTCTATCGCCGGCCCCCAGCAGCCCGTCCGCGAGTATCTCAGCGCCCTGCAAAAGGGCGACGGCGAAAAGGCGCTGGGCCTACTGCGCGCCTCCGTGCCCCAAAGCAACCCGGCGATGCTCGACGGAACCGCTCTGCAAACCGCGGCCGCACGCATCTCCGACGTCAAGCTCGGCAACGCTGAAGAGCGCGGCGCGAACCAGGTCATGGTGCCCATGGAGTACACCATCGAAGGCAGCCGGCTGCGGACCGAGTTCCTGCTGGAGCGCTCCGGCACCGAGTGGCTGTTCTTCCACAAGTGGTCGTTCGTCCCCGCCGCACTGCCCGTCCTGGACGTCACCGTGGTCAACTCCAGCGAGGCCACCCTCAACGGCGTACCGGTGAACATGCCCAACGGCCGCAACTCCTTCGCCGTCTTCTACCCCGGCGAGTACGAGGCCGGCCTCAACGGCCAGTACTTCTCCGCCCCGCCCACCCGGGCCACCGTGTCCGGCGGGGACGTGCGCCCGGCCTCGCTAAACCTGCTGACCGAGGCCACAGATGGCCTGAAGGCGGCCGTAAGCGGCAAGGTCAAGGAGTTCCTGGATTCCTGCGCCGACGAGGCCGACAAGCAGCAGAAACTGCAGCCTGACTGCCCGTTCTACCACGCCACCAACAACCGCGTGATTGACGGGACCATCGACTGGAGCATCACGGACTACCCCACCGTCAGCATCGAACCGTTCGGCGGCCGCTGGGTGGTGGCGCCCCTGGACGGCAAGGCCCGGATCAAGGCTCGTCAGGTGGATCTGTTCACGGGCGCCGTGACCGACATCAACGCTGTCCACGACTTCAGCTTCACGACCCGTCTGGACATCGACGGCGACACCGTCAAGCTCACGCCGCAAATCAACTACTAGACCCCGGAATTGGCCGCAGACCTGCCGGCCGTGATGACGTCCGTCGAGCTCCACGATCAGTTTGCCCTCCAGCAGCAAATCCACATACCCGACGCCGTCAATGTGCACCTGCGTCTCCACCCTGATTCCGGCTTGTCGGAAATAGGTTCGGGCCAGGGTCTCGAGCAAGGATTCCGCGCCGCGGTCCACCCGTTCCAGGACCTCCCTGGCCCGGCCGTTGCGCGTCCCGGGCAGTCGCCGCCTTAAGAAATCCAGCGTCATATCGCCCCTGCCGACCGCGCACTCCACCATCATCAGGGACTCCCGACGACGGCACGCATATGCGGACATTCCCGCGCAAACGTGGGACCTCGGCACCCGCGGGGCACGCTATGTGGACAGTGTCGTGTCACGCCGGGCAGGTTCTTGGGGCGGCCCGGACGTCGAATCCGCGGAATCTCGGGGCGTCCGGGCCGGAATTAAGCCGAAAGGCTGCTGCCCGTGACGGCGGGTCACGGACAGCAGCCTCTGGATCAGCGTCGGCGGAGCGTCAGTCCATTCCGCGCAGGTCCAGGATCAGCTCGGTGTCGCCGTCGGCCTGCAGGAGCACGGGAATGCCCCAGTCCTGCTGGTACAGGTGGCAGGCCGCGTGGTCCGGGATCTCGCCGTCGGCGTCTTCGGGGCCGTCACACGCCGCCGCGCGGGCGGTGATGTGCAGGACGCCTTCGGGGACGTCGGAGGACAGCTCCAGGGTGCGGAGCAGGCCCACGGAGGTCCCGCCGCCGGACACGAGGAGTTCCGGCGGGGTGGACGAGATTTTCAGCTGGGTGGGATCGCCCCAGCGGTCGTCCAGTTTCTGCCCGGTGGGCGCGGTGAAGCGGACGGCCAGTTCCAGCTGCCCGGGCGCGACGGGGCTCTTGGGCCGGTGGGTCTGCGCCGCACCCTCGTCCACCTGCTGCGCTTCCTTGGGGATGGGCACGTAGACCAGCTGGTGCTTGTTGGCCTCGACCACCACCAGGAACGGCTCGGCTCCGGCGACGTGGGTGTGGTCCACAATCACGTCGGAGGGCTCGGACAGTCCGCGCGCCAGCGTGGAGACCGTACCCGTTGCGGGGTCGTAGCGGCGGACAGCGCCGTTGTAGGTGTCGGCGATTGCCACCGAACCGTCAGGAAGCACCGTCACGCCGAGCGGGTGCTGCAGCCGGGCCTCGGCGGCGGGGCCGTCGCGGAAGCCGAAGTCGAACAGGCCCTTGCCCACGGCCGACTCGACGGTGATGCTGCCGCCGTCGTCAATCACCAGTTTGCGCAGGGCGGAAGTCTCGGAGTCGGCCACCCAGATGTTGCCGTCGGCGTCCTCGGCGAGGCCGGAGGACTGGGCGAACCAGGCTTCGGCGGCCGGGCCGTCGAGGAGTCCCTCGAGGCCGTTGCCGGCGATGATCTTGACGGCGCCGGAGCCCGGCTCGAAGCTGAAGATCTGGTGCACGCCGGCCATCGCCACCACGACGGCGTTGAGTTTGGCGGACCAGACGACATCCCACGGCGAGCTCAGGGACACCGCGAGCGGATCCGGCTCCAGCCGGGAACCGTAGGCGGCGCCTTCCTCGTCCACGCGGGCCGGGCCCGTTTCCAGCAGCCGCTGCACGCCGTTGCCGGCGAGTGTCCGGACGGTTCCGTCCGCGAGGGACAGTCCGCGGAGCCGGTGGTTCACGGAGTCGGCAATCACGACGTCGTAGCCGGCCTCCGCGGCGACGTCCTCGGGCAGCAGCACCAAACCCTGCGGTTCATTGAACCGGGCCTCGGCGGCGTTGCCGTCGGCGTGGCCCTTTTCACCGGAGCCGTAGGTGCCCAGCACCGTCTGGAAGTCGGTGGAGAGTTCCACGAGCCGGTGGTGGCCGGTGTCGGTGACCAGCCACGAGCCGTTCTCGGCGGTTCCGATGCCGCGGCCGGCGGGCAGGAACAAGGCCTTGCCCGGGAAGCGCAGCGTGCCCGACGTCGGTTCCGGCGCCACGTAGGGGCCGTCGCCCCGGTGCAGGGTGCCCTTGGCCTCGTGCTCGGCGATCAGTTCGGGGATGAGCACGGCGAGGCCGTCGGCGTGGCCTTCGCCGGAGAGGTGCGCCACGATGTAGCCCTCGGGATCGATGACCACCAGGGTCGGCCATGCCCGGGCCGTGTAGGCCTTCCAGGTGTCCAGTTCAGGGTCGTCCAGGACCGGGTGGCGGATCTCGTAGCGTTCGACGGCGGCCGCCAGCGCCACGGGATCGGCCTCGTGCTCGAACTTGGGCGAATGCACGCCCACCGTCACAAGGACGTCGGAGTACTGCTGCTCGAGCGGGCGGAGTTCGTCCAGGACGTGCAGGCAGTTGATGCAGCAGAACGTCCAGAAGTCCAGCAGGACGATCTTGCCGCGCAGGGATTCGAGGTCCAGGGACTTGCCGCCGGTGTTCAGCCAGTTGCGGCCCACCAGTTCGGAGGCCCGGACCCGGAGGTGGGTGCGTACGGTTTCGGTCATCAGCGTCCTTCCAGCTTTGAATTGCGTTCGGCAAGCCTGGCATCGCGCTCGGCCAGCTTGGCAAACATATCGTTGTAAGCAGTGAGATCGGCGTCGTTATTCCTGTCCGCCGCCCGGTCGGTGCGTTTGGACTCACGGTCGTCGGAGCGGGACCACATGATGGCGACGCCGATCGCCACCAGCAGGGTGGGCACTTCGCCGATGCCCCAGGCCACGGCACCGCCCATCTGCTGGTCCAGCAGCGCGGAGGGACCCCACGTCCGGCCGAGGTTGCCGAAGTAGTCTGCGGCCAGCAGCCCGGTGCCGCCCATGATGGCGACGCCGAAGAACGCGTGGAAGCCCATGGTGGCCAGCAGGAGCAGCAACCGCATGGGGTACGGTGCGCGGCGCGGCAGCGGGTCGGTGCCGATCATGGTGAGCACAAAGATGTAGCCGGTGAGGGCGAAGTGCAGGTTCATGAGCTCGTGGCCCACGTGGTCCCGCATCGCGTAGCCGAACGCGTCCGAGTAGTAGAAGAGCACGATCGAGCCGGCGAAGTTGGCGGCGGCGAACAGCGGGTGGGTCACCAGTTGCGAGAACTTGGAGTGGATGAAGATCAGCAGCCATTCACGCGGCCCGCGGGAGCTGTCGCGCCGCGGCGTGAGCGCCCGGAGCGCAAGCGTCATGGGGGCGCCGAGGACCAGGAAGATGGGGGCCACCATGGTCAGGGCCATGTGGTCCACCATGTGCGCCGAGAACAGCACCCGGCCGTAGACCGACGGCGGCCCGGAGGTCACGTACGTCAGGACGATGAGTCCGATCACCCAGTTGACCGTCCGGAACCAGGGCCACGAGTCGCCCCGTCGCAGGACCTTCCGGACACCGAGGACGTAGGACGCCAGCGCAAAGACGGCGACGGCGACCCAGAGCCAGTCGAGCCGCCATTCCGTGAGCCATCGCTCCGGCGTCAGTTCCGGCGGCAGCTCGTAGCCGGAGAGGATGAAAGCCGGCGACGCGTCGGGTGCGAAGGTGGTGGGCTGCGGCGGAGCAGAGCGTCCCAGGGCCACGGCGATCCCGGACGTCGCTCCCATGATGATGAGCTCCACGATCACGAGCTGCCACAGCACGCGGCGGGCGGGACGGCCCATGGCGCGGTTGCCCAGCTGCGGGATGACCCAGCGGCGGTGCATGAGGCCGATTCCGCCCAGCACGAGGACCGCTGCCGTCTTGGCGAGGATCAGTTGCCCGTAGGCCGAGCCGAAGAGGTCGCCCCACGTGGTGAGCCGGATGCTGGCGTTGATCACGCCGGAGGCAAAGACCAGGGCGAAGGCAAAGCCTGCAAGGGATGAAAACCGGCGGAGAGTCGGCTCGGTGATGTCGGAGGTTCCCGCGCCCGCATTGCGGCCGCCGGCACCTGCGCCGCCCAGCACGCCGGAGAGGAGCGCCAGCATGATGATGCCGCCCACCCAGGCCGAGACGCCCACCAGGTGCAGCCCGAGCGAGTTGATGGCGCCCTCGTGGTCACTGGAGCTTGACGAGTGTCCGATCAGGGCGGCGGGGACCAGCCCGATCAGCGACAGGACCAGCGTCAGTGCCAGCCCGCCGCGGGAGCGTACACCGAAGAGCGCGGTGGTAACGACGGCGGCGATGATCACCACAGCCAGCCAGGCGCGTCCCGTTTCGATGTCCGTCATGAAGTACACGAGGGAGCGGGTGAATTGCGGGTCCCCGGAAATGCCCTGCCCTGCAATGTCCGCGTAGCCCAGGACCAGGACGGAGATCGCGGAGAGCGTCCAGACGGCGCCCGCCGCCGCGGCGACGGCCAGTGCCCGGGTGAAGGCGGGATGTTCCGGGGCGTCCCGGTCCTTGGACCGGGAGCCGTTCCTGTCCCGCGGGAGGATGGCGACGGCGAAGATCAGGCCGCCGATCACGGTGGCCACTGCGACGTTGTGGATCGCCTTGCTCACCGGCAGCCCCCAGCGCACCAGTGCACCGGGATCCGAGACTTCGCGTGCGGCTGCCGCGCCTGAGAAGAGCAGTGCCGCGGCCAGGCCCACGAACAACGCCGCCAGGCCGGCAATCAGCCACGGCCGGGCAATCCCGCCGGGACCTTGGCCAGGGCCGCGTGCGTCCCCGGGGGGAACGGGCGCTGAGGTGGTGGGCGTGGGATTTACTGCGGAAGGCACACCTCCATTGTCCGCTACGCCGCCCGGCTCAGCGAATCGGCCTCACAGCCAACCGGCCGAGCGATTCGGCCTCATGGACACGCGCGAGGGGCTCGGCGCGAGGGGCACGGCGCGAGAGGCTCGGCCTGCAGTCACCGCCAGCCCCTTCTCGAGGCGGATGGTCGTGACACGCAAAAGGAGCGGCAACCCGAGGGTTGCCGCTCCTTTCAAGCATGAGAAGAAGACTACTTCTTCTTGGCGACTGCAGCCTTCAGCTTGGAGCCGGCGGTCAGCTTGACGCTGTGGCCAGCGGCGATCTGAATGGTTTCGCCGGTCTGCGGGTTGCGGCCGGTGCGAGCTGCACGGTCGGTGCGCTCGACTGCGAGCCAACCCGGGATGGTGATCTTCTCGCCCGCGGCGACAGAGGTCTCGAAGACCTCGAACAGTGCGTCGAGCACGGAGTTGACTGCTGCCTGGCTGGTGCCGGCCTTGCCTGCTACCTCTGCAACAAGTTCACTACGGTTCTTAGCCATTTATGTCCTCCTGGACGGTCATGATTTCTGGAGCCTGCACACGGCATGCGTACAAACCACTGTTCGAAAACTTACCAGCTTGGCGCCGCAGAGGTGGCAAATTCCGCGTGTTTTCGGCGTTTTTTGGGGAAAATCACTTGAATCGACGCCGATCGCCGTCAAATTGCGCCGAGAGCGGACGCCCCTTCGTTGACGCCGTTTTCACCGCGGTCCGTGGCTGTCCGTCCCGCCGGTGCTTTCCCCGGAATCTGCTGGGAGTTTCCTGATCCCGCCACGACGCTCCCTCACGTCTTGCGGGCTCCGGCCCGATCCTCCCTCACATCTCGCGGCGTCCGGCCCGACGCTCCCTCACTTGTCGCGGCTCCGGCGCGACGCTCCCTCACTTTGCGGGTGTTCGGCGTCCGGCGCCGGGTCCGGGTGGCCTGCCGGCCTGTGCCGGTGCGGAGGGAGCGTCCGACGGGAAC
Organism: uncultured Actinomycetota bacterium; assembly: GCA_963810895.1. Lineage (GTDB taxonomy): Bacteria > Actinomycetota > Actinomycetes > Actinomycetales > Micrococcaceae > Arthrobacter. The sequence goes on from CAWEPM010000003.1 coordinate 185,318, forward strand.
CTGCCGGTGCTGAGGGAGGGTCGCCCGGGGAGGCGCCGGTGGTGAGGGAGGGTCCGGCGGGAACCTGCCGGTGGTGAGGGAGCGTCGTGCGGGGAGGCGCCGGTGGTGAGGGAGGGTCCCTGTTGTGCCCTGGTGTTGGGGTGTTGGGGGGTTAAATGCGGGAGGACCCCCAACCTGTGGTTGGGGGTCCTCGACCTTAATGATGTTCCGGCGGTGACCTACTCTCCCACACCCTCCCGGGTGCAGTACCATCGGCGCTGTGGGTCTTAGCTTCCGGGTTCGGAATGGGACCGGGCGTTTCCCCCACGCTATGACCGCCGTAACCCTTGCTCCTCCACCGGCCCGTTGCCGGGGGTGGGGAAATCTTGTGGTTACAACATGCCTGCACCGGTGTTCTGGTGCAGTTGTGGTGTTGTGTATTCAGTTGTCGGTTCCTTGCAACGTGCCGCGGTGACGGGTTTGTTGGTTGGGAACCACATAGTGGACGCAAGCAGTCTTGTTTCTTTGTACCCTTCCCCTGGTGTGAACGTCTTTTGAATCCGTTCACGGGAAGGGTGTGTGGTGTAAGTTATCGGCCTATTAGTACCGGTCAGCTTCACGAGTCGTTAGTCCTCGCTTCCACATCCGGCCTATCAACCCAGTGGTCTGGCTGGGGGCCTCTCACACACAAGGTGTATGGAAATCTCATCTCGAAGCGAGCTTCCCGCTTAGATGCTTTCAGCGGTTATCCCATCCGAACGTAGCTAATCAGCGGTGCACTTGGCAGTACAACTGACACACCAGAGGTTCGTCCGTCCCGGTCCTCTCGTACTAAGGACAGCCCTTCTCAAATTTCCTGCGCGCGCAGCGGATAGGGACCGAACTGTCTCACGACGTTCTAAACCCAGCTCGCGTACCGCTTTAATGGGCGAACAGCCCAACCCTTGGGACCTACTCCAGCCCCAGGATGCGACGAGCCGACATCGAGGTGCCAAACCATGCCGTCGATATGGACTCTTGGGCAAGATCAGCCTGTTATCCCCGAGGTACCTTTTATCCGTTGAGCGACGGCCATTCCACAATGTACCGCCGGATCACTAGTCCCGACTTTCGTCCCTGCTCGAGATGTCTCTCTCACAGTCAAGCTCCCTTGTGCACTTACACTCGACACCTGATTGCCAACCAGGCTGAGGGAACCTTTGGGCGCCTCCGTTACTTTTTAGGAGGCAACCGCCCCAGTTAAACTACCCATCAGGCACTGTCCCTGACCCGGATTACGGGCCGAAGTTAGATGTCCAAAGTGACCAGAGTGGTATTTCAACGATGACTCCACCCGAACTGGCGTCCGGGCTTCAACGTCTCCCACCTATCCTACACAAGCCACTCCGAACACCAATACCAAACTATAGTAAAGGTCTCGGGGTCTTTCCGTCCTGCTGCGCGTAACGAGCATCTTTACTCGTACTGCAATTTCGCCGAGTTTATGGTTGAGACAGCGGGGAAGTCGTTACTCCATTCGTGCAGGTCGGAACTTACCCGACAAGGAATTTCGCTACCTTAGGATGGTTATAGTTACCACCGCCGTTTACTGGGGCTTAAATTCTCAGCTTCGCCTTGCGGCTAACCGGTCCTCTTAACCTTCCAGCACCGGGCAGGAGTCAGTCCGTATACATCGTCTTGCGACTTCGCACGGACCTGTGTTTTTAGTAAACAGTCGCTTCCCCCTGGTCTCTGCGGCCCCGATCCCCTCCCACCAGCAAGTGGTGTTCAAGGTTGGGGCCCCCCTTCTCCCGAAGTTACGGGGGCATTTTGCCGAGTTCCTTAACCATAATTCTCTCGATCGCCTTAGTATTCTCTACCTGATCACCTGTGTCGGTTTGGGGTACGGGCGGCTAAAACCTCGCGTCGATGCTTTTCTCGGCAGCATAGGATCACCGAATCCCCCCATACGGGGGTCCCGTCAGATCTCAGGCATCATGAACGGCGGATTTGCCTACCGTTCGCCCTACATCCTTAGACCGGGACAACCATCGCCCGGCTCGGCTACCTTCCTGCGTCACACCTGTTAATACGCTTGCCTCCCAGGATCAGGTCCCGCGCTCCACCAAAACCCACACACCCCGAAGGGTGTTAGGGCAGGTTTCGGGCGGTTAGTGTCCCCTGTTCAGCATGGGCGGTTTTTCGCCGGTACGGGAATATCAACCCGTTGTCCATCGACTACGCCTGTCGGCCTCGCCTTAGGTCCCGACTTACCCAGGGCAGATTAGCTTGACCCTGGAACCCTTGATCATTCGGCGGACGGGTTTCTCACCCGTCTTTCGCTACTCATGCCTGCATTCTCACTCGTGTAGGCTCCACCGCTGGTTTACACCGCGACTTCACCGCCCACACGACGCTCCCCTACCACTCCAGACGCCTGAACCACAAGGGCTTGGCTATTATCTGAAATCCACAACTTCGGCGGTGTACTTGAGCCCCGCTACATTGTCGGCGCGGAATCACTTGACCAGTGAGCTATTACGCACTCTTTTAAGGATGGCTGCTTCTAAGCCAACCTCCTGGTTGTCTTCGCAACTCCACATCCTTTCCCACTTAGCACACGCTTAGGGGCCTTAGTTGGTGGTCTGGGCTGTTTCCCTCTCGACTATGAAGCTTATCCCCCACAGTCTCACTGCTGCGCTCTCACTTACCGGCATTCGGAGTTTGGCTGACGTCAGTAACCTTGTAGGGCCCATTAGCCATCCAGTAGCTCTACCTCCGGTAAGAAACACGCAACGCTGCACCTAAATGCATTTCGGGGAGAACCAGCTATCACGAAGTTTGATTGGCCTTTCACCCCTACCCACAGCTCATCCCCTCCATTTTCAACTGAAGTGGGTTCGGTCCTCCACGACGTCTTACCGTCGCTTCAACCTGGCCATGGGTAGATCACTTCGCTTCGGGTCTAGATCACGCCACTGCAACGCCCTATTCAGACTCGCTTTCGCTACGGCTTCCCCACACGGGTTAACCTCGCGACGTAACACTAACTCGCAGGCTCATTCTTCAAAAGGCACGCCGTCACAACTACAAGGTTGCTCCGACGGATTGTAAGCACACGGTTTCAGGTACTGTTTCACTCCCCTCCCGGGGTACTTTTCACCTTTCCCTCACGGTACTGGTCCGCTATCGGTCATTAGGGAGTATTTAGGCTTATCAGGTGGTCCTGACAGATTCGCACGGGATTTCTCGGGCCCCGTGCTACTTGGGATACTTCACCAGGCGGTGCACAACATTTCGGTTACGGGGCTCACACCCTCTACGGCCGGCCTTTCAAGACCGTTCACCTATGCCTGCACTCTCACCTTCCCAGCCCGGCAGAGCTGGAACGGAAAGTCCCACAACCCCGACCATGCAACGCCCGCCGGCTATCACACATGGAACGGTTTAGCCTGATCCGCGTTCGCTCGCCACTACTGACGGAATCACTATTGTTTTCTCTTCCTGCGGGTACTGAGATGTTTCACTTCCCCGCGTTCCCTCCACGCACCCTATGTGTTCAGATGCGGGTCACCAGGCAGCTCGCGCCCCTGGCGGGGTTTCCCCATTCGGACACCCTGGGATCACAGTCCGGTTATCGACTCCCCCAGGCTTATCGCAGATTCCTACGTCCTTCTTCGGCTCCTAATGCCAAGGCATCCACCGTGTGCTCTTAAAAACTTGACCACAAAAGATCAAGGAGTAATTCACGAGAGAACCATGAAAACCAACCGCCACCACCCCAAAGGACAACAGCGATCAGATCCAGGTTCATATTCTTGGAAATTGCTTCTTATAAAAGATGCTCGCGTCCACTATGTAGTTCTCAAACAACAACCCCGTACCACACACCCCACACACCAGCCCCCGCAAAGGGACCAACCGTGTGATCGGTGCAGCCAGGAAACCAGAAACAGCCGTCCCACACCCCGCACCCGCGCACCCTCCCCGAAGGGAAGCAACGCGGCCCGCAGGCCGTGGTCCTGTTGTCTCAGGACCCAACAGTGTGCCAAACACTAAACCGCTGATCACCCCTCCCGCACCGTTCCAGGACACTCTCAAGAGAGCATCCGTACTGGGTGCCGGTGAAGAACCGGCGGCCGCTATTTGTTGATATTCCACCCGTGAGCACCCGCCGCAGAACTAGCGTCTGCGCAACGGGCGTACTCCTGACAACCCCACCACACGGGCATGCGCCCGGCAGGGTGGTTGTAGGTGCTCCTTAGAAAGGAGGTGATCCAGCCGCACCTTCCGGTACGGCTACCTTGTTACGACTTAGTCCCAATCGCCAGTCCCACCTTCGACAGCTCCCTCCCACAAGGGGTTAGGCCACCGGCTTCGGGTGTTACCAACTTTCGTGACTTGACGGGCGGTGTGTACAAGGCCCGGGAACGTATTCACCGCAGCGTTGCTGATCTGCGATTACTAGCGACTCCGACTTCATGGGGTCGAGTTGCAGACCCCAATCCGAACTGAGACCGGCTTTTTGGGATTAGCTCCACCTCACAGTATCGCAACCCTTTGTACCGGCCATTGTAGCATGCGTGAAGCCCAAGACATAAGGGGCATGATGATTTGACGTCGTCCCCACCTTCCTCCGAGTTGACCCCGGCAGTCTCCCATGAGTCCCCGCCATTACGCGCTGGCAACATGGAACGAGGGTTGCGCTCGTTGCGGGACTTAACCCAACATCTCACGACACGAGCTGACGACAACCATGCACCACCTGTGAACCGGCCCCAAAGGGGAAGGACTGTTTCCAGCCCGGTCCGGCCCATGTCAAGCCTTGGTAAGGTTCTTCGCGTTGCATCGAATTAATCCGCATGCTCCGCCGCTTGTGCGGGCCCCCGTCAATTCCTTTGAGTTTTAGCCTTGCGGCCGTACTCCCCAGGCGGGGCACTTAATGCGTTAGCTACGGCGCGGAAAACGTGGAATGTCCCCCACACCTAGTGCCCAACGTTTACGGCATGGACTACCAGGGTATCTAATCCTGTTCGCTCCCCATGCTTTCGCTCCTCAGCGTCAGTTAATGCCCAGAGACCTGCCTTCGCCATCGGTGTTCCTCCTGATATCTGCGCATTTCACCGCTACACCAGGAATTCCAGTCTCCCCTACATCACTCTAGTCTGCCCGTACCCACCGCAGATCCGGAGTTGAGCCCCGGACTTTCACGGCAGACGCGACAAACCGCCTACGAGCTCTTTACGCCCAATAATTCCGGATAACGCTTGCGCCCTACGTATTACCGCGGCTGCTGGCACGTAGTTAGCCGGCGCTTCTTCTGCAGGTACCGTCACTTTCGCTTCTTCCCTACTGAAAGAGGTTTACAACCCGAAGGCCGTCATCCCTCACGCGGCGTCGCTGCATCAGGCTTGCGCCCATTGTGCAATATTCCCCACTGCTGCCTCCCGTAGGAGTCTGGGCCGTGTCTCAGTCCCAGTGTGGCCGGTCACCCTCTCAGGCCGGCTACCCGTCGTCGCCTTGGTGAGCCATTACCTCACCAACAAGCTGATAGGCCGCGAGTCCATCCAAAACCACAAAAAAGCTTTCCACCCCCCACCATGCGATGAGGAGTCATATCCGGTATTAGACCCAGTTTCCCAGGCTTATCCCAGAGTTAAGGGCAGGTTACTCACGTGTTACTCACCCGTTCGCCACTAATCCCCGGTGCAAGCACCGGATCATCGTTCGACTTGCATGTGTTAAGCACGCCGCCAGCGTTCATCCTGAGCCAGGATCAAACTCTCCGTTGAAGAAAAACAGACACAACCACGGAACCCCGGGAAAACGGGACACCAGGCTGCACAAAATTTGAAACCAGCCAAAAACACCAGACCACACCACGGGGTGGCGGATCCGGCACATTCAACCAATCCATATACAATAAATTGGTATCAACAAACTTGGCACACTATTGAGTTCTCAAACAACAGACACACCCGGCACCACCACAACCACCATTCGGTCGCGGATCGCTCCGGAGCAACTTTTCAAACTTACCCGAGTCCGGACCACTTTGCAAATCAGCGTTTCCGCGACCCGCAAACCATCCAACCCGCCCCCACCCAGACCCGGAGCGCACAAAACGCCGACCAGATCCGGTCTTGAAATTTAGGGGATTGGCCGCCTCCGGTTCCCAGCTTTCCGCTGGTCTCCCTCTCGGCGACTTAGAAAACAATACACCCACCACGCCCCCACCGCAAACCCACGCCCAGGCTGCGGTCCCAGTGGCCTCAACCCCGGAAATCCGCGGCGAAACGGGGCGTCGGATGCGGAAGCGGGGCCACGGCGTCGTACTTCCGTTCTGTATCCTCCATCACAAGCCGGCGCTACGGCGGCTACCATCGGAGGGTGAGGGCATACCGCCGGCGCCAGAGACGAGCCTTGCTCCACCGACGTGTGTCCCGTCCGGCGGTCAGAGGCCTTTCGCAGCAAGAGGTGACGTCCCGGGTCGAGCGTGGGCTTACCAACCGCGTCCCGGATACCACCAGCCGCAGTTTGTGGCAGATCTTTCGGGCCAACGTCTTCACACTCTTCAATGCAATCGTCGGCACCTGCTTCCTCCTGCTGTTGCTCCTGGGGCAGTGGCAGGATGCCCTGTTCGGCCTCGCTGCAGCCGGCAACGCCGTAATCGGTGTGGTCGAGGAATACAGGGCGAAGAAGTCCCTGGACCGGCTGGCCGTTCTTGGCGCCCCACACGCAAGGGTGCTGCGCGAGGGTGAAATCCACGACATCGCCACGGCCGACGTGGTGCGCGACGACGTCATGGTGTTGCGGGCGGGGGATCAGGTCACCGCGGACGCCGCCGTACTCGAATCGACCGGCCTCGAGGTGGACGAATCGCTCCTCACCGGCGAATCGGACCCCGTGGACAAGGACCCGGGGACGGAAGTGCTCTCTGGATCGATCGTTGTGGCCGGCCACGGCACGGCCCGGGTGGTCCGGGTGGGGGCAGCGTCGTTCGCGAGCCGGCTGACTGCAGATGCGCGCCGCTTCTCACTGGTGAACTCCGAGATCCGCAACAGCCTTAACCGCGTACTGCGCTGGATCGCGTGGGTCCTGTTGCCTGTGGTGATCCTTGTGGTGAACGGCGAGGTTCAGTCGCGCGGGGGCTGGCAGGCGGCATTTTCCACCGGCGCCTGGAGTTCCGCGCTGGTGGGCGTCATTGCCGGCGTGATCGCCATGGTTCCGCTGGGACTCGTGCTGTTGACGAGCGTGGCCTTCGCCGTCGGCGGAGTCCGGCTGGCCAGCCACAACGTGCTGATCCAGGAACTCGCGGCTGTCGAGGGTCTGGCACGGGTCGACGTCCTGTGCATGGACAAGACAGGAACCCTCACAGAGGGAGGCCTGGTCTTCGATGCGGTCCACCCGTTGACGCCAGAGCCGGGCTGGGAGCAGGTCCTCGCGTGGTTTGGCGCGGAGCCCGAGGCGAACGCCACGGCACGGTGCCTAAGCACCGCTTTTGAGGACGACGGCGGTCTGCAGCCGGTCTCATCGGTACCGTTTTCCTCCGCCCGAAAGTGGAGCGGGGTCAGCTTTGACGGTCGCGGCCGTGCGGCGCAGACCTGGATTCTCGGGGCGCCGGAGATGGTGCTTGCACAGGCGGACGACGCGGCCTGGCGTCCGCCGTCGACGGTCCCGTCGTCCGACGGCGCCGTGCCGCAGCCGGCCGATGACCCGCGCCCAACCGACGAACCAAGTCACGACGACGTATTGCGCCGGTCCGGCGACTTGGCGGCGACCGGACTGCGCACGTTACTTCTGGCCCGAGGGGAGAAACTGCCGGGTGAGGGGAAGCCGGAGCAATTGCCGCCCGAGCTGCGCCCGGTGGCGCTCCTGACGTTCCGGGAACAGCCCCGCTCCGATGCCCGGGAGACCCTCAAATTCTTCCGTGCCGAGGGCGTCGGGTTGAAGATCATTTCCGGGGACGATCCCCGGACAGTTGCCGCCATTGCCCGCCGGGTTGGCTTGGAGGTCACAGAGGGCTTCGACGCACGCTCACTGCCGGAGGATCCGTTGCATCTGGAGGAAGTGATGGAAGCGAACGTGGTGTTTGGCCGAGTAACCCCCGCCCAGAAGCGGCAGATGGTCGAAGCCCTCCAGCGCCGGGGGCACACGGTGGCAATGACCGGCGACGGCGTCAATGACGTCCTGGCACTGAAGACGGCCGATCTTGGCATCGCCATGGATTCGGCTGCGGCCGCGACCAAGGCGGTGGCGCGCTTGGTGTTGCTGGACGGCCGCTTCGACCGGCTTCCCGGGGTCCTCGCGGAGGGCCGGCAGGTCATCGCCAATATTGAGCGTGTCTCCAGCCTCTTCCTGAGT
>CAWEPM010000004.1:0-411763 GCA_963810895.1 uncultured Actinomycetota bacterium
CAGCGCTGTCGGTGCTCAACGTGGGCGGCCGCGTGGCCATGTGCGGCGCCATCGCGCAGTACAACTCCACCGAAGCGCCGGCCGCACCCCGCAACCTCGCCGTTGCCATCGGAAAGCAGCTGACCCTCCGGGGCTTCCTCGTCAGCGGCCAGCGGCAGCACGCGGCCGAGTTCGCCGGGCAGATGGCGGCCTGGCTGGCCGACGGAACGGTCCGCTACGACGAGACTGTGGTGGACGGCCTGGAGAACGCCCCGCAGGCCTTCATGGACCTGCTCGACGGCGCCAACACCGGCAAGATGCTCGTCCGGCTTTAGCCCGGCACAGCGCAGCACCCCGGCGCAGCCGCTGAACTCAGGCGCCGCGGCCGGCGCGCACCACGACGCCTCCGGCGCCGGTTCCTGTGGGGACCGGCGCCGGAGGCGTCTGCATGCCTGCGCCGGCAGGGGGCCGGCAGGAAGCCCCCGGCTACCCCTAGGTAACAAGTTCTCAACAATCTGGGTAATTGCTGTGAAGTCTGCTACGTGGACGTGTTGCAGGACACTAAAGTGGCTTCATCAGTGCGCCTCGGCGCAGTGCTGCGAATCCATCAGTGAAAACAGAATTCAGCGGAACACCGCGGACAGACACTCATTGAGCTCCCGTCGTAGCGCCTACTCTTTCTTCCTGGAGGAAAATTGAAGAACTCTCTGCGTGCCACCTTCAAGCGCGGATCAATGGCCGGGGTTGCCACCGCGGGCGCGGCTGCACTCCTGCTGACCGGCTGCGGAGCTGCCCCGGAGGCCAGCACCGCCAGCAACACCGCCAGCAACTACAAGGGCTGCATCGTGTCCGACTCGGGTGGGTTCGATGACCAGTCGTTCAACCAGTCTTCCTACGAGGGACTGCAGAAGGCCAAGAAGGACCTGGGCATCCAGACGGCCGAGGCCGAGTCCAAGACCAACAACGACTTCGAGCCGAACCTGCGCGCCATGGTCTCCGCCGGCTGCAACCTGACCATCACGGTCGGCTTCCTGCTCGGCGACGCCACGAAGGCCCAGGCCACCGCGAACCCGGACAAGCACTTCGCCATCATCGACTTCGGGTACGACACCCCGGTCACCAACGTCAAGCCGATCATCTACGACACCGCCCAGGCCGCGTTCCTGGCCGGCTACCTCGCGGCAGGCACCACCAAGACCGGAACGGTCGCCACCTTCGGCGGCATCAAGATCCCCACGGTCACCATCTTCATGGACGGCTTCGCCGACGGGGTGAAGTACTACAACGAACAGAAGGGCAAGGACGTCAAGCTTCTTGGCTGGGACAAGGCCAAGCAGGACGGCTCCTTCACCGGTGACTTCGAAAAGCAGGACAAGGGCAAGCAGTTCACCCAGAACTTCCTGGACCAGGGCGCCGACATCGTCATGCCGGTCGCCGGTCCGGTCGGCAAGGGTGCGGGCGCGGCCCTGAAGGAAGCCAAAGCAGCAGGCAAGGACGTCAAGCTCATCTGGGTTGACTCCGACGGCTACTTGACCGCTCCGGATTACAAGGACATCATGCTCTCCTCCGTCATGAAGCTGATGGGCGAGGCCGTCGAGACGGTCGTCAAGCAGGACAAGGACGGCCAGTTCACCAACGCGCCGTACGTCGGCACCCTCGCGAACGACGGCGTCCAGCTGGCTCCGTTCCACGACATGGATTCCCAGGTTCCGGCCGAACTGAAGTCCGAGCTGGACCAGATCAAGAAGGACATCGCCTCTGGCAAGCTGAAGGTTGAATCCGCAGCAAGCCCGAAGGCCTAACTTCCTCCGCTAAGCGCCACGGCCCGTCCGGTCACCACCGCACGGGCTGTGGCGCTTTTCGTTGCGGCCCGCTGCGCCTGCGACCGCAGGCACTAAGCTGGTGCTGCAGCCCCCACTACGCGTCCGGATCAAGCCTTCCGGACACCTCGAGATTGGTCAGAGTTTTGAAACTTGAACTCAAGGGCATTACTAAACGCTTCGGCTCCCTGGTAGCCAACGATCACATCGATGTGATTGTTGAACCCGGGCAGATTCACTGTCTGCTCGGCGAGAACGGCGCTGGCAAGTCCACGCTGATGAACGTCCTTTACGGACTGTACGAGCCCACAGAGGGCGAAATCCTGATTGACGACAAACCGGTCACCTTCCGCGGCCCGGGCGACGCCATGGCTGCCGGAATCGGCATGGTGCACCAGCACTTCATGCTGGTCCCGGTCTTCACCGTCGCAGAAAACGTCGCACTGGGAGCGGAGACCACCAAGACCGGCGGATTCCTGGACCTTGACGACACGCGCCGGAAGATCCGGGAGATCTCCGACCGGTACGGCTTCGACGTCGACCCCGACGCGCTGATCGAAGACCTCCCGGTGGGCGTGCAGCAGCGGGTGGAAATCATCAAGGCGCTCGTCCGCGACGCCAAGGTGCTCATCCTCGATGAGCCCACGGCCGTGCTGACCCCGCAGGACACCGATGAGCTGCTGGACATCATGCGCCAGCTCAAGAGCCACGGCACCTCCATCGTCTTCATTTCCCACAAGCTCCGTGAGGTGAAAGCCGTTTCGGACACCATCACCGTCATCCGGCGCGGCAAGGTCGTGGGAACGGCCGATCCCGACGCCTCGCCCACCGAGCTGGCGTCCATGATGGTGGGCCGTGCCGTGAGCCTGACCCTGGACAAGGCTCCGGCCAAGCCGCAGGAAACCACCTTCGAGGTCAAGGACCTCACCGTGATCGCGCCCAGCGGGCAGCACGTCGTGGACGGCCTCAGCTTCGGGATTGCCCGCGGCGAGATCCTCGCCATCGCGGGCGTTCAGGGCAACGGGCAGACGGAACTGACCGAGGCCATCCTGGGCCTGCACGAGCAGGGTCCACGGCTCGATCTCCCTCGACGGCGAAGAACTCGTGGGCCGCAGCGTCAAGGAGGTCCTCAATGCCGGGGTCGGGTTCGTCCCGGAAGACCGTTCCCTTGACGGGCTGATCGGCACGTTCTCCATCGCCGAGAACCTGATCCTGGACCGCTACGACCAGCCGCCGTTCGCGAAGGGCATCAGCATGAGCCCGGCGAAGGTCCTGGAAAACGCCAAGACCCGGATCGAAGAATTCGACGTCCGCACCCCGTCGGGCTCGCTCGCAGCGGGCACCCTGTCCGGCGGCAACCAGCAGAAGGTCGTCATGGCCCGGGAGCTCTCCCGGCCGCTGCGGCTCTTCATCGCCTCCCAGCCCACCCGCGGCGTGGACGTGGGATCTATCGAGTTCCTGCACAAACGGATCGTCGCGGAGCGGGACAACGGCACGCCTGTCATGATCGTCTCCACCGAACTGGACGAGGTGATTGAACTCGCCGACCGGATCGCCGTGCTGTACAAGGGCAGGCTGGTCGGGATCGTCCCGGCCGGCACCGGGCGCGACGTCCTGGGCCTGATGATGGCCGGGGTTTCCCCGGACGAAGCCCACGCCGACGCCGCAGGCAAGCACTCCGCTGAAAACCCAGCCGACACCCCAGCAACGAACCCGGCGCCCGCCGCCCCGTCCGTGCAGGAGCCCAGCTCCGGCGCCGTAGGAGACCACCATGAGTGAGAACACCGAGCCGCGGCCCGCGGCCGCACCGGACCCGGACCGGATTCCGGCAGCCCAAGCCACCGAGGTGGAGCCTGAGCCGCTCGAGGACGATGCAGAATTCGTCACCTTGCTGGACACCGCGGGCGGTGCCCACCAGCCATCGGCCGTCCCGGTCTCGGCCCAGAGCGGATCCCTACCCGGCGCCCCGGAAGAGGAGTCGCTGCTGCGCAAAATCTTCACCGGCAATGGCATCGTGACCATCCTGGCGGTGCTGCTGGCGCTGCTCCTGGGCGGCCTGCTGATCGCCTTGACGGACAAGGTGGTCGGCACCACGGCCGGCTATCTCTTTGCCCGGCCCAGCGACTTCCTCGCCGCCGTCTGGTCCGCCGCCACGAGCTCGTACGTCGCCCTCTTCCAGGGCGCGGTCTTCAACCCCCGCGGGACCGGAGCGGCCGGACAGTTCGCCCCCCTCATGGAGACGCTGACCATCGCCACCCCGCTGATCACCGCGGGCCTCGGCGTCGCGCTGGCCTTCCGCGCGGGCCTGTTCAACATCGGTGCGCAGGGCCAGATCATCATGGCCGGCATCCTCGCGTCGTGGGTCGGCTTCGCGCTGCACCTGCCGGTGGGGCTGCACCTGCTGCTCGTCCTGGTGGCCGGCGTCGTGGGCGGCGCCGTCTGGGGCGGCATCGTCGGCGTGCTCAAAGCCAGGACGGGCGCCCACGAGGTCATCGTGACCATCATGTTCAACTACATCGCCCTGTATTTCCTGCGCTACCTGCTCGACACGGACTTGTTCCAGCGTCCGGGGGAGAGCACACCGATTTCCCCCATCCTGGACCCCAGCGCCGTGTACCCGCTGCTCTTCGGCAGCCAGTACCGGCTGCACGTGGGGTTCCTGCTGGCCATTGCGGCCACCGTGTTTGTTTCGTGGCTGCTGAACCGCTCCACGCTCGGTTTCGAGTTCCGTGCCGTCGGGGCCAACCCCAAGGCAGCCCTGACTGCCGGCATCAACGTCTCCCGGGCCACGATCCTGGTAATGACCATTGCCGGTGGCCTGGCCGGCCTGGCCGGCGTCGCGCAAGTGGCGGGCACCGAGAAGGTCCTGACCGATGGTGTCGCGGCAACCTACGGCTTTGACGCGATCACCGTGGCCCTGCTGGGACGTTCGTCGCCGTGGGGCACCTTTGCCGCCGGCCTCCTGTTCGGGGCCTTCCGCGCAGGCGCCGTCCAGATGCAGATCCAGACGGGAACTCCGATCGATATTGTGCTCGTGGTCCAGTCGCTCATTGTGCTGTTCATCGCGGCTCCGCCCCTGGTCCGGGCGATCTTCGGACTCAACCCGCGCAAGAAGAAGTCCGCAACCGCCGGCACATCCAAGCAGGCAGTATCCACCGGAGGTGCCGCATGAGCACAACAGCAACGTCACCCGTCAAACCGCAGCCGGGCAAGAACCACAAACCGGCGCAGTCCGCCAAGCCCGTGACCTGGAAGCTGCCGGTAACGCTGATGGTGCTGGCCGTCATCGCCTTCATCTTCTTCGGCCTGCTGGGCCCGCAGGGGACCGCTAAGTTCGGCATTTCCTCCGGCGGAGACTTCTTCCAGCTGCCCGCGATCGAAGTCCCCGCCTTCCTGACCGGCATGGTGCTCTCCCTGATCCTGCTGGGCCTCGCGGGCTACGCCCTGGTCCTGAAGGCCAAGAGCGAACCGACGTCCCCCGCGCTGGCTGCCGGCCGTGTTCACCGTCGTGTTCGTGGTCGCCTTCCTGATCTGGGTGGTGGGCGGCGCCCGGACCCCCAGCATTTCGCTGGCCGGCCTCATCGCCGGCTCCGTGACACTCGCCGTGCCGATCGTCTTCGGCTCCCTGTCGGGTGTGCTGTGCGAACGCGCCGGCGTCGTCAACATCGCCATCGAAGGCCAGCTCCTGGGCGGTGCCTTCACGGCCGCGCTCGTCGCCAGCCTGACCCACAATCCCTACGCCGGCCTGGTCGCGGCGGCCGTCGCAGGCGCCCTTGTGTCGATGGTGCTGGCGTGTTCGCATCAAGTACGTGGTCAACCAGATCATCGTCGGCGTCGTGCTCAACGTCCTGGTCTCCGGGCTCACCGGCTTCCTGTTCAGCACCGTGATGCAGTCCGACCCGGAGAAGTACAACTCGCCCGGCCGGCTGCCCATCATCGACATCCCGGTCCTGTCCGGCATCCCGGTGATCGGGCCCATCCTGTTCAAGCAGTCCGTGGTGGGCTACCTGATGTATGTGGCCGTGATTGTGATCTGGATCGGACTGTTCAAGACGAAGTGGGGCCTGCGCGTCCGTGCCGTGGGCGAGCACCCGCAGGCGGCTGACACGCTCGGCATCAAGGTCAACGCCACCCGCTTCTGGAATGTCACGCTCGGCGGCGCCGTGGCCGGAATCGGCGGATCGTTCTTCACCCTCGTGGCGATCGACAGCTTCACCAAGGAAATCTCCGGCGGCCGCGGCTTCATCGCCCTCGCAGCCATGATCCTGGGCCGCTGGAATCCGATCGGGGCGTTCTTCGCCGCGCTGTTGTTCGGCTTCGCCGACAACCTGCAGAGCATCGTGACGATTATCGGCACCCCGGTGCCGAGCCAGTTCATGGCCATGCTGCCGTACGTCGTGACCGTGTTTGCCGTGGCCGGTCTTGTCGGCCGCTCCCGGCCGCCGGCCGCCGACGGCATACCGTACGTCAAGGGCTGAGCATGGACAGCATCGACGTCGACTGGGCAGCGCTCGAAGCCGCGGCAGTGTCCGCCATGAAGAATGCCTATGCGCCGTATTCGAAGTTTCCGGTGGGGGCCGCGGCCCTCACCGGGGACGGTCGGATCGTCAGCGGCTGCAACGTCGAAAACGCCAGCTACGGGCTGACCCTGTGCGCCGAGTGCGCCCTGGTGGGCAACCTGCAGATGACCGGCGGGGGACTGCTCCGCGCGTTTTACTGCGTCGACGCCGGCGGAAACGTCCTCATGCCGTGCGGGCGCTGCCGCCAGCTGCTCTACGAATTCCGGGCTCCCGACATGGAGCTCATGACCACCCAGGGAATCAAGACCATGGACCAGGTCCTTCCCGATGCCTTTGGCCCCCAACACCTGGAGGAACCCCGGTGACACAAGCTCCACACACGACAGAAGCGTTCGACGCCGTCGACATCATCCGCATCAAGCGGGACAAGGGCGTGCTCAGCCCGGCCCAGATCGACTGGACGATCGACGCGTACACCCGCGGCGCCATCGCCGACGAACAGATGGCCGCCCTGAACATGGCCATCCTGCTCAACGGCATGGACCGGGCCGAGATCTCCCGCTGGACGGCGGCCATGATCGCCTCCGGCGAGCGGATGGACTTCTCCAGCCTGCGGCGGCCCGACGGCGGCGTGAAGGCGACGTCGGACAAGCACTCCACGGGCGGCGTGGGGGACAAGATCACCCTGCCGCTGGCGCCCCTCGTGGCGGTCTTCGGCGTGGCCGTGCCGCAGCTTTCGGGCCGCGGCCTGGGCCACACCGGCGGCACGCTGGACAAGCTCGAAGCGATCCCGGGCTGGCGTGCGGCGCTGAGCAATGAGGAGATGCTGGCCCAGCTCCAGGACGTCGGCGCGGTCATTTGCGCCGCCGGCGCGGGACTGGCCCCGGCGGACAAGAAGCTCTACGCGCTCCGCGATGTCACCGGAACCGTGGAGGCCATCCCGCTGATCGCGTCCTCGATCATGAGCAAGAAGATCGCCGAAGGCACCGGCTCGCTGGTGCTCGACGTCAAGGTGGGCAGCGGCGCCTTCATGAAGGACGAGGCCCGCGCCCGCGAACTGGCCGAGACCATGGTGGCCCTGGGCAAGGACGCCGGCGTCAACACCGTTGCCCTGCTGACCAACATGAACACGCCCCTGGGCCTCACCGCGGGCAACGCGATCGAGGTCGAGGAATCGGTGGAGGTCCTCGCCGGCGGCGGGCCGGAAGACGTCGTCGAACTCACCGTCCGGCTCGCGGAGGAAATGCTGGCGTGCGCCGGCGTCCGCGACGCCGATCCCCGCGCCGCCCTGCGGGACGGCCGGGCCATGGACGTCTGGAACCGGATGATCGAGGCGCAGGGCGGCGACCCGCGCGCCAAGCTCCCGGTCGCCAAGGAATCCGAGGTCATCTACGCCCCGGCCGACGGCGTCCTGGTGGAGCTCGACGCGATGGCCGTCGGCGTCGCGGCCTGGCGCCTCGGCGCCGGACGCGCCCGCAAGGAGGACCAGGTCCAGGCCGGGGCCGGGGTCCGGATGCACGCCAAGCCGGGCGCCACGGTCAGGGCCGGCGAACCGCTCATGACCCTCCTGACGGACACCCCGGAGAAGTTCGAACGGGCCAAGGAAGCGCTCGAACACGCCGCCGTGATCGCACCGGAGGGCTCCCGGCCCGCCCAGAAGCTCATCATCGACCGCATCGCCTAACGCCCGTTGCCCTATCACCTATGGTCCCCAAACCCCGGGTTTAGCCGCCATATGCGATAGGGCAAGTGGCGGGGCCGGGCGGCGGTACACTAACTCGACAGCAGTACCCTTCAAGCGCAGGCGCGGCTACAGCGCCTGCGCTTGAGGGATTTATCAGGACCCGCCGTGCGTTAGGAAGCTGTGCAGGCAATCAACGACTTCATCCTCGCCGCCGCAGGGCAACCCTGGGTGCTCGTCCTCGTTTTTGCCTGCTGCGTGATCGACGGCTTCTTCCCGCCGATCCCGAGCGAATCGGTGGTGGTGGGCCTGGCCGCCGTCGCCGCCACCGCGGATGTTCCCAATCCGGTCCTCCTGATCGCCACCGCCGCCGCCGGCGCGTTCCTGGGCGACAACCTCGCCTACCTGATCGGCCGCGGCACCGGAACGCAGCGCTGGGCATGGATGCGCGGCCCCCGGATGCAGGGGGCCTTCCTCTGGGCCGGGAGCGAACTGCGGAAACGCCCGGCGTCACTGATCCTCGTGGCACGCTTCGTCCCGATCGGACGGGTGGCGGTCAACCTGACCGCCG
The DNA here is from genome assembly GCA_963810895.1 of uncultured Actinomycetota bacterium. Classification (GTDB taxonomy): domain Bacteria; phylum Actinomycetota; class Actinomycetes; order Actinomycetales; family Micrococcaceae; genus Arthrobacter. Next base: position 8,572 of record CAWEPM010000004.1, read on the forward strand.
GTGCCACACACTTCCCGCGGGCCAGGTTCATGAGCCTGACGGTGCTCTCGGCGCTGCTGTGGGCCAGTTACTCGGTGGGGATCGGCCTGTTCGTCGGCCCGTGGTTTGAGAAAAACCACGTGCTGGGCGCGGCCATCGCGATCGTCTGCGCAATCGTCCTGGGCATCGCCGTGGACTTCGTCATCAGCAGGCTGCGCGGCCGCACTCCGGAGGAGCCGACGCCGGCCGTTCCGCCGGCCGAACATCCGCCGCCCGGAACGTAGCGGACCCCGCCCCGCCCGTGGGACACTTAGGAGCGATTTGCGTCACGTTGCTGAACGCACTTCGTCCCAGGTTCCACCCGTTTGTTGTCGCAGGTTCGTTACGGCTTAATTGTCCGTTCCTATTCATCAAGGAGCACCGCCCGCATGGAGTTCATTAACGAGGCCGTGCTCCATGCCGCTGGCCAGTGGTGGATCTACCCGCTTCTGCTGGTTTTCTTCTTCGTGGACGGCTTCGCGATGGTGGTCCCCAGCGAGACCCTCATCGTTGCCCTTGCGGCGTATTCCCTGCACAGCGGCCAGCCCAACCTGTGGATCCTCGGCCTGACGGCGCTTGTCGGAGCCATCGCCGGCGACAACATGGCCTACATGCTCGGCCGGAAGATTGGCCTCGAGCGGTTCCGCTGGATGCGCAAGCCGAAGGTCCAGAAGGTCTTCGGGTGGGCGCACTACGAACTCGAGAAGCGCGGAGCCGTGTTGATCTTCACGGCCCGGTACATCCCTTGGGGCCGCGTCGCCGTCAACTACGTGGCGGGCACGACGGCGTTTCCGCACCGGCGGTTCTTCTTCCTGGACGCCTTCGCGTGCCTCACGTGGGTCGCCTACTCGCTGGGCATCGGCGTCCTGGCCAGTTCCTTCCCGTGGCTGCACCATAACCCGCTGCTCAGCGCGGGGATTGCGGTGGTGTTCGCGATCGTGCTCGGTGTCCTGATCGACCACCTCCTGCGCTGGTGGCACAAGCGCCTCGGACGCCACGACGCCGAGGTCGTGGACGAGTGGCTCGACGGCGGGCCCACACACGAACCGGCCGCCGCTTCCTTCCCTGCACCGATGAATGCCTCCGGGGATGCCGAGGCCGGCAGAAAGTAGCATCCGGCGCGCTCCGACCCTATGGTTGGAACGTGACTGAGACTATTCCTGACGCTGCCCCTGACCTCGAATTCGACCTGAAGGGCCTTCCCAAGGTTTCCCTTCACGACCACCTGGACGGCGGACTCCGCCCGGCCACCATCATTGAACTTGCCGAAGCTGTCGGCCACACGCTCCCGTCCACCGACCCCGTCGCCCTGGGGGAGTGGTTCCGCGAATCCGCCGATTCCGGCTCCCTGGTCCGTTACCTCGAAACGTTTGACCACACCATCGCCGTGATGCAGACCAAGGAAGGCCTGTTCCGCGTCGCGAAGGAATTCGTCGAAGACCTCGCCGACGACGGCGTCGTGTACGGCGAAGTGCGCTGGGCCCCCGAACAGCACCTGCAGAAGGGCCTGAGCCTGGACGACGTGGTCGAGGCCGTCCAGGCCGGGCTGGAAGCAGGCGTGGACGCCGTCGCCGAAACCGGCCGCGACATCCAGGTGGGCCAGCTCATCACCGCCATGCGCCACGCCGACCGCGGCCAGGAGATCGCCGAACTGGCGGTCCGCCACCGCTACAAGGGTGCGGTGGGCTTTGACATCGCCGGGGCCGAGGACGGCTTCCTGCCGTCCCGCTTCCGGGACGCCTTCACCTACCTCGCCCAGCACAACTTCCCGGCCACCGTCCACGCCGGCGAGGCCGCCGGCCTGGACAGCATCCAGTCGGCCCTCGTGGACGGCCGCGCCCTGCGCCTGGGCCACGGTGTGCGGATCGCCGAGGACATCACGATCGAATTCGAAGAGGCCGACGACGCCGTGGCGGACGCCGACATCTTCGACGACGCAGTCAGCGACACCATCGGCATGGTGACCCTGGGCGAGCTGGCCAGCTGGATCCGCGACCGCGGCATCGCCCTGGAGATCTGCCCGTCGTCGAACCTGCAGACCGGTGCGATTTCCGGCTTCGGCGAGGGCATCGAAAGCCACCCGCTGGACATGCTCTACCAGCTCGGCTTCAACGTCACCATCAACACCGACAACCGCCTCATGAGCGGCGTGACCCTCACGGACGAGTTCGAGCTCCTCGTTGAGACTTTCGACTACGATCTCGACGACCTGCTGGAGCTGACCCTGAACGCGGCCGAGGCTGCCTTCCTCCCGCTGGAGGAGAAGGAAGCACTGGTGGAATACATCAACGAGGCCTACGCCGACCTTGGCTAAAGAGGACACTTCACCCGTCCAGGGGCCGGCTGGCGGGGTCGCGGAGCTGGTTGGGCCCACGCCAGCCGGGGTCCCCGGCCGAGCTTGCGAGGTCGGGGAGCTGGTGGGGATAATTGCCGCCCTGCGCGAGCACTGCCCCTGGATGGGTGCCCTCACCCACGGGTCCCTCGTGGAGTACCTCCTCGAGGAGGCCTACGAGGTCGCCGAAACCATCGAGACGGCCGGCGGCGACGCCGAACTGAAGTCCGAGCTCGGGGACGTGCTGCTCCAGGTGGTCCTCCATGCCCGGCTCGCCGAGGAACGCGGCGCCTTTGACCTCGACGACGTCGCCCGCGGCCTCACCGCGAAAATGATCCGCCGGAACCCGCACGTGTTCCGGCCCGACGGCTCACTGCAGGATTCCTTCCCGGCAACGGTGGAGGAGATCGTCCTGACATGGGATGCCGTCAAGAAGGCCGAAAAACCGGAACGCGGCCACGTCTTCGACGGCGTTCCCGCCGCGCTTCCGGCCCTTGCACGGGCCCAAAAGCTCCTGGACCGGGCCGAACGCGCGGGCCTGGCGGCGGCTGCGAGCCAAACCGCCGTCGAACTCCCGGCCACCGAGGAGGAACTCGGCGACCTGCTGTTCGGGATCGTCGCGGGCGCCCGGGCCGAAGGGCTCGACGCCGAGCGCGCCCTCCGCGGAGCCCTCCGCCGCTTCCAGGACAGCCACGGCTCAAGGCCGTCGGCACCTTAGCGTCGGCATCATGACGTCCGGGGTTTGGATAGGTTTCCGTAACCTCCGCCACTCTCGACTACGCTAGTAGCGACGACGACGTCGGCTTTTCTTACTTGATGTACAGCCTTTTCGTACTTGATGTACAGCCAGAGTCCAAGCAGTCAGATTCCCTGCAGATCGCTTCACCCAAAGGAGCATATCCATGGCGCTTATCGATGCCATCCACGCCCGCGAGATCCTCGATTCCCGTGGCAACCCCACCGTAGAAGTTGAAGTCCTGCTCTCGGACGGCCAGATCGGCCGCGCAGCAGTTCCCTCCGGCGCCTCCACCGGCGAACACGAGGCCGTTGAACTCCGGGACGGCGACAAGGGCCGCTACCTCGGCAAGGGCGTCCAGAAGGCCGTCGACGCCGTCATCGACCAGATCGCCCCGGCCCTGATCGGTTTCGACGCGACCGACCAGCGCAGCATCGACCAGGCCATGATCGACCTCGACGGCACTGCCAACAAGGGCAAGCTCGGCGCGAACGCCATCCTGGGTGTTTCCCTGGCCGTGGCCAACGCTGCCGCCGCGTCCGCAGACCTGCCGCTGTACAAGTACCTGGGCGGCCCGAACGCGCACGTCCTGCCCGTTCCGCTGATGAACATCCTCAACGGCGGCTCGCACGCCGATTCCGATGTCGACATCCAGGAATTCATGATTGTTCCGATCGGCGCCGAGACCTTCTCCGAGGGCCTGCGCTGGGGCGTCGAGGTCTACCACAACCTCAAGTCCGTCCTGCAGGCCAAGGGCCTGTCCACCGGCCTGGGCGACGAGGGCGGCTTCGCCCCGAACCTGCCGTCCAACCGCGCTGCCCTGGACCTGATCCAGGAAGCCATCAAGAACGCCGGCTACACCCCGGGCAAGGACATCGCCCTGGCGCTGGACGTCGCCTCCTCGGAGTTCTTCAAGGACGGTGCCTACCAGTTCGAAGGCAAGGCACTTTCCGCCACCGAAATGAGCGCCTACTACGCCGAGCTCGTTGCCGACTACCCGCTGGTCTCCATCGAGGACCCGCTGGATGAGAACGACTGGGAAGGCTGGAAGACCCTCACCGACGCCATCGGCGACAAGGTCCAGCTCGTGGGCGACGACCTCTTCGTCACCAACCCGGCCATCCTGCAGCGCGGCATCGACACCAAGACCGCCAACTCGCTGCTCGTCAAGGTCAACCAGATCGGTTCCCTGACCGAGACCCTGGACGCCGTGTCCCTCGCCCAGCGCGCGGGTTACACCACCATCACCTCGCACCGCTCCGGCGAGACCGAGGACACCACCATCGCCGACATCTCCGTCGCCACCAACGCCGGCCAGATCAAGACGGGCGCCCCGGCCCGTTCCGAGCGCGTCGCAAAGTACAACCAGCTGCTGCGCATCGAAGAAGAACTCGACGACGCCGCACGGTACGCCGGACGCAGCGCCTTCCCGCGTTTCAAGGGCTAGTTAGCCGCGAAAACCGCTGACCGGTGGCTATGGTTGAAAGACCATGGCCACCGGTTCTGTTTTTGGTCCGCTTTTGAAGGAGTGACATGGCCACCCGACGCCCCAATGTTCCCCGGGCTACGCCCGCGGCCCCCAAGACTGAGGCCGTCAGGCCTGCGGCCGGAGGCTTGGGGACAGCAGACGACGGCGGCGATGTCATCCGGGCGGACTTCGGCGGCTCCCGCGGCGGTGCGGCCACTCCGACGCCCGCCGCGCCCTCCGGCACGTCGCCCGGCGCAACAGGTGCGGCAGCACCCGGCGCGGGCAAGGCCGCCCCCAACGGTTCAGCCCCCAACACTTCAGCCCCGAACGGTTCCGCCACCGGTTCCGGCGCCGGCAAACGGCGACCGGCGGCAACATCCGGAACCCGGCCGGCGGCAGGGAAGACCGGCGGGAAGGCTGCGGGGATGACCGGCGGGAAGACCGGCGGCAAGGCCCCGCGGCGACCCGCCGCAGCGGATTCGGACGAAACCCTCGACCCAGTACCCGCCAAGGCGTTCTCGGGCCGGCTGCTTGCCCTCGGCGTCGTCATGATTGCCATCACCATCCTGCTCGCGCCCACGGTCAAGATCTTCCTCGACAAGCGTGCCGAAATCGCGGCGCTGCAGGCAGACATCGCGGCCAAGCAGGCCAAGCAGGAGGACCTCAAACGACAGGTTTCGCGGTGGCAGGATCCCAACTACGTCAAACAGCAGGCCCGCGACCGCATTAACATGGTTATGCCCGGAGAGACGGGCTACTGGGTATTCGGCAGCGATCTTCCTGCCGCGCAGTCCAGTGGCACGGCGGGTGCAGCATCAGCACAAGACCCGGCCAACCTGCCCTGGGTGGACGCCCTCTGGGAGTCCATCAGGCGATCGGCAACAGACTAGAAGCGGCGCCCGCCGCCGAGGTTGTCCCGCGGACAACCTAAGAACAGGGCAGGAAGGTGCCACTCCCGTGGACCAGAACCGAGTGGACGAGAACCGAGCGGGCGAAAACCCAGCGGACGAGACCCGAGCGGGCGAGAACAGTGCGCACCCAGCGCAGGCCCCGGCGTCACTTCGCACCGCAAGCGCTGCGGAGGCTTCCCGCCAGCCGTCGCCGCACGACCTGGAGGTCCTCAGCCGCCAGCTGGGCCGGCCGGTGCGCGACGTCGTCGAAATCCCTGCCCGCTGTGTCTGCGGAAACCCGCTCGTGGCCGCCACCTCGCCGCGGCTGAGCAACGGTACGCCGTTCCCCACCACGTTTTACCTCACCCACCCGGTGATCACGTCCGCGGTGTCGCGGCTGGAAGCTGCCGGGCTGATGAACGAGATGAACGGCCGGCTCGAGGACGACGCGGACCTGGCCGCACGGTACCGCGCCGCCCACGAGGCCTATCTGGCCTCCCGCGCCGAGATCGGCGCACGCTCAGGCATCGGTGCCGTTCCGGAAATCGACGGCATCTCCGCCGGTGGAATGCCCACCCGGGTCAAGTGCCTGCATGTCCTCGTGGGCCACTCGCTGGCCGCCGGGCCGGGCGTGAACCCGCTCGGCGACGAGGCGATCGCCGCCATCGCCGAATGGTGGACGGCGGACCGCTGCTACTGCGACGGCGCCTGGGACACCGGGGGCGAGGTCCCCTCCCAGGACCTCAGCCGCCACGGACCGCAGGGCCTGCCGGAGATCGTGGGCCGGCCGGCCCCGGTCCGCAAGTCCCGCGGCGACGCCGGCACAGACACGCTGCCACCGCCGCCACGCTGCTGCCACCGCCGACACGGGGGAGTCCAAGTGACCCGGGTCGCGGCCGTGGACTGCGGCACCAACTCGATCCGCCTGCTCATCGCAGATATAGACACAGCTGTAGACGCAGCTGTAAGCACATGTGAACACCGATGACGCGACCGGGCAGCCCACGCCGCGGCTGACCGACGTCGTGCGCGAAATGCGCGTGGTCCGCCTGGGGCAGGGCGTGGACTCCACGGGCGAACTGGCCCAGGAAGCGCTCGACCGCACCTTCGCGGCCACCAGGGACTATGCCGCCCTCATCCGCGAGCACGGCGCCGAAAAAGTGCGCTTCGTGGCCACCTCCGCCACCCGCGATGCCAGCAATCGTCAGGTCTTTGTCGACGGCATCCGCGACATCCTCGGCGTCGAGCCCGAGGTCATCACCGGGGACGAGGAGGCCGCGCTGTCCTTCGCCGGTGCCAGCAGTGTCCTGCCCTCGCGCGGGGACGACCCCGTCCTGGTGGTGGATCTCGGTGGCGGGAGCACGGAGTTCGTGCTCGGCAACGCCGACGGCGTCATCGCCGCCCGGTCGGTCGACGTCGGCTGCGTCCGGATGACCGAACGGCACCTGCGCAGCGATCCGCCCACGCCGGAGCAGATCGCGGCGGCAGAGGCCGACGTCGACGCCGCCATCAGCGAGGCGGCCCGGACCGTTCCGCTGGAACGCGCCACCGCCGTCGTCGGCGTCGCCGGATCCGTCACCACCATCACGGCGCATGCGCTCCGCCTGCCGGAGTATTCGCCGGCCGCGATCCACGGCACCGAACTGGACCTGGACGAGGTCCGGAAAGCGTGCACCGAACTGCTCGAAATGACCAGGGAGGACCGGGCCGCACTGCCGTACATGCACCCCGGGCGGGTGGACGTGATCGGCGCCGGCGGACTCGTGTGGCGGCGCGTGCTGCAGCGCCTGGCGGACGTCACAGCCGGCCGCATCACCACGGCAGTGACCAGCGAACACGATATTCTTGACGGAATTGCCCTCAGCATCAGCTGATCCCACACCAGCAGTTTGTGCACCAGCACCGCACCGGCACCGCGCCTGTGCCGCTGGCGCATCCGCCGATAGGACCTGAATGACCAGAGCAACAGCCCGGCGCCGCCGGACCGCCTCCGCGTTGATGGCCTTGGCCCTTGCCGGCGGCATGTCCACGGCGGCGCTGACCGTAGCCGTGCCCGCCCACGCCGACTCCTGGCGGGACAAGGAATACTGGCTTGCCGAATCCGGCATCACCAAAGCCTGGGACGTTTCCAAGGGAGCCGGCGTCAAAGTGGCCGTGATCGACAGCGGCGTGGACGGCCAGCATCCGGACCTGGCCGGTGTGCTCGCCGGCGGCGCCGACATCTCCGGCGCAGGCAGTGCCAACGGCCAGGAGAGCATCGGCGCCAAACCCGAACACGGGACCCTCGTCGCCACCATGCTCGCCGGGCGCGGGCATCAGCCCCCGGAAGCGACCGCCAAGCCGAGCGCCAGCGCTGGTTCTGCCTCGGGTGCTGCCGTTGGTACTGACGGCGTCGTCGGGGTCGCCCCGGAGGCCCAGCTGCTGTCCGTCTCCACCTGGCTCGGTTCCGCCAACCCGGGCGGCAAGAGCGACCAGGACCAGATTCCGGAGGCGGTGCGCTGGGCCGTCGACAACGGCGCCCGCGTCATCAACATCTCACTCGGCAGCACGTCGCCGGAGTGGCCCCAGAGCTGGGACGCGGCGTTCCTCTACGCCGAACAGAAAGACGTCGTGATCGTCGCCGCCGCGGGCAACCGCGTGGGCGGAAACGTCCAGGTCGGCGCTCCGGCCACGATTCCCGGTGTCCTGACGGTCGCAGGCCTGGACCGCACGGGAACGGCCAGCATCGACTCATCGTCCCAGGGCATCAGCATCGGCGTTGCCGCCCCCGCAGAAGACCTCGTCGGCGGCCTGCCCGACGGCGGCTATGCCGAGTGGGCGGGCACCTCCGGCGCCACCCCGATCGTTGCCGGCGTCGCCGCCCTGATCCGGTCCAAATGGCCCGAGATGTCCGCGAGCCAGGTCATCAACCGGATTGTCACCACGGCCAAGGACGCCGGGGTGCCTGGCAAGGATCCGCTGTACGGGTTCGGCGTGCTCAACGCCGAGGCCGCCCTCAAAGCCGATGTTCCGGAAACGAAGGTCAATCCGCTGGGGTCGATTTCGGAGTGGATCCGGGTCCACCGGCGCGGAAACCTGGCCACCACTGCACCTGCTGCCGCGCCCGCGCCCTCCAGCGCGGCGCCCACCCTGCCCGAGGCGACCGTGCCGGTCGCGGAGAAGCCGTCCCAGCTGGACAGCGCCGTCCCGGCCGTGGTGGTCCTGGGCTTCGCCTGCCTGTTCGTGGGCATCGTTGTTGCCGCTGCCCTCCAGCTGCGGGCCGCCATGCGGACGCCGCCAAAGGACGGGCCCGACGGACCCCGCGGGGCCGAACCTGGGGCCGTTGGTTCGTTGGATTCCAGCACCCCGACATAGTTAGTGAAGGTTTTCACAAACTACTGTATTCTTGACGCATGGCATCCTCCCTTCAGCTCCAGGACCGTCCCCGGGTACTCGTCGTCGGCGGCGGGTACGTCGGCCTGTATGTAGCCCTCAAACTGCAGAAAAAGATCGCGAATGCAGGTGGCATCGTCACCCTCGTCGATCCGCTGCCCTACATGACCTACCAGCCCTTCCTGCCGGAAGTTGCCGGCGGTAACATCGAGGCCCGCCACGCGGTTGTCTCGCACCGTCAGCACCTGAAGCAGACGGAACTCATCCAGGGCCGCGTCACCTCGATCGACCACGCCAACCGCACGGCAGTGGTGGCCCCTTCCGACGGTGGCAGCACCTTCGAGATTCCCTACTTCGACGTCGTCCTCGCCGCCGGCGCCATCACCCGCACGTTCCCGATCAAGGGCCTCGCGGACAAGGGCATCGGCCTGAAGACCATCGAAGAGGCCGTCGCCCTGCGCAACAAGGTCCTCGAGCGCATCGAGACCGGCTCGCTCATGACGGACCCCGTTGAGCGCGCCCGCGCCCTGACGTTCGTCGTCGTCGGCGGCGGCTTTGCCGGCATCGAGTGCATCACCGAAATGGAAGACCTCGCCCGCGCCGCGGTCAAGAACAACCCGCGCGTCAAGCAGGAGGAAGTCCGCTTCGTCCTGGTCGAGGCCATGGGCCGCATCATGCCCGAGGTCACCGCCAGCCAGGCGGAATGGGTCGTGGAGCACCTCCGCAGCCGCGGCATCGAGGTCCTGCTCAACACCTCCCTCGACAACGCCGAGGGCTCCCTGAAGCTCATCAACCTGCCGGACAAGTCCCCGGCCCAGGAATTCGAGTCTGACACCCTGGTCTGGACTGCCGGCGTGCAGGCCAACCCGATGGTCCGCTCCACCGACTTCCCGCTCGAGCCGCGCGGACGCGTCCGCGTCCTGGCCGACCTGCGCATCGCAGGCGACGAGGGCATCATCGACAACGCCTGGGCTGCCGGCGACGTCGCCGCCGTTCCCGACCTCACGGGCAGCGGCCTGCCGGACGGCACCTGCGTGCCGAACGCCCAGCACGCGCTGCGCCAGGCCAAGCTCCTCGCCAAGAACCTGTGGGCCTCCCGCTGGGACAAGCCGCTCAAGGACTACAAGCACAAGAACCTGGGCGCCGTCGCCGGCTTCGGCGAATGGAAGGGCGTCGCGAACATCAACCTGATCGGCCGCATCGGCCTCAAGGGCCCGCTGGCCTGGCTGGCACACCGTGGCTACCACGGTATGGCGATGCCCACCGTTGAGCGCAAGATCCGCGTGATCTCCGGCTGGTTCTGGGCCTTCTTCCTGGGCCGGGACACCACGCAGCTCATGGACTTGGACAACCCGCGCGGCGCCTTCGTGACCGCAGCGGCTCCGGCCCCGAAGCCGGCCGCCGCCCCGGCCCCTGAAGCAGCCAAGCCTGAAGCCAGCCGAAGCCTGAAGCCAAGGCCGACGCCAAGGCAGCTTCCAAGGAATCGGTTCCGGCCGACGCCAAATAGTCCCTGCCAGTAAGACGGCCAGCAAAGCTGGCGGTTGCCCTGCGACGGCGGCTGTTCCCCTCTCCGGGGGAGCAGCCGCCGTCGCTTTTTGCGTTGACTGCCATTGTTCTTGCTGCCTGGTGGCGGCCTTCGCTGCCGCTGACTTTCTGCACGGCCGCAGCCACGGCCGCCGCCGCCGCGGCGGCGGCACACTCCGCGGGCCGCAGCCCGCCCGCGCCTAGACTGGCTTCATGACCGGTGAAAAGGACCTGCAGACCCTTCTGGCAACCATGCATCCCGTGCGCCGCGACGGCGAGTTCGTCTACGTCCTCTGGCCGCACGGCAGGCCGCTGGCCGGCGGAATCATGGCCGCCGTCCGTGAGGCCGAGGGGCTGACCGTGGTGATGCCCCGGGCCGACGCGGACAGCCTGGGGCTGCCGTACGACTTTGTCGGGGCCTGGATCACCCTCGAAGTGCATTCCTCGCTGGAAGCCGTGGGCCTGACGGCCGCCGTCGGAGCCGCCCTGACCGAGGCGAAGATCAGCTGCAACGTCCTGGCCGGCTTCCACCATGACCACCTGCTGGTGCCCGTGGCGGATGCCGACCGGGCGCTGGAAGTCCTGCACGAGCTGGCCGAGGACAGCGGCCGGGAGCGCCCCGCCCCGACGCTCCGGCTGCGCACCGAACAGCCGCAGGACCGCCCGGCCATCCTGGCTCTGACCGCCGCGGCCTTTGCCGTCTCGCCGGTGACCGGGCTGCCCGTGGACGGCGAACCGGAGGAAGTTGGACTGCTCCGCCGGCTTTTCGACTGCCCGGAGTATCTGCCCGAGTTCAGCATCGTCGCGGAACTCGACGGCGAGATCGTGGGGCATGTGATCAGCACCCGGGGATGGGTGGGGGAGCTGGAGCTGCTGGGGCTCGGACCCATCGGGGTGGTGCCGCGGCTGCAGCGCCACGGTATCGGCACCGCGCTCATGAACGAGACCGTGGCGCGCGCCAACGCCGCGGGGGAGCGGGGGATCGCGCTGTTAGGCAGCCCCGAGTACTACTCCCGGTTCGGCTTCGTACCGTCCACCTCGCTCGGGGTGGCACCGCCGGAGGCAGGCTGGGGAGCGCACTTCCAGCTGCTTCCGCTCGCCGTCTGGCCCGGCGGCGTCAGCGGCACCTTCCGTTACGCGGGCGCCTTTTCGGGCTGATCCGGCCCACGACGGGATACCATTGACCGGGCGCCCCAGTAGCCCAATTGGCAGAGGCAGCGGACTTAAAATCCGCGTGTTGTGGGTTCGAGTCCCACCTGGGGCACTTTGTTACGCGCGGCCCTGCGGTGCCCGATGCCCGGCGTTCCCCGGCGCCACGAATCGGCCCCTAATCCTGCTTCCCAAACCCGCTCCATCAAGCCCGCCGCACAAGCCGGCTGCTCGGCTCCGGCGTGCGCCGAAGGGCCGCCGGGGCCGTCCAGATTTCCTCTATGCAACGAGTGTTATAAGGATGTGACCGTAGTCACTTATTTTCACGGCGAAATTGCACTAGCTTGAAGTGGAATCAGGAACACCTGATCTTTCGCGTCAAAGGCCGTTCGCACCTTTAGATCGAGGAGCTTGTACATGACTTCACTCCCCCAGGTGGCGCCCCGCATCGCTAAGCTGACAGCGCTTAGCCTCGGCGTCGCCCTCTTGGCTACGGCTTGTGGCGGTTCGTCCACCCCGAGCTCGACGGGCTCCAGCTCAGCCGCGGCCGCCGGCATCGCCTGCCCGGCACCCAGCGCCACCGGCGCCGGAACCACCGCCGCCAGCGAGGGCGGCACCGTCCCCGCTTCGGCCACCACCACCGCAACACCCCTGAAGATCGGCTCGCTCCTGCCGACGACAGGTTCCCTGGCGTTCCTCGGCCCGCCCGAAATTGCCGGTGTGAACCTCGGCATCAAGGAGATCAACGACGCCGGCGGCGTCCTGGGCAAGCCTGTCGAGGTTATCCACCGTGACTCCGGTGACACCAAGACTGACATCGCCACCCAGTCCACCACGGCACTGCTCGGCCAGGGCGTCGGCGCCATCATTGGTGCAGCCTCCTCGGGCGTATCCAAGACCGTGATCAACCAGATCACCGGTGCCGGCGTCGTCCAGTTCTCCCCGGCCAACACCTCCCCGGACTTCACCACGTGGGATGACAAGGGCCTCTACTGGCGCACCGCTCCCTCGGACGTGCTCCAGGGCAAGGTCCTCGGCAACTACATGGCCACGTGTGGCGCCCAGACCGTCGGCATGATCGTCCTGAACGACGCCTACGGAACCGGCCTTGCCAAGAATGTCCAGGCCGCTTTCGAGGCAGCCGGCGGCAAGGTTGTTGCCCAGGAGCTCTTCAATGAAGGCGATTCCCAGTTCAGCAGCCAGGTGGATAAGGTTCTCGCCGCCAAGCCGGACGCCATTGCCCTGATCACCTTCGACCAGGCCAAGAGCATTGTCCCGCTCATGACGGGCAAGGGCGTCAAGCCCACCCAGATCTTCATGGTGGATGGCAACATGTCCGACTACAGCAAGGACTTCCAGCCGGGAACCCTCAAGGGCGCCCAGGGCACCATCCCGGGCACCTTTGCCAAGGAGGACTTCAAGAAGAAGCTCCTGGCGATTGACCCGGCGCTGAAGGACTACAGCTACGCAGGCGAGTCCTACGATGCCGCGAACCTGATCGCGCTGGCCGCCGAGGCCGCCAAGAGCACCAAGGGAACCGACATCGCAGCTCAGCTCAAGGCAGTCTCTGAAGGCGGCGAGAAGTGCAACACCTTCCCGTCCTGCGTCACCCTGCTCCGCAACGGCAAGGACATCGACTACGACGGCCAGTCCGGCCCCGTAACGTTCTCCGACGCCGGCGACCCCACGGAAGCCTACATCGGCATCTACGAGTTCCAGGATGACAACACCTACAAGGCCGTCAAGGAAGAATTCGGCAAGCTGTAAGCCGCTTCCCTCGGACTAACAAAAGACCCTCGTCCACGGACGGGGGTCTTTTGCGTGCGGGGGAGCGGGGCGGCCGGCCCGAGCCGGGCCCGAAGCCGGTGCGCAGCGTCACGCACGGCAGACTTTGGGTCGCTCAAGGGAATGCCCGACGCCGGAAATCCGGCTCAGCGCTTCGGCGACTCTGCCGAAACTCTGCCCCGCGAGACGCCGTCGTCGTTCTGCCGGGGGAGCATACGGTGAGACAAACGCTGAGGGCGACGGAGGCAGGCACTTGTGAAAGCGCCGCCGGGTGGGCCCACGGCGGTAGGGATCCCTGCCCGAGCTTGCGAGGGGAGGGGGCCGCCGGGGAGGGACGAGCGCAGGCGCCGAGCAAGTGGCTGCGGAGGCGCCCGGACGGTACCAACCCGATCGGACCACGCCGGGCACGCAGAAGGGCCGCCACCGGCTGGTGACGGCCCTTCTGGGAGCTACTGCTGGGTATGGTCCCGGCAGGCCTACTCCACGGTGTCTGCGAGCGTCCCCAGGTAGAGCTGGATGACCTTGGGATCCTTCATGAGCTCCCGGCCGGTGCCCGTGTACGCGTCCTTACCCTGGTCCAGCACGTAGCCGCGGTCGCAGATCTGCAGGCAGCGGCGCGCGTTCTGCTCCACCATGATGACGGAGACGCCGGCCCGGTTGATCTCGTGGACCCGCAGGAACGTCTCGTCCTGCTTGACAGGGGAGAGGCCGGCCGACGGCTCGTCGAGCAGCAGCACGGCCGGATCCATCATGAGGGCCCGTCCCATGGCCACCATCTGGCGTTCGCCGCCGGAGAGCGAGCCCGCCCGCTGGGCGCGCCGCTTGCCGAGCTCGGGGAACAGCTCGGTGACGAAGTCGAACCGCTTGGCGAAGTCCTTGGGCCGCTGGAACATGCCCATCTGCAGGTTTTCCTCGATGGTCAGGGCGGCGAACACGTTGTTGGTCTGCGGCACGAAGCCGACGCCCTTGCTGACGAGCTTGTTGGCCTTGAGCCCGGTGATGTCCTGCCCGCGGACCACCACCGAGCCGGAGTGGACCTTGACCAGGCCGAACATGGCCTTCAGCAGCGTGGACTTGCCGGCGCCGTTGGGGCCGATGATGCCGATCAGCTCACCCTTGCGGGCTTCGATGCTGCAGCCGTTGAGGATATTGACGCCGGGGATGTAACCGGCCACCAGATCGGTGACCTTGACGACCGAGTCCCCCTCGTAGGCGGGCTGGGCGGCAGGTGCCGCGCTGGTGGCGCTCATTCTGTGTCCTTCTCTGTGCTGTTCGGCTGCTCGCCACGTTTCTGCTCGTCACGGTTCGGCTCGTCGGCGCTGCGACGGCCGCGCGTCGGCCCGTTCGTCTCGGGTTCCTGAGCCTCCTCCGCCTCGGTGGCGAGGACATCGGCGGCGATGATGCCGGCGTTCTCAGTGCCGACGATCGATTCTTCGTCGGCGACCAGTTCGGCGGCCAGTTCCTTGATGCCCTCCGCGTCGCCGAGATCGACGTCGTGGTGGGCGCCGAGGTAGGCGTCGATCACGGCGGGGTTCTTCATGACCTCGGCGGGAGGCCCTTCGGCCACGATCTTGCCCTCTGCCATCACGACGACCCAGTCGGCGATGTGGCGGACCATGTGCATGTCGTGCTCGACGAACAAGACGGTCATGCCCTCGGCCTTGAGGTTCTTGATGTGGTCCAGCAGCGACTGCGTCAGCGCCGGGTTCACGCCGGCCATCGGCTCGTCGAGCATCACGAGCTTGGGCCGGACCATGAGGGAGCGGGCCATTTCCAGCAGCTTGCGCTGGCCGCCGGACAGTGACGCCGCGTAGTCGTCCCTCTTGGCGTCCAGCTTGAACTTCTCCAGCAGCACGTTGGCTTCCTCGGTGATCTTCTTTTCCTGGCCGCCCCAGATGCCCTTGAACAAGGCCTTGGACAGCCGCTCGCCGGACTGGTTGGAGGCACCGAGGCGCATGTTCTCCATGACGGTGAGCTTGCCCATGACCTTGGTGAGCTGGAACGTGCGCACCATCCCCATCCGGGCGACCTTGTACGAGGAGACGCCGGCGAGGCTGTTGCCCTCGAACTGCCAGCTGCCCGAGTTCGGGGTGTCGAATCCCGTCAGCAGGTTGAACAAGGTGGTCTTGCCGGCACCGTTCGGGCCGATCAGCGCGGTGATCTTGTGCCGCGGGATCTCGAGGTACTGGACGTCGACGGCGTTGATGCCGCCGAAGCTGCGGGTGACGTTTTCCGCCACCACGATCGGATCACGCTTCTTGCAGCCGGGCGCGATCTCTCCCGCGGCGATCGGACGGGTGTCCGTCATGTAGTCGATGGTCTCGCCGCGCGACTCTTCGCTTGGAATGCTCATGCGAATGCCAGCTCCTTCTTATTGCCGAGGACGCCCTGGGGCCTGAAGATCATCAGCAGCATGAGCGCCACGCCGACCAGGATGTAACGCAGCTGCCCGGCCTGGACCGTGTTCAGCCACGTGATGGTGCCGGACTCGATCAGGCCGTAGAGGATGCCCTGGGTGAGGGACAGCACCACCCAGAAGATCATGGCGCCGACTACCGGGCCGAGCACGGTGCCGAGACCGCCGAGCAGCAGGCAGGTGTAGAGGAAGAAGGTCAGTTCCGTGCCGTAGTTGGCCGGCTGAACCGCGCCGCGGGGGATCGTGAAGATCATGCCTGCCAGGGCACCGAGCGCGCCGCCGATGATGAGGGCCTGCATCTTGTAGGCGTACACGTTCTTGCCGAGCGAGCGGACGGCGTTCTCGTCCTCGCGGATGCCCTTGAGGACCCGGCCCCAGGGGCTGCGCATCAGCAGCCAGACCAGGGTGCAGAACACGGCCACGACTGTCCAGGCGACCACCCGGATGAAGAAGTCGCGGTTGTTCATGCCGATGTAGGTCCCCGGCGGGAAGGGGTTCATGGCGTAGAAATCGCCCTCGAAGGCCGCCAGGCCGTTGGCCGAACCGGTGACCGCGGTCAGCTGGTTGGTCGTGACGACGTAGCGCACGATTTCAGCCGCCGCGATGGTCACGATGGCCAGGTAGTCCGCCCGCAGCCGCAGCGTCGGGATGCCCAGCAGCAGGGCGAAGATGGCGGAACAGACGACGGCGACGAGCAGTCCGATGAAGAACGGCACATGGAACGTCAGGGTGGAGATGGCGAAGCCGTAGGCTCCCACCGCCATGAAACCGGCCTGGCCGAAGTTGAGCAGGCCGGCGTAGCCGAAGTGAACCGCGAGTCCGAGGGTGGCCAGGGCGTAGGCCGCCGTCGTCGGGCTGAAGAGTTCGCCGGCGGCACTGGAAAAAATGAATCCGAAATCCATGGCTGTCTCCTAACCCACGCGCTCGCGGCGGCCCAGAATGCCCTGAGGCCGGAACAAAAGGACAACAATCATGATGAACAACGCTCCCACGTATTTGAGGTCGGCTGCGAGGCCGAACACGGTGGTCAGCTCAACGAAGATGCCGACGATGATGGAACCGACCAGGGCGCCCCAGACTGTGCCGAGGCCGCCCAGCGTGACGCTGGCGAAGATGAGCAGCAGGATCTGCGAGCCCATGTCGAAGGTGACGCCGGGCCGGTAGTAGGCCCAGAGGATGCCGCCGAGGGCGGCGAGCATGCCGCCGACCACCCAGACGATCCGGATGACGGAGTCGACGTCGATGCCGGAGGCCGCGGCCAGCGCCGGGTTGTCGGCCACCGCGCGGGTCGCCTTGCCGAGGCGGGTCTTGAGCAGGACGACGCCGAGGGCGGCGATCACGGCGGCGCTGATGATGAGGGACCAGAGGTTGTTGGGGGAGATGGAGATCGGGCCGATCAGGATTTCCGCGCTCTGGGCGAACGGCAGCTGCTGGGTGGCGCCGCCGAAGTAGAACTGGATGACGTAGCGGACGGCCAGGGCGAGGCCGATGCTGACGATCATCATCGGAACAAGCCCGGTTCCGCGGCGCCGCAGCGGCTTCCACAGTCCCGCATCCTGGACGTAGCCGAACAATCCGCCGCCGATGATCGGCCAGGATGATGGCCAGCCAGAACGGCAGGTGCATGGCGTTGAAGGCGAACACCAGGACCGCGCCCAGCGTGACCATTTCACCGTGGGCGAAGTTCGTCAGGCCGGTGGTGCCGAAGATCAGCGACAGGCCCACGGCCGCGAGGGCGAGCAGCAGGCCGAAGCTCAGGCCGGCCACCAGCCGGTTGAGCAGGTTTTGCCAGAAGTTCTGTTCCTCCACGACGATGCCCTTGCCAAAGGCGAAGATCACCGAGAGGTTTGAGGTCTGGCTGAAGGTGACGTTGCGGGGGTTCTCCTGGCCCTCGGCGAGCTTGATGCCCTTCGGAAGCGTGGACTCATCGAGTTTGACCTCGTAGGTCCCCTGGGTGGGGACGCCGATGACCCAGGCGCCGTTGGCCCCGGATTTTGTGGTTCCCGTGAAGTCGCCGTTCGTGGCGGTGATGGTGACCCCAGGGATTGGTGCGCGATCGTCGCCGCGCAAGAAACCGCTGATGCTGTTCGTGAACTGGGTGGCCGACGGGGATGGTGTCGGCGAAGGGGTCGTAGCGTTGGATGCCGGGGCAACGATGAGCAGTACTGCAGCCGTGGCGGCAAATACAGCCCCCACAGCTCTCATTAGTCTGCCGCGCCGTCTCTGCGTCAGGCCGCTCGTTGTGCTTCTCAAATTGAAAACCTCCACATGGGGGTGCTGTGGGTTGCGCCTTTGCAACCGCTGCGAACGGTCAGGGAACGAGCGTCGTGCGATTCAGTGAGTTGCTGATTGAATCGCTTGTGATGTCCGTCACCCTGTGTGGCCTATGCTACAGCCCGGACGGCCCAAAGAATGCCGCTCCGAGCAGGCAGAACGTCGCGATCGGGTAACGACCGTGTAGTCGCGCCTACACATCCCTTTAGCCTGGCTAAAGAAAACTTTTGTTGATCCCGAGTATGCCTAAACAGTGGCCCGTCCGGGCGCCCGTTCGGCCGGTCACTCCGGGGCTCGTGCCGCTCGCTGGGGCTCCGCCGCCGTTAGTTGAGGCAGATATTGGAGGGCCGACCGATGAGCCGGTCCCGAGACGAACGTCCAGGTCTGGTGGGGCGGGCGATCCGTCGAAGCGACTCAACGATTTCAGGGGCGATGGGCAGGAGGTCGTGTTGGCCGCTGGCACCATCGCCAGGCGTGGCCGGTGCGCCGCGCGGCCATCTCTAGCCTAAAAGTCACAGCTGTTGACCCCGCAGCTTTAGGTCACGGTTAGGTTGCGGGGGCTTCAGGGGGGAACTATCCCTCCCCGCCGGCCGTGGGAATTGGTAGCGTGACTATATCGTCCGCATCATATTGTCCGATTCGCATCGTTCGATTCGCATTGTTCGATTTACATTGTCCGCTTCGCACCGGATCATCACCGACACCCTTATCTTGGAGGACACCCGCAATGGCACCTGGCGGAAACCCGATCTTCAGCGGAAAGAATTTCCGTGAAGCCACCCAGGCCCCGCCTGCCCCGCAGGCCCCCTACGGCCAAGGCTCTTACGGCCAAGGCCCCTACAGCCAGAACGCGTACGGCCAGGCTCCGCAGGCCATGAACGCCCAGGGCGCGTGGAGTTCAGCGCAGCAGGGCATGACCCAGGAGCAGCTTCAGGACCTGTACAACCGTCCGGCGGCCGGCCCTGCTGACATCGGCCGGATGACCTACGACGACGTCATCGTCAAGACTGCCGGATGCCTCGGCATCCTGGTGGTCGGTGCCGCGGTGGCGCTCGCCGTCCCGCAGGGCACGGGATCCATGCTGATGATCCTCGGCGCGCTGGGCGGGTTCGCCCTCGCGATGGTCAACACCTTCAAGAAGCAGCCGTCTCCGGCGCTGATCCTGGCCTACGCGCTGCTTGAAGGATTCTTCCTCGGCGGCCTGACCCGCATCCTCGACAACCTGTTCCCGGGGGTCGGCATCCAGGCCGTCGTCGGCACGCTGTCCGTCTTCGCCGTAACACTGGTGCTGTTCAAGAGCGGCAAGGTCCGGGCGACGCCCAAGGTCATGCGGTTCTTCATGATCGCCCTGATCGGCTATGCGGTGTTCGCGCTCGTCAACATGTTCATGATGATGACCGGGGCCGTGACCACGCCGTTCGGCCTGAGCACCAGCGTGGAGATCATGGGTATCCCGCTCGGCGTCTTCATCGGCGTACTGGCGATCGGCCTGGCCGCCTTCTCCCTGATCATGGACTTTACGTCCATCGAGGCGGCCATCAGCGCCGGGGCCCCGCAGCGTTTCTCCTGGACTGCCGCCTTCGGCCTCACGGTCACGCTGGTCTGGCTTTACGTCGAGATCATCCGACTGCTGGCCATCCTCCGCGGCGACGAGTAACCGCCGTCGTTCCTGAACGCCCTGTTTTTCTAACGAGGAGCCCCGCCAAACGGCGGGGCTCCTCGGTGTTTCGGCAGGTATCAACGGCCCCGCGTCAACGGCCCAGCCTCAGCTGAGCCGTTCCAGCACGACGGCCATGCCCTGGCCGCCGCCGACGCACAGCGTGGCCAGGCCGAGGGAGGCGTCGCGGGCGCGGAGCCCGTTGAGCAGGGTGGTGGTCATGCGGGCGCCGGTCATGCCGAAGGGGTGTCCGAGGGCGATGGCGCCGCCGTGGACGTTGAGCTTCTCCGGATCAATGGCCAGCTCCCGTGCACTGGCCACCACCTGGACAGCGAACGCTTCGTTGAGCTCCACGAGGTCGATATCGGGCATCGTCAGCCCCGCCAGCGTGAGCGCCCGGCGGGTCGCATCCACCGGGCCCATGCCCATCAGCTCCGGGGACAGGGCGCTGACACCGGTGGAGATGATCCGCGCGAGCGGTTCGAGGCCCAACTCGCGGGCGCGGATGTCGCTCATGACCACGACGGCGGCGGCCCCGTCATTGAGCGGGCACGCGTTCCCGGCCGTCACGGTTCCGCCGCTGCGGAAGACCGGCTGCAGGGCACTGACGGCTTCGGGTGTCACCCCGGGCCGCGGTGAATCGTCGCGGTCGACCATGGAGCCGTCGGAGCGGGTGTAGGGCGTGATCTCGCGGGCGTAGAACCCGGAGGCGATGGCCGCCTCGGCCCGGTTCTGGCTGAGGACGGCCCAGGCGTCCTGCTCCGCGCGGGTGATGCCATAGCTCGTGGCGACGTTCTCCGCCGTCTGGCCCATGGCGATGTACACGTCCGGCATCCGGCCGCCCAGCCGCGGGTCGGTCCATGGTGTGTTGGAGGCCGCGCGGGCCTCGGTGCGTTTCCGGGCGGCCTCGAACCGCGGGTTGTGGGTGCTCGCGTCGGTCTCGCCGGCACCGGCCCAGTCCCGGTAGCGGGACACTGCCTCCACACCGGCGGCGACGAACGCGTGGCCCTCGCCGGCTTTGATGGCGTGGAATGCCATCCGGAGTGTCTGCAGGCTGGAGGCGCAGAAGCGGTTGATGGTGGCGGCCGGAACGTTGTCCAGCCCGGCCAGGATGCTGACCACGCGGGCCATGTTGGAGCCGGCCTCGCCGCTCGGCTCGGCGCACCCAAGGTAGATGTCGTCCAGGCCGGGGCCGGGACCTGCCGCGGCGTCGAACGCCGGAAGCGCGGCGAGGGCCGCCGTGATCATGGCGGCGGCGAGATCGTCCGGCCGCTCGTCTTTCAGCGATCCCTTGAAGGCCCGGCCGATGGGGCTCCTGGCGGTGGAAACAATGACTGCTTCTGGCATGCGCCCAGACTACGCCCCGCCTATGCCAGCCGCATCGCCCCCGCCGCGGGGCGGACGGCGAAGATCTCCGGCGCGGTGTACCCTGCCCGGGCGAAGGCCCGTTCGACGGCGGAACGCACCTGCTGCGCCGACCCCGCCGGGGTCAGGGCGATCGCCGAGCCGCCGAAGCCGCCGCCGGTCATGCGGGCGCCGATCGCGCCGGCCGACCGCGCCGTTTCCACGGCCAGGTCCAGTTCGGCGCAGGAGATCTCGAAGTCGTCCCGCATCGAGGCGTGGGAGGCATCCAGCAGGGGGCCGATGGCGGCCGGGCCCAAGGTCTCCAGCAGCTCCACCGTCTGCAGCACGCGGTCGTTCTCGGTGACCACGTGGCGGACGCGCCGGAACGTCTCCGCGTCCAGGAGCCCGCTGGCCTCCTCGAGGTCCTCCAGCCCGACGTCGCGCAAGGCCGGCACGCCGAGCACTTCGGCGGCGAGTTCGCACGATTCCCGCCGCGCCGCGTACTCGCCGTCCGCGTGGGAATGGGAGACCCGGGTGTCGATGACCAGGAGCACCAGCCCTGCGGCGTCGGCGTCGAACGGCACCTGACGGATGCTCTGGTCCCGGCAGTCGAGGAATACGGCGTGGCCGGCCGTGGCCCGGAGCGAGGCGGACTGGTCCATGATGCCGGTGGGTGCGCCGACGAAGTCGTTTTCCGCCCGCTGGGTGGCCAGGACCATGTCCCGGGCGGACAGACCGGCGGCCGTGAGCTCGTTCAGCGCCGAAATCACCGCGCACTCGATGGCGTGGGAGGAGGACAGCCCGGCGCCGCGGGGGACATCGGAATCCAGCAGCAGGTCCACCCCGGGAACCGGGAGGCCCTGCTGCTGCAGGGCCCAGATGACGCCGAGCGGGTACTTGGTCCAGCCCCGGGCGCTGGCGCGGGCGAGCGAGCCGGTGTCCGCCGTCGTCAGCCCCTGGTTCCCAAACGTGGAAAGCATCCGCACGGTGGAATCCGGCCGGACCCTGACGGCCACCCGGGCTGCCCGGTCGATCGCGAACGGCAGGACGAAGCCCTCGTTGTAATCTGTGTGCTCGCCAATGAGGTTGACGCGCCCCGGTGCCCGCCACACGCCGTCCGGCCGGGCGCCGAAGACCGCCGCAAACCGGGCGGCGAGCCCGCCGCTGTCCAGGGAAGTGTTCATGGTCGCTCACCCGCGCTGCTGGAAGTCATGGCTCCAAGGTATACGGCTTGCCGGGCGGTCTGTACGGTGGTCACCATGGATCTCACAGCGACACCTTCTGCAGCCGGCTCTGTATCCAACGCCAGTGGCGCCGTGCGGCGCTACGCGTCGGGGCGGCAGTACGAGCTCCGGCGCGGCGACGCCCTGGCCGTCGTGACCGAACTCGCCGCCGGCCTGCGGCTCTACAGCCGCGGCGGCACTGCCCTGACGGAGAGCTATGGCGATGCTGACATCCCGCCCGGCGCCACCGGGATCACCCTGGCGCCCTGGGCCAACCGGGTGGAAGACGGCGTCTGGTACCTCAACGGCAAGAAACTGCAGCTCGACATCACCGAGGTCTCCCGGAACAACGCCAGCCACGGGCTGCTGCGGAATTCCGCCTACGAACTCGTGGACGAGGACGAATTCTCCGTCACGCTGGAGGCTGCCGTTTTCCCGCAGCACGGCTACCCGTTCCTGCTGCGGCACCGGGTCCGCTACGAACTCGCCGAGGACCTCGGGCTGGTGGTGCGCCAGACCCTCATCAACGACTCCCAGGATCCCGCGCCGTTCGTGCTCGGCGCGCACCCGTACCTGCGGCTGGGTGATGTGCCCAGCGAGGAGCTCACGGTGAGCGTGGACGCCCGGACCCGGCTGGTCGCCGATGACCGCCTCATTCCGCGCAGCACCGAGCCGGTCGGCGGCGACTTCGACCTCCGCGGCGGACGGCAGGTGGGGACCCTGGACCTCGATTCGGCCTACACGGACCTTCAGTTCGACGGCGGCGTCGCCCGGCACACGCTGCGGTCACCGGACGGGCGGACGGTGAGCCTCTGGCAGGACGAGAGCTGCGGCTACGTCCATGTCTTCGTGACCACAGAGTTTCCGGGCCGGGCGAAGGCAGTCGCGATCGAGCCGATGACCGGGCCCGCCAACGCGTTCAACAGCGGCGAGGGACTGCGCTGGCTCGCGCCGGGGGAGCAGTTCTCCATGACGTGGGGCATCGCCTCCTCGCTCACGGCCACTGCGGGCTGACCCGGCGGGCTGACCCGGCGGGCCGGTTGCCAGTTGCTGGTTTCCTATTAACCGGCTGCTGGGGAATCATGGGGCTATGACGCCAGCTGAGGACGCCGCACCCGCCACAAACCCCGCCATTTCCGCGGCCGGGGCCGGATCCCGTGCCGGGGCCCGGGTACGGACCGACCGCGAGATTGACCAGGACATTCCCTACGGCGTGCGGATCGCCGCCGCCTGGGCGTGGCGCGCCGGACTCATCCTGCTCGTGGTCGCGGGCCTGGTCTGGCTGCTCAGCCACGTCAGCTTCCTCATCATCCCGGTGATGGTGGCCGCCCTCCTGTCCGGGCTCCTCAGCCCTGCGGTGCGCTGGATGGCCAAGCGCAGCGTACCCAAGGGACTCGCCGTCGCCATCACGGTCCTGGGCTTCATCGGCATCATCATCGGCGCCCTGACCCTGGTCGGACGCCAGCTCACGCAGGGCTTCGCCGAGCTGTGGTCCCAGGCGCTCACGGGCGTCCAGCAGGTCCAGACCTGGCTGTCGGAAGGCCCGCTGCACCTGACGGCCGCCCAGATCGACAAATACATCCAGGACGCCACGGCCGCGCTGCAGAACAACAGCAGCAGCATCCTCAGCGGGGCCCTGACGTTCGGGAGCACGGCCGGGCACTTCGCCGCCGGCCTGGTGCTGGCGCTGTTCGTGCTGATCTTCTTCCTGCTGGAAGGCGACAGGATCTGGGCCTTCCTGGTCAGTCTCATGCCCCGGAAGGCACGCCGCGCCACGGACGGTGCCGGCCGCCGCGGCTGGGCCTCCATGGTCAGCTACGCGCGTATCCAAATGTTCGTCGCGTTCGTGGACGCCGTGGGAATCGGCGTCGGCGCCGCCATCATTGGCGTGCCGCTCGCGCTGCCCCTGGGCGTGCTGGTGTTCCTCGGCTCCTTCATCCCGGTGGTCGGCGCGCTGGTCACGGGCGCCATCGCGGTGCTGCTGGCACTTGTCGCCAACGGGCCCGTCAACGCCCTCATCATGCTGGCGATCGTGCTCGCCGTCCAGCAGCTCGAAAGCCACATCCTGCAGCCGCTCGTCATGGGCAAGGCGGTGTCCCTCCACCCCGTGGCCGTGATCCTGTCCGTCGCGGCGGGCTCCTACCTCGCCGGAATCCCCGGCGCGCTCTTCTCCGTTCCGATCCTGGCCGTAGCAAACTCGTCGATTCGCTACATTGCGGGCAGAACGTGGGAACATGATGAAGTGCTGGCACCCGCGGGACCAGAGGGCAGCCCTGCCCCCGAATCCGGCGCAGACACCACCTTCACAGACGTCCACCTGCCGGGCCGAACGCCCGGCCGCGAGGGCGCCGCACCCAACAGCGGTGCTCCGGGCAGCGATGCCGGACGGGGCACCGACGCCTGATCCGAAGAAGGAGAACAGTTCGTGAATACCCTTGAGAGCCTGCCCGTCACGCTGGACGATGTCCTGGAGGCGCAGAAGCTGCTCGACGGGATTATTACGCGGACGCCCGTGGAATCATCGCGGGCCCTCGGCAGCATGGTGGGCGGCGAAGTCTTCCTCAAATGCGAAAACCTGCAGCGCGCCGGCTCCTTCAAGGTCCGCGGCGCCTATGTGCGCATGGCCAAGCTCTCCGACGCCGAAAAGAAGCGCGGCGTGGTGGCGGCCTCCGCCGGAAACCACGCCCAGGGCGTGGCCGTCGCAGCCAAGAGCCTCGGCATCAAGGCCCGCATCTACATGCCGCTCGGCGTCGCACTGCCCAAGCTCGCCGCCACCCGCAGCCACGGCGCCGAAGTGGTGCTGCACGGCCACAACGTGGACGAGGCGCTGGCCGAAGCCAAGCGCTATGCCGACGAAAGCGGCGCCGTCTTTGTCCACCCCTTCGACGACGTCGACGTCGTCGCCGGGCAGGGAACGGTGGGGCTGGAAATCCTCGAACAGGTCCCCGACGTCGACACCATCCTCATGGGAGTCGGCGGCGGCGGCCTCCTCGCCGGCGTTGCCGTGGCCGTGAAGGCGCGCGCCAAGGAATTGGGCCGCGACATCCGCATCATCGGCGTGCAGGCCGAGAACGCGGCCGCCTACCCGCCCTCGCTCGCCGCGGATGCCCTCGTCCCGCTCAAGAAGGTCTCCACCATGGCGGACGGCATCGCCGTCGGCCGGCCCGGCCAGCTGCCGTTCAGCATCATCCGCGAGCTCGTCGACGACGTCGTCACCGTCAGCGAAGACGCCCTGGCCCGGGCGCTGATCTTCCTGCTGGAGCGCGCCAAGATGGTGGTTGAACCCGCCGGGGCCGTCGGCGTCGCGGCGCTCATGGAAGGCAAGATCGAAAACCCCGGAACCGTTGCGGTGGTTCTCTCCGGCGGCAACATCGACCCCATGCTGATGCTCAAGGTCATCCAGCGCGGCCTCTCCGCCGCCGGCCGCTACATGACCGTGCGGATGATGCTCGATGACCGTCCGGGCTCGCTGGCCACGATTGCCCGCATCATCGCCGAAAACGACGCCAACGTCACCGGCCTGGACCACACCCGGGTGGGCGGCTCCATCAGCATGGGCGACGTCTCCATCACCGTCAACCTGGAAACCAAAGGCCACGAGCACTGCAGTCAGGTCCTTGCAGCGCTGCGGGCCGAGGGATTCCAGCCGATCGTGGTGCACTAGGGGCCGTGGTGACGGATGCGTCCCCGGGCGGGCGGCCGGGAACAGGGGATACTCCCGGGGCGCGGGCCCGCACGGGCCTGCTCGTGGTGGGCTCCTTCGTGGTGCTGCTCTACCTGATCGAGATCCTCAACACCGCGTTGTTCCATTCCCTGAACCGCACCTTCGGGCTGCGGCCGCGCAGCCTGGACGGCGTCCTGGACATCCTGACGTTTCCGCTCCTGCACTCCAGCCTCGCCCACCTGATGTCCAACACGCTCCCGCTGATCATCTTCGGGTTTCTCGTGTTCCTGTCCGGGCGGCGGGTCTTCATCACCGCACTGGCCGCCAGCTGGCTGGCGTCCGGGCTGGTGGTGTGGCTCATCGGCGGCGCCAGCGTCACGGTGGGTGCGTCCGGGCTGGTGTTCGGCCTCTTCTCGTTCCTCCTGGTCCGCGGCTTCTTCAACCGGAACTGGTGGCAGATCGCGCTATCCGTGGTGCTGTTCATGGCCTACGGCGGCATCCTGTTCGGCGTCCTGCCCACCGTGGCAAGTTTCGTCTCGTGGCAGGCCCACCTGGGCGGGGCGATCGGCGGCGTCGCCGCGGCGCTGCTGCTGAGCACCCGGCGCCCGGGGGCGCTGTCCGCGGGACGCTGACCGCCGGGCGCCGACCACTCCCGGCTGCCCCGCACAACACTGCCCCGGCAAACAGGCGGAAAGCACGACGCCGGCCTCCCCGCGAAGGGGAGGCCGGCGTCGTTGTTTCGTGAAAGTGTTCCGTGACGGAACAGAAACGGTGCTGCGGTGTCAGCCGGCGTACGGCTTGGCGGACATGATCTCCACCGTGATGTCCTTGCCGTTCGGGGCGGTGTAGCTGAGCTTGTCGCCCTCCTTGTGGCCGACGATGGCCGCGCCGAGGGGCGACTTCTCGCTGAAGACATCGAGGTCCGAGTCGCCGGCGATCTCGCGGGAGCCAAGCAGGAAGGTTTCCTCGTCGCCTGCGATCTTGGCAACGACGATCATGCCGGGCTCGACAATTCCGTCGTCGGCCGGGGATTCGCCCACGTGGGCGTCCCGAAGCAGCGCGGTCAGCTGGCGGATGCGGGCTTCGATCTTGCCCTGCTCCTCTTTGGCCGCGTGGTAGCCGCCGTTCTCCTTGAGGTCGCCTTCCTGGCGCGCGGCCTCGATCTTCTGGACGATTTCCGCCCGGCCGGGGCCGGAGAGGTTGTCCAGCTCTGCCTTCAGGCGGTCAAAAGCTTCCTGGGTAAGCCAAGCTGCAGTTGCGCTGTTGGTGGTAGACACGGACTACTCCTTTATGGTCAAACAAGCAAAGACCCCGCCACGGTGGCCACTTTTGGGACTCAGTAACCAGCTCAGCGGGGGAAAGGTATTGATCCATTGTAGTCAATCCTGTGGATAAACCAAAGAGGACTGCGGTGCAGGTCACACCGTGTTGCTGCCTGGGGTCCAGACCGGTGCAGCCTCTGCACACCGGGTGGCAGCCCCTGACGTCGAGACGCGCCGGGTCCGGCGGGTGCCGCGGCCTACTTTCCGGCGTCCGGAATCCAGCAGCTGTCCACGACGGCGGAGACCGCCTGGGACTCGGTGCGCAGCTGGGCGCGGTGGGCGGTGGTGTGGCCGCCGTCCGTGCCGGTGTCGGTCGCGTTCGGGCCGATGTCCACGACCTTCCAGCCGACAATCGCGAACTTGGAGTCCATGGCCTTGACGGCGCACTTCGCATCCGTTGCGGGATCCTTGGTCACCTGAAAGTCGATCTCCGTCAGGGTGGCGTCGCGGGTGCTGTAGCCGATGTCCTTGAAGCTGACACTGGCAGTGGCCGCCGATATCGAAACCCAGGCCAGGAAGGCGACGCCCACGGCAAGGGCGGCGATCAGGATGTTGCGCTTGCCCTTGCGGGTCAGCGCGCGCTTTTGGCCGCCGTAACGATTGGCTAGGCTGGTAGGTGCCGGCGCGGCAGGCTGATCCTCGGAAGTCACCAGTCCAGTTTAGTGTGGATCGGACCGGGATGTTTCCGCGGCGGCTGAGACTGCAGTCCAAGCCTGCAGACCAAGCCATACTGGACGGGCCCGCCCATCCGCCCGAGCAGAACCCGCCCGAACAGACCCGCCCCACCCATGCGCCAGAACAGATCCGCCCGTACAGAGCAGAACAGCAGAAAGAGGAGCCGTCCCACGATGACAGCATCCCCCAGCCCGTCAGCCCCGCTTCGTCTGCTGGCGGTCCATGCTCATCCCGACGACGAGTCCAGCAAGGGCGCCGCCACGATGGCCATGTACGCCGCCTCCGGCGTGGACGTCCTGGTGGCCACCTGCACGGACGGCTCCCGCGGCGACATCCAGAACCCAGCGATGGAAGGGCAGCCGCACCCCCAGCGGGACATGGCCGGGGCGCGCCGGCTGGAGATGGATGCCGCCGCGAAGGTCCTCGGCGTCCGGCAGCGCTGGCTCGGATTCGTCGATTCCGGACTCCCGGAGGGCGACCCCCTGCCGCCCCTGCCGGCCGGGTGCTTTGCCCTGCAGCCGCTGGAGCGGGCGGCCGCGCCGCTGGTCCGGCTGGTCCGGGACTTCAAGCCCCACGTGATCCTCAGCTATGACGAGAACGGCGGCTATCCGCACCCGGACCACATCATGGCGCACCGGGTGGCCGTCGAGGCCTTCGCGGCAGCCGGCGATCCCGAACGGTACCCGGGCATCGGGGAGCCGTGGGCGCCCAGCAAGCTCTACTACGACCGCGCCTTCAGTCCGGACCGCTTCCGCGCGCTGCACTTTGCGCTGGAAGAGGCCGGCCTGCAGTCCCCGTATGCCGAGCGGCTGGCCGCCTGGCTGGAAGCGGATGCCGAAGGGCACACCCCGCCGCCGCCGACGCACCCCACCACCACCCAGATCGAGTGCGGGGACTTCTTCGAGGCCCGCGACGCGGCGCTCCGTTCCCACCGCACCCAGGTGGACCCGGAAGGATTCTTCTTCGCGGTATCCGCGGCCATGCAGCGCAAGGTCTGGCCGTGGGAGGACTACTCCCTGATCGAGTCCCGGATCCCGGTCGACGTGCCCGAAACGGACCTGTTTGCCGGGCTAAGATAGACGGGAAAGGGCTCTTCTATCCGGTGTAGAAAAGACACTGCAGAAAAGACGCCGTAGAAAAGACACCAGTTTCCACAGAAGGTTTTTACCGTGCACTCCTTGCTCATCGCCCTGGCAACGACCCCGGCGCCGACCCCGACGCCGTCGCTGCGCCCGGGCCTGTCCGAGGACCAGGTCACCCCGGGTCTGCTGGGCTTCCTGCTGACGGCCTTCATCGTGGTGCTGACAGCGCTGCTGATCGTGGACATGGTGCGGCGTATCCGCCGGGTCCGCTACCGTGCCCAGGTGGAGGCCGAGCGTGAGGCTGCCGAGGCACCTGAGGAAGCCGAGCAAGCAGGGGCCTCCGGCGCCGACGGCACCGCATTCCCCGCTGACGGCGGGGTTTCCCGGCCGGAGGTCAACGGCGATGCGGGACCCGGAAACCGCTGACAGCGGTTCCCCTAACCCGCTGCCCGGGGCCTCGAACGCCCTGGCGGCGGAACCCTCTGCGTACCTGCGCCAGCACGCCGGCAACCCTGTCCACTGGCAGCCGTTCGGTGACCCGGCCTTCGCCGCCGCGGCCGCCCGGGACGTGCCCGTGTTCCTCTCGATCGGCTACGCGGCCTGCCACTGGTGCCACGTCATGGCCCACGAATCCTTCGAGGACCCGGACACCGCCGACTACCTGAACACCCACTTTGTCTCCATCAAGGTGGACCGGGAAGAGCGCCCCGACGTCGACGCCGTCTACATGGCCGCCACCCAGGCAATCAGCGGCGAGGGCGGCTGGCCGATGTCCGTCTTCCTCCTGCCCGATGGCCGGGCCTTCCACGCCGGCACCTACTTCCCGCCCCGGCCCATGCCCGGCCGTCCCTCCTTCCGGCAGGTCCTCGAAGCCGTGAGCGAGGCCTGGACGGAGCGCCGCGGCGCCGTCGAAGCGAACGCCGCCACGCTGGCGAGCGGCATCGCCGCGTCCCAGCCGGCCGCCACAGTCCGGCTCGACCGGCCGCCCGAGCCCCTGGACGCGGCACTGCTTGCCGAAGCCGTTGCCGTCCTGGCCCGCTCCGAAGACCAGGCCCACGGCGGCTTCGGCAACGCGCCGAAGTTCCCGCCCTCGGCAGTGCTCGAATTCCTGATCCGGCACGCGGCCGTGCCCTCGAACAGAGTGCCCCCGGACGGAGCGCCGCCGGCAGCCGCGGACTCTGACGCTGTTCACCCTGACACCGCTGACCCCGACACCGCTGCCGCTGCCCGGGACATGGCGGGACGCACCCTGGCAGCGATGTCCCGGTCGGCGTTGTTTGACCAGCTCGACGGCGGCTTTGCGCGCTATTCGGTGACCCGGGACTGGTCCGTTCCGCACTTCGAGAAAATGCTTTACGACAACGCCCAGTTGCTGCGCGTCTACGCTCACTGGGTCCGGCTGGGCGGCACCTCCGAGTTCCCGGCCGCGGAGGCCGCAGAGATCGCCGGGCGCACCGCCGACTGGCTCCTGGGCCGCCTCGGGCTGCCGCCCGACACAGCGCCTGACACGGCCCCGGGCGCGAGAGTCGTGGCCCTGGCGTCGTCGCTGGACGCCGATACCGTCGTCGACGGCGTGCACGCCGAGGGCGCCACCTATCTGTGGACTCCCGCCGCGCTCAAGGCACTGCTGGGTCCGGCGGACGGCGCCGCCGTGGCGGCCCTCATGAACGTCCGCACGCCCGGGACCGTGACCGCCGACGGCTCGCCGCTGCACCCGGGCCGGGAGATCACCGGCGGGGACGCCGAGCTGTGGCGGCGGGTGCGGCCGCTGCTGGCGGAGGCCCGGAGCGGACGGCCGCAGCCCGGCCGGGATGACAAGGTGGTGGCCGGCTGGAACGGACTGGCCGTCGCGGCGCTCGCCGACGCCGGGGCCGTCCTGGCCCGGCCGGAGCTGGTGGACGCCGCGGAACGGATTGCGGACTATCTCGAGCGCGTGCACTGGCGTCCCGCCGAGGACGGCCCCGGCAGGCTCATCCGCGTGTCCCACGGCGGGGCAGCGCG
Organism: uncultured Actinomycetota bacterium; assembly: GCA_963810895.1. Classification (GTDB taxonomy): domain Bacteria; phylum Actinomycetota; class Actinomycetes; order Actinomycetales; family Micrococcaceae; genus Arthrobacter. The sequence goes on from CAWEPM010000004.1 coordinate 39,504, forward strand.
CGGGATCGGGGGCCTGCTGGAGGACTACGCCTTGTGCGCCGAAGGGCTGTTCGCCCTCTACGGGGTTTCCGGGCACACCCGCTGGTATGACCTGGCCGGGGCCATCCTGGACGCGGCCTGCGAACGCTTCGCGGCCGACGGCGGCCTGAAGGACGCTGCGGGGGAGTCGGCGCAGGTCACCGCCGCCCAGGGCGGCCGGGACGGGCTGGATCCGTTCGACAACGCCACCCCCAGCGGCGCCGCCGCATTGGCCGGGGCGCTGGTGACCCACGCGGCCCTGTCCGGCTCCTCGGAACACCGCACCCTGGCGGCCAACATCCTCGCGCTGCTGCCTCCGCTCGCAACCCGGGCGCCCCGCGTGGCCGGCTGGCTGCTCGCGACCGCCCAGGCCGCGCTTGCCGGCCCGGTCGAGGCCGCCGTTGCCGGGCCGGACACGCCGGAACGGGCCGCGCTCCACCGGGAGCTGCTGCTCTCGGCAAGTCCGGGGCTGGTGGTCGCGGTCCAGGACGACGACGCCGTCCGGCCCGTGCCGCTGCTGCTGGGCCGGGGCGCGGGGCCGGGGGGCGCCCCGCAGGTGTTCCTGTGCCGCGGCATGGTCTGCGACAGTCCGACGGATTCCGTGGAAGGGGTACGAGAGCGTCTGGCTAGGATGGCCTGATGACTTCTCAGGACGGCTTTGAGCTGGTGGTGTTCGATTGTGACGGTGTCCTGGTCGATTCCGAGGTGATCTCCATCCGGGTGGACCAGCTGGTGCTGGCAGATCTCGGCTGGGAGCTGGAACTGGATGAAATCGTGGAGCGGTTCGTCGGAAAGTCCGAGGCGCACTTTGTTGCCGCCGTCGAGCAGCAGCTGGGTGTCCGGCTGGCCGACGGCTGGGACCGGGACTACGGGCGGTGGTACCAGGAGGCGTTCGAGCGCGACCTCGAAGCGGTCGACGGCATCGAGGACGCCCTGGACCGGCTGCGCCTGCCGCACTGTGTCGCGTCCAGCGGCAGCCACGACAAGATGCACCGGACCCTGGGCAAGACCGGGCTGCTGCACCGCTTCCAGGGCCGCATCTTCAGCGCCACGGAGGTAGCCAACGGCAAACCGGCGCCGGACTTGTTCCTCCATGCCGCAGCGAGCCTCAACACCGCGCCGGAGCGGTGCGCCGTCGTCGAGGACAGCGCCTACGGCGTCCAGGCCGCCCGGGCGGCCGGAATGCACGTCTTCGCGTATGCCGGAGGCGTGACTCCGGCCGCGCGGCTGGCCGGTCCGGGGACCACGGTCTTTTCAGACATGCGGCGGCTGCCCGAGCTCATCGCGGCGGGGCGGCCCGGCTGAGCCGTCAGCCGCGACAGGGTCAGCCTCTAGCCCGGCAGCGTCGGCCCCTGCCGCGCAGGCTCAGCTCAGGACCGCGATGGCAATGGCGATGTAGTGCGCGGCGAAAGCGACCACCGTCAGGGCATGGAACAGTTCGTGAAAGCCGAAGTGCTCATAACTGAAGTTCGGCTTCTTCAGGGCGTAGAAGACGGCTCCGGTGATGTACAGGGCGCCTCCCACGCAGATCAGCACGGCCGAGGCGACATTGGCGGCGAAGAAGTCCGGGAGGTAGAACAGCGCCCCGCAGCCCAGGGCGATGTAGATCGGCACGTAGAGCCACCGCGGGGCGTTGGTCCACAGCACGCGAAACAGGACGCCGAGGATGGCCCCGGACCAGATGACCCACAGCAGCAGTTCTGCCTTCGGCCGTTCCAGCAGCGCCAAGGCGAGCGGCGTGTAGCTTCCGGCGATCACGAGCATGATGTTCGTGTGGTCCAGCCGCTTCAGGACGATCTTGACGCGCGGAGACCAGTTGCCCCGGTGGTAGACGGCGCTGACGCCGAAAAGCAGGACCCCGGTGACGGCATAGACGGCGCAGGCGATCTTCAGGTCCGGCGGGGCCAGGATGACCAGCACCAGCCCGGCGACGAAGGCCAGCGGGGCGGTCACGGTGTGGATCCAGCCCCGCCATTTCGGCTTGATCATGAGCAGCTCGGCAAGCCTTACGGCGGCGTCGTCCACCGGCGTCCCCTTTCTTGCCGGAGGCTCCGGCCGGGGCTCCAAACTGTTGCTTTCCATGCCGCAATACTAACCTACGCACTGGTAAGTTACCCATGAGTAACAAGCGGTCCGGGGCTATCCGGTGGCGGTCCTGCACGCGGCAGGGCGCTCCGGCAGGTAGCCTAGGATGTGCACTGAACAAAGTACCTCAAGGAAGCCAGGTGAATCTCCGGATGGAAATGCCCGGGTTCCTCTACGGCTTTTACGAGCGCAAACTGCAGCGCTCCCTGGACCCTGAACGGATCCCCCGGCACGTCGGCGTCATGGTCGACGGCAACCGGCGCTGGGCCCGCCAGTTCAACGCCCCCACAAGCCAGGGACACCAGGCCGGCGCGGACAAGATCCACGAATTCCTCGGCTGGTGCCAGGAGCTCGGCATCAAGGTGGTCACCTTGTACATGCTCTCCACGGACAACATGAACCGCTCCGGGGAAGAACTGGACCTCCTGATGGGCATCATCGCCAACACCCTGGACCGGCTGGACGAGGACGCCGACATCTCGGTGCACGCCATGGGCGCCCCCGAACTGCTGCCGGACTACCTCGCCGAGCGGCTGAACAATTTGACGGCACGCACGCCCGCGCACGAAAAGCTGCACGTCAATGTCGCCGTCGGCTACGGCGGACGGCGGGAAATCGTCGACGCCGTCCGGGAACTGCTGCACGACGCCGTCGCCCGGGGCGCGGACATCGGAAAACTGGCCGATGACCTCACCGTGGATGACATCTCGCGGTTCCTCTACACCCGGGGCCAGCCGGACCCCGACCTCGTGATCCGGACCTCGGGGGAGCAGCGGCTTTCAGGGTTCCTGATGTGGCAAAGCGCGTACAGTGAGTTCTACTTCTGCGAGGCCTTGTGGCCGGCGTTCCGCAAGGTCGACTTCCTGCGCGCCCTCCGCGACTACGCCGGAAGGCAGCGACGCTTCGGCGCCTGAGCCGTTCACACGGAGTTCACAAGAAAGCAACAAGAATCGCCGAAAAATAGTCGGACAAACCCGCCCCCGGAGACGTACGTTAATCCCATCGGCAGACAATTCGCCGGCCGATCGGGGAGGCCAGTACATGGAGCGGATTTTCGCACCGGGTGTATGGGAGGCCGAGTCCGGCCTCCAGGCCGAGCCGCCTCACCAATAACAAATCCGGGCATTGCCCCGGGGCTGGAGTCGATGTGGCTATTTCTGAGCAACTGCCCAACGTCATTTCCGACCAGGGACAGAAAGCTACCTCTCGCGCCAAGCGAGCCACCTCAAAGACCGGTGCAGCGGATTCCGCTGCGGCCGGTCTTGCTGTTTCCGGGGAAGGAACAGGAAATCGGGGCACGGCCCGCAGTTTCGTGATCGATACCTCCGTGCTGCTCTCCGATCCGCGGGCCCTCCTGCGCTTCGCCGAGCATGAGGTCATCCTGCCGATCGTCGTCATCACCGAGCTCGAAGGAAAGCGCCACGACCCGGAACTGGGTTACTTCGCGCGCAAGGCGCTCAGGCTGCTCGATGACCTGCGGCTTGAGCACGGCGGCCTGGACCGTCCCATCCCGATTGGCCACGACGGCGGCACGCTGATGGTGGAGCTGAACCACATCTCCGCCGAGGTGCTGCCCGCGGGCTTCCGCGGGGCGGATAACGACAGCCGCATCCTCGCGGTGGCCAAGAACCTGGCCAACGAGGGCCGCGACGTGACGGTGGTGTCCAAGGACCTGCCGATGCGCGTCAAGGCCTCGGCCATGGGGCTGCTGGCCGACGAATACCGAAACGAACTCGTCAAGGACTCCGGCTGGACCGGCGTCGCCGAGATCGATGCGGGCGAGGACGAGGTCGCGACCCTCTACGGCCACGAGCCGGTCTTCATCCCGGCCGCGGCGGAGATGCCGACCAACACCGGGCTGGTCCTGCTGTCCAACCGCGGCTCGGCGCTCGGCCGCGTAGGGGCGGACAAGCAGGTCAGGCTCGTCAAGGGCGACCGCGACGTCTTCGGGCTCCACGGCCGCTCGGCCGAGCAGCGGCTCGCGATCGACCTCCTGATGGACCCGTCGGTCGGCATCGTGTCCCTCGGCGGCCGGGCCGGTACGGGCAAGTCCGCGCTGGCCCTGTGCGCCGGCCTCGAAGCCGTCCTGGAGCGCCGGGAGCACCGCAAGGTGATCGTCTTCCGGCCGCTCTACGCGGTGGGCGGCCAGGAGCTCGGCTACCTGCCGGGTTCCGAGGCGGAAAAGATGAACCCGTGGGCGCAGGCCGTCTTCGACACCCTGGGCGCGCTGGTCAGCCAGGAAGTCGTGGAGGAAGTGATGGACCGGGGCATGCTCGAGGTCATGCCGCTGACCCACATCCGCGGGCGCTCGCTGCACGACGCGTTCGTGATCGTCGATGAGGCGCAGTCCCTGGAGAAGAATGTGCTCCTGACGGTGATGAGCCGGATCGGGCAGAACTCCAAGATCGTCCTGACCCACGACGTCGCCCAGCGCGACAACCTGCGGGTCGGACGGCACGACGGCGTGGCCGCCGTGGTCGAGACGCTCAAGGGACACCCGCTGTTCGGCCACGTCACCCTCACCCGCTCGGAGCGCTCGCCGATCGCGGCACTGGTGACGGAGCTGCTGGAGGGGGCGGAGATCTAGGCCCGCTCCGGTTTGGGGCCGTGGTCCGGTTTGCCGGGCCGCGGCCCTTCGCTGTTGTCGGGTTGCCGTGGTTGGCTTCGCCGGGCAGCGGCCTTTCGCCGTCGCTTAGCGCAGAGGTCCCTTCCCAAGGCTCGCAAGCTCGCCTCGGGGCCCTCGGGACGCTGCTTACGACGCATGGGACCCGCTGCGGTCGCTGGGCGACCTCCGGGGTCCGATGCGTCGCGATGCGCTCCTTTACGAAAGACCGCGTCCCGGCTGGCGAGCGTCCCACTTTGCGAGAGACCGTGTCCCGGATGGTGAGCGGCTCACCTTCGCGGGGCTGCGGTGTCCCGCTAAGGAGCGCATCGCCGACCAAAGCGAAGCGAAGGTCGCCCAGCGACCGCAGCGCAGCGACGGGAGGTGTCTAAGCGACGGCGGGTCGCCGCGGCCCCGCAAACCCAACCACGGCAACCCAGCGACGGGAGGTGTCCAAGCCCACGGGTCGCCGCAGCCCCGCTGCGGGCTGTTGCTGCTACTCGTGGATGCCCAGGTACTTTGCTGTGGCTTCGTGGCCCCTGACTTGGAGGTTCCAGTCGGGGCGCTTGAAGGTTGCGGGGGTCAGGCGGACGTTTTGGACTTCTTGGGTCTTGCTGCCCCAGGTGGCTCGGGTGACGCCGTTGAGCTCGTAGCCGAGGGACCGGGAGACGCCGAGGGACTGTTGGTTCCAGACGGCGGCTTCGGACGTTGCGAGGTCGGCGCCGAGGTGGTCGAAGGCGTACAGCGCGACGGCGGCACGCATCTCCTTGCCGAGTCCGCGGCCCTGGGCGCTCTGGCGGAGCCAGGAACCGGTGGTGACAGTCTTCAGCGTGGCGAAGTCCTTGGCCGCGATGTCCTGGCAGCCGACGAATTGGTCCTCGTGCCAGATGCCGAGCAGGAGGGTCCAGTCCTCGGGCGTCATGCCGCCGCGGCACCGCCAGTACCACTGCGCCATGTTGGTCCCGAGCTCGTGGGGCGGGGCTTCGGTCCACGGGTTGCTGAACGGGTTCCGGCCCGGCTCGTGCACGCCGCTCAGGGCGGCTTCGACCGCGGCCGGAATGTCCCCGTCCCGGATGGGCCGCAGCTCAAGGCGCGGCGTGGTCAGGGTGAGGCCGAAAGGAGGCCAGTATGCGGCGGGCTCAGTCATCGGGGAAGCCTAGCGGTGCGGGCCGGCGGATGCCAGTCACGCCGCTGCGCTCCTCTGGTGCCCCCGGGCTACTCGGCCGGGACGTCCCAGCTGATGTGGCGGCGGACGTCCGTGAGGTTCATGGATTCGGCCAGGAACAGGTCATCGAGCATGTACTCGTCCACGCCCAGGATCCTGATCCAGTGGCCGTAGCCGGCGGGACCGTCGCCGGCTCCCGGCGCGTCCAGCCAGCGGCTCGCAACGCAGACGCCGGTGCCGGCGTCGATCCTCAACAGCGTGCGTCCCGGGCGGCAGAGCGGGGCTGCGGGGTCGGCGGGGCGGTACGAGGGGTTCGGGCTGACCGTGGTTTCCAGGGCAGGCCGGCCCTCGTGATCCACCTGCGTGACGGGGCCAAGCTCCACGGCGTTGGCGTTGGGGAACTCCAGCGGGACAGGGGAGTTGCCAGCGAGCTCCACCGGGTCCAGGGCCGCGGCGAACCGGCCGTTCCCGAAGGACGGCTCGCCGTAGGCTGCCTCCGGACGGCGGCGTACCAGGCCGTCGTCGTCGTACACCGGGGTGACCAGGTGCGGCGGCAGGAGCCAGGTCTTCCTCGTGGAACTGACATAGAAGCCGCCGCGTGAATCGTTGATGCCGGTGGTGCTGGCGATCACCAGCCCGTCGGCGGTCTCCAGCCGCAAGGCGCCGGGCCTGCGCAGCCACGCCCTGATGAGGCCGTCGGGGAAGGCCGTCGGGGAGTCTGCGGAACTCGTGAGGGGCCGGTCCAGGTACTCGAACCTCAGCGACTGCCACTTCCAGGGCGAGGAACGGCACAGGTGCCGGAAGGCCGCAGCCGGATTCGCCGGGCCGCGGGGCGCGAGCGGCCCGCGCCCGTTCCTGCTGTCCCATGCGGCCATATCCACAGTTTACGCGCGGGCGCCCACGGGCCGGACGAATATCCAGTAGCATCCGAGAGTGATCGAACGACTCGGCACCCTGGGCGCCGCCAACCCGCTGGCCTTCTGGCTCGTCCTGGCCGCGTGCGCCTATTTTTCCCTCATGGCCGTTCGGCTCACCGTGATCGACGTCCGGCACCACTTGCTGCCGGACCGGATTGTCTTTCCGTCCTATGCGATCGCCGGAGTCCTCCTGCTGGGCGCGGCGGCCAGCCAGCTGCTTCCCGCCGGGCAGGACGTGGCCGGCACGCCGGACGCCGGGCTGTTCGGCGTGCCGGGGCTGCGCGTCCTCGCCGGCGGGGCGGCCCTCTGGCTCTTCTATTTCCTCCTGCACGCGGTGTATCCGCCGGGAATGGGCTTCGGCGACGTGAAGCTTGCGGGCGTCCTGGGCATGTACCTGGGATTCCTGGGCTGGGGGCACGTCTTTGCCGGGACCTTTGCCGCGTTCATGCTCGGCGGGCTGTGGAGCCTCGGATTGCTCGCCGTGCGTCGCGGCACGCTGCAGTCGGCCATCCCCTTCGGGCCGTTCATGCTGGCCGGAGCTGCGGCCGCCATGCTGCTGATACCGGCCGGTTAGGCTGGCGGCATGGCCACCCCGGAATTCATCCTGAAACTGCGCGAGAAAATCGGACACGAGGCCCTCTGGCTTCCCGGCGTCAGGGGAGTGGTGTTCGACGACGCCGGCCGGGTCCTGCTCGGCCAGCGGGCCGATAACGGGCAATGGGGACTGATCACCGGAATCCTGGAGCCGGGCGAGGAGCCCGCGCCGGGCCTGCTGCGGGAAATCCTCGAAGAGACCGGCGTGGTAGCCGCCGCCGAGCGGCTGGTCTCGGTGGACGCCGTGGGGCCCACCCGCTACCCCAATGGCGACGTGTGCCATTTCCTGACCCTCGTGTTCCGCTGCCGTTTCGTGTCGGGCGAGGCCCGGGTCAACGACGACGAATCCCTCGACGTCGGCTGGTTCCGGCCGGGCGACTTCCCCGAACTCATGCCCGGACACCTGGAGATGATCCGCCGGGCCACTGACCCCGCCGGCGGCGTCCACTACCGGCACTGATCCGACGCCGGACTGCCGGCACCGGCCGGTCCGGCATGCACCAGGGGCGCCGCAACCCCCAAAGATTGCGGCGCCCCTGGCTGGCGTGTGCCGGCGACTGAGACCGGAGTCTGGACGATCAGCCGCGCAGGCGGGTGAGCTCGTCGTCGTTACTTGGCTCGTCGTGACCTTCCGCCGCGGCGTGGTCACTGAGTGCGGCGTGGTCCGTGTGGTCCGCGCTGCCGGCCGCGGTGCGGGCTGCCCGTTCCGCCTCGAGCCGCTCGGCCTCTTCGCCGCCGACGGCCTCTCCGCGGGCCACCATTCCGGCGGTGTCCGAGAGCGGGATCTGCTTCAGGGTCAAAGCCAGGATCAGGGCGATGCCCAGGAACGGCAGCAGGTACCAGAAGACGGGAGCGAGCGAATCCGCGTAGGCGTTGACGATCGCGTCCTTGAGCTGCGCCGGGAGCTGGCTGAGAGTCTGGGGGTCCATCGTCCGGGTGGACTGGGACGCCTGCTCCGCGGACGCCCCGGCGCCGGTGAAGGCATTGGTCAGGGACTCGGCGAGCCGGGTGGTGAAGATCGAACCGAACACTGCCACGCCGAGGGATGCACCGACCTCACGGAAGTAGTTGTTGGTGCTGGTCGCCGTGCCGATCTGGTCCGCCGGCACGGAGTTCTGCACCACCAGGACAATCACCTGCATGATCGAGCCCAGGCCGGCGCCGAAGATGAACAGCTGCACACAGATGACCCAGATGGGGGTGGCGGCCGTGAGCGTGGTCAGCCACAGCATCGCCGCGATGGTCAGGGCGGCCCCGAGGATCGGGAACATCTTGTACTTGCCGGTCTTGGAGATCCGGATGCCGGAGAAGATGGCCATGCCCATGAGCCCCACCATCATGGGCAGCATCAGCAGGCCGGATTCCGCGGCGGAGGTTCCGGAGGACATCTGCAGGAAGGTCGGAACGAAGGCGATCGCCGCGAACATGCCCAGGCCCAGGGTGAAGCCGATGGCGGTGGAGTTCACGAAGATGCGGTTCTTGAACAGGCTCAGCGGAATGATGGGGTCCTCGGCCCGGCGCTCCACCAGGACGAAGGCGGTAGCGGCGAGCACCAGTCCGGCGCCGAAGGCCCACGTCAGCGGCGAATCCCAGCCCTCGTCCTTCTTGCCGCCGAAGTCGGTGAAGAAAATCAGGCACGTGGTGGCCGTCGGAGAGCAGCAGCACGCCCAGGATGTCGATCCGCTTCTCGGCCTTCTTGTTCGGCAGCGTCAGGGTGAACCAGGCAATGGTGAATGCGGCGATGCCGATCGGGATGTTGATGTAGAAGGCCCATTCCCAGGTCAGGTGGTCCACGAAGAAACCGCCCAGCAGGGGTCCGGCGACGGCGGAGAGGCCGAAGATCGCGCCCAGCGGGCCCATGTACTTGCCGCGCTCCTTGGCCGGAACGATGTCGGCGATGATGGCCTGGGACAGGATCATCAGGCCGCCGCCGCCCAGGCCCTGGATGGCGCGGAAGATCACGAAGCCCCAGAAGTCGGTGGCGAGGGCGCAGCCGACGGAGGCGAGGGTGAAGAGCCCGATGGCCACGAGGAACAGGTTCCGGCGCCCCAGGATGTCGCCGAACTTTCCGTAGATCGGCATGACGATGGTGGTGGCCAGCAGGTAGGCCGTGGTGATCCAGGCCTGGTGCTCCACGCCGCCGAGTTTGCCGACGATGGTGGGCATGGCGGTGGAGACGATGGTCTGGTCGAGGCTGGAGAGCAGCATGCCCGCGATGAGGGCGGAGAAGATGATCCAGATGCGTTTCTGGGTCAGCAGCAGCGGCTCGGCTGCTGGCTTGGTGCTGACGGCGGCGCTCATTGCGCTCCTTCGGAAGAGTTGGACTGGGAAGACGGACGGGAAGAACCGGACTGGGAGGTGCTGGCGAGGGGCGTGGTCGAGGGGGAGGTGCCGGCCGGGGACGTGTCGGCCAGGGACGGGTCGAACGGCAGCGAGAAGAGCGTGCGTGCGGCGGCAACGTTTTCCAGCAGGATGTCCTTGTACGGGCGCGTATTGCCTTCGGAGAAGTAGTCGGCGCTGGTCTTCCTGGCGATGTTTCCCAGCAGGACCACGGCCATGCGGACCACGGGATGATCAGTGGGGACGCCTTCCCTGGCCGCGAGCATCCGGGCGAACTCGGCCTCGCGTTCCTCGGAGGCGCCGATGATCCTGAGCATCAGCTGGGGCTCTTTCTTGATCACTCCGATCAGCTGGCGGGTCTCTTCCTCGGACGCGCTCATCCGTTCGGACAGGTCGAGGGAGAGCCGCACGAGGTCGGCGAGCAGCGAGGCCGAAATTTCGCCGGCGGGCGAGCCCGCGCCTCCCGCCATGAACCGTGCGACCACCTCTTCGGGAAAGTCGTCGTCGACGTGGCCGAGGATCGCGTCTTCCTTGGCGGGGAAGTAGTTGAAGAAGGTCCGGCGGGAAATGCCCGCCTGCTCGCAGACTTCCTCCACGGTGTAGCCGTTGAGGCCGCGTTCGGCCGTCAGGGAACGCGCGACGGCGGTGATCGCCGCCCGTGTCGCGGCCCGCTTGCGCTCGCGGAGACCGCCCTCGTTAATTGCACTGTTACCCATAGAGTGTATTTTTGCACTTAATCACTATTAGTGCAAAAGAGATTGCTCGGCTGTTGCGGGCAATATTGTCGCTGCCCGGCCGTAGCCTGCCCCTGTCCAGCTCTTCTGCTGGCGACAGGTGGCCCACGACGAGGCAGAAGCCCCGTCCGGGCCGGAAATGGGGAAGCATGACAGATTCAGCCCTGACGCACGTGTACGTCCTCCTGGACCGTTCCGGTTCCATGAGCTCCATCGCCGATGACACCGTGGGCGGGTTCGCGGCCTTCGTCCGTGAACAGCAGGCGGTGGCGGGCCGGTGCAAGCTGTCGCTGGCGCAGTTCGACGACACCTACGAGCGCGTCTACGCCTCGGTGGACATCCAGGACGTCCCGGCCCTGGACCTGCAGCCGCGGGGCAGCACGGCCCTGCACGACGCCATGGTCCGGCTGATCGGGGAAGCGGGTGCGGAACTCGCGGCCCTCCCGGAGGACCAGCGCCCCGGCACCGTGCTCGTCGCCGTGCTGACGGACGGCCACGAGAACTCCTCGCGCGAGGCCACCGGCGATCTGGTGAAAGCCCTGGTCCAGCGGCAGCAGAGCCAGTGGGGCTGGCAGTTTACCTATCTGGGCGCCAATCAGGACGCCGTGCTGACGGCCGGCGGCCTGGGCATCCGCGCCGAAGACGCCCTGACCTACGCCGCCGGAAACGTCGATGCTGCCTTCTCTGTCCAGTCCGCCAAGACCCGGCGGCTGCGGGAGGCACGGATCGGCGGCGCCAGCATGGCCGACGCCGCCGCGGCAGCGGCCTACACGGCGGAGGAGCGGGAGGCAGCCGGCGGGGAACCGCCCCGGGTCTAGGGTGCAGACATGCCGCCGGCCGGCACCCTTCCAGGAAAGGTGCCGGCCGGCGGCGGATGTTCTCTACGCGGGGCGGTGTCGCCGCCCCGAGTCGTTAGGCCTTGTGCGGCGGGCGCGTCATGGACATGACGTCCAGGGCGGTGTCCAGCTGCTCTTCGGTCAGTTCGCCGCGCTCAAGGAAGCCCATGGAGACGACGGTCTCGCGGATGGTCAGGCCCTCGGCCACGGCCTTCTTGGCGATCTTGGCGGCGTTCTCGTAACCGATGAACTTGTTCAGCGGGGTCACGATCGACGGCGAGGCCTCGGCCAGGAAGCGGGCGCGCTCCACGTTGGCGGTGATGCCGTCAATCATCTTGTCGGCCATGACGCGGCTGGTGTTGGCCAGCAGGCGCACGGACTCAAGGAGGTTGGCGGCCATGACCGGGATGCCGACGTTCAGTTCGAAAGCGCCGTTGGTGCCGGACCAGGCGATGGCGGTGTCGTTGCCGATCACCTGGGCGCAGACCATGATGGAGGCTTCGCAGATGACGGGGTTGACCTTGCCGGGCATGATCGAGGAGCCCGGCTGCAGGTCCGGGATGGCGATTTCGCCGAGACCGGTGTTGGGGCCGGAACCCATCCAGCGGAGGTCGTTGTTGATCTTCATGAAGGAGATCGCAATGTTGCGCAGCTGGCTGGACGCCTCGATGAGGCCGTCGCGGTTGGCCTGGGCTTCGAAGTGGTCGCGGGCCTCGGTCAGGGGCAGCCCGGTGTCGGCGGCGAGGAGTTCGATCACGCGCTCCGGGAAACCGGCCGGGGTGTTGATGCCGGTGCCCACGGCGGTGCCGCCCAGCGGGACCTCGGCAACGCGGGGGAGGGAGGCGTTGATGCGCTCGATGCCGTAGCGGACCTGGGCGGCGTAGCCGCCGAACTCCTGGCCCAGGGTGACCGGGGTGGCGTCCATGAGGTGCGTGCGGCCGGACTTCACGACGTCCTTGAACTCGACGGCCTTGCGCTCCAGGGACTCTGCCAGGTAGCCGAGGGCCGGGATCAGGTCATTGATCAGCGCGGACGTGGCGGCCACATGGACCGAGGTCGGGAAGACGTCGTTGGAGGACTGCGAGGCGTTGACGTGGTCGTTCGGGTGGACAACCTTGTCGCTCCCGGCGGACTTGAGGGCACGCGAGGCGAGCTCGGCGATGACCTCGTTGGTGTTCATGTTCGAGGACGTGCCGGACCCGGTCTGGAAGACGTCGATCGGGAAGTCGCCGTCGTACTTGCCGGTCGCGACCTGGTCGGCGGCGTCGGCGATCGCCTGGGCGAGCTCGCCGTCGAGCACCCCCAGTTCGGCGTTGGCCTGGGCGGCAGCCTTCTTGACCCTGGCCAGGGCCTCGATGTGGGCGCGCTCCAGCGTCTTGCCGGAGATCGGGAAGTTCTCGACTGCCCGCTGCGTCTGTGCGCGGTACAGGGCGTTCACGGGAACGCGGACTTCGCCCATCGTGTCGTGTTCAATGCGGAACTCTTCGGTGTTCAACTCATCTGTGGAAGTCATGGGGCTAGCTTATTGGGAGTGGGCGTCGCACTGAAAACCGTGAACGGCCCGCCGCCGCGACAGCCGCCGCGGGGGAGCCGGACCCAGGGCATTGAGCCCGGAGAGTTGAGCCCGGAGAGCTGAGCCCGGAGAGTCGAGCCTAGAGCTCGCCGATTCCGGACACGAGGTCGGCCTTGCCGTCGGCCAGGCTGTACGCGAGGCCGATCACGGCGGCGCGGCCGCTTTCCACTGCGTCCGAAATCACACGGGAGCTGTCCACGAGGCGCTGTGAGGTCTGCTTGACGTTCTCGACCACCATGTCGTTGACGTCGTCCTGATTGTTACGGAGCGAGGTCAGCACGGAGGGCGTGATGCGCTCGACCAGGCTGCGCATGAATCCGACCGGCATCTGGCCGGTCTCCACGGCGGTCTTGGTGGCGGTAACAGCGCCGCACCGGTCGTGCCCCAGGACCACGATCAGCGGCACACCGAGGACGCTGACGCTGTATTCCAGGGAGCCGAGCACGGCGTCGTCAATCACCTGGCCCGCGGTCCGGACGACGAACGCGTCGCCCAGGCCGAGGTCGAAGATGATCTCGGCCGCGAGGCGGGAGTCGGAGCAGCCGAAGATCACGGCGAACGGGTGCTGGTTCTCGACGAGGGAGGAGCGCCGCGATGCATCCTGGTTGGGGTGCGAGGACGCGCCGGAGACAAAACGCTCGTTGCCTTCGCGGAGACGCCGCCAGGCAAGTGCAGGGGTGAGATAGGTGGCCACGCCCCGACTTTACTGTGTCGGTGCAGCCGTTGGGGAAACTGTTGCGCCCGGCGTGACTGCCGGCGCGCCGGCCGGCGGATTGCTTTCAAGCGACTTCACCACGGCTGCGGCCAGGGTGGAGAACTCGTCCAGCGTCGCGGATCCGGACAGGATGACGGTGGTGCCGCGGTCGGCCAGCACCATGGATTTCTCGCCCTTGCCGGTGTCGCGCAGTTCCCAGTCCCGGCCGCCGGCGTTCCGGGAGCCGGTCACGGGCGCGCTCTTGGTTTGCTGCAGGAGCCAGGTGGGGTTGGCCTGGCGGGTCTGCACGAGGGCGATGAAGGACTCCTTGGGCGTCAGGTAGCCGACTTCCCAAGTGGGGACGCCGGTGCCGGCCCCCGACTCCCAGCGGGCGTAGTTGGCATGAAATGTGTCGCCGGTATCCGCCGCCACAGGTGTGAATCCCGCCACACCCGCCGCGTTCTGCGCGGAGGCGCTGACGTTGATGTTTGGCCGGTAACCGTCGGTCTTCGGAGACGGGTTCATGAGGACGATCGGCAGGAACGCGGCGATGCTCACCACCAGGGCGATGAGCATGCCCATCACCGAGGCGTTGGCGCGTTTCGCCGCCGCGGCGGCGATGACGGGCCGGACCGGTGGCTGCCCGGATGCGTCCGGGCCTGCCGCGGGGGCGCTGCCAGCCGGAGAACCGGGGGCGGCGGGGGAGGTGTCCTGCAATTCACTCACCCCTCTATAGTCGCCCATGTCCGGGCCGATCTCACATTCGCGGTGCAGCGGCCGCCCGGAGGTGAAGTGCGTCACGCACCGGTCATCCCATGACCTGGCGAGTCTGCCGCGACTATGATCAATATCAGACGAATCACCGCGACGGATCGATCCTGGCCGTACGGGTTCAACGACCGCCACTCGAAGAAGAGGTTCACGTGACACCAGCGCCCATGTCCCAGAAGTACTCAACGCTTTCCCCCTCGCTCGCAGTCGGGATCGACGAGCCTGACCGCAACCTCGCACTGGAACTTGTCCGCGTCACCGAGGCCGCGGCCATCGCCGGCGGTCACTGGGTGGGCTTCGGCGACAAGAACAAGGCCGACGGCGCCGCCGTGGACGCCATGCGCTCCTTCCTGCAGACCGTGCACTTCAACGGCGTGGTGGTCATCGGCGAGGGCGAGAAGGACGAAGCCCCGATGCTCTTCAACGGCGAACACGTCGGTGACGGCACCGGCCCCGAGTGCGACGTCGCCGTCGACCCCATCGACGGCACCCGCCTGACGGCCCTCGGCATCAACAACGCCCTGGCCGTGCTGGCCGTGGCCGAACGCGGCTCCATGTTCGACCCCTCCGCCGTGTTCTACATGGAAAAGCTCGTCACCGGCCCGGAAGCGGCCGACATGGTGGACCTTCGCCTGCCGGTCAAGCAGAACCTGCACCTCATCGCCAAGGCCAAGGGCGTCAAGGTCAACCAGCTCAACGTCATGATCCTGGACCGCGACCGGCACCGCCCCCTCGTGGAGGAAATCCGCGAAGCGGGCGCCCGCACGAAGTTCATCATGGACGGCGACGTCGCGGGGGCCATCGCGGCTGCCCGTGCCGGCACCGGCGTCGACGCCCTCATGGGCATCGGCGGAACCCCGGAAGGCATCGTCGCGGCCTGCGCCATCAAGTCCCTCGGCGGCGTCATCCAGGGCCGGCTGTGGCCCACGAGCGACGACGAGAAGCAGAAGGCGATCGACGCCGGCCACGACCTCGAGCGGGTGCTGTCCACCAACGACCTCGTTTCCAGCGACAACTGCTACTTCGCGGCCACCGGCATCACCGACGGCGACCTCCTCAAGGGCGTCCGCTACTCCAAGGACAAGGTCCTCACGCAGTCCATCGTGATGCGCTCCAAGTCCGGCACCATCCGCTTTGTCGACGGCGAGCACCAGGCCAGCAAGTGGGAAGGCTACGCCCGCAAGAGCTAGCACCTGCGCGGCAAGCAGCAGTTACTGAGCACGACGAATCCCGGGGCCGCATCCGCGCCCCGGGATTCGTCGTCTTAATCGCAGTGTCTGATGCCGTGTCTATTGCCGCGGGGCGGCCGCAGGTCCTGCGGATTCGATAGGGTGGAGCCATGACGTGGCTTGTAACTGGCGGTGCAGGATATATCGGTTCTCATGTGGTTTCCGCTTTGCGCGGCGCCCGGATCCAGCCGGTGGTGATTGACTCCCTCTCGAGCGGACACCGTGAGTTTGTGCCGGCCGATGTGCCGTTCATCCACGGCAGCATCCTCGACGCCGACCTCGTGGCCCACACGCTGCGGAACCACGACGTGACCGGCGTGATCCACCTCGCCGGGTTCAAGTACGCCGGTGTATCCGTCCAGGAGCCGCTGCTGACCTACGAACAAAACGTCACCGGCACCGCGGAGCTGCTCAAGGCCATGGAGCTCACCGGCGTCGACAAACTGGTCTTCTCCTCCTCCGCGGCCACGTACGGCACGCCCGCCGGTGACGTCGTCACCGAGGACACGCCCACGAATCCGGAATCACCCTATGGCGAGAGCAAACTGATCGGCGAGTGGCTGATCCGGGACCAGGGCCGGGCCCGGGGCCTGAAGCACACCTCGCTGCGGTACTTCAACGTGGTCGGCTCGGGCGCGCCCGAGCTCTACGACACAAGCCCCCACAACCTTTTCCCGATCGTGCTGCGGGCGCTCACGGCGGGCCAGACCCCGCGCATCAACGGCATCGACTACAACACGCCGGACGGAACCTGCGTCCGCGACTACGTGCATGTGGCCGACCTGGCTACCTCGCACGTGGCGGCCGCCCAGGCCCTCGCCGCCGGCAGGCCGCTGGAGCGCGTGTACAACCTCGGATCCGGGGACGGGCTGTCCGTGCGGCAGATCATGACCGCGATGGCCAAGGTCACGGGCATCGACTTCGAACCCGAGATCGGACCGCGCCGGACGGGGGATCCGGACCGGATCGTGGCCGACGGCACGCTGGCCGCCCGCGATCTGAACTGGAAGATGCGGCATTCCGTGGAGCAGATGGTGGCCAGCGCCTACGACGCCCAGCGGCACGCGATCACCGCTGCCGGCTAGCGGCTCGCGAGGGCCTTGGACCGGGCACGCAGCGTCCTGGCGAGCTGGGCGCCCTTGCGGGCCAGCTGGTAGCTGCCGTAACGCACCTTCCGGACCGGGAGGTCCCACGTTCCCGGGTAGGCGATCTCGCGTCCGCCGAACGACTTCTTGAAGGCCGTGAACCCGGCCCACTTGTGGTCCGGCTGGTCCGCGGGCGCCACGCCCCACAGGTCCACGTGCTTCAGCCCCTTCGCCTGGGCGTCGGCGATCAGGGTCACCAGCAGCGGAATGCCCGCGCTGAGCTTGCGGTGCGTGTCGTCCAGGGCGGCATGGGCGTAGGTTCGGGTGTCGGCCGAATCGTAGGCCAGGGCGGCGGCGATGGGGTGGCCGTCGAGCTCGGCGATGAACAGCGTCGCGGCGCCGGCCGGCATCAGCGAGCGGGCCACCTGGCTCAGGTATTCGTCGCTTTGCGGCTTGAAGCCGTTGCGGGCTGCCGTCATGTGCAGGAACTCCAGCAGGACCGAGATCTCCGCCGGATCCTGGCTGGAGCGGAAAGTCACGCCCTTCTTGTGGATGTTGCGGTAGAGGTTCCGGTTGGCCGGTTTCATGTCCGCCAGGACATCCTTGAAGTCCCGGTCGACGTCGACAATCCAGCTGAGTTCCGGCTGTTGGCTGACCGGAGCCGGCTGCAGGCCGCGGCTGCGCAGTACGGTGCCGGCCTCGGCGGCCGTGAAACCAGCGGTGACCGGCTCGACCCGGACAAACACGGCCCCGCTGGTGCGGGCGAGGTCCGTCAGCGCCGCCAGCGCGGCGTCGAACGCCGCCAGCGACTCGGCGACCGGACCGTAGGGGGAGTACAGCAGTTTCCCGGCCGGATTGGATTCCTCGATCGCGAGGAAGCGCCACCCGGGGCCGGACTGTTCGTGGACCGTGCGTCCGAGCGCACGCTGGAACTGCGCCCACTGCGGGCTCTGCAGGAAATAATCCATGGTGTCAGGCTTCCAATGCGGTGGTGACGGCGAACGCCAGGGCGGTGCCGGTGGCGCCGGAGACGGCGTGGACATTGACGGGGGCCTCGGCGGCGGGAAGGAAGGCGCTGGCGCCCCGGTCCAGCCGCAGCTCGCCCTTCGGGGAGTCGAGCCGGACGGAGCCGCCCGTGACGATGACGACGGCGGCACCGGACTGCGCCAGCGGGACGGGCTCGGCCCCCGGGGCCAGTTCGATCCGCTGGAGCTGGAATTCCCGGAACGGCGGCCGGAAGAGTTCCTGGCCCAGCATCGTGGTCCCGGCCGGAAGCATCGGCACTGCCACGGCCTCGAACGCGACCGTCTTGAGCAGCTCCGGCACATCCACGAATTTCGGCGTGAGCCCGCCGCGGAGCACGTTGTCCGAGGACGCCATGACCTCGATCCCGAGGCCGTGCAGGTAGGCGTGGACGTTTCCGGCCGGCAGGTAGACGGCCTGCCCGGGGGCAAGGGAGATCCGGTTCAGCAGCAGCGAGATCAGGACGCCCGGATCGCCCGGGTACTGGGCGTTGAGCGTGACCACGGTGGAGAGCTCGGCCTCGTGCGCGGCCATGGGCGCACCGGAGACGAGCGCGGCGGCGATCACGGCCGTCGCGTCGGAGACGTCGCTGCCGCCTGCGATGAGCCGTTCAAAGGCGGAGCGGAGGGCCGCGGATTCGTCCGGCTGCGCCAGGTCCTGAAGCAGCAGCGGAACCAGCGGGGGAAGCTCCAGCCCGGCGAGGTCGAAACACGCCGCCAGATGTTCGAAGACCGCACGGGATTCCGCGGCCGGCCGGAAACCGCAGAGCGCCTCGAACGGGGTCAGCGCGAAGATCATTTCCGGCTTGTGGAAGGCATCCTTGTAGTTGCGTTCCGCGGCGGCGGGGTCGACGCCGGCGGCTTCCTCGCGCGCGAAGCCCTCCCGGGCCTGGGCCATTGTGGGGTGCACCTGCAGGGACAAGGGCGTCTCGGCCGCGAGGACCTTGAGCAGGAACGGCAGGCGCGGACCGAATTCGGCCACGCTCGCGCCGCCCAGATAATGCTCCGGATCCTCGGCGATCAGCGCGTCCAGCGCCAGCCGCCCGCCGTCGTGCGTCTCGGGCGTGTGCCGTCCGGCACCGCCGGCCGTCGGCGTCAGGGCCACGGACGGGGAGTCCGGGTGGGCGCCGATCCAGAGCTCCGCCTCGGGACCGCCGGAGGCCGGCCGGCCGAGCAGGTCGGCGATGGCCGTCGGGGAGCCCCAGGCATAGGGCCGGAGGACGTTCTCAAGTTCGTACATGGCCTGGTCCCTGTCTGGTCAATGAAATGTGGTCACTCTGATCTGGTCAGTCTGATCTTGCCGCTCGCGGCGCGGGCGCCCGGCGCGGATCGACGCCGGGCGGCCCGGTCCTAGAGCGGCGCGCACTGGCCGTTGGTGGCGACGAGGTCGCGGATGGACTGTTCGTCGCCGTTGCGCTTGAACTGGTTGAGCATCTCCTCGGTGATCGGCTCGCCCTCCGGCGTGGTGGTCACCGGGGTGAAGTCCGACGGCGACGGCGAGGGCTCGGTGGCCGGCGCGGCCCCGGCGGACAGCGGCCCCGAGGAGAGCGGCCCGGCGGCGGAGAGCGGCCCGGCTGCCGTTCCGGGCTGCCGGACGGTGTCCTGAACGGCAGCGTCCTCGGCGGCGCCGGCGGCGCCGTCAGACTGGCTGGCCAGCAGTTTGGCGACCCGAGCGTGGATGACGTCGAAGTCCGGTGACGTGGAGAAGGCGGCATCGAAGTCGGGCGGACCGATGGTCAGGCGGCTGACGTCCTGGCCCTTGGCCTTCATGGCCAGGTCCACGAAGCTGCCGAGCTGCCCCGAGGAGATGTTCGATTCGACCACCTTGGTGCCGGCCTTGGCGATGTCCTCGAACTTGGCCAGCAGGGTGGCGGGGTCGAGCTGTTTCAGCATCGCCTGCTGGACGCACTGCTGGCGCTGGATGCGGGCGTAGTCGTCCACGAATTCCCGGGACCGGCCGTACCAGAGGGCATGGAAGCCGTCGAGGGTCTGGTCGCCCGCCGGAATCCAGCCGTCCGGCATGCCGTGGATGCCGTTGGCTTCATCCACCATGGGACCGCTGATGGGGACCCAGCCGCCGGCCTTGATCCGGATGCCGCCCATGGCGTCGATGAGCTTGGAAAAACCGTCCATGTCCACGAGCACGTAGGCCTGGACCTTGATGCCCAGCGTTCCGGACACCGCTTCGAGGGTTGCCTGCGCCCCGGGGTCGGCAACCCCGGGATAGAGGTCCTGATGTTCGTTGGTGACCTCGGTATTGATCGCGTTGATCAGGCACTCGTCGCCGCAGTTGTAGCCGTCCGGATACACCTGGCGCATCGGGGATTCCGCGCTGAACTGGGCGTTCTGGAGATTGCGGGGCACGGAGATGATCGCCGTGCTGCCGGTCTTGGCATCGACGCTGATCACCGAGAGGCTGTCCGGCCGGCGGCCCGTGCGGTCAGCTCCGGCGTCGCCGCCCATCATCAGGAAGTTGTACCGGCCGTCGGAGGGCTCAAGGGTGGGGCCGGAGCCGGAGAAGATGCTGCCGATGGCGTCCCGGCTGACGTTGAGAAGATAGGCCGCGTAACCCAGGGAGCCGCTGCTGAGGATCATGGCCAGCACGAGCGCCAGCACCACCGCGGGACGGAGCCTGGGGGCGAGCAGCCCGGGCCGGATCAGCCGCAAGGTGTTCAGGAACAGGGCGGCCCAGCCGATCGCCAGCACCGCGAGGCCGAGCACGAGCAGGAGCGAGGGGACCGGCCCGGCGAGGAGGTTGATCAGCGTGGAGCGGGAGACGAACCAGCAGCAGCACAGCCAGCAGGGCCAGGGCCCAGACCGTGAAGGTCACGCGCAGCGCGGCCCGTCCCAGCCTTCGGCTGGCCCGCGACGATCTGGGCGCTGCCGGGAACCAGCAGCGTCATGAGGATCAGGACGAACGCCCGCTTGGTCAGCACCGGGGACGGGGCGCCGGAGGGGTACCGGACCGGGTCGCCCGGTGCCAGTCTCGACTGCTCGGGACGGTGCGCGGGGGCGTAGCTGGTGCTCATGCCGGGATCCTTAATGGCTGCCTTACTTGCTGCTACGCGGGGCGACGTTGCCGTCGGCGAACACTTCGCTGACCTTGTGCCGCAGGCTCGCGCCCTTCCGGGTCGCGACGTCGTTGAGTTCCTGGGCGAAGTCCAGGAGGTCCGCCCGGAGCTGGCGCGCGAGGTCGTCCGTGCCCGAGGCCAGCATGCGCACGGCCAGGAGGCCGGCGTTGCGCGCCCCGCCGATCGAGACGGTGGCGACCGGAACGCCGGCCGGCATCTGCACGATGGACAGCAGCGAATCCATGCCGTCCAGGGTCTTCAGCGGAACGGGGACGCCGATCACGGGCAGCGGCGTGACCGAGGCGAGCATGCCGGGAAGGTGCGCCGCGCCGCCGGCGCCGGCGATGATGACGCGAAGGCCGCGCTCGTGGGCGGTCTGCCCGTAGCGGATCATCTCCGTGGGCATCCGGTGGGCGGAGACGACGTCGGCCTCGAACGGGATCCCGAACTCCGCGAGGGCTTCAGCGGCGGCTTCCATGACGGGCCAGTCCGAGTCCGAGCCCATGACGAGGCCCACGATCGGGGCGTCCGGAGCGGTGCCGGCTAATGGGCTTTTTGCGTTCGATGGGGTTCCTGCGTTTTCGGGTGTGGTGCTCATGCGGTCTCCTCGGAGGTTGACGGCGTCGTGCCGGCCTGGGCCCGGCCGTTCCTGATGATGTCGGCCACAGTGGTGGCCCGCTGCCGCACGGAGTCGACGTCGGCCGCTGAGGTCCCGACGAGGTTGACGTGGCCGATCTTCCGGCCGGGCCGGACGGCCTTGCCGTAGCAGTGCACCTTCGCGGCCGGTTCGCTCGCGAGGGCGGCGGGGTAGGCGGAATAGAGGTCCTGGTTGGCTCCGCCGAGGAAGTTCTTCATCACGACGACGGGCCCCAGGAGGTCCGTGGCGCCGAGCGGCAGGTTCAGGATGGCCCGCAGGTGCTGCTCGAACTGGCTCGTCACCGAGCCGTCCTGGGTCCAGTGCCCGGTGTTGTGCGGGCGCATGGCGAGCTCGTTGATCAGGAAGCCCGCGCCGACGCCCGGGGTCTCGAAGAGCTCGACCGCCATGACACCTGTCACGCCGAGTTCGTTGGCGATCCGGACAGCGGCGTCCTCCGCGGCCACGGCGACTTCGAAGGGGATGTCCAGGGCCGGGGCAATCACTTCATCGCACACCCCGTCCACCTGGATGGTGTGCACCACCGGCCAGGCCCGGGATTCACCGTCCGGGGTCCGTGCCACCATGGCCGAAAGTTCGCGGCTGAATTCCACCTTGGCTTCGGCCAGCAGGGGGGACATGGCCTCGAACCAGTCGGCGGAGTCGCCCGCGTCCGCGGCCGAGGACACGATCCGCACGCCCTTGCCGTCATACCCGCCGCGGGGCATCTTCAACACCACCGGCCAGCCGGTCTCCTCACCGAAGGCGACGAGGTCCGCGACATTGGCGACGGCGGCCCAGCGGGGGTTGGGAAGCTCCAGCCGGTCGATCGCGGCGCGCATCACGAGCTTGTCCTGGGCGTTGACCAGGGCGTCCGGGCCGGGATGGACGTTGACTCCGGCCCCGATCAGGGACCGCAGGTGCGCCGTGGGCACGTGTTCGTGGTCGAAAGTCAGCACATCCAGGCCGCGGGAGAACTCGAGCAGGTGGTCAAGGTCCTTGTAGTCACCGACCGGGGCGTTGGCCACGGCAGAGACTGCAGAGACGTCCTCGCCTTCGGCGAGAACACGGAGCTCAAAGCCCAGGGCGGTGGCGGCAGGGGCCATCATGCGGGCAAGTTGGCCGCCGCCAACAACACCGATTACAGGAAAAGTCACAAGTCCCAGCCTACCGAAAACCTCACGGGAACCCGGCTTTTCGGCTCTGGCAAGCGCGCGAACAGTGCCGATGCGGCGGCTCGATGCCCGCTCAGACGCCGCCCGGCGTCGGGTGCGCAGCGAGCCATCTCACGGTCTCCTGAGGGCGGACTCCCGGGAAACGGCGCTAAAATGGGCGTTTGGCCCAATGGCCGACAGTTCCAGAAGGCCATGGAGGGTCATGATTACTACACTTACCGAGCGCATGCGCGGGCTGGCCTCGCTGTTCTGGCGCGAAGTGGCCAAGTTCGGCGCCGTGGGCGGCATCGCGTTCGTCATTGACAACGGGCTGACGTATTACCTGATGCACGGTCCCATGACTGACAGCGAGGCCAAGGCCCGCTTCTTCGGGGCCAGTGTGGCCACGGTGTTCTCGTGGATTGCGAACCGTTTTTGGACGTTCCGGCATCGCCGGCAGGCCAATGTGCTGCGCGAGTTCGTGATGTTCATCATCATCAACGGGATCGGCATCGGCATCTCCACCGGCCTCACTGCCATCGCGAAGTACGGCATGGGGATTACCGACAAGAACATGCTGTTCCTGGCCGGGGTGGTCGGCATCCTGGTCGCGACCGTGGTCCGGTTCTTTGCCTACCGCTTCCTGGTGTTCAACCAGGAACTCGACGCAGAGCCCGAGTTCTCGCACGACCACGAGATCATCGAACGGCACCCGCACGCCCAACATGACAAGCAGCCCAGTGCCAGGATTTCCGCGACGCCCGTCAGGGAGGCCGTGGGGGACCCGGAGCTGCCCGGCCCGCCGGCCTGAGACTGTGCCCGGCCCGCCGGCCTGAGGCTGAGTCCCCACTGACGCTTAGTCCCACTGGCGCTTAGTCCCGCTGGCGCTTAGTTCCCGCTGATGCGCTCGGCGGCCCGTAGCTTGCCGGTCACCTCGACCTCGGGGTGCACCAGGACGACGGAGCCGTCGGCCTGCCAGGTTCCCAGTGACTGCGCAAGGACCGCTTCGAGGCCGTCCGCGGCCGGAACAAGCAGCCGCAGCCCGGTGTCGCGGGCCGCGGCGAAGTCGTCCAGGAGCGCGCCGTGGGCATGGACTGCCCCGTCCGCGGTGCGGATGGCGAGGCGTTGTGCTTCCGGATCGATGTGCGGCATGAAGACGTCTCCGTGCGAGCGGACCTCGGCGGCGTAGTCCAGGACACCGGTGGGCAGTTCGCCCGGCCACCGCATGGCCAGCGCCGGCAACGACACGGCGATCACGGCGTCGAACCCGCCCGCCGCGGCGCCCGGGCCCGGGTCAGCGGTGGCCAGCAGTTCCGCCTCCGCGTCGTCGAAGACCACTTCCATGCCGAGCTGCCAGGCCGCCAGGGCCAGGATCACCGACTTCCAGTGGGCGGGCAGGTCCAGGCGCAGCCGCATGCCGGGTTCGGCGTCGAGTTCGTCCTGCAGCAGGTTGGAAGTCTTTGCCACCCAGTTGTCCAGCACGCGGCCGGACAGTTCAACCCGCTCGGAATCGGGGCCGTACCAGGTCAGCCGGGGCGCCGTGGACTGGCCGGACCGCAGCGCTGTCATCAGTTCGATTGCCGGGATGCTCATGCTTTCATCTTGCCACGGACCGTCCGGCGCCCGGAGGTGTGATGTCCGTCATGCCGCCGGACCATGGCATCCAGCGGCCGTCGAGCGGAGGCGCGGAAAATTTCCCGAAAATTCAATGAAAACCCCCAAAAGTGCTCAGTACCCTGATTATTCCGCGGGTTCTTGCGGGCGGGGCGAAAAAAATACCGGGCGTGGCGTGCCTGCACTTTGTGTTGCGGGTTGATTATTATCTCCGCCGTGGCTTGACTCCCGGATACTTACACACGTGTAATTAGTTATCTAAAGTCACTGCGCATAAACCGGCACTCAACCGAGTGTCCAAGGGGGTCTTGCAGTGGCTGTAAATCAGGAGGGGGACGCCATGGGGCTAGCAGAGCGTATCCATGAAGATGCCGTAGTTGCCGGCCAGGCCACGGCGAAATACCGTTCACGCGGGGTGCCGAGTGACTGGTATGTAGATCCGGCCGATCCGGACGCAGCTGACCGCTACAACGACCACACCCAGGATTCCCTGCAGGAAGCGGCAACGGCCTTCCTCGCAGCGCACGATGAACTTCTTGCCGGCCCGGATCATGACAACGATCCCCTCGATCCGCCGATGGAGCTCCATTCGCCCGGCGCCGATACCATCGCGCAGCCGGTCTGGATCGGCTTGCCGTCCCGGCAGGACTTTGACGACGAGGGCGAGCTCGGCTGGCAGACCGATGCCCTGTGCGCCCAGACAGATCCCGAAGCCTTTTTCCCGGAAAAGGGCGGCTCCACCCGCGACGCCAAGAAAGTCTGCGGCGCCTGCAACGTGCGTTCACAGTGCCTCGAATACGCCTTGTCCAACGACGAGCGGTTCGGGATCTGGGGAGGCCTCTCCGAGCGCGAGCGGCGCCGGCTTAGGAAGCGAGCAGTCTAATTCTTCAAGAAGTACGAGTCACCGCCGTCGTGGTCTCCCACGACGGCGGTGATTTTCTCCCCAGGACCCTCGCGGCGTTGGCGGCCCAAACGCGGCCTGCCGACGCCGTCATTGGTGTCGACACCGGTTCCCGCGACCACTCCGCGGCCCTCCTCGAGCAAGCATTGGGCACGGCCAACGTCACCGTCTTCGACCAGCCCAAGTCCGGCATGGGCGGCGCGGTCATGGCAGGGCTCAAGGCCCTCGCGCCGTGGCCTGCGGACGGAGTGCGCAGCGCCGGCGGAGCCGAGCCCGCAGGCGGAGCGGACGGAACCGGCGTCGGGGACGGTGACACCGGCCGCACGCCGGGCGCCGACTGGATCTGGCTGCTGCACGACGACGCCGCACCGGCGCCGGAGGCCCTCGCGGAACTGCTCCACGCCGTCGAGCGCGCGCCGTCGGTCACGGTGGCAGGCTGCAAACAGCTGGACTGGCATGCCGAGCGGCGGCTGATCGACGTCGGCCTCTCCACGAGCCGCTGGGCCGAGCGCCTGACGCTGATCGACGCCGACGAACTCGACCAGGGCCAGTATGACGGCCGCAGCGATACCTTTGCGGTCAATTCCGCCGGCATGCTGGTCCGCCGCGACATCTGGGAGGAGCTCCGCGGCTTTGACCCGGCACTTCCCGGAAGCGGCGACGACGTCGACTTCTGCTGGCGCAACCGCCTTGCCGGGCACCGCGTGGTGGTGGTCCCCAGCGCAAGGATGTTCCACGTCTCGCACCGCCCCCATGCCCTGGGCAACGCGACCGCCGCACGCAAGGCACAGGTCCATCTGCGGCTCAAGCACGCGGCCGGCTGGAAAGTCCCGCTGCACGCTGCCGGCGCCCTCCTGGGCAGCCTCTTCAAACTCGTCCTGAGCATTGCCGTCAAGGACCCGGGGTACGGGTTCTCCCAACTGCTGGCAACCTTTGCCGCGCTGGGCCGGCCGGCCGCGGTCATCCGCGGACGACGCAACGCCGCGCGCACCCGCCGGATCCGGCGCTCCGTCATGAAAGGGCTGCAGACGCCGCGCCGTGAGGTCTGGGCGCACCGGCGTTCCCTGATTGAGGCGCTGGGCGCAGACGACTCCGGCGACGGCCTCACCGGTACCGATCCGCTGGCGGAACAGCCCACCGGCGACGCCGACGACTTCGCCGCCATCGCCACCCCGGACCGCGGGTGGGTGGGCAACGGTGCCCTGCTGGCCATACTGCTCACGACGGCGGTGTCCCTGACGGGACTGCTCAGCCTGTTCCGGGCCCCGGCGGTTTCCGGCGGCGCGCTCATCCCCGTCTCCGTGCACCTCGCCGACATCTGGAACCACGCTTCCACCTGGTGGATCAGTCTCGGCGCGGGCCTGCCGGGCCACGGCGACCCCTTCGGCTACCTCCTGTGGGTGCTCGGCGTGCTCGGTGCCGGCGACGCAAACGGCGCGGTCGGCTGGCTGCTGATCCTTGCCATGCCGCTCTCCGCGCTCGGCGCATGGTTCGCTGCCGGCGCCCTGACCCGGCGCCGGAGGCTGCGCCTGGCGGCCGCCCTGGTCTGGGCCGGCGCACCGGCACTCCAGGTGGCCCTCAACCAGGGCCGGCTGGGCGCACTGCTGGCGCACGTCATGATCCCGGTGCTCGTCCTGGCGCTGCTTCGGGCCACGGGCACGGCTGCGGGGCACGGCGTCCACGCCGTCCCGGCACCGGGCCAGCGGCGCCTCACGCCCAAGCCTGCCGCGCGCCCGGGCATCAACGGAACGCCCTCGTGGACGGCAGCCGCCGCGGCAGGCCTCGCGCTGGCCGTGGTCACCGCTGCGGCGCCGTCGCTGCTGGTGCCATCCGTCGCCATCGTTGCCCTGTGCGGCGTGCTCCTGGGACGCCGCGGCCGCACTGTGTGGTGGGCGCTCCTGCCCAGCCTGGCACTGTTCGCGCCGTTCGCGTTCTCCGTCCTGGACCGGCCCCGGGCGCTCCTGGCCGATCCGGGCCTGCCGCTCGGTTTTGACGCCGCCCCGCTGTGGCAACAGGCTTTGGGCCAGCCGCTAAGTTTCGACGCCGGCGGCGGACTGACCGGACTGAGCGCCTTCGGCGGGTCCGCCGCGGGCTCCGCCGGGCTCTCCGGCCTGCCGTGGGCCCTCGTGCTGGCCTTGCTGCTCGGGCTGCCGGTGCTGCTGCTGGCCCTCGCCGCACTGTTCATGCCGCGCCGGCTCGTCCTGGCCGGACGCACCTGGACGGCACGCTGCCTGTGGGCCGCCGCGGTCCTGATGCTGGCCGGCGGCTGGCTCGCCGGGCATGTCGCCTCCGGCGCCAGCGCCGACGTCCTGGTCACGCCCTTCCCCGGCCCCGCCGTTTCGGCGGCCGCCTTCGCGCTCCTCGGAGCCGCCCTCATCGCGGCCGAAGGACTGCTTGACGCCGCCGACCGGGCAGCCGGCACCGGGCTGGCCCGGAAGGTCCTGATCCGCACCACGGCGGCGGCAGCCCTGACCCTGCTGCTGGCCGCACCGCTGGCCGGGTTCACCGTGTGGACCGCGCAAAACCTGCTGCAGCCCACGTCGCAGACACCAACACAGGCACCGGCCATGCCAGCGACCGGAGAGTCCGCCGGGCTCGGCACGCCGAGGCTCATTCAACCGGCCCAGGCCCGCACCCTCCCCGCCACCGCGGTGGACCGCGGCGAGGGGCCGGAACAGTCCAGGACCCTCCTGATCGCCAGCAACGAGGACGGAAGCTTCGACGCCTCACTCATGCGCGGCGCCGGCACCACTCTGGACGGACTGTCCACGATCGCCGCGGCCCGCAGCATCATGGGGGAGCCGGGCCAAGAGACGGTCCGCGACGACGACGCCGTCGCCGGATCGCTCCGGAAAGTCGTGGCCACCATTGTGGCCGGCGAAGGCGTGGACCCGCGGGGAGACCTCGAGCAGCTCGGCGTCGGCTTCGTGGTGCTCCGCGTTGCCGATTCCGCCTCGGAGCTGACGGCCAGCCGCATGGACGCCGTCCCCGGCCTTGTCGCCGTCGGCCAGACCGGCACGGGCTGGCTCTGGCGGGTCAGCCCGCTGGAGCAGCCGGGCATCACGGCCTCCGACGTCGCGCACCGGGTGCGCGTGGTGGACGGCGCCGGAACGGCCGTGGACCTGCTTCCCTCGGCGGAAGTCTCGGCAGCCGGCACCGTCCCGGCTGGTCCCGAGGGCCGTCTGGTGGTCCTCGCCGAGCGGGCCGATCCGGGCTGGAGCGCCTGGCTCGACGGCAGGCGCCTGACCTCAACGACGTCGGGATGGGCCCAGGCATTCACACTGCCCGCCGAAGGCGGCCAGTTGAGCATCCGCTACGAAGCGCCGTGGGCCGTCCTGGCCGGAATCGCGCAGGCCATCGTGATCGGACTGACCGTCCTCCTGGCCGTGCCCATGCCTGCCCGCCGGTCCAACACCGGCCTGTCCAGGGACGAAGCCTCCCTGCGTAAGGAACATCAGCATGTCTAAGGGCAAAAACGAAGCCCCCGCCGATTCGGCTGCCGGAACCACAGCCGAAACCTCCACAGCCGAAACCTCCACAGCCGAAACGACGCCGGAACGACGGCCGAAACCTCGGCCGGCGGATCCTCCGCCGCCGGAACCGCGACTGCCGGAACTGCGATTGCCGGAACGAGGCTGCGGAAGCGTGGCGGTCCCCGCGGCGGTGTGATCGGCGGCATCCTCTCCGCGGTCGCCCTCGTGGCCGCGGGCGGAGGCCTGGTCTCGGCGGCGTCACTGGCGCCCCTCAGCCCCGCCAGCCGGCAGCTCGAGGCTCCTGTGGCCTCGGTGCCGGCCGGAAGCAGCGTCGGGGTCTGCCCGGGCCCCGCCCGGCTGCTCGAAGGCACTCCCGTGGGCACCGACCCCCAGTTCAGCCCGGAATCTGCCACCGCGAAAACCGCTGTCAGCGCCGCCGTGCTCGGCTCAAGCGCCGGCGTCATTCCCGCCAGCCGGCTGGCCCCGCTCAAGGGCGCCCCCCTCGTGGAGATCGCCAAGGACGCCGCGCCCGCAGCCACCGCACCGGCGGCCCGCACGCCCGTGCTGCTCGCCGGCGTTGTGGCCCAGCGGGAGGTGGACAACGTCAGCGTGCTCCGCACCGATGCACAGGACAACCGCCAGGCAGCTGCCGGCGCCGTCCTGAGCTACGCAGCGGAGGACGGGGACCTGCAGGGCTCTGCGGCCGCCGCCTGCCAGCAACCCGGCAACGATCTCTGGCTGGTCGGCGCCAACACGGCCCTCGGCCGGTCGGCCGTCCTGAACCTGACCAATGCCTCCAGCACGCCGGCGACGGTGAGCCTGGACCTCTTCGGCTCCGAGGGCCCGATCCAGGCGCCCGGAAGCCGCGGCCTGCTCGTGGCGCCCGGCAGCACGCGCTCCATTATCCTGGCCGGGCTCGCCCCGGGACAGGAGCGGCTCGGCGTGCGGGTCCGCAGCGCCGGTGGCCCGGTGGCTGCCGTCATCCAGCAGAGCGTGCTCCGCGGCCTCACGCCCGGCGGTGTCGACTTCATTACCCCCGGCACCGCCCCGTCCGTCCGTCAGGTGGTCTCCGGCCTGGACATCCAGGATCCGGCAGGCCTGGCCGCGCTCACGGCGAAGCCTGGCTTCGCCGACGCCGGACCGGCCCTGGAGATCGCCGTCCCCGGGGCGGCCGATGCCGTGGTCGAGATCAAGTTGTACGGACGTGACGGCCAGAAGGCGCTGCCTGGCGGCGGCGTGGTCACGGCGAAGGCCGGCGGAGTCACGGAAGTTTCCCTGGCCGGGGTCCCCGCCGGGACGTACACCGTCGCGGCGAGCTCGGACATCTCCTTCGCGGCCGCTGCCCGGCTCACGCGGGGACTGCAGCCGGAGGACGCCGCGGACGTCGCCTATTCCGCCGCCTCGGCCCGGCTGGGCAGCCAGCACATCGTCCCGGTTCCCCGCACGGGCGACCGGCAGCTCGTGTTCGGCGCTCCCGACGGCCGCGCGACGGTCTCCTACACACCCATCACCGCGGACGGCAAGATCCGGGCGGCCGCCACCGCCAAACTTGCCGGCGGGACCACCGTCTCCATCAAGGTCCCCGCAGAAGTGGGCGGCTCGCCGCTCGTGGGCTACGTGGTCTCCGCCGCCGGCGACTCCGCCTACGGCGCACTGCTCCTGGGCCGGGACGGCCGGCAGGACATTTCCACTGTCGCCGTGGCGCCGGAAGCGGCAGGAGCGCAGCAAGTCCCCGTCACGCTGGGGTACTAGAGGGCCCGGGTCCCCGGCGGGGCCGCGGGCCTAGTACCGGCGCCGGTAGACCGGGTCGAGGGATTCCGGCGGCACGCCGAGCATCTCAGCCGTGTATTCCACGACGACGTCGTGCACCAGGTCCTGGAGCTCGTCCCGGGTTCCGCACGCCTGCTCCACCACGCGGCGGTACAGCGTGATGACCGGCCCGTCCTCGGCGGTCGCAGCCGTGAAGGAGCCCATCGGCGCGGGCGTGCGGTCCGCCACGAGTTGCTCCAGGCCCGGAGGGATCTCGTCGACGGCAAAGCGCACGCCGTCGAGGGGTTTGCCCCAGATGTCGTGCAGCCGCTGCGCCGAGTCCAGGACGAGGTCGTCAAAGCGGTCCGAGCGGGTCCGGTAGCCGGGAAGCGTGGGCAGCATGAGCTCGCCGCGAAGCCCGCGGCCGTGCCGGTTCCTGCGCCGCTGCCGGAAGTTCTTTCCCTGGACAGCACCGGTCGACCCGGCAAGGGGCGCGCCGGCGGGGGCGGAACCGGCGCCTGTGTGTCCGGCGTCGGGGTCAGCCAACCGGACCGTGAAACCCGAATCGTGGTGCGATGACTGCATATCTTGACTCTAAACCCGCGGAATGATTTACGCGATATAGACCCGTCGGCGATCCGCCGCAGCACCCCCGCAGGCGTTTCAATGCACGGTCCCCGGCCACAGGGGGAGTAGTCTGTGATGTCGTGGGTGCAATTCGTCTTTGTTCGAGGTCTGCCTGCCGCAATTCTGCGGTGGCCACTTTGACGTACGTATACGCGGACTCCACCGCTGTCCTGGGCCCGCTCGCCACCTACGCCGAACCGCACTGCTACGACTTGTGCGAACAGCACGCCGACTCGCTGACGGTCCCGCGCGGCTGGGAAGTCATGCGGCTGGCGATGCCGGCGACACCGGCCGGTCCCGGCCCGGACGATCTCCTGGCCCTCGCCAATGCCGTCCGCGAGGCCGCCGCCCGTCCGGCCGCCGCGGAACCGGCGAAGGGGCAGCGCACCCTGCACCCGGCACTGGAAGCACCGGCCCCGGCCGAGGGCACCCGGCGCGGTCATCTGCGCGTCCTGCGCGAACCTTCCTAAGGCGCCAACTGGCGGTAGGGTGGAAACTGCAAAAAGCCGTAAGCCACCGGCGCCTACCGCGGCGCCCATCAGGGAGCGTTCACTATGCCCAAGCTCAGTCCCGAACTGTTGTCTGTCCTGCGATGCCCCGTCACCGGGTCCGGCCTGGTGCAGGAGGGCGACGAACTCGTCACCGTCACGGCGGACGACTCCGGGAACAAGCTGCGGTACAGGATCGAGGACGGCATCCCCCTGCTGCTGCCGCCGGAACTCCTGCCGGCCGCCACGGCGGCACCCGCTAACCAGCACGACGGCCAGCACGACGCAGGCCAGCACGACGCCGGTCAGCCCACTGCAGCCCCGCGCCACGCGGCGGAATAGGGCCAAACCGCGGCCCCGCGAGCATCGACCCGCACCGGCCGCCCGATAATCCTGCCAGGCACCCATCAGGGACGCCCCCGGCACCGAATGACTTTAGATCCACTATTTCCGGAAATACCAAGAAACACCCGGCACCAGACACGCAACGCCACCGGCCACAACAAAGGATTCAGATGACTTTCGATTACAAGATTGCGGACATTTCCCTGGCCGAGGCGGGCCGCCATCAGATCCGCCTCGCCGAGCACGAGATGCCCGGACTCATGTCCCTGCGCGAGGAATTCGGCGCCAGCCAGCCGCTCAAGGGCGCCCGGATCGCCGGATCGCTGCACATGACGGTCCAGACCGCGGTGCTGATCGAGACCCTTACCGCCCTCGGCGCCGAAGTCCGCTGGGCTTCGTGCAACATCTTCTCCACCCAGGACGAGGCCGCGGCCGCGGTCGTGGTCGGCACGGGCACCGCCGAGGACCCCCAGGGCGTTCCCGTCTTCGCCTGGAAGGGCGAGACGCTGGAGGAATACTGGTGGACTGCCCAGCAGATCCTCACGTGGCCGGGCGCCGACGCCAACCCCGAGCTGGGTCCGAACATGATCCTGGACGACGGCGGCGACGCCACCATGCTGGTGCACAAGGGCGTCGAATTCGAGGCCGCCGGTGCCGTGCCCGCCGCCGCGGAGGACGAGTCCGAGGAAGGCCGCGTGTTCCTGGACGTGCTGCGCGCCTCCCTGGAAGCCGACCCGCAGAAGTGGACCCGCATCGGCTCCTGCCTGCTCGGCGTCACCGAGGAGACCACCACCGGTGTGCACCGCCTCTACCAGCTCGCGGAGCAGGGCAAGCTGCTCTTCCCGGCGATCAACGTCAACGACTCCGTCACCAAGAGCAAGTTCGACAACAAGTACGGCATCCGCCACTCCCTGCCGGACGGCATCAACCGTGCCACCGACGTCCTCATGGGCGGCAAGGTCGCCGTCGTCTGCGGTTACGGCGACGTCGGCAAGGGTGCCGCCGAGGCCTTCCGCGGCCAGGGCTCACGCGTGATCGTCACCGAAATCGATCCGATCTGCGCGCTCCAGGCAGCCATGGACGGCTACCAGGTGGCGAAGCTCGAATCCGTCCTCAGCGAGGGCCACATCTTCATCACCACCACCGGCAACAAGGACGTCATCATGGCCGAGCACATGGCCGGCATGCGTGACAAGGCAATCGTGGGCAACATCGGCCACTTCGACAACGAGATCGACATGGCCGGACTCGCCAGGATCCCCGGCATCAAGAAGGTCGAGATCAAGCCCCAGGTGCACGAGTGGGTCTTCGATCAAGGTAGCGAGGCCGAGCGCTCCATCATCGTCCTCTCCGAAGGCCGCCTGCTGAACCTCGGCAACGCCACCGGACACCCGTCGTTCGTGATGAGCAACTCCTTCGCCAACCAGACGATCGCCCAGATCGAACTGTTCACGAAGGCCGGCCAGCCCGAGGGCGAGCGCGAATACGAAAAGCAGGTCTACGTGCTGCCGAAGATCCTGGACGAGAAGGTCGCCCGCCTGCACCTTGGTGCCCTCGACGTCGAGCTGACCGAGCTGTCCAAGGAACAGGCCGAGTACCTGGACATCGAGGTGGCCGGGCCGTACAAGCCTGAGCACTACCGCTACTAGGAACCCGCCAAAGGGTCCCGGACGATAAGTCCGGGGCCCTTTGTTGTGACCGTTTTGGGGGCCCTTTTGTAACCGGATCGTGGTCGAATCGGACAGGGGTTCCAAGGTAACTCCTTTATGCTGGCAGGATGACGTGTGGAAACGCCCGGGTCCTGTGATGGCCCTGAAGACCTGGAGTACCGGCCGCAAAATCGCCTTGCTGGGGGTGGTCTGCGCCCTGGCCGCCGGCGGCGGAGCCTTCGCCGCGGCGGCTCCGGGGCTGGCCCAGTCCGCGATTTCCTCCGAGGCGGGATCGCCGGCACGGACGACGCCGGGACTCGCCGTCCCGGTGGTTGCTCCCGCGGAACTTGCCGTCACCCCCGCCGACGGCGCCACAGCAGGTCAACCCCGCGGCGCCGGTGTCGCTCAAGGTGACCAACGGGCGCATTGACCGGGTGGCCCTGACGAGCGATGACGGCGACACCGTCGACGGCACCCTGAGCGCCGACGGATCGGCCTGGACCTCGTCCGGCGACCTGAAATTCAACACCCGGTACAACTACACGTACTCCGTGCTGGACGGCGCCGGACGCCAAACCAACAGCACCCGTGCTTTCACCACCGTCTCCACGGCCAACGAGGCCGACGCCGCCATCTACCCGCTGGACGGGATGAAGGTGGGCGTGGCCCAGCCCCTGCAGATCACCTTCAGCGAGCCGGTCCTGAACCGGGACGCGGTTGAAAAGGCCATCAAGATCACCTCCACCTCCGGCCAGAAGGGCGATTTCCACTGGTTCAGCAAGAACACCGTCAGGTACCGGCCGGAGGCCTTCTGGGCCGCCAACAGCACCATCACCATGGACATGAAGCTGTTCGGCGTCGAACTGGGCAACGGGCAGGTCGGCAACTTCAACAAGACGGTGACCATCCACATCGGGGACAAGAAGGTGGCAGTCGCCGACGCCAAGGCCCATACCTTCTCGGTCAGCATCAACGACCAGCCGGTCGGGAAATGGCCGGCGACCATGGGTGACACACGGTTCCCCTCGGCCCGGGGCTTCCTCGTCTTCATGGAGAAGCACCGCGTGGAGCATATGGATGCCTCCACCATCGGGCTCAAACCGGGGGACCCGGCCTACTACGGCCAGCTTGATGTGAACTACGCCACGCGCCTGACGCCCAGCGGTGAGTTCATCCACCAGGCCACGGACTCCGCAATGCCCTACGTCGGCAAGGCGAACCTCTCCCACGGCTGCATCGGCCTGGGCCCGG
Source organism: uncultured Actinomycetota bacterium (assembly GCA_963810895.1). Classification (GTDB taxonomy): domain Bacteria; phylum Actinomycetota; class Actinomycetes; order Actinomycetales; family Micrococcaceae; genus Arthrobacter. The sequence goes on from CAWEPM010000004.1 coordinate 74,125, forward strand.
ACGGCGCGAAGTGGGTCTTCGACAACATGACCACCGGCGACGTCGTCCAGGTGGTGAACACCGAGGGGGACTACGCCAACTTCGATGACGGCTTCGGGGACTGGAACATCCCTTGGGCGCAATACGCCAACTGACGGGGTGGCACCTCGCCGAGCCCAATCCTCTGACGGTAGGCTCGGAGCCAGATAAGTTGCGCAGCCGGGCGCAGGCCGGGCAGCGCAGAAGCCTACGGAAGCGAAGCTCCACGTGACTGACAGAAGTCCTACCCCTCCCGATCGGCCGGATCCGCACCTGGATCCGACCGATGACACCGACGAGCCGGCTTTCGACTGGATGAAGCCGGCCTCCACCGCCAAGCCCGCGCGCCGCAGGCGCTGCAGCCACGCCTGCCGCAGCCACGCCTGCCGCCGGCGCTGCGGCCAAGCCAGCAGCGACGCCCGCAGCCACGAAGGACGACGGCGGGGCCGCAGCGGCCGGCGCGGCAGTGCCGTCGGCAGTGTCCACAGCCAGCCAGCCGGGGAGCCGCGCCGACCGCAAGGCGGCCGAGGCCGCCGTCGTCGGCCAGTCGGATGCTGGTCCAGTGCCGGGTGCGGCACGACCAGCCTCCGCGGAGTCGCCGCAGACCTCGGCCCTGCAGATCCGTCCTCCGCAGGAGGAAGTTGAACACCGGAATGCCGAACGGGAACGGGCGGCGAAGGCCAAGCCCGTCCTCCCGCGGGTGATGCAGGTGCTGCTCGCCGTGTTCTATCCGGTCATCCTGCTGGTGCTGGCCGTCCGCGCCGTGACCAGCCCGCTGTTCCTCTGGGTGGAATACAACCGTCCGGGCTTCCCGGGCGACGGCTACGGCTTCAGCACCGATGACCGCATGACCTACGGCTCCTACGCGGTGGATTACCTCAGCAACTGGTCGGGCCCGCGCTACCTCGGCGATCTCGTGGACCAAAGCGGGGACCGGCTGTTCAAGGACGGCGAAGTCAGCCACATGGCCGACGTCAAGGCCGTCATCCTGTCCACGTTCGGTGCCGGCACCCTGCTGATCCTGCTGGGCCTGGTTGCCGTGATCTACCTGAAGCGGCGCCATAACGGGGGAGTCCGCCGCGGCCTGTTCGCCGGCTCGATCGTCACGCTCGCGATCATCATCGGCCTCGGAACCCTCGCCGTGCTCGGCTGGGAGCAGTTCTTCACCGAGTTCCACCGCATTTTCTTCGCCAACGGGACCTGGACCTTTTCGCTCCAGGACACCCTGATCCGGCTGTTCCCGGGCCAGTTCTGGATGGACGCCGGGATGGTCATCGGCGGCCTCGTCCTGCTTGCCTCCATTGTCACGCTCATCCTGACCTGGCCTACGCGCCGGCGCCGCGGCCTGGGCCGGAAGGCAACCGACGCTTCCAAGGCCAACGGCACCGAGACCGGTGCCGGCACCGGGACCGGCACCGATGCCAGGGCTGCGGATGCGCCGGCCGCCGCCGGCACGACCGGCAGCGCCGGCGCCACCACCGGCCACGGCGCAGAGGGCACGTGCGCACCCGCAACACCGTCTGAAACAACAGAAGCGGCCGGCACTTTCGTGCCGGCCGCTTCGCTGTGCCGGCCGCTTTCCGGGTGACGGACCGGCCGGCAACTTTGTGATGTTTGGGGGTTGTCTCCGTGCGGGGGCACTTTGAGGGCAATGATCGACGCCGGCGGCATAGTTGACGGCGTGTCCGTGCCAAAGTGCCCCCGGACTGGGCCCCGTCACGGGCGAGCGGTAGTCCCGTGGTTCCCGGGGTGACGGGGCGGGCGGCGCGCCCGCGGGCTCAGCCGTAGAGGGCGTTGATGTGCTCCTCGTAGTCCCGCACGACGGCGGCCCGCTTGAGCTTGAGCGACGGTGTCAGGTGCCCTGATTCCACGGTGAAGTCGGCGTCCAGGATCACGAAGCTGCGGATGGATTCAGCCTTGGAGACCAGGAGGTTCGCCTCATCGACGGCGCCCTGGATGGAAGCCCGGATGTTCTCGTCCGCGGCGGCTTCGGCCGGACTCAGGTCGGGCAGCTTCCGGGCGGCGCACCAGTCGTGGAGTGCGTCCGCGTCCAGGTTGATCAGTGCGGAGACGAACGGCCGGCCGTCCCCGATCACCACGGCCTGGCCGACCAGTTGGTGCTCGCGGATCTTCTCCTCGAGCGGGCCAGGGGCGACGTTCTTGCCGCCGGCCGTGACCAGCAGGTCCTTCTTCCGCCCCGTGATGGTCAGGAAGCCGTCCTCGTCGAGGGAGCCGAGGTCGCCGGTCCGGAAGAAGCCGTCCACGAATGCTTCCGCGTTGGCGGCCTCGTTGGCGTGGTAGCCCTTGAAGACGCCGATGCCCTTGACCAGGATCTCGCCGTCGTCGGCCACCCGGATCGTGGTGCCCGGCACCGGGATGCCGACCGTCCCCACCTTGGTCCGCGCCGGTGTGTTGGCCGTGCACGGCGCCGTGGATTCCGTGAGGCCGTAGCCTTCCAGGACGGGAATGCCCGCGCCGCGGAAGAAGTGGGCGTCGTTGGAGCTCAGCGGGCTGGCACCGGAGACCGTGTACCGCAGCTGGCCGCCGAAGGCCTGCCGCAGCTTGGGGTAGAACAACCGGTCGAAGAGCCCGTGCCGGGCCCGCAGGAGCAGCCCGGGGCCCTTGCCGTTGCCCCGGGAGGCGGCGTCAAGGGCCTTGGAGTAGTCGATCGCGGCGGCCGCCGCGGCCGTGAAGGCGCGTTCCTTGCCGGCGGCGGCAGCCTTGTGGGCTGCTCCGGCGTAGACCTTTTCGAAGATCCGGGGGACCACCAGCAGGAAGGTGGGCTGGAAGCTCGCCAGGTCCGCCAGGAGCTCCTTGGCGCTTGCGGTGTGGCCGAGGGTTGCGCCGGAGCTCAGGCAGATGACCTGCACCGCCCGGGCCAGGACGTGCGCCAGGGGAAGGAACATCAACGTCCGGGAGCGCGGCTGCATGAGGATCTCGGGCAGGAAGAGCACGATGTTCTTGGCGACGAGGGCGAAGTTGGCGTGCGTGATCTCGCAGCCCTTGGGCTTGCCGGTGGTGCCCGAGGTGTACACGAGGGACGCAACGTCCGCGAGGGACGCGGCGGTCCGGTGGCGTTCGAGCTCGGCGTCGGTCACCCCGCTGCCGGCGGCGGCCAGGCTCGCCAGGTTCGGTGCGGCGCCGTCGTGCTCCATCCGGACGACGGCGATGATCCGGTCGCCGAGGACGGTGGAGGCGTCCAGGACGCCCTGGACGAGGGCCGCCTTGGCGTGGTCCTCGACGAACACGCGCCGGGCCCCCGAGTCGTGGAGGATCCACTCGACCTGGCTGGCGGAGGAGGTCTCGTAGATCGGGACGGTCACGCCGCCGGCGAACCAGATGGCAAAATCCACCACCGTCCACTCATACCGGGTGGCGGACATGACAGCCACGGTGTCGCCCGGGGTCAGTCCGCCGGCAATCAGGCCCTTGGCCAGGGCGGTGACCTGCTCCAGGAACTGCTGGACGGAGACATCGGTCCAGCCGCCGGGGCCCTTGCGGGAGTAGAGGGCGTGCACGGGGTCCTTCGCGTGCTGCTCCAGCAGCAGGTCGGTCACGTTGCTCTCCGGGTCCAGCTCCACGAGCAGTCCGGTGCTAGCTTCTCTCACAGCCGAGTCTCCATTCCTGGTCCACCCGGAGTTCGGCGGACTTTCCCTGCAATCCTGCCTTAGATCCAGGAAGGCATCCACATCCGGAGGCGCCATTCCTGGTAGGGGATCACCTCGGCGGTCCAGACCGGGTAGAAGAATGCGGACAGCAGAACGGCCGCCACGACAAACAGCGCCACCAGGTAGAACCCGGACCGCCGGCGCCAGAGGGGGTCGCTGCGCTGGCCCAGAACCAGCCCCAGGCAATAGACGAGCGCCAGCACCAGGAACGGTTCAAAAGACACGGCGTAGAAGAAAAAGGTGGTGCGTTCCGGATACATGAACCAGGGGAGGTAGCCGGCGGCCACCCCTGCCAGGACCGCTCCGGCGCGCCAGTCCCGGCGCCCCGCCCACCAGAACAGCAGGATGCCCAGGCAGACGGCCGCGCTCCACCAGATCAGCGGGTTGCCCACCGAGAGGATGGCGGTGGTGCAGTTGCTGAGATCGCAGCCCGGGCTGCCCTGCCCGGGGGATTCGTAGAAGAAGGATGTCGGCCGGCCCATGACCAGCCAGCTCCAGGCACTGGCCTCGTAGGGGTGGTCGGAGCTCAGGCCCTGATGGAACTTGTACGCCTCAAGGTGGTAGTGGGCCAGGGACCGCACGGCGTTCGGCAGCCAGCCCCACTCGGCCGAGGGATTGGTCTCGGCCCAGTGCCGGAAGTAGGCGTCCGTGGACCGGAACCAGCCGGTCCACGTGGCGCCGTAGACCACGGCGGCCACCGGAACGATGCTCAGGAACGCCGGGACGCCGTCCTTGAGGATGCCGCCGCTGATCCAGGCATGCACGCCGGCTATGCGCCGGGCGCTGAGGTCCCAGAAGACGGTCAGCAGGCCAAAGCCGGCCAGAAAGAACAGGGCGGACCATTTCGTGCCGACCGCCAGGCCCAGGCAGACGCCTGCGGCGAGGCGCCACCACCGGATGCCGAGCCAGGGCCCGGCGGTGAGCTGGAGCGCCGAGGGCCGGCCCGTGGGAGAGGCCGCGGCCTGCCTGCCGAGCCGGGCCGCCAGCCGCCGCCGGCCGTCGTCGCGGTCCATCAGCAGGGCGCCGAACGCTGCCAGGATCCAGAACATGAGGAAGATGTCCAGCAGCGAGGTCCGGGACATGACGAGGTGGTGGCCGTCCACGGCGAGCAGGACGCCGGCTACCGCCCCCAGGGTCAGCGAGCGGAAGAGCTTTTGCGCGATCAGCGCCAGCAGGAAGATGGACAGTGTCCCCGTCAGCGCGGCACCGAACCGCCAGCCGAAGGGATTGTCCGCGCCGAACAGCCACATGCCCGCGGCAATCATCCACTTGCCGACCGGCGGGTGGACCACGTACTCCGGCGTGTTCAGGAGCACGCCGGGGTTGCCGGCTATGAAGGAGTCGTTCGCCCGGTCGGGCCAGCTGCGCTCGTAGCCGCTGACCAGGAACGAATACGCGTCCTTCACGTAGTAGGTTTCGTCGAAGACCAGGTTTCGCGGCGTGTCCAGCCGGACGAACCGCAGGACTCCGCCCAGCGCCGCCGTGAGGGCGGGAATGAGCCAGTACCAGAGCCGCAGCGAGGCCGGGTAGTCCCGCCAGCTCTGGAGGCTGCCGATCAGGCGTTCCCTGAGGGCTTCCGTGGTGAAAGCCTCGGCGGGGCGGCCGATCCAGCGGTGCCCCTCAAGATTGCGGCCGGTGCCAGAACGGCCCTGGCTGCCGGCTCTGCCGTTGGCGCCGCTCGGGCCTGACGTCGGCGATGCTGCGGGGCCTGCCTCGGGCGGCCGCGTGGGGGTCTGGGTCACGTTGCCCATGCTACCTTTCGCGGCTGTGCTCGGCGGGCCGCGCCCCGGCGGCAGTAGGCTGGTCCTGTGGACCACGAACCCAGCACTTCCCCCCATCTTCCCCTGAACGACGACGCGCCCGACGGCGCGCCCGGCAGCGATCCCGCCGCCCAGAGCGCCGACGACGCTGCCGCCCAGACTGCCGCCGCCGACGACGCTGCCGACGACGACGCCGACTCCGGTGCGGGGGCCGAGCCCGGCGCAGCCGGCCGGCGCCGTTTCCGCCGCTGTTTCCGCCGTCGGCGGGCCCGGCAGAATCGTCCTCGCGGCGACGCCGATCGGGAACGCCGGCGATGCCTCTGCCCGTCTCGTGGAGTTGCTGTCGACGGCGGACATCGTCGCCGCCGAGGACACCCGGAGGCTGCACCGCCTCGTGCAGAACCTCGGCGTCACCGTGGCCGGCCGGATCATCAGCTACCACGAGCACAATGAGGCAGCCAAGACCGCCGACCTGCTCGACCAGGTCAGGTCCGGGAAGACCCTGGTCATGGTGACCGACGCCGGCATGCCGTCCGTGTCGGACCCGGGGTTCCGTCTGGTGGAAGGCGCCGTCGCGGCCGGCCTCACCGTCACCGCGGCACCCGGACCCTCCGCCGTGCTGACCGCCCTTGCCCTGTCCGGCCTCCCGACCGACCGCTTTTGCTTCGAAGGATTCCTGCCCCGCAAGGCCGGCGAACGCTCCTCGCGGCTGGCGGACCTCGACGCCGAGCGCCGCACCATGGTGTTTTTCGAGGCACCGCACCGCCTGGAACCGATGCTGCGGGCCCTGCGCGAACGCTTCGGCGCCGACCGCCGGGCCGCCGTGTGCCGTGAACTTACGAAGACCTATGAAGAGGTCATCCGCGGCACCCTGCGCGAACTGCTCGAATGGGCCGAGACCAACGAGGTTCGCGGCGAAATCGCCGTGGTGGTGGGCGGCGCTCCCGAACGCGAGCCCGGCCGCCCGGAGGACCACGTCGCTGCCGTCAACGGGCTGATAGCCCAGGGCATCCGGTTGAAGGAGGCCGTCGCCGCGGTGGCCGACGACGCGAAGGTCAGCAAGCGCGAACTCTATTCCGCGGTGCTCGCCGCGCGGTGATCCAGGCGGCGGGTTCCGGGGCGTCCCGGCCCGGCGATACGGGCCGAAGCCGGGACCACCACGCGTTGTGCAGCTGCACAGCATATTCAGGATCGGGTAGTGCGCGCATGCATAGACTTGCCTGTCGGCGCGGCAGTACCGTGGCAGTAATCCAGACGCCCGGTCCTGCGGGAACGAGCGCCTGCACCGGCACGCAGTGCCGACAAACCAGTGCCAAAAAAATTAGTGCCCACTGACTAGGGCCAACCGAATTGCTGACGAGGGAGTCGTTGTGACTGTAACTGCCCAGCCCATTGTTTCCGCGGAGCGGGAGAGCGCCTTGCTGGCCTCGGTCCCGACGGGCCTGCTGATCAACGGCGAGTGGCGTCCGGCCGCGTCCGGGAAGACCTTCGAGGTCGAGGATCCGGCGACGGGCAAGGTGCTGCTGAGCATCGCCGACGCCGGTCCCGAGGACGGCAGGGCGGCCCTCGACGCGGCCGCTGCCGCGCAGGAGTCCTGGGCCAAGGTCCCGGCCCGCGAACGCGGCGAGATCCTGCGCCGCGCCTTCGAGATGGTCACGGCCCGGGCGGAGGACTTCGCGCTGCTGATGACCCTCGAGATGGGCAAGCCTTTGGCCGAGGCCCGCGGCGAGGTCACCTACGGCGCCGAGTTCCTGCGCTGGTTCTCCGAGGAAGCCGTCCGTGCGTTCGGCCGCTACTCGGTCTCCCCGGACGGGAAGTCCCGGCTGCTGGTGACGAAGAAGCCGGTGGGCCCGTGCCTGCTGATCACGCCGTGGAACTTCCCGCTGGCCATGGCGACCCGCAAGATCGCCCCGGCCGTCGCCGCCGGCTGCACCATGGTGCTGAAGTCCGCGAACCTGACCCCGCTGACCTCCCAGCTGTTCGCTGCCGTGATGCAGGAAGCCGGCCTGCCGGCCGGTGTCCTGAACGTCATCCCCACCTCCACCGCCGGCGCCACCACGGGTCCGCTGATCAAGGATCAGCGCCTGCGGAAGCTGTCCTTCACCGGCTCCACCGAGGTCGGCCGCCGGCTGCTCTCGGACGCCTCCGAGACGGTCCTGCGGACCTCGATGGAACTCGGCGGGAACGCCCCGTTCGTGGTGTTCGAGGACGCCGACGTCGACGCCGCCGTCGCCGGGGCGATGCTGGCGAAGCTGCGGAACATGGGCGAGGCCTGCACCGCGGCGAACCGGTTCATCGTGCACGAGTCCGTCGCGGACGAGTTCGCGGAGAAGTTCGCCGCGAAGATGGCGGACATGACCACGGCCCGGGGCACCGAGGCCGAGTCCAAGGTCGGTCCGCTGATCGATGCCAAGAGCCGGGACAAGGTCCACGAACTCGTCACCGACGCCGTCGCGGCCGGTGCGGTCGCGGTGACCGGCGGCTCCGCCGTCGAGGGCCCGGGCTACTTCTACCAGCCGACCATCCTCAAGGGCGTCACCGAGGGCACCCGGATCCTGTCCGAGGAAATCTTCGGCCCCGTCGCCCCGATCATCACCTTCGACACCGAGGACGAGGCCGTCCGGCTCGCGAACAACACCGAGTACGGCCTGGTCGCGTACGTCTTCACCCGGGACCTGAACCGGGGGATCCGGATGGGCGAACGCCTCGAGACCGGCATGCTGGGCCTGAACGCCGGCGTGGTCTCCAACGCGGCCGCCCCGTTCGGCGGCGTCAAGCAGTCCGGCCTGGGCCGCGAAGGCGGCCTCGAGGGCATCGAGGAATACCTCTACACCCAGTACATCGGCATCGCCGACCCCTACGCCGGCCAGGCCTAGGAGTCACCCCGTAGGCGGCCCTGTTAACGGGACCGCTGACGCGGGACCGCTAACAGCGGCCCGCTAGCTCCGGCGCACCCGGCGGACGGCATTGCGGATCTTCACCCAGGATCCCGCGAGCCCCCGCCGGGTGCGTTGTGCTGTCCGGGACAGGACTCGGCGGGGCAGCGGGAGGGCCCGCCGCCAGCCGGACATGACCGACGGCGGCAGCCAGGCCGCGCGCAGCCGGACCAGGGGCTTCGCGTTGGCCCGCAGCGAGGCCTGCACCAGGGCGATCCTGGCCGCGGCGGAGTCCGCCGGATCCGCGGATGCTGCGTTACCGCCCGAACTGCCGGTGCCGCCCGAACTGCCAGTGCCGCCCGAATCGCCAGTGCCGGCGGCACTGGCCGGGCGGCCGTACTGCTCACGTTCAAAGTCCTCAGTCAGGGCGGCGGCGGCCCGCTGGCCGGCCCCGTCGGCGCCGCCGGGTTCCCCCAGCGCCGCCGAGGCGCGCAGCCGCTGGGAGAAATGCCGCGGCGTCTCGCTCGCGCCGGGCGCCACGCCGTAGTCCGTGGCCAGGTCCCGCAGTTCCGCCCAGGCCGGCAGGGCCGTCCCGGCCGCAGGGCCGGAACCGCCGCGCTCCGCCGTCCCCAGTCTGCGGCGCCGCACACCGCTGCGCACGAGCCTCGGGGTAGCCACGAGCAACGCCAGCAGCAACACCGCGCCAACACCGTAGAGCACCTGCGCCGGGTGCGCGCTCCCGGACGCCGCTGCCCCGGCCCCCGGGAGCGGAACCGGGGCGCGGGAGGGGGCCGGTGCCGGGGTGGAACCGTCGCCCGGGGTCAGGGCGTCGTTGCGTTCATTGGTGCTGGCGCCGCTGGGCGTGGCGGCCTCCGTGGCGTACGCCGGGACGACGCCGCGGGACGGCGTGGGCTCAAACGGGACCCAGCCGACGCCCTGGAAGTACAGCTCCGGCCAGGCATGGGCGTCCCGGGCATCGACCTCGAACTCCGGCAGCGGACCCTGGCCCGAGACGGACACGGTGGCGCCGGTGGAGCGCCCCGGGGCGTAGCCCACGGCGATCCTGCTGGGAATGCCCTCAAGCCTGGCCATCACGGCCATGGCCGAGGCGAAATGAATGCAGTAGCCGCTCTTCTGGGTCAGGAAGTCCGCCAGCACGGACAGGCCGTTGCCGTCGTAGCCGCCCTGCACGGGAGACTGCAGGGAATAGCTGAACTCGAGGGAGCGCAGGTACTTCTGGATGGCCATGGCCCGCGCATACGGCGTGGCGGCCCGGGCCGTCACCCGGTCGGCCGTGGTGCGCACAATCTCCGGAACGTTCGACGGCTGCCGGAGGAACTGCTCGGGGACTCCGCGCACCGGCTCGGAGGCCCCGGCCAGCAGCGCGGCCGTGAGCTGGGGGGTGACGGACGTGACCACGTACTGCTGGTCACGGGCGTTCGTGTCCACCCCCTTGATGCTGAGCGTGGCCGGATCCCAGCTCCAGCGTCCCGTGAGGCCGCTGACCGATTCCGGGGCGTAGGGCGCGGGGAGGTAGGGGCTCGTGTACTGGCCCGTGTTCACGGCCGTGATCACGCGGAACTCTGTCGCGGCGGTCTCTAGGCCGGAATCGATCCTGCCGGTGCCCGGACGCCGGGTGGACTCGCGGTCATCGGGTGCCCAGGAATCGCCGTCAAAGCTGTCCACCGTCACCGAGCGCAGGTACGGCGTCGTCGACGCGTTGGTCGCGAAGGTGATGCGGCCTTCGCCGGAGGGGCTGCGCAGGCTGTTGCCCAGGCTGATCATCGGGTTCAGGCCGGTGGCGCCGCCGAACGGGTTCAGCCGCGAGCCCTGCGGGAACGTGCCCTGGTCGAAGCCCGGAATCACCGGCTGCAGCAGCAGTGTGATGGCCAGCGCCATGACGGCCGTGACCGCGCCGCGCCGGAGCTGCCCGGGGTTCCGTGCGGTGTCGGCCCGGGTGCGGGCATCCGGCGTGAACCAGTGGCTGCACCCCAGGATCAACAGATAGCCGACGGCGGCCCCGACGAACCCGAGCACCCCCACGCTTTGCGGTTTGACCATGGCCGGCACCACGAGGATTGCCAGGATCGCGAGCCCGCTCGTGGCCGGCAATGCCAGCGGGAACGCGAGGGCATCGATGAGGATCACCAGCAGCCCAAGGACGGCGCAGATCAGCATGACGATTCCGGCGTTGGGGGCCACCGGGGTGCTCTCGGCCAGGACGGTCTCGCTGGCCCGCCGGAGGAACTTTCCCAGGTAGTTCAGGGTGTCCGACGACGGGATTAACCCGGCGATGCTGTGCTGCCGGAAGAAGGTGAAGGTCAGGACCAGGATGAGCGCGGCCAGCCCGCCGGCAGCCACGAGCCATGTCCGGGCACGCAGTGACCGGAGCATGGCCATGGAGAAGGCAACGGCAAGGACGGTGGTGAACACGGGGGAGTACCAGGCCCACCCGCGCAGGACGCCGTTGAATCCGAGGGCAGCACCTGCGACGGCCACCGCGACGGCGGTCCCCATCATCCAGGGCTCGGCGCCGGGACCGTCCCGCCGGGACGCCGCGCCGGGGGACAGGACTGTCGGTTCTTCTCGGTGCCGGCGGTGCCGGAGGACGAGCCGGTGCTGCGGTGCGGTGTGAGGGTCATGGCCGGCTCCCTGCGCCGCGGCGGACATCGGCGGCAGCGGCCATGGCCGGGTCTGCCTCGTCGAAGGCGGCCCACGCGGCGGGTAGCGGACTCCGTGCGGATACCGCCACGGCCCGCCATCCGCCCAGCCGCAGCGCCTCCAGGACCTCGGGCATCTCGCCGGAATCGGGTGCCTGGTCCGTGACCAGCAGTGCGAAGGCGTTCGCTCCGAACCCGGCCGCCGGGGACAGCGCCCGGGCCTCGGCCGGGGTCAGGTGGCCCAGGACCGCGAGGATCGGCCCCCGCAGCCGGTGGGCGGAGAGCTTGTCCATGAGGGCGTCGTCGAAGGCCGGCGGCGCGGTCCCGGTCCCTGCGGCGGCCCCGGAGCGGGCGGCATCCTGCCCGGAAGATGCGGCCTTGGCTCCCGCAATGCCCGCCGCAGTGGCTCCAGAACTGGCCGCCGCATTGGCTGCGGGCCGGCGCTGCCGGCCGGGCTGCGGGCGGGGTCCGGGGGTGCGATGGCGGTGCGCGTGGGCGTGGTGCGGACCGGTGAGCTGGATGGCGGCCAGGCTTTCCGCGATGGACTGCAGGCCTGACGCTCCGGTGTACTCCTCGGCCTCCGGATCGGGGGCGGACGGCGAATGCCGGAAGGCGGGCGCGCCCGCGCTGTCCAGGAACCGCAGGGAGTAGTTGCGTTCCGCGAGGTGCGCGCCGATCGACATCGCCGCCGTGACGGCCCATTCGAAGGCGTCGCACGTCAGCAGCTCATGGCCGTCCGCGTCCCCGGTCCCTGCCGGGCCGGGGCGGCCGCCGGAGGAAAAGGCGCCGTGACCCATCACCCCGTGGGGGTAGGCCGAGAGTCGCTGGTCCAGGATGATGGTCGCCTCGGGGGTCGTGACGGATTCCTCCTGGCGCACCATGAGGGCCCCGTGGCGGGCGGTCGCGGCCCAGTGCACCCGGCGCATCGGATCCCCGTGACGGTATTCGCGGGTCATGACGTCGTCGTCGCTCGGATTCGCCCGGACCCGGGTGGCGGTGACGCCGTCGTGTCCGCGGGCGCCGGCCAGCCCCGTCTCGGGGAGCTCGACGGCGGCGGGCGTCACGGTGAGGAGGTCGCCGTCGTCGATCGCGTGCCGGTGGAAGGACAACCCGAAGGGGTCGCTGAACTCCGCCGTGACGGGCCCGATCAGGAACTGGCCGCGCTTGGCCGAGCGCAGGTGGTACTCATAGCGGCTGGTGCCGCCGGCGGCCGTACGGGCCGGGAAACGGAAGACGGGGGATTCGCCGAACCGGGCCGGCAAGTGCTCCTCCATGACCGCGTGGCCGGTTCCGGCCCCGGTCCGCGCGACGGCCAGCCGCACCGTGGTGCGCGCGGACGTTTCCACCGGCGACGGATTGAACTCGCGGTAGACCCGGAACCTCGGTTTCAGGACGCGGGTTCCGGCCAGGGACAGCAGGGGCAGGACCAGCAGCAGGACGGCCAGCGCCAGCAAATCCCGGCGCCCCATGATCTGCGCGGCGAGCAGGGACAACGCACCCGCGCCGAGCAGGCCCCAGCCGCGGGTGCTGAAGATGTGTCCGGGGAACCGATCCCTCAACGCCACGGCGGAACCGTTTCCTAGCGCGGATTCGGCTGTTTGGGCGGCGCGGCCGAGGCCTTGTTCCGGCCCGGGCGGCCGGTTCCGTTGGCAGACAGCCGTCACCTCCGGGGTGACGGGGGTTTTGGCGATGATGGCCCGGATGACGCTTTGCGGCGTCTCGCCCGTGCTGGCCGCCTTGCGGTCGAGGATGATCCGGTGGGCGAGCACGGCTTCGGCGACGCTGACGACGTCGTCCGGGATCACGAAGTCCCGGCCCTCAAGCGCGGCCGTGGCCTTCGCCGCCCGCAGGAGCTGCAGCATGGACCTGGGGCTGGCGCCGAGCCGGAGAAGCCCGCTTTCACGCGTGGCCCGTCCCAGGGCGACCGTGTACTCCTTGATGGAGCGGGACACGTAGACCTGCTGCACCGTGGCAATCATCGCGGCCACTTCCGCCGCGGTGACCACTGCCGTCACGCGGGCCAGCGGAGACGAGGCCTGATGGGTTTCGAGCATCTCCATCTCGGACTCCGTGTCCGGGTAACCCATGGAAATCCGGGCCATGAAGCGGTCGCGCTGCGCTTCCGGGAGCGGGTAGGTGCCCTCCATCTCGATGGGGTTCTGGGTAGCCACCACCATGAACGGCTCATCCAGCCGGTAGGACGTGCCGTCCACCGTGACCTGGTGCTCTTCCATGCACTCCAGCAGGGCTGATTGCGTCTTGGCCGAGGCGCGGTTGATCTCGTCGCCGATGACGATATTGGCGAACACCGCGCCGTGCCGGAACTCGAAGGACCGGGTCGCCTGGTTGTAGATGGACACGCCCGTGACGTCGGACGGGAGCAGGTCCGGGGTGAACTGGATCCGGCTGACGGAACAGTCGATGCTCCGGGCCAGGGTCTTGGCCAGCAACGTCTTGCCCACCCCCGGGACGTCTTCCAGGAGCAGATGGCCCTGGGCGAGGAGCACGGTGAGCGCCAGCCTTGCCGCTTCGGCCTTGCCGTCGATGACCGTATTGATGGCCGTGAGGATCCGGGTGCTGGCTGAGTGGAAGGCCTGTGCGTCCATCGCCGCCGGCTCATGCGGCGAGGGCCGCTGGCCGACTGTAGTTGCATCCGTAGCGTCTGCATCCGTAGCGGGGCGGCCCGGGAAGCTGTGTCCTTCGGGGAGGACTTCATCCAAGGAAGTGCGGTGGTAATCCATCGGCAGCCTTTCAGCACTGGTGGGTCCCGGAACGGACCGGCAACGGCCGCCGGGCCCCGCAGTGGGGTTCGCCTGTTTCCTTACGGGTAAATATCAGAGTACTAACAGACTACTAACACAACTGCCGGGCCTGACAGAGAGTTCCGGGGAATTCTGGGCGCCCGTTAGGGTGGAAGAATGCTCAATCCCCTCACGCCCGTCCCGTTCCGGTCGCCCGGAAATGACGGTACCGGACGCAGCGGCTATCCGCCCGCACCCGAACCGCTGCCCGTCCCGGTCATGGACAACCACACCCATCTGGACTTTCCCGGCGCGGAGCTCTCGGTGAGCGTCAAAGACGCCCTCGACGCCGCCGCCGCGGTGGGCGTCCAGGGTGCGGTGCAGGTGGGCTGCGACCTCGAATCGTCCCGCTTTACGGTCAAGGCCGTGGACCTCGATTCGCGGCTGCTGGGCGCCGTCGCCCTCCATCCCAACGATGCCCCGGACTACGCCCGGCGCGGCGAACTGGAGGACGCCCTGGCCGAGATCGAGGCCCTGGCCGCCCACCCGCGGGTCCGGGCGATCGGTGAGACCGGCCTCGACTTCTTCCGGACCGAGGGGGAGGGGTTGGCCCACCAGCGCTATTCGTTCCGCCGCCATATCGACATCGCCAAGCGGCTCGGACTGACGCTGCAGATCCACGACCGCGACGCCCACGACGACGTCGTCCAGGTGCTGCGCGAAGAAGGGGCCCCGGAGCGCGTGGTCTTCCATTGCTTCTCCGGCGACGAGGCGCTCGCCCGGACGTGCAACGCGGAGGGCTGGTACATGTCCTTTGCCGGGACCTTGACGTTCAAAAACGCGTCAAACCTGAGGGCAGCGCTGGCCATCGCGGAGCCGGCCCGGATCCTGGTCGAGACCGACGCGCCCTTCCTCACCCCGCACCCGCATCGCGGCCGCCCGAACGCAAGCTACATGGTTCCCTACACGGTTCGGGCCATGGCCGATGTGACCGGATCCGACCTTTCCGGACTGTGCGCGCAGATCGCCGAAAATTCCCTGCGGGCGTACGGATCCTGGGCCTGAAACGGTCCCGTTTAGTGACCGTCCTGGGATACCGGGTATGCACAAATTCTTGGATGCTTTATAACGCTACGGTTACAGTGGTCAACTATTAGCCGGGGTCGGGGAAGGCCTACGGATAATTTCACTCAAGCAGGGCGTGCATCGTGGCAAACGAACCACATGCGCGCTCTCGTTTTGGGTGAGGCAGTGCACGCATGATCTGTGACGCTCCGGACCCGGTCCGGGGCCGCCCTTGGCGCGCTCACGGAGGGTGTTACGTGCATTTATCCCCGTGCCCGGAAGGTCTAAGAGATTCGGGCAATCGTGGTCAAGTTCTTCACATCGGACGGCAAGATCAGCTTCGTCAAGGTTGGCACGCAGCTCGTGGTGCTGGTGGCACTGGTGCTGGGCCTCGTGGCCTTCGTCGGCAACAACAAGACGATCACACTCAACGTGGACGGCAAAGTCAGCTCCGTCCAGACCTTCGGCGGAACCGTCGGACAGGTCGTCAAGGGTGCCAAGGTTGAACTGCAGCCATCCGACCGGGTGTCGCCTTCGCTGGACGCCCACGTGCAGGACGGATCAGTCATCAATGTCAACCTCGCCAAGGCCGTCAAGGTCAGCCTGGACGGCGCCGAACGGACCATCAACACCACCTCGCCCACCGTCGAAGGGCTCGTGACCGAACTCGGAGTGGCCAGCGCCTCGCAGGTGTCGGTGCCCAAGGACGCCCAGCTGGCGGTCTCCGGTTCCTTCGTTGCCATCTCGACGCCGAAGAAGGTCAGCATCGTCGCGGACGGCAAGGCAGCGGCGACCACCACGACGGCGGCCACTGTGGCCAACGTCCTTGACGACGCCGGGCTTTCGCTCGGAGCCAGCGACCGCGTCTCCCAGCCCGGGAACGCGCCGGTGGTCAACGACATGGTCATCAAGGTCTCCCGGGTGGACGTCAGCAAGACGGCCGACACCACCGAGCCTGTCGCGTTCGAGACGCTCACCACCGAAAGCGCCGACATGTTCAAGGGTGAGAAGACTGTCACCCAGGCCGGCGTCGCCGGTACCACCAAGAAGAGCTTCAAGCTGGTCCTCGTCGACGGCCGCGAAGCCTCCCGGACCCTCGTGTCCGAGACTGTCAGCGCCCAGCCGGTCACCGAGAAGGTCACGGTGGGCACCAAGGAAAAGCCCAAGCCCGCCGCCAACACCGGCGCCGCTGCCCCCGCGATGATGAACCAGGCCATGTGGGACAAGATCGCCCAGTGCGAGTCCGGCGGCAACTGGTCCATCAACACCGGCAACGGCTACTACGGCGGCCTGCAGTTCGACGTCCGGACCTGGCTCGGCTCCGGCGGCGGCGCCTACGCCCCGAACGCCGCTGCGGCCACCAAGGCCCAGCAGATCGACATCGCCAACCGCGTCTACGCGCAGCGCGGCCTCGGCCCCTGGGGCTGCGGCTGGGCCGCCTCCAGCTAGCACGCCGCCGGCCGACGCCGGCTCTTGACCGCCCGGCTGCCGCGGCCGCTGACCACAGCTGCGGTGACCGCACAGGCCGGGTCCGGATTCTCTCCGGGCCCGGCCTGTGGCGTACCGGCGCCGGGATAGGATACCTAGGTGACTGAACCGAGCCCCTCCGCCCCCGAAAGCCTGCCGTCAGCGGCGCCCGCACCGCTCATGGGCGCCTCCGATATCCGCCGGCTGGCAGAGGAAATCGGCGTGCGGCCCACGAAGACCCTGGGCCAGAACTTCGTCATCGACGGCAACACCATCCGGCGGATCGTGGCCGCCGCGGACATCCGGGCCGATGAGACGGTCCTCGAAGTGGGGCCCGGCCTCGGGTCGCTGACCCTGGGCCTGCTGGACGCCGCCCGGACCGTGGTCGCCGTCGAAATCGATCCGGTCCTCGCCGCGCGGCTGCCGGCCACGGTCGGTGCGTGGCGGCCGGACGCCGTCGGGAATTTCCACCTCGTCCTGGCCGATGCCATGAGGGTCACGGAGCTGCCCGCGGAACCGACCGCGCTCGTGGCGAATCTTCCCTACAATGTCGCCGTTCCCGTGGTCCTGCACCTCCTGCAGCACTTCCCGAGCCTGCAGCACGGGCTCGTCATGGTCCAGGACGAGGTCGCCGACCGCCTCGCGGCCGGGCCCGGCTCCAAGACCTACGGCGTGCCCTCGGTCAAGGCCGCCTGGTACAGCAGCATGCGCAAGGCCGGCGTGATCGGCATGAACGTCTTCTGGCCGGCACCCAAGATCCACTCCGGCCTGGTCGCGTTCACCCGCCGGGAACCACCCGTCACGACTGCCACCCGGGAACAGGTCTTCGCCGTGATCGACGCCGCCTTCGCGCAGCGCCGCAAGACGCTGCGGGCGGCGCTGGCCGGCTGGGCCGGCAGTGCCGCCGAGGCCGAACGCTGCCTGCGGGCCGCCGGCGTCGATCCTTCCGCCCGCGGTGAAGTGATCGATATTGCGGCGTTCGCCAGAATCGCCGAAGCCCACGCGCAGCCGGACTCCTGAGTTTCCTTCTGAGTTCCATGGGAGCCGTCCCGTGCTTGGAGCCGGGGCCGCGATGCCATAGCGTGGAGCCATGAACGCAGTGAGAGGGCGCTTTGCCGCGAGGACTGTCCGGGTCAAGGCTCCAGGCAAGGTCAACGTCTCACTGGATGTCGGACCGCTGCGGCCGGACGGCTACCACTCGGTGGCCAGCGTCTACCTGGCGGTCTCACTCTACGAGGAAGTCGCCGCCACCAGCACCGATACCGGCGGGATCACCGTCAGCATCAGCGACGCGAGCACCCTGGACCTCGACGGCGTGGACATCCCGCTCGATCACCGCAACCTGGCGTACAAGGCGGCGGCGATCATGGCCGACGTCTCCGAGCACGCCACCGGCGTCCACCTGGAGATCACCAAACGGGTGCCCGTGGCCGGCGGCATGGGCGGCGGGTCCGCCGACGCCGCCGCCACCCTGCTGGCCTGCGACGCGTTGTGGAACAGCGGACTCTCCCGCGATGAGCTGGCCCACCTGGCCGCCGAACTCGGCGCCGACGTTCCGTTCGCGCTGTTGGGCGGCACCGCCGTCGGTCTGGGCGTGGGCGACGACCTCTCGCCGGCCCTCGTCAAGGCCCAGACGGACTGGGTCCTGGTCACGGCCGACTTCGGCCTGTCCACGCCGGAGGTCTTCCGGACTCTGGACCGGCTGCGCGCGGCGGAGGGCGTGGCGGTCGAGGAGCCGGTCGCCGTCGACCCCGGCGTCCTCACGGCACTGCGCAGCGGCGACTCCGACGCCCTCAGCCGCGTCCTGGTCAACGACCTCCAGCGCGCCTCGATCGAGCTGGCACCGGGCCTGCGGGACACCCTCGGGCTTGGCGAATCACTGGGGGCGATCGCCGGAATCGTGTCCGGATCCGGACCCACGATCGCGCTGCTGGCCCACAACCCGGAGGCGGCCCAGGGGCTGGCCGACGATCTCCGGCACCACGGCCTCGACGCCATGGCCGTCCACGGCCCGGTGCACGGTGCCCGCATCATCTCCGATACGCTCCTTTAGGAGCTTTTGCGCTCCCCACCGCAACATTTCACCGCATACACCTCACCGATACACCTAAGAAAGCAGTTCCCAGTGGCACACCTGCTCGGCGGCGAGAACCTCACGGTTTCGTATGCAACCCGTACCGTCCTCGATGGCATTACCCTCGGCCTTGAAGAGGGCGACCGGATCGGCATGGTGGGCCGCAACGGCGACGGCAAGTCGACCCTCATGCGGCTGCTGGCGATGCGCTCCACCCCGGACTCCGGCCGGGTGACCAAGCGCAGCGAGGTCAACATCGGCTACCTGGACCAGAGCGACGTGCTCGACGGCGACCTCACCGTCGGCGCCGCGATCGTCGGTGACCAGGCCGACTATGAATGGGCCCGCAATCCCCAGATCCGCGAAGTCATGGGCGGCCTGGTGTCCGACGTCGACTGGCACGCCAACGTCCACGCGCTCTCCGGCGGGCAGAAGCGGCGCGTGGCGCTGGCCAAGCTGCTGATCGAGGACCACGACGTCATCATGCTCGACGAGCCCACCAACCACCTCGACGTCGAAGGCGTCGCGTGGCTGTCCCGGCACCTGAAGACCCGCTGGCGGGCCAACCAGGGCGCCTTCCTCGTGGTCACCCACGACCGCTGGTTCCTCGATGAAGTCTGTAACAAGACCTGGGAAATCCACGACGGCATCATGGACCCGTTCGACGGCGGTTACGCCGCCTATGTGCTGGCCCGCGCCGAACGCGACCGCTCCGCTTCCGTGGTGGAAAGCAAGCGCCAGCAGCTCGTGAAGAAGGAGCTGGCCTGGCTCCGGCGCGGCGCCCCGGCCCGCACCGCCAAGCCCAAATTCCGGATCGAGGCGGCCAACGCCCTGATCGCCGATGTCCCCGAGCCGCGCGACTCGACGGCATTGAGCAAGATGGCCACCGCCCGGCTCGGCAAGGACGTCCTGGACCTCGAGAACGTCTCGCTCGACTTCCTCGGCGGCGCCGCCGGGCAGAAGCTCTTCGACAACATCACGCTGCGGCTTGCACCCGGCGAGCGGCTGGGCCTCGTGGGTGTCAACGGCGCCGGCAAGACCACCCTGCTGAAGCTCCTCAACGGCGAGATCCAGCCCACCTCCGGGAAGGTCAAGCGCGGCAAGACTGTGGTCACCGCGGTCCTCACCCAGGAGGTCAAGGAGCTCGACGACGTCTCGGACCTGCGCGTGATCGAAGTGATCGAGCGCGAAAAGCGCTCCTTCAACGTCGGCGGCAAGGAATTCACCGCCGGCCAGCTCGTGGAGCAGCTTGGCTTCACCAACGAGAAGCAGTGGACCCCGGTCAGGGACCTCTCCGGTGGCGAACGCCGGCGCCTGCAGCTCCTGCGCCTGCTCGTGGGGGAGCCGAACGTGCTCATGCTCGACGAGCCGACCAACGACCTCGACACCGACACCCTGGCCGCCGTGGAAGACGTGCTCGACGGCTGGCCCGGCACGCTCGTCGTCGTCAGCCACGACCGCTACCTGCTGGAGCGCGTCACGGACCACCAGATGGCGCTCCTCGGCGACGGCAAGATCCGCGCCCTGCCGCGCGGCGTGGACCAGTACCTCGAACTGCGCGAAGCCGCGCTGGCGGGCTCCACGATCACCGGCGGCGGCAACCCGGTCACCTCCGCTAGTGCCGGTTCCGCGCCGGCCGCCGTCCGGACCTTCCGAGGCGGAAAAGCGCGACGCCCGCAAGGCCAAGAACCGGATCGACCGCCAGCTGGGCAAACTCAAGCAGCAGGAAGACAAGATCCATGCCCAGATGACGGCCGGGGCCGGAGATGCGAGCAAGTTCGACCAGCTCGCCGAGCTCAACAAGAAGCTCCAGGAGCTCGCCGGGGAACGCGAAGCCCTCGAACTCGAATGGCTCGAGGCCCTCGAGGTGCTGGGGGAGTAATCTCCTGGTGGCCCGGGGGACATGCCCAGTGTGTTGCGGCACGGCTGGACATGTCCCTCGGACCACTCGAAACCCTCAGGACATGTCCCTCGTCGCAGGCCACCAATGGACATGTCCCGCGGAGCCCTGAAAGCCCTGAGGACATGTCCCGCGGTGCAGGCCAGGGATGGGCATATTGGTGTTATGTCCATTCCTCGGGCCCAGGGGAGGGCATGTCCAGCGGAGCACTTGAGAGCCCTGCAGGACATGTCCCGCGGTGCAGGCCAGGGATGGACATGTCCCGCGGAGCGCTCAATGACGTTGGCGCAGGCTGAGCGCGAACATGTCCCTACGTGCAGGCCACCAATGGACATGTCCCGCGGAGGGCTGGAAGCCCTGAGGACATGTCCCGCGGTGCAGGCCAGGGATGGGCATGTTGGTGTTATGTCCATTCCTCGGGGCCAGGGGAGGGCATGTCCCCAGCCCCCGTCCCCGGGGAGCGCCGGAGACTCTCCATCACGCGGCAGCAAGCGAGCCCCGCGACCGGACCACGGGATTCAGTCGTCGCTGCGGAGCTCCGGGTCCTTCTGCAGGCCGGTGAGGCCGTTCCAGGCCAGGTTCACGAGGTGCGCGGCGACCTCGCGTTTGTCCGGGGTGCGGCTGTCCTGCCACCACTGGCCGGTCATCGCGACCATCCCCACGAGCATCTGGGCGTACATGGCCCCGTCGGCCGGGCTGAAGCCGCGGCGGGCGAGCTCGTCCTGGAGGATGTGTTCCACGCGGGCCGTCACCTGTGAGAGCAGGGACGAGAAGGCCCCCTCCGGCTGCGACGGCGGTGCGTCGCGCATGAGGATCCGGAAGCCGTCGGTCCGTTCCTCGATGTAGGTCAGCAGGGCCAGGGCGGCCCGTTCCACCAGGACGCGCGGCTTGGCGTCCTCGGCCAGGGCATCGTTGACGGAGGTCAGCAGGATGTGGAACTCGTAGTCCACCACCTGGGTGTACAGGCCCTCCTTGGAGCCGAAGTGCTCGTAGATCACCGGCTTGGAGACGCCGGCGGTGGCGGCGATTTCCTCGATGGTGGTGCCGTCCAAGCCGCGGAGGGCGAAAAGCCCCCGGCCGATGCCGATCAACTGCTTGCGGCGCTGCTGGCCGGTCATGCGGGGCCGGGGAACGTAGCCGGGGGCACGCACGGGCCTGCCGTTGCCGCCGTCCGCCCCGCCGGATGCGCCTCCACTCTTGCTCACAGCTCCATCATGCCCTACCGCGCGGCCGCGCCCGTCCGCCGCCCCGCCGCCCGCCCGCTGCCGCCGTCCGCTACGCCGCCCCGCCGCCCGTCCCTTCGGGTGCTGAGTCGCACGAGCGTCAACCTTCGTGGCAGAATTGGTTCTCGTGCCACAGGTCATGCCCGGCACGGTCCGCTCTGGTGTAATGGCAGCACCCCGGCCTTTGGAGCCGTGGAGTATAGGTTCGAGTCCTATGGGCGGAACTGGCGAGACACACTGCGCAACCAAGCAAGGAGAGCCAATACGTGAGCCCCGAGAACACTGGCCCAGCCGCCGTGATCGTCCTAGCTGCAGGGGCCGGTACCCGGATGAAATCCCGTACGCCAAAGATTCTCCACGAGATCGGCGGCCGCTCCCTGGTCGGCCACGCCCTGCAGGCCGCCCGCAGCGTCCACCCCCGCGAACTTGCCCTGGTGGTCCGGCATGAACGCGACCTCGTGGCCGCCCACGTCGCCGCCCTCGATCCGAAAGCCCTGATCGTGGACCAGGACGATGTGCCCGGCACCGGCCGCGCGGTCGAAGCCGCACTGGAGGCCCTTGACGCCCTTCACCCCGAAGAACCGCTGAGCGGAACTGTCGTTGTCACCTACGGAGATGTCCCGCTGCTCACCGGCGGACTGCTCGCCGAGCTCGTCGCCGCCCACGAGGCCGAGGGCAACGCCGTTACGGTCCTCACCGCCGTGCTCGAGGACGCCACCGGTTACGGCCGCATCCTCCGGGCCGAGGACGGAACTGTCACCGGCATCCGCGAGCACAAGGACGCCACCGAGGCCGAACGCGAAATCCGTGAAATCAACTCCGGCATCTACGCCTTCGACGCCGCCGTGCTGCGCGACGCGCTGGTCCACGTCACCACGGACAACGCCCAGGGCGAAAAGTACCTCACCGATGTCCTGGCCCTGGCCCGCGCCGCGGGCGGCCGCGTTGCCGCCGTCGTCACCGAAGACCGCTGGCAGGTGGAGGGCGCGAACGACCGCGTCCAGCTGTCGGCCCTCGGTGCCGAACACAACCGCCGCACGGTCGAGGCCTGGATGCGCGCCGGCGTGACCGTCGTGGATCCCGCCACCACGTGGATCGACTCCACGGTGACGCTCGACGAGGACGTCCGGCTCCTGCCCAACACCCAGCTGCACGGCGCCACCTCGGTGGCGCGCGACGCCGTCGTCGGCCCGGACACCACCCTGACCGACGTCTCGGTGGGGGAGGGCGCCACGGTGATCCGCACGCACGGCTCCGGCTCCACGATCGGTGCCCGCGCCAGCGTCGGTCCCTTCACGTACCTGCGCCCCGGCACCGTCCTGGGCGAGACCGGCAAGATCGGCGCGTTCTACGAGACCAAGAACGTCACGATCGGCCGCGGCTCGAAGCTGTCCCACCTCGGCTACGCCGGAGACGCGGAAATCGGCGAGGACACCAACATCGGCTGCGGCAACATCACCGCCAACTACGACGGCGAGAAGAAGCACCGCACGGTGATCGGCTCCGGCGTGCGCACCGGCTCCAACACCGTGTTCGTGGCTCCCGTGCGCGTGGGCGACGGCGCCTACAGCGGCGCCGGCGCGATCATCCGCCAGGACGTCCCCGCCGGCGCCCTCGTCATCTCCGTGGCCAAGCAGCGGAACGCGGAGGGCTGGGTTGCGGCCAACCGCCCCGGGTCCGTTTCCGCCGCCCTGGCCGAGTCGCCGCCGCCGCGGCGCCGCCCCAACATCCTCCACTACTCCGGCACCGACAGAAGAGGGCTAGCAATCATGAGCGAAATTACGGCACACGGCGAGAAGAAGCTGGTGCTGGCCGCGGGGCGCGCGCACCCTGAGCTGGCGAAGGAGATCGCGAAGGAGCTCGGCACCGAGCTGCTGCCCCTGGATGCCTACGACTTCGCCAACGGGGAGATCTACGTGCGGGCCGGCGAGAGCGTCCGCGGCACCGATGCCTTCGTGATCCAGGCCCACCCGGCCCCGCTGAACAACTGGCTCATGGAACAGCTGATCATGATCGATTCGCTCAAGCGGGCCTCCGCCAAGCGCATCACCGTCGTGTCCCCGTTCTACCCCTACGCCCGGCAGGACAAGAAGGGCCGCGGCCGCGAGCCGATCTCGGCACGCCTCGTCGCCGATCTGTACAAGACCGCCGGCGCCGACCGCATCATGAGCGTGGACCTGCACACCTCCCAGATCCAGGGCTTCTTCGACGGCCCCGTGGACCACCTCATGGCCATTCCGCTCCTGGCCGACTACATCCGCACCCGCGTCGGCTCGGACAAGGTCACGGTCGTCTCCCCGGACACCGGCCGCGTCCGCGTCGCGGAGCAGTGGGCCGAGCGCCTCGGCGGCGCGCCGCTGGCCTTCGTGCACAAGAGCCGCGACCTCACCGTGCCCAACCAGGCCGTCTCCAAGACGGTCGTGGGCCAGATCGAAGGCCGCACCTGTGTCCTGATCGACGACATGATCGACACCGGCGGAACCATCTCCGGCGCCGTCCAGGTGCTCAAGAACGCCGGGGCCAAGGATGTCATCATCGCCGCGACCCACGCCGTGTTCTCCGATCCGGCGGCCCGCCGGCTCTCCGAGTCCGGCGCCCGCGAGGTCGTGGTCACCAACACGCTGCCGATCACCGCGGACAAGTACTTCCCGCAGCTGACCGTGCTGTCCATCGCACCGCTGATCGCCCGCGCCATCCGCGAAGTGTTCGACGACGGCTCCGTCACCAGCCTCTTCGACGGCAACGCGTAGATTGGGCCCGCGCGGGCGCGTTTTCACGAATCCGTGCCCGCGCTGGTAGCCTTGTACCGAAACCTTGGCGAGGGAGAGCGCCGGTAGACCGTATGCACGGAAAACCGGACTGCTGGTCTCCGTTATCGACTGGGTCTGAATCTCCTTCTGAAGGTCAGCTGCACGGCAGCCCGGCGTTGAAGGTCGTAAACAGACCTCCGCCCTTGCTGAACACCGTTTAGTCCCGCCGCTTGAAATCCCACCAGGAGATATCCATGTCTGAGCAGAAGCTCGCAGCAGAAGTACGCACCGAATTCGGCAAGGGCTTTGCCCGCCGCGCCCGCATGGCCAACCTGATCCCGGCCGTCATCTACGGCCACGGCGCCGAGCCGATCCACATCACCCTGCCGGCGAAGGCCACCACCCTGGCCGTCCGCAAGGCCAACGCCCTGCTGACCCTGGACATCAACGGCGAGCAGCACCTGGCCCTCGTCAAGGACATCCAGCGCAACCCGATCAAGCAGATCATCGAGCACCTCGACCTGCTGACCGTCCGCACGGGCGAGAAGGTCACCGTTGACGTCCCCGTTACCCTGACCGGTGAACTGGCTCCGGGCAACGTGTACAACCAGGAAATGACCACCGTCTCCCTCGAGGCCGAAGCAACCCACCTGCCGACCGCCATCGAGGTCAGCATTGAGGGCCGCACCGCCGGCGAGCACATCCACGCTTCCGACCTGGTCCTGCCGAAGGGCTCCATCCTGCTGGCCGACGCCGAGGCTCTCGTCGTTCACATCTCCGAGGCCACCGAGGTCTCCGAGGAAGAGGCTTCGGCCGACACCACCGAGGGTTCCTCGGTCTCCGCCGAGTAGTTCCGGCGAATTCTCTGGTGGCCGGGTCCCTTTGGGGGCCCGGCCGCCGTCGTCTCCGGCGCCGCCCCGGAGCCGGCTTACCGCTTGAGGCACCCCGCCTGACGCGCCCCGCCCTGAACCTGGCCCACCGAAGGACTGATCCATGACCGACACCTGGCTGATCGTAGGCCTTGGCAATCCCGGAACCGAGTACAGCCACAACCGGCACAACGTCGGCCAGATGGTCCTGGACGAACTCGCCTCGCGTGTCGGCGGCCGCTTCAAGTCGCACAAGTCGCGTGCCCAGGTCCTGGAAGGGCGCCTGGGCATCGGCGGTCCGCGGATCGTGCTGGCCAAGCCGCAGTCCTACATGAACGTCTCCGGCGGCCCGGTCTCGGCCCTGGCACAGTTCTACGGGATCGATCCCGCCCACGTCGTTGCCGTCCACGACGAGATCGACATCCCCTTCGACACCGTGAAGCTCAAGATCGGCGGCGGCGAAGGCGGCCACAACGGGCTGCGGGACATCTCCAAGGCCCTGGCCACCAAGGACTACCTGCGCGTGCGGGTGGGCGTGGGGCGTCCGCCCGGCCGGATGGACACCGCGGACTTCGTCCTGCGCGACTTTTCCGCCCCGGAGAAGAAGGAACTGCCCTTCCTCATCGACTCGGCGGCCGACGCCGTCGAAGTCCTAGTCAACGATGGACTCCTCGCCGCCCAGCAAAAGTTCCACCCGGCCAAGGCCCCTTAAACCCACACGGGCCGGCTCAGCGGCAGCGGCCGCGCGGTCCGGTTTTATCCACATGACGGGTTTCCTTTCCAAGCTTTCGGCATTCCAGTTATGATCTGTCTACTCTCATGTCGGGGGATAGGGATACGCTACTTCTAAGTGGGCAGTCTGGGGTTGCTGTCTACAAGGCGGTACGAAGGAAACTACATGTCGAGGGATTCGCTGGGCTGGGGGAATGTTTCCACTACATTGGCACCCGCCGAAGAAGAACAAGCAGCCGGTCCGGTAACAAGGCACGGCTGGTCCGGTCTGGCGCGGAACGCCGATGCCGAGCGTGTCCGGATGGAGCTGCTTGCGCAGGACCGGATGGGCGTCGTCATCACCGGCGACCGCGGCGTCGGCAAGACGCTCGTCGGCAGGACGGCCCTCGCGGGATTCGGCCCCGAGGTCTACACCATCCAGCTCCGGAGCACAGGACCGGGTTCGGCAACACCGTACGGTTGCCTCGCGTTCACCCTGGCCCGGCTCCCGCAGAGCTCCCTTGGCTCGCCGACCGCCATCCTGCACGGTATTACCTCGCTGATCCGCGACGACGCCGCCGGCCGTCAGTGCGTGATCCTGCTCGACAACGCCGGGGCCCTCGACGAACTCAGTACCG
Source organism: uncultured Actinomycetota bacterium (assembly GCA_963810895.1). Taxonomy (GTDB): domain Bacteria; phylum Actinomycetota; class Actinomycetes; order Actinomycetales; family Micrococcaceae; genus Arthrobacter. The sequence continues at coordinate 100,545 of CAWEPM010000004.1, forward strand.
GGGTCCTGCTGAATCTGTTGCAGACCCGGACCGCCCGGCTGATCGCCACGGCCCAGCGCACCACCGATCTTCCGCCGGACTTCTACTGGCTCATCACCTCGGGCCAGCTCGCCGAGGTCCGGCTCGCCAACCTGACCGAACTCGAAACGCTGGAGGTCCTGCAGTCAGCATTGGGCCATCGGGTCTCGACCGCCCTGGCAAGCCAGCTGCACCAGCTGGTCGGCGGCAGCCCCACGCTCCTGCAGGCGGTCGTGTCTGAACAGATCGAACGCGGAAACCTTGTCCTGTCCGGATCGGTCTGGACCCTGGTCGATGAAGTCGTGCTGGACGGCCGGACGGCGCTGGAAGACATCGTCAGGGCCAGGTACGCCAGGGAAACGCCCGAGGCGCGAGAGGTCATCGACGTCCTCTCCTGTGCCCGGACGCTGCCCCTGTCGCGGCTGGCCAGGATGTACAGCCCCGGCGTCATCGCCGACATGGAAGAAGCCGGCCAGATCGTCGTCGACCGCACGGACCGGCACCTGGTCACTCTGGGCGACCGCTACCTCGGCGACATCGTCCGCAACTGGCTTAGCGTGGAGCGCCGGCTGGAGCTGCGGGACAAGGTCCCCGGGCACCAGGAACACGAGCTCGATGAACTGACGGTCGAGGACCTGCTCGCCTACGCGGCGTGGACCCACGACTGCCACGCCCAGCTCGCACCCGCCCACGCGCTGGCCGCTGCCAGCGCCGCCGTCAAGCTCTTTGACCCGAAGTTTGCGCTCAAATGCGCCGGCAGCCTGTCTCCCTCGGACGCTGAATGGGCCGAGGGGCAACTCCAGAAATCGGCCGCCTACCTCCAGCTCGGCCTGCCCCTGCAGGCCATGTCGGCGCTCGACGACGTCTCCGATCAGCAGGTCGACGACCTCGCGGCCGAGAGCTTTGCCGAATTCATCGCGGCGAAGGCCGACTGCATGGCCTGGCTCGAAGACCGCGCCGGCAAGGTCCCGGAGCTCCTCCGGCAGGCCAGGATCCGGCTCCAGGACCTGAGCCTGGACGAGCCGCCAGCCGCGCCCGCCGCACTTTCCCGGGCCGGCCTGTGCCTGGATCTCTGCGAGTTCAACTACTTCTCCTTCATCGGGGACTTCGAGCCCATGATGGAGCGGCTCACCGCCGCGGCCACCACTGACGTCCCGGGCGCCGATCCCGTGCACCGGCTCCGGTCGGCCATCATCCTGATGGAAGCCTTGTCCATGACGGGCCGGGAACTCGATGCCCGCAAACTCATGAGGGAAATCGGCGGACAGCTGGGCGAGTGGTCCAACGTGCCGCGCATCCGCGAAAACTTCGCCTGGCGCTCCTTCAACGTCCTGCTCCTGTCCGGCCTGTGGCGCCAGGCCATCGACATGCTCAAGGACGCCAGCGGCCGGGCCGGGCACGGGCTGCATTCCGGCAGCGCAGCCACCGACCTCGCCGTGGGACTCGCCTACGTTTATGCCGGCCGCGGCTACATGGCGCTGGACCCGTTGCTGGCCGCGATCGCCCAGCTTGAGGTCCGGGCGAGCCTGCAGTCCCTGCGCCAGGCCTACGCCGCCACCGCTTTCGCCTACGCCCAGACCGGCAATTCGGTCCAGGCCGCGATCTACCTGGACCGGGCCCGCTCGGCTGACGGCCCGGCCCGCTTCGCTGTCAGCAGTTCCACGGAGTTCTGCATGGACATGGCCTCGCGATGGCTCGGTGACCCCGAGGCCAAGGACCGGCTCGTACGGTCCGGGGAGGCGCATTTCCGCAAGGGCCGCTACACCCTTGCCGGCATCTGCATGTTCGGGGCCACCGTCAACGGAACCGTCAAGGATTTTCTCTTCCTGGAGGAACTGGCCGGGCTGAGGCAGGGTCCGCTTGCCGAATTGTCCCGCACGGTCGCCATCGGCAGCCGGAAAAAGGATGCCGCGATCATGCTCGAAGCCGCCGAGCAGGCCGCGGGCCTGGAACTGGACGCCGTCCAGGCCAGGTGCGCGGCCCTCGCGTTCGACTTCGCCAAGAGCGCCGGACTCACCGCCAGCGCCAACGCCGCGTACAGCATGCTCGAGAGCCTCTCGGAGTCTGTTCCGGCCCTGCCCATCATGCCCCGCAACAAGGGCCCGCTGCTCACGGAACGGGAGCGGCAGATCGCGACCCTCGCCGGAAACGGGGTCTCCAACAAGGACATTGCCCTGGAAGTGGGCATTTCCGTCAGGACAGTGGAGGGCCACCTGTACCAGGTGTTCACGAAGCTCGGCGTTTCTTCGCGAAGTGATCTGCTTGGACTCATCTAGGGGCCCGGCGGGAGACCCCGGCAGCGAGGCGACCCGCGCCTTGACCGGGAGGTCGGATGATCTGATGTCGGCAGTCGAGGCCCTCCAGGGCGGCAGCCATGTGGCCGTGTTCGTTCTCGCCGACAGCGGGATGGGCAAATCCAGGCTCATCGAGGCCGTTGTGGCGGAACTGGGCTCCGAGGTGACGCCGGTGCGGATCCACGGCAGTGCGTCGCTGTCCAAGGTGCCATACGGTGTGCTCGGCCCCTTCATCGTCGGGCTGCCGGTCCAGGAGGCGACGTCGCAGCTGGCCGTGCTGAGGACGCTGTGGTCGCACCTGGAGGAGCAGAAGCGCGCCACCCAGAAGCCCCTGCTGCTCATCGTCGACGACGCCCATGACCTCGACGAGGCGACAGCGGGCATCCTGGCGGAGCTGGCCGCGGCCGGCTGGGCGAAGCTGCTCGTGGGCGCGGCCGCCCGCCCCGGATTGCCGGAACCGCTCCTGCAGCTCTGGTTTGAAGGTATCGCCGAACGGCACGACCTCCGGCCGCTGACCCTCGCGCAGACCACAGAGATGCTGGAGGGCGAGCTCGGCTCGCAGGTGCTGCCGAACGTCGCCGAAATCCTCTGGGAGGCCTCCGGCGGCAACCCGATGCTCCTCAACGGTCTCCTCGACGACGCCCGAAAGGACGGGACGCTGCTCCGGCGCAACGGTGTGTGGCTGTTCACCCGGCACCTGAACAGCCACGGCGACCGGCTGACCGACGTCGTGCGCCGCCAGCTGCTGCTGCGTTCGCCGGAAGAACGGCAGGCCCTGAACCTCGTGGCGCTGGCCGAACCCGTGTCCAGGGAACTGATCGAGTCTGTGGCCGGCGAAGGGGCCGTGGGGTCGCTGATCGACAGCGAACTGATCCGGGTGACGGACTCGGCCACCGGTGAGCTGCGGCTGTGGCACTCCGTCTACGGCGACACCTTGCGGAACCTGATCTCGCCGGCGAGGAGCCTCCAGCTTCGGCAGAGCCTGCTGCGCCGCATGGACAGCGAGCCGACGTCGGCCGAAGGGCTGCTGCGTCACGTGAGCTGGTCGATCGAATGCGGTGCGGAGGTTGAGGACCGGCAGCTCCTGCGGGCCGCCGTCCTGGCCAGCCGACTCTACGAGGACGACCTCGCCCGCAAGGCTGCCGCCCTTGTCAAGGATCCGGAACTGCAGATGGCGGCCCGTGCCGTGATAGCACGGACCCGCTACAACGCCTCCGACTACGTTGCGGCGCGGGAAATCCTCGACGCCGATTTCGGCCAGGGCAACACCCTCCCCAGCCTGCTGGCCGGAACCCTGCTGTGGGCCGCGGTGTTGTCCGCGCTGGGCCACACACCCGAAGACATCATGCAACGCGCACAGGTGCTGCAGCACGCCGGTGAACGGCTGGCCCAGGCCCGGCCGGACGACGCCGAAGCCATTCTCGCCGCCACAGCGGAGCGCCTGGAGACCATGGAAGCCATGGTCATGGCACTGGCAGGCGAGTACCGGCCGGCCCCCGCCGCCGTGCGGGCAGCGTCCGGTACCCGCCCGGCGAACAACCTCGAAGCGACGTTCCGGCTCTGTGTCGACGCGGAGCGGCTCCTTGCCGCCGGCAAGGGACTAAGCGCGTTTGCCGTGATGTCCCGGGCAATCGAGACCGCCGGAGCCGATCACGATGAGCTGTACTTCCTCGCGGACTTCCTCGTGGTCCGTGCGGCCGCCCCCGCGATCCACGCCGGAGACTGGCAGGCCGCGGAAACCCTCCTGACCGGCGTTGTCGCCGGCTCCGGACCCAGCCTGATTTCCTTCGGCGGGGGAGTCCACGCGGCCCACGGCATCATCCTGCTGTACCAGGGCAAGGCCGCCCAGGCGCTGAACACCCTGAGCGCCGCGCTCGAAGCGCTGCGCCTGACCGACCCCCAGCAGCTCTTCGCCCTCACGGCCGCCATGGCCTTCGCGGCCGCCGCCGAAGTCGGCGCCCAAACGAAGGCAGAGCTTTTCCTCGCCGACTTCGAGAACGCACCTGCGGCGTTGCCGCGGTACATGCGCTCCCTGGCCGCGATGGCCGTGGTCTATGGAAAAGCCAGGCTCGGGAACTACCCCGGCGCCATCGCCGAACTGAAGCGGCTCGGACGCCAGGACCCGGAAACGGACACAGCCGGCCTCGAACTCGACTGCGCTGGCATTCTGCCTGGCCCTGGGGGACACGGACTCGGCGCCGAGGCTGCTGGAACTCCGGGACGGGCTCGAGGGCCCCAGGCCCGCCGCGATCTGCGCCTACGCCGCAGCCCTCAGCACGGACAACGCCGCGGACCACCTTGAGGCCGCGAAAACCTGTGAGGCAGCGGAGCTGTGGACCTTTGCCGCCCTTGCCTATGACGGCGCGGCGCACGCCTACCGGGCCGCAGGCGACACGCTGAGGGAGCGCATGGCGAACTCCCAACGCAAGAGGTGCCTGGACCGGGCCGACGACCTCCCCGGCGAGGACACGGCCAAGAGCGATGACTCACTGGGCATCCTGACCCGCCGCGAACGCGACATCGTTGCGCTCGCGGTGCGCGGCCTCACCGACCGGCAGATTGCCGCCGAACTCCAGGTGTCAGTGCGCACGGTTGAGGGCCACCTTTACCGCAGCTACGCCAAGCTCAACGTCAAGGGCCGTGAACAGTTGCCCGGTATCGGCGGACGCTAGCCGCCGAGCAGTATGCCGGTTCGGATGCCGGTTTTCGGGACGTGCCGGGCGCGCAGGGGCGGCCCGGTGGACGGCCAGCCGGGGCTCCAGACAGCCGATTTTCCGGGATTCCGGGATACTACGCTCAGGGTCACGTGGCGCCGGTTCCGGACTACTTGGTTTCGACCCTGCAGCAGGGCGGGGCCAACTGAGTACAGCTACGTAGAGCGGGCCGAATACTCGTTGCGTATTCGAGTACTACTTACGCATACCGAAAATACGCGTAGTCCATACGGTGGATGTATCACCGCTCACACTTTGATTGCGAAGGTCTCTCATATGTTCCAGCAAGACGCCGGCTTGCCTGCGGGCAGCGGCCAGACAGAAGCTATCCTTCCGGCGCAAAGAAACGGATACGGCCGCAACAAGGACAGACCCTTCACCCGCCAACAGGTCGTTGCCGAGGTGGTTGAAACCCTGACGTCGGGTTCCGGCTGCGGCATCGTCCTCGTGGGCGACCACGGGGCCGGCAAGTCCTTCATCGCCCAGCGCGCCCTTGAACAGCTCGGCGACGAGTACCTGGTGGTCCAGGTCAGGGGCAGCTCCATTTCCTCCAAGCTTCCCTACGGAGCCCTGAGCGTCCTGCTGAACGACCTCGACGCATCCCACCTCGAACACCCCCTGATGGTGCTGCGCGGACTGACCCAGCTGCTCCGCAACAAATCCGAGGGCCGGCAAGTCGTCCTCTTCGTGGACAACGCCCACGACCTCGACGAGCTCTCGAGCATGATGGTGGCCCAGCTGAGCGCAGGGGCCCACGTCACGCTGCTGGCGGCGTGCGTGGACATGCCCCACGTCGGCGGCGACATCATGGGCCTGTGGAAGGATGACCTGCTCCGGCGGGTGGACCTTGGACCCTTCGACTTCGCCGAGACCGCGGCAACGCTGCACCACGAATACGGCGGCCGGTTCTCCCTGACCGCCGCCCGGGCGCTCTGGAGCGCGAGCGGGGGCAACGCCCTGTTCCTCCATTCTCTGACCCGGGAACAGATCAAGCTGGGCACAGTGGTCCGCCAGGACGGCGTGTGGTTCCTGGGCAACGGCCCCATCGCCCTGACCGGCGAGATCCGGGACGTCGTGAAGGCACGCCTCAACCGGCTCGGCACCGGCCAGCGCGACGTCTTTGAACTGCTGGCACTTGCCGGCGCGGTCCCGCTGCAGACCCTCATGCTCATCGCCAACCCCCAGGACATGGACGCGCTCCAGGAGCGGGCACTGATCCGGGTCACCCACGACCATCCGCCGATGGTCAGCGTCGCCAATCCCGTGACGGCCGGAATCGTCGCCAGCGTTGTCCCGCCGGGCCGCAGCGCCGAACTCCGCCGCCGGCTCACGGCCGTGCTCCAGGAGTCAGACGCCCTGGACGCCGGCGGCGCGACCGGCGTCGCCTGGGCCCTGGACTGTGGAGAGCAGGTCAGCCCCGAGGTTGCCCTGGCCGCGGCCCGCACCGCGAACAGCGCGTCCGACCCCGCCGCCGCCCTCCGGTTCATCCAGGAGATCGAAGGCAACGAACCCGCCGTCCCGATGGCCATCGAATCGGTCAGTGCGCATATCTCGGTGAACAACGAGGAGTCCGCGCGCCGGGTCCTGGAGGCGCTCGATGACGCGGCCTGCCGGGAGCTTCCGCTGGCCGAATGGACCGCCCTGCAGCTCCTGCGCGCGGAGCTGGAAAAGCGCAGCACCGCTCCGGGAGCCGATCCCCAAGCGCGGTTGCGGGAACTCGCGGAGCGGCTCGCAGCGGAGCCCGCGCGGGAACAGCTCCGCGTTGGCAACGGCCCGGGATCAATTGCGCCTGGCCGAGGCCGGGCTCGCCGGCTTCCAGGGACGCTACGCCGATGTCCTTGCCGCGACCGACGGTGTGGACGCGACGGACCTGGGCAGCGAACCACGGATTCTGACCGCCAGCGTTCGCTGTGAGGCCCTGGCCGTCACCGGCAACGTGGTGCAGGCGCTGGCACTGGGCAAGCAGGTCCTGGCGGCCACTGCCAACGTGCGGCTCACGGACCGGGCGGTCCGTGAGATCAGGGGCAGGTTCCTGCTCCTCCTGCTGCTCTCGGCCAAGTTCAGGGAGGCCTCCGTCTACCTTGAGGAGACCTATGCCGGCGGCGAGCCCCAGACCCGGCTCGGGGGGATGTTCGAGATCGGGCACGGCGTCATTGATGTGCACGCCGGACACCTCGACGACGCCGTGTCCCGGCTCCAGGCGGGCAGATGGCAGCTCCGGGCGCAGGACCCCGACACATTGGCAGGCCTGGCCACGGCAGTCTGTGCCTATGCCGCCGCACTCCAAGGCGAAGAGGAAACAGCCGGCCTCCTGCTGGGCGACCTGGCCCAGCCGGGGCCACCTGCGGCCTGGCTGGTGGAACGGCTCACACGCTATTTCGAACTCTCGGCCCAGGCCGAGCTCGGCCAGAGGGCTGCGTCAATCCGCGCACTCATGGCCGAGGCCGACAACGACACGGACACCTTGGCCTTGGCCCCGGCGCTCCTGTTCCTGTCAGCCGCCGCCCGGTTGGGCGACCGCCAGACGGGCCAGAAGCTCGGCAGCCTGAGCGGCCGGGTGAGCGGGCAGTTCGCGGCCCTGTGCTCGCGGCTGGCCGAGGGCATGCGGGAGGCCGACAGCGAACGGTTGCTGGCGGCGTCCAAGGACGCTGACGCGTCCGGCAACGCCGTCTTCGCCCGGGATGCGGCCCGGAAGGCCGTCAGTTGCGCGAACGACGCCGGCAACCGGATCGCGCTGCGGATCGCCCAGCGGGCGCAGCAGTCACTCGATGACAAGTTCGGCAGTCCCAAGAACGGTCTGCACTCGCTGACAACCTCGACCCTGACGGCGAGGGAATGTGAAGTGGCAGTCCGGGCCGCCGCCGGCACGTCAAACCGCAAGATCGCGGAACAGATGCACGTGTCGGTCCGCACGGTGGAGGGACACCTCTACCAGGTGTATTCGAAGCTGCATGTCGCCAGCCGATCGGAACTCAAAGATGTCATCTCAACTCCGGCAGACAGCGCCCGGCTCGGCTGACCCCGGCAGACTCCGGGCGGCTTTCCGGGCGGCTTTTCGGGACGGGCAGAGGGCGGCAGGAAGAACCGGCAATGGAAAGCCTGGCTGAGACCGCCCCGCTGATCGAGCGGTCAGCGCTGGTCAAGGATCTGGTGCGTTGCCTGCGCGACGACACCAGGTCAGGTGCGCTCGTCATCGGCGGGGCAGGCACGGGCAAGACCGCCGTCGTCAAGGCCGCCATCCGCGAACTCGGGTCCCGCAGCCATCTGATTCGGCTGACGGCCACCCCGGCCCTGTCCGCCGTTCCCTTTGGCGCACTGGCGCCGTACCTGTCCCGGCTTCCCGACCGCGAACTCGACTCCTATGCCGCCGTCGTGGAGGCGATGGCGGGCAGCCTGAAATCCGAGGCCGACCGCCCGCTGTTCGTCGTCGACGACGCGCATTGCCTCGACCACGGGACCGTCCGGCAGCTCGCGCAGGCCGCGGCCACCGGCGCGGCCGGTATCCTGGCGACCTGCCGGCCCGGGCCGATGATCCCGGACGAATTCCTGTCGCTATGGGACGACGGAATCATTGCCAAATTCGATCTTGCCCCGCTCAGCCGGACCGGAACCCACCAGCTGTGCGAACAGGTCCTGCGGGCCGACGTCTCACCATGGGTCAGCGCGCTGTTTCATGACGCCGCCGACGGGAACCCGCTCATGCTGATGTCCCTGATCCAGCATGCCCGTGCCAGCGGCGCGCTGGGCTTCCGGCACGGCGTGTGGTTCCTCCTGGCCAACCCCGACATGGCCCAGGTTCCGGCCGCCGACGTCGTTGACCGGCAGCTGCGCTCCATGACGCCGGAGGAAAAGACCGCAGCCACGATCGTTGCCCTGGCAGGACCGCTCTCGCTGGCCCAGATCCTGCGGATCAGCGGTCCCAAAGCCGTCGATGCGCTGGACACGGCAGGAATCATCGCCGTCTCCTCCGGGCACGACCGGCTCGTCCGGCCCGCGAGCCCGATCGTTGGCGAGATCATCCGCCACCGGGTCCCGGCCGGCCGCAGTTCGGCCCTGCGCTCGAGCGTGCTGTCACTTCCCTCAGCGCGTGCCGCAGTGCCTGGGGCGGCCCTGAACCGGCTGCGCTGGTCCCTGGACTGCGGCGTGGAGATCCCTCCCGTCCAGCTGCTGCAGGCCGCTGTCGCCGCGAACACGGCCCTGGATCCCGCGACAGCGGCCCGGGCTGCCGGCGCCATCCGGGACGTCCGGTTCCTCTCCGAGGCCCGGATCCAGCTGGCTTATTCCCACTTCATTGCCGGACGCCCGCAGGCCGCTGTGGCGTGCCTGGAGTCCGCGCAGCCGGTTCGCGCCGGACGGCCGTCGTATCTGGCCGCCCTGCTCGCCGCCCGGCTCGGGTCCCCGACGCCGGCCCGGCCACTGCGCACCCCCGAGGACCAGCTGTGGGACGGGACTGCGGCTGCGGGACTGACCGGGCCGCTCGAGCCGGGCGTGGGACGGCAAAGCCATGGAAGTCGGATCCGGGCTGCGCGAACTCATCGACAAGGCCGATACCCCTCCTGAAATCCGCGTCCCGGCAGTGTCCGTCGTCGCCGAACTATTGACTGCCCAGGGCCGGCTGCGGACCGGGCTGCGACTGGACGGCGAGGCATGGAACGGCGCCCGCAGCGCGAGCCTGGAGCTTCCCCTGGTGTACGAGGACCTCGTGGTGCGCCACTGCCTGAACCTGATCCGGGCCGGAGACTGGGACGGGCTCGGAAAGGTCCTGGACGATTACGCGGCCCGCGAACCCGGACGGCTGCTGTACAGCGGCGGCATGCTCCACCTCATGCGCGGATACTCGAGGCTGCGCCAGGGCCGGATGCGCGAAAGCCTGGCCGAAGTGCGGCTGGCCGTGGAGGAGCTCACCATAGCCGACCCCCTGCACCTGCTGCCGTTTGCGCACGCCGTCGCAGCCTACGCGGCTGCCGCCGTCGGACGCCACCACGAGGCCGGTCAGCATTCGCTGGCCTACCGGTTTTCGGTGTACCGGGAACCGAAAACCCTTCGCCTGCTGGCGGAGGCGTACTGCCAGGCGGCGGAACCCGGGGACGGACCGGACGGGAGCGGTGCAAAGGCGTTGGCGCGGCTGGCGGACGAAGCGCTGCACGAGGGCCTGCGGGGCGTTGAAACCGATATCAGGCGGCTCGCGTTCCGCAGCGGTGACACCTCGGGAGCGGAGGACCTTGCCCTGAGCAGCAGCGCCGTGGACGGCCCGGAGGCGCGTCTGCTGGAATCCTACGCGAGGGCGGTTTCGGCGTCCGACGCTGTCGACCTCATCGGCATCAGCGACGACGCGCTCGGCGGCGGGCACGGGCTCCTGGCCCTTGAAGCCGCACAGCAGGCGGAGCGGATCCTGGCCGACGATCCGGACCGGTGGAGGCTTACCGCGGTCCAGCGCCGGGTCCATCACCGCCTCGTGGAGGCCGGCATGTCGGCGCAGCTGGAGATCGTCCACAGCGATCACGGCGCCGCGCTGACGGCCCGGGAAACCGAGGTCTTGGACCTGGTGTCCGGCGGGGCAACGAACGCCGAGATCGCCACCGCCCTCTGTGTATCGCAACGGACTGTGGAGGGGCACCTGTCCCGGATCTTCACCAAGCTCGGCGTCGGCCGGCGCGCGGACCTCCTGGACCCTGAATCTTCAACCAGGGCACCCTGAACCCTGAATCGTGAACCCCGGCACCTTGAATCCTGAATCGTGAACCCCGGCACCCTGACCGGCTCCGGTGCTGTTGCGGTGAGCCGCGCTCTCCGTGCACCTCCCGCACCCGCGGCACCTCCCGCACCTGCGGCCGAGGCTGCGTACAGCCCGGGTGGCCCGGCGGACCGGCGGGAGTATCCCCAAGTAGTGCCATGGCAACGGGGCCAACAGAAGTCGGGTAAACGCTACTCGTGTGCAGATCCGGTCCGGACGATTGACTTAAGTCAGTCCCACGAACAACTCACAAAGGTCTCAAAATGAGGAACTTCAGGGCGGTAATCGGCCGCGGGCATGACCTGCAGGAAAGTATGGTCCCAAAGACCCTCTTGCTTGCTGAAGCAGCCACTGCCACCATTAGAGGTGGTCGTGCCGTTACCTCCCTACACCGAACTCCTTCATTGGATTCGTACGGTGCCCTAACCGGCAGCCGTGCGCCAAGGTCGGAGCCGGCGGCGTCAGAGCCTTCTGAGACCGAGGCTCTCCCCCCAGCCGCCGCCGGCTCCCTAGAACGGTCTACACCCGGGTCCGCGCCACTGAGAAACGCGGACCCGGCATGAGCGCCATCGACGAGCGCCGCAGGGGGTACCGGACGCGGGGAAGCCGATGGGCGCGACGGACCGCGCCGGTCCTGGCCTCGAGCGCCGGTTCGCTCGGCCGGCCCTGGACCACCGCCGACGCAACTGTGGGCCAGGTCGCCCCGGCCGCCCGGGTGGACTCGGGCAAGTCCTGGGCCAAACGCTACCGCCGCTGGCTCCGGATCACGGACGCCGCCATCGTGGCGATCGCCGTCGCCGCCGCTTACGCCTTCCACTTCGAAGAAGGCCAGCCCATTCTGACCCGCGGCGGGGCAGGCGGTTCGTACCTGGCCGTGAGCATTGCCATCGTCATGGTCTGGTTCCTGGCGCTTGAAGTGCACCGCACCCGCGAGGAGACCGTCCTTGGAATCGGCTCCGAGGAATACAAGCGGGTCCTCGACGCCACGCTCGGTGTCTTTGGCGGAATGGCCATCATTGTGATCCTCCTGGGCATCGATGTGGTCCGCAGCCACTTTGCCCTCGCGCTCCCGGCCGGGGCCCTGCTGCTGCTGGTCAACCGCTGGCAATGGCGGGCCTGGCTGAACCGCCAAAGGCTCTTTGGCCACTACCTGTCCAAAGTGATCGTCGTGGGGGAACGAGCCGACGTCGAATACGTGATCCGGCAGTTCGGCAAAGTCTCCGGAGCCGCCTACGAAGTCGTGGGGGCAGCCCTGCCTGCCGGCTACACCGAAAACCACCTGCAAATTTCCGCCGAGCGGATTCCTGTCCTGTGCGACGTCGACTCGGTCGCGGGAAAGGTCGCCGAAACAGGCGCGAACGCCGTAGTGGTGGCCGGACGGCTCCACGGCGGCAACCGGTCCATCCGGCAGCTGGGGTGGGCCCTGGAAAGCACCAAGGCCGGCCTCGTCCTGGCCTCGAGCCTCACCGACGTCGCAGGTCCCAGGATCCACTGGCGGCCCGTCGAAGGCCTGCCCCTCATGCACGTGGAACTGCCCCGGTTCACCGGCGGCAAGCACATTCTCAAGCGACTCGTGGACATCGTGGCATCTGCCGCGGCCCTGCTGGTCCTCTCACCCCTGCTCTGCGCCCTGGCCTGGATCATTGTCCGCGACAGCAAGGGGCCGGTGTTCTTCCGGCAGGAGCGGGTCGGACGCAACGGGGAGCGGTTCAAGATGGTCAAGTTCCGTTCCATGGTCACCTCCGCGGAACAGGACCTTGCGGCGCTGCGGGACCTCAACGAGGGGGCGGGGCTGCTGTTCAAGCTCAAGAACGATCCGCGGATCACCACCTGCGGACGCTGGCTCAGGAAGTACTCCCTGGACGAACTGCCGCAGTTCTGGAACGTCCTGAAGGGCGACATGAGCCTGGTGGGGCCACGGCCTCAGCTGCCCTGTGAAGTCGAGGGTTATGAGGGTGATGTGAGCCGGCGGCTCCTGATCAAGCCGGGCATCACGGGCCTGTGGCAGATCAACGGCCGGTCCAACCTGGGCTGGGACGAGAGCGTCCGCTGGGACCTCTACTACGTGGAGAACTGGTCACTGACCGGCGACATCATGATCCTGTGGCGAACGCTTCGAGTCGTCCTCCATCCGGTGGGGGCCTACTAGCCGGATTTGACCCCGGTGCCGGCACCGGGGGAGACCCGCCATGGCGGGACGCGGCTGACCCTGCGCAAGAATTACGACGCCGGACCTCCCGTCGAGTCCCGCGGCGTGCGGGTCCGCACGGTGGCAGCGGAGGGCCGCGCAGGAGGACTTTGGGAACGTGGGATAATTAGGCTTAATCTGTGTGACGTATTTCCTGCTGCCGGCTTCCCGGCCGGCCGGGGTACGCCGCAGCGAACGCCGATCCAGGAGTCTCCGCCATGGTTGCCACCCCAGCCCACCTCCGCCGCTCTGCCACCGCGCTCGGAAACGAAGAGGTCCTGAGGATCCGCAACGACTTCCCGATCCTGCAGCAGCACGTCAACGGCCAGCCCCTCGTCTACCTGGACTCCGGGGCCACCTCGCAGAACCCGCTCAGCGTGCTCGAGGCCGAGCAGGAGTTCTATGAGCAGCGGAACTCGGCGGTCCACCGCGGGGCGCACCACCTCGCCGTCGAGGCCACCGAGGCCTTCGAAAACGCCCGGGAAACGGTGGCGGACTTCATCGGGGCGGAGTGGGACGAACTGATCTGGACCTCCAACGCCACGGAGGGCCTGAACCTGCTCACGTACTCCTTCCTCAACGCGTCCCTGCCCGGCGCCGCCCCCGAAGCAGCCCGGTTCGCCCTGGCCCCCGGCGACGAACTCGTGGTCACGGAGATGGAGCACCACGCCAACCTGATCCCCTGGCAGGAGCTGGCGGCCCGGACCGGCGCCGTCGTGAAGTTCATCCCGATCGACGACGCCGGCGCCCTGGACCTGGCTGCCGCCGCCGGCATCATCGGCCCGCGCACCCGCGTCCTGGCGTTCACCCACGCGTCCAACGTCCTGGGCACCATCAACCCGGTGGCGGCCCTGGTCGCCCTGGCCCGGTCCGCCGGGGCACTCGTGGTCCTCGACGCGTGCCAGTCCGCGCCGCACCTGCCCCTGGATGTCAAGGCGCTCGACGTCGACTTCGCGGTGTTCTCCGGCCACAAGATGCTCGCCCCCACCGGAATCGGCGGCCTCTACGGCCGCTCGGAGCTGCTGAACGCGATGCCGCCGTTCCTGACCGGCGGCTCCATGATCACCACCGTCACGATGGAACGGGCCGGCTTCCTGCCGAGCCCGCAACGCTTCGAGGCCGGCACGCAGCGTATCTCGCAGGCCGTGGCCCTCGCCGCGGCGGTGAACTACCTCACCGAGACCGGGGTGGACCGCATCCACGCCTGGGAAGCCGAACTCGGCCAGCGCCTCGTGCAGGGCCTGGGCTCCATCCCCGGAATCCGCGTGCTGGGCCCCGCGGCAGGGGAGGAGCGGATCGGCCTGGCGGCATTCGACGTCGCGGGCGTCCACGCGCACGACGTCGGCCAGTTCCTGGACAGCCGGGGCATCGCCGTGCGGGTCGGCCACCACTGCGCGCAGCCGCTGCACCGCCGGCTCGGGCTGACGGCTACAACCCGGGCCAGCACCTACCTGTACAACACCACGGACGATGTGGACGCGTTCCTCAACGCTGTCGCCGATGTCCGTGCCTACTTCCAAGCCTAGGACGGACATCCATGAGTCTTGACCAGCTCTACCAGCAGATCATCCTGGAACACTCCAAGGCCCGGCACGGCAGCGGCCTGGCCGCAGCGGCGGCACCCGAGGGAGCAAGCAGCGGCCAGTCCCACCAGCTGAATCCGACCTGCGGCGACGAAATCACGGTCCGGGTGTCCGTGGCCGGCGGGAAAGTCAGCGAGCTGCGCTGGGACGGCGACGGCTGCTCAATCTCGATGGCCTCGGCCTCCGTGCTCACGGACCTTGCCGAGGGAATGACGGTCGCGGAGCTCCGCACCGTGATTGACAGCTTCCGCGAAGTGCTGCGCTCGCGCGGCAAGGTGCCGGCCGATCCGGAGGTGCTGGGCGACGCGGCCGCGTTCGAGGGCGTGTCCCGTTATGCGGCCCGGGTCAAGTGCGCCATGCTCTCCTGGGTGGCCGCGGAAGACGCCCTCGGCCAGGCTCTGGCGGCCTGACTACACTTACGTCACGGCCTGCCCAGGCCCTTGTAGATCCAGCCGGCGGCCCGCCACTTCGCCGGATCCAGGACGTTGCGGCCGTCCAGGATGCGCGGCCCCCGTCCGTGTCGATGCCGACGACGTCGTACCCCAGGGTTGCCATGGATGCCGCATGGACCGCGCCGAGATATTCGCGAACGATCACCGAGAGACGTGGCTGGAGCGCCAAGGCCGGCACGCCGGCGGAGGTAACCGCCGGCGTGCCGGTTGCTAGGCGAGCCGGATGCCAGGCGAGCCGGATGCTAGGCGAGCAGCCCGGCAATGCCGATCGCCGCCGTCGCGGCCCCCAGCACCATGGAGATGCTGACGAGGACCACATGGACGGTCAGGAAGCGCGTGGCCTTGCCGTCGGCGTCGCGGGCACGCGGGTCCTTCATGACCCGGCGCAGGAACTGCGGCCAGACCACCAGGGACCAGACTCCGGCGACGATCAGGACGACGGCGAGGAACGCGGGCAGTTCCACGGCGTTAGTGGCTCTCGAGCCAGGCCTGGGCCTGCTGGGACTGCAGGTTCAGGGCCTTGCCGACCATCGGCTCGGCGGCATCGGCGATCTTGCCGCCAAGGAACGGCACCGAGGACGTCACGTTGCCCTCAAGCTCGATCCGGGTGCTGCCGCCGTCGGACACGAGACGCTGGACAGCGCTTACGTCCAGCGGTGCGCCGGCGACCTTGAGCGAGATCTTGCTCTGCCGGGAGCCGTCGGCGGTGGGGGCCTCCCAGGCCTCCAGCTGCGTCACCTTCAGGCTTTCGCCGACAAATTTCCGGGCGATGTCGGGCATCCGGGTGGTGGGGATGGTCCGCACGGTGGTGGTGCTGAAGGCGCCGGCGGGATCTCCGTCAACGGCGAAGGATTCCAGGGTGCCGCCGACGAGTTCGCTCGTGTGGCGCAGGAAGTCTTCATTGACGAAAACCGCGGTCACGCGGTCAACGCTGTGCGGAACGGTGGTGGATGCACTCAGGGCCATGGGGGGTCCTCCGTTGTGTGGAAGTGGACGTTTCGGGCTCCAACATCCTACGTGGTGTCACCGGCAGGTTCCGATTCGAGGTCTTCCAAATCCCGGGCGACGGCGGTGATACTCCGGAACAGGGCGGTGAATATGACGTTGCGGAACGGCTGGCACCACGCAGAACGGCACCACGAAGGACGGCACGGAGAAGAGCTTCCCGGCTCACAGCAAATGGTGGTCCTTGTCCGGCATCAACGTCCGCCGCGCCACGGAGTCGGGAAAGCGGAGCAGGACCCAGGCGACCGAGATCGGGAACACCCAGGCGGCCACGAACTTGATCATGTGCGGAACGCTGTCCGGCAGCAGCCAGAGCGGGACGGCGTGCAGCAGGATGACGGGCGTCCCCATCTGGACGACGCGCGTGATGGCGCGGCCGGTCTTCTCCGGGAGGGCGCGGGCCAGCGGGCCGGCCAGCATCACGGCCGCCAAAGCGATGAGGATGGCGACGGCAATGCTCAGCACCGGTGTGCCGAAGTTCCCGGACCTGGGGTTCATCCTGCCGGATGCTCCGCTCGCGATCAGGAAGACGCAAACGACGAAGACCGCGGCCGCGGCGCCGTACGGCCGGCCGATTCTTGGTTCGATCTTCCGGTAGCCGTGACCCGCTGCCATGAAGAGAACAGAGACGGCGCCCACGTCCACCGCCCCGGGTTTGCCCCCGAGGAGCTGCCCGTCAAAGATTGTCGCCGTGAGTGCCAGGGCGAGGCCGCTGATGTACACCCAACGCGGCGCCTTCATGAGGATGCGGAACAGGACGGTCCCGACGAATAGCGCGGTCATGAACCAGAACGCCGTGAACGGGGCTATGCCCCGCTCTCCGCCCCAGAGGAGGTCGAGGGCCCGTCCGCCCAGGTCGGGAACCTTCTGGTGGCCGAGCATCAGCCGGGCGAAATAGGGAACCGCCAGGATCCCCAACCAGGCAAAGTACGGGACGAGCAGTTTCCAGGACTGGTACCGGATGTCTTCGGCAACGGTCCGCCTGGCGGACCACAGGTAGCCCGACAGGACAAAGAAAATGCTCACATAGCCATTGATGGGATACTGCGTCCACGTGTGGCCGGCGACGACGGAAGCCAGGCCAGCCAGCCTCACGATGTCGATCTGGAGGGATCGCCGCGGAAGAGTGGTAACCGCGGAGGTCAACTGCAAGGTCATCTGTGCCCCCAAGCTCCAGAGGAAAAGGGCACCAATGGCCTGTTTCGACCGACGCCTTGAACCGGAATGCTAGCAGGCGTTTGGGCTCCAGCACGCTAAGTGGTGTGACCGGCAGGCTCTGATTCAAGGTTTTCCAAATCCCGGGCAGCGGCGGTGATATTCCGGGACATGGCGGGAAATATGACGCTGTGGAACGGCAGCACAGCGAGCCAGTACAGGCGGCCGCTGAGGCCTTTGGGGAAGAAGATGGCGCGCTGGCGGTAGCGGCTGCCCGTGCCGTCGGGCTCCACGGAGAGTTCGAGCCAGGCCCGGCCCGGGGCCCGCATTTCGGCCCGCAGCCGGAGCAGCCGGCCACGGTCGATCCGCTCGACCCGCCACCAGTCCACCACCTCACCCTCCGCCAGCAGGTGCGGGTGCCGGCGGCCGCGCAGCAGCCCCGCTCCGCCGGTGAGCTTGTCCAGCCAGCCGCGCACCTGCCAGGCCAGCGGCAGCGAGTACCAGCCGTTCCGGCCGCCGATTCCTTCGATCACGGTCCACACGTGCTTGGGGTCCACGTCGCTGCCGAAGCTGCGCTCGTCCACGTACACCGTGTGGCCGGACCATTCCGGGTCGCTCGGCAGGGGATCGGCGTCGACGCCGGCGCTGGCCCATGTGGTCTCCACCTGGCCGTCGCGTTCCTTGCCCAGGGCGAGGGCAACGGCCCGCCGGTAGGGGGTCAGGCCGCCCTCCGGCACAGGGATGTACGCATCGATGTCATGCTCCCGGGCGACGGCGTCGTGCTGGAGCGATTCGACGAGCGGCAGGGACATGGAGAGCGGGATCGGGGTGGTCAGCGCCACCCACATGCCGGCCAGCTTGGGGGCGGGCACCGGCAGCGCCAGGACCACCCGGTGCGGCAGGCCCGCCTCGGCGGCGTATTCCTTCATCATGCCCGCGTAGCTGAGCACCTGGCGGCAGCCGATGTCGAACGTCCGGTTGATGCTGCCCTCCAGCGACGCCGCGGCCACGAGGTAGTACAGGACGTCGCGGACGGCGATCGCCTCGATCTTGTTGCGCACCCAGCTCGGCGCGGGCATCAGCGGGAGCGTCTCGGATAAGTGCCGGATCATTTCGAACGACGCCGAGCCTGAACCGATGACGACGCCGGCCTGGAAGACCACGGCGTCCACCGGGCTGTCCAGGAAGACTTTCCCCACGGCCTCGCGGGAGCGCATGTGGGTGGACAGCTCGGCGCCGGCCGGGTGCAGGCCGCCGAGGTACACAATCCGGTCCACCCCGGCCGCGGCCGCCGCCCGGGCGGCCGTCGCGGCCATCGCCTTTTCCTTGGCCTCGAAGCCGGACCCGGCCGCCATGGAATGGACCAGGTAGTACAGGACGTCGACGCCGTCGAGCGCCGCGCGCAGTGCCTCGCCGTCGTCAAGGCTGCTTTGGACCACCTCGACGTCGTCCAGCCACGGCACGCCGGCGATCTTGGCCGGCGTCCGGACCAGGACCTTGACCCTGTGCCCGGCTTCCAGGAGCCGGGGGACCAGGCGTCCGCCGATGTAGCCGGTGGCCCCGGTGACCAGCACGGATTTGGCGCGGGGGACAGCTGCGGCGGGGGCTGCCTGCGGGACCGGAGCAGGCGTTCCAGCGGGGTCAGGGGCTGCGGTGGTGCCGTTCATGGTGACTCCTTCTCATGCAGCAAGGTGGCGAGTGGCCTACTAAGCGATTCGGAGCGCAGGACGCCGCGGATGGCCTCCGCCCGCTCCTTCCGCCAGCCTAGCCCCACGCCTAGTTTCAAGGTCCGGGAGTCGCCAGCCGTCGGGCGGGAACCGGCGGCCGGGTGCGGGCGGTCCCGGGCTCCGCGGTAGGCTTGGAAGACCCGGGATTCTCGCGAATTTCGGGTATTCGTGTTGCCTGCATTTCCGTGATCACCTCAGGAGCTTCAGTCATGAGCCTCAACGGCCCCTCTCTTACCGGTCTGCGCCGCGTCCTCGCCGAGGACCGAAACTACGCCCGCGTCCGGGCCGAGGCCTCCCGGGGATTCGCCGCCCGCAGCGAGGACTACCAGATCAGCGCTCCGGCCGGAATGCGGTCCACGTTGCTCGCGGAAATGGCAGACGGCCTCATGACTCTCGCGGCGAACGAAACTGGCCCTGCCGAAACTGGCCCTGCCAAAGACAGCGCGGCCGGAGGCGCCGGCCCGGCGCCGGTGGTCCTGGCCGTCACGGCCACCGGCCGCGAGGCCGAGGACCTGACCGAGGCCCTGCGAGCCTTCCTGCCGGCCGACGCCGTCGCAGAGTTCCCCAGCTGGGAGACCCTGCCGCATGAGCGGCTCTCCCCGCGCTCCGACACGGTGGGCCGGCGGCTGTCCGTGCTGCGGCGGCTCGCGCACCCCGAATCGTCCGCCGCCGGTGCGCTGCGCGTCGTGGTGGCCCCCGTGCGCGCCGTCGTGCAGCCGATCGTCGCGGGCCTGGGCGAACTCGTGCCCGTGACCCTGAAGGTCGGCCAGGAGGCCCCCTTCACCAGTGTCGTCAAGAGCCTCGCCGACGCCGCCTATGCCCGGGTGGACATGGTGACCCGCCGCGGCGAGTTCGCCGTCCGCGGCGGCATGCTGGACGTCTTCCCGCCCACCGAGGACCACCCCATCCGGGTCGAGTTCTTTGGCGACGAGGTGGACCAGATGCGCTGGTTCGCCGTCGCCGACCAGCGCTCGCTGACCGCGCCCGGCCTGCACCACCCCACCGAACTCCACGCCCCGCCGTGCCGCGAAATCCTGATCACCCCCTCCGTCATGTCCCGCGCGGCCACCCTGAAGTCCCAGCTCCCGGCCGCCGCGGACATGCTGGAAAAGATCGCCGGCGGCATCGCCGTCGAAGGCATGGAATCGCTGGCCCCCGTCCTGGTGGACGCCATGGTGCCGTTCCTGGACCAGCTCCCGGCGGGTTCCATCTCGGTGGTGATCGAGCCGGAGAAGGTCCGCACCCGGGCCCACGACCTCGCCGCCACCAACGAGGAATTCCTCGAGGCGGCGTGGTCCACGGCGTCCGACGGCGGCACGGCACCGCTCGATCTGAGTTCCGCGGCGTCCGAGGCCCTGCACTCGGCCAGCTTCCGGTCGCTGACCGAAACCCGCGCCGCCGCCCTGGAGCACGGCGTCTCCTGGTGGTCCATCACCTCGCTGGCCAGCGACGAAGAGCTGCTGCCCGACGTCGACGTGCTGAACCTGCACGCCCGGGAACCCCGCGGCTACCAGGGCGACGTCGCGGAAATGATGGACTTCATCGGCTCCCGCGTCCGGGACCAGTGGCGGATCGTTGTGGTCACGGAGGGCCCGGGCCCGGCGCAGCGGCTCGCGGAACTCTTCCACGACAACGACATCCCCTGCGCGCGGGTGGACACCCTCGAGGCGGATCCGCAGGCCGGGCTGATCGAGGTGACCACCGCCGCCGTCGGCCGCGGTTTTGTCCTGGAGCCGCTCAAGCTGGCGCTGCTGACCGAGGCTGACCTGCTGGGCCGTACGTCCGCAAGTTCCACCAAGGACATGCGCCGGATGCCGTCCAAGCGGCGGAACGCCGTCGATCCGCTCCAGCTCGTGGCCGGGGACTCCGTGGTGCACGAACAGCACGGCATCGGACGGTTCGTGGAGCTCATCCAGCGCAAGGTCGCGGGCGGGGGAGACGGGGTGCGCGAATACCTGGTCCTGGAATACGCCCCGTCCAAGCGCGGAGCCCCGGGCGACCGGCTCTTTGTGCCCACCGACCAGCTGGACCAGGTCACCCGGTACGTCGGCGGGGACACCCCGGCCCTGAGCAAGATGGGCGGCGCGGACTGGGCCAGCACCAAGTCCAAGGCCCGCAAGGCCGTCAAGGAGATCGCCGGCGAGCTGATCCGGCTGTACTCGGCCCGGATGGCCTCCCGCGGCTACGCCTTCGGCCCGGATACCCCGTGGCAGCGGGAGCTTGAGGAAGCCTTCCCCTACGTGGAGACCCCGGACCAGCTGACCACCATCAACGAGGTCAAGGCCGATATGGAGCGCGAGATCCCGATGGACCGGCTGATTTCCGGCGACGTCGGCTACGGCAAGACCGAGATCGCGGTCCGCGCCGCGTTCAAGGCCGTCCAGGACGGCAAGCAGGTCGCCGTGCTGGTGCCCACAACCCTGCTTGCCCAGCAGCACTACGAGACGTTCACCGAACGGTTTTCCGGCTTCCCGCTCGTCGTCAAGCCACTGTCCCGCTTCCAGAGCGGCAAGGAGGCCAAGGAAACCGCCGACGGCGTCAAGAGCGGCTCCGTGGACGTCGTGATCGGCACACACCGGCTGCTGTCCAAGGACTTCGGCTTCAAGGACCTCGGCCTGGTGATCGTGGACGAGGAGCAGCGCTTCGGCGTCGAACACAAAGAGGCGCTCAAGAAGATGCGCACCAACGTGGACGTCCTGGCCATGAGCGCCACCCCGATTCCCCGGACCCTGGAGATGTCCCTGACCGGCATCCGCGAAACGTCCACCCTGGCCACGCCGCCGGAGGAACGCCACCCCGTGCTGACCTATGTGGGCCCGTACACGGACAAGCAGACCTCCGCCGCGATCCGCCGCGAGCTGATGCGCGAAGGCCAGGTGTTCTTCGTCCACAACCGGGTGTCCACGATCGACCGCACCGCGGCCAAGATCCGCGAACTGGTCCCGGAGGCCCGGGTGGAGGTGGCGCACGGGCAGATGTCCGAGAGCCGGCTGGAACAGATCATCGTGGACTTCTGGGAAAAGCGCTTCGACGTCCTGGTCTGCACCACCATCATCGAGACCGGCCTGGACATCTCCAACGCCAACACCCTGATCGTGGACGGCGCGGACAAATACGGCCTCTCCCAGCTGCACCAGCTGCGCGGCCGGGTGGGCCGCGGCCGCGAACGCGCGTACGCCTACTTCCTCTACCCCTCGGAAAAGCCGCTCGGCGAGGTGGCGCTGGAACGGCTCAAGGCCGTCGCGACGCACAACGAGCTCGGCGCCGGCATGCAGCTGGCCATGAAGGACCTGGAGATCCGCGGCGCCGGCAACCTGCTCGGCGGCGAGCAGTCCGGCCACATCCAGGGCGTCGGCTTCGACCTCTACATCCGGCTGGTCGGCGAGGCCGTCGCCGAATACCGGGGCGAGGCCGAGGAGAAGGCCGCCGAAATGAAGATCGAGCTGCCGGTCAACGCGCACCTGCCGCACGACTACGTGCCGGGCGAACGGCTGCGCCTGGAGGCCTACCGCAAACTCGCCAGCGCCATCACCTACGAGGCGATCGACGAGGTCCTCGCCGAGCTCGTGGACCGTTACGGCGAGCTGCCGCTGCCGGCCACAAACCTGATCGACGTCGCCCGCTTCCGGGTGGGGGCCCGCGAGGCCGGCCTGTCCGACGTCGCGCTGCAGGGCAACTTCATCAAGTTCTCCCCGGCCCAGCTGCCGGAGTCCAAGCTCATGCGCCTGACCCGGATGTACCCCGGCGCGCAGGCGAAGCCGGCCCTGGACGCGGTGCTGATCCCGAAGCCGAAAACGGCCAGGATCGGCGGCCGGGACCTGCAGGACGCCGAGATCCTCGAGTGGGCCAACGGCGTCATCCGCAACATCTTCTCTGATACCGCTGTATCTGCGACACCGGCGGTGAAATAAAGAATGATGGGTGGACATCACGCCGCGTCGGGAGCCGCGGCGTGGGTAGCTATTGCCTCGACCGGCCCGTACGCGCTCGGCTGGTACCCGCTGGATCCCACCGGGAATCGTGATCGGCGCCATGGCGACGGCGGGGACCGCGCTGGTCTGCGACTGGGACCACCGCGCCAGCACGGTGGCGCATGCCCTGCCGCCGCTGTCCAACCTGGTGGCGCGCGGCATTGAGAACGTCAGCGGCGGCCACCGGCAGGGCACGCATTCGGTGCTGGGCGCGGCGTTCTTCGTGCTGCTGGCCACGATCGCGGGGCAGTTGCAGGTGCAGACCCAGTGGGGACTGCTGTCCGTCGGGGCCGGCCTGCTGTGCATGTTCATGATCAACATCGCCGCGAAGGCCCTGAAACTCTTTCCGAAGTACGGCTGGATCAGCAACTGGGTCTTCGCGCTGCTCATGGCAGGCCTGGTGACGTGGTTTGCGCCCCATCAGTGGACCTGGCTGCCGGTCTCGATGCTCACCGGCGTGCTGGTGCACATTGTGGGGGACATGATCACCACCGGGGGAGTGCCGCTGCTCTGGCCGCTGGTGATCAAGCCGCCGAAGGCGCTGCGGAAACTGCCGCTGCTCAAAAACGTCTGGAAAGCCAACGGGGCGTTCTCCATCCCGCTGCTGGGCCGGGCCGGCTCGCGGCGGGAATGGTTTGTCCTCATCCCGGTGAGCGGCTACGCGATGGTGGGGATGTTCGGCGCGGGACTGGCCGTGGCCAAGGCGCACTTCCCGGCAGCCCTTGCCTTCGGCGCAGGGCTGGTCAGGAGCCTGTTCGCGCTGCTGCCCGGGTAGGCAGTGTTGGTCTAGTGACCAAGGCACCTTAAATGACTGAAGCTCCGGAAATATCCGGAGCTTCAGTCATTTAAGGAAAGGAAGGCTTAGTTTTCGCCGGCCGAATCCGAGCGGCCCAGCAGGGTCTGCGGGATCCAGAACGCGGCGGCAAAGAGGATCAGGCAGACGGCCATCGGCCAGGCGTTGTCCAGCGTGAGGAAGGACAGCGAGTAGATCGCACCAAGGAACAGGATTATCATCGGCACGAACAGGGCGATGCTGGATCCGAGGCTGTTCTCGACCTGTCGGGACTGGGTGGTGTTGCTGGACATTCGTTCCTCCTCGGCCCCGGGGGGCTCAAAACTGTGGGCGCTGCCGGCACGGATCAGTACGCGGACGAACCCTGTTCACCCGTGACGATCGCGATGCCGGAGCTGGCGCCAATACGTGTTGCACCTGCAGCAATCATAGCCTGTGCATCAGCCAGGGAACGCACGCCGCCGGAGGCCTTGACCCCGAGGTCAGGGCCCACTGTGCGGCGCATGAGGGCGACGTCCTCGGCCGTGGCCCCGCCGCCGTTGAAGCCCGTGGAGGTCTTGACGAAGTCCGCCCCGGCTTCCACGGCAGCCTGGCAGGCGAGCACCTTCTGGTCATCGCTCAGCAGCGCCGTTTCGATGATGACCTTCAGGATGGCTTCGCCTTCGTGGACGGCCTCGGCGACGGCGGCGATGTCATCGACCAGCGCGCCCTTGTCATTGGCGCGGGCCGCGGCGATGTTGATGACCATGTCCACTTCTTCGGCACCGTCCAGGACGGCGCCGCGGGCCTCGAAGGCCTTGACATCGCTCGGGGTGGCGCCCAGCGGGAATCCTACGACGGAGCACGTCAGCACGCCGGAGCCCTTCAGCGCTTTCTTGACCGTCTTGACCCAGACCGGGTTCACGCAGACCGACTTGAAATGGTACTCGGCGGCCTCGGCGCAGACCTTGAGGATCTCCGCCTCGCTGGCCTCCGGCTTGAGCAGGGTGTGGTCGATGTAGGAGGCGATGTCGGGCGTGCCCCCGGTGGCGGCTTCGTGGCTCATGGTGGTCCCTTTCCTGGCGGGCCTCGGGACGCGGCGGTCCCTTCCCGGGCCTTGTGGGCCTGCGGGCCCTGGCGGCGCCGCTTGGTTCGCGGCTTATCAGGTGACCATCTTGCCATAGGAACGTGCCCGGCGGATGCCCCCGCCGGGCACGTTCCGGCATGCTCAGGCGGCCGCCGCCAGGGGCCGGGCCATAGTGGCCTGCAGCAGCTGGGACGCGCACACCGAGGCGGCGGAACCGGACGCGACGAGCAGCCCCAGCCGGACGCCGTCGTAGGCTGCGGCGTCGCCGATCGCCCAGATGCCCGGCACGGAGGTGCGGAAGTCCTGGCCGATGACAATCCCGCCGCCGGGCGCGGTGGTGAGTCCGGCCGTGGCGGCCAGTTCGTCGCGGGCAATGCGCTCCTCGGCGAGGATCACGAGGTCACCGCTCATGCTGGAGCCGTCCTCGAAGACGATGCCGGACGCCGGCAGCACGGACCCGGCGAGGGTCGGAACGACGGCGGCGGGACGGACGGTGGTGCGGACGGGGCGGACGCCGCGGGACCGGAGGACGGCCTCGGCCTGGCCCGCGGCCGAGCCCGTGCCGACCAGGATGCCCAGGGGACGCCGGCCCAGGACCCGGGTGACGTCCTTGACGGCCTCGCCCAGCCGGGCGGCGTCGTCGATCGTGGAGTAGCTCAGGCACCGTGCGGCGCCTTCCACCGGCGCCTCGGCGGGGGCGGACCCGGTGGCGATGACGAGCTCGTCGTAGGTGAATTCCATGCCGTCGGCGGTGGTGATGCGGCGGTTCTCCGCGTCGATGTAGCTGGCGGGCTGGCCGAAGCGGACGGACACCTGGGGCAGGACGGCGAGCTCCAGCAGTTCCTCGGGCGCGTCGTCGCGGTTGCTGAGGACCGTGATGGCGCCGGCAAACGGGGTCCGGGTGAGCTGGCGGACAAGAGCCTGGGCGGCCGGGCCGGCGCCGGCGATGACGATCCTGGGCCGGGCGGCCGCGGTGGCAGTCGTCGGAGAGGCGGTGCCGGAAGCGGCTGCCGTCGAGGACGACGTGGTGGGAGACAATGCCGGAGCGGACATGTTCAGGCCCTTTCGCTGGGGTGGCCATCGTGTGGCCGGTGTGCTTGATAAACCCCAGCGTAGGCGGCCGATTTTTCCGGGGTGTTTCCCGGGCGTTGCCGCTTTTGCCCTCTCTGTTCGCCAGTATTTACCGGCCGGTAATGCCGTGCGTCACACCCCGGCCGGCAAGCCCTCCGCGGAGACAGCACAGCCGTCGGCCCTAGACCCGGATCCGGTAGCCGCGCTTAACGACGGTTTCGACGAGCCGGGTGTCCGGCAGCGCGGACCGCAGCCGGCTGACGGTCATGTCCAGGGCGTGCACGGAACCGCGCAGTTCCAGGAGATCCGAGAGTGCTTCGCGGGACAGCACGGCCCCGCCGGCGCCGATCAGCGCGCGCAGCAGCAGCAGGGGTGCCGGTGCCATGTCGATCGGCTCGCCGTTGATGCGCAGCGAGCGGCCGCGCAGCTCCACGGTGCCGGAGACGGTGTCCAGCCGGCGGACGTGGTTGAGCGCCAGGTGCTCGCAGACCAGCCGGATCAGGGCACCCATGCGGAACCGTTCCGGGATCAGCGGGTGGAGTCCGGCGTCGAGCAGCGGCTGCGCGGTGATGGGCCCGACGACGGCGGTCGCCACGGTGGTCTTCAGGCTCTCGACGAGCTGCTTGTAGACGCCCATCTCGTGCGCCGTGCTCCACATCGCATCGACGGCGGGGGCGCTCGTGAAGGTCAGGACATCCAGGTTCCCGCTGACCGCGGCTTCGATGAGCTTGGGCAGCCGGTCGGCGCCGTCAGGCTTGACCCAGCGGTACGGGGTGACCGTCAGGACGGTGGCGCCGGACATGCGCAGCCGCTCGAGCTGCCGGACATCGGTGTAGCCGTGCAGCTGCACCGCGACCGTCTTGCCCCGCACACCCTCGGCAAGGAGCATGTCCACGAGCGTCGAGGTGGTTTCGTCGCTGCTGATCCCGACGTCGGCGAGGCCGGCCGCGCGGACAGCACCGCGGGCCTTGGGCCCGCGGACGAACATCCGGGTGGCGGAGAGGGTCTCGAGCAGCTGTTCGCCAATGCCGAACGTGTCCGCGGCCTCGCACCAGCGGCGCATGCCGTACGCGGTGGTGGCGATGCAGAGATCGGGCCGGGCGTCGATGATCGCCCGGGTGTCCTCGATCAGGCTCTGGTCCTCCCGGACCGGGGCGATCTTCAGCGCCGGGGCGTGGAGCACCTCGGCACCGCGGCGCTCCAGGGCCTCGATGAGGTCCTGGGAGCGGCGGTGCGAGGTGACGCCGATCCGGAAGCCGTCCAGGGGCAGGTCCTTCTCGGACCCGTCCTCGGCAGGTTCCGGCGCAGGCGTACACGGGTGCCAGGGGTGTTGCGGGTGCGCCGGGCTCCGGGAAGGCTGCGGCGATGGCGTTCAGTGCGCTCATGACAATCCTTATGCTTCCATCAGTGATGCGGCGAGACGGTCGAGCTCGGCGGTAGCCTCGGCGGAGCCCCGGTTGGCCTCGGCCACCCGGACAACCTCGCCGATCACCAGGACGGCAGGGTTGCTGCAGCCGGCGGCTGCGGAGGTGATGGTGCCCAGCTCGGCGATCGTGGTGCGCTGGCCGGGGCGGTAGCCGCGTTCGACGACGGCCATCGGCATGTCGGCCCGCATCCCGGCCCGGCGGAGGCCGGCCGCGAGGTGGTGCAGGGTGCCGATGCCCATCAGGACCACAATGGTTCCGCCGAGCCCGGCCAGGTGCTTCAGTTCGTTCTCCGTCAGCGGGGCGTGGCCGGAGACCACGGTGAACATGTGGCTGACTTCGCGGTGCGTGACCGGAATGCCGGCGGCCGCGGGAACCGAGATCGCGCTCGTGACTCCGGACACCACGCGGACCGGGACCCCGGCAGCGACGCAGGAAGCGACTTCCTCTCCTCCCCGGCCGAAGACATAGGGGTCCCCGCCCTTGAGGCGGACCACATTGTTGCCGGCCAGCGCGCTTTCGACCATGAGCTTTTCGATGTCGCCCTGGCTGACCTTGTGGTGGCCGGGCTTCTTGCCCACATCCACGAACTCTGCCGAGGTCAGGGACGGCAGCTCCTGGTACGGGGCGAGCCGGTCGTAGAAGACGACGTCGGCATCGCGCAGCGCCGCCACGGCGGCGACGGTCAGCAGCTCGGTGGTGCCGGGGCCGCCGCCCACCAGGGTGACGTGTCCCACCGGGCCGGCCGCCGGCTCGACGGCCACCGGAATGCCGGTGGCACGGCACCGGTCCAGGAGGGCTTCCCAGCCGGGCTGGCCGTCCTCGACTGCCGCCACCAGGAACGGGCGCTCGGGCAGCGGGCCGTCAAGGCTGGCGCCCTGCGGGGTGCTGAGGCGGTACACGACGGCGCCGGCTGCTTCGTAGCGCCGCACGGCCTGGCGCGCGGCGTGGTCGGCGCCGGTGACCAGGACTTCGCGTCCGGTGAGGTCAATGGTGAGCTGCATGGCTATACCTCGTTCTCGTCAAGCAGTTCCGGGGTGGTGGCACGGACCGGGATGGAAGCACCGATCAGGACAGGCTGCTGACCGGCCAGGGCCTTCTCTTCTGCCGTGGCGGGGCGCATCTGGCCGCGCTCGTCGGGGACGAAGGTGATGGAATCGTCCTTCTGGTCCGGGGCGTTGACGAAGGAGCGGAAGCGGCGCAGGCGCTCGGGATCCTTCAGGGTGTCGGCCCATTCGTCGACGTAGGTGTCAACGTGCTTGGCCATGGCGGCCTCGAGGTCCGCGGCGATGCCCAGGGTGTCGTGTACCACCACGTCCTCGACGTGCTTGATGCCGCCGTCGAGCTCTTCCTGCCAGCGCGCGGTGCGCTGCAGGCGGTCGGCGGTGCGGATGTAGTACATGAAGTAGCGGTCGATGTACTTGATGAGGGTTTCGTCGTCGAGGTCCTTGGCCAGCAGCTGGGCGTGCGCCGGGGTGGCCCCGCCGTTGCCGCCGACGTACAGGTTCCAGCCGTCCGCGGTGGCGATGACGCCGACATCCTTGCCCCGGGCCTCGGCACATTCGCGGGCACAGCCGGAGACGCCCATCTTCAGCTTGTGCGGGCTGCGGAGGCCGCGGTAGCGCAGTTCAAGCTGGATGGCCATGGCCACCGAGTCCTGGACCCCGAAGCGGCACCACGTGGAGCCGACGCAGGACTTCACGGTCCGCAGGCTCTTGCCGTAGGCCTGGCCGGATTCGAACCCGGCGTCCACGAGCACCTTCCAGATTTCCGGAAGCTGCTCCAGCCGGGCGCCGAACATGTCGATCCGCTGGCCGCCGGTGATCTTGGTGTAGAGGCCGTACTGCTCGGCGACCGCGGCGATCACGCCGAGCTTCTTCGGGGTGATCTCGCCGCCGGCGATGCGCGGGACCACCGAGTAGGTGCCGTCCTTCTGCATGTTGGCCAGGGCGCGGTCGTTGGTGTCCTGGAGGGTGCCGCGGCCGGCGTCGAGCACGTAGGCGCTGTTCTGGCTGGCCAGGATGTTGGCGATGGTCGGCTTGCAGATGTCGCAGCCGTCGCCGGTGCCGTACTTGGCCATGATCTCCTCGAAGGAGGTCAGTTCCAGGACGCGGATGGCGTCGAAGAGTTCCTGGCGGGACAGCTCGATGTGCTCGCACAGTGCCTTCGAGACCTCGACGCCGGACTTGGTGAGTTCGCTTTCGAGCAGCTTCTTGAGCATCGGCACGCAGGAACCGCAGCTGGTTCCGGCGCGGGTGCAGCCCTTGAGTTCGCCGAGTTCCTGGACGGGCGCGTTGCCGTCGCAGGCACCGCAGCCGTTGACGGTGTCGCGGATGGTTCCGGCCGTCACGTTGTTGCAGGAACACAGAATGGCGTCGTCCGGCAGCTCGGTCTCCGGGGCGTCGCCGCCGCCGGCCGCGGTGAGGTAGGCGCCGGGTTCGGCGGCCAGTTCGCGGCCCAGCATGGGGCGCAGGGAAGTGTAGGGGGTGGCGTCGCCGACGAAGATGCCGCCGAGGAGGGTCTTGGCGTCGTCCGTGGTGACGATCTTCTGGTAGACGCCGCGGGCGGGGTCGGCGTACACGATCTCGAGGGCGTGTTCCGTGCGGGCGAACGCGTCGCCGAAACTCGCGACGTCGACGCCGGAGAGCTTGAGCTTGGTGGCCGTGTCGAAGCCGGGGAAGGTTGCGTCGCCGCCGTGCAGCCGGTCCGCGACGATTTCGGCCATGGTGTTGGCCGGGGCCACGAGGCCCAGGCACATGCCGCCGAAGTTGGCGACCTCGCCGATGGCCCAGATGCCGGGAACCTCGGTGGAGCAGTCGTCGGAGATGACGACGCCGCCGCGCTGGCCGAGCTGGAACTGCTGCTCCGCTCTGCCCATCGGCCTTCCGCGGCCCGGAACAGCTCGTCGCGGGGCCGGACACCGATCGCAACGATCACGATGTCGGCGTCGACCACACGGCCGTCGGCCATGAGGACGCCGGTGACCTGGCCGTCGTCGTCGGACAGGACCTCGGAGGGGAACACGCCGCCGTGGACGGTGAAGCCCTTGGCCTCGATGAGCCGGCCGAGCGCCTGTCCGGCGCCCTGGTCCAGCTGGGTGTTCATGAGCCAGGGGGAGCCGTTGATGACGACCGGGGTGGCGCCGAGCTGTTCGGTGCCGGCCGCCGATTCGAGGCCCAGCAGACCGCCGCCGATGGTGACCGCGTTGACCTTGCGGCCAAGCTTCTCGGTGAGGTCCGCGATCGCCTTGTTAATGGACCAGACGTCCTCAAGGGTGCGGTACACGTGGGTGAGTTCGGCGCCCGGGATGGGCAGGCGGGCCGCGTCCGAGCCCGTCGCGACGACCAGCTCGTCATACGGGTAGACGGTTCCCGCCGCGGTCTTGACCGACTTGCCGGCGGCGTCGATGCTGATGACGCGCTCGCCGGTCTTCAGGTTCAGTGCCTCGTGGTCCCACATGGAGGCGCTGCCCAGGGTGAGGTCGACGTCGCTGTCCGTGAGCGCCTTGCTCAACGCGACGCGGTCGTAGGGGAGGTGGGCTTCCTCGGTGAGGACTGTTACGTGCCAGCCATCGAGTCCGCGGGCGTGCATGGCATCGGCGAAACGGTGCGCCGCGGGGCCGCCGCCGGCCACCACAATGCGGCGCGGGGCGGCGCTGGCTGCGCCCTGGTTCGGGTGGCTTGAGGGGTGTCCGGTCACGGTGGGCCTTTCGCATGGGCCGCAGACGGTGCTCTGCAGCTTGTCGTTCCAGACTAGGCAACGGGAATTTCGCTTCAGTTTCCCTTATGTTTCGTGATCTTAACTTCTGCATCACGAATGCATTTCCGGCCGTGTGAGCACTCTTTTACGCGTTGGACACATCCGGCACGTCCGGATGAAACACCGCGCGCCTAGCTTGAATATGTGGCCGCAGCAGCGGTTGAGCCCGTAAGGGATGTATCAGAGAGGGGCCGGGATGACCGCCGTACTTGAAACCGCCGTACTACACGACGTTGAGGACCAGGCCGCTGAGCAGGCTGTTGTATTCGTGGCCGGCTGGCACCGTGTGTGCGCCGTGGCGGACCTGGAGCCCGGCTGGGGCGAGGCCGCACTGATTTCCGGACGCCAGATCGCGTTGTTCCGGACCGTGACCGGTGAGGTTTTCGCCGTCGCCCAGGAGGATCCGGCCACCGGCGCGCACGTGATGGCCCGGGGCATCACCGGTTCCCGCGGCTCGCGCCCGACCATCGCCTCGCCGCTGCACAAGGAGGTCTACGACCTCGAAACCGGGGAGTGCCTGGTCAACCCGGAGCTGAGCCTGCCGTCCTACCGCACCCGCGTCGTGGACGGGTTTATCGACGTCGAGGTCCGTTAGGGTCCAGCTCTTCAGCTGGAGTCCAGTCAGAGTCCGAGGGCCTCGCGGACGTCCGCCAGGACGTTGTCCAGCGCGGCGCGGGCCTCGGTCCGGGCCTCCGGCAGTTCGGCGGCCGAGTCGACGCTCCGGATGACTTCGAGGTAGCACTTGAGCTTCGGTTCCGTGCCGCTGGGGCGGATGATGACGCGGCTGAGGTCCTTGGTCAGGTACAGCAGGCCTTCGGTGGGCGGGAGGTGCTCGCTGCCGACGGCCAGGTCCGTGACGGTCTCGACGCCGGAACCGCCAAACGATTCCGGCGGGCTGACCCGCAGCCGGTTCATCATCGCGTCCAGCAGGCCGAGGTCCGCCACCCGGATGCTGAGCTGGTCGCTCGCGTGCAGGCCGTGCACGAGGTAGAGCTCGTCCAGGGTGTCAAAGATGGTCTTGCCCTCGGCCTTGGCCGCCGCCGCGAGTTCGGCGATGAGGACCGCGGCCGAAATGCCGTCCTTGTCGCGCACCAGCGACGGGGCGACGCAGTAACCCAGCGCCTCCTCGTAGCCGTAAACCAGCCCGGGCACCCGGGCGATCCACTTGAAGCCGGTCAGGGTTTCCTCGTGGGCGTAGCCTGCCGCGGCCGCAATCCGCGCCAGCAGCCGGGAAGACACGATCGAGTTGGCGAACACGCCGGCCGGTGCTTCGCCGCCGGCGGCCAGCCGCGCCACGATATGGGCGCCCAGCAGGGCTCCGACCTCGTCGCCGCGCAGCATGCGCCAGGCTCCGGTGGCCGGGTCCTTCGCCGCCACGGCTGCCCGGTCGGCGTCGGGATCGTTGGCGATCACGATGTCGGCGTCCTCGCGCGCTGCCGTCTCGAGGGCCAGGTCCAGGGCTCCGGGTTCTTCGGGATTGGGGAAGTTCACCGTGGGGAAGTCCGGGTCCGGCTGCGCCTGTTCCGTGACGAGCGTGACGTCGGCGAAACCTGCGGCGTTCAGCACGGCCACCGCCGTCTCCCCGCCCACGCCGTGCATGGGGGTCAGGACGATCTTCAGCCCGCGGGCCGGGAAGTGGTCCGGAGCCGCCAGGGCCGCGACGGCATTCTGGTACTCGGTGGCGATGGAGGGCTCCAGCACGGTCCAGCCGTCCGCGGCCAGGACGATGGAATCCAGGGCGCCGACGGCGTCGATCCTCGCCGCAATCAGGGCATCGTACGGGGCCACGATCTGGGCGCCGCGGCCGCTCTCCTCGACGGCGTGGCGGCCGAGGTACACCTTGTAGCCGTTGTCCTGCGGCGGGTTGTGGCTGGCGGTGACCATGACGCCGCCGTCGCAGTCCAGCGCCCGCACCGCGTAGGCGAGCAGCGGGGTGGGCAGCGCGGACGGCATCAGGAAAGTTTCAACTCCGGCAGCGGTGAGGATCGCGGCGGTTTCTTCGGCGAAAATATCGGAGTTGTAGCGGGCGTCGAAGCCGACGACGGCGCGCGGCCGGGTGCCGGGGGAGGCCTGCGCTACCGCGCTGGTGAGGAACGCCGTGAAACCGGCAGCGGCGCGGCGCACCACCACCCGGTTCATCCGGTTCGGCCCCGGGCCGAGGGCTGCCCGCAGTCCGGCGGTGCCGAACTGCAGGGTGCCGCTGAAACTATCGGCCAGCTCCTGGCGGGCCGCCGCGACGCCGCCATCGGCGAGGCGGATCAGCTCGGACAGGGTGGCGGCAGTGGCGGGGTCCGGGTCCTGGTCTGCCCAGTCGCGGGCATCGCTCAGGAGCAGGGCGAGTTCGGCATCAGAAGACGTCATAGGAACCAAACTATCGCCAATCGTGCGCGATTCCGCCCTAGCAATCGAGAGTTGGGGTTTCAGTTGCATCACGCCCGGGCCGAACGCCGGATACAAGCGGGGCCTTGACACCCAAATTTCCGGACACGTAGCGTCTGGAATATGAAGATGGGCCGCGGGGTGGAATGGGCGGTGCACAGCTGCGTCAACATGGCGTGGACACCGCCGGGTGAGCCGGTGAACAGCGCCCGGCTCGCGGAGTTCTACAAGCTGCCCGCCGCCTACCTCAACAAACAGTTCCAGTCGCTGGTCCGGGCCGGGGTGCTGGAGTCGGTCTCGGGGCCGCACGGCGGATTCCTGCTGGCGCGCAGGCCGGAAAACATCACCGTGCTGGACATCGTCCTGGCGTTGGAGGGCCAGGACCCGGCCTTCCGGTGTGAGGCGATCCTCGGAAACGTCCCGGAGCCGGTTCGGCAGGAGAACTTCGCACGGACGTGCCTCATTTCCCAGACCATGCGCCAGGCCGAGCTCGCCTGGCGGCAGGCGCTGGCGCGCCAGAGTATCGCCGGGATCGCGGACTCGATGGAGCGGCGGTTCCCGGCGGACAAGGTGAAGGTCCTGGACTACCTGGCGGCGGAATAGCCGCAGCCGGCAGTCCAGGACCTGACGAAGGACCTGACGGGCATCCCCAAAGCGGGGGTCAGAGCTTGGCGATGATCTCGGCGAGCAGCTTGGAAATACGCGGTCCCGCGGCCTGGCCGGCCTCAAGGACTTCCTCGTGGCTGAGCGGCACCGGGCTGATCCCGGCAGCGAGGTTGGTCACGAGCGAGATGCCGAAGACCTCCATGCCGGCGTGACGGCCGGCGATGGCCTCCAGTGCCGTGGACATGCCGACCAGGGACGCCCCGATCCGCTTGGCGTACTGCACCTCGGCGGGCGTTTCGTAGTGCGGTCCCGTGAACTGGGCGTACACGCCCTCCTCCAGCGAGGGGTCCACCTCGCGGGCGAGGCCGCGGATCCGGGAGGAGTACAGGTCCGTCAGGTCAACGAACGTGGCGCCTTCCAGCGGTGAGGTGGCGGTGAGGTTGATGTGGTCGCTGATGAGCACGGGGGTGCCGGGCGTCCAGTTTTCGTTGAGGCCGCCGCAGCCGTTGGTCAGTACGAGGGTCTTGCAGCCGGTCGCCGCGGCGGTGCGCACGCCGTGCACCACGGAGCGGACGCCCTTGCCCTCGTAGTAGTGCGTGCGCGCGCCCAGGACCAGGGCCCGCTTGCCCTCCTTGGTCAGCACCGAGCGGATGGTGCCAACGTGCCCCTCCACCGACGGTGCAGTGAAACCGGGGATTTCGCTGGCGGACAGGGTAGCGGTGGTCTCGCCGATGAGCTCGGCGGCGTCACCCCAGCCTGATCCGAGGACCAGCGCGACGTCGTGGGAGTCGACGCCCGTCTCTTCGGCGATGTAGGCGGCGGCGTCTCGTGCGGCATCGAAGGGGTCCGCGTTCAGGAATTCTGTATAGCTCACTGGTACAAGTTATCGCGCGCCGGGCCTGCTGCCCAGCACCTGCACTGCCCGGAGCGTCAGCGGGCGTCAGCACCCGCGGCGGCCCGGATTCTTGGTGGCGCCGGTTCGGATGGTGGACAATGGATGATTGTGACTACGCATCCTGACTTCAGCTCACCCCGTATTGCAATTCTCGGCGGAGGGCCCGGCGGCTACGAAGCCGCCATGGTCGCCGCCTCGCTGGGGGCGCAAGTCACCATCATCGAGCGCGCGGGGCTGGGCGGATCCGCGGTGCTGACCGACGTCGTTCCCTCCAAAACCCTGATCGCGACGGCTGACCTGATGACCCGCGTCGGCGAGGCCGGCGAGCTCGGCGTTAAATTCGACCTCGACGGCGGCGACTGCAGCCCGACGATGCGCGCGGACCTCAAGCACATCAACGACCGCCTGCTGCGGCTGGCCCGGAAGCAGTCGGAGGACATCCAGGCCGGGCTGGAACACCAGAACGTCCGCATCCTGATCGGCTCCGGCAGGCTGCTGGACAACCACACCATCGAGGTCCTGACCTCCGACGGCACCGAAACGGTGGAGGCCGACACCATCCTGCTGGCGGTCGGTGCCCACCCGCGCGAGCTGCCCACCGCCCGCCCGGACGGTGAGCGCATCCTCAACTGGGCCCAGATCTACAACATGGACGAACTCCCCGAAGAACTCATCGTGGTGGGTTCCGGTGTCACGGGCGCGGAATTCGCCTCGGCCTACAACGGCCTGGGTTCCAAAGTCACCCTGATTTCCAGCCGCGACCGCGTGCTGCCGGGCTCGGACACCGACGCCGCCGAGGTCCTCGAGGGCGTCTTCGAACGCCGCGGCCTGAAGGTGCTCTCCCGCGCCCGCGCCGAGACCGTGGAGCGCACGGACGACGGCGTCGTGGTCACCCTCGGCGACGGTTCCACGGTGACCGGCAGCCACTGCCTCGTCTGCGTCGGCTCCATCCCCAACACGGCCGGCATCGGCCTGGAGGAGGCCGGCGTCGCGCTCACCGAGAGCGGCCACATTAAGGTCGACGGCGTCTCGCGCACCACGGCGCCGAACATCTACGCCGCGGGCGACTGCACCGGCGTGCTGGCGCTCGCTTCCGTGGCCGCGATGCAGGGCCGGATCGCGATCGCGCACTTCCTGGGCGACAGCGTCATGCCGCTCAAGCTGCACCAGGTGGCGTCCAACATCTTCACCTCGCCCGAGATTGCGAACGTGGGCGTCTCCGAGGCCGAGATCGACTCCGGCAAGTACCAGGCCGACGTCATCAAGCTCTCCCTGCGCAGCAACGCCCGCGCCAAGATGCGCAACCACCGCGACGGTTTCGTCAAGATCTTCGCCCGCAAGGGATCCGGCACCGTGATCGGCGGTGTCGTCGTGGGCCCGAACGCCTCGGAGCTCATCTTCGCGATCTCCCTCGCGGTGACCCAGAAACTGCACGTCGACGACGTCGCCAGCACCTTCACGGTGTACCCGTCGCTGAGCGGCTCCATCTCCGAAGCGGCCCGGCGGCTCCACGTCCACATGTAGTTGGTGGCCGGGTCTGCCGGGACCCGGCCACCGCAGCCCGGCCCTTAGGGAAGGGGCGCCATCATCCCGGCGAGCCATTCCCGCAGTCCGGGCCCGACGTCGTCCCGTTCGACGGCGAGAGTGAACGCCGCCTTGAGGTAGCTGAGTTTGTCTCCCGTATCGAACCGTCGTCCGCGGAAGACGACTCCGTAGACTCCCGAACCGGGCCCGTCCGCCAGGGCCAGGGTCTGGAGCGCATCCGTCAATTGGATCTCCCCTCCGCGGCCGGGGGGCGTTTCGGCGAGCACCTCGAACACTCGGGGGTGCAGCACGTACCTGCCGATGACAGCGAGGTTGGACGGTGCGTCTGCCGCCTCGGGCTTCTCGACCAGCCCCTGGATGCGTAGAAAACCGTCACCCCCGGGCGAAGGGACGACGTCGGCACACCCGTAGGCGCTGATCTCGGACGGCTCCACCTCCATGAGCGCCACCACAGACCCCCCGGTCGCGGCCTGGACCAGGGCCATGGTGCCGAGGATGTCATCCTGCTCATCGATGAGGTCGTCGCCAAGCAGCACGGCAAACGGCTCATGGCCGACATGCCGCCGTGCGCGGAGCACGGCATGGCCCAGCCCCAGCGGGTCTCCCTGGCGCACGTAGTGAATGTCGGCTAGCGAACTGGACGCGCGGACGGCGGCCAGCTTCGCATGGTCGCCCTTGCGCTCCAGGGTTTGTTCAAGGGACGGCTCGCGGTCGAAGTGGTCCTCCAGCGGCCGCTTGTTCCGCCCGGTGATCATGACGATGTCCGTTAGCCCGGCACGGACGGCTTCTTCCACCACATACTGGATGGCGGGTTTGTCCACAAGGGGGAGCATTTCCTTGGGCATGGCTTTGGTGGCGGGGAGGAACCGGGTTCCCAGCCCGGCAGCCGGTATGACTGCTTTACGCATGAAGTCTCCTTGCCGTGCTTGAGTCGATAATGAAAGAGGCGGCCGCGGCCAGGGGATGATCGTTGGTGCTCGGGATTGAGTAAGTGGCTGCCGCGAAGTCACGCGCGGAAGCGAGGACCCGGTGGGCGGTTTCATCGCTCTCGCTGTCGCGCAGCAGGCGGGCGGGTGCCAGGTCCCCCAGGAGGGGATTCATGCCCTGGAACCAGGCCTGAACGACTTCGGGCGAATGCGTTTCGCTGAGCAAGCGGGCGATCTGGTAAGTATCCCGAAGACGCTTGATGACGGGCTGCGCGGGAGTCCGTTCCTTGGCTGACCACTGGCGTACGGCGCGGGCTTCCTTGACCGAGCCGATGTAGGCGACGAGTCTGACGCCGAGCAAGTCGCTCAGCGCCCGGACGACGCCTGCGGCGTCCATGCTCATGGCTTCCCGGTAGGCGATCAGCCCGATATCCGGGACTTCTGGTGAGGTCAATGTGTAACTCCTGACTGTTCGGGGTGCCTCGGCCAGGCCTTGCGGGGCGGCGGCCGAGGCACCAATAAGGGTGGAACGGACTCGCTAGCCGACCCCCACCTCCAGCCCGGCTTCGGCGGCCTCGAAGTCCAGGACCGTGACCAGCCCGGCGCCGACGGGGCGGCCGAGGGCCCGGTAGTCCCAGCCGGCCGCCTGATAGGCGTCCGAGTCGAGGGCGTGACGGCCGTCCACGATGAACCTGGTTTCCACGAGTTCTGCTAGCCGGACGGGGTCGGCGTCCTTGAACTCGTCCCACTCCGTGAGCAGCACCACGACGTTGGCGCCCGCAACAGCTTCTTCGAGCGAATCCGAGTAGCTGAGGTCCGGGTAGCTGCGGCGGGCGTTGGCCATCGCGGCCGGATCGTAGACGGACACGATGGCGCCGGAATCGTGAAGCATGCGGGCCACATCCAGTGCGGGTGCGTCCCGGATGTCGTCCGAGTTCGGCTTGAACGCAGCGCCCAGGGCGGCCACTCTGATCCCGGCTAGCTCGCCACCGTTGAGTTCACGGACGAGGTCGACGGTGCGCTGGCGCCTCCGCTGGTTGATCGCGTCAACCTGGCGGAGGAAGGAAACAGCCTGTCCGACGCCGAGCGTCTCGGCCCGGTGGGCGAAGGCCCGGATGTCCTTGGGCAGGCAACCGCCGCCGAAGCCGAGTCCCGGCTTGAGGAACCTCCCGCCGATTCGGGTGTCGTAGGACAGTGCCTTGGCAAGGTCGCTGACGTCGGCTCCCGTGGTTTCGCAGATTTCCGCCATGGCGTTGATATAGGAGATTTTTGTGGCAAGGAAGGAGTTAGCGGCGACCTTCACGAGTTCGGCCGTGGCCTGGTCTGTGACGACGACGGGGGTTCCCGCCGCGATGATGGAGGTGTAGCAGGCGGCAAGCTGTTCGCGCGCCCACTCCGACTGCGTCCCGAAGACCAGTCGGTCCGGTTCGAGCGTGTCCTTAATGGCGTATCCCTCGCGCAGGAATTCCGGGTTCCAGGCCAGTTCCACGAGGGGCCCGGCGGGGGCGACCTCGTGGACGAGGGTCGTCAGCCGTGCCGCCGTGCCCATCGGCACGGTGGACTTCCCGACGATCAGGCACTTGCGGTGCAGGTGGCGGGCCAAGCTGGTGACGGCCGCATCGACGTAGCTCAGGTCCGCGGCGTCGGAGCCCTTGGACTGCGGCGTTCCAACACAGATGAAGTGGACGTCGCCGTGCTCCGCCGCTACGCTCACATCGGTCGTGAACCGGAGCATTCCCGAGGCCAGGACTTCCTGCAGCTTTTCTTCGAGACCTGGCTCGTAGATCGGCAGGTGTCCCCTGGAGAGCTGTTCGATCTTGGCCGCGTCCACGTCGAGTGCAACCACGTCGTAGCCCAGTAGGGCCATGCAGACGGCGTGGGTTGCACCCAGGTAGCCGGTG
Organism: uncultured Actinomycetota bacterium; assembly: GCA_963810895.1. Classification (GTDB taxonomy): domain Bacteria; phylum Actinomycetota; class Actinomycetes; order Actinomycetales; family Micrococcaceae; genus Arthrobacter. The sequence continues at coordinate 139,751 of CAWEPM010000004.1, forward strand.
CCGATGACGGTGATGTTGGGGTGGGTGTTGACGGCGGATACGGCTAGCGGCGGTAGCTGGTGGGCTGAGACATGGCCGACCTTTCGTTGGCGGAAGCGTGTGCGGGGCTTGTGTGGTGGATCACGGGTTGGTGCATTCGATGTTGCTGACGCCCCTCGTTGCGCCGGTGAGGGCGTTGGAGCAGGCGACGGTGTTGTGCATGGCGGGCCAGCTGGCGACGCCGTAGCCGGACCCGTTCACGGTCCCTGAGTTGTTGGTGAAGAGGTTGTAGTCCCCCCATTGCTGGAGGATGTTGTGGGTCTCGTAGCCGTTCTCGGGAGAGTTCTGGCCTTGGTTTGAATCGATCGTCCAGGCGTTGCCTTTGACGTTCATCCAGGCCGAGGCGGCCGTCATTCCTGCACCGTCGAAGCGGTTGCCTTTGACGACGCCGCCAACGGTTCCCTCCTTGATGTCGATGCTCTCGGAAGTGGTGCCGGCGATGGCATTGCTGGCGATGATGTTGTAGTTGCTCTGGTCCGCGAGGCAGGCGGTGTAGGTGCACCAGTTGCTGACGGCAGTGCCGATGTAGATCCCTTCGCCGAATTTCTCGTTACGGTTTCCGGTGCCGCGGATGGTGTTGCCGATGATGAGGTTGCTGCTTGAGTTCGTCCGCAGGTGGATGGCCTCATCCCCGATATCGGTGACGGCGAGGTTTTGGATGATCGAACCCGTGCTGGAGTCCGCGACGATCCCTTTCTGCCCGTTGCGGATGGTGAATCCGGACAGCACCCAATAGCTTGCGCCGTCGAGGTGGAAGGCGTACCCCTTATCCGTGCTGCCGGCGTCAAGCACCGCCCCGCGGCCTCCGCACAGGTAGATCTTCTGCGCGGCCGTCCCCGAGGTCGTGGCGGAGAATCGTCCAGAGTAGATGCCGTCGGCCAGGTGGACGACGTCCCCGGGCTTCGGCGTCGGCCAAGGCCTGGGTCAGTTCGGCTGCCGTCGTAACCTCCGTGGTGGCCGCGGGCAGGAAACTGGCTGGTCGGAGGGGAGCGGCCCGGCGCCGGGACGGGCGTCAAGGGCGCTCTGGCTCATGGCGGCATCCCGGTCCACCTTGTCTTTTGTGACGCAGCCCGCGGCGAGGCCGACCCGGAGTCAGGGTCACCGGACGGCGCCGGCATCCTCCGGGCTGTCCTCCGGGGTGGCCAAAGCCGTGGCCGCCGCGGTGGGTGCCGCCGTGACGGCAATTGAGCTGCTGGGCGCGATCAACCGCCGCTGACGGCTGCTGCGGCGGTGCGAGCGGCGACGGCGATGCCTCCGATGACGGCGACGAGGGCGATGACGGTCATGACGGCGGCGATGATCCACGGCACGGCTGTGCGCGGGATCATGAATACGCTGCTTCCACGTGGCCGCCTTCAGCCGGCCGGAACGTGCCTGCCTGTCCTCGGTCATCATCCGCGGATCTGCGTCCACGGGGCCTTGCCGACGATTCGGGGGAGGCCTCAGCGTGTGCGGGCCCCAGCGAATCCGGACGGATCTGCAGGGGATCCAACTCGGTGAAGGTGCTCATGGGCGCCTGGTCCGCGTACGGGTGCCTGATGGTCCGCTTGAGGCGCCGTCCGCGCAGGGCGGTGAACACGAGGACCAGGCCGAGGATCGTCCACAGGATTGTGAGCGGCTGAAAGAAGGAGACCACCATCTGCCAGAACGGTTTGGTCACCGTCCACTCGGTAGTGGTGTTGTGGGAAGTCGTGGCGTTGGCGGCCCGTTTCAGATCGACGGCGCTCGGTCCGCTGCCGGCGACAATGTTCGACCTCACGCTGATCTCCGCCGCCCCCAGGGCCGAGATGCCGTGGTTGCTGATGTTGGTGAAGCGGTTGCTTTCCACATCGGCGGAGGCGTCGCGAAGGTACACGCCGACGACGCTGTTCGAGATGGTGTTGTTGGTGATCTTGCCGCCCGTGACGCCGTCCCTGAGGGCGACGGCCTGCGTGGCGAGATTGCTCAAGTGGTTATCGTCGACCGTGACACCGGAGGCCGCATCTTGGACGACGATGCCCATCAGGCTGTCCGAGACGGTGTTGGAGCGGACCGTGGTGCTTCGCCCGCCCCGGATCTCCAGCCCGTAGTGGGCGTTGCCCGTCATGGTGCTGTTGATGACCACCACGTCGTTGCCGTGCGAACTGATGGAGGTGCCTGTTGCGGATGGACCCGTCGCCAGTGCACGACCGTCTATATAGATTCCGTCGCGGCCGTTGTTTTCGGCCTTGTCCGTGTCGAGCCGGACTGACCGGATGGAGCGGGAGAGGCGGAACCCGTCGACCGCGCTGTGACGTGCGGTGGAGTCGACGATGGTCGCGTTCGAAACGTTTCGATGCAGCACGAAGCCGTCCATCCGGCTCCGCTCAGCGGTGACATTGTGGATGCTGACCCCAACAGCATTGGCCAGGAACACCCCATAGACGTTGTCCGTGATCTCGGTGTTCACGACGGAAGCGGTCACGTAGCTGAAATCTGAATTCGTGGCCTCGCCCTCCAGCGCGGGGACGATGATCACTGGGCAGAACAGCGCCCGGCACCGGCTCGCCCCCGGTATCCTTTGCAACCTCAGGGTATTTGCTGTTCTTGGAGTGATGCTTGGCCAGTGCGGCCCCTGCAGCGCTGATCGCTCCTGTGATGGGGCGGTCGGATCCTGTCATGGACAAGCCGCCGGTCCGGCCGCTCCAGAATCCCAACGACTCGAATGGAAGCATGTTCGATCGAAACCGTGCCGCCAATGGACCTGATGTAAGCACGCCCGTTGTCGGTGATCTGGCGTGGCGTCGCTGCGGTCTACGTCCCAACTGGTGACCTTGACCGGCGCCGTGGCACTGCCCGAAACGTTCAGCCTGCCGCCATAGTTGACGATCGAGACGAACTTCTGCGCCGAGCTGAACATCCTGATGGTGAGCGAGCCTGGAGCTGCTCAAGGTTAGCGTGGCGCCGGATTCAATGACGATGTTCTCGCTCAGCAGGTAACTGCCGTCAGGCTGCCTGACGAAGCGTCTTGGGCGCGAGGGACAACAGGTCATCCAGCGTGTAGTCCTTGGCGCGGGCGGTCAGGACCAGCGTGTAGCCCGTGCCTGAGGCGACCCGATAGGGAACGTTGAGGCTGGAGCCTGTCCAGCGGGCAATCGACGCTTGGGTGCGGACCTGGACGAGGCGCTGGTCCTCGCTTGCCACCAGAGCCGCTTCGTTGGTCGGGTCGCCGTTGTAGTTGCTGCCGTCCGTAACCTCGGGCGTGAGGTCGGACGTGTCATTCGTGGCTTGGGATACGGCGGCCGGTGCCGCGGACTGCCGATCTGTGCCCGAGGCCGCTGCGATCGGTGCGGTGGCCAGCAGCGCCCCGAGGGCCAGGACGGTGGCTTTGCTCAGGTGTTTCATTTTGCCTCCGCCGGAATGAGCGTCGATGACGTCTGGCCGGCGCCGCCGGTCTGGTTGTCGGTCCGGGTGAGCCAGCCCTGCTTGTTCATGGTGAAGAGGGCGTAGGTCTTGATCGGCAGTGCGATCAGCGACGACCACGACCGCCAGCAGCGGCAGGAGGAAGATCTCCCACGGGTGGCGGGACAGGTGGGACCATCCGCGGATGCCGCGGCCCAGGAGCAGCCACCCGATCGCCAGGGTGATTCCGAGGCCGGTAGGCTCCAGCCGGCTGAAGAGCAGGTACCCGATGGTGACGCCCATGGTCACGGGCGTCAGCAAGATCTGGAGCACCGTCACTTTGGTGACGAACGGCACCCGCCACAGCCAACCCTTCTGGATGGCCGTGATGTAGCAGCGGTATGAGTTTCGGCTCCAGCGCACGCGCTGCTTGACGAAGGCGCTGAAGGTGTTCGGGAACATCGAGATGGCCCGGGCAGTGGATTGGTGCACGGTCTTGAAGCCTGCGGCGAGTACGAGCCAGGTCAGCCGCCCGTCGTCGCCGGCGATGCAGCGCCGGCCCAGGAAGAATTCGTCTTCGAGATTCGGCAGCAGGGGCAGCACGACGGAACGCCGGTAGGCGGCCGTCCGGCCGGACAGGCAGGCCACCGCTCCGGCAGCGCCCATCGCGGGAACGTAGTCGTAGTAGCGCAGGTTGACCAGCCAGTCGGCGATCCGGCGCCAGATGCTGCTGGTTCGCTGGTAGACGTTCTGCTGGGTTCCGACGCCGCCGACCATCGGGTCAGCGAATGGCATCTGCACGGCGGCGAGGAGCCCGGGCTCCCAGGACGTGTCCGAGTCAACCAGCACGAGGACTTCGCCTGTGGCCTCCCGGATGCCCTTGCTCAGCGCCGATCTCTTTCCCGCATGGCGGAACAGGATGGGGCGGACGGTGGGTTCATCGCGGGCGATGAGGCGCGCGTAGGCCTCGGTGTCCTTGACGTCGAGGACGATGATGATCTCCGTCGGCGCCTGGACCAGCCAGGTCTCAAGGCACTGCATCAGGATGTCCGGGTCCTCGTGGAAGGACGGAACAACAACCGAGGTCGTTGTCGAGAACTCATTGACTGTGGGACGGGCCCGCCTGGACAGGATCACCCGGTACAGCCAGAGGGCCCAGACCACCAGGCCGGCCAATGCGACCGGCATGTAGACCTGGAACTGCGAGAGGTCCGGGATTTGCGGCAGCGCCATGGGGGCGCTGTAGCCCTGCGTGGCCGCTACCATGTCAGCTCCCAAGACTTGGACGACTTGCTCGACCTGTGATTGCGGATGGGATTGACACCGGGAACGGTATCGGGTTTGGCCCTGTATTTGGGCAGATGTGAGCGGAAGAATTTGCGCATTTTTTGGATCCCCCTGTGTGGCTAACGCTCCGACGCTCAAAACCTATTTGTGATTCTCAGGGTCAGCCCGAGTAGGGACTGCCCAGATTTCGTCGGGCCCGCGCCAAGTGATTGCACTTGGCTTTCCGCCCCGCTTACGTGCGGCGTCTGATCGGGGTACTTGTTCTCCAGCGCAACTATCCGTGGGCGCGGGAAAGTCCTTGACATCCGCTCTGTTTGGGCTATGACACGGCCAACCACCAGTGAATCCCAAGTGTTTCGGGACTCCCGGCGACGTTCGGCCCTACGTCTGCCGCAACGGGCGCGCACACCATGGGATATGGCCAAGATCTATATCCCTTACGGGACCGTTGAAGGACAGACAGCCCAGATTGCCGATTACATGGCCGAGCTGATTCGGGCGCACGGGCACCAGGCGGACACGGCGGACCTCAAACGTTCCGGCGACACCCTTCCGGGCGGCTACGACGGCGTGATCGTGGCGGCCTCGGTTCACATGGGCAAACACGAGGGGCACGTCAAGGACTTCGTGAAGAAGAACCGCGGCGAGCTCGAAAGGTTACGCTCCGCACTGGTCTCGGTCAGCCTGGCCGCCCACGGCGACGAGGAAAACGCCGAGGGCTACGTGGAGAAGTTCGAGGAGGACACGGGATGGCGGCCCACGCACGTCGGGTTGTTCGCCGGTGCGCTGCTCTACACCCACTACGGGTTCATCAAGAAGCACATGATGAAGAAGATCGCGACCGACAAAGGCTCCCTGGACACGGACACCACCCGTGACTACGTCTACACCGAGTGGGACGGCGTCCAGCGCTTCACGGAGGACTACCTGGCGTGGTTGGCCAAGCCGGCCGGCCAGGAGTAGGGCTCAGACGTAGGTCTCAGTCGGGGGCGTGAGGCTCAGGAGCAGGCGTAGGGCGGAACCGTGTCGCCGGGGGCGAAGGGTTTGAACCACTGATCAAAGCCCAGCGTGTCAGCATCGTCCTCGAGGACGTCGAGGCTGTCGGAGTACAGCGCGTCACTGTCAGCATCCTCCAGCAGGACTTCCTCGACGTCGGCCCGCCAGTCCTCCGGCAGGTCCAGTTCGTAGATGTCCTCGGTGATTTCCGCCTGATCGAGCAGGCAGCGGACGGCGAGTTCCGCGGCGAGGCATCCGGGGGCGGTCCAGCCCCGGACCAGGGACGCGGTGACGTCCGCGGCGACCACGATGAACTTCTGGGTGAACTTCGCGTCGTAGCTGGCCGCGAACTGCGGGGGCAGCGAGGACAGGACCGAGGTCCCGGCGATGTCGGCCGGGGTGACTACATCCAGTGTGCTGAGCGTTCCGAGATCGCGGAAGAGCTGGTCGATGAGGATGCTCGACGAGTTCCACATGAGTCCGGCCAGCAGACGGGTCTGGCGCACGGCTTGCTGACGGTCTTCCGGCGAGACGGCGGCCATTTCGTCCAGGTCTTCCGGATCAAACTGGAGCCGCTGTTCGGCCGTCATGTCGTCCGGGTGCGGGTCGAGGCCCAGCAGTTCCAGGCTCAGTCCGGTGAGTTTCCCGGCGTCGGCCAGCAGTTCTTCGGTGATGTCGTCGTCGTCGGCGCTCATGCCCCCGATGCTACCTGCCGTTTGTTTCCGGCCCGATTCGCGTTACGCGGCCCGGGTAACGGGAGGTTTTCAGGCGGCGGCCGCCCGTTGCTTCCCGGATGCCGGGCTGCCGTGGGCCATCCGGGCGGCGACGACGTAGCTGATTCCCGCGATCAGGGGCACCACGCTGGCCGCGGTGAGCGATCCAACCGGGCCGGACCGTGCGATAAGCGTGATCATCAGCGGCAGCACGCCCAAAGCCACGAGCAGCCAGCCGGCCAGTGCGGTGCGTTTCAGGCCGAGCACGGCGGCCGGGAACGCCAGCGCGACGACGCTGACGGCGATGACGGGTCCGTTGTCGCTGACGAAGCTGCGCAGGGCCGCGGGGTCGAAGGCCAGCCAGACGCAGGCCGCGATGAAGGCCGAGGACGAGGGCGAGCAGCAGGGGAGCGGTGGGGGCCGGCCAGAACCAGGCCGCGACCGCGAGGATGAGCATCGGCACCACCCAGGCGAGCGTCATCAGCAGGGCGGCAGTTCCGCCCGGGTCCTGCAGCGCGTAGCCGACGATGACGATTCCCGCGAGGACCGTGAACACCGCCATGATGGCCGCCCCGGTGCCGTAGCAGCACCGTGGCCCGCTGCTGCGGATCCTTGCTCGCGCGTCATGATGATCGACGATGGCGAACACAATGATCGCGCCGAGCGCCAAAATAACCGGGACGTTCATGGGATGCCTCCTGCAGACGAACGGAGCCTACGTTCATTGCATCCCTGCGCCAGCGGCGGTGCCAAGGGGAGAAAGGCCCGCTTCGCGGTGGGGAACGGGGCGTTGCTGGTGGTGCGTGCTGAACTCCGGGCTTCCCGAGTATTGTCCAACCCAGGCGGCATGGGACGGCCGAACCTTATGCGGCCAGCTTGGCCTGCACCGCAGTCCGGGGTGGCCGGACGCAGAATACCGAGAGGGCAATGGGATGCACCTCGTGGCCGCAGGGTGACCCGTGCGTTCACAAATGCGCTTCACAGCATCCGCGCGGCTTAGATGATTCCTCTGTCGCGGGAATGGTGACTGCCAGCTCCAAGAGGCCGGCCGGCTCTACGGACGGTTAAACTCCTGCTGCCACCGTGCCTTATCCCACCTCTCCTGCAGCTTCCGGTCCATGGTCCATTTACTCTCCCATGTGTCGAAGTTGGCCTTAAAGGTGGGCACGTAGTAATTGGAGCCCTTGCGGCGGGTTCTCTTCTTGAGTCTCAGCAAGAGGCCGAGCAGGATCCACACTGCGATGAGAATTACGACCAGGAAGAATATCGTCTCCACGGGCAACCAGTCCTCGAAGGGGTTTAATGCCCTCAGTTTAATCCAACTAGCGCCGGATAACGAAGCGTGCCGCTTCCCCGGTACCACTGCCCGTACCGTTGTGCACGAACAGGAGTTCTGCTCGCCGGTCAAGTGTCGCAAGCGCGCGTCTGACTGACAATGGCGGCTCGGACTCGGACTCGGACTTGCCTGACGTGCGGTTACAGTTGGCGGGTAGTCGGTGCACTGCGTTCAGCAATGTCTTGGCTCCGGGCATTCGGGCTCAGTGCGTAAACCAGGTCTGTGAATCCGATTGCATTTGCGGCGGGAGATGTTGGTCTACGCCCTTCGAGGGCGTTCTGCCGCTCGTGGACGGACCAGCAGCGAACGCAGTTCCTGCTCATCATCCGTAGCTTCGGGGAAGACCAAACGGACGACAACTCCCGTGCAGGCGATCAGGGAGAAAGACCTCTATCTCCGGGCGTGTCGCATGTGCGATAGTGGCGCCATGTTCATTTTCGTGCTATTGGCGATCTTGTTACTGGTCTTGTTTTGGCAATACATCTTGGCTGGGCTCGGCCTTTGGGTGCTCGTGCTCATTATGCGCGCCGTGATCACCTGGACGGTGGCCGACACGAGGCCGAGCTACCCCCGGAAGCCCGTCCAGACCCGGCCTGTGGCCAAGCCCGTCCAGACCCGGCCAAAGCCAAGCCCGTCCAGACCCGGCCGTGGCCAAGCCCAAGCCTGCCCGCGAGCTGCCCGCGCCCGACTATCTGCCCAGGTGGACTGCCAGCCGCCGGCTGGACGCCGGCCGCGAGCATGCCCAGTGGCAGAAGATGTTCGACAACGCAGCGCAGTAAAACCCCGACAAACCGGGGGTCCACGAAGCGGTAGCGCGGCCACCTGTCGGTGTCAGGCAACCGCCCCTTGAAAGTGGGCCTCGATGATTCCCTTGATGTCGTCGTGGCAGCCGCCGCAGCCTGTGCCGGCGCGGGTGGCCGCGGATATCTCGGACACCGTCCCGCAGCCATCGGAGGCCGCGGCGGCAATGGCTGTCCCGCTCACGCCCGCGCACCGGCAGACCGTCCGCGACGGGTCCACCGCCCCCGCAGCAGCGGCCTGGTCCGGCCCGTCCAGCCGCAGCAGCAAGGACCGGTCCGCGGGCAGTTCGGCACCGCGTTCGAACAGCTGCACAAGCTCGGCCGAGGTGCGGGGCATGCCCACGGTCACGAGGCCCTCCAGCACGCCGGCGCGGGTGGTCATCTTGACGTAGCGGCCGTGCTCGGGATCGGCCCACTGCGCGATCTGCAGCCGCGCCCGGCCGTTCACGGCACCCGCGGTCAGGGCTTCCTCGTCCCACGGCTCGGCGGAAACATCCCCGGCCACGGCCATGTTCATGCCGCGGGCCTTGAGCACGATCACGCCCGGCAGTTCGGCGGCAAGCGCCGGCAATGCTTCCGCCTCGGTAAGAGCCCCGGACGCCAGCAGGGTCAGATAGTCGGCGAGCCATTCGGCCTGCCGCCAGCCCGGGCCCACCAGCCCGGAGGGGCCGCGCGCGGTCCGGCACTCCACGCACTCGGGGTCCGGGCAGCGGACCTCGGCGCAGTCGCCGATCGCGAAAATGTGGGGCTCGTGGTGGGCGCGGAGCTTGTGGTCCACCAGGATCCCGGCGCCGGTGGAGAGTCCGCAGCCTTCGGCCAGTTCGGTCCGCGGCCGGACGCCGCAGGAGAGGACCAGGAGGTCGCCGTCGATCGCCGAACCGTCATCGAGCAGCAGGGCGGAGAAGCCGCCGTCGGGCGCGTTGTGTTCCACGCCGACGGAGCGGGCGTTGCCGGCCACCCGCACGCCGCAGTTCCGCAGCGAAGCCGCGAGCACGGCGCCGCCGCCGCGGTCGATGTTCCGGCCCAGGGGGTGCGGGCCGTTGTGCACCACGGTGACGGTGGCGCCTTCCTCGGCCGCGGCGAGGGCGGTCTCCAGGCCCAGCACGCCGCCGCCCAGGACCACAACGCGCTTGCCGCCCGCTACCGCCGAGTGGAGCACGGACGCGTCGCGGAGATCGCGCAGGGCGGTCACGCCCGGCGGCAGCACCGGGGCTGCCGGGTCCGGGTTGAGGCCGGTGAGGTTGGGGATCACCGGGCGGGAGCCGGTGGCGAAGACGAGCCGCTCGTAGCCGGGGGAGGTGCCGTCGCTCAACAAGACCTGCTGGCGGGCGCGGTCCACGCGGCGGACGCGGACGCCCAGCCGGACGTCGACGCCGTCGGCCACGAGTGCGGCGGCGTCGGCGAGGGCCAGGGCGGCCGCCGACGTGCGGCCGACGCCGAGATCGGCCACCAGGACGCGGTTGTACGCCGCCTCGGACTCTTCGCCGATCACCGTCAGGTGCGCGATGCCGCTGCGCACGGCGGGCAGCAGCTCGTCGATCAGCCTCGCGGCGACGGGCCCGAAGCCCACCACCACAATCCGCTCAGTCATGAGGTCTCCTCTGCTTGAAGAACGCGGGCTTGAACACCGCTGTGATTGCCGGCCGGGACAACCGCGGAAACCGCCGGGCGGATCCACACTTTGCTGGTCTTGAACTCGGGCATCCCGGAAATGGGGTCCGTGGCCGCCTCGGTGAGCCGGTTGGCGCTCTCGAGTTCCGGGAAGTGGAACGGCAGGAACACCGTCTCCGGGCGGATGTCCGTGCTGAGTTCGGCACGGCAGCTGACCTCGCCGCGCTCGTTGGAAATGGAGACGTAGTCGCCGTCGGCGATGCCCTGGGCGGCGGCCGCGGCGGGGTGCAGCTGCAGCCGCGCCTCCGGCTGGGCTTCGGCCAGCGCGGCCACCCGGCGGGTCTGCGCGCCGGACTGGTAGTGCTCCATGAGGCGGCCGGTAATGAGGGTCATCGGCGTTCCGGAATCATCGGCGCCGGCACGATCAGCGCCGCCGCGCTTCGCTGCGGACGCGGACAGAAGAAGAACGACGCCGGGGCGAAACGGGCGTGAACACGGCCCGGCCGTCCGCGTGGGCGAAGGCGTCCAGGAAGAGCCGCGGGGTGCCGGTGCTTCCCGACGGGTAGGGCCAGTAGGCGGCCTCGCCGCGGTCCAGCATGGCGTAGTCGATCCCGGAGTAGTCGGCCAGGCCGCCGGAGGAGGCGAGCCGGAGTTCCTCGAACACGGTTTCCGGATCCTCGCTGAAGGTGGAGGGCGCGTGCAGGAGTTCGGCCAGCCGGGTCATGATCCACAGCTCGCTGCGGACACCGGGCGGGGGAGTGAGGGCCCGGCGGCGGCGGAGCACGCGGCCCTCGAGGTTGGTGAGGGTTCCTTCTTCCTCGGCCCACTGGGTGACCGGCAGGACCAGGTCCGCCTCGGCGGCGGTCTCGGAGAGGAAGAAGTCGCACACCACGAGGAAGTCCAGGCTGCGCAGGCCCGCGATCACGGCGTTCGCATCCGGGGCGGACACCGCCACGTTGGCGCCGTGCACGAAGAGGCACCGGACGCCGTCGGGCTGTCCCAGGGACTTGAGGAGTTCGACGGCGGGGAGGCCGGGGCCGGGGATCAGGGTTTCGGGCACGCCCCACACCTTGGCCATGTAGGCGCGGGCGGCGGGATCGGTGATCTTCCGGTAGCCGGGAAGCTGGTCGGCCTTTTGGCCGTGTTCGCGGCCGCCCTGGCCGTTGCCCTGGCCGGTGAGCGTGCCGTAGCCGCTGCGCGCGGAACCCGGCAGGCCCAGCAGCAGGGAGAGATTGATGGCGGCCGTGGCGGTGTCAGTGCCGTCGACGTGCTGTTCGACGCCGCGGCCGGTGAGGATGTAGCTGCCGCCCTTGCGGGCGCCGTCGGCCAGCCGCCGGGCGGTGTCACGGATCAGCCCGGCGGGGACGCCGGTGATCGACTGGACCCGTTCCGGCCAGAAGCTTCCGACGCTGCGGACCAGGGCGTCGTAACCGGTGGTCCGGTCCGCGATGTACCCGGCGTCGGCGAGGCCCTCGTGGATCACCGCGTGGGAGATGCCCAGGAGCAGGGCGAGGTCGGTGCCCGGCAGCGGCTGCAGGTGCAGGCCGCCGCCGTCGGATGTGAACGCCGCGGTGGCGGAGCGCCGGGGGTCGACGACGATCAGCCCGCCGGCGTCGCGCGCGCCCTGGAGGTGCTGGACGAAGGGCGGCATGGTCTCGGCAACGTTGGAGCCGAGCATCAGGATGGTGCTGGCGGCGTCGAGGTCCGCCAGCGGGAACGGGAGCCCGCGGTCCAGGCCGAAGGCGCGCATGCCGGCCGCGGCGGCCGAGGACATGCAGAACCGTCCGTTGTAGTCGATCCGCGAGGTGCCCAACGCCAGCCTGGCGAACTTGCCCAGCTGGTAGGCCTTCTCATTGGTGAGGCCGCCGCCGCCGAACACGCCGACGGCGTCCGCCCCGTGCTCGGCGCGGGCCTGCTTCACGGCGGAGACGATCCGCATGAGGGCCTCGTCCCAGCTGATCGGGCGGTGGACGCCGTCGGCGCCCTTCAGCAGGGGTTCCGTGACGCGGCCCGGGTGGTCCAGCAGCGAGGCGGAGGTCCAGCCCTTGCGGCACAGGCCGCCGCGGTTGGTGGGGAAGTCCCGGCCGGTGACTGTGAGGATGGGCGCGTTCAGGGGCGGCACGCCGACGGCGGGGGCCGGCGCCGGCGCGGCGTGAACGGGGTCTGACCCCGGCTGGAGAGCCGGGGTCAGAGCCGCTGGGGTGGTGAGCGTCATGGCGCACTGCAGGGCGCAGTAGGGGCAGTGCGTGTCGGCGCCGGTGGTCATGTTAGACGTGTCCCATCGCGTTTCGGTTGGCGTTGCGGATGTAGCAGAACCAGCAGACCGCGAGCATCAGGACGTAGGCCCCGACGAATCCGTAGAAAGCTGACGTGTAGGAGCCGCTGGCGGTGTTGGAGGCGTTGAGCACCTGGGGGATGATGAATCCGCCGTAGGCGCCGATGGCCGAGATCAGGCCGAGGGCAGAGGACGCGAGCCGCTGGGTGGTGTGCGTGCTGGCCCCGGAGCGGGCGGCCCGGCTGGAGGTGGCGAAGATGATCGGGATCATGCGGTAGGTGGCGCCGTTCCCGAAGCCGCTGGCGGTGAAGAGGAGCAGGAACAGGAACAGGAAGAGCCAGAAGTTCTTCAGCGGCAGGGTCCAGAGCATGGTCAGGGTGATGACGGCCATGGCGGCGAAGGCTGCGACGGTCATGCGGGCCCCGCCCATCCGGTCCGCCATGCGTCCGCCGTAGGGGCGGGCCAGGGAGCCGACCAGCGGGCCGAGGAAGGCCAGCGACAGGGCCACGGTGCCGACGGAGATGGAGGAGAACGCCGGGAAGTAGTCCTTGATGAGCTTGGGGAAGACTCCGGCGAAGCCGATGAAGGAGCCGAAGGTGCCGATGTACAGCAGCGCCATGATCCACAGGTGCGGTTCCTTCAGCGCGGCCAGCGAACCTGCGACATCGCCCTTGGCGCTGGTGAGGTTGTCCATGTACTTCCAGGCCCCGAAGGCCGCCAGCAGGATCAGCGGAATCCACATGAATCCGGCGACGGGCAGGTTCACGCTGCCGGCTGCCAGAACGGTGATGGCGATCGGAACGGCGAGCTGTGCGACGGCGGCACCGAGGTTGCCGCCGGCGGCGTTCAGGCCCAGGGCCCAGCCCTTTTCCCGTGCGGGGTAGAAGAAGGTGATGTTCGCCATCGAGCTGGCGAAGTTGCCGCCGCCGAATCCGGCCAGCGCCGCCACGAACAGCATGACGCCGAACGGGGTGGCCGGGTTGGCCACACACAGGCCCAGACCGATCGTCGGGAGCAGCAGCAACAGGGCGGAGACGATGGTCCAGTTGCGGCCGCCGAAGCGGGGAACCATGAACGTGTAGGGGATCCGGAGCGTGGCGCCCACGAGGCTGGGCATGGAGATCAGCCAGAAGATCTCGTTGGTGGAGAACTTGAAACCTGCGGCGGGAAGCTGGACCACTACAATCGACCAGAGCTGCCAGACCACGAAGCCCAGGAACTCGGCGAAGATGGACCAGTTCAGGTTGCGCCGGGCGATCGCGCGGCCGGCCGATTCCCACTGCTCTTTGTTTTCTGCATCCCAGTTGGCGATCCAGCGGCCGGGCCGGTGGTCGAGGGTAAGGGTGTCGGCAGTGCGGGCGGCGCCGGCATCTGCGGTGCCGATTTCGGCGGTGCGTTCAGCAGTCACTTAGGAGACCTCCTTGGGGGGTGTTGTCCTTCAAAGGTAGGGATCTCGCGTTTCAGGGACGGACGCGGTTTATTAACGTGCTGTGACGTTTGCCTATCGGGGCTTTTATGACGGTGTGAGAATTGCTGTGACGACCACCACGTGAGACGACGACACGACGTCCAAATAGCGGACCATTTGTCCATTGATTGGACGTTGGGAACTATTATCAGACATATACGAATCCTTACCGGGCGGCCCGGGCAACGGGCTTTTGGGGAATATCCGTCCGGTCTTCAAGAAAGCGTTACTACATGTCCTCCACTGCAACCTCCGCGGAGCATGGGTCCGCCAAGCAGGTGAACTCGCGCGGCCGCGTGATTGTCGCAAGCCTGATCGGCACCACCGTCGAGTTCTATGACTTCTACGTGTACGCCACCGCTGCCGTGCTGGTTTTCCCGAAGCTGTTCTTCCCCGGGCAAAACGAGACCACGCAGCTGCTGGCATCCTTCGCCGTGTTCGGCGTCGCGTTCATCGCCCGCCCGCTCGGCTCGATCGTCTTCGGCCACTTCGGCGACAAGTTCGGCCGCAAGGGCACGCTCGTGGCATCGCTGCTGACGATGGGTATTGCCACCTTCCTGATCGGCTGCCTGCCGACGGCGACCGTTCCCGGCTGGACCTTCTGGGCCCCGGCCCTGCTCGTCGTGATGCGCTTCGCCCAGGGCCTTGCCCTCGGCGGGGAATGGAGCGGCGCGGCGCTGCTCGCCACTGAGAACGCCCCGGCGAACAAGCGCGCCATCTACGGCACGTTCCCGCAGCTGGGTGCGCCGATCGGCTTCATCATCGCCAACGTGATCTTCCTGGTCTTCAGCTACACCCTGACGCCGGACGCCTTCATGGAGTGGGGCTGGCGCGTGCCGTTCCTGCTCAGCGCCGTCATGGTGATCATCGGCCTCTACGTCCGGCTCAAGCTGATCGAAACGCCCGCCTTCACCAAGGTCCTCGAATCCAAAGAGGTCGCCAAGCTGCCGCTGGCACGGGTCTTCAAGACCAGCTGGCGCCCGCTGATCCTCGGCACGTTCATCATGCTCGCCACCTACGTGCTCTTCTACCTGATGACCACGTTCACGCTGACCTACGGCACCCGGGCGTCCAGCCTGGATACCGCGAAGGCCGCCGCCGAAAAGGCCGGCAAGCCGATGACCGAGGCCGCTGCCGCAGCGTTCGTCCCGGGCCTGGGCTACACCCGGAACGACTTCCTCTGGATGCTGATCGCCGGCGTCGTGTTCTTCGGCATCTTCACGCTGGTCTCCGGCCCGCTGGCCGAGAAATTCGGCCGCCGCAAGATGCTGATCGCCGTGACGTTCGGCATCCTCGCCTTCGGCCTGCTGTTCGTTCCGCTGTTCAGCGCCGGGTTCGTCGGCACCATGGCGCTGCTGGTCATCGGCTTCTCGCTCATGGGCCTGACGTTCGGCCCCATGGGGGCGCTCCTGCCGGAGCTGTTCCCGACCAACGTCCGGTACACCGGCTCCGCCATCAGCTACAACGTCTCCAGCATCCTTGGCGCAGCGGTGGCTCCGTTCATCGCCGTCTGGCTCTGGGAACTGGCCGGGGGCAGCACCGTGCTGGTGGGCGTCTACCTCGCCTCCATGGCCGTGCTGACGCTGATCGCCCTGTTTGTCAGCAAGGAAACCCGGGACCTCGACTACGAGAACAACGTGGCCTAAGGTCCTCCAGCAACGCAAAAAGCCCGGGGTGTTCGGTGAACACGCCGGGCTTTTTCGTGGCCGGTTGGGAGGGCCTGCTTGGGGGCCCGGTTGGGAGGGCCCGGTTTGGCGGACGGTGCAGTCAGTTCGCGTAGCGCTCGACGAAGTTCCGCAGGATCTTCATCGGTTCCGTCGCGGTGAACTGCCGCGCATCGTCCATCAGCATTTCGGCCGATTCCGGCGGGAAGTAGCCGGCATGGCGGTAGATGTCGATCCTCGTGACGAGCCCTTCGGCGTCGAGCTCAGGGTGGAACTGCGTGGCGTACAGGTTGGTCTTGATCCGGAACATGTGCACCGGGCAGGCCGCCGAGCTGGCCAGGAGCACCGCGTGGGAGGGCAGGACGGTGCAGGCCTCCTTGTGGCCGGTGAAGGCGATAAAGCTCTCCGGCAGTCCGCGCAGAATCGGATCCTGCAGCCCTTCCGCCGTCAGCTTGATGGCCACGCCGCCGAGCCCTTCACCGTAAGTCCGGTCGATCACGGCACCTTGGTGCAGCCCGAGTGTTCCGACGCCGTAGCAGGCGCCGAGGAACGGGAAGTCCTGGGCCACGATCCTGTCCAGCAGCCTCGAGAGTTCGCGCTCCACCCGGTGCTGGGTGGCGGTCTTGTGCTCGGCCGGGTCGCTGGAGGTGAAGGGACTGCCGCCCACAATGACGCCCGAATAGCGGGACAGCTCCAGCTCGGGCAGCGGGGCGGCTTCCATCCGGATGCGGTGCAGATGCTCCGGCTGGAGCCCGCCGTAGCGAAGATAGGCGCGGTATTCGTCCTCGGCGGCGGCGTCTTCCGCGCGCGAGGCGAGGAGCAGGAATGGCTTCACACACCAAGTTTCCACCGGCCGGTCACGGGGGCGCCAGAGGCGCGCCCGTGACCGGCAGTGTCCTGCTCTTCTCCGTGGCCTACTCTTCGCCGAGGCTTACGCTTCGCCGTCCTCGATCAGGGCGATGATGGCGCCGGCGGAGACGGTCTCGCCCGCCGAGGCGGAAAGGCCGATCACGATCCCGGCGCGGTGCGCGGTGAGCGGCTGTTCCATCTTCATCGCTTCCAGCACGACGACGAGATCGCCTTCGGCGACGGTGTCGCCTTCCGCCACGGCAACCTTCACGATGGTCCCCTGCATGGGGGAGGTCAGCGCGTTGCCGCTCGCGGCGACGGTTGCGCCGCCGCTGCGGGCGCGCTTCTTGACCTTGACCGGCTTGCCGCCGCCGGCGGTGCTGACCGAGCCCAGCGACGCCGGCAGCACCACTTCCAGGCGCTTGCCGCCGACCTCGACGACGACGCGCTGGCGGTCGCCGGCGTCGGCCGCTTCAGCCTCGGTGCCGGTGGGGGTCCAGGCGGGAATGTCGTTGACGAAGGCCGTCTCGATCCAGCGGGTGTGGACCTTGAAGGGGCCCTCGGCCGGTGCGAAGTCCGGGTTGGAAACCACCGCGAGGCCGAACGGGATGACGGTGGGGATGCCTTCGACCACCATTTCCTCAAGCGCGCGCCGGGACCGCTGCAGGGCCTGGGTGCGGGTGGCGCCGGTGACGATCAGCTTGGAGAGCATGGAGTCGAAGTTGCCGCTGATCACGTCGCCCTGCTCCACGCCGGAATCGATGCGGACACCGGGGCCGGTGGGGTTCTTGAGCGTCGTGATGGTGCCGGGGGCGGGCATGAAGTTCCGGCCCGGGTCCTCGCCGGTGATGCGGAATTCGATCGAGTGGCCGCGGACTTCCGGGTCGCCGTAGCCGAGCTCTTCGCCGCGGGCCAGCCGGAACTGTTCGCGGACGAGGTCGATCCCGGTGACTTCCTCGGAGACGCAGTGCTCCACCTGAAGGCGGGTGTTGACCTCGAGGAAGGAGATGGTGCCGTCCTGGCCGACGAGGAATTCGCAGGTGCCGGCGCCGAGGTAGCCGGCCTCCTTGAGGATGGCCTTGGACGATTCGTAGAGGCGCCGGTTCTGCTCCTCCGTGAGGAAGGGGGCCGGGGCCTCCTCGACGAGCTTCTGGTTGCGGCGCTGAAGCGAGCAGTCGCGGGTGGAGACCACCACGACGTTGCCGTGGGCGTCGGCGAGGCACTGGGTCTCGACGTGGCGCGGGGCATCCAGGAAGCGCTCGATGAAGCACTCGCCGCGGCCGAAGGCGGCGATGGCCTCGCGCACGGCGGATTCGAAGAGCTCGGGGATTTCCTCGCGGGTGCGGGCCACCTTGATGCCGCGGCCGCCGCCGCCGAAGGCCGCCTTGATGGCGACGGGAAGGCCGAACTTGTCCACGAAGTCGAGGATTTCCTCGGCGGACTCGACAGGGTCGGCGGTGCCGGGAACCTGCGGGGCGCCGACCTTCTCGGCGATGTGGCGGGCCTGGACCTTGTCGCCCAGGGCGGAGATCGCCTCGGGGGAGGGCCCGATCCAGGTGATGCCGGCGTCGATCACCTTGGCGGCGAATTCGGCGTTCTCGGCCAGGAAGCCGTAGCCCGGGTGGATGGCGTCTGCGCCGGACTGGCGGGCGGCGTCGATGATCTTGTCCATCACGAGGTAGGACTCCGCGGCGGTGTTGCCGCCCAGCGCATAGGCCTCGTCGGCGAGCCGGACGTGCAGCGCGTCGCGGTCGGGATCCGCGTAGACGGCCACCGAGGCGATGCCTTCATCGCGGGCGGCGCGGATGATGCGCACCGCAATTTCTCCGCGGTTGGCGATCAGCACCTTGCTGAGCGGGCGGGTGCCCGCGGCTGCAAGTGACTGCGTTGATCCCGGCACGGTGGTTGCGGACTGCTCCGAATTTGCTGACAAGGCGTCTCCTTCTTTCCTTCAGGGAGCCTAGCGCGGTTTTGAGGGTTCCGCCGATATTACTTGCGGATTCCGCGCGTAAACGGCCCCTCCTTTGTAGGGTTGCCACAAAGAGCGGCGAATTCGTTCACTTCGCCCTCACTCGGCGCGGACGTCCGCCGGGTCCACGGCGCCGCCGGTCCAAAGTTCCGTGATGCCGACATTTGCCTGGCCGAGCAGCGCGCGAAGGGTGGAGATGGAGAGCCCGACGACGGTGTGGGGGTCGCCGTCGACCTTGCGGATGAACGCCCCGCCGTAGCCGTCGATCGTGAAGGAGCCGGCGCACTGGAGCGGCTCGCCTGTGGCGATGTAGGTTTCGATTTCCTCGGCGCTCATCTCCATGAAGTGCACCTCGGCGGAGGATACCGAGCCCAGCGTGGCGCCGGAGCCACGCGCGGTGACGTCGTCGCCGTCGTTGGCGCCGTCTTCGCCGGTGCCGCCGTCGGTGTCGCGGCAGTCCACGAGCCAGTGGCCGGTGTGCAGGATGCCCATGCTGCCGCTCATGCGGAGCATGCGCTCGCGGGCGACGTCGGCCGTGTAGGGCTTGCCGTGGGCCTCGCCGTCGAACTCGAAGACCGAATCGCAGCCGATCACGAGTGCGCCGTCCGCCTCGGGCAGCGAGGCGACGGCCTCGGCCTTGGCCCGGGCGAGCAGAAGGGCGGTGTCATGCGGGTCCGTCACGCCGTAGCGGGCCTGGACGGCGTCCTCGTCCACGTCAGAGACGAGGACCTCGTGCCGGATCCCGGCGTGGCTGAGCAGCTTGGTGCGGGCGGGGGACTGGGAGGCAAGAATGAGGCGGGTCACGGGTCCAGCCTAATCCACCGCAACACAGCAACGCGGGGTCAGCTTAGTGCCCATCCGGAGGGGATTAATGGGCGGTAAGCGGCCCCGCGTTGGTGTAGTGGCGGCGGTGAACGTCAGCGCGCGGCGACCTCTTCAGGCTCGGCTTCGGGCTCGGCTTCGGGCGAGGCCGCCGCGGCGGGTGCCGGCTGGCGGAGCTTGGCGCCCTCGACGTCGACGTCCGGCAGGATCCGGTTCAGCCACCGGGGAAGCCACCACGCCTTGTCGCCGAGCAGGTACATCACGGCCGGGACGATCGTCATGCGGACCACGAACGCGTCCACCAGCACACCGAACGCCATCGCGAAGCCCAGCGGCCGGACCATGTTCAGGTGCGAGAAGATGAAGCCGGAGAACACACTGACCATGATGATGGCGGCGGCGGTGACCACGGACGCGGCATGGCTGAAGCCGGTCCGGACCGCATGCTTGGCCGATTCGCCGTGCATGAACGACTCGCGCATGCCCGAGGTAATGAACACCTGGTAGTCCATGGCCAGGCCGAACAGCACGCCGATCAGGATGATCGGCAGGAAGCTCAGCACGGCGCCCGGGTTTTCGACGCCGAACACGTTCCCCAGCCAGCCCCACTGGTAGACCGCGACGACGGCTCCGAAGGCGGCCGCGAGCGAGAGCAGGAAGCCGCCCGTGGCCAGCAGCGGCACCACGATCGAGCGGAACACGAGCAGCAGCAGGATCAGCGAGAGCCCGACGACGATGGCCAGGTACGGGGGAAGGGCGTCGCCGAGCTTGGTGGAGACGTCGACGTTGCCGGCCGTCTGGCCCGTGAGGCCGATGCTGACGCCGGTGGAATCCTTGATCTGGCTCTTTTCGGCGCGCAGCTCGGAGACCACCTTGACCGTGCTGGCGCTGGCCGGGCCCTCTTTGGGAATGACCTGGAACACGGCGGTGCGGCGGTCCTCGCTCAGGGCCACCGGAACGGCGGCGGTGACGTTGGCCGTGCTGCGGAGGATATCGGCGACGTCGAGCTGCTTGGCCGTGGCCTCGGCTTCGCTCAGGCCGGCGGGGAGGTCGCCGACCACCACGATCGGGCCCGTCATGCCTTCGCCGAAGCTGCGGCCGGTGACGTCATAGGCCTTGAACGCCTGCGACTCAACGGGCTCGGACCCGCCGTCGGGCAGTGCGAGCCGCAGCTGGCTGGCCGGCAGCGCCACGATGCCCAGCAGCAGGACGCCGGCCAGCAGCGCCAGGACCGGGTGCCGGGTGACGAGGCCGCCCCAGCCGCGGGTGCTGCGGCGTTCATCGCGGGCGCGGTCCTCGGTTTCGTGGCCCGGGGCGGCGTTGTGCTTCTCCGCCTTGGCCCAGGCGCGGCGGGAAATGAGCCTGGGACCGATCAGGGACAGCATGGCAGGGGTGAGGGTCAGGGCGACGACGACGGCGACTGCCACCGTTGCGGCGGCGGACAGGCCCATGACGGCCAGGAAGGGAAGGCCCGGAATGACGAGGGCCGCGAGGGCGATGATGACTGTCAGGCCCGCGAACAGCACGGCGTTGCCGGACGTGCCGGTGGCGAGGGCCACCGATTCCTCCCCGTCCATGCCGGCCAGCAGCTGGCCGCGGTGCCGGTTGACGATGAAGAGCGAATAGTCGATGCCGACGGCGAGGCCCAGCATGAGGGCCAGCATGGGGGAGATGGAACTCATGTCGACGGCGCCGCTGAGGGCGAAGGTGCCGCCGACGCCCACTGCCACGCCGACGAGGGCCATCAGCAGGGGGAGCCCGGCGGCGATCAGCGTTCCCAGCATGACGATGAGCACCAGGGCCGCGATGGCGATGCCGAGGATCTCGGAGATGCCGAACAGCTCCGAGACGTCCTCGGTGATTTCCTTGCTGGCCAGGGCGGTCACGCCGGCGGACGAGACTTCGTGGGCGATGTCCTGGACCTGCTGGCGCACGGCGGGGGCCAGCCCGTTGATGGAGGACTTGAACTGGACCTGTGCGATCGCCGCGGTGCCGTCCTCGGAAACGAACCGCATACCCTGCGAGGCCTCAAGCTGGCGCTTGGCGAGGGCGAGCTTTGCCGCGCCGGCCTCGAGTTCCTTGGTCCCGGCGTCGAGCTTTTCCTGGCCCGCGGCCAGGGCAGCCTTCTGCTGGCCGAGCTGGGCGTCGATGGCCTCCGGAGACATGCCGGCCGCGGTCATCTGCTGCTCGGCGGCGTCCAGTTGCGCCTTGCCCGCTGCCAGCCGGGCGGCCGACGCATCCAGCTGCGCCTTGCCTGCGGAGGCTTTCTGCTCTCCGGCGGCAAGATCCGTGACGGCCTTGTCCAGCTGGGCCTGGGTGGCGAACGGGTCCACGGTGCCTTGAACGTCGGGGAGGGTCTTCAGCTTGGCCAGAGCGGCCGAGACCGCGTCCTTGCCGGCCTGGGTGAACTGGCCGTCCTTGGACTCGAACACGATGCCGGCCGAACCGCCGGAGGACTTGGGCAGCTCCTGCTTGAGCTTGTCCGCCATCTGCTGGGTCTCAGTGCCGGGGATCTGGAAGTTGTTGGACATGGTGCCGTGGAAGGCCGCTGCGGCGCCGCCGACGGCCACCATGACGGCGAGCCAGAGGGAGATGACGAGCCAGCGGTGACGGTAGGAAAACTTGCCAAGCCGGTAGAGCAATAGAGCCATGTCAGTGCCGATCTCGGGAAGGGGCGGAGGGGGAGTGGGATGCGAAGCCGGAGCCGAGGAGGCTCATGGAGTCGATGAGAAGCTGGCGCAGGATGGACAAGGAAGCCGGACCGAGGTCGCCGCCGCAGCGGGCGAACCACACGTCCATGGCCGCTTTGCCGCAGGAGATGATGGAGCCGGCGAGGGCGCGGAGGTACAGTTCGTCGATCTCGATGCCCGCGCCCTGGGCGAAGCGCTCACGGGCGGCGTTGATGATCTGTTCGGTGCAGTGGTCCCAGGCTTCCAGCTCGGAGCGGCTGAGCTGGGGATTGGTCTGGCCCAGGCTGTAGATCTCGGCCACCGGTGCCACGGTCATGGGATCGGCCAGGGCAACGAGGGCCGCGCGGGCCGACTCCAGGATGGGCTCGTCGGCCGGCCGCAGCCGGAACTGCTGAAGCGCCGTGTCCAGGAACCCGAACGTCACCGAGGCCAGCGCTGCCTCGGTGCTGCCGAAGTAGTTGAAGAACGTGCGGCGGGATATCCCGGCGGCCTCGGCAATGTCCTCCACCGTGAAGTTTCCGGGGCCCCGCGTCCGGAGCAAGTCCATGGCGGCGTCCGTGATGGCCTGCCGGGTGGCCGCCTTATTCAGTTCGCGGCGCGACGGGACGCCGGGTTCGCCGGAGGGGGCAGCCTGAGAGGCGGAAGGAGCTGGTGATGAGGACACGCGCTTACGCTACGTGCATGTTTGCACTCTGCGCAAGTATTTATTCCAGAGATTAGGGTTTGAGCTGGCCTGCCGCGCCGCCCGAAC
Source organism: uncultured Actinomycetota bacterium (assembly GCA_963810895.1). Lineage (GTDB taxonomy): Bacteria > Actinomycetota > Actinomycetes > Actinomycetales > Micrococcaceae > Arthrobacter. Next base: position 162,381 of record CAWEPM010000004.1, read on the forward strand.
TGGTCAAATAGATCGACTGGCCCGTGGCTCCGGCCTCGTTCGGGGCGAGCGGAATGGCGAAGACGGCGGTGCCGTAAGCGCATATCTCCGACCAATTCGGCCCGATCGCTGACGTATCGAAGCGCATGGCGATGATGGCATTGGCGCCGCGCTGTTCGGCCTCCTCCACCATCCGGGCCATGACCTGCTGCCGGCTGTCGTAGAGCACCTGGGTCAGTTCGCGGAGCTCACCGCCGACCAGGGAGCGGAACCCGGCCACGACCTGGCCGCCGATGTCCCGCGAGCGGACGGTCAGGCCCATGACTTCGCCGAAGACGGCGTCGATCCGATGGCCCGGGATGTCGTTCGATGTGACGATCAGCATGCCCAGAGCCTATCCATTTTTGGGGTCCCGCGAGGCACGTGAATCACCGTGAGATTCACAGGAAAGTGAAAGCTGGGAAACAGCTATCTCTGCTTGGGCGGGTGCAGACTGGAAATGCTCGTGGAGCAGACTTCCCCGGAAGAACCAGCAGCCTCAAGCGCCGTCACCGCACGGCAGACCCAGGAGACAGCCCATGTCACGCACAACCAGAATCGCACTCAGCCTTGGGGCCGCGGCGGTGGCACTTGGGGCCGGGATTGGAGTCGCCGGGATGGCCTCTGCCACAACGACGCCGAGCCCCACCCCGACGCCGACCTCCACCGCACCCAACTCCACCTCTCCGGGCGGCACCTTTGCCGACGGCCACGGCATGCGCGGCGGCCGGCACGGCCACGGAGGTGCGGAGTTCGGTGCCCGCGCCAAAGAACTCGCCGCCAAGCTGGGCGTCGACGAGGCCAAGGTCGCCGACGCCCTGAAGGCCTTCCGGGACGCCAACAAGCCGGCATCACCGCCCGCCGAAGGGCAGAAGCCGGACCGCGCCGCGATGGAGAAGGCCCTGGCCGCTTCCCTGGCGAAGTCGCTCGGCATCGATGAAGCCAAGGTCACCGCTGCCCTCGAGGAACTCCGCACCGCGGAGCAGGCCAACCACGCCGCAGCGCTGAAGCCCCGGCTGGACCAGGCCGTCAAGGACGGCACCCTGACCCAGGCAGAGGCAGATGCCGTCACCAAGGCGGCGGAAAAGGGTGTGATCGGCGGGCACTAACGAGCCCTGCGGATTCGGGCCGACGTCAGTTACACCAGAGAAGTCCCCAGGGTTTCTTCCCGGGGACTTCTCCTGTAGACGCTTCCTGCAAAGGCGCTCGTTCAGTAATTACGCCTTCGCGTCCGCCAGTTCGCGCTCTTCCCGTTCAGCCGCGGGAGCGTGCGGCGGCGGAGGGGGCGACGGCGGTCGCGTCGTCGTCGCTGAACGGATCGCCGTTCCGCGGCGCGTTGTACAGCGTCTCGTCCAGGATGCCCTGGCGCTTGGCCACGATCGCCGGGATCAGGGCCTGCCCGGCCACGTTGACGGCGGTGCGGCCCATGTCCAGGATCGGGTCGATCGCCAGCAACAGGCCGACGCCGGCCAGCGGCAGTCCCAGCGTGGAGAGCGTCAGCGTCAGCATGACGACGGCGCCCGTGGTGCCGGCGGTCGCGGCCGAGCCGAGCACGGAGACCAGCGCGATCAGCAGGTACTGGGTGAAATCAAGCTGGATGCCGAAGAACTGGGCCACGAAGATCGCTGCGATGGCCGGGTAGATCGCGGCGCAGCCGTCCATCTTGGTGGTCGCACCGAGCGGCACCGCGAAGGAGGCATAAGCGCGGGGGACGCCCAGGTTCCGTTCGGCCACGCGCTGGGTCAGCGGCAGCGTGCCGATCGAGGAGCGCGAGACGAAGGCCAGCTGCACGGCCGGCCACACGCCGGAGAAGTACTGCTTGACGGACAGCCCGTGGCTGCGGACCAGGACGGGGTAGACCACGAACAGCACGAGCGCCAGGCCGACGTAGATGGCGAAGGTGAACTTGCCGAGCGAGCCGATGGTGTCCCAGCCGTAGACAGCCACCGCGTTGCCGATCAGGCCGACAGTGCCGAGCGGCGCGATCCGGATGATCCACCAGAGGACCTTCTGGATGACGGCGAGGGCGGAGGCATTGAGGTTCAGGAACGGCTCGGCGGCCTTGCCCACTTTGAGGGCGGCGATGCCGACGGCGATCGCGATCACCAGGATCTGGAGCACGTTGAAGCTCACCGCCGTGGTGGCGACGCCGTCGGTGACGGTGGTCGTCGCTCCCAGGCCCAGGAAGTTCTTGGGGAACAGGCCGGTCAGGAAGGCCCACCAGTCGCCGGACTTGCCGGCGTACTTGGCTTCCTGGCTGATGCCGGTCCCGGCTCCGGGCTGCAGCAGCACGCCGAGCCCGATCCCGATCAGCACGGCGATCAGGGAGGTGATGGCGAACCAGAGCAGCGTGTTCCAGGCGAGCCGGGCGGCGTTGGAGACCGCGCGCAGGTTGGAGATCGAGCTGACGACGGCGGTGAAGATAAGGGGGACGACGGCGGTCTGCAGCAGCGAGACGTAGCTCGAACCGATGGTCTGCAGCGTGGTGCCGAGGGCATTGGGGTTCGCCTTGGTGCTGCCCGTGTACTTGGCGAGGAGGCCAAGTCCGAGGCCCACGATCAGGGCGGCGATGATCTGGAAGCCGAACGAGCCGGCCCATGTGGGCAGCTGGAACCCGGTCTTTCCAGCGGGTGCGGGGGTGCTTGTCTGAGTGGTCACCGGAACACGCTAGGACCGCCCTCCCTAGCACGACGAACGGATGTTGAGAAATGTTACGCGGGCGATTGTTCAGGTCCGGCCGCGCAGATCCCAGGAAATCCGCCGCAAGATTCGGGACTTTGTGAAGTTATTCCAACCCCGGTGTGGCGATTGTCTCGTCCCCGGGCGGCCCCGGTCGCGCGAGTTGACAGTTCGCGGCAATGTTTTTCGAGAACACTGCCGCGAACTGCACACTCGCGGATGGCTGCTCCCGGGAACCGCCCTACCCCAGCAGCGCGCGCTTGAGGGTGTCGAGGCCGACCGATCCGATGTTCAGCGCCTTCGTGTGGAACGCCTTGAGGTCGAAGCCGGGGCGGGATTCAAGCTCGGCCCGGATCTGCTCCCAGAGCCGCTGGCCCACCTTGTAGGAGGGCGCCTGTCCCGGCCAGCCGAGGTAGCGGGTGAACTCGAACTTCAGCTGCCCCTCGCTGATCGGCAGGTTGGCGCGCAGGAACTCGAAGCCCTTGTCCGAGGTCCAGATGCCGCTGCCCCAGCGCTCGGGGACCTCAAGCTCCAGGTGCACGCCGATGTCGAACACCACACGGGCCGCGCGCATGCGCTGCATGTCCAGCATGCCCATGTGGTCGCCCGGATCGTTGAGGTAGCCGAGTTCCTGCATGAGCTTCTCCGCGTAGAGGGCCCAGCCTTCCCCGTGGCCCGAGGTCCAGCACACGCTGCGGCGCCACTTGTTCAGCAGCTCGCGGCGGTAGGTGGCGGTGGCGACCTGGAGGTGGTGGCCGGGCACGCCCTCGTGATACACCGTGGTGGTTTCGGCCCAGGTGGTGAAGGTGTCCTCGCCGGCCGGCACGGACCACCACATCCGGCCGGGGCGGCTGAAGTCCTCCGACGGGCCGGTGTAGTAGATGCCGCCCTCATCGGTGGGCGCGATCCGGCACTCCAGCGTCTTCATGACGTCCGGGATCTCGAAGTGGACGCCGGCGAGCTCCGCCACGGCCTTGTCGGAAAGTTCCTGCATCCAGGCCTGGAGGGCGTCGGTGCCCTTGAGCTGGCGGGCGGGATCGTTGTTCAGGATCTCCTTGGCTTCCTCAATGCTGGCGCCGGGCCGGATTTCCCCCGCTACGCGTTCCTGCTCGGCGATGAGGCGGTCGAGTTCCTGCACGCCCCACGCGTAGGTCTCCTCCAGGTCCACGGTGGCGCCGAGGAAGGAACGCGATGCCAGGGCGTAGCGGCTGCGGCCCACGGCGTCCTTGGCCGGGGCAACGGGCAGGAGTTCGGACTCGAGGAACCCCGCGAGCCGGGCGTAGGCCACGCGCGCGGCGGCAGCACCGGCGTCGAGCGTGGACTGCAGGTCCGGCGACAGCGGCCCGTCCGCGGTCGTGGCGCCGGCGGCGAGCTTCGCGAAGAAGCCGTCGTCCGCGGCGTGCTTGGTGGCCTGCTCGATCACGATCGACACCTGGCGGGCTGCGGCCACCCTGCCGTCCTGCATCGCCGAGCGCAGCGACTCGATGTAACCGTCGATCGCGGCCGGGACATTCCGGGCCCGGCCCGCGATGTGCTCCCAGTGCTCGGCCGTATCCGTCGGCATGAGGTCGAAAATCGCGCGGATGTCCTGGGACGGGGACGCGATGTTGTTCAGATCGGCCGTGTCCCAGCCCGATTCGTGGATTTCCAGCTGCAGCCCCAGCCGCTCGCGCATCGCGTCGAGGGTGACGGCGTCGACGTCGTCAACCGGTTCCAGCCCGTCCAGCGCTGCGAGTGCCTCCCGCGTGGCGGCCGCGAGTTCCGCGTGCCCGGCCGGGGAGAAATCCGGGTACTCGGTCTCGTGCCCGGGCAGGCCGAGCTCGGTGGCGAAGCTCGGGTTGAGCCGGATGAGGGTGTCCGTGTAGGCGTCGGCGACGGCGTCAATGGCGGTCTGCTGGCGCGCGGGGGCAGTGTTGTCTGAGGCGATGGTTTCGGTAGTCACCCGACGAGACTAGCCCGGCCGCCGTGGTTATGAAAGAGTCACTGAACTTTTTTCGGGCCCGGTGCGGGAACAGGTTGTCCGGTCAGCCGGGGACGCCTAGCCCAGGCTGCGGCGCCAGGCGTCCGGGCCCGGCCTGGGTGCCAGCCGAAGCTGCTGCCGGCGGACCCAGTGCCGGACGCCGGGCTTTTCAGGTGCCGCCTGCGCGGCCTGCCCGAGGGACAGCACGACGGCGGTCAGCGCCGCCAGCTCTTCCGGCGTCGGCTCGCCCTTCACTACTGAGAGCAGGGCCGGCGCGGCGTCGCTGCCCGTTTCGTCGGCCGGTACTGCCGGTTCAGCCATGGGGGTCACAGCGGGATGTTCCCGTGCTTCTTGGCGGGCAGGGCGGCCCGCTTGTCCCGGAGGGCGCGCAGGCCCTTGATGATCTGCACCCGGGTTTCGGACGGGGCAATGACCGCGTCCACGTAGCCCAGCTGGGCCGCCTGGTAGGGGTTGAGCAGCTCTTCCTCGTACTGGCGGACCACCTCGGCGCGCTTGGCCTCGACGTCGCCGCCGGCCTCGGCCACCGCGGCGAGTTCGCGACGGTACAGGATGTTCACGGCGCCCTGGGCGCCCATGACGCCGATCTGGGCGGTGGGCCAGGCGAGGTTGAGGTCCGCGCCGAGCTTCTTGGAGCCCATCACGATGTATGCCCCGCCGTAGGCCTTGCGGGTGATCACGGTCAGCTTGGGCACGGTGGCCTCGGCGTACGCGTAGAGCAGCTTGGCGCCGCGGCGGATGATGCCCTGGAACTCCTGGTCCTTGCCGGGCAGGAAGCCCGGCACGTCCACCAGGGTGATGATGGGGATGTTGAAGGCGTCGCAGTGCCGGACGAAGCGGGCGGCCTTTTCCGAGGCGGCAATGTCCAGGGTGCCGGCGAACTGCATGGGCTGGTTGGCCACGATGCCGACCGTGTGCCCCTCGACCCGGCCGTAGCCGATGATCACGTTCGGGGCGTAGAGGGACTGCATCTCCAGGAAGTGGGCGTCGTCCACGATCTGCTCGATGACCTTGCGCATGTCGTAGGGCTGGTTGGCCGAGTCCGGGATGAGCACATCGAGGGCGAGGTCGTCGTCGTCGATCTCCAGCTCCTGCTGGTGATCGAGCACGGGGGCTTCGGCGAGGTTGTTGGAGGGCAGGAAGTCCAGCAGTTCGCGGACGAACTCGACCGCGTCGGCCTCGTCGGAGGCCAGATAGGTCGAGGTGCCGGTGGTGGCGTTGTGCTGGCGCGCGCCGCCCAGGGTCTCCATGTCCACGTCCTCGCCCGTCACGGTCTTGATGACGTCCGGGCCGGTGATGAACATGTGGGACGTCTTGTCCACCATGACCACGTAGTCGGTCAGGGCGGGGGAGTAGGCCGCGCCGCCGGCGGAGGGGCCCATGATGAGGGAGATCTGCGGGACCACGCCGGAGGCATGGACGTTGTTGCGGAAGATGTCCGCGAACATCGCCAGGGAGGCGACGCCCTCCTGGATGCGGGCACCGCCGCCGTCGAGGATGCCGACCACCGGGCAGCCGTTGCGCAGCGCGAACTCCTGGACCTTGACGATCTTCTCGCCGTTGACCTGGCTCAGCGAGCCGCCGTAGACGGAGAAGTCCTGGCTGTAGACGGCCACCGGGCGGCCGTCCACCGTGCCGTAGCCGGAGACGAGGCCGTCGCCCAGCGGCTTCTTCTTCTCCATGCCGAACGCGGTGGACCGGTGCACGGCCAGCGCATCGAATTCGACGAAGGACCCTGCGTCCAGCAGGAGGTCGATGCGCTCGCGGGCGGTTTTCTTGCCGCGCGCGTGCTGTTTGACGACAGCTTCCGGACCGGAGGGCTGCTCGGCACGGGCCTGGCGGTCGCGGAAATCTGCAAGCTTTCCCGCAGTCGTGGTCAGATCGTGGCTCATCAAGTGTCTCCGGCTCTGTCGCTAGGTTATTCGGTGCCCGGCCCGCTGGCTCCTTTGGCTGGAATCCACAAAAGCAGGGCTCTGCTGGCAAGTCTAGTGACGGTATTGGCCGGTGCCGCTGTAGGGAACCTACAATTTTCCCGCGGCGAAGCTCCCGCACCGCTTTGTTACCCGTCAGTAACATCGGTCCGCTAGAGTGTGCTCATGACTTCAAGCAATGATGCTTCGGGCACCGCTGCCGGGCCGTACCAGGCCGCCGGTTCCCTTCAGGACCGCACTATCCTCATCTCCGGGGGCAGCCGCGGCATCGGCCTGGCCATCGCGCTCCGCGCGGCCCGGGACGGCGCCAACATCGTCCTGATGGCCAAGACCGGCCAGCCCCACGCCAAGCTCGAGGGCACCGTCTATACGGCCGCCGAACAGATCGAGGCCGCGGGTGGGCAGGCGTTGCCCCTGGTCGGCGATGTCCGCAACGACGCCGACGTCGCCGGCGCTGTCGGCGCCGCCGTCGACCGCTTTGGCGGGATCGACGTCGTCATCAACAATGCCTCGGCGATCGACCTGTCCACGACCGACGCCGTGGACATGAAGCGCTACGACCTCATGCAGGACATCAACGTCCGGGGCACGTTCCTGCTCTCCAAGATGGCGCTGCCCGCCTTGCGGGCATCCGACGCCGGGCACATCCTGACGCTCTCGCCGCCCCTGAACCTGGACCCCAAGTGGGCCGGCATGCACCTGGCCTACACCATGGCCAAATACGGCATGAGCCTGACCACCCTGGGGCTGGCCGAGGAGCTCAAGGCCGACTCCATCACCGTGAACTCGCTCTGGCCGTGCACCTTGATCGACACCGCGGCCATCCGCAACATGCCCGGCGGCGACAAGATCGTCAAAGGCGCCCGCGGCCCCGAAATCATGGCCGACGCCGCCCACGCCGTGCTGACCGGCGGCAACGCGCTCCCCGCGGACGGCAGCCGGAGCGGAAACTTCTACACCGATGAAGAGGTTCTCGCGGCGGCCGGCGTGACGGACTTCAGCCCGTACAGCCTCGGCGCGCCGGAGGACCGGCTGGTCCCTGACATCTTCCTCTGAGCTTGCTGAGTGTTTTCGGCCGCCCGCCGCTGCGGAAATTCCCCTCCTTATGAGGATCCGACGCCGAAAATCCCCGGCATGTCGGGCCGACCCGCCGGACATGCCGGCCAAAGGCGGGGAGTTTCCGCGGAGTGCGGCCGGAGCCGGGCCGGGCTTTCCTCGGTAGGATTCAAGGATGGAAGCCGTGCAGGAAACCCCGGACCGTCCGCCCCTGGACCTCAATGCCCTCAGCGATGAGGCATTCCTGTCCGCCAACGGGATTCCGCGCCTGACGGTGGTGGAGTCCACCGGCTCCACCAACGCCGATCTCCTCCGCGGCGTGACCGAGGACCCCGGCGCCTGGCCGGACCTGTCGGTGCTCACCGCCGAGTACCAAACCGCCGCACGCGGCCGCCTCGACCGCCGCTGGGAGGCCCCGGCCCGCAGTTCCGTCTCCGTTTCGCTGGTGCTGCGCCCGGTCAACGCGGACGGCCGGCCGCTGCCGACCCACCGCTACTCGTGGCTCTCCCTGCTCGCCGCGCTCGCCCTGCGCGAGGCCCTGACGGAAACCGCGGGCCTCCCCGCGGAACTCAAATGGCCCAACGACGTCCTGGTGCGGGGCCGGAAGATCGCGGGCATCCTGGCCCAGCTCGGCCCGCTCGGCGGCGGCGGCACGCCGCCGGTCATTCTCGGCACCGGCCTGAACGTGACACTGACCGAGCCCGAGCTTCCGGTGCCCACCGCCACGTCCGTGTTGCTGGAAAACGCGGACACCGTGGACCGGACGGAGCTCCTGAAGAGCTACCTGTCCCGCTTCGCCACGCTGTACCGGAGTTTCTGCAACGCCGACGGCGACCCCGCCGCCGGCATGGCCGGCGGCCCTTCGCTGCACAAGAGGGTGGAACACCTGCTGACGACCCTCGGCAAGCAGGTCCGTGCCCAGCTCCCCGGCGACCACGAGATCATTGGCCACGCCACGCGCCTGGACGAATACGGTTCGCTCCTGGTGGTCGACGCGACGGGCCATGAGCATGTGGTGACCGCCGGCGACGTCGTGCACCTGCGGCCGTGGAACCCGGCCGGAACCGGCGGGCAGGGCGAGCCCGGGCGCGGCGGGGCAGAAAGCGGTTATGCGTAAAGTGCTCCTGCCGGGAGAGCAAGTGATTGTGGTGACCCGGCCCCAGCCCAGGATGCTCATTGTCCCGGGGCTGTTGTTCGTTGTGGTTCCCGCGCTGGCCGCGTATGCCTGCGCCTGGGTTGTCAAGGGCGGCCCGGCAAAGCTCGTGCCCCTCGTTCCCAAGGAATGGACGCCCTGGCTGGTGGCCGTGTGTCTGGGGTTGGCGGCCTGGGTGCTGCTGGGCTATTGCCTCCCGCGGGTCATGGCGTGGCAGGCCACGCGCTACATCCTGACCAGCCGGCGCTTAGTTACCCGCTACGGCATGTTACGGCGGCGCGATGAGCAAGTTCCTCTCGCCGCAGTCCGCCATGTGGCCATTGAGCAATCGTTGTTGCAGCGCCTATTGCGCTCGGGGAATATATCCTTGGAGACCGGGTACCCCTTGGGAACGGTGGTCCGCGATGTCCCGGAGGTCGCGACGTTCCGTAACTTCATGCTTGACGCCATCGCCGATCTGCCCAAGGGCGAGGCGTACGGGGCCGATGGTATGACGCACAACCCGGGCGAGGCCATGCCGTGGGAGACGAGAGAAGGTGGAAGAGATGAACGCTGAGAACGTCCACCAGGACATCGACCTCGCCGCCCCGGATTTGCCCCGGGAGCCCGAGGACGTCGTCTCGGAGCCGGCAGCCGTCACCGACGACGCGCTCGGCGAAGTCGTGGCGCCCACCGACCCCGCCGACGCCGACGCCGAGCCCGCCGCTGAAGCCCCCGCGTACGCCGATGCCGCCGTCGAACCGTCCGCTGCCGAGCCCGCCGCCGAACCTGCCGCCCCGCCCACCGGGACGATGTCCGCCGAGCGGCTCGCCACCAAGGCCCTGGAGTCCCGTCTGCTGGGCGGTGAACGCAAGCTCCGGCGTCGTGAAGTCGCCGCCGGTGCCGGACTCTCGCTCCTCTCGGCCAGGAAGCTCTGGCGCGCCCTCGGCTTCCCCAATCTCGGGGATGAAGATGTCGCCTTCACCGAACGCGACCAGTCCGCCCTGTCCTCCATCGTGGACCTCGTGCGCGGCGGAAAGCTGACCGAGGAAGCCGCCATTTCCGTCACCCGGGCCATCGGGCAGATGACGGACCGGATGGTGGTCTGGCAGGTCGAGGCCCTCGTGGAGGACATGGTGCAGAAACAGGGGGTGCCGGACGCTGTGGCCCGGAAGCGGCTGGTCAGCGAGCTGCCGAACCTCATTGACGCCCTCGAGGACATGCTCGTGTACTCGTGGCGCCGCCAGCTCAACGCCGCTGTCCAGCGACTGGCGGTCCGGGCCGAGGCCGGGCTGCAGTCCAGTGAAGAGGGCCGCGAAGGGGACGAGGACGACGCTCCGCTGCCCTTGGCCCGGGCCGTCGGCTTCGCCGACCTCGTGTCCTACACGAGCCTGTCCCGCCGGATGAACGAGAAAACCCTCGCCCAGCTGGTGCAGCGCTTCGAAAACAAATGCGCCGAAATCATCTCCGTCGGCGGCGGCCGCCTGGTCAAGACGGTCGGCGACGAAGTCCTCTACATTGCCGAAACGCCCGCGGCCGGCGCCGAGATTTCGCTGGCCCTGTCCCGCGCCTTCACCGAGGACGAGATCCTGCCGCAGGCCCGCGTGGCCATGGTCTGGGGCCGCATCCTCTCCCGTCTCGGCGACATCTACGGGCCCACCGTCAACCTCGCGGCACGCCTGACCGCCCTCGCGGACCCCGGAACCGTGCTCGTGGATTCCATGACCGCGGCCGCCCTGGAACGCGACGAACGCTTCGTCCTGGTGCCCCGCCCGGCCGAGGACGTCCGCGGGTTCGGTGAAATCCACCCGGTGCAGCTGCAGCACGGCAGCGGCCGGGGCCTCGTTCTGGACTGAGTTCCGGCGCGGCGCGGCCGCACGCCGTGGCGGTCTTCTCAGTTGCGCGGCCCGTATGAAATAGTCGGACCGGCAGTTGCGAGCCGGCCGGGTTTGTGATCGCCGTCAACTTTCGCGCACCACTTGATTTAGGACGGCCATGAACCCAACTCCAGACGCCCCCTTCCCGCCGTCGGACGGGCAACGGGGACTGCGACTGCAGTGCGGGTACGGCACGGACCGGGGCCTGCGCCGCGAGATGAATGAGGACTCCTTCATTGCCGCCGATCCCGTCTTCGCGGTGGCGGACGGCATGGGCGGCCACGAGGCGGGCGAGGTTGCCAGCGGCATCTGCGTGCGCACCCTGGCGGAGCTGCCCCAATCGAAGACCGGCAGCCGGGACGCCACGGCCGGCATCCTCCAGGAGTACTTGTTCAAGGCTGATGCGGACATCCGTGAGGCCACCGGATCCCGCGCCGGGACCACGCTGTCCGGCGTCGTGGTGGTGGAACAACTGGACGTTCCCTATTGGCTGGTCCTCAACATCGGTGATTCGCGCACCTACCGGTACAGCCACGGCCAGCTTGCCCAAGTCAGCGTGGACCATTCCGAGGTGCAGGAACTGGTCGACGCCGGCCAGATCACCGAAGCCGAGGCCGCCGTCTATCCGCGCAGGCACGTGGTGACCCGCGCCCTGGGCGCCGGGGACGATTCCGAGGCCGACTACTGGCTGCTTCCCGTGGAGGACGGCGACAGGATGCTGGTCTGCTCCGACGGCCTCAACGGCGAGCTGAGCGATGAGCGGATTGCCGCGATCCTGGCGTCCGAGGCAGACCCCCAGGCGGCGGTTGACGAACTGATCCAGGCGGCTTTGCGCAGCGGTGGCCGGGACAACATCACGGCGATTGTGGTCGACGCCCGGACTGCAACCGGGGATGCGCTCGCCTGACCGGACCGGCACTGACCGGACAACGGCGGCGAATCTAGGGCAGGATAGGTCTGTGAGCACAGGGAAGACCGCAGCAGCGACCGCAGCCGAGACCGAAAACGCCGCCGTAGAAGCCCCCGGGCACGTCACGGATCCTCAGGGCCCCGAGGGGGAGCAGGTCCCCTCCGGCGACGTCCGCGCGGAGTACGAGGACCTCGTGGAGCAGGTCCGCAAACACCGCTTTGCGTACTACCAGCAGGACGCGCCGATCATCTCCGACGCCGAGTTCGACGAGCTCTACCGGCGGCTGGAAACGCTCGAAGCCATGCATCCGGAACTGGTGGCCAACGATTCGCCCACGCAGGAAGTGGGCGGCGAAGTGTCCGCGGCGTTTACCGCCGTCGAACACCTGCAGCGCATGTACAGCCTGGAAGACGTCTTCTCGCTCGAGGAGCTGGAGGCGTGGATGGCGAAGGCCGAGGCGGGCATCGCCAAGCTCGGCAACGGCAGCAACCCGCCGTCGTGGCTCACCGAACTGAAGATCGACGGCCTGGCCGTCAACCTGCTCTACCGCGACGGCGTGCTGGTCCGGGCCGCCACCCGCGGCGACGGCACCACCGGCGAGGACATCACCCACAACGTCCTGACCATCAAGGAAATCCCGCAGCAGCTCAGCGGCACCGGCTTCCCGGCCGAGATGGAAGTCCGCGGCGAAGTCTTCATCCCGTCCCAGGCCTTCGCGGAATTCAACGCGGCCCTGATCGAGGCCGGCAAGGCGCCGCTGGCCAACCCGCGCAACGCCGCGGCCGGTTCGCTGCGGCAGAAAGACCCCGCGGAAACGGCCAAGCGACCGCTGCGGATGTACGTCCACGGCATCGGCGCCCGCGAGGGACTCGAGACCGTCAGCCAGTCGGACACCTACCGCCAGCTCGCCGAGTGGGGCCTGCCCACGAGCCCGTACTTCGAGGTCCTGTCCGGGCTGGCGGACGTGCTGGCGTTCATCAAGGGCTACGGCGACAAGCGCCACAGCCTGACCCACGAGATCGACGGCATTGTGGTCAAGGTGGACGACTTCGCGACGCAGCGGGCCCTGGGCTACACGTCCCGGGTGCCGCGCTGGGCCGTGGCCTACAAGTACCCGCCGGAAGAGGTCCACACCAAGCTGCTGGACATCGCCGTCAACGTCGGCCGCACCGGCCGGGTCACCCCGTACGGCGTGATGGAACCGGTCAAGGTTGCCGGCTCCACCGTGGAAATGGCCACCCTGCACAACCAGGAAGTGGTCAAGGCCAAGGGCGTGAAGATCGGCGACATCGTGGTGCTGCGCAAGGCCGGGGACGTCATTCCGGAAATTGTGGGCCCGGTCCTGGCGCTCCGGGACCAGCAGGACCCGCCCGTCCGAGACTTCATCATGCCCACCGAGTGCCCGGCCTGCGGCACGCCGCTGGCCCCCGGGAAGGAAGGGGACGTGGACATCCGCTGCCCCAATTCCCGGTCCTGCCCGGCGCAGCTGCGTGAACGCGTCTTCCACCTCGCCGGCCGCGGGGCCTTCGACATCGAGGCCCTGGGCTGGGAAGCCGCCATCGCGCTGACCCAGCCCGCCGAGCCCGCCACGCCGCCGCTGACCACCGAGGCGACACTGTTCGACCTCACCCCGGAGCAGCTCGCGGACGTCCGCGTCCGCCGGGAGAAGCGCTCCAAGGGTGTGGGCACGGGGGAATTCGAGCTCGTGCCCTACTTCTACACCAAGGCCACCACCAAGACCCCGTCCAAGCCCACGGCCACCACGGACAAGCTCTTCCGGGAACTCGAGAAGGCCAAGTCCCAGCCGCTGTGGCGGGTCCTTGTGGCGTTGTCCATCCGGCATGTCGGCCCGCGGGCCTCCCGCGCCCTCGCCACCGCGTTCGGCAGCATGGACGCCATCCGGCAGGCCTCCGAGGAGGAGCTCGCGAGCGTCGACGGCGTGGGCCCGGTCATCGCCCAGGCGTTGACGGAATGGTTCACCGAGGACTGGCACCGCGACATCGTGGACCGCTGGGCCGCCGCCGGCGTCAGGATGGCGGACGAACGCGACGAATCCACGCCGCGGACCCTGGAAGGACTGACCATCGTGGTGACCGGCAGCCTCGAGGGCTTCAGCCGGGACGAGGCCAAGGAGGCCATCCTGATCCGCGGCGGCAAGGCGGCCGGCTCGGTCTCGAAGAACACCAGCTACGTGGTGGCGGGCGAGAACGCGGGCACCAAGCTGGACAAGGCTGAACAGCTCGGCGTCCCGGTCCTGGATGAGGACGGCTTCCGGGCGCTGCTGGCGAACGGCCCGGCCGGCACCGGTGAGCCGGACGCCGTCGAGGACCGCGACGGCGAGGACCACCAGGAAGTGGCGGCCGAATGAGTTCCTACGCCTCTGTCCCGCCCGCGTCCGAACCCGGCACGGCGGCGCTGCTGGAGCTGGCCAAGTCGGCCGCGGCGGCGGGCGCCGCGGTCCTGGCCACCCGGCAGGCCGCCGCCCTCGATGTCAGCAACAAGGGCGACTCGGGAGACTGGGTGACCGCCTTCGACCTCGCCGCCGAAGCCGCCGTCCGGGACGTCATCACCGCCGCCCGGCCGTGGGACATCATCACGGGGGAGGAGGGCGGCACCGTCCTGCCGGCGGAGCCCAGCGGCTACCGCTGGTCCATCGACCCCCTCGACGGGACCACCAACTTCATCCGCAACATCGTCTACTACGCCACCTCGGTGGCGGTGGCGGACCCCGACGGCGTCTGGCTGGCCGGCGTCGTCAGCGCCCCGGCGCTGGGCCGCACCTACTATGCGTCCCGCGGCGAGGGGGCCTGGCTCGAGGAACAGGGCCGGCTGACCGCCCTGTTCGGCCCCGTCCCCGGACGGACCGGCCAGATCCTGGCCACGGGCTTCAGCTACGATCCCGGCGTCCGGGCTGAACAGGCCACCGGCCTGGGCAGCCTCATGGACGGCTTCGCCGACATGCGCCGGCTGGGCTCGGCCGCGCTGGACCTCTGCCTCGTGGCGGACGGCACCCACGACGCCTACGGCGAGCGCGGGCTCAACGAACACGACTTCGCCGCCGGGGCCCTGATCGCGGAGGAGGCGGGCTGCTGGGTGCGGCGGCCGCGGCTCACCAGCCCCCTGGCCGGCGGCCCGTCCGACGACGAACGCCTGGCCGCCTGGACATGCGCCGGATCGCTCGAACTCTCCGGCAAGTTCCCGCTTTAACGCCGCCCTTTGAACGCCGTTCCTTAGGCGCGCCGCCTGCCATAGTGATAGTTCAGTCACGGAAAAGGCCCTTCCGGGTCAGGGCCGCGTCGAGCACCCGTACCATTGACAGGTGCCTTCGCAGATCCTCATTCGCCCCGCCGTTCCGGCCGACTTCGACGCCATAGCGCGCATCACCCGGGACGCCTACCTGGCCGCGGGCTACTTTGAGGACGCGGACCATCCGTACATGCGGCAGATCCAGGACGTCGCCCAGCGCGCGGCGCACGCGACAATCTGGGTTGCCGAGCGGGACGGCAGGATCCTTGGCTCGGTGACGCTGGCGGTCGCGGGCGAGCCGTACGCGGACATCGCCCGGAGCGACGAGCTGGAGTTCCGCATGCTCGTGGTGGACCCGTCGGTCCAGCGCAGCGGCGCCGGCAAAGCCATGGTCAAGGCCATCATCGACCACGCCAGGTCCCTGCCCGGAATTCATGCCGTGGCCCTCACCACCGGCGTGAGCTGGGAAAGCGCCCACGGCCTCTACCGGAAGACCGGCTTCGTCCGGGCACCGGAGCGCGACTGGCTGGTGCCGGGCACAGACATCCAACTGCTCGTCTACCGCCAAGAACTCTGACCCCGGCTCTGACCCCGGCTCTGACCCCGGGCCCCGTGCAGGCCCGGCCCGACACAAAGCCGCCGCTTTTGGCGGCTGAACCCTCACGCGACCTAAAGTGGTGCCGAATCCCCACCCACCGCGAAAGGCACCTCATGCGCAAGACCTTCGGCACCGGCTCCACCTGGGAACAGACACTCGGCTATTCCCGGGCCGTCCAGGTCGACAACACCCTCTACATCTCCGCGACGGCCGCCAGCGGCGAGGACGGCATTGTGGGCGAGGACTTCTACACCCAGACCAGCTACATCCTGCAGAAGCTCGGCGCGGTCCTGGCCGAGGCCGGCTTCGGCTTCGAGGACGTGGTGCAGTCCAAGCTGTACCTGACGGACATCAGCAAGTGGGAGGAAGCCGGCCGCGCCCACGGCGAGGTCTTCGGCGAGATCCGCCCCACGCTCTCCCTCGTCCACGTGCTGCCGTTCCTGGACCCCCAGATGCTCGTCGAGATCGAACTCGTCGCCCAGAAGAGCACCAGCTAACTCGCTAGCAACGCGGGGTCACTTACGGCCCATTCCGGCACTCCGTATGGACCGTAAGTGACCCCGCGTTGCTTTTTTGCGGTGCCGCTGAGAGGCGGCGGCGGGGAGTCCGTGCTGGTGCCGGGCTGGGCTGAACTCTGGCGGAACGGCCGGACTTGGGGTAAGACTGGCGCATGATCAGGGCGCAAGGACAGGGCCCCACCCGGGTCCCCATATTCGGCCAGCTCCGTACCTACGACCGCGCGTGGCTGCGTGGCGATCTGATCGCCGGCGTCACGGTTGCGGCCCTGATCGTTCCGAAGAACCTGGGATACGCCGGCATCGCGGGGATACCGCTGCAGAACGGCCTGTACGCGGCGGCTGCCGGCGCGCTCCTCTACGCGATTTTCGGCAGCTGCCGGCAAATCTCGATGGGCCCCAGCTCGGGCCTGGCAGCGGTGGCTGCGAGTGCCGTGCTCGCGGCAGGCATCACCGGAGAGCAGGACGTCGCCTCGTTCGTTGCGGGAATCACCCTCGCCTCGGGGGTCCTGTTCCTGCTTCTCGCCGTTCTCAAGATGGGCTGGATCGCGCAGTTCCTCTCGAGGGCCGTGGTCACAGGCTTCCTCTTCGGCGCGGCGATCGACGTCGTGATCGGGGAGCTTCCCAAGCTCACCGGGACCGAGGTCACCGGCTCGAACCCGATCCAGGAACTGTGGTCATGGCTGGGGACCCTGGGTGAGGCGCACCAGACGACCGTGGTGGTTGGCGTCATCGCGCTGGCCGTCGTCTTCGGACTGAAAGCCGTCGCGCCCAAAGTCCCCGGCGCCCTGGTCCTGGTGGTGGGCGGACTGCTGGCCGAGGCCCTGTTCGATCTCGGGGCCAAGGGCGTGGCCCTCGTCGGTGACGTCCCCAGGGGGCTGCCGTCGCTTCAGGTCCCGGACGGCCAGCTCATGTGGGACCACGTGGGCACCGTGGCGCTCGCGGCGGTGGCGCTGGTCCTGATCGGCTTCTCGCAGACCGCCGGGGATGCGAGGGCGTTCGCGGCCAAGCACCGCTACCAGATCGACATCAACCAGGAATCCGTCGCCCAGTCGCTGGCCAACATTGCCGCGGGACTCTTCAAGGGGATGCCGGTCTCGACGAGCCTGTCCGCGAGCTCGCTGAACGACCACTCCGGGGCGAAGACCGGACTGGCCTCCCTCACCTCGGGGGTCACCGTGCTGCTCACGCTGCTCTTCCTGGCGCCGCTGTTCTCGATCCTGCCGAAGCCGGTACTGGCGGCGCTGATCATCGAGGCCGTCGTCATGGGCATGATGAACCTGCCGGAGATGCGGCGGCTTGCCCGGGTGCAAAAGTTCGACTTCTGGATTGCGGTCGCGGCGATCATCGGCACCCTCATCTTCGGCGTCCTGGCGGGCGTTGTCATTGGGATCGGACTCTCGCTCATCTGGCTCGTCCGGGTGGCCACCCACCCGGAGATGCCGGCCCTCGGACGCGAACCGGGCACCCAGGTCTTCCGTGAAGCCGACGGGCACCCCGGCGACGAGGTCTTGCCCGAAGTGGCGGTAATCCGGTTCGACGGCGGCCTCTTCTTCGCCACCGCCGACGCCCTCGAGGACCGTCTGCGCGAGGTCATCCACACAAAACCGGAACTGACCGGGATCGTGCTCGACTGCGGGGGAATCAACTTCGTCGACTCCCAGGGCGCAGCAAAGATGGCGGACATCGTGACCCTCACCCGCGACGCCGGCGTCAACCTGCGCCTCACCCGGCTGAAGCCCGCGGTGCGAGCGGTCCTGGAGCGCGACGGCGTGATTGAGCGTATCGGGGCCGACATGATCCACGGCAACATCCACAGAGCCGTGGAGGCGGAGCAGGCGGCAGCACAACAGGGGCCCGACGCCAGCTAGAAGCAACGCGGGGTCATTTACGGCCCATTCCGGCCGTCCTCGTGGGCCGTAAGTGACCCCGTGTTGCTTGTGTTGCGGTGCTAGTGGCGGGTGCTAGTGGCGGGGATCCCGTAGCGGTGCTCGGGCCGGCCGGTGGTGCCGTAGCGCAGCTGGATGTCGACGGCGCCGTCGTCCGCGAGCGAGGACAGGTACCGCTGGGCGGTGGCCCGGGAAACGCCCACCCGGGCGGCGACGTCGGCGGCGGAGTACTGCTCGCCGGGAACCAGGGATTCCAGCACCGCGGCCTCGGTGGCAGAGCGGGGACGTGCCGAGGCGACGACGTCGCCCGGGATCAGGGCGCGTTTGGCGCGTTCCACCGTTTCCTGGTTGACGGTTCCCGGCTGCGCCAGGATCCGGCGGTAGCGCGCGTAGGAGCGCAATTGCTGCGAGAGGGCTTCGGCCGTGAAGGGCTTGAGCAGGTAGCCCAGTGCCCCGCGGCGGAACGCGAGCCGGAGCGAGGCCGTGTCCGAGGCGGCACTGAGGATCACGGTGTCCACGTCCAGCTGGTGCAGCAGGTCCAGCCCCGAAGCGTCCGGGAGGTAGACGTCCAGCAGCACCAGGTCCGGGCGCAGGCTGTGGATGGCCTGCAGGGCCTGCGATGCCGAACCGGCCGGCGGCAACGCCAGGAAACCGGCCACCGAATCCACATAGGCGGCATGCAGCTTGGCGACGTGGAAATCATCGTCGACAATCAGCACCCTGAAATCCTCAGACATCGTTGTCCTTTCCGCTTTGGTGTGTTGGTTCGGCACGCGTTGGTGCAACCGTTGATTCCGCAGGCGTTGTCCCCGCGCCCGTCGTCCCCGGCAGGGTCGCGACGAACACGGCGCCCGGGCCGCCGGGGGAGCCGGGGTCCAGCACCCGCACGTCTCCGCCGCGTCGCCGCGCGAGCTGCCGGGACAACGCCAGCCCCAGGCCCTGGCCGGCGCCCGCCCGCGCGGGGCGTTCCGACGTCGTGTAGCCTTCCGCGAACACTGCCTCGGCCTCCGCGGCCGTCATCCCGGCGCCGAGGCCGTCGCCGGAATCAGCGACCACAATGTGAAGCGTGCCGGCACCGCCGTTGACGCCCGGCTCGTCCAGCACCTCCACCTCCACCCAGCGCTCGGCGGCAGAACCGGCGACGGCGGCGTTCACCGCGTTGTCGATCAGGTTCCCCAGGACGGTGGTGACATCCTGCGGTTCGGTGACGTGGCCGCGGACCAGGGACTCCGGGCCGAGGCGAAGGCTCACGCCGCGCTCGTCCGCCTCAACGCCCTTGGCGCCGAGGAAGGCCTGCAGGTAGGGATCCTGGAGCAGCTCGGCCTGGTCCACGGGGAACGTCAGCGGCCCGGTGGCCACCAGCCGGGCCAGATAGTCCTGCGCCTGCTGGGGCTGGCCGATGCTCATGAACCCGGCGATCGTGTGCAGCTGGTTGGCGAACTCGTGGCGCTGCGCCCGCAGGGCCGCGGACATCGTGCCCGACGGCGTCGAGCTGGCGGGTCAGCTGCTGCAGCTCGGTCCGGTCCCGCAGCATCACCACCCAGCCCAGGTCCTCGCGGCGGTGCAGGGCCTTGCGGGCGCTCGCCACCAGAACCCGGCCGCCGGCCACGAGTTCCACGGCATCGCCCTCGGCCGCATCGGCCCGGGTCAGGGCTTTCAGCTGGGCCGGGACAGGCGCAGCGGCCCACGGGGTGCCCGAGAGGTCGGGAACACCGAGCAGCCGCTGGGCAGCGGCGTTGAACACGCTGACCCTGCCGTCGGCCGAAACGCCGATCACGCCGTCGTCGACGCCCTGCAACACAGCCACCTGGTCGTGGACGAGGGTGCTGATCTCCTCGGGCTCCAGCCCGAGCGTCAGCCGCTGGAGCCGCCGCCGCAGCAGGAACGAGGCCAGCACGCCGGCCAGCAGGGCGCCCGCGGCCGTGACGGCGATGGGGACGATGTCCCGGGCCAGGCTTTGGCTGATCGATTCGGTGGAGTACCCCACGCTCACCTCACCCACCACTGCCGCGGACCCCGGGGCGAACACCGGGACCTTGGCGCCCGCGGACGGACCCAGCGTGCCCGTGTTGCGCGTGGTGACCTCCTTGCCGGCGAGGGCCTCCGAGGGGTCGGTGCTGACCTTTTCGCCGAGCCGTTCCGCGTCCGGGTGCGCCAGGCGGATGCCGGTCTCGTCCGTGATGACCACGAACAGCGCCCCGGTGCGGGCGCGGGCACCCTCCGCGGCAGCCATCAACGGACCGGCCAGCAGCTCTGCCGCCGGGGGAGCGGCGGGAAGGGCGCTGATCGACTGGACCTCTGCCCGCACGGACGGGTCCGAGGCCACCGTCCGGGCCAGCGTCAGGGCCTGGCTCTCCGCCTCGCGGCCCAGCCGCTCGTAGGTCAGCCAGGCGTGGACGGCGCTGCTCAGGAGCACCACCAGCGCCACGACACCGAGCTGCAGGAGCAGGGTCTGGGTGGAAAAGCGCAGGGCCGGCAGAGCTGTGCGGCGCTTCATCGGGCTCCTGCCTGGGGGTTTGAACGGACGTGAGCAAAATGCGCAAAATGCATCCAATAAGCAGTATGCCAATCAATTGAGCCAAAGGCCCAGCCGTGACGGACGCCACTCTAACGTCTGTAGTGCGCATCACACCGGAGTGATGTCATTCAAAGAAGAAGGAGCCGGCCGTGCTGGTATTACTAGGATTCGCCATGATCGCGGTATTCATGGTGCTGATCATGACGAAGAAGTTGACGCCCGTACTGGCGCTCATCATCGTCCCCACAGTCTTCGGGCTTTTCGCCGGCGCGGGCCTCGGCATCGGTCCCATGGTCCTGGACTCCATGAAGTCCATGACCTCCACGGCCGCGCTGCTGATGTTCGCCATCATCTACTTCGGCCTGATGATCGACGTCGGGCTCTTTGACCCCCTGGTCCGGTTCATCCTGCGCAAGCTCGGCAACGACCCCGCCAAGGTGGTCCTCGGTACGGCCATCCTCGCAGCGGCTGTTTCGCTCGACGGCGACGGCTCCACCACCTTCATCCTCACCACCGCGGCGATGCTGCCGGTCTACCTGCGGCTCAAGATGAGCCCGGTGGTCCTGACCTGCGTGGCCGGCCTGGCCAACGGCACCATGAACATCCTGCCCTGGGGCGGCCCCACCGCCCGCGCCGCCTCCGCGCTGAAGCTCGACGTCAACGATGTCTTCGTGCCCATGGTCCCGTCCCTCATCGCAGGACTCATTGTGGTGCTGGTCTTCTCCTGGCTGCTGGGCCTGCAGGAACGCAACCGCCTCCGCAGCACCGCCCCGGAAATCTGGGGCACGGGCGGCGCGTCCGACGGCGGCAGCGGCACCGGCCGCCTCGGCCGGTCGGGCTTTGGCTTCGGCCGCAAGGGTACTGGCCCCAAGGCTTCCGGCCCCACGGGCGGAACTGCCGCCGTCGGAAGCCCTTCAACCGGCGGATCCTCCGTCGCAGTCCTGGAACGCACCGAGGACCTGGTCGACGACCGCGACTCCGCCATGGCAGACACCGCCCTGGACCCCAACCGCAAGACCCTGCGTCCCAAGCTGTTCTGGTTCAACCTCGGCTTGACGGTCGCGGTCATGGTGACGCTCGTCGCCAACGTCATTCCGCTCCCGTTCGTCTTCATGGTGGGCTCCGCCATCGCCCTGCTGGTCAACTTCCCCAAGGTCAAGGACCAGAGCGCCCAGCTGATCGCCCACGCACCGTCGATCGTCGCCGTCGTCAGCATGGTCATGGCCGCCGCGGTCCTGACCGGCGTCCTCAACGGCACCGGCATGGTCAAGGCAATGTCGGAATGGCTGGTCCAGATCATCCCGGCGGACATGGGACCGCTGATGGCCGTCATCACCGGCGTGCTGAGCATCCCGATGACGTTCTTCATGAGCAACGACGCCTTCTACTTCGGCGTCCTGCCGGTCCTCAGCGAAACGGCGGCCCACTACGGCGTCAGCGCCGCCGAAATGGCCCGCGCTTCCATCACCGGCCAGCCCTTCCACCTGCAGAGCCCCCTGGTCCCGGCCATCCTGCTCCTGGTCTCCCTGGCCAAGGTGGACCTCGGCGACCACCACAAGAAAGTCCTCTGGCGCACCGCCGTCATCTCCCTGGTCATGCTCGGAGTAGGAGTAGCAACCGGAGCCATCGGCATCGGCTAACAAGCCAAGGAGCCACAAATATTAATAACGAGACTGTCGGGTTCGGAGATTTTCCGGACCCGACAGTCGCATTTGGTGAGCGGAGGCTCGACGGCGACGGGACGGACATCCTGCAAGCTGCGTCTAAGCGAGGAACGAGCGAGCAGCCGAAGGATCGTCCGGCCTGGCGCCGGACGGCGGCAGGGCAGTTCAAGACACGTAGACTGGGACGGAAAATAATCCTTTACTTGCAGGGGAGATCCATGGCTGCGATCAACCGCGACGACGTCGCGCATCTCGCGCGTCTCGCGCACATCGAGATGAGTGCTGAAGAGCTCGACAGGATGGCCGGCGAACTCGCCGTCATCGTCGAATCCGTGAAGTCCGTCAGTGAAGCTGCCGGTGACGACGTCCCGGCCACGTCGCACCCGATTCCGCTGACGAATGTGTTCCGCGAGGACGTCGTGGGCCACACGTTCACCGCCGAGCAATCCCTCTCCGGTGCCCCCGACGCGTACGAAGGCCGCTTCAAGGTCCCGGCAATCCTGGATGAGGACTAAGACCATGACTGACAACGAACTGATCCGCCTCTCCGCCGCCGCGCTCGCCGAAAAACTGGCCGCCCGCGAAATCACCGCCGTCGAGGTCACGCAGGCGTACCTGGACCGCATCGCCGCCGTCGACGGTAAGGTTCACGCCTTCCTGCACGTCAACACGGACGAGGCCCTCGCCGTCGCCGCCGAAGTGGACGCGATCCGCGCCGCGGGAGGCGCCGCCGCCGAGGAACTGCACGTCCTCGCGGGCGTGCCGATCGCGGTCAAGGACCTCATCGTCACGATCGGCCAGCCCACCACGGCCGGTTCGAAGATCCTCGAAGGCTGGCGCAGCCCCTACGACGCCACCGTCGTCGAGCGCCTCCGCGCCGCCAAGATGCCGATCCTGGGCAAGACCAACCTGGACGAATTCGCCATGGGCTCCTCCACCGAGCACTCCGCGTACGGGCCCACCCACAACCCGTGGGACCTGGACCGCATCCCCGGCGGCTCGGGCGGCGGCTCCGCTGCCGCCGTCGCGGCGTTCGAAGCCCCGCTGGCCCTCGGCACCGACACCGGCGGATCGATCCGCCAGCCCGGCGCCGTCACCGGCACGGTCGGCGTCAAGCCCACCTACGGCGGCGTCTCCCGCTACGGCGCCATCGCCATGGCCTCCTCGCTGGACCAGATCGGCCCGGTCTCGCGTACTGTGCTGGACTCGGCCCTGCTGCACCAGGTGATCGGCGGGCACGATCCCCGCGACTCCACCTCCCTGCCGGACCCGCTCGAGGACCTCGTCGCCGCGGCCCGGACCGGCAACGTCCAGGGCATGAAGATCGGCATCATCAAGGAACTCCACGGCGAGGGCTACCAGGCCGGCGTCGAGAACCGCTTCAACGAGTCCCTCGAGCTGCTCAAGGGCGCCGGCGCCGAGATCGTCGAGGTCTCCTGCCCCAACTTCAAGTACGCCCTGGGCGCCTACTACCTGATCATGCCTTCCGAGGCCTCCTCCAACCTGGCCAAGTTCGACGGCGTCCGGTACGGACTGCGGGTCCTGCCCGAAGAGGGGCCGCTGACGATCGAACGCGTCATGGGCGCCACCCGCGCCGCCGGCTTCGGCGACGAGGTCAAGCGCCGCATCATCCTCGGCACCTACGCCCTGAGCGCCGGCTACTACGACGCCTACTACGGCTCGGCCCAGAAGGTGCGCACCCTGATCCAGCGCGACTTCGAGGCCGCGTTCGCCAAGGCGGACGTGCTGATTTCCCCGACGGCGCCCACCACCGCCTTCAAGCTCGGCGAGAAGCTCAACGACCCGCTGGCGATGTACCTCAACGACGTCGCCACCATCCCCGCCAACATGGCAGGCGTCCCCGGGCTCTCGCTGCCCGGCGGCCTGGCCGACGAGGACGGACTGCCCGTGGGCATCCAGCTGCTGGCCCCGGCCCGCCAGGACGCCCGGCTGTACCGCGTCGGCGCTGTGCTGGAATCCCTGCTCGAGGCCCAGTGGGGCGGACCGCTGCTGGACAAGGCTCCTTCACTGACGGCTCCTTCCCTTACTGATTCTTCACCGTCGGTTGCTGCTGGCGCCCCCTCGAGCCACGGAGGTTCACACTAATGACTGACGCAACCCTGAGCTTCGAAGAGGCCATGGAGAAGTACGATCCCGTCCTGGGGTTCGAGGTCCACGTGGAGCTCAACACCAAGACCAAGATGTTCTCCTCCGCGCCGAACGTCTTCGGCGACGAGCCGAACACCAACGTCAACGAGGTGGACCTCGGCATGCCCGGCGTGCTGCCGGTGGTGAACAAGACCGCGATCGAGTCCTCGATCAAGATCGGCCTGGCGCTGAACTGCAAGATCGCCGAGACCTGCCGCTTCGCCCGGAAGAACTACTTCTACCCGGACACCCCGAAGAACTTCCAGACCTCCCAGTACGACGAGCCCATCGCGTACGACGGCTACCTGGACGTCGAGCTCTCTGACGGGACCATCTTCCGGGTCGAAATCGAGCGTGCCCACATGGAAGAGGACGCCGGCAAGCTGACCCACATGGGCGGGGCCACCGGCCGCATCCAGGGCGCGGACTACTCCCTGGTGGACTACAACCGTTCCGGCGTGCCGCTCGTGGAGATCGTCACCAAGCCGATCGAGGGCGCCGGCAGCCGCGCGCCCGAACTCGCCAAGGCCTACGTCGCCGCGGTCCGCGAAATCGTCAAGAACCTCGGCGTCTCGGACGCGAAGATGGAACGCGGCAACGTCCGCTGCGACGCCAACGTCTCGCTGCGCCCGCACGGCCGCGAACGCTTCGGCATCCGCTCGGAGACCAAGAACGTCAACTCGCTGCGCGCCGTCGAACACGCCGTCCGCTACGAGATCCAGCGGCACGCCGCCGTCCTGGACTCCGGCGAGCCGGTCACCCAGGAAACCCGGCACTGGCACGAGGACACCCGGACCACGACGTCGGGCCGGGCCAAGTCCGACGCCGACGACTACCGCTACTTCCCGGAACCTGACCTGGTCCCGATCACCGCGTCCCGCGAGTGGGTCGAAGAGCTGCGGGCCACGCTGCCCGAGCCGCCGGCCGCGCGCCGCAAGCGGCTGCAGGCCGACTGGGGCTACTCGGACCTGGAGTTCCGTGACGTCGTCAACGCCGGCGTCATGGACGAGATCGAGGAAACCATCGCCGCCGGCGCCACCGCCACCGTGGCCCGCAAGTGGTGGATGGGCGAGATCGTCGGACGCGCCAAGAACGCCGACGTCGATCCCGGCCAGCTCGGCGTCAAGCCGGCCACCATCGTGGAACTGAACCAGATGGTGGAGGACGGCAAGATCAACAACAAGATGGCCTCCGAGGTCCTGGACGGCGTGCTCGCCGGCGAGGGCACCCCGGCGGAGATCGTCGAGAAGCGCGGCCTCGCCGTGGTCTCCGACGACGCCCCGCTGCTCGAAGCCATCGACGCGGCCCTCGCCGCACAGCCCGACGTCGCGGACAAGATCCGCGGCGGCAAGGTCCAGGCGATCGGCGCGATCGTCGGCGGCGTCATGAAGGCCACCCGCGGGCAGGCCGACGCCGGCCGCGTCCGCGAACTGATCCTTCAGCGCCTCGGCGTCGAAGGCTAGAGGGCCAGACCCAACGTTCCACCAGATCGGTCATGATGGTCTGCAGTGCTTCGCAGACCATCATGACCGATGTTCGTTTAAGGTTCTCCGGCCGGGCCAGGACGTCGATCCGGCGCCGGGTGCTGATGCCCTCCAGCGGCCGCAGCACAATGTCCGGGTTCAACACAGGCCGCGCGGTGTACCGGGGCAGCAGGCCGATCACGCCGCCGGCCGCCACGAGCGCCGCCACGGTGGAGTAGTCGTTGATCCGGTGCACGATGTTCAGTTCGCGGCTGGAGACCGCCGCGACGGCGGAGAGCACGTCCGCGGGGGAGTAGCCGGCGCGGCTCGTCACCCACGGTTCGCCGACGACGTCGTCCGCCGTCACCGCGCGCTGGCCGGCCAGCCGGTGCCCGGCCGGCAGGGCCACGTCCAGCGGCTCGTGCGCGAGCGGGATCACCGCGACGCGTTCCTCGGGCCAGCGCGGGCTGTGGTCCATCCGGTGCGCCAGCACCAGGTCGTAGCGCGCCGTCAGGGCCGGGAAATCCTGCTGGGCCACGTCCTCGTCGGAGAGCAGGATCCGCGGCTGGCCCGGTCCGTCCAGCAGCCGGGCCAGCGGCGCGAACAGCGCCTGCCCGGCGCTGTGGAAACCGCTGAGCGTCACCGGCGCCACCGGCGAGCCGTGGTACGCGCCGATCGCCATCTTCGCATCCGCCATCGCGCTCACGACGGCGGCCCCGGCGTCCGCGAGGACCTGGCCCGCCTCCGTGAGCACCAGGTTCCGGCCCTCCTTCCGGGTCAGCGGAACCTCCACGGTCTTCTGCAGCGCGGCCAGCTGCTGGGACACGGCCGAGGGCGTCACGAGGAGGGTTTCGGCGACGGCCTTGACGCTGCCCAGGGCGCCGAGCTCGCGCAGCATCTCCAGTTGGTGGATTTCCATGCCAGCCATTCTATGCAACAGCAATATCTAAATCGTCGATTGAGAAAAATTCGGTTGTGCTAATGCTTTGTGGTGGGTCTAATGGGGTGAGTTGTCCCACACGCCCGTCCCGCACGGCGGAATAGAACGTGCGGAGCAATCCACGCGGAGCAATACACGAAGCAAAACACAGTTAGGAAGGCCCATGAAGGCTCTCTACAAGGCCGGCGCCCACGCAGGATTCGAGCTCGTCGACCGTCCCGAGCCGGAGGCCGGCCCCGGCGACGTCAAGATCCGCGTCATGACCACCGGCATCTGCGGCACGGACCTGCACATCCAGTCCTGGGACGCCTGGGCGCAGGGCATCATCAACGCCCCGCTGATCGCCGGCCACGAGTTCTACGGCGAAGTCGTCGAGATCGGCGAGGACGTCCTGGACGTCAAGGTGGGGGACCGGGTCTCCGGCGAGGGCCACATCGTCTGCGGGATCTGCCGCAACTGCCGCGCCGGCCGCAGGCAGATGTGCATCAACACCGTGAGCGTCGGCGTCCAGCGCGACGGCGCCTTCGCCGAGTACGTGGTGATCCCCGAGACCAACGTCTGGGTCCACCAGGATCCCTCCGTCACCCCGGAACTGGGCGCCATCTTCGACCCCTTCGGCAACGCCGTCCACACCGCCCTGAGCTTCCCGCTCGTCGGCGAGGACGTCCTGATCACCGGTGCCGGTCCCATCGGACTCATGGCGATCGCCGTCGCCCGGCACGCGGGCGCCCGCAAGATCGCCATCACCGACGTCTCCGCGCCCCGGCTGGAACTGGCCCGGAAGCTCGGCGTCGACCTCGCGATCGACGTCTCCAAGATGCGGGTCAAGGACGCCCAGCGGGAACTTGGCATGCGCGAAGGCTTCGACATCGGCATGGAAATGTCGGGACACCCCACAGCCCTGCCTGAGATGATCGACAACATGAACCACGGCGGCCGGATCGCGATGCTGGGACTGCCCAGCCAGTCCATCGACATCGACTGGGGCAAGGTGGTCACGCACATGCTCACCATGAAGGGCATCTACGGCCGCGAAATGTTCGAGACCTGGTACGCGATGAGCGCCATGCTCTCCTCCAACCCGGTCCTGCACGCCAACATCTCCGCCGTCGTCACGGACACGCTGCCCGCCACCGACTGGGAAAAGGGCTTCGAGGTGGCCCGCGCCGGCGTCGGCGGCAAGGTGGTCCTCGACTGGACCGTTTTCTAGGCCGCCCTTCCAGGCACCCTTCCCAGACCAAGCATTTTGCCCCCGCATCCAACCAGCTGAGGAGCCAACCCATGTATTCAGCCATCAAGGACCAGCTGCAGCACGAACTCGACGAGATCCGCAGCGCCGGACTGTTCAAGACCGAGCGGCACATCGACTCGCCGCAGGCCAACCACATCAAGGCCGGGCAGATCGGCGAGTCCAGCGCCGACGTCCTGAACTTCTGCGCCAACAACTACCTCGGCCTCGCCGATCACCCGGACATCATCACCGCCGCCAAGGACGCCATGGACGCCCGCGGCTTCGGCATGGCCAGCGTCCGCTTCATCTGCGGCACCCAGGACCTGCACCTGGCCCTGGAACAGCGCGTCTCGTCGTTCCTCGGCACCGAGGACACCATCCTGTTCTCCAGCTGCTTCGACGCCAACGGCGGCGTGTTCGAGTCCCTCTTCGGCCCGGAAGACGCCGTCATCTCCGACGCCCTGAACCACGCCTCCATCATTGACGGCATCCGGCTCTGCAAGGCCCAGCGCTTCCGCTACGCCAACCAGGACATGGCGGACCTCGAAACGAAACTGATCGAGGCCACCACGCAGGAGAACCCGGCCCGCCGCAAGATCATCGTCACCGACGGCGTCTTCTCGATGGACGGCTTCCTGGCCCCGCTCGAGGCGATCTGCGACCTCGCCGAGAAGTACGACGCCATGGTCATGGTGGACGACTCCCACGCGGTGGGCTTCATGGGCGCCACCGGGGCCGGCACCCCGGAACACGCCGGCGTCTCGGACCGCGTGGACATCTACACCGGCACCTTCGGCAAGGCCCTGGGCGGCGCCTCCGGCGGCTACGTTTCCGGCCGCCGCGAAGTCATCGCCATGCTGCGCCAGAAGGCCCGCCCCTACCTGTTCTCCAACTCGCTGGCCCCGGCAATCGTCGCGGCCACGCTCAAGGCCCTGGACCTCGTGGAGAGCTCCGGCGAACTGCGCAGCAAGCTCTTCGCCAACGCCGAACTCTTCCGGAACCGCATGAGCGAGGAAGGCTTCGAGCTGCTCCCGGGCGAGCACGCGATTGTTCCCGTGATGTTCGGCGACGCCGTCATGGCGGCCAAGGTGGCCGACGCCATGCTCCACCACGGCGTCTTCGTCACGGCGTTCAGCTACCCGGTGGTGCCCAAGGGCGCCGCCAGGATCCGCGTGCAGCTCTCCGCCGCGCACAGCGCGGAAGACGTCGAGGCGTGCGTGGCAGGCGTTCGTCCAGAGCCGGGCCGCCGTCGCGGCCTAGGCGGGACGCTCAACCGGCAGCCCGCTTAGCGGAAAACGGTTGCGGCGCGCCTGGCCGCGCCGCAACGCGCTGCCGCGCCGCAACCCGCGCCGCAACCGCCGCGCCGCACCCCGCGCCGCAACCGGCGCCGCACCCCGTACGGCACCCCGCACCACGGCTCCGTCTGCAAGGATGGAGCCATGTCAGCAACTTACGATGTCGTGATTGTCGGCGGCGGTATCGCCGGCCTGTCCCTTGCCTCCACCCTCGCCGGGCAATGCAGCGTGGCCCTGGTCGAAGCCGAACAGACCCTGGCGTACCACACCTCGGCCCGCTCGGCCCGGCAGCTGATCCCCAGCTACGGCCCGCCCGTGGTCCAGGAACTCACCGTCCGGACGCTCGAGCTCATCGCCGCCGCGGACGCCGAACGTCCGGAACCGGTGCTCACGCCGCGCGGCTTCATGCTGATCGGCGACGACGCCACCGTCCGGGCTGAGGCCAGCGGCCACATGCAGCGGATCACCCACGCCGAGGCGATGGAACTGTGCCCGGTCCTGGTCCCGGAGTCCTTCAGCGCCGCCGGCCTGGACACCGGATCCTTCGCCTGCAACGCCCCCGTCCTGCTCGAGGACCACCGCCGGCGCGCCGAAGCCGGCGGCGTGGAGATCATCACCGGCGCGAGGGTCCACTCGGCCCAGCGCCTCGGATCCGGCTGGGAACTCGGCGCCGGACAGGAAGGCTTCCAGGCCGCCGTCGTGGTCAATGCGGCCGGCGCCTGGGCGGACGAACTCGCCGTCCTCAGCGGCGTCGAGAAGCTCGGCCTCCAGCCGTACCGCCGCACGGCGGCGATCGTCGACGTCGACCATCCCCTCCCGGCCGCCTGCCCGATGGTGGCGGCGGCCGATGACAGCTTCTACTTCCGGCCCGACGACGGCCAGGTCCTGATCTCGCCCTCGGAACACGTGCCGAGCGGCCCCGAAGACGCCCTGCCCTACCCCGGGGACATCGAACGGCTCGTCGCCCGGCTCAACACGATCACGACGCTCGGGATCCGCGGCGTCCGCAAGGCCTGGACCGGGCTGCGGACGGAAGCGGCCGACGGCGTCCCGGTGGTGGGATTCGACGCCGAGGCCACCGGATTCTTCTGGCTCGCCGGCCAGGGCGGTTACGGCTTCCAGACCTCCTCCGGCATCGCGGAACTGGCCGCCGGGCTGATCCTGGCGGGTCAGGGCGCCAGCGCCTCCGTCCCGGCTGCGTCCCCGGCAGTGCCTCAGGCAGCGGAGGCCAGTCCGGCATCCCGGACAGCGGAGGCGCTGGCCGCGACCCGCTGGTCCATCCGGCGCTGAAGAATGGTTCCATGAGCACCCTCATCACCAATATCGCCGAACTCATGACCCAGGACGCGGACCACCGCGTCCTCCGCGACGCGGCAGTGGTGATCGAGGGCGAACGGATTTCCTGGCTCGGCCCCGCGTCCGATGCCCCGGCCGCCGACGAGGCCGTGGACGCCGGCGGCCGGGCGCTCCTGCCGGGCTGGGTCGATTCGCACACCCACCTGATCTTCGCGGGGGACCGCACGGCCGAGTTCGAGGCCCGGATGGCGGGGGAGAGCTACAGCGCCGGCGGCATCGCCGTCACCACCGGCGCCACCCGGAGCACGAGCGATTTCGACCTCACCCGGCTGGCGATGGGCCGGGTCGCGGAGGCCGTCTCGCAGGGCACCACCTACCTCGAGACCAAAACGGGCTACGGCCTGGACCTCGAAAACGAGGCCCGCAGCGCCCGCATCGCCTCCACCGTCGCGGACGAGGTGACCTATCTGGGGGCGCACCTCGTGCCCGCAGGCATGGACGCGGAGGAATACACGCAGCTGGTGTGCGGGCCGATGCTCGCCGCCGTCCGGCCCTACGTCAGCTGGGCCGACGTCTTTTGCGAACAGGGCGCCTTCAACGAGGACCAGTCCCGCCGGGTGCTGCAGGCCTGCAAGGACGCCGGGCTGGGGCTCCGCGTCCACGGCAACCAGCTCGGCGAGGGCCCCGGCGTCCGGCTGGCCGTGGAATTCGGCGCCGCGAGCGTGGACCACGTGAACTACCTTTCGGCCGCGGACATCGACGCCCTCGCCGCCAGCTGGTCCGGCTGGGACGCCGGCGCCGGCGCTCAAGGACGGCGCAGGACCGGGCAGCGCGGCACGGTCGCCACGTGCCTGCCGGCCTGCGACCTCTCCACCCGCCAGCCGCTGGCCCCCGGCCGGGAACTGCTCGACGCCGGTGTCCAGATCGCGCTGGCATCCAACTGCAACCCCGGCACGTCCTACACGAGCTCCATGGCGTTCTGCGTCACCACCGCCGTGCTGCAGATGCGGCTCAGCGTCCATGAGGCTGTGCGCGCCGCGACCTACGGCGGCGCGCTGGCCCTCGGGCGGGAGTCCGGGAACGACGTCGACGGCGAACGCGCGGTGGGCTCGATCGCCGTCGGACACCGCGCGGACCTGCACCTGCTCAACGCGCCGTCCGCCACGCACCTGGCCTACCGGCCCGGCATCCCCCTGACGCACGCCGTGTGGCGGGCCGGCGTTGCCGCAGGCGGTCCGTTAGCCCGGCGGTCCGGTAGCCCGCGCTAGACCATCTAGAAGAACATCGGCGGAGCGTCGAGGACGGTTTCGTCCACGCGCCTCTTCTCCCACTGCGTGAACGGCTTGTCGAGCTCGTACTTGCCGCGCGCGGTGCGCAGGAGGGTGCGGACCTCGGCGTTCTCCGGGTTGTTCAAGGACTCGAAATATTCCACTGACCAGTGGAACCAGCGCATGCAGAACAGCCGCATGGTCAGCCCGTGCGTCACAAACAGCGCGTTCGGCGCATAGCTGGGCTTCGACCAGTGCCGGTACAGGGTTTCCATGAAGGAGGAAATCCTGTCGTACACATCGGAGCCGGACTCGCCCTCGCGGAAGCGGTAGAAGAAGTGGCCGTAGGCGTTGCGGAGCTCCTTCTGGTCCTCGATGTCACCGGCGATCTGGAAGTTGGCCCAGTCCTGCTCCCGCAGCCGCGGCTCCTCGATCACCCGCTCCACGAGCGGGCCGAGGTTGAGCGCCTCGAGGGTCTGGTAGGCGCGCAGGTACGGGGAGACGTAGACGCACACCGGGCGGCCGTCGAGCTGGCGCCGGACCTCGTCCCCGGCCGCCGTCGCCTGCTCCAGGCCCAGCGGCGTGAGCGGAATCCGGTAGTCCGGTACACGGTTGTAGATCGAGGTATCGGCATTGGCGGCGGACTGGCCGTGCCGGATCATGATGATTTTCCGGGGCGCACTCATAGTCCCCAAGCATAGGGCTCCCCAAAGCAAGTGCCGCAGGCAAAACCCCGCACGGCCGGCGCCACCTGGGGGACCAGCAAACTCTCGGCAACTGCAGGCAAGATAGGAGCATGTTGGTTCCCTCCCGCCGTCGGCTGCGGTTCGAAATGTTGATTGTCCTGGGACTGTCGCTGGGGCAGTCCGCGGTCTACTCCGTGGTGCAGCTGATGGACAAGATGACCCAGGCGCCGCTGGCCCAGGGGACGTCCACCCTGAACCGTTCGCAGAGTCCGCGCGAATACTTCGACCTCACCTACCAGCTGCTGGACATCGTCTTCGCACTGGTTCCGGTGGCCCTGGTGATCTACTTCCTCACCGAACACTGGCCGGCCGGAGAGCGCGGCACCTCGGCGTTCCGAAGGATAGGCTTCGACTTCGCCCGGCCCGGCAAGGACCTCCTGCAGGGGCTGGGACTCGCCGCGGCCATCGGCATTCCGTCCCTGGGGCTCTACGCCGCGGGCCGGGCCATGGGAATCACGACGACGATCATCCCCAGCGCGCTGGACGCGTACTGGTGGACGGTGCCGGTCCTGGTCCTGTCCGCGATCCGCCACGGGATCGTCGAGGAAGTGATTGTGGTGGGCTACCTGCTGGACCGGCTCGGGAAGCTCGGCTGGAGCATGCCGGCGGCCATCGCCGCCAGTGCCCTGCTCCGCGGCAGCTACCACCTGTACCAGGGGTTCGGCCCGTTCATCGGCAATGCGGTGATGGGCGTTGTCTTCGCCCTCGTCTACACCAGGACCAAGCGCGTGATGCCGCTCGTGATCGCCCACGCCATCCTGGATACCGTGGCGTTCGTGGGATTCAGCCTGTTCGGCAAGGCCGTGGGCCTGGGCTGAGGAGCCACAACACGCGGGTCACTTCGCCCATCCGGACCGGCGCGAAGTGACCCCGCGTTGCCGGGACCCGGTCGGCCTAAAAGATATCGGCCGCCATCTAAGGGTGACAACGTTGGCACCCTTAGATGGCGGCCGAAGTGTGGGGCAGGTGGAGCGTTAGATCGTGACTGCCCCGGAGGCGGTCTCGAAGGTGACGGAGAGGATGCCGGGCGTGCCGTGCGGCGCGATCCAGTTCACCGCGACGTCCTCCAGTGGCTTCTCCACGGGCTCGCCCAGCCATTCCGTCACGCGCTCTGCCGAACCGGCAATGGTCAGCGCGGACATCTTGACTTCGCTCGCGTAGGCGTTGGAGGGGTGAAGCTCCGGGTTGCCCTCCCACTTGAGCATGTAGGGCACCTGGGGGTCGGCGATGAGGCCGAGGATGCCGATCTGCTTCCAGACCAGTTCGCGGCCGTCGGGGAACTTCCGGTTGCCGTTCACGGCCGAGCGGCCGAGCCGCTCCTCGAACGGGGCGAGGTCGTCCACTTCGACGCACCAGCCCATCCAGCCGCCGCCGGCTTCGGAGCGTGCCCGGACGGCCTGGCCGAAGGGCGCCTTGTCCGACGCCGGGTGGTTCAGTACCTCCACGACTTCCAGGTACTTGTGTCCCGCGAGCGGGATAATCATGTTGCGTGTCCCGAAACGGGGGTGCACTCCACCCTTCACGGCTTCGACGCCGAGGGCGGACGCAATACGTTCAGTGGTGGCTGCCAAGCCATCGTGTTCACAGGCGTAAGAGACGTGATCCATGCGCATGCCATCATCTTGGCACTTTGTGATGGAGCTCTCAGCTTAGGCTTGCCTTACCGTCATGGGATGTCTTGGCGGCGCCATCCGCCGCGTCCCGGACGGCGCAGTGACTGCACGCGTGCCTGTCCTCTTCATGTTCGTCACAAAGCTATCCAGCGGCCCGCCGCCATTCCTACACTGAAGCAAGGTCATGAGTGCCAGCGCACAGCCCCGGCTTGCTGGCCGGCAACCCTCGTATCGCGGTGGGGTGCCCCGGGTGAAGACCCGGCCGTCCGGCGCCCGCCGGAGGGCAAGCGCGGCGCCTGTGCCGGTCCGGGCCGATGGCCCTGGGCGGTGCTGTGCCCGGTCCCTTGAGGAGCATCAATGTCCACTGCCTGGTCCTTCGAAACCCGCCAGATCCACGCCGGCCAGGAGGCGGACTCCGCCACCGGCGCGCGGTCCCTCCCGATCTACCAGACGACGTCGTTCGTGTTCCCGAGCGCCGAGAGCGCCGCGAACCGCTTCGCGCTCGCCGAGCTCGCCCCCATCTACACCCGGATCGGCAACCCCACCCAGGACGCCGTGGAGCAGCGGGTGGCCAGCCTTGAAGGCGGCCTCGCGGCCCTGCTGCTGAGCTCCGGCCAGGCCGCCGAGACCTTCGCGATCCTCAACGTCGCCGAAGCCGGGGACCACGTGGTGGCCAGCCCCAGCCTGTACGGCGGAACCTACAACCTGCTCGCCCACACGCTGAAGAAGTTCGGCATTTCCGTGACCTTCGTTGCGGACCCGGACAACCTGGACCACTGGCGGGACGCCGTCCAGCCCAACACGAAGCTGTTCTTCGGCGAAGTGGTCTCCAACCCCCGCCAGGACGTGCTGGACATCGAAGGCATCTCCAAAGTGGCCCATGAGGCCGGCGTGCCCCTGATCGTCGACAACACCCTGTCCACCCCCTACCTCATCCGTCCCATCGAGTGGGGCGCGGACATCGTGGTCCATTCCGCCACCAAGTACCTCGGCGGCCACGGCGCGGCGATCGCCGGCGTGATCGTGGATTCGGGCAACTTCGACTTCGGCAAGGACCCCGCGCGGTTCCCCGGTTTCAACACCCCGGACCCCACCTACAACGGCCTGGTCTACGCCCGCGACCTCGGTGCGGACGGCGCCCTGGGGGCCAACCTCGCCTACATCCTCAAGGCCCGGGTCCAGCTCCTGCGCGACCTCGGCTCCGCCGTGTCCCCGTTCAACGCCTTCCTCATCGCCCAGGGCATCGAGACGCTCAGCCTGCGCGTCGAACGCCACGTGGCCAACGCCACCAAGGTGGCGGAATGGCTGGAGGCCAGGGACGACGTCGAATCGGTCGCCTACGCCGGGCTGCCGTCCAGCCCCTGGTACGAGCGCGGGCGCAAGTACGGGCCCAAGGGGACCGGCGCCGTCGTCGCGTTCAATATCGCCGGGGGAGCCGAAGCCGGCAAGCGGTTCGTCGATGCCCTCGAGCTGCACTCGCACGTCGCGAACATCGGCGACGTCCGCTCCCTGGTGATCCACCCGGCGTCGACCACCCACAGCCAGCTCTCGGCCGAGCAGCAGGCCGTGGCAGGCGTGACCCCCGGGCTGGTGCGGCTCTCGCGTCGGCCTGGAACACATTGACGACATCCTCGCGGACCTCGACGCCGGATTCCGCGCGGCCAAGGGCGCCTAGGCCCACCAAGGGCGGCCGGCGCTCGCCGTGAACGGGGGTGCCGGCCGCCGGGCTGTCACACGGAAGTCACAATCTTCGTCATTTCCGCACCCAGTTTCGTACACTCGTACAAGGTCATGAGTGCCAGCGACAGCCCCGGCTTGCTGGCCGGCAACCCTCCTTTTGCGGCGGGGTGCCCCGGGTGAAGACCTGGCCTGCCGGTCAGCTGACGGCAGGCAAGCGCGAAGTTAGGTCCTCACATGACGATTGCCGTCACCCGCACGGGTGAACCCGAAACCAAACCATCCCGCGCCTCCGGCTCCGCCGGAAGCGCAGTCGCCGGAAGCACGGCCGCCGGCAGTGTTGCGGGCGGTACTGCCCCGGGCGGAAGTGCCCCGGGTGCGGCTTCCCGCGTGCCGGACGGGACCGTCCAGTACGTCCGGATCGGTGACCTGCAGCTCGAATCCGGGATCCCGCTGCCGGATGTGGTCCTCGCCTACGAGACGTGGGGGACCCTGAATGCTGACGCCTCCAACGCCGTCCTGATCGAACATGCCCTGACCGGGGACACCCATGTGACCCGCGGCGCCAGCGAGGAACCCGGCTGGTGGGAACAGCTGGCCGGACCCGGGGCTCCCGTGGATACGGACAAGTACTTCGTCGTATCGATCAACATCCTGGGCGGCTGCTACGGCTCCACGGGACCTTCCACTCCGGCCCCGGACGGGCGCCCCTGGGGATCACGCTTTCCGCTCGTCACGCTGCGGGACACCACCACCGCCGAGGCGCGCCTGGCCGACGCCCTGGGCATCGGCAGCTGGTACGCCGTCGTGGGCGGCTCGCTCGGCGGCGCGCGCGCCCTTGAATGGGCCGTCACGTACCCCGGGCGGGTCCGGCGCTGCGCCGTGATTTCGGTCGGCGCCAGCAGCACCGCCGAACAGATTGCCTTTGCGCAGGCCCAGACCCTGGCCATCCGCCAGGACCCGCACTTCAACGGCGGGGACTACTACGGCGGCCCGGAACCCGAAGCCGGGCTGGCCCTCGCCCGCCGCATCGCGCACATCACCTACCGCTCCGCGGCCGAACTCGACGGCCGGTTCGGCCGGAACGCCCAGGAGTCCGAGGCGCCCCTGGAGGCCGGATCGCTGGCCGGGCGCGGCCGCTACCAGGTGGAAAGCTACCTGGACCACCAGGGCAACAAGCTGGTCCGGCGCTTCGACGCCAACAGCTACATCGCCATTACCGAGGCGCTCATGAGCCACGACGTCTGCCGCGGACGCGGAAGCCTCCGCGAATCCCTGGCCCCGGCCACCGCCGAGTTCCTGGTGGCGGCCGTGGACTCGGACCGCCTCTACTTCCCGGCCCAGTCCCGTGCCCTGGCCGAGGCCCTGCCGGGCGGCGCCGAAGTGCACATCATCGAGGCGCCGATCGGCCACGACGGCTTCCTGACCGAAATCGGCCAGCTCAGCGGCCAGCTGCGGGAGACCTTCTTCGGCCACTAGGCGTGACTGTCGTGTGCATTTTTGCAGATGCGCCCTGCACTAATGGCCGTTGAGGCCCGGGGCGGGAGCGACCATACTCGTGGGGAATGACGCCATGTGCCCTACATCACAAGCGTCCTCAGCCCAATGGTCCACAGGGCGTCGATGGCGACGCCGAAGGAGTCACGATGAGTACGGAAAACGCCGCAAGGCGCGCTGAAGAAACCGACGTCAAAACGTCCGGTCTAAAGAAGGTAGTAACGGCCTCCATGGCCGGCACGGTGGTTGAGTGGTATGAATTTTTCCTCTATGCCTCCGCGGCCACCCTGGTCTTCGGCAAGATGTTCTTCCCCAATTCGGGCACGGAACTGGACGGCATTATCGCCGCCTTCCTCACCTACGCTGTCGGCTTCATCGCCCGCCCGATCGGCGGCATTGTCTTCGGCCACTTCGGCGACAAGTTCGGCCGCAAGCAGCTGCTCCAGCTCAGCATCATCCTGGTGGGCGTCTCGACCTTCCTGATGGGCTGCCTGCCCACCTTCGCGCAGATCGGCTACTGGGCCCCTGCGCTGCTGGTCTTCCTGCGCTTCGCCCAGGGCTTCGCCGTCGGCGGTGAATGGGGCGGCGCTGTCCTCCTCGTCGCCGAGCACAGCCCCAGCAAGTCCCGCGGTTTCTGGGCCGCGTGGCCGCAGTCGGCCGTTCCGCTGGGCAACCTGCTCGCCACGGCAGTGCTGTTCACCCTGTCCGCCACCCTGTCTTCTGCCGACTTCCTGAGCTGGGGCTGGCGCGTGGCCTTCTGGCTCTCCGCCGTGATCGTGCTGGTCGGCTACTACATCCGGACCAAGGTCACTGACGCCCCCATCTTCCTGGAGGCCCAGAAGGAAGTCACCGTCGAGAAGAAGGGCTACGGCGTCGGCGAAGTGTTCCGCCGCTACCCCCGTGGCGTCTTCACCGCGATGGGCCTGCGCTTCGCGGAGAACATCCTCTACTACCTCGTGGTCACGTTCTCCATCACGTACCTGAAGGTCATCGTCCAGACGGACACCTCCCGGATCCTGCTGCTGCTGCTCGTCGCGCACTTCATCCACTTCGCCGTGATCCCGGTGGTCGGCAGGCTCTCGGACAACGTCGGCCGCAAGCCGGTCTACATGGCCGGCGCTATCCTCGGCGGCACGTGGGGCTTCTTCGCCTTCCCGATGATGGACACCAAGAACGACCTCGTCATCCTCGCGGCGATCACCATCGGTCTGCTGTTCCACTCCCTCATGTACGCCGGCCAGCCGGCCATCATGGCCGAGATGTTCCCGACCCGGATGCGCTACTCCGGTGTCTCGCTGGGCTACCAGGTCACCTCGATCGTGGCCGGTTCGCTGGCCCCGATCATCGCCGTCGCCCTGCTGAGCCAGTACAAGTCCTCCGTCCCGGTGGCCATCTATCTCCTCGGCGCCTGTGTGGTCACGATGGTGGCCGTGTTCTTCCTGAAGGAAACCCGCGGCATTTCGCTCCACGACGTCGACGCCGCCGACGCCCAGGGCACCGCAGACCTCCTCGCCGCCGGCAAGCGGTAATCCCGCCCGCCCGAGGACACCCGTTGTGGGGCAGACTGCCCGGATCCGCGCACCGCGCGGACCCGGGCAGCCTGCGTTAAGCAGCCTGCGTTAGTGCGGGCTCAGGCGGACAGCACGTCCTGGCGGTCCCGGATTTCCTGGCGGATCGCCTCGAGCACGGCGCGGACCGGGGCCGAGCGCAGCGCCTCGGGCCGGGCCACCGCCCAGATGGGGAGCTGGCGCTGGAAGTCGTCCGGCAGGACGGGCACGAAGCCGGGCTTGCCCGCCACGAGGAAGTTCGGAAGCAGGCCGATCCCGGCGCCCCGCCGCACGGCCTCCAGCTGGGCGAAGACGCTGGTGGCCTGGAAACTGGACCGCGGCACCGGCAGCTGGGTGGAGCGGTGGCCCAGCTCGGCCACCTGGAGGGCCGATTCGACGTAGGAGACAAAGCCGTGCTGCCGGACGTCGTCGAGCGTTGCCGGAAGCCCGTGCTCCTGCGCATACCCGGGACTGGCGTACAGCCGGAGGAAGTAGTTGCTGAGGAAGATGGCCTGGGCATTTGCGGTCTCCATGGTGCCCACCACCACTTCGAGGTCCACTCCGGAGCGGTTTTGGCTCACCTTGCGGGTGCCGCTGAGCAGCTCCACGTTGAGCATAGGATTTGCCCGCTGCAGCCGCACGAGGGCCGGGGCGAGGAACTCGCTGCCGAAGCCGTCCGGGGTGCTGATGCGGACCAGGCCGGAGACCACGTCGCCGGAGCGGGCGATGCTGCTGGACAGGGCACCGAGGGTGCCCTCGATGGCCTCGGCCGCCGCGACGGCCCGGCTGCCGAGCTCGGTCAGCTCCCAGCCGTGCGGGCTGCGTTCCAGCGTCCGGCCGCCAAGCTGCTTGTCCAGGGCCAGGACGCGGCGGGAGATCGTGGTGTGGGTCGTGCCAAGCGTCTCCGCCACCGCGTTGAACCGGCCCAGCCGGGCCACCGTCAGCAGGATCAGCAGGTCATCGGGGCTCGGAAGCCGACGCATGTCCACCATTGACCCTCCTCAGTAAGTGTGTGCAGTCAACGGATACGGAGGCAGTCGCGTCTGCTGTCCCGCCGGTGTGCATTTGTGCACATGCCATCTGTGATTTTTTGCCTTGATTGCACTCTAACAGGGTGTGATCGTGGATGTCGGGGGTTTCGGCTTTCAGCCGGAGCGCGCTGAGGCGCACGGCAATCATCAAGCAAAGGAGCTTAAGCCATGGCAGTTATCGCCTGGATCGGACTGGGAAACATGGGCGGGTCCATGTCGGTCAACCTCGCCAAGGCCGGACATGAGGTCCGCGGCTTCGACCTCAACGCCGAGGCCGTTGCCGCCGCCGCGGCCGGGGGAGTCACGCCGGCCGGCAGCATCGCCGAGGCCGTCGACGGCGCCGACGTCGTCTTCACCATGCTCCCCAAGGGCGAGCACGCCCGCGCCGTGTACCTCGGCGAGGCCGGCGTCCTGGCCCACGCCGACACCCGGACGCTGCTGGTGGATTCCTCCACTATCGACATTGCCTCCGCCCAGGCCCTGCACGACGCCGCCGCTGCCGCGGGCTTCCGCTTTGTCGACGCGCCCGTCTCGGGCGGCATGAGCGGGGCAAAGGCCGCCACCTTGACCTTCATGATCGGCGGCGAGGCAGGCGCCGTCGCCGACGCCACCGAATACATCAGGCCGATGGCGGCGAACATCATCCCCACCGGCGGCGCCACCACCGGCCAGGCCGCCAAAATCTGCAACAACCTCATGCTCTTCATCAACCTCGCCTCCACCGCCGAGGGCGCGGTCCTTGCCGACCGTCTCGGCCTGGACAAGCAGGTCTTCTGGGACATCGCGTCCGTCTCCTCCGGGGACAGCTGGGCCCTGCGCACCTGGTACCCCGTGGCCGGCGTCGTGCCCACCGCCGCGTCGAACGACGGCTTCGCCCCGACCTTCACCACCGAACTCGCCAACAAGGACATCGGCCTGGCCATCAGCGCCGCCCGCGACACCGGCACCCCGCTGGAACTCGGCGAGCACGTCCAGCAGCTCTTCCAGCGGCTCATCGACTCCGGCCAGTCCGGCATGGACTGCTCCGCGATCGTCAAGCTCGTCGACGGTTCGCTCGAGTCCGCGAACTAGGCGCCCTGCCCCTTCATGACCCGGCCATCACGGCCCCGCAACAACCCGGCCTTCACGGCCCCGCCTTTCACGAAAGAGACCCACCCCATGGAACGCATCCCGCACTTCATCAACGGCGCCCTGATTTCCGACGCCGAGCGTTACGGCCCCGTCTTCAACCCGGCCACCGGCGAGCAGGAAAAGGAGGTCGCCCTGGCCTCCGCCGCCCGCGTCGAGGAAGCCATCGACGCCGCCCGCGCCGCCCTGCCCGGCTGGCGCGCCACGAGCCTGTCCAAGCGCACCACCATCTTCTTCAAGGTCCGCGAACTGCTCATGGAACGCCGGCCCGAACTGGCGGCCCTGTTGACCAGCGAACACGGCAAGGTCCTCTCCGACGCCGAGGGCGAGATCACCCGCGGCCTGGAGAACATCGAGTTCGCCACCGGACTGTCCCACATGCTCAAGGGGGAGCGCTCCGAGCAGGTGGCCGGCGGCGTCGACGTCCACTCGGTCCGCCAGCCCGTCGGCGTGGTCGCCTGCATCACGCCGTTCAACTTCCCGGCGATGGTGCCGCTGTGGATGATCGGCAGCGCCCTGGCCTGCGGCAACACCGTGCTGCTCAAGCCGAGCGAGAAGGATCCGTCCTCCGCCGTCTTCATCGCGGAGGTCTTCGCCGAGGCCGGCCTGCCCGCGGGCGTCCTCAACGTGGTCCACGGCGACAAGGAGGCCGTCGACGTCCTCCTGGAGCACCCGGCCGTGAAGGCCGTCAGTTTCGTCGGCTCGACGCCGATCGCCCAGTCCATCTACAAGCGCGCCGCGGACCACGGCAAGCGCGTCCAGGCCCTCGGCGGCGCCAAGAACCACATGGTGGTCCTGCCGGACGCGGACCTGATCATGGCCGCCGACGCCGCCGTCTCGGCCGCCTACGGCTCCGCCGGGGAGCGCTGCATGGCCGTCAGCGTCCTCGTCGCCGTCGGCACCATCGCGGACGAGCTCGTCGATGCGATCAGCACCCGGATGGCCACGCTCAAGATCGGCCCCGGCACGGACCCGGCCTCCCAGATGGGCCCGCTCATCACGGCCGAGCACCGCGACAAGGTGGCCTCCTACGTCGCCGGCGCGGCCAACGAAGGCGCCACCGTGGTGGTGGACGGCCGCGAGCAGGAATTCGACTCCAACGGCTTCTTCCTCGGCGTCAGCCTGATCGACCACGTCAAGCCCGGCATGAAGGTCTACGACGACGAGATCTTCGGCCCCGTCCTCTCGGTGGTCCGCGTCGAGACCTACGCCGACGCCGTGAAGCTGGTCAACGACAACGAGTTCGGCAACGGCGTGGCGATCTTC
Source organism: uncultured Actinomycetota bacterium (assembly GCA_963810895.1). GTDB lineage: Bacteria > Actinomycetota > Actinomycetes > Actinomycetales > Micrococcaceae > Arthrobacter. Next base: position 204,538 of record CAWEPM010000004.1, read on the forward strand.
ACCCGCGACGGCGGCGCCGCCCGCCAGTTCGAGTTCGACGTCGAGGCCGGCATGGTGGGCGTCAACGTGCCCATCCCGGTGCCGGTGGGCACCTTCTCCTTCGGCGGCTGGAAGAACTCGCTCTTCGGCGACACCCACATGTACGGCCCGGAAAGCATCCGCTTCTACACCCGCGGCAAGGTGGTCACGACCCGCTGGCCGGACCCCGCCACCTCGGTGATCGACCTCGGCTTCCCCCAGGTGGACTGACATTCGCCCTCCACCAGCAACGCGGGGTCACCTACACGCCCATCCGCATGGATTATGGGCCGTAAGTGACCCCGCGTTGCTTAGGGCTCGTGGGATTAGAGTGGGCAGGCAGGGACAGCCCAGGATCCGGGAGGCATTGTGACCACGCTCGTCAACCGACCCAACACGGCACTGCTCGTCGTCGACATGCAGCTCGGCGTCGTCGCGGAGGCCTACCGCCGCGACGACGTCATCGCGACCATCGCCGCCCTCGTGGACAAGGCGCGCGGCGCCGGCGTCGACGTCGTCTGGGTGCAGCACAGCGGCGAGGAACTCCCGCGCGGCAGCGACGGCTGGCAGTATGTGCCCGAGCTCGCGCGGCGCGATTCGGAGCCGCTCGTGGCGAAGGAGTACAGCGACGCCTTCGAGGCGACCGACCTGGAGTCCGTGCTCGCCGCACGCGGCATCGGCCGTTTCTTCCTGGCCGGCGCCCAGACCGACGAGTGCATTCGCTCGACCCTCCACGGCGCCATCACCCGCGGCTACGACGTCACGCTCGTCGCCGACGCGCACACCACCGAGGACCTGAGTGACTTTGGCGCGCCGCCGCCGGAGCTGGTGGTGGCCCACACCAATCTGTACTGGCAGTACCACAGGGCCCCGGGGCGGACGGCAGGAACGGTCAACGCGGCCGACGTCGACTTCGCTGGCCCCTCATGATCTAGCCCTTCATGATTTCAGCGCGCTGGGCCATGTAGTCCTCCATGGACAGCTTGCCGTCGCTGTACTTCTGGTCGAGTTCGGCGAGCTTGCGGGCCCGGTAACCCTGCGGGGCCGACGGCGACTGGGGCGCCTGCGGGGCCGACGGTGCCGGCGGCTGTCCTGCGCCCTGCGCCGGGTCGTGCCGCTGCGGCTGCGGCGGGTTGTTCAGGTACTCGGGGCTGTCCTCGTAGGGCACGGGGGACCCGTAGCCGACCGGACCCGGGTACTGCTGACCGGGGTACGGCTCGTTCGGGAACGGCTGGTCGGGGAACCGGGGACCGGGGTACTGCTGTCCGGGGTACTGCCCGCCGGGGTACGGCTCGTTGGCTGCGGCTGCCCGGCTGCCCGGGCTGCTTCGGAGCGCCCAGCTGGCCGAAGCCGCCAAAGTAGTCCTGCTGCGTGTAACCGTCCCGTGGCTGGTTGCTCTGGTTGCCCGGATTGTTCTGGTTGCCGGGGAACCGGCCGAACTGACCCGGCATGCCCTGGTTCCGGCCGCGGACGGACCTCCGGTAGAGGCGCACCGCCATGGGAACCAGGAACGACAACACGATGATCCAGAAGAACATACTGCTCACGGTACGGGGCCTTTCAGCTACTGGGCCTTCTCATTGGCGCTCTACGGCGGGCTCCCCGGTAGGGCCTGAGAAGTGTGCCTCCAGCTTATGCCCCGCAGCCTCAGGATCGTACGGGGTCCTCGGCGCCCGGCGGGCCTTCGCCCGAGCCCAGCGGAACGCCGGGTCCGAACACCGGACCCGGCAGGGGCCGCTTGGCCGTCACGCCGTCGCCGGAGGAACGGTGCCGCAGCCGCCGCACCACCCAGGGGACAAAGTACTCCTTGGCCCACACGAGGTCCCCGCTGCGGGCCTCGCGCCAGCTGCGCTGCGGCAGCGGCTTGGGGGAGAGCGGCTCGAGGGTGTGGTCGACGTTCAGGGAGTCCAGCACCATGGCAGCGATCGTGTGGTGGCCCAGCGGCGAGAAGTGCAGCCGGTCAACATCCCACATCTGCGGATCGTTGAGCTGGCGCAGGGACCACATGTCCGCGATCACGGCGTCGTGGCGCGCGGCGATCGTGCGCAGGTTCTCGTTGTAGATGGCCACCTTGCTGCGGATCCGGCCCAGCACCGTGGAGCCGGTGTCGGGGCCGTTGAACAGGACCACGGTGGCGCCGCCCAGGCTCAGGATCTGCACCACCGAGTCCAGCTTTTCGGCCAGCGCGTCCGGATCGCCGCCCGGACGGATGAGGTCGTTGCCGCCTGCGGAGAGCGTGATGAGGTCCGGCTTGAGGGACAGGCAGTGCGCCAGCTGCTGGTCCACGATCTGCTGCAGGAGCCGGCCGCGGACGGCCAGGTTGGCGTACGCGAAGTCGTTGTGGCCGCGGCTGAGTTCCTCGGCCACCCGGTCTGCCCAGCCCCGGTGGCCGCCCGGGCTGGCCGGTTCCGGATCGCCGATGCCTTCCGTGAAGGAGTCGCCCATGGCCACATAGCGGGTCCACGGATGGGTGACAACGGTGTCCGCTGACGTGTCCGGTGAATTTTCCATGGCTTCGGTTTCGCTCACCTTCATATCCTGCACTCTTCCCGCAAAGCTACGCCACCGTAGCTTGTTACCGGAAGGTAACTGTAAGAATGGAGCCATGACTGAAGCCGCTGCCTTCCCCGCCCCTGTTGTCCTGTGGTCCCAGCCCGAAGAGGCCCGCGCCGGCAAGCCCCTCCTGGTGCTGCTGCACGGCTACGGCGCCAACGAGCAGGACCTGCTCAGCCTGGCGGACATGCTGCCGGAAGAGTTCGTGGTGGCCTCGCTGCGCGCCCCGCTCGTCTCCGGCCCGGGATTCACCTGGTTCCCGCTGACGGCGTCCATTGACTATTCGCTCGACGCCGTCAAGCACGCCGCGGCGTATGTGCAGGACTGGATCGACTCGGTCAAGGCCAACCACCCCTCGGTGACGCTGCTCGGCTTCTCGATGGGCATGGCCATGGCCACCACGCTGCTGCGGCAGCGGCCGGACGGCTACGCCGCCGTCGTCGGGCTCTCAGGCTTTGCCGTCGACGCCGACGGGGACCCGAGCTTCCGCGACGCGGAACTGGACGGAACCGTGCCGCTGTTCTGGGGACGCGACCAGCAGGATCCCGTGATCACACCGGACAAGATCGACTTCACCATGGGCTGGGTGCGCAAGCACGTGAAGCTCACCAAGGTCCTCTACACGGGCATGTGGCACGGCATCAACCAGCAGGAAATCGGCCACGTCTCGGAGTTCCTCACGCACGAGGTGCTCAACAAATAGGACCGGACGACGGCGGCGCCCGGCCGGCGCTGCTAGGAGGCCGGGGGCGCGCTGATCCGCACGGTCTGGCCGTTCACGGTGACGGTGTCGCCGTCGTGAAGCTGGCGGCCCCGGCGCTCATCGATTTCGCCGTTGACCTTGACCAGCCCGTTCTTGATCAGTTCCGCGGCCTCCACGCCGTCCTCGACCAGGTTCGCGAGCTTCAGCAGCTGGCCCAGCCGGATCATGCTGTCGCGGATGATGATGTCTTCGAATTCCGGATTGCTCATATAGGCAATGATGCCTGACCAAAGGTGGCACCAATGACCCACACACCCCGGCTCCCGCTCATCGCGGGGCTGCCCATGGCCATCGCGGCGGGGTTGTTCATACCGCTCCAGGGCCGGATCAACGGCGCACTCGGCGTAGCGCTCGGCGACGGAATCGCCGCCGCCGTCGTCAGCTTCAGCACCGGACTGGCGGTGATGGCCGTCATTTCCCTGGCGCTGCCGAAAGGCCGGGCCGGGCTGGCACGGATCCTGCCGGCCGTGCGGGAACGGCAGTTTCCGCCCTACTACGTCCTGGCCGGCTGCATCGGGGCGCTCTTCGTCTTCGCCCAGTCCTTCACCGTGGCCCTGCTCGGCGTTGCCCTCTTCACCGTGGCCGCCGTGACCGGGCAGACCCTCAGCGGCCTGCTGGTGGACCGGATGGGGATCGGACCCGCGGGCAAGAGGCCCATCACCGGCATCCGGGTGCTGGGCAGTGTGCTGACCGTCGCCGCCGTCGCGTGGGCGGTGTCGCCCAGGTTCAGCGCCGGAGAAACCGGGCTGCAGCTCCTTCTTCCCGTGCTGCTGCCGCTTCTGGCCGGGTTCCTGATGAGTTTCCAGCAGGCCATGAACGGCACAGCCACCGTCCACTACGGATCCCCGATCGCCGCGACGCTCGTGAACTTCATCGCCGGAGCCGCCCTGCTGTGGGCGGCCTGGCTGATCAAGCTCGCCGTGGCCGGCGCCGGCAACCCCCTCCCGGCGCAGTGGTGGTACTACCTGGGCGGCCCGCTCGGCTGCATCTTCATCGGCGTCGGCGCCCTCCTGGTCCGCAGCCTGGGCGTACTGGTCACCGGCCTCGGGATGATCGCCGGGCAGCTGCTGGGGTCCCTCGGACTGGACCTGCTATTCCCGGTCCCGGGAACCGTCGTCGCCCTCCCCACAGTCCTCGGCACCCTGCTCACGCTCGGCGCCATCATCCTGGCCACCCTGCCCTGGCCCCGGGGCGCGCTGAAGCGGTAGCGGCCCGGTAGGCTTGGAGCTTGCATCGCACTGTTCGTATCACCCCGTCCGGCAACCAGCCGGCATCCCGGGGCTGACACCGCGGACCGCACCCAGCGGCCCTGTAGAAATTGGAGTTCCCATGGCAGCAAAATCCGTCCTCGACCAGATCATTTCCCTCGCCAAGCGGCGGGGATTCGTTTTCCAGGCCGGTGAAATCTATGGTGGCTCCCGTTCTGCCTGGGATTACGGGCCCCTCGGCGCCGAGCTCAAGGAAAACATCAAGCGCCAGTGGTGGCAGTCCGTGGTCCGCGGCCGCGAAGACGTGGTAGGCCTCGATTCCTCCGTCATCCTGCCCCGCCAGGTCTGGGAGGCCTCCGGCCACGTCGATGTCTTCTCCGACCCGCTGGTGGAGTGCCTGTCCTGCCACAAGCGCTACCGCGCGGACCACCTCGAAGAAGAGTACGAGGAGAAGAAGGGCCGTCCGGCCGAGAACGGCCTCAAGGACATCGCCTGCGCCAACTGCGGCACCCGCGGCCAGTGGACGGAGCCCCACGAATTCTCCGGCCTGCTCAAGACCTACCTCGGCCCCGTCGCCAGCGAGGAAGGCCTGCACTACCTGCGGCCCGAAACGGCGCAGGGCATCTTCGTGAACTTCGGCAACGTCCTGACCACCTCGCGGAAGAAGCCGCCGTTCGGCATCGGCCAGATCGGCAAGTCGTTCCGCAACGAGATCACGCCGGGCAACTTCATCTTCCGCACCCGCGAGTTCGAGCAGATGGAGATGGAATTCTTCGTCGAGCCCGGCACCGACGAGCAGTGGCACGAGTACTGGATGAAGGAACGCATGTCCTGGTACACGGGCCTGGGCATCCGCGAAGAGAACCTGCGCTTCTTCGAGCACCCGCTGGACAAGCTCAGCCACTACTCCAAGGGCACCACGGACATCGAATACCGCTTCGGCTTCCAGGGTTCGGAGTGGGGCGAGCTCGAGGGCATCGCCAACCGCACCGACTTTGACCTCTCCACCCACGCCAAGGCCTCCGGCGCGGACCTGAGCTACTTCAACCAGGCCACCAACGAGCGCTACACCCCGTACGTGATCGAGCCCGCCGCCGGCCTCACCCGCTCGTTCATGGCCTTCATGATCGATGCCTACACCGAGGACGAGGCCCCCAACGCCAAGGGCGGCGTGGATATCCGCACCGTGCTCAAGCTCGATCCGCGCCTGGCCCCGGTGAAGGCGGCCGTGCTGCCGCTGAGCCGCAACGAGGACCTGTCCCCGAAGGCCAAGGACCTCGCCGCCCAGCTGCGCAAGAGCTGGAACATCGAGTTCGACGACGCCGGCGCCATCGGCCGCCGCTACCGCCGCCAGGACGAGATCGGCACCCCGTTCTGCATCACCGTGGACTTCGACACCCTCGAGGACCAGGCCGTCACCATTCGCGAACGCGACACCATGAGCCAGGATCGCGTCTCCCTGGACAAGGTGGAGGGCTACCTGGCCGCGCGGCTGATCGGCGCCTGATCATGGCCATCGCATACCGGGAATGGCGGGAGGGCGACGACCTCGCGCTGCTGGAAATCTGGGGCGGGCCGGAGACGGTGCAGGCCGGACAGTTCCGCGGCACGCTGGCGCCCTCGGGCAATGCCCCGTGGCGCCGCTGCATCGTGGCCGAGGACGTCGTTGACGGCGTCGCGATTCCCGTGGCGGCCGCCGTGGTCCACGAGGCCTCGCTGCATCCGGAACGGCTCTGGGCCTACATCGAGGTCGCCCGGGACCACCGCCGCTCCGGCATCGGGTCCACGCTGCTGACCATGCTGCGGCATGAGGCCGCCCAGTCGCCGTCGGGCGTGTCCAAGCTGCGCTGCAAGGTGGAGCCGGGCACCCCCGGGGCGGCGTTTGCCGAGGCCGCGGGCCTGGCCCCGATCCAGCGCTCCCGCCTCATCGTCGTTGATCCGGCGCCGCTCAAACTGCCGGTATTCGGCGACGGGTCCGAGTCGGCGGCCACCGATCAGGTCGAAGACCTGGCCACGGGCTCGGTGGAGCTCAGCGACGTCGTGGGCCGCTACTACACGGCCGTGCACAACTGGGACAGTCCGGGGGAGCTGAGCGTCGCCACGGTGCAGCGGTTGTTCCTGGATGACCTCAGCGGCGCCCACGGCGCGATCGTGCTGCGGGCGCCCAAGGCCAGTGCCTTCGGGCACGGCATCGCGGCGAGCCGGAAGGGCCGGCTGGAGGGCTTCGCCATCAGCTACGCGCAGGGAACCCCGGGGACCGACGTTGCCGGGGCCGACGGTGCCGGGGCGGCGGGTTCCGCGGAGCCCACCGACGTCTTCCTGGGCCACGAGCCCAAGCTCGGCGAGGATGCGGCCCGGGCCGCCGTGCGCGATCTGCTGGCCCTGATCGCCTACCAGCACCCGGTGATGCTGGAACTGGACGACGCGATGACCGCGCTGCGCGCCGTCGTCGAACCGCTGCTCGAGAGCGGCAAGGCCCACGTCCAGGGCTCGGAAACGCTCGTCGTCTCGGACCCCGCCTAAGCCTTAACCCAACTGACCCGCGGTGCGTCGTGACTCGTGAAAACGACACGCGTGCTGCGGGTCAGCCTGCTTAACGGGCCTATCGGCTTGATGGTGCTTATCGGCGCCGTGCACCGGCGCGCCGCGGACCGTCGGCCTCGTCGAGCCGGCGCCGTTCCTCCTCCGTTGGGGCGCCCCCGCCGAGCCCGGCGGGCATCCACCAGGCCCCGGGGTCCGGCTGCAGGGGGAAGTCCGCGATCCCGACGTCGATCCCGTGCTGGAGGGTCCTGGCAAGTTGCGCGGTGGCCGGCTGGGCGTCCTGCGTCGGGTCCGGGAGCGAGTCCGGAAGGATCGGCTCACCGACGTGGATGCGGACCGGGGCGCGCCAGGCGCGCCGCGGCGAGAATCCATGGTGGCGGGTCATCAGCCGGTGCGCGCCCCAGATGGAGACCGGGATGATCGGCACCGCGGCCTCGGAGGCCATCCGCACGGCGCCGGTCTTGCATTCGCGCACCGTGAAGCTGCGGCTCACGCCGGCCTCGGGAAGGATGGCGATGTACTCGCCCTCCAACAGCCGGGCCACCGCGGCGTCGTAGGCGTGGGCCCCCGATCCGTACCCCACCACGACATGCCCGGCCGCGCTGACCGCGGGCCCGGCGAACCAGTGGTCGGCGGCCCCCTGCGTGATGAGGAAGCGCATCTGGGCGCGGTTGTGCCACCACAGCAGCATCTCGGCGAAGGCAAAGTCGAGGTAGCCGAAGTGCGTGATCGCGACCACCGCGCCCTGGCCGGGCACCACCTGACGGGACGGGCCGCGGGCCGCATTGGGCGGCCCGGGCTGCGGCAGGTTCTCCTGGCCCGTGACGAGGACTCGGATCCGGAACAGCCAGCGCAGCGCCAGCCCGGTGCGGACAATGAACCGGTAGAAGCGGTCGCTGGGTTCTGGCCTCCACCGCAGGGGCCGCCAGCTCACGCCGGACCCGTCATGTTGGTGCCCTCCATGCCTGGGGTTTCCAGGCCTGTCCCCGTCATGTCAGTGCCCGCCGGTCTGCCCGCCGGTCTGCCGCCGGGGCGGCAGGGGCAGGAAACCGGAGGTGGATTCGATGTATTCCTTATAGCCGGGCCGTGCGGACATCGCCTTTTCGGTCAGCGGCTTGCCTGTCTTGCCGGCGAGAGTCCAGATCATCAGGGCGGGGGACAGGATGGTCAGGACTCCGGGCCACGAATCGGCGGCCACGAGGAAGATCCCCGCCCAGACGGCGGCGTCGCCGAAGTAGTTCGGGTGGCGGGTGTAGCGCCACAGGCCGGTGTTGAGGACGGTGCCGCGCCGGGCGGGATCGGCCTTGAACTGCGTCAGCTGCCAGTCTCCGACCGTCTCGAACACGAAGCCAAGGATCCAGAGCAGGACGCCGAGGAACGCCAGCCAGCCCAGGCTGCCGGTGGCGAACATGCCCACCTGGATGGTGAGCGAGACGAAGAACATCACCACCCCCTGGGGCAGGTAGACCCGCCGCAGGGCGTAGACGTTGCGTGACCCGGGCGCTGCGGAGAGCATGTCCACATAGCGCGGGTCCTCGTGGCCGCCGCGTGCACGGACCCCGATGTGGACCGCGAGGCGGATGCCCCACACGGCGACCAGGGCCAGCAGCAGCAGCCGGCGGCCGGCGTCGCCGTATCCGGCGGAGAGCACCCAGGAGATGGCGGCCACCACCACGAAGCCGAGGCCCCAGACGGTGTCGATGACGGAGTGCCGGTTCTGCCGCACGGCAACCGCGAAGGTCACTGCCAGCAGGACCACGAGGCCCGCGATGACCCACGGCAGGCTGGCAAGGAAGGCATCGAGCGGGAACGGCGGCATCACAGCACCACCGGCAGGCGTGTTCCGGCCGCCGGCAGGGGGCCGCGCAATGCGCTGCGAATGCGTCCGTGGCGCCGGAGACATCGGCTCCCGTGGCCTCGCCGAAGGCGTCCAGGATGAAGCCGTCAGCCAGCGAGTTCCACAGTGCCACCCGGCGGATCATGAAATGGCCCGCACCCTTGAGGGAGACGTAGTCAACGGAGGCGGCGACGCCGTCGGCGCGCCGGGCATAGTCCAGTGATTTGGCCGGGCTGGTCCAGCGGTCGTCGGTGCCGTGGACGATCAGGATCCGGCGGCCGGCCACGGGTTCGACCGGGGTTTCGTGATTGAGCCACGGGGCGAGCGCGACGACGGCTGCGACCTGCGCATCGTCGGCCACGCACAGTGCGGTGAGGCCGCCCATGGAGTGGCCCAGCAGATACACCGGCACGCCGGGATGTTCGCGGCTGATCCGGGAAAGCGCCCAGCGGGCATCGTGCACGGGGGACATGTCCTCCCCGTTCCAGCCGCGATACCGGTTGCGCAGGGTCCAGACGGCCAGCCCGTGGGGGCCGCCCTGCCGGTTCAGCGCCCGGGCGAAGGGCAGCATCCGGGCCGGGCTCAGGTGCCGGCCGCGGACAGGATCGAAGCTGTCCGCGCGTCCGCCGTGCAGGACCAAGGCGACTCCGCGGGTCTCCCCGGCCGCCTCGGCAATGGTCAGCACGGCCTTGGCGGCAGGCCCGGAACGGCCCGCCTCCGGTTCGCGGTCGTCTAGTTTACGCATGGCCACGCGTGTGTCCTTCCCGTCCTTCGTCCGTCAATAACCAACCCTAGGTTGCAGCCCCCGCCCGTCAAGGCTGGCGGTGCCTAGTGTGGATTCGGAGCCGGTGCCCCCAGCGATGGGTGCGGCCAGCACGCGTGCATTTGACGGCGCCCTTGACGGGGGAATGCGGAAAGAGTAGGCATGTGCAGGTAAACCTCCGGGCGTCACGCCGGCTGGGAGCGCAGAGAACCGTCCGGGTCGAATCTCACGACGAAATCGACGGTACAGATAATGAACGCAACATCTTTGGATAGCCTGCGTGAGCAAGTCCGCGGGCAGATCACCACGCCCGGCGACGCCGGCTACGACGCGGCGCGTGCGGTCTTCAACGGCATGATCGACAAGAGGCCGGCAGCGGTTGTCCGGGTCTCGCAGGTGGCCGATGTCATCTCCTGCGTCAACTTCGCCCGCGACAACTCCCTGGACCTCGCCATCCGTGGCGGAGGCCACAGCGCCCCGGGCTTTGGCACATGGGATGACGCCCTGGTCATCGACTTCGCCAACACCACCGGCGTCCGGGTCGATCCCGCAGCCAAGACGGCGCGCGCGGAGGCCGGTGCGACCTGGGCTGACTTCAACCACGCGACCCATGCCTTCGGGCTGGCAACTCCTGGCGGCATTGTCGGCTCGACCGGCATCGCCGGGCTGACCCTCGGCGGCGGCATTGGCTACCTGTCCAGGAAATATGGGCTCAGTTGCGACAACCTCCTCTCGGCCGACGTCGTCACGGCGGAGGGAAAGTTCCTGACCGCCAGCGAAAGCCAGAACGAGGACCTGTTTTGGGCGCTGCGCGGCGGCGGCGGGAACTTCGGCGTCGTGACGTCATTCGAGTACCGGATGCATCCCGTGGACATGGTCCACGCCGGGATCATCATTTACCCCATCGAGCATGCGGAGACGGTGGCAAAGTTTTACCGGGACCACATGGCCTCCGCCCCTGAAGAGTTCGGGGCGTTCCTGGCCTTCCATCAGGGCCCGCCGGTGCCGTTCCTGCCCGAGGAGTGGCATGGCAAGCCGGTGTGCGTCGTGGTCGGCATGTGGACCGGCGATCTGGCGGAAGGACCAGCACGCTGGCAGCCGTTCCTGGACGTCGCGCCCGCGGCTGGATCCATGGTGGGGCCAATGCCGTACCCGGCCTTGAACCAGGCCTTCGACCCGCTGCAGCCCCCAGGCATGCAGGCCTACTGGAAAGCGGATTTCCTCGCTGAGCTCAATGACGGCGCCATCGCTGCGCACATCGAACACGGCAGCAAGGTCCCCAGCGTGCAAACCGCCGTGCACATCTACCCCATCGATGGCGCAGTCCAACGGGTGGGCGCCACGGACACGGCGTTCGCCAACCGGAACGTGAAGTTTTCGCCCGTGATCGCGGCGCAGTGGCTGGACCCTGCGGACAACGAGGCAAACATCGCCTGGGTGCGGGACTACGCGGCCGCCCTGCGGCCCTATTCGGCGCCCGGCGGCTACATCAACTTCATGGACGGCGATGACTTGCCCCGCGTCGCGGAAAACTACGGACCGAACTATCAACGGCTGAGGGAGGTCAAAGCCAAGTACGATCCGCAGAACCTCTTCCACGTCAACCAGAACATCGCGCCGGCGTAGGTCGCTCCCGCTGCTAACGTAGCGCGCACGCCCAACCTGGCGGGCTTCCGCGGCGCCGGGAGCCCGCCGGCGTCATCCGTCCGGAGCGGCCCCGCCCACGCCGTAGAGTTTTCGGCATGAGGTTGAACTGCTGATGGGCGCCGGACACTCGCACTCTCACACCGGGACTCCGACACCGAAAACGCGGAGCCGACACCCCGCATGCTGGCGGCGCGGAAGAAGGCCAACTGGATCCTGGCCGCCATCCTGATCCCGCTGACGCTGCTGACCCTGGCGGCCATGGCCTTGCTGTGGCCGTCGGGGAGCAAGGACGGCATCAAACTGGCCAGCCCCTATGCGGCCGCCCCGGGCGTGACGTTTGACACCGGCAAGATCCAGCGCGTCGTCGTCGGCAGCTGCTCGGATGCCCAGGCCGGCGGTGACGCCGCCGCGCAGCAGGGCGCATCCGGCGACGCCGCCGCGCAGCCCCCGCAGGAGGGCTCGCAATGCACGTTCGCCTACACCGAGCCGGACAAGGGCGGCAACCCGGTGAAAGTGGTCATCAACCCTGACATCGCGAAATCCCACGGGGTGAAACCCGGGGACAACATCCGCTACCTGAACCTGTCCAAGGCGCAGGGCGCGTCCGCCGGCCAGGGCTCGCCCGCCTATGTCTTCGTCGACTTTGTCCGGACACTGCCCATCATCTTCCTGGCCTTGCTCTACGCCGTCGTCGTGATTGCGGTGGCGCGCTGGCGCGGCCTGCGGGCGCTGATCGGACTGGTCGGGGCCTACGTCGTGCTCGTCTCGTTCATGCTGCCCGGACTGGTCGAGGGAAAGCCGCCGCTGCTCCTGGCACTCGTGGGGTCCACGGTGATCATGATCGGGGTGCTCTACTTCGCCCACGGCTTCTCCGCCCGGACGTCGACGGCGCTGCTGGGGACGATGTTCGGCCTCGCCATCACCTCGCTGCTGGCGGCCTGGGCCACCGACGCCGCAAACCTCGCCGGCGTGGGCAGCCACGACGCCGCCACGCTCACCAACATTTCGGACAACATCTCGATCTCCGGCATCATCCTGTGCGGGCTGATCATTTCCGGTCTCGGCGTCCTGAACGACGTCACCATCACCCAGTCATCGGCGGTCTGGGAACTGTGGGAACTCGCCCCCGAAACCAGTGCCCGGCAGCTCTTCGCCTCCGCGATGCGGATCGGCCGGGACCACATCGCGTCCACGGTCTACACCATCGCGTTTGCCTACGCCGGCGCGGCCCTGCCCGTCCTGATCCTCGTCATGCTCTACGAACGGCCGCTCGGGGACGCCCTCACCAGCGCCGAACTCTCCGAGGAAGTCATCCGCACCCTCGTCGGCTCCGTGGGACTCGTCCTGGCCGTGCCGGTCACCACCCTCATCGCCGTGCTCGTGGTCAAGGCCACCGGGATCAAGGGCAGCAACTGGGGTCGAGGGCCGAGTTAGAGTACCTGCCGCGGCGCTCGCAGGCGTCGCGGCCGACGGCGGCGGCGCTCCGGATCAGCCCGGTCTCGGTCCGCGGACGGCGCGTCCGAAGGGGGCGGGTCCGAGCGCGGGGAATCCGAATGGACCGGTGCGTCCGAAGGGACCGAGCCGGACGGCGCCGGTGCCGGACCCGCCACTCGCCGCGGACGGCGTGCCGCCCTGCGGGGCTGATGCGGAGTCTGGCGACGGCCGGACTTCCACCGCGACCTTCCGCCGGGCAATACGTCACTGGCCGGAGATTTCCACATAGCCCGACCGGGATCGGGCCGATTTGCCCGTCTTTGAGACAATGGTCGGGTGACTGTTGTAGCAACCCCTCCCGCCCCCAAGCTGGAACTCCCGCCCCTGAAGCTGGGCCCGATCACCGTGGACACCCCCGTGATCCTGGCTCCCATGGCGGGCATCACCAACTCCGCCTTCCGCAGGCTGTGCCGTGAATACGGCGGCGGCCTGTATGTGGCGGAGATGGTCACCTCGCGCGCCCTCGTGGAACGCACGCCGGAGTCCCTGCGCATCATTTCGCACGACGACGACGAGAAAGTCCGCTCCGTCCAGCTCTACGGCGTGGACCCCGTGACCGTCGGCCAGGCCGTCCGGATGCTGGTCGAGGAAGACCGGGCGGACCACATCGACCTCAACTTCGGCTGCCCCGTCCCCAAAGTCACCCGGCGCGGCGGCGGCTCGGCCCTGCCCTGGAAGATCGACCTCTTCACCGCGATCGTCCAGACGGCCGTCAAGGAAGCCTCCAAGGGCAATATTCCGCTGACCATCAAGATGCGCAAGGGCATCGACGAGGACCACCTGACATACCTCGACGCCGGCCGGATCGCCCGCGACTCCGGCGTCGCCGCCGTCGCCCTCCACGGCCGCACGGCCGCCCAGTTCTACTCCGGCCAGGCCGACTGGTCCGCCATCGCCCGGCTGCGCGAGGCGCTCCCGGACATCCCCGTGCTCGGCAACGGAGACATCTGGTCCGCCGAGGACGCGGTCCGGATGGTCCGCGAAACGGGCGTGGACGGCGTCGTCGTCGGACGCGGCTGCCAGGGCCGGCCGTGGCTGTTCGGCGATCTCATGGCCGCGTTCGAAGGCAGCGACCAGCGGTACCGGCCGGACCTGGGCCAGGTGGCCGAAAGCGTCTACCGGCACGCCGAGCTCATGGTCGAGACATTCGGGGACGAGGGCAAGGCCCTGCGCGAGATCCGCAAGCACATGGCCTGGTACTTCAAGGGCTACGTGGTCGGCAGCGAACTGCGGACCAAGCTGGCCCTCGTCACCAGCCTCGAAGTGCTCCGCGGGACGCTGGACCAGCTGGACCTTGAGTCGCCCTACCCGGGGGTCGACGCCGAGGGCCCGCGCGGCCGCGCCGGCTCGCCCAAGAAACCCGCGCTGCCCAAGGACTGGCTGCTGAACCGGACGCTGGATGATGAGCAGACCCGCGACATCTCCTTCGCCGAACTGGACGTCTCCGGTGGCTGAGACCCGGACCACCGCCCCCGTCCTGGACGGCTACACCTCCCGCGACTCCGCCCGGTGGGTCGAAGAACCGCCCAAGAGCACCTACCGTTCGGACTTCGAGCGTGACCGCGCGCGGGTCCTGCACTCCTCGGCGCTGCGCCGGCTCGGCGCGAAGACCCAGGTGGTGGCCCCGGACACTGACGACTTCGTCCGGACCCGGCTCACGCACAGCCTCGAAGTGGCCCAGGTGGGCCGCGAACTCGGCCGCGCGCTCGGCTGCGACCCCGACGTCGTGGACACCGCGTGCCTCAGCCATGACCTCGGCCACCCGCCCTTCGGCCACAACGGCGAAGCGGCCCTCAACGAGGTGGCCCACGCGATCGGCGGCTTCGAAGGAAACGCCCAGACCCTGCGGCTGCTGACCCGGCTGGAGCCAAAGGTCCTTGCCCCCGACGGCAGGCCGGCCGGCCTGAACCTGACCCGGGCGAGCCTCGATGCCGCCGCCAAATACCCGTGGTCCGCCGTGAACGCGCCCGTCATCCACGGGGAGCGGACCAGCAAGTTCGGCGCCTACGAGGACGATCTCCCCATCTTCGACTGGATCCGCGACGCCGCCCCGGAACGCCGGTCCTGCCTCGAAGCGCAGGTCATGGACCTGGCGGACGACATCTCCTACTCCGTGCACGACGTCGAGGACGCGATCGTCGCGGGCCATTTCCAGCTGCGCTGGATGGACAACCCGGACCACCGCGCCCGCGTCGTCGGCTACGCCAAGCAGTGGTACTTGCCGCACAACGACCCCGCCGCGATCGACGCCGCGCTGGCCCGGCTGGAGGCCACGAACGTCTGGGTGCGCGAGGCCGACGGCAGCCGCAAGGCCATGGCGGCGCTCAAGGACATGACCAGCCAGCTCATCGGCCGGTTCTGCCAGAGTGCGCTCGAGGCCACCCGCGCCGTCTACGGCCCGGAAAACCTGACCCGCTACCACGCGGAGCTGATCGTCCCGGACGAGACCGTCATGGAAATCGCGGTGATGAAGGGCCTGGCCACCACCTTCGTGATGACCACCGAGCACCGCCAGCCCATTTACGAGCGCCAGCGGGAGGTCCTGCACGCCCTCGTCACCGCGCTGAGCGCCACGGGGGACCGCCACCTGGAGCCGATGTTCGCCGCCGACTGGCTCGATGCGGGCGACGACGCCGCGCGGCTGCGCGTCGTGATCGATCAGGTCGCGTCGCTGACGGACGGCTCGGCGCTGGCCATGTACGAGCGTCTCGTGGGCAGCCTGCCGTCGCTGTGGTGACGGCCACCATAGCCGGCCGGTCGGCGTCGTACCCGGGGACTAGGATGGCACTGTGGCCGGCCTGATCAAACGCGAAGACATCGATGAAGTACGCCAGCGCACCGACATCAAGGAAGTCGTCGACAGCTACGTGACGCTCAAGGGAGCCGGGCTGGGGTCCTACAAAGGCCTGTGCCCCTTCCACGACGAGCGCTCACCCTCTTTCACGGTCCGTCCCCAGGTGGGCCGGTACCACTGCTTCGGCTGCGGCGAGGACGGCGACGTCATTTCCTTCGTCCAGAAGCTGGACCATATCTCCTTCCACGAGGCCGTGGAGAAGCTGGCCCACCGGATCGGCTTCGAGCTCCACTACGAGGACGGCGGCTCCGGACCCAACCGGGAGGACATCGGCCGGCGCCAGCGGCTGCTGGACGCGCACAAAGTGGCCGACGAGTTCTTCCGTGCCCAGCTGCTGACGCCGGGCGCCGCGGAGGGCCGCAACTTCCTCTACGGACGAGGCTTCGACCGTGCGGCGGCGGAACAGTTCGGCGTGGGCTATGCCCCGCAGGGCTGGGACTCGCTGCTCAAGCACCTCCGCGGACGCGGCTACACCGATGCCGAGCTCAAGCTGACCGGCATGTTTTCCGAAGGCAACCGGGGAATCTACGACCGCTTCCGCGGCCGGCTGATCTGGCCCATCCGGGACATCGCGGGCGAGACCATCGGCTTCGGCGCCCGCAAGCTGTACGAGGACGACCAAGGCCCGAAGTACCTGAACACCCCCGAAACCGCGCTCTACAAGAAGTCCCAGGTCCTCTACGGGATCGACCTCGCCAAGCGCAACATCGCCAAGGACCGCCAGCTTGTGGTGGTGGAAGGCTACACGGACGTCATGGCCTGCCACCTGGCCGGCATTCCGACGGCGGTAGCCACGTGCGGCACCGCCTTCGGCACCGAGCACATCAAGATCGCCCGCCGGCTGCTCTCCGACGACGGCAGCGGGGGAGAGGTCATCTTCACTTTCGACGGCGACGCCGCCGGCCAGAAGGCGGCACTGCGCGCCTTCGAAGAGGATCAGCGCTTCGTCGCGCAGACTTTCGTGGCCGTGGAGCCCAACGGCGCGGACCCCTGCGAACTCCGCCAGTCCAAGGGCGACTCCGCGGTCCGGGACCTGATCGGGTCCCGCCGCCCGCTGTTCGAGTTCGCTATCCGCGCCACCCTCAAACGCCACAACCTGGACACCGTCGAGGGCCGGATCGCGGCCCTGCGTGAATCCGCGCCCGTGGTGGCGCAGATCCGCGACGCCGGTATCCGGCCGGCCTACGCCCGCGAACTGGCCGGTTGGCTGGGGATGCCGGTCGAGGAAGTCAGCAGGGCTGTCGGTGCGGCCACCAAGCGTGCCGCGCAGCCCGCAGCGGCCGCGCCGGGCGGCAGCGTCGGCCACGGCCAAGGAATGCGGCAGGGGAGCAGCCAGGGGACCGGGCAGGGCTATGCCGGCTCCGGCCGCGGCATTCCCGGGCCCGGCCCGGGCGTTGCACCCTTGCCGGCGTCGGCCGCACTGCCGTCCTTCAACCGGCCTGATCCACGGGACCCTGTCGCGGCGATGGAGCGCCAGGCGCTCGAGGTCGCCCTGCAGGAACCCGGCATGCTCGAGGGCGAGACGTGGCAGCGTTTCTCGGAAGCGCGGTTCTCCACGCCCGCCTATCTCGCCATCCACGAGGCCATCCGGGCCACCGGACTCGCGTTCGCCGGGGATCCGGTGCGCTGGGTGGAGCAGCTGCTGCAGGAGGTGCCTGAGCCGCTGCGCCCGCTCGTGTCCGAACTCGCCGTGGTGCCGCTGCCCGCCAGCACGCCCGAGGGCGTCCTGCGCTACTGCCGGGACATCCTGGCCCGTCTGTTCGAGCTCCAGATCACCCGGGTGAAGGCCGAGAAGATGGGCCAGCTGCAGCGCCTGGATGCCTCGGCCGATCCCGAGGATTTCCAGCGGCTGAATCGCGAACTCATGCAGCTGGAGATGCAGCGGCGGTCCCTGCGCTCGGACGCCTGAGCCGCCGATTTCGTTTCCCGGGCCGGTGTTTGCTAGGCTTATACCCGCTTCATTCCTCCTTAGCTCAATTGGCAGAGCATTCGACTGTTAATCGAAGGGTTGCTGGTTCAAGTCCAGCAGGAGGAGCGCACAGTCCCCGTTCCGGGTTTCCGGAACGGGGACTTTTTTATACCCGGAGGGGGTATTTAGCGCCGTGCCGGCACTGGTTCCGTGGCCGATTTCCCTACCGGCAAAACCTTTGCTAATGTCATACCTGCTTCATTCCTCCTTAGCTCAATTGGCAGAGCATTCGACTGTTAATCGAAGGGTTGCTGGTTCAAGTCCAGCAGGAGGAGCGGACAGGTCCCGCGGCCGGTGAAAACCAGCCGCGGGACCTTTTTTGTTGATCCGATCAGGTGCTCCGGGGCGTTCCAGCTGGCCGGGGACTCAGACGAAGTACATTTCCACCTGCAGGAAGCGCTGGGCCTCGGCGACCGCGGCCTCGAATGCCTCTTGCTCGGTGGGGGACTTCCGCGGCTCGCGCGGGTGCCATTCGTGCGGCGCAGAATGCACCTGGGTGAATCCGGCGCCCGGGGGTGCGTAGAAGATGCCGAACCGCTGGACCGGCCATTCCGGGGAGGTCTCCGGAGCCACCAGGAGGGCGGAGTCTTGCGCGGGTTGTACCACTGGGCAATCGGGCGGCGTCGGTCTTCGGTAAACAGGCCGGAGGCATACATGGCCGCCGACTGCTGGCTGGTCTGACTGCACAGCCGATCCCACCACAGGGGCAGGATTCCGGTGTCGCACCGCTGCCACGTGGCCGGGAGAGGCTGAGGTTCCTGCCAATCGGGCATGAAACAACTTTATCGCCCGTCGCGGACGTCGAACAGGGTACACCGGTGCCCGAGCCCGGGGCTGAATCCGGGGCTGCGCAGTCACGCTGCCGCGTGCAGCCGCGGGACATGCCCAGTGCTGGACTTGGCGCGTGGACATAGTGCCCACTATGCCCAGTCCTGGCCGCAAAGACTGGAGCATGTCCCTCCGGGGTGGGCGCCAAGAATGAGCATGTCCTCCGCGGGCTGGTCCGTTGCGCCGTGTGGCCGCGGGACATGCCCAGTGCTGGACTTGGCGCGCGGACATATGGCCACTGCTGCCCAGTCCTGGCCGCGGCGCGTGGACATGTCCCACTTGCCGGTCCGGGCGCGAAGAATGAGCATGTCCCTCGGGCCTGGGCGCGAAGAATGAGCATGTCCCGCGGGTGTGGGCGCTGAAGAATGAGCATGTCCCCCCGAGAGCGGGAAGCGGGGCCCTACTGGATCGGGGGCACCGTGCTGGGCCGTACGACCAGCCACAGCGCAGCCGCCGCCAGCAGGATGCAGACGGCCTGGACGGCGCCCATGGGGGTTGCGGACCCGACGCCGAGCCAGCCGACCACCGGCGAGACCAGGCCCGCCATCATGAAAGTGGCCGCACCGAGCAGGGATGCCGCTGTTCCGGCCTGGGCGCCGTGTTTGGCCAGGGCCAGCACCTGCACGGTGGGGAACGTGAAGCCGGCGCCGAGGATGTAGAACCACAGCGGCACCAGGACGCCCCACAGCCCGAATCCCAACTGGTCGAAGATGACAATCAGGACGGCCATGACGAACATCCAGGCCGTGGACCAGGCCAGGATCCATTGCGGCGGAACGCGCTTGATGAGCCTCGCGCTGGTCTGGACACCGGCCACGATGCCCAGGGAGTTGATGCCGAAGAGCAGGCCGTACTGCTGGGGCGTGAAGCCGTAGACATTCTGGAACAGGAACGGCGACGCAGAGAGATAGGTGAAGAGGCCCGCGAAGTTCATGCCGCCGACCAGAAGCAGGCCCACGAAGATCCGGTCGGAGAACAGCACTTTGTAGCGCTGGCGCACGGTCATCCCGGTCTTTCCGCGCTGCTCCGGGGGCAGGGTCTCCCGGATCACGAACAAGGCCGCGATGATGACGCAGAACCCGTAGGCCGCGAGGAACAAGAAGATGCCGGGCCAGGGCATCAGCAACAGCAGTTGGGAGCCGATGACCGGGGCGAGGATCGGGGCCAGGCCGTTGACCAGGGCCATCCGCGAAAACATCCGCACCATCGCGTAGCCGCTGAACAGGTCGCGGACCATGGCCATGGCCACAACACCGCCTCCTGCGGCCCCGACGCCCATGAGGACACGGAAGAAACCCAGCGTGGCGATATCCGTTGACTGGGCGGCGCCCAGGGAAGCTGTGATGTGCACCGCGGTCGCCAGGATCAGGGGCATCCGCCGGCCGAACTTATCGCTCAGCGGCCCCACCACCAGCTGTCCCAGCGCGAACCCTATGGTGGTTCCGGTCAGCGTCAGCTGTACAGCGGCCGCGGAAACACCAAGGTTCTCCTCCAGGGCCGGGAATGCGGGCAGGTAGAGGTCCACCGTGAACGGCCCAAGGGCAGTCAAAGCGCCGAGCGTCAGAATGTAGAGGAATCTACGACGGCGGCTCAGGGAATCACCGGGATTGGGGGGTGTGCTCACAGAGGTCAATCCTAGGGCCCGCCGGGGCGGCCGGCTGGTGGTTGCGCGGGCGCGCCACGGCTTGCCCGAAAAGGCCTCCCAAGAGCCGAAATGATAGTTTTGACACCGGGGTCTGTGCGAAGCTGTCCAGACCCGGCAAGCCCGCGGGAGCGGAACGACGGATGGCACCAGTTAGGCGGGACCGATGAGCGGACGTCACAGCGGCGGGACAGGCGGTGGGCTGCGCATTTCCGCGCTGCCGCAGACCCTGAAGATGATCTTCAAGCTGGCGCCCCGGCAGCTCAATGACGAGATTGCTCTGGCCAAGGCTGAAATCAAGCGCAAGGCGACCCAGCTCGGCATTGCCGGCGCCTTCTTCGCCGTCGCCCTTGTCTTCGTTGGCCTCCTGCTGATCGGACTCTTCGTTGCTGCGATTATGGGTCTGGCCACGATCATGCCGGCGTGGCTCGCGGCCTTGTTGGTCTCCGCCGTGTGCCTGATTATCGCCACGATCGGGGCTCTCATCGGGCTGAACAAGTTCAAAGCGGTCATGCCGCTGGTCCCCGAGGACACAATCCGGGGACTCAAGTACGATCTCGGCATCGCCAAGGAAGGCTCCGCCTTCGACGCAGCGATCCTGGATCCGAACTCCGAACAGTACAAAGCCGCGAAGGCCGCCAAGGAAGCCGCAGCCGCCAAGGCGAAGGCAGAGAAGGAAGCCAAGGCTGCCGCTAAGCCCGACCTCGGGCCCGCACCCACAGAGGCAGAACTCCGACGCCGGCTGGACCAGCGCCGCGCGCACCTCACCGACGTCCGGGACGACCTCGGCCGGGAACTTGACGTCAAGACCCAGGCCCAGGCCCTGCTTGCCTCCACCCAGGCGCTGCTGCAGGACGGCAAAGAACAGCTCAACGACAAAATCGCAGGCTTCCGAGCCTCAGCCCGCTCCTCGGCCCGGCCCTCGGCGGGGAAGCCGTCCACGTCCGCTGACGGGAGCCTGGCCGGCCAGATCAAGCATCGCTGGAAGCCCCTTGCGCTACTGGCCGCGTCGGGCGCCGCTCTTGTGGTCCTGGTGCGCAAGCTGATCAAGGGCTAGGCAGATCCCTGAACCCAAACGCCAAACCGTTGCCGTCCACGGAAAGGGGGAATCGATGAAATTCATCGGCGCTGGCGCCCGCCCCGGGCAGCCCCTCGTCCACCGCGACGCTGTCTTCACGATTCCAAATGTCCTGACCGTGGTGCGCTTCCTGGGTGTCCCCCTTTTCATCTGGCTCGTCCTCGCCGAGCACGAGTACGGTTACGGTGCCCTCGTGCTCGCCGTCATGGCCAGCACCGACTGGGTGGACGGCTACATCGCCCGCCGCTTCAACCAGATGTCCAACCTCGGCCGCGTCATGGATCCCATTGCCGACAGGCTCTCCCTGATCGCGGTCGCCGTGACCCTTGTGATCGCCGGCGTCGTCGAGTGGTGGTATCTCGCGGCCCTGCTGGTCCCGGATGCGGTCCTGCTGACCTTGTCGCTGTTCTATTTCCACGGCCACCCGGACCTGCCGGTGAGCCGCATCGGGAAGATCCGGACGGGCCTGCTGCTGGTGGGCACACCGCTGCTGGTGCTGTCCAAGCTGCCGGTGCCCGCCGCGGACGTCTACGCCACGGTCGCGTGGATCTTCCTGGGCCTGGGCCTGGTGGGGCACTGGATCGCGGCCTACAACTACGTTTGGGCCATCATCGGCAAGGGCCGGCAGCTTCGGGCCCACGACGGCGGCTCCCACTGATGGTCTGGCTTGCGGTTTTGCTTGCGGTACTTGGCGCCTTCTGCCTGGCCTTTGGCGCCCAGCGCCAGGGCAGTGCGGTCAAGGCCGACACCGGCGGCCTGGCGCTGAGCACCCACGGCCTGATGCGGCTGGCGCGCAATCCGCGCTGGGTCTTCGGGTTCCTGCTGCTCTGCGTCGGGATGGCGATGAACGCCGTCGCCCTCGTCATGGCCCCCTTGACGGTGGTCCAGCCGATCGGCGCGATCGCCCTGGTCATCACCACGGTGGTCAACACCAAGGACCAGGGCTTGAGCATGAACCGGGCAACCGTCGTGGCGATCTCGGCCTGCGTGACCGGCTCAGCACTGTTCGTCGTGCTGGCCGTCAACGTGACGCAGGAGAACCACAACGTCAGCAGCGAGGACGAGCTGACCATCGTCCTGCTCCTGGCCCTGGCGGTGGGGCTCTTCGGCACGCTCGCCCTCGTGTTCAAGCACCGCATGAGCGCATTCGTCTACATCCTGGGCGCCGGGGTTCTGTTCGGCTTCGTGGCTGTCCTGACCCGCATCATCGGCCGGCATCTGCTCGACCCGAATGGGCTGTTCCTGCTGAATGTGCCGTGGTACAGCGTCGTGGCGATTATTGCTGCCGGCGTTCTGGGATCGTGGTTTGTGCAGAACGCCTATTCCGGCGGACCGCCGGACCTCGTGATCGCCGGATTGACCGTGATTGACCCCATCGTGGGCATCGCGATCGGCATCGTGATTCTGGGAGAACTGCGTCCGGACGTCCAACCCGTTATGGCTATTGCCATGGGGACGGCCGCATCCCTTGCTATCGTGGGAGTGATAGCCCTGTCCAGGCACCACCCGGAAGTCACCAAGCGCAAGAAGGACGCGCGGAAGGCCGCGGGCAGGTCCTAGGGCGTCAGTCCAGACTTCGGCTACAGGCCCGGCGCGCATGCGCCGACGGCCAGCCGGCCACCTTTGATCCAGCTGCCCGCACAGTGACCACCAGGAGCTCTCCACGTGACCATGTCCGACAACCAGCCACCGCTGACCATCCTGATTGCCGCTGACACGTACCCGCCCCACGTCAACGGGGCCGCCCAGTTCGGCTACCGTCTCGCCAAGGGGATGACAGCCCGCGGACACGACGTGCACGTCCTGGCGTGCCGCCCGGGCAAAGGCCCGAGTTTCAGCGAGTTCAGCGACGAGGCCACCGTGCACCGCCTGCGCTCCCACTCCGTGCCCACGCACGAATACTTCCGGATCACCTTCCCCTGGGAGATCAAGAAGGAGATCGGTCTGCTGTTCGACCGCATCCAGCCGGACGTGGTGCACATCCAGAGCCACTACATGATCGGCGAGCACGTCCTGTACGAGGCCGTGAAGCGCGGCATCCGGGTGGTGGCGACGAACCACTTCATGCCGGAAAACCTGAACCCCTTCCTGCCGTTCCCGCAATGGTTCAAGGACATCGTGGGCCGGATCTCCTGGAGGGACATGGGCAAGGTCATGGGCCAGGCCGACGTCGTGACCACACCCACGCCGCTCGCCGCCAAAGCCATGCACCAGCACGCCTTCCTCCGGAAGGTCCTGCCCCTCTCCAACGGCATCGACGCCGCCGCCTACGAACTGGGTCCCAACGAGACCCTGGAACGCCACGCCAGCCCCACCGCACTCTTCGTCGGCCGGCTGGCCGAGGAGAAACACGTGGACGTGCTGATCGACGCCGTCGCGAAGACGCCGAAGGACCTGGACATCCACCTGGAAATCGTCGGCGGCGGAGAAGTCCGCCCGGCCCTCGAAGCCCAGGTCGCCCGGCTCGGGCTGACCGACAGGGTCAAGTTCCTCGGCATGGCCAGCGACGCCGACCTCCGCAAGGCCTACATCACGGCCGATGTCTTCTGCATGCCCGGAACGGCAGAACTTCAGTCGCTCGTGACACTGGAAGCGATGTCGGCGTCGACGCCGGTCCTGCTGGCCGACGCCATGGCGCTGCCGCACCTGGTACGCGACGGGGAGAACGGCTACCTCTTCACGCCCAATGACAGCGATGACCTCGCTGCGAAGCTGACCCGTGTCCTTTCGCTGCCCGCTGACGAGCGCGAGGCGATGGGCAAGACCAGCCGCGAAATGGTGGAGAGCCACGGCATCGCGCGCACGCTGCAGACGTTTGAGGACATCTACCGCGGCGCTAGCTACGACGACTTCGTCCTCTAGGCCAGCTGCCTGGTACAGGGGCGCCCAGTCCCAGTGCGCCCAGTCCTGATGTGCCCAGTCCAGTGGCGTGCAGGCCGGTTGCGTTAGGCCGGCTGCCGTCCGGTGGCCGCCTGCACGCGTGATGCGTCTAGTATTGCTAGAGTGTTTTTGCCCGGAATCAGTCCGGCCCCGCGGGCCGGATCCGGTTCCGGGCACAGGGGGCTATAGCTCAGCTGGTTAGAGCGCGGGACTCATAATCCTAAGGTCCTCGGTTCAAGTCCGAGTAGCCCTACATTTCTGCGGACAACCCCTTATCCGGGGTTCCGCGCCCACGGGAGCCGTGGCTGACGTCCGACGTCGGCCACGGCTCCCTTTTCGTCGTTCCCTGCGCTTGCAGGCACCTCCGAAGTGGGGTAAGTTACTGATCAGTAACATACTGCAGGCGCGAAGCCCGCGTCCTTTTGGTCGCCGCTGATCACGAGTGAAGGAACATCATGTCCAAAGCTGCAATCGACATCCACAACCTGCCCTACGCTGACGGCGACTTCTTCGCGTTCGAGCAGCTGCTCAGCAGCAAGGAGCAGGACAGGCTGGCGGAGGTCCGCGAGTTCCTGGCCCGCGAGGTCAGGCCGATCGCCGTCGATTGCTGGAACCGCGCCGAGTTCCCCATGGAGCTCATCCCGAAGCTTGCCGAAATCGACCTGGTCAGCCCGGTCAGAAGGCAGGGCTACTCCAACCTCTTCGCCGGAATCCTGCACGCCGAAGTCACCCGCGCGGACACGTCGATCGCGACGTTCATGGGGGTCCACGACGGGCTCTTCACCGGCTCAATCGAGGCCCTTGCCTCCCAGGAGCAGCAGGACGCCTGGCTTCCGGACATCTACTCGCTCAAGAAGATCGGCGCCTTCGGCCTCACCGAGCCCCTCGGCGGCTCCGACGTCGCCGGCGGTACGCGCACCACAGCCCGGCGCGACGGCGGGAACTGGATCCTCAACGGGGCCAAGCGCTGGATCGGCAACGCCACCTTCTCCGACTGGGTGGTCATCTACGCCCGGGACGTCGACGACAACCAGGTCAAGGGTTTCCTTGTCGACACCAAGACCGAGGGCTACAGCGCCACGAAGATCGAGAACAAGATCTCGCTGCGCACGGTGCAGAACGCCGACATCATCCTCGACAACGTGGTGGTGCCGGACTTCTTCAAGCTCGCCAACGCCAACAGCTTCCGCGACACCAACAAGGTGCTCAAAGTCACCCGCCTCGCCGTGGCCTGGCAGGCGGTGGGGCAACAGCTCGCGGCCTTCGACGTCGCCCGGCGCTACGCCGTGGAGCGCACCCAGTTCGGCCGCCCGATTGCCTCCTTCCAGCTGGTCCAGAACCAGCTCGTGCAGATCCTTGGCAACGCCGTCAGCTCCATGGGCATGATGGTGAGGCTTTCCCAGCTGGAGGACGCCGGCCAGGCGAAGGACGAGCAGTCCGCCCTGGCCAAGGCGTTCACCACCGCACGCATGCGCGAAAGTGTGGCCCTGGGCCGCAGCATCCTCGGCGGCAACGGAATCGTCACGGACTTCGAGATGGCCAAAGTGTTTGCCGACGCCGAGGCCATCTATTCCTACGAGGGCACCCACGAAATCAACACCCTCGTGACCGGCCGGGCGATCACCGGGATTTCCGCGATCGTCTGACACGCGTCGACCGCCGCACGTCGACGCGACCGCCGACTGCCGCCATGACCGCCCGCAGGACACTCAACCCGGACCGGTCTCCAGGGGCGGGAGCAGGACCGAGGGTCGCAAATCCGTCACGAATGCCAGCGGGTTCACGTATTCGTCGCCTCGGCGGACGCCCCAGTGGAGGCAGGGCGGCGCCGGGCCGCAGTGGCCGGTCTGCACCTGGCCCAGGACGTCGCCCTCCGCCACGGCGGACCCCGCCGTCAGTGCGCTGGCCACCGGCTCGAAACTGCTGCGCAGCCCGTTGCCGTGATCGATCGTGATCACCGGCCGGTCCACCACAATCCCGACAAAGCTGACCGTCCCGGCCGCCGGCGAGATGAGCGGGGCGCCGTCGTATGCGGCCTCAACATCGACTCCGCGGTGACCGCTGAGCCACGGCCTGGCCGGGGGATCGAAGGCGCGCAGAACCGCAGGCCGCGGGCTGAGCGGCCAGCTCCAGTCAGGTGCCGGGACCGGCCCTGCCCGGGGGGAGCCCCGGACGCTGGATGTCGAAATCTCAGGACCCGCCGGGAATGCAGCTGCGGCGACGACAGCTACGGGGGCAGAACCCTCGGGGATCGGACCGCTGGGCAAGGTGGAGAGTGCCAGGAGCAATGCCGCTAGGCAGGCGGGGATCTTCATGCCTCCAGCCTGCTGCGGCAGCACGCAGGGCGGAACCGCCAACGACGGCTATGTGGACAAGCGCTCAGTGCGTCCCACCGCCGGCCCGGATGACCGTGCCGCAGCCCCGGCCACACCCCGGGATGCCACCGCGACCGATGCCTGGTTCGTGCCGTGGTCCCGGCCGCCGGGGCGGCGCTCACGAGCCGCCGGGGGAGGTGCTCGCCGGCCCCCGCTCCAGTCCCGGATTCCCGCCCCGTAGCCCGCCGAAAACGGTCCTTCGGCGCGGGGCCGCTGTAGTACACTTGGTGGAGCAGTTTGCTGTGCCCTCATGCTTGCTCATCACGACGGTCACTGACGTGATAATCGGGATTGTCCAAGCCGGCACGCCTCATTCAGGGGTGCGGGGGAGCAGCAGCTGACTACGCGTATCCAGCCCTCCTCATAAGAAGCCACAAACTTCGGCTGCGGAGGACTGCGCCTCCTGCGGTCCGTTCCCTATGGCACGGATGGGAAGCGCAGTGGATGCCAGGAGCAACGCCCGTCCCGGGTGATTGCTAAACAACCGTCAACTATTGGCAGGGTAAGAGAGCCATGGGCTCTCTCATGAATGACCTGCCGGAAGGAGCGTCGGCATGCCCGTCGTAACTATGCGCCAGCTGCTTGACAGCGGCGTCCACTTTGGACACCAGACCCGCCGTTGGAACCCGAAGATGAAGCGCTTCATCTTCACGGAGCGCAACGGTATCTACATCATTGACCTGCAGCAGTCGCTGTCCTACATCGACCGTGCCTACGAGTTCGTGAAGGCCACCGTTGCACACGGCGGCACCGTTCTCTTCGTCGGCACCAAGAAGCAGGCGCAGGAATCCATCGCCGAGCAGGCCACCCGCGTTGGCCAGCCGTACGTCAACCAGCGTTGGCTCGGCGGTATGCTCACCAACTTCCAGACCGTCTCCAAGCGCATCCAGCGCATGAAGGAACTGGAAGAGATCGACTTCGACGACGTCGCCGGTTCCGCATACACCAAGAAGGAACTGCTGCTCCTTCGCCGCGAACTCACCAAGCTGGAAACCAACCTCGGTGGTATCCGCAACCTGACCAAGGCGCCGTCCGCGCTGTGGATCGTTGACACCAAGAAGGAACACCTTGCTGTCGACGAAGCCAAGAAGCTGAACATCCCGGTTGTGGCCATCCTGGACACCAACTGCGATCCCGACGAAGTCGACTTCCCGATCCCGGGTAACGACGACGCCATCCGCTCCGTCAACCTGCTGACCCGCGTTGTCGCCGACGCCGTTGCTGAGGGCCTCATCGCCCGTAACCAGCGCGCCACCGGCACCACCGAAGCTCCGGAAGAGCCGCTGGCCGAGTGGGAGCGCGAGCTCCTCGAAGGCAACAAGGCTGAAGCTGCTGCAGCGCCCGCCGCTGAAGAAGCACCGGCCGCTGAAGAAGCGCCCGCCGCTGAAGCTCCGGCTGCTGAAGAAGCACCGGCTGCTGAAGCTCCGGCCGCCGACGAAGCCAAGTAGTCAGACAAGTAAATCTGGATCTCCCCACATGCGCTCCGGTGCATAGGGGGTACCGACAGGATGGCCGCTCACTGGGTGAGCAGCCGTCCTGTCGGTCCGTACACCACATAAATTTCTAGACAGAGGGGTTCACATGGCGAACTACACTGCCGCTGATATCAAGGCTCTGCGCGAGCGCACCGGCGCCGGCATGATGGATGTCAAGAAGGCTCTTGACGAAGCCAACGGTGACGCCGAAAAGGCCATCGAAATCATCCGCATCAAGGGCCTCAAGGGCGCCACCAAGCGCGAAGGCCGCTCCACCGCTGAAGGCCTGGTTGCCGCCAAGGTCGCCAACGGCGTCGGCGTGATGATCGAAGTCAACTGCGAGACCGACTTCGTCGCCAAGGCTGACAAGTTCATCCAGCTGGCCGACAAGGTCCTGGCCGTTGCCGTCGAGTCCGGCGCTGCCGACCTCGAAACCCTGCTGGCCACCGACGTCGACGGCAAGCCGCTGTCCGAGGTCGTCGTCGAAGAGGGCGCCGTTCTGGGCGAGAAGGTTGTTGTCCGCCGCATCTCCCGCATCGAGGGCGCTACGGTCGACGCTTACCTGCACAAGACCTCCAAGGATCTCCCGGCCCAGGTCGGCGTCCTGTTCGCTGTTGACGGCGAAGGCGAAGCAGCTGCCACCGCAGCCCACGACGTCGCCGTTCACATCGCCGCGATGTCCCCGAACTACCTCTCCCGCGAGGATGTGCCGGCCGAGCTCGTCGAGTCCGAGCGCCGCATCGCCGAGGAGACTGCCAAGGCTGAAGGCAAGCCCGAAGCAGCAATGACCAAGATTGTGGAAGGCCGTGTCACTGGCTTCTACAAGGGCGAGGTCCTCCTCGACCAGGCATTCGCCAAGGATGCCAAGAAGTCTGTCGCGCAGATCCTCGAAGAGGCCGGCGTCAAGGGCACCGCGTTCACGCGCTTCCGCGTCGGTTCCTAGTCAGACTCGTCAGACACCAGTCAGACAATAGTCAGACACGCTAAGGGGGTGGTCACCACGGTGGCCACCCCTTTTGCATGCACGCACGAGGTACCCGTTCCGGTCACGGCCGGAATGCCGCCTTGGGCGCCCAGCACGATAACCTAACTCAGAGTTCACCAACGGGAAGGCACCATGGAAACCGTCACCACTTCAGCCCAGCCAAAGAAGAACAGGCGCCGCGTCCTCTTGAAGCTCTCCGGCGAGGTCTTCGGCGGCGGGAAACTGGGCGTTGACCCGGATACCGTCCGTGGCGTGGCCAAGCAGATCGCGGCCGCAGTCCCCGACGTCGAGGTCGCAATCGTCGTCGGCGGAGGCAACTTCTTCCGCGGCGCCGAGCTGTCCCAGAGCGGCATGGACCGCTCCCGCGCCGACTACATGGGCATGCTCGGAACGGTCATGAACTGCCTCGCGCTTCAGGACTTCCTGGAGCAGGCCGGGGTGGAAACCCGCGTGCAGAGCGCCATCACCATGGGCCAGGTCGCCGAGGCGTACATTCCCCGCCGCGCCATCCGCCACATGGAAAAGGGCCGGGTTGTCATCTTCGGCGCCGGCGCCGGCCTGCCGTACTTCTCCACGGACACCGTGGCGGCCCAGCGCGCCATGGAGGTCCACGCCGACGTCGTCCTGATGGCCAAGAGCGGGGTCGACGGCGTCTACACCGCTGACCCGAAGAAGGACCCGACGGCGGAGAAGCTGCACCGCCTCAGCTACGACGACGCCCTCCGCCGCGACATCCGCGTCATGGACCAGACCGCAATGACCATGTGCAAGGACAACAACCTCACGATGGTGGTCTTCGGCATGGAAGGCGAGGGCAACGTCACCCGCGCCATCCTCGGCGAAGATCTGGGCACCGTCGTCACCCCCTAGCAACGGCTAGGATGTTTTCAGGACCTTCCGCCGCTAGGCGGAAGACACAGGCGCCAGGCGGAAGACACAGGCGCACAAGAAAACGTGCCGCGCCCCGGCCGCCGGGACGCACCAATTTCTGAGGAGAGACCGTGATCGAAGAAACCTTGCTCGAAGCCGGGGACAAGATGGACAAGGCAGTTGAGGTAGCCAAGGAAGACTTCGCCTCGATCCGGACCGGCCGCGCGACGCCTGGCCTGTACAACAAGGTCGTCGTCGAGTACTACGGCACCCCGACGCCGCTGCAGCAGCTGGCCTCCTTCGCGGTCCCGGATGCCCGCACCATCCTCATCACCCCGTACGACAAGACGGCTCTGCGCGACATCGAACGCGCCCTGAGCGACTCCGAGGTGGGCGCCAATCCCTCCAACGACGGCAACGTCATCCGGATCACCATTCCCGAGCTGACCAGCGAACGGCGCAAGGAATACGTCAAGATCGTCAAGTCCAAGGGCGAAGACGCGAAGGTCTCCATCCGCAACATCCGCCGCAAGGCCAAGGAAACGCTGGACAAGCTCGTCAAGGACGGCGAAGCCGGCGAAGACGAAGGCACCCGCGGCGAGAAGGAACTGGACGCCATCACCAAGGCGCACGTGGACGGGATTGACGAGCTGCTCAAGCGCAAGGAAGCTGAGCTGCTCGAGGTCTGATGAATCAGGCACAGGAGTCCTCCGGCCCGCGCGTCCGGAGACGGGGGAAACAGCGCGAAAACCCGACACCCAAAGCGGGCCGGAACCTGCCCGCCGCCACCGTGTCGGGCGTCGGCATGCTCGTGTGTGTCCTGGGCGGGCTGCTGTTCCTTCCGCTGGGCTTCGTCCTGATCACCGCCACCTTCGCGATCTTTGGCGTCTGGGAAATCTTCCGCGCCCTGGAGGCCGCGGGCACCCGCCTGCCCATCGTCCCGGTGATGGTGGGCACGGTGGCCATGCCGATCGCGGCCTACTTCGGCGGTCTCGAAAGCCTGCTGTTTGCCATGCTCGCCAGCAGCGTGGCGGTGCTGTTGTGGCGGACCCTCGAAGGCGCCGCCGGATCGGCGCGCAGCATCTTCGCCGGGGTCTTCACCCTGTCCTGGGTGCCGTTCCTGATCAGCTTCGCGACGCTGTTGCTGCACACCCCCGACGGCGAGACGCCGATCGGCCTCTGGCCGGACGGGATCCCGCCGGGCGCCTGGCAGATCGCGACGCTGCTGCTCCTGGTGGTGGCCAACGACACCTTCGGGTACCTCGTGGGCGCGTCCCTCGGCAAGCATCCGATGGCCCCCAAAATCAGTCCCAAGAAGACCTGGGAAGGGTTCGCCGGCTCGATCGCCGGGGCCGTCATCATCGGCGTGCTCGCCACGGTCTTCGTGCTGGGCAAGCCGTGGTGGGTGGGCGTCGTGCTCGCCGTGGGCATGGTCGCGGCGGCCACCGCCGGCGACCTCGCCGAATCCATGGTCAAGCGCGAGCTCGGCATCAAGGACATGAGCAGCATCCTCCCCGGGCACGGAGGCGTCATGGACCGACTGGACTCGATCGTTTTCGCCTCGCCGGCGGCGTTCATCCTCTTCTCGGCCGTCGCTGGCGCCTAAGCGCATCCGTACCAGCATTCCCGGCGCCTAGAATGGTGCCGAGCAAACCAGCCGAACGGCATCAAAGGAACAAAGTAACAGTGGACATTCAACGGCAGATTCCTGCGTCTTTTGACCGCGTGCAGCGGAACCAGTACGGCTACAACGCCAAGCAGGTCGACGATTTCCTGCAGCGCGCACGGGTGTCATTCGAGGCTCCGAGCTCGGCCGCACGCGCCGTCAAGAGCTCTGACGTCCGCGCTGTTTCCTTCGATCCGGTGAAGGGCGGCTACGCTGCGGCCGGCGTGGATGCCGCGCTGGACCGGCTCGAGGACGCCCTCGCCCGGCGGGAACGCGACGAGCTGGTTGCCGAACGCGGCGAGGAAGCCTGGCTGCGCGAAATCGGCCGGCTCGCGGGCGTCCTGCGCGGGCGCCTGCACCGCCCCGACGGCCAGCGCTTCCGGCGCCCGTCCAAGCCCAAGGCCCGCAGCTACAACACCACCGACGTTGACGACCTGTGCCACGAGCTGATCGGCTACCTCGAGGAGGACCAGCCGCTGAGCGTGGACAACGTCCGGCGTGCCGTGTTCCGCCCCGCCGTGGGCCGGGACGGCTACGAGGAAAGCCAGGTGGACGCGTTCCTGGAGCGCGCCGTCGAGCTCATGGCGGCCATCGACTAGTCCCGCCAGCGGTTGCGGCTTCCGGCCGCTTGACCGTTGCGGCCGCCGGTCCGCTCCAAGAGCGCAAAAGCCCGAACCGCCCGACGCCGGATCAGCGTTCCGTCGCGAGCGGCCGTTCCGGGGTGTGCAGCCGGGTCATGAGGCGCGTCAACGTCCGGGGCACCCGGCCCCGCGTGGCCCGCGACACCAGGACCGTGACGGCGAACGCGGCCGGCACCGTCCACGCGGCCGGCTGCGCCAGCCACGACGGCGTCTGTGCCGCACCCAGCACCGAGCCGGCCACCATCGCGCCGCCGCAGAGCACGCCGCCGGTCACCATGCCCGCGATCGCCCCGGCGTCCGTCAGCCCCCGCCACCAGATGCCCAGCAGCAGGACCGGGCAGATCGTGGACGCGGTAAAGGCAAACACGAGCCCCACGCTGCCGGCCAGCGCCAGCGATTCGGTCATCGACGCGATCCCCAGCGGCACCAGGGCCGAGATCAGCGCCGCCAGCCGGAAGCCCCGGACGCTGCCGCCGAACACGTCCTGGCTGATCACGCCCGCCAGCGAGACCACCAGGCCCGACGTCGTCGACAGGAACGCCGCGAACGCCCCGGCCACCACCAGCGCAGACAGCAGGTCCCCGGCCGCCCCGCCGACCACCCGGCCGGGCAGCAGCAGCACCAGGGCATCGGCCTGGCCGCTCTGGGCGAGATCGGGGGCGAACACCCGGCCGATCATGCCGTACGCCGTCGGGAACAAGTAGAAGACCGAGAGCAGGCCCAAGACAATCAGGGTGGTCCGGCGGGCCGACTGCCCGTCCGGATTCGTGTAGAAGCGCACCAGCACGTGCGGCAGTCCGAGGGTTCCGAAGAGCAGGGCCACGAGCAGCGAAATGATCTGATAGGGGCCCGAGGGGGCCAGCGCCGTCGGGTTCACCGCAGGGGCGGCCGCGGGGGCGTTGTTGCCGCCCAGCACCAACAACATGAACACGACGGGCACCGCCAGCGCGGTCAGCTTGAGCCAGTACTGGAACGCCTGGACGAACGTGATGGAGCGCATCCCGCCCGCCACCACGGTGATGCAGACGACGGCGACCACCGCCACCGGGCCCACCCACGCCGGCAGGCCCGTGGTGATCCGGATGGCCAGGGCGGCGCCGTGGAGCTGCGGGACGATGTAAAGCCAGCCGACCAGGACCACCACCAGGCTTGTGACGCGGCGGACGGCACGCGAATCGAGGCGCGCCTCGGTGAAGTCCGGAATCGTGTAGGCGCCCGAGCGGCGCAGGGGAGCGGCGACGAACAAGAGCAGCATCAGGTATCCGGCCGTGTAGCCCACCGGAAACCACAGGGCGTCGGTGCCGGAGAGCAGGATGAGCCCGGCGACACCAAGGAAGCTCGCGGCCGAGAGGTACTCCCCGCCGATCGCCGAGGCGTTCCACCACGGCTTGACCGTCCGGGACGCCACGTAGAAGTCCCCGGTGGTGCGCGAGACCCGCAACCCGTAGAAACCGATGACGGCCGTGGCGAGCGAGACGGCGGCGAATGCGGCGACGCCGACGACGGGGTTCACCGGCCGCCCACCCGGCCCGTTACGTGGCTACCCGCCGGGCCCCACACGTGGCCATCCGCCGGGCCCGTCACCTGCTCCGTCATTTGTCGCCGGCGAGGTCCCGGTAGCGGGCCTCGTTCCTGGCCGCGGTCCGCACGTACAGCCAGGCACTGAGGCCGATCACGGGATAGATCCCGGCGCCCAGCAGGACCCAGTCGAAGGGAAGGCCGGCAATCGTGGAGTCCGCCAGGCCCGGGACCAGCCCCAGCATCAGCGGGAAGGCGAGCATGATCAGCAGGAAACCCAGGGCCACCACGAGGCCCAGCCGGAGCTGGGACCGGATGAGCGAACGGACGAACAGCTGCCCGGCGTCGGACTCCTCCTCCGCTTCGCGCGAGGCTGCCGCGGCGTGCCCGCCGGTCAGGGCGGGGCTGTTCGGCGTGACGCTGCCTGCCTTGACGGTCCGCGGGGCGCCGTGACCCGGACCCGGGTCATGCCTGCGGCCGGATACGGGTTGCGCCGAGCTTTTCCCGGACGGCCGGCAGGTGCCGGCGGCTGATAGGCAGTTCGGCTCCGGCCACGGTGACGCTGGGCCGCGCTGCGGCGAGCAACAGGCGGCTGACGTGGCTCAGCGCGATCAGGTAGGAGCGGTGGATGCGCAGGAACCCGGCGTCGGCCCACTGCTGTTCGAGGTCGGCCAGCGGAACCCTGATGAGGTAGCTCGCATCGGCGGTGTGCAGCCGGGCATAGTCGCCCTGCGCCTGAACGTAGGTGACGTCTTCACGCCGGATCATCTTGGTGGTCCCGCCGAGGTCCACGGTGATCATTTCGGGCGCCGGGCCGCCGTCCTTGAGCAGTTCGCTGATGCGGCCGATCGACTTTGCCAGCCGCTCGGCGCGCACGGGCTTGAGGAGGTAGTCCACGGCCGCGAGCTCGAAGGCTTCCAGCGCGCAGTCCTCGTCCGCGGTCACGAAGACGACGGCGGGCGGGTGGGCGCTGCGCGAAATGGCCCGGGCAATGTCCAGCCCGGACAGCGCCGGCATGTGGATGTCGAGGAAGACGGCGTCGACGTCTTCGGCTTCAAGGGCCCGCAAGGCCTCGGCGCCCGAGGAGGCCCGGTGGATGGCGCCGATCCGGTCATCCCTGCCGAGCAGGAAAGCCAGTTCCTCAACAGCGGGGAGCTCGTCGTCGGCGACGAGGACGTTAATCATGGCTCTAGCGTACTGCCGCAGGCAGTTTGACCCGGTCAGGCGTCGTGCCGGGGCTGGGACTTGGGGACGCGCATCGTGATCAGGGTGCCTTCGCCGGGCGCCGTCTCGATCACGAGGCCGTTGTCGTCCCCGTACACCTGCCGCAGGCGGGCGTCGACGTTGCGCAGCCCCACGTGGTCGCCGTCGCTGTGCCCGGCAAGGACGGAGCGCAGCTGGTCCGGGTCCATGCCCACGCCGTCGTCCTCGATCGTCACTTCCGCGAACGCGCCCGAGTCGTTCGCCGTGATGGAGATGTGGCCCGGGCCCTCCTTGGCCTCCAGCCCGTGCCGGACCGCGTTTTCCACGAGCGGCTGCAGGCTCAGGAAGGGGATGACCGTGCTGAGGACCTCGGGAGCGATCCGCAGGCTCACCTGTACGCGGTCCCCGAACCGGGCCCGTTCCAGGAGCAGGTAGCGGTCGATGCAGCGCAGCTCCTCGGCCAGGGTGGTGAAGTCGCCGTGGCGGCGGAAGGAGTAGCGGGTGAAGTCGGCGAACTCCACCACGAGCTCCCGCGCCCGTACCGGATCCGTGTTGATGAAGGACGCGATCGCGTTGAGCGAGTTGTAGATGAAGTGCGGGCTGATCTGGGCGCGGAGGGCCCGGACCTCGGCTTCCATCAGGAGCGTGCGGGAGGCATCGAGCTCGGCCAGTTCCACCTGGGTGGCCACCCAGTCCGCCACCTCGCCGGTGGCCCGGACCAGTCCCGCGCCGGCGGCCGGCGCGAAGGCGGCCACCACACCCACCACCCGGGAGCCGGTCTTGATCGGGGCGATCACGACGGCGCGCTCCACCTCCGGCGCCAGCGTCACGCCGCCGTCGCCGGCGGCCAGCAGCTGGAGTTCGCCCGCCGGGATCACGGCGAGGTGGCCGCCGTCGAACACCTTTGACGCGAGCCCCATCAGGGCCGGCTTGAGCTCCTCGCCGGCGCCGTCCCACGCGAGCACGCCGGTTGTGTCGGTGATGGCGAGGGCATCGCAGCCAAGGATGCTGCGCAGCTGCCGGCTGGCCTTGGCCGCGCCGGCGGGGTTCAGTCCGGTCCGCAGGTACTGGCCGGCACGGGACGCGGCATGCAGCGTCTTGTAGGTGGCGCGCTCCGCGTCGGTGCCGAGGTCGCGGAAGGAACGGAGGACCTTGAGCCCGACGGCGACGACCACCGCGATCGCCATGGCAATCACCGCGACGGCGGCGGCGGTGAACAGGGGAGAGTCCGGCATGATGCCCAGCCTACCGTCGGTGCCGGGCCTGCCGACGCTGGCAGGTGCCGGGCCCAGGGGACCCGAAACGGGTGTCTCGGGCGCCGTTTGGCGCAGGGTCGGGACCGTTGAGCGACGCAGGCGGCGCAGGTTCTAGAACGTAACGCGCATCACGGTACACAGTGAGTGCAGTCACATTGGCTGGAATGGGTTGTAGGGCGCGTCCCGCGCAGACCACGGCAGCCGGTGTGGACTCACCAGTCTCAATGAGGAGGAACCGATGGGTCACGACGCCCAAGAAACGGACGCTGCGGCGGCCGTGGACTTCAAGGAAGTCCAGTCGACGGAGCAGTTCCAGGAACTGCGCAAACGTCACCGCAGCTTTGTCTTCCCGCTGTCCATTGCATTCCTGCTCTGGTACTTCGCCTATGTCCTGCTGGCCGACTATGCGGTCGGATTCATGTCGATCAAGCTTTGGGGCAACATCAACGTCGGCCTGATCCTGGGGCTGCTGCAGTTCGTCTCCACGTTCGCCATCACCGGCTGGTACGTCAGCTACTCGAACCGCAAGCTGGATCCCATCGCCGCCGAGATCCGCCAGGAGATCGAAGGCCACGAGTTCGACAAGCACGGCAACCCGGTAGGGGGAACAGCAAAATGACACTCATGGTCCCCGCGGTCAATGTCACCGACCTCAAAGACACCACCCTGCTGAACATGGGCATCTTCGCCCTGTTCGTCGCGATCACGATGGTGATCGTGATCAAGGCCAGCCGCAACAACAAGACGGCGGCCGACTACTACGCGGCCGGGCGTTCCTTCACGGGCCCGCAGAACGGCACGGCGATCGCGGGCGATTACCTCTCCGCGGCTTCCTTCCTGGGCATCACCGGCGCCATCGCCATCAACGGCTACGACGGCTTCATGTACTCCATCGGCTTCCTCGTTGCCTGGCTCGTCGCCCTGCTGCTCGTCGCCGAACTGCTCCGCAACACCGGCAAGTTCACCATGGCCGATGTGCTCTCCTTCCGGCTCAAGCAGCGCCCCGTGCGCATCGCGGCGGCCATCTCAACACTGGCCGTCTGCTTCTTCTACCTGCTGGCCCAGATGGCCGGTGCCGGCAGCCTCATCTCGCTGCTCCTGGGCATCAGTGACTGGGGCGGACAGTCCCTGGTGATCATCGTCGTCGGCGCCCTGATGATCATGTACGTCCTGATCGGCGGCATGAAGGGCACCACCTGGGTGCAGATCATCAAGGCCATGCTCCTGATCGCCGGCGCCGCCGTCATGACCTTCTGGGTCCTCGCAATCTACGGCTTCAACCTCTCCGACCTGATGGGCGGCGCGGTGGAAACCTCAGGGAACCCGAACCTGCTCAACCCGGGACTGCAGTACGGCAAGACGGAGACCTCCAAGCTGGACTTCCTGTCCCTCGGCCTGGCACTCGTGCTCGGCACCGCAGCCCTGCCGCACGTTCTGATGCGCTTCTACACGGTTCCGACCGCAAAGGAAGCCCGCAAGTCCGTGGTGTGGTCCATCTGGCTCATCGGCATCTTCTACCTGTTCACCTTGGTCCTGGGGTACGGCGCAGCCGCGCTGGTGGGTGCTGACACCATCAAGGCCGCCCCGGGCGGCGTCAACTCGGCCGCACCGCTGCTCGCCTTCCACCTCGGCGGACCGCTGCTCCTGGGCTTCATCTCGGCGGTGGCCTTCGCGACCATCCTGGCCGTCGTCGCCGGCCTCACCATTACCGCGGCGGCATCCTTCGCGCACGACATCTACGCCAGCGTCATCGCCAAGGGGAAGGCCGACGCCGACACCGAGGTCAAGGTCGCGCGCCGCACCGTGGTGGTGATCGGCCTGCTGGCCATCGCCGGCGGCATCTTCGCCAACGGGCAGAATGTCGCGTTCCTTGTGGCGCTCGCCTTCGCCGTGGCGGCCTCCGCCAATCTTCCGACCATCCTCTACTCGCTGTTCTGGCGCCGGTTCACCACCCAGGGAGCCTTGTGGAGCATGTACGGCGGATTGTCCGCGGCCATCATCCTGATTGCGCTCTCCCCGGTGGTATCGGGATCCAAGACGTCGATGATCCCCGGCGCCAACTTCGCCATCTTCCCGCTGAGCAACCCGGGCATCGTCTCCATCCCGCTCGCGTTCTTCCTCGGCTGGCTCGGCACCGTGCTGGACAAGAGGAAGGAAGATGTCACGAAGCAGGCCGAAATGGAGGTCCGTTCCCTGACCGGTGTGGGTGCCGAAAAGGCCACCAACCACTAGGTCCGGCGCACCAGGCGCCTGACAGGACACCCGGCCTGACCGGGCGCCCTGGCCGGATTCCGGCACAGAGGAGCTCCCGTGCAGCTGCACGGGAGCTCCTCTGTGGTCGGACAGCGGGCGGCGGCCGGGAGAGTTTTCCGAGGTCAGCTCTGCGGGCGCAGCCGGATATTCACCATCTTCAGCTCGTGGAGGCCCTCGAAGCGGTAGACGAGCTCCACTCTCTTGGTGTCGCAGTCGATGGAACCCGCGATGTCGGCCGAGTTGGCGCCGTTCTTGGAGCTGACGTTGACACTGGAATAGTTTGGTTTGCAGCTGCTGTCCAGCCCCAGGCCCTGCACGCCGACGGCGAACTCCTCCCGCGAAAGCTTCTCCTTGAGGGCCGGGTCCAGATAGTTTTCATAGGCGTTGTTGACGTCGCCGGCGATGATCAGCTTGGTGAACTCGTCAGCGATGCCCCGGGCCTGGTTGGTGGCTCCGCCCACCACGTTGATCAGGATGACGCCGCCGACCGTCACCAGCAGCAGGACGCCGCCGACGATCCCCAGCACGATCCACAAGGCTTTGTGGCTCTTTTTCGGAGGAGGCCGGCCCGGACCCCCGTAATACGGCGGGCCGTAATGCGGTGCACCGGTGCTGGGCGGAGGGCCGTAGGGTGGTGCGCCGTTTCCCGGCGGAGGGTAGTTGGGCTGCTCGCGCGCGGCGGCTGGGCGGAGGGTAGTTAGGTGCCGCACCATTGGCCGGCGGAGGCGGAGGGGTGCCGCATAGCTCGGCGGCCCGCGCCGGGGCCGCATAGTACGGAACGGGCGGCTGCCCGGGCGCCGGTTGGCCCGCCGAAGGCTCGTGTCCGGGCTGCGGCGGTATCGGGCGGTGCGGTTCCTCGGGACTGCTCACTGTTCCAGCCTTTCCGGCAGTCCAGACAGCCACTGCCCGTTGTGCAGGGCCGCGTGCGCGGACCCAAGGACTCAAAGGGGACCCAACGGACACAGCCTAGCGCCGCGGCCGTCTTCGGCACAGGGCAGAAGCGCACATCATAAGCGCAGATCAGAGCCAGATCATCGGCACAGACCAGCAGCGCAGATCAGCAGGCAGAGTGCCAATCAGCTGTCGGCGGATCCGCGTTCCAGCAGGGGCTGGATCCGGAACGGGATCAGCTCACCCATCGCCAGGGCAGTATCGGTCCGGTCCACGCCGTCGCAGGCCAGGATCTTGCCGTTGATCCGGAACAGGTCCTCGGCGTCGAGCGCCACCACCCGCAGGAGCAGATCGGCCGAGCCCGTCAGGCCGTAGCCCTCCAGGATTTCCGGAATGCCGGCGAGCTCCACGGCGAGCGTGCCGAGCTTCTGCTGCTGGACATGGACGGAGATGAACGCCATCAGCGGATACCCCAGGGACGCCGGATTGATGCGTCGCTCGAAGGAGAGGAACACGTGCTTCTTCTCCAGCTGGGCCATCCTGGCCTGCACCGTATTGCGCGAGAGTCCGAGCTTCTGGGCGAGGGCGACCACGGTCCGCCGGGGGTCCCGGGCCATGGCCGAAAGCAGGCGAGTGTCAGTGCCATCCAGAGGTTGCATAATGCGCAAGATTAGCACGGTCTCACGGTGCCAAACAGTGCATAATGCTCAACATTTTTGCGGGTGGTTGTACCCGATGAGCATTGTGAGTAGGGTCACAGTTATCCGGGGCAACGGCGCCCGGGCGGCTGGCGCGCCGCGGGATCACGAGTCCTGCGAGTTCCGGTCAGACGACGTCAGAAGGTGCGGACAACTGTGTTTACCGACGACGCGGGCAAGGGCGGTATTTCCGCCGGGGGCCCCGGAAACAGTGAAAATTCAACGAGGCGGACGGGCGGCGATCTCGTCCAGCTCATCACTCCGGAGGGTGAGCGCATCAGCCATCCGGAATTTGATTCCTGGCTCCAGGACGTCAGCGACGAGCAGCTTGGCTCGCTCTATGAGGACATGGTGGTCATCCGCCGGATCGATGCCGAGGCCACCGCCCTCCAGCGGCAGGGCGAACTCGCACTCTGGCCGCCGCTGCTCGGCCAGGAAGCATCCCAGATCGGCTCGGCCCGCGCACTGCGCGAGGACGACTTTGTCTTCCCCAGCTACCGCGACAACGGTGTCGCCTACTGCCGGGGAGTGAAACCGGAGGACCTCGTCCGCGCATGGCGGGGCAACGCATCCGCCGGCTGGGACCCGTTCACGGTCAACGTTGCCACGCAGCAGATCATCATCGGCGCGCAGAGCCTGCACGCCACCGGCTACGCCATGGGCATCCAGAACGACGGCGCCGACTGCGTCGCCGTCGCCTACTTCGGCGACGGTGCCACGAGCGAGGGCGACGTCAACGAGGCCATGGTCTTCGCCGCGAGCTTCCAGGCGCCGGTCGTCTTCTTCTGCCAGAACAACCACTGGGCCATCTCGGAACCCGTCCGGCTGCAGTCCCACATCCAGCTCGCGGACCGGGCCTCCGGCTTCGGCATCCCCAGCATGAGGGTGGACGGCAACGATGTCCTCGCCGTCATGGCCGCCACCCGCATTGCACTGGACCGTGCGCGGCACGGCGGGGGCCCCACCTTCATCGAGGCCGTGACGTACCGGATGGGCCCGCACACGACGGCGGATGATCCCACCCGCTACCGGGATGCCAACGAGCTCGAGGACTGGGCCGCGAAGGACCCGATCAGCCGGCTGAAATCGCTGCTGGACCGCAAGGGGCTGCTGACCGCGGACCTTGAGGCCGCCGTCGCCGCGAAAGCCGACGCCGTGGCCAAAGAGCTGCGCGCCGGCACCATCAACATGCCCGAGCCGGCGCCCCTGGATATTTTCAAGCACGTCTACAGCACGCCCAACTCCTGGCTGGACCGCCAGCAGGACCACTACTCCCGCTACCTGGCTTCCTTCGGCGATCCCGCAGAAGCCGCTTCTGAAGAAGGTGCTCGCTGATGACGCAGATGACCTTTGCCCGAGCCATTAATTCGGGCCTGCGCAAGTCCCTGGAAAACGATCCCAAGGTGATCCTGATGGGGGAGGACATCGGCGCCCTCGGCGGTGTCTTCCGCGTCACCGACGGCCTGCAGAAAGACTTTGGCAAGCACCGCGTCGTGGATACGCCGCTGGCCGAATCCGGCATCATGGGCACCGCCGTCGGCCTGGCCTACCGCGGTTACCGGCCGGTGGTGGAGATCCAGTTCGACGGGTTTATCTACCCGGCGTTCGACCAGATCGTCAGCCAGGTCGCCAAGATGCACTACCGCACCCAGGGCGCGGTGAAGATGCCCATCACCATCCGCGTCCCGTTCGGCGGCGGCATCGGCTCCCCGGAGCACCACTCCGAATCGCCCGAGGCCTACTTCACCCACACCTCGGGGCTGCGCGTCATCAGCGTCTCCAACCCGCAGGACGCCTACACCATGATCCAGCAGGCCATCGCCTCCGATGATCCGGTGCTCTACTTCGAGCCCAAGCGGCGCTACCACGACAAGGGCGAGGTGGACGAGTCCGTCGACCTCGCTACCGCCCTGTCCATGGAGAAGGCCCGCGTGGTCACCGAAGGCAAGGACGTGACCCTCGTGGCGTACGGCCCGCTGGTCAAAACCGCCCGCGACGCCGCCCTGGCCGCCGCGGACGAAGGCGTCTCGGTCGAGGTCATCGACCTCCGCTCGCTGGCGCCGCTGGACTTCGCCACCTTGGAGGCCTCGGTCCGCAAGACCGGCCGGCTGGTCATCACGCACGAGGCCGCCCAGTCCGGCGGACTCGGCGCCGAAGTCGCCGCGAGCATCACCGAGCGCTGCTTCTACCACCTCGAGGCCGCGCCCGTCCGGGTGACCGGCTTCGACGTTCCCTACCCGTACTCGAAGCTTGAAATGCACCACCTGCCGGGCCTGGACAGGATCCTCGACGGCGTCGACCGTGCCCTGGGCCGCCCCAACTCCCTCAGCGGGCTGGAAGGATGAGCGCCACCATGATCAAGGAATTCAGGCTCCCGGACCTCGGCGAAGGACTCACCGAATCGGAAATCGTGGCCTGGAAGGTCGCGGTCGGGGACACCGTCACGCTCAACCAGATCATCGCCGAGGTGGAGACGGCCAAGGCCGTCGTCGAGCTGCCCTCGCCGTTCGCCGGCGTGGTCGCGGCCCTGCACGAACAGCCCGGCACCGTGGTTGAGGTCGGCAAGCCGATCGTCTCGTTTGAGATTGAGGGCGACGACGGCGGTGGCTCCGGTTCCGCGCCGGATGCAGGCGCGCCGGCCAAGCGCGAGCCGAACCTGGTCGGCTACGGCGCCGTCCTCGAAGCCTCCGGCCGGCCCGCCCGCCGCGCCCGCACCTTCGCGGCCCCGGCAGGTCCGGCAGCTCTGCGGCGGCACCGGTGGAAGCCCCGCGGTTGCGGCTGCCCCAGCAGTTGCGGCTGCGCCGGTGGTTGCGCCGGTCCAGACGCGGGTGCCCGAACCCGTCGAAACCAAGCCGGCCGCAACGGTGCCGGGGGAGCGTCCGCGGTCCACGCCGCCGGTGCGCAAGCTGGCCAAGGATCTCGGCGTCGACCTCGAGGCCGTCACCGGCACGGGGGAACACGGGCTCATCACCCGTGACGATGTCCGGAACTTCGTCGGCGGCGGGGACCTCCCCGCGGCAGTGCAGGGACTTGGGGTCCAGGAACTCGCCGGCGCGCCGGCGCAGGCCACCGGGCCGGCCCTGGGCGAGCGGGAGACCCGCACTCCGATCAAGGGCGTGCGCAAGTTCACGGCCGCCGCGATGGTGGCCAGCGCCTTCACCGCACCGCACGTCACCGAGTTCCTCACCGTCGACGTCACGCCCACGATGGAGCTGCTGGCACGGCTGAAGGCCAGCCGCGCGTTCGCCGGCTACAAGCTCACGCCCCTGACGCTCGTGTCCAAGGCCGTGCTGATCGCGCTGCGCAACCACCCGACGCTCAACGCCCGGTGGGACGAGGCCAACCAGGAGATCGTCCAGTTCAACTACGTGAACCTGGGCATCGCGGCCGCGACCCCGAGGGGCCTGACCGTTCCGAACATCAAGGACGCGGACCGGATGTCCCTCCTGGAGATCTCCACCGCGCTGACGGAACTGACGGACACGGCCCGGGCAGGAAAGACCAGCCCCGAGGCCCTCTCCGGCGGCACGATCTCCATCACGAACATCGGCGTGTTCGGCATCGACGCCGGCACGCCCATCCTGAACCCGGGCGAGGCCGCCATCCTGGCCCTGGGCGCGGTCCGGAAGATGCCGTGGGAGTTCCAGGACGAGGTCGCGCTGCGCCAGGTCATGACGCTGAGCCTCTCGTTCGACCACCGCCTGGTCGACGGCGAGCAGGGCTCGCGGTTCCTCCAGGACCTCGGGACCATGCTGGCCGATCCGGGCATGGTCCTCGCGATGGTCTAAGCACCCAAGATCACCAGCACCCCCAGCTCACAACTGCCGGCTGCCCTTTCCGCCAAGGAGGGGTGGCCGGCAGCGTTGTTGTGCGCAGGAGTGTTTTGTGGGCGGGGTGGTTTCCGTCCGGGGGCACTTTGAGGGCAATGTTCGACGGCGGGGCCCTGGTTCACGGCGTGTCCGCGCCAAAGTGCCCCCGGAGTGCGCCGGTGGAGACGGGCGGGTGCGTCAGTATTCCGGAGGCGCGGCCGGGGCCAGGAGCGCGGCCAGCGCCATGCTTTGCAGCAGCGGCCTGGCGCGCCTGACCCCCATTAGGCGTCCCGGGCTGCGCACCGAATGCGGGGTCGAGTTGATCAGGCCGAAGGTGGCATGCGCCCGCATCCGCAGCTCGGAAGCCTCCGTGCCCTCATGCAGCCCGGCCAGCACGTCCACCCAGAGTTCAACGTAATTGCGCTGCAGCGTGCGGACCTCGGCCTGGTCCTCGCCGGCAAGGTTGCTGAAGTCCTGGTCCTGGACCCGGATGACGTCGGGATTGCTCAAGGCAAAGTCCACATGGAACGCCACGAGGCCGCCCAGCGCCGCCAGGGCGCCGTCGGAATCGGCAACCACCCGGCGGCCGCCGTCGAGCAGGTTCTGGCTGACGCTGAGCAGCAGCGCGCCGAGGACCGCCTGCTTGCCGGCGAAATGGCGGTAGACCGCGGGCCCGCTGACCCCGGCCGCGGCCCCCAGATCCTCCAGGGAGACGCGGTTGAATCCCTCCAGGGCGAAGAGTGTGGCGGCGGCGGACAAGAGGGCCTGCCGCCGGTTTGCCTTGGCTTGGCTCCGCTGCGTGGAGGGGGCGTGGAGTGTCGGTGTCTGGGTGGTCTGGCTGGGCTCGGTCACCGGCGCATCCCCTCGTTGCAGATGGTCCCTGTGTTGGACATCACAGTTAAT
Organism: uncultured Actinomycetota bacterium; assembly: GCA_963810895.1. Lineage (GTDB taxonomy): Bacteria > Actinomycetota > Actinomycetes > Actinomycetales > Micrococcaceae > Arthrobacter. The sequence goes on from CAWEPM010000004.1 coordinate 249,156, forward strand.
AGAGACTAACCTAAATCTCAGTTATGCGGTACTAACCGAAATAGCCGGGCGGCTCGAGCCGCCGGTCCGGCACGCAGGTCAGGGAACGGAAACAGTCAATGGAGACAATCGCCAGCCGGGTGGACGCCACGAGCGCCGCCTATGCCGCGAACCGCGAGGCCCAGCTGGGGCTGGCCGGTGAGCTGAAGGAACGGCTCGCCGCCGCCGCGCTGGGCGGGCCGGAAAAGTCGCGCGAACGCCATGTGGCCCGCGGCAAGCTGCTGCCGCGGGAGCGCATCGACCGGCTGCTCGACGACGGCAGCCCGTTCCTGGAAATCGCGCCGCTGGCGGCCAACGGCATGTACAACGACGACTCCCCGGGTGCCGGCGTGATTGCCGGGATCGGCCTGGTGCACGGCCGGCAGGTCCTGGTCATTTCCAACGACGCCACGGTCAAGGGCGGCACCTATTACCCGATGACGGTGAAGAAGCACCTCCGGGCGCAGGAAATCGCGCTGGAGAACCGGCTGCCGTGCATCTACCTCGTGGACTCGGGCGGGGCGTTCCTGCCCAAGCAGGACGAGGTCTTCCCGGACAAGGAGCACTTCGGCCGGATCTTCTTCAACCAGGCCAGGATGTCCGCGGCGAAGATCCCGCAGATCGCCTCCGTGATGGGCTCCTGCACCGCCGGCGGCGCCTATGTCCCCGCGATGAGCGACGAGACCGTGATCGTCCGCAACCAGGGCACCATCTTCCTGGGCGGCCCGCCGCTGGTGAAGGCCGCGATCGGCGAGATCGTCACGGCGGAGGAACTCGGCGGCGGCGACGTGCACTCGAAGATCTCCGGCGTCACGGACCATCTGGCCGAGAACGATGAGCATGCCCTGCAGATCGTCCGGGACATCGTCTCCACCCTGCCGCGGCCCGCCGCGCCCGTCTGGGACGTGGACACCGTCGTCGAACCCGTTGCCGACCCGGAAGAGCTCTACGGCGCCGTTCCCACGGACGTCAACGCCCAGTACGACGTGCGTGAGGTCATCGCCCGGCTGGTGGACGGCAGCAAGTTCCACGAGTTCAAGAAGAACTACGGCACCACCCTGGTCACGGGCTTCGCGAAGCTGCACGGCCACCCGGTGGGCATCGTGGCGAACAACGGCGTGCTGTTCAGCGAATCCTCGCTCAAGGGCGCGCACTTCATCGAACTCTGCGATCAGCGCGGCATCCCGCTGCTCTTCCTGCAGAACCTCTCCGGCTTCATGGTCGGCAAGGACTACGAGCAGGGCGGCATCGCCAAGAACGGCGCCAAGATGGTCACCGCCGTCGCGACCGCCCGGGTCCCCAAGCTGACCGTGGTGATCGGCGGGTCCTTCGGCGCCGGCAACTACTCGATGTGCGGGCGGGCCTACTCGCCGCGCTTCCTGTGGATGTGGCCGGCGTCGCGGATCTCCGTGATGGGCGGCAACCAGGCCTCCAGCGTGCTCGCCACCGTAAAGCGGGACCAGTACGAGGCCCGCGGCGAGGAATGGTCCGCGGCGGACGAGGAAGCGTTCAAGGCCCCGATCAAACAGCAGTACGAGGACCAGGGCAGCCCCTATTACTCCACCGCCCGCCTCTGGGACGACGGCGTGATCGACCCCGCGGACACCCGCACCGTCCTGGGACTGGCGCTCGACGTCGTCTCCCGCACCCCGCTGCCGGAGACCTCCTTCGGCCTGTTCCGGATGTGAGCCAGCAATGACTACTACTTCCACACCCCAGCAGCCTGCACCGGCCGCCACCCCAGCAGCCCGGAAGCCCCAAGGCGTCAAACCCCTGTTCGGCACCGTGCTCGTCGCCAACCGCGGCGAGATCGCCTGCCGCGTGATCCGCACCCTGCGCGCCCTGGGCATCCGCTCGGTCGCCGTCTATTCCGACGCCGACGCCGGCGCCCGGCACGTACGCGAAGCCGACGTCGCCGTGCGGATCGGCCCGGCGGCCGCCGCCGAGAGCTACCTGAAGATCGAGGCCATCATCCAGGCCTGCCGCGACACCGGCGCCGAGGCCGTGCACCCGGGCTACGGCTTCCTGAGTGAGAACGTCGACTTCGCCCGCGCCCTGGAGAAGGCCGGGATCACGTTCATCGGCCCCGGCGTCGAGTCCCTGAACGTCATGGGCGACAAGATCCGCTCCAAGAACCACGTCACCGGCTACGGCGTCCCGGTGGTCCCGGGCATCGCCGAACCCGGCATGACGGACGCGCAGCTGATCGGGGCCGCGGCCGGCGTCGGCTTCCCGCTGCTGATCAAGCCCTCCGCCGGCGGCGGCGGGAAGGGCATGCACATCGTCGAACGGCCCGAGGACCTCGAGGCCACCCTGGCGACCGCCCGCCGGGTCGCGGCCAGCGCCTTCGGCGACGACACGCTGTTCCTGGAACGGCTCGTCACTCACCCCGCGGCACATCGAGGTCCAGGTCCTCGCCGACAACCACGGCAACGTCATCCATCTGGGGGAGCGCGAGTGTTCGCTGCAGCGCCGCCACCAGAAGGTCATCGAGGAAGCGCCCGTCCCCGCTGCTGGAATCACTGCCCGACGGCGCGGAAATCCGGGCCCGTCTCGGCGAGGCCGCCTGCAACGCCGCGCGCAGCGTCAACTACTCCGGCGCCGGCACCGTGGAATTCCTGGTCTCCGACAACGCCCCGGACGAGTTCTTCTTCATGGAGATGAACACCCGCCTGCAGGTCGAGCACCCCGTCACCGAAATGGTCACCGGCGTCGACCTCGTCGAATGGCAGGTCCGCATCGCCGCCGGTGAGGAACTCACCGTGCCGCCAGGACGACGTCGTCCTCACCGGACACTCGGTCGAGGCACGCGTCTACGCGGAAATTCCGGAGAAGAACTTCCTGCCCTCAACTGGACGGGTCGTGCTGCTCGACGAAGTGCCCGCTGACTCAGCCGGCCGCGTCCGGGTGGACTCGGCGCTGCTGGAGGGCCTGGAGATCTCTTCGAGCTACGACCCGATGATCTCCAAGGTCATCGCGTGGGGCCAGGACCGCACCGCGGCCCTCGACACCCTGGACGAGGCGCTGGCCGGGTATACGGCGCTGGGCATCGACACCAACGTCGAATACCTGCGCCTGCTGATCAACGACGCCGACGTCCGCGCCGGCCGCCTCGACACCGGCCTGATCGAACGCAAGATGCCGGACTTCAGCTTCCGGCACGTGGGCGACTTCGAGGTGGTGGCTGCCGCCGTATACGCCGCTGCTGTGGACGAGCATGATGCGCAGGCCGCTGGGGAGGGCCCGTGGAATCGCCGCGACGGTTGGCGCATCGGTGCGCCGGCGCCGCGGCGGATCAGCCTGGGCACGCCCGACGGCGGCGTCGCCACGGTAGAGGTGTCCGGCGCGGTAGGGCACGGCACGGCGACGGTGACCGTCGACGGCGGGCCGCAGCGCACGGCGTCACTTCGATTCCCCAAACGCAACCAGGCAGAGTTGACCCTCGACGGCGAAGCCCGGGAGTATGCGCTCGCCCCGGTGTCTCTGGGACCCGTCCGTCCGAGCCGGGACAACCCGACGCCCGGGGTGCCCACGGAGCTCTTCCTCGGCAACGAGGGCTGGTCCTGCCGGCTCGAGGTGCTCACGCGCGAGACCCGGCTGGCCCGGGTGCTGGCCGCGATCGAACGCGAGGAGGGCGCCGCTGACCCGGCGGTGCGCTCGCCGATGCCCGGGACCGTGGTGTCCGTCTCGGTCAGCAACGGCGACACCGTGGAGGCCGGCCAGGTGCTGCTCGCCGTGGAGGCCATGAAGATGGAACACCAGCTCGTGGCGCCCCTGGACGGCACCGTCCACATCAGCATCACTTCCGGCGACCTCGTCAAGGCAGACCAGGTTGTCGCGACGATCCACCCCGCTGTCCCGACTGAACCCTCGAAGGCCGAGGACACCATCGAGGAAGCCGTCATCGCGATGGGCGCGGCCGAATGACCGCACCCGAATGACCGCGCCCGAATGACCCCGGCTGACTAACCACAGCGCAGCCGGCACCCCTTTTCAACAGACCACAGACACACAGACACACAGATCAGATACAGGAGTCACCAATGGCTAGTTTTGACCTCAGCGAGGACTACCAGGTCCTCAGCGATACCGTCCGCGAATTCGCCGACGAAGTGGTTGCCCCGGTCTCGGCCAAGCACGACGAGGAGCACAGCTTCCCCTACGAAGTGGTCTCCCAGATGGCGGACATGGGCCTCTTCGGCCTGCCCTTCCCGGAAGAGTTCGGCGGCATGGGCGGGGACTACTTCGCCCTGGCCCTGGCCCTGGAACAGCTCGGCCGGGTGGACCAGTCGGTCGCCATCACCCTGGAGGCCGGGGTCTCCCTGGGCGCCATGCCGATCCACCGCTTCGGCAACGACGCCCAAAAGGAGGAGTGGCTGCCGCTGCTGGCCTCCGGCAAGGCCCTCGCCGGCTTCGGCCTGACCGAGCCTGAGGCCGGCTCGGACGCCGGCGGCACCAAGACCACCGCCAAACTGGGCGGCGGAGAGTGGGTCATCAACGGCAACAAGGAGTTCATCACCAACTCCGGCACCGACATCACCAAGCTCGTCACCGTCACCGCGGTGACCGGCCAGGAGGAACGCGCGGACGGCAGTATCAAGAAGGAAATCTCCACCATCCTGGTGCCCACCAACACCCCGGGCTTCAAAGCCGAGAAGGCCTACAACAAGGTCGGCTGGAACGCCTCGGACACCCACCCGCTGACGCTCAACAACGTCCACGTCCCCGAGGCCAACCTGCTGGGCACCCAGGGCCGCGGCTACGCGAACTTCCTCTCCATCCTGGACGAGGGCCGGATCGCGATCGCCGCCCTGGCCGTCGGCGCGGCCCAGGGCTGCGTGGACCAGTCGGTGAAATACGCCAAGGAACGCAGCGCGTTCGGGCAGAACATCGGCAAGTACCAGGCCATCGCGTTCAAGATTGCGCGCATGGAGGCGCGGGCCCACACGGCCCGCCTGGCCTACTACGACGCGGCCGCCAGGATGCTTGCCGGCAAGCCGTTCAAGACGCAGGCGGCCATCGCTAAGATGGTCGCAGGCGAGGCAGCCATGGACAACGCGCGGGACGCCACCCAGGTGTTCGGCGGCTATGGCTTCATCAACGAATTCACCGTGGCACGCCACTACCGCGACTCCAAGATCCTTGAAGTCGGCGAAGGCACCACGGAGGTCCAGCTGATGCTGATCGCCCGCGAACTGGGACTGTAGCCGGCCGGAAGGATCACTGATGATCAACAAAGTTGTTGCCAGCGCCGCCGAGGCTGTCGCGGACATCCGCGACGGCGCCTCCCTCGCCGTCGGCGGGTTCGGGCTGTGCGGCATCCCCGTGGCACTGATCGAGGCCCTGCACGAGGGCGGTGCCACTGATCTGGAAACCGTCAGCAACAACTGCGGTGTCGACGACTGGGGTCTCGGGATCCTGCTCAAGGACGGCCGGATCCGGCGCACCATCAGCTCCTACGTGGGGGAGAACAAGGAGTTCGCCCGGCAGTACCTTGCCGGCGAGCTGGAGGTGGTCCTCACCCCGCAGGGCACCCTGGCCGAGAAACTGCGCGCCGGCGGCGCCGGCATTCCCGCCTTCTACACGCCGGCCGGCGTCGGAACCCAGGTGTCCGACGGCGGGCTGCCGCAGAAGTACGACGCCGAGGGCAGCGTCGCGATCGCCTCCGCACCCAAAGAAGTCCGCAGCTTTCACGGCGCGGACTATGTGCTGGAGGAATCGCTGACGCCCGACTTCGGCCTCGTGCATGCCTGGAAAGGCGACCGCCACGGCAACCTCGTCTTCCACGCCACGGCCATGAATTTCAACCCGCTGTGCGCCATGGCCGGGAAGATCACCATCGCCGAGGTCGAGGAACTCGTGGAGCCGGGGGAGCTGGACCCGGAGCACGTCCACGTTCCGGGGATCTTCGTCCAGCGCGTGGTGCTGGCGCCGCAGGGCGAGAAACGGATTGAGAAGCGGACGGTTTCAGTGTCCGCCGCCAAGGCTGCAGAACAGGCAGGAGCATAGCCGTGGAAACAAACGCTCAGGGCGCCCCGCCCCGTCCCGAAGCCGTGCGGCACGAATACCGGCGGTCCGCCGTCGAGCATCCCGCCGGGATTGAGACCAAGGGGTGGACCCGCAACGAACTGGCCGCCCGGGTGGCGCAGGAACTGCACAACGGCCAGTACGTCAACCTTGGCATCGGCATGCCGACGCTGATCCCCAACTACATTCCGGCCGGCGTCGAAGTGGTGCTGCATTCGGAGAACGGCATCCTCGGCGTCGGGCCGTACCCGGCCGAGGACGAGGTGGATCCTGACCTGATCAACGCCGGCAAGGAAACCGTTACGGTCAACAAGGGCGCGGCGTTCTTCGATTCCGCCGCCTCCTTCGGCATGATCCGGGGCGGCCACGTCGACGTCGCCGTGCTCGGCGCCATGGAGGTTGCCGCCAACGGCGACCTCGCCAACTGGATGATCCCCGGCAAGATGGTCAAGGGCATGGGCGGCGCCATGGACCTCGTCTTCGGTGCCAAGAAGGTGATCGTGATGATGGACCACGTGGACCGCAACGGCAAACCGAAGATCGTGGACACCTGCACCCTGCCGCTGACCGGCAAGGGCTGCGTGGACCGGATCATCACCGACCTCGCCGTGATCGACGTCGTGACCGACGGCGGGCAGTCCCGGCTGGTGCTGCGCGAACTGGCCCCGGACGTGACCGTGGACGACGTCGTCGCGGCCACCGGAGCCGAACTCTTCGAGGAAGACCAGGAACTGACCGTATGAGTGACGCAGAAACTTCGCCAGGCTACCGATGCCGGCAGTCCGCGGGTGATTGAACAGCGCGGCCTCTACTTCGATGAGCTTCAGGAGGGCGTGGTCTATGCCCACCGGCCCGGCCGGACTGTCACGGAGACGGACAACGTCCTGTTCACCACCATGACCATGAACACCCAGGCGCTCCACCTCGACGCGGCCTGGAGCGCCGGGCAGCCGTTCGGTCAGCGGCTGATGAATTCGATGTTCACGCTTGCCACCGTGGTGGGCCAGTCCGTGCCCCAGCTGACCCAGGGCACCATCATCGCCCAGCTGGGCCTGACGGATGTGTCCTTTCCGCGCCCGCTCTATCACGGGGACACGCTGTACACGGAGACTGTGGTCACCGGGAAGAGGCTGTCCGGGTCCCGCCCCGGCCAGGGCATTGTGACCATGCAGCACACCGGGCGCAACCAGCACGGCGACGTGGTGGCCCTCGCCGCCCGCAGCTGCCTGATGTGGACACGCGAGGCCCACGCCGCTGCCGAGCTGGAAGCGGCGCAAAAGGGGACAATAGAGACATGAGTTTCCTGATGGGCCCCGCCCTGCTGTTCTGCCCCGCCGACCGCCCCGAGCGGTACCAGAAAGCCGCCGAGCGCGCCGACACCGTGATCGTGGACCTCGAGGACGCCGTCGCCCCCGCGGACAAACAGCGGGCCCGCGGCGCCATCCTCGCCCAGCTCGGCGCCACCGGCGACGTCCCGGAGCTGGATCCGAGCCGCACCATCATCCGGGTCAATCCGGCCGGGACGGACGAGTTCGAGAAGGACATGCACTGCCTCAAGCACACGCCCTACCGGCACATCATGCTGGCCAAGGCCGAGAGTGCCGCGCAGCTCAAGGAGCTGGAGGGCTATAGCGTGATTGCCCTCTGCGAGACGGCTGCCGGGGTCCTCAACGCGGCCGCCATCGCCGCCGAACCGAACGTGGTGGCCCTGATGTGGGGTGCGGAGGACCTGCTGGCGTCGCTCGGCGGAACCTCCAGCCGGACGGAGAACGGCGACTACCGGGCCGTCGCGCTGCACGCCCGCTCCAGTGTCCTCCTGGCCGCCGGCGCCTTCGGCAAGGACGCGGTCGACGCCGTCTACGTCAACATCCCGGATCTGGACGGTCTGGCGCTCGAGGCCCGTGACGCCGTGGCCTCCGGATTCTCTTCGAAGGCCTGTATCCACCCGGGCCAGGTGGCCGTGGTCCGCGAGGCCTACGCACCGACAGAGGCCGACGTCGCGGCGGCCGCCGAGCTGCTCGACGCCGCCGCCGCCGCAGGCACGGGCGTGTTCCAGTTCAACGGCAAGATGATCGACGGACCCATCCTCAAGCACGCCGAGTCCACGCTGCGCCGCGCGGGCCGAGTCGGGTCCTGACCCCAGGTCCGCGGCGGCAGGGACAGCGGCGCGGAGGCGGGTGCCCCGGTACCTGCCATCAGCTCCCGGTTAGCGGCGCCAGAGGTAGCGGTTCTCCGGCCGCCCAGCCGCTCCGTAGCGGGGGGTCAGCCGGGCATGGCCGTGAACTACGAGGTACTCGAGGTAGCGGCGGGCACTGACCCGTGATAGGCCCATTTGCAGCGCCAGGCTGGCGGCGGAGACGTCCTCGGAACTGGCCTTCAGAGCCTCGATGACGGCGTCCAGGGTGGGGCGGGAGAGTCCCTTGGGCAGCCGCACGGCAGGTTGGCCCGGGCCGTTCAGCTTGGGCTGACTGTCCCGCCACGGGGTTCCCGTCAGCGCGGACCGGCGGGAGGGCGCCACCAAACGGTCGATGCTTGCCTGGTCCAGCGGCCCGGCTGTGCCCGAGGCCAGTTCCTCGCGCAGCAGGACGTATTCGTCCAGGCGTTCGTTCAGGGCCTGCGAGGAGAAGGGCTTGACCAGGTAGTGCAGCACGCCGCCGGCCATCGCGCCGCGGACCGTGTCGAGCTCCCTGGACGCGGTTATCACGAGGACGTCCACAGGCCGTCGGCGCCCGCGCAGCCGCAGCAGGACGTCCAGGCCGGACATGTCCGGCAGATGAATGTCCAGCAGCACTAGCTCCGGATCCAGCTCTGCGGCCAGATCGATGCCCTGCTGCCCGGTGTGGGCCATGGCTACGACGTCGAATCCGCCGCGTGCCAGCAGGAACCCGTGATGGATCCCGGCCACTGCTACGTCATCGTCGATGATGAGAGTGCGTATGGCGCTCATTGGTTCTGTAGTTCCGCCTCTTTTGTCCCGAGCGCTACCGTGAAGCAGGCTCCGCCCAATGCCGATGAGGATACCGTTGCCCGGCCGCCGCGCCGCAAGGCAACCCGCTGGATCAGGGCGAGCCCAAATCCGCGGCTGTTGATGCCCTCGGCCTCCTTGCTGGTCACGCCGGGCTCGAACACCATAGCGCGTTCCGCAACAGGAATGCCGGGTCCGTCGTCCTCCACCACGATGATCCGTTCACCGTCGGCGCTCTCGCCGAGCCGGATGGCAACAGTGCTGTCGTAGCCCGCGGCGTCCACAGCGTTGTCGATCAGGTTGCCGAGGACCGTGATGACGTCACCGGAATCATCGGCGGAGCACACCGAGTCGGGGCTGACGACGATGTCGATGCCGCGCTCGGCGCAGACTGTGGACTTGGCGATCAGCAGGGCCTGGACCCCGTGATCGGTGATTCCCGGCGCCAGCGGCCGGTTCGCGAACACGGCGTCGTTGTGGCTGCGGCCCAGGTATTCGATGGCCTTGTCCTGTTTCCCGAGCTCCAGCAGTCCGGAAATGACGTGCAGTTTGTTGGCGAATTCATGCGCCTGGGCGCGGAGAGCCTGCGTCACGTCCACAGCGCCGTCGCGGTCGCGCAAGATGGTGTGGAGTTCGGTGCGGTCGCGCAGGATCAGCACCTTGCCGACTTCGCGACCGTCAACGGTGGCCGCATTGACCTTGCCCAGCAGGATCCGCTCGCCCGAGAGCACCAGTTCCTCCGTGGCGGAACCGGCCGAGAGCAAGCGGAGGACCGCCGGTTCCAGGCTCGCCGCCGCGGAAGTCCCGGTGATGTCCCCTGCCAGAGCGAGCAGGCGGCGTGCCTCATCATTGACCAGCGCGATCCTGCCGTCGGCGTCCACCGCCACGAGCCCTTCGCCGAGGCCGTGGAGCATGGCGTCGCGTGTTTCCAGCAGGGCCGCGATGTCCTCGGGCTCGAGCTTGTAGATCCGCCGCCAGACCAGTTTCGAGACGTACATCGCGCCCAGGGAACTCAGCAGCGCCGCCCCGAGCAGCCAGCCGAACAGCTGCGGCATGTCCTCATGGAGGTCGGCGGCCAGGGTGCTCTCCAGCACACCGACGGATGCGGAGCCGATCACCGCGCCGGCCGCATCGAAGATGGGAACCTTGACCCGCCAGGACTCACCGAGCGTGCCCGTCTGGGTGCCCACGTAGATCTCGCCGGACAGCGGCACGGAGGGGTCGGTGGACACCGGCCGGCCGATTTCCGCCGGATTGGGGTGCGACTGCCGGACCCCGTGCCGGTCTGTCACCACCACATAGGTCACATTGGATGCCTGCCGGATGACTTCCGCGATCGGCTGGATGGTCTGCGCCGGCGACGGCGTTCCGAACGCGTTGATGACGGAGGGCAGCTGGGCAACACTTTCGGCCACGCCGATCAGCCGGCCCTTGTAGGCGTCCCGGAGCTGATGTTCCTGCATCCGGATGGTCACCACCCCCACCGCCGTGAGGACAGCCAGCACGATGCCCAGCTGCAATGCGACCAGCTGGAACCGGAGGGGAATCCTGTGAACCATGTCACAAGCTTGCCACCCGGGCGGCGCCGCCGAGGACCAAATACCCGGTCCGGACCGTGACCAATATGACCACTACTACCTCTACGGCCAAATTCTGTTGCCCTTTGCCGGGCGCTCCTAGGGTCAGTGACGTGATTCCAATGATGTGCATCACATTCGCTCAAGGAGAAACCATGACTTCGCAGAACTTCCATTTCACGCGGCCCACCCACACCCGCCGTGCCGCGCTCATTGCCGGAGCCGCCGGAGCAGTCCTGGCCATGTCCGCCTGCGCTGGAAGCGGAACCGGCGCGACTGCCGGCTCGTCCGCGGGCGCTGACCCGATCAAGAAGCTGAGCATCATCGTTCCCGCCAACCCGGGCGGCGGCTGGGACCAGACAGGGCGCGCCATGCAGCAGGACCTGCAGACAAACAAGCTTGTCTCCTCCGCCCAGGTCACCAACATCGGCGGCGGCGGCGGGACCAACGGCCTGGCCAAACTCGCCACCGAGAAGGACGTCAACACCCTCATGGTGATGGGCTACGTCATGGTGGGCGCAGTCGAGACCAACGGCGCCAAGACCCGGCTCGAGGACACCACGCCGATTGCGCGCCTGACCGAAGAACCGCTGGTCCTGGTGGTGCCGGCGTCGTCGAAGTACCAGTCGAACGGAACCCTCCATTCCGGCATCTGGCGTCGAACGGGTGCACGGTCAAGGGCCCGGCCGCGCTTCGCCGAGCCGGCTGACCGAGGACATCACCAAGGTCAAGACCACGCTGACCGAGATCGGCCTGGTCAAGTAGCAGTGTCTTCCGTCGTATCAAAGTCCTCTCCCGTAGCAACGCCCGCCAAGCGGCCGACGGGCGAGATTCTCTTCGCCCTCGTGTTCGTCAGCGTGGGCGCGGCAGGCCTTCTGACGGCGGGATCCATTCCGATCCCGCTGTCGGAGACCGGCATCGGCCCGCGCGCCTTCCCGTACATCGTCTGCAGCTTGCTCGTGATTGTGGGCACCGGGATTGTCGTCCAGGTGTTCCGCGGCAAGGTGGGACAGGCTGAGGAAGGCGAGGACCTGGACGTGAACGCCAAGACCGACTGGGCGGCGCTCGCCAAGCTTGTCGGCTTCGTGGTGCTCCATATCTTCCTGATCGAACCGGCTGGCTGGCCTGTGGCCGCCGCGTTGCTGTTCAGCGGCGCCGCATGGACCCTCGGGGCCAAGCCGCTGTGGAAGGCAATCGCCGTGTCCGTCGTCCTGGCGCTGGTGCTGCAGTACGTCTTCGGCGGGCTGCTGGGCGTCTCCCTGCCGCCCGGGCCGCTGTTCGAGGGGGTGCCGTTCTTCCATGGATAGCTTCATGCTGCTTCTCGAAGGCTTTGCGACGGCCCTCCAGCCGGTCTACCTGCTCTACGCCCTGGGTGGCGTCTTCGTCGGCACCGCCGTAGGCGTTCTCCCCGGCATTGGGCCCGCCATGACCGTGGCTCTTCTCATGCCCATCACCTATGCCTTGGACCCTGCCGCGGCGCTGATCGTGTTCGCCGGAATCTACTATGGCGGCATGTACGGCGGCTCCACCACCTCCATCCTGCTGAACACGCCGGGCGAATCCTCCTCGATCGTCACGGCGCTGGAGGGCAACAAGATGGCCAAGGCAGGACGGGGCGCGGCGGCCTTGGCGACGGCAGCGATCGGATCCTTCATCGCCGGCACCATTGCCACAGTCCTGCTGTCCTTCCTGGCGCCAGTCGTCGCCGACTTCGCCGTCGGCCTCGGCCCCGTGGACTACGTGGCCCTCATGGTGGTGGCGTTCCTCACCGTCGGCGCCCTGCTGGGGGCCTCGGTGCTGCGGGGCTTGGCCTCCTTGGGGCTTGGGCTTTTCATCGGCCTGATCGGCATCGATGACAGCACCGCCCAGCAGCGCTTCACGTTCGACAACCCCACCCTGGTCGGACGGGATCGATATGGTCCTCGTGGCCGTGGGCCTCTTCGCCCTCGGTGAGGCGCTCTACGTTGCCTCCAAGCTGCGCCACGGTCCGGTCGAGGTCATCCCGGTCAGCAAGGGCAAGAACGCCTGGCTGTCCAAGGAGGACTGGAAGCGGTCCTGGAAGCCGTGGCTGCGGGGCACCTTCATCGGGTTCCCCATCGGCACCGTGCCGGCGGGTGGCGCGGACGTCTCCACCTTCCTGTCCTACGCCGCCGAGCGGAAACTGGCCAAGGGCCCGAACAAGGCGCAGTTCGGCAAGGGCGCCATCGAAGGAGTCGCCGGCCCGGAGGCGGCGAACAACGCCGCCGCCGCCGGCGTCCTGGTCCCGCTGCTGACCCTCGGAATTCCGACGACGGCGACCGCGGCCATGATGCTCACCGCGTTCCAGCGCTACCAGATCCAGCCCGGGCCGCTCCTGTTCGAGAACCAGGGTGCGCTGGTCTGGACCCTGATCGCCTCGCTGTACGTGGGCAACCTGATGCTGCTCGTGCTGAACCTGCCGCTGGTGGGCCTCTGGGTGAAGATCCTGCAGATCCCGCGACCCTACCTCTACGCGGGAATCCTCGTCTTCGCCGCGTTGGGCGCCTTCTCGGTGAACTTCTCCCCGTCCGACGTCGGCATCCTGCTGGTGGTCGGTATCCTGGGCTACTTCATGCGGCGCTACGGCTACCCGGTGGCACCCATGGTCGTTGCCATGATCCTTGGGCCGATGTTCGAGGTGCAGCTGCGGCGCTCGCTGCAGCTCTCGCAGAACGACCCCACGGCGCTGTTCTCCTCACCCTTCGCGGTAGTGGTGTATGCGTCCATGGCGCTGATCTTCGTTGCCTCGTGGTGGCTGCGCCGCCGGCAGGCAACGATGGAGGCCGTGCCCGTGAAGGACGAGGTGTCTGTCTAGGCGCTTGTGTTCCACTGATTCGCCGCAAATGGCCGGAATGGCGACCCCCATTCCGGCCATTTGCGGCAAACGGGTCTCAGCCGTCCGGCGGCAGGCGCGACGGCGGGATGACCACATACATCGGGGTGCGGATCCAACGCTCGCCCGTCGCGCGGAACTCGGCCCGGGTAGAGAAACGGTAGAGGTAGCTGCGGGCACGCACCCAGCGGGGCCGTTCGCCGTCGAACGGGTCGTGGCGCAGCAGCCGCAGCATCGGCCGGTCCGCCTCCAGCAGCTTGGCCAGGAACGCGTAGAACCACTCCTCATGCACAGTCCGCAGCGGCAGGAACCACATCAGCCAGTCAAGCCGCAGGTGGTACGGGGCATACTGGCGCGGGATGCGCCGGACGTCCCCCGGCTTGCCCTTGAATCCATACTCCCGCCAGTCCGCGTCGTCCCCCGGTTCCTCGTCGAGGGTCCCCTCCACCACGATCTCGATCCGCCGCTTCGTGACGCTGCCGAATGCACCGTAGGTGTTCACGAGCTGCCAGCGGTTGAAGGCGGCATTCATCAGCTGGTAGTGGGACAAGAGATTCTCGATGGGCCGGTAGCTGAGCACCACCAGCAGGATGGTGGCAAACAGGACCACCACGAGCCACGCGACCGGCGCCTGGGTGCCGGCGTCTGCCGCAGCGCCCTCACCCCAGGCGGGGGTGTGCCAGTCGAGCGGGATCGCCGGAAGCACGGCGTGCGCCACGGGATCGCTGACGGCCGAGAAGGCCAGGATGATCGCCATCCAGTTAAGCCAGGCGAAGTTTCCGCTCGCCACAAGCCAAAGCTGCGTGAAGATGATGATCCCGGCGGCGGCGCTGGCCAGGGGCTGGGGAGCAAAGAGGAAGAACGGCACCACCAGTTGGGCGAAGTGGTTGCCCAGGACCTCCAGCCGGTGCCATGCCTTGGGGAGCAGATGGGCCTGCCGGCTCAGCGGCCCCGGCATCGGCTGGGTCTCGTGGTGGTAGTACAGGGCCGTCAGGTCCCGCCACTCCGGGCCGCCCCGGATCTTGATCAGGCCGGCGCCGAACTCCAGCCGGAACACCAGCCAGGCCAGCAGGATCAGAATGGGCCTGGGCGGGGGAGTCTGGTCGGAGCCGAGGAAGGCCACCGTGAACCCGGCCTCCAGCAAAAGCATCTCCCAGCCGAAGCCGTAAAACGTCTGCCCCACGTTCACGATCGACATGTACAACAGCCACAGGGTCAGGAACGCGAGCAGCGGAAGCCACGGCGGGCCAAGCTGGGGAAGCCCGGCGATGAGCGTGGCGGCAATGGCCATGCCGCCCCAGCAGACCGTCCGCAGCAGCCGGTCCGAGTAGCGCCAGCGGAACAGGCTGGGCCTGCCCAGGCGGTTGAACCACTCGAGATGCTCCGGCACCGGCAACAGGCCGCGCTCGCCGAGGAGGGCCGGGAACTGGTTGAACGAGGAGAGGAAGGCCACGAAGTAGAGGGTGGCGGTGCTGCGCTGCAGCACCTGCCGGGCGAACTCGTACTCCGGCGCGTCGAACCACGCGGTCCACTCCACGTTTTCCACGTTACGCCTGCGGCCCGTAGCGTCAACGTGCGGCGGCATGCAGAACCAGGCGTGCGTCGAGTTCGCACTTCGCGGCAGTGTTTCGCGCCGCGACTGCCGTGACATGCCAACTCGAGGGGGAAAGCGGAGCCCGGCCGCGGTGCGGGATACTTGAATCATGCAGCCGCGCAAAATCGTCCTCCTCGGGTCCACCGGTTCCATCGGCACACAGGCGATTGACGTCGTCGACGGCGCCCCGCACCTTTTTGAAGTGGTGGCGCTCAGCGCCGGCGGCGGCAACCTCGAACTCCTGGCCCGGCAGGCGGTCCATACCCGCGCCCAGGCCGTCGGCATCGCCGCCGGGGACGCCTCCGCACTCCGGGCCCTGATCGACGACGCCGCCCGCGCGGCAGGACTCATCGGGTACAGTCCCGAACTCATCACCGGCCCTGACGCCTCCACGAGAATCGCGGAAATCAGCGCCGACGTCGTCCTCAACGGCATCACCGGCTCGATCGGGCTCGCCCCCACCCTGGCCGCCCTCAAGTCCGGTGCCACACTGGCCCTGGCCAACAAGGAGTCCCTGATCGTCGGCGGCTCGCTGGTCAAGGCCGCGGCCCGCGAAGGCCAGATCGTCCCCGTGGATTCGGAGCATTCGGCCATTGCCCAGTGCCTGCGCTCCGGCTCCGCCGCGGAAGTGGACCGGCTGATCCTGACGGCGTCGGGCGGCCCGTTCCGCGGCAAGACCCGGGACGAACTTCACGACGTCTCGCCGCAGGACGCCCTGGCCCACCCCACGTGGGACATGGGCCTCATGGTCACCACCAACTCCGCAAGCCTCGTGAACAAGGGCCTGGAGGTGATCGAGGCGCACCTGCTCTTCGACATCCCGCTGGAGAAGATCGACGTCGTGGTCCACCCGCAGTCCGTGGTGCACTCCATGGTCCAGTTCGTCGACGGCTCCACGATCGCCCAGGCCTCGCCGCCGGACATGCGCCTGCCCATCGCCCTCGGTCTCGGCTGGCCGGACCGCGTCCCCGGCTCCGCCCGGGCCTGCGACTGGACCCAGGCCACCAGTTGGACCTTTGAGCCGCTGGACGCCACGGCGTTCCCCGCCGTGGGCCTGGCCAAGGACGCGGCCAGGCAGGGCAGCACCTTCCCGGCCGTGTTCAACGCCGCGAACGAGGAGGCCGTCATGGCCTTCCATGCCGGGCAGATCCGGTTCACCGACATCGTCGATACCATCGAAGCCGTCCTCAGCGAACACACAGGGTCCTCCGGGCTGACGGTGGAGTCCGTACTGGATGCTGAAAGATGGGCACGTGCCCGCACTCACGAACGTTTAGCCGTCAGAAGCGTCTAGGAAGCAGCAGATCACGCACATGAGCCCCGTCCTCCTCTTTATTCTCGGTGTCGTCTTCGTGGCGATCGGCATCGCCGTGTCCATTGCCCTGCATGAAGTGGGACACCTGCTGCCGGCCAAGCTGTTCAAGGTCCGCGTGACCAAGTACATGATCGGTTTCGGACCCACCGTCTGGTCGAAGAAGCGGGGCGAAACCGAGTACGGCCTCAAGGCCATCCCGCTGGGCGGCTACGTGTCCATGATCGGGATGTACCCGCCGAACAAGGACGACGGCACCGTCCGCGCGTCGAGCACCGGCATGTTCCAGTCGCTGGCCTCCGATGCCCGCTCCCTGGCCCACGAGGAAATTGGCCCGGACGATAAGAACCGGGTGTTCTACCAGCTCCCGGTCTGGAAAAAGATCATCATCATGCTCGGCGGCCCCGCGATGAACCTGCTGATCGGGGTCGTGCTGACCGGTGTGCTGCTGATGGGATTCGGCGTCGCCAGCCAGACCACCACCATCGCCGATGTCTCCAAGTGCCAGGTCAAGGCGGGCGAGACCGTGGACCCGAATTCCGCCGACTGCAAGCTCACCCCGGCGGCAGCGGCCGGGCTCAAGCCGAACGACACCATCACCTCCTTCGACGGCAAGGCCGTCACCAGCTGGGACGAACTCACCGGCTGGATCCGCGCCTCGGCGGATAAGCAGGTCAGCATCACCGTGGAGCGCGACGGCGCCACGGTCACCGCCACGGTCACGCCCGTGCTCTCCTCCCGCCCGGTGATCGGCGCCGACGGCCGGCAGGCCAAGGATGCAGACGGAAAGCTCCAGTACCAGGACGTCGGCTTCCTGGGCATCGGCGCCCAGACGGCACTCGTCCCGCAGCCGGCATCCTCCGTGCTGCCGATGGCAGGGGAGAACATCAAGCAGGTCGCCGGGGTGATCGTGAACCTGCCGGAGCGCGTGGCCGGCGTGGCCAAGGCAGCCTTCAGCGAGGAACCCCGGGACCCCAACGGCCCCATCAGCGTGGTGGGCGTGGGCCGAGTGGCCGGCGAGGTGGCCGCCATGGAGCAGGTCCCGCTGCAGTCCCGCTTCGCCGCCCTGGTAGGTTTGCTCGCCGGACTCAACTTCGCCCTGGCCGTCTTCAACCTCATTCCGCTGCTGCCGCTCGACGGCGGCCACATTGCCGGCGCGCTGTACGAGGGAGCCCGCCGCCAGGTCGCCAAACTGTTCGGCCGCCCGGACCCCGGCGCCTTCGATATCGCCAAGCTGCTCCCGGTGACCTACGTGGTGGCGGTGCTGCTGATGGGCATGGGGGCGCTGCTGATCTACGCGGACATCGTCAAGCCGGTCAACCTCTTCGGCTGACCCGCCGATCCTCGTGGCTGCGGAAATGTCCCGCGAGGTCAACGGCGTCGCGGTCCGGGTGCTCAGCCCTGCGGCCCGGGGGCACTTTGCCGCGGTCCGGCGGCGAAATGGGCGACGGCGCCCGGCGTTTCGTGTCGAAGTGCCCCCGGACGGCGCCCGGTCAGTCCAGCCCTCTCAGCCCGGCTTCCCCCTTCCCAGCCGAATTCCGCTGACTTTCATTTATAAGCTTATTTCGGCTGATTTTTAGTAATCAGTTGAAAGTGATTGATTATTGAAGATCAGCTCTCTAGGCTGGGGTCATGTACGTCATGACGATCGACCAGCGCGGCAGTACCGGCGACGTCGACCGGGTCCCCGGCCTCCTGAAGGAACTCGGCGCGCTCTCCACCTCGGGGCGCTTTGAGCGCTCGGTGGGCGACGAGGTCCAGGGTGTCGTGGAACGGCCCGACGAGGTCGTGGAGATCGCCCTGCATGCCCTGCGCAGCGGCCACTGGTACGTCGGGATCGGGGTGGGGGAGGTGGACCGGCCGCTGCCCGCCAGTCCGCGGGAAGGCTCCGGCCCTGCCTTCGTGGCAGCCCGGGCCGCAGTTGACCGCGCCAAAGCCGCGGCCGCCCATGTGCCGCTCGCCGTGGTTGCCGGCGGCGGCCGGCGGGGCCGTCCTGTGCCGGCGTCAGCGTCGGCCGCGGGCGGTGCGTCCGGGGCGGACCGCGCAGCCGGGTCGGAAGGGGCGAAGGCCTGCGCCAACGCGGAGGCGGTGCTGCGACTGATCGGCCGGCTGGTCCAGGACCGGACCGCGGCGCAGTGGAAGGTGGTGGACGTGCTGCGCTCGGTGCGGCAGGGGCAGGCCGGCGTCCACGGCGGCCACGGCAGCCAGAAAATTGCGGCGCAGAAACTCGGAATCACGGAGCAATCGGTGAGCCGCGCAGTCCTGCGCTCCGGCTGGCAGGAAGAATGGGCGGCGAGGCCGGCCGCCGCAATGCTGCTGTCCTTCGCCCACGACAGCACAGAAGGAGACCGGTGAACGCCCTCTGGATCACCCTGGCCATGCTCACGGCCGGCTTCGTCGGCTGGCCGGTCACGGCCCTGGTCTTCCGGCTCGCCCGGACCATCGACGACCGGGCCGACGCCGGCGCGGCCACCCGGCGGTGCGGCCACCGGCGGCGCTACGGCAGAGGACCCCGCCGCAGACTCCACCGCCGACGTCGAGAGCCCCCCGCCGGCAGCGGACGCCGCCACGGATCGCCGGCCGCACAGGCCGCCGCAGCCGCAGCCGCCGCAGACGACGCCGCGGTCAGCAGCGCGCGCATCCTGCGGGGCGGCGCCATTATCGGAGTCCTGGAACGGTTCGCGGTGTGCCTGGCAATCCTCGCCGGCCAGCCCGTTGCCATCGCCTACGTCGTGGCCATCAAGGGCCTGGGCCGCTTTGCGGAGCTGAAGGCCACCCCCGTCGCCGCCGAGCGGTTCATCATCGGAACCCTCACGTCCATGCTCTGGGCGGCCGGCGTGGCCGCGGTGGTCAAGGTCCTCGTCCTCGGCTGACCGCGTGCCGGGCCGGCCCGGATGGGAACCGGGCAAACAGGGCGATAGTGTATCCATATGACTGTTTTTGCTGTGGAGTACGTGTACGACGCCGAATCTTCCGAGGTCCGCGATGCCAGCCGCCCGGCGCACCGCGCATGGACGGCGGAACTTGCCCGCGAAGGCGCGCTGCTCGCCAGCGGCCCCTACGGCGACGGCGCAGGCGCGCTGCTCATCTTCAAGGCGGCCGACGAATCGGCCCTGAACGAGCTCCTGCGGCAGGACCCCTTCGCGGCCGCCGGTGCCATCTCGGGCACGCGCACCACTGTGTGGGCCCCGCTGACCGGTCTTCTGGCCGAGCACGCCGCCTAGCCCGTTCCGCCCGCACCTTCGATCCTTCGATACTAAAAGGGAGTCCATGTGACCTCGGTCAGCCTGGGAATGCCGTCAGCACCGCCCCCCGTCCTTGCCCCCCGCCGGAAGACGCGCCAGATCAAGGTGGGATCCGTGGGCGTCGGCTCCGATTCGCCCATCAGCGTCCAGTCCATGACCACGACGCCGACGACCGACATCAACGCCACCCTGCAGCAGATCGCAGAGCTCACGGCCTCCGGCTGCGACATCGTGCGCGTCGCCTGCCCGTCCGCCGACGACGCCGAGGCGCTGCCGATCATCGCCAAGAAGTCCCAGATCCCGGTGATCGCGGACATCCACTTCCAGCCGAAGTACGTCTTCGCCGCGATCGAGGCCGGCTGCGCCGCCGTCCGCGTGAACCCCGGCAACATCCGCAAGTTCGATGACCAGGTCAAGGAAATCGCCCGGGCCGCGAAGGACCACGGCACCTCCATCCGGATCGGCGTCAACGCCGGATCCCTGGAACCCGGCATCCTGAAGAAGTACGGCAAGGCCACCCCGGAAGCCCTCGTGGAATCCGCCGTCTGGGAAGCCTCGCTCTTTGAAGAGCACGGTTTCCACGACTTCAAGATCTCCGTCAAGCACAACGACCCCGTCATCATGGTCGCGGCCTACGAGATGCTGGCCGAAAAGGGCGACTGGCCGCTGCACCTCGGCGTCACGGAGGCCGGACCGGCATTCCAGGGCACCATCAAGTCCGCGACGGCGTTCGGCGCCCTGCTCTCCCGCGGGATCGGCGACACCATCCGCGTCTCCCTCTCGGCCCCGCCGGTAGAGGAAATCAAGGTGGGCAACCAGATCCTGCAGTCGCTCAACCTGCGCCCCCGCAAGCTGGAAATCGTCTCCTGCCCGTCCTGCGGCCGTGCCCAGGTGGACGTCTACACGCTCGCCGAGCAGGTCACCGCGGGCCTGGAAGGCATGGAGATCCCGCTGCGCGTGGCCGTCATGGGCTGCGTCGTCAACGGTCCGGGCGAAGCCCGCGAGGCCGATCTCGGTGTTGCCTCGGGCAACGGCAAGGGACAGATCTTTGTGAAGGGCGAGGTCATCAAGACTGTCCCCGAGGATCAAATTGTTGAGACACTGATCGAAGAGGCCATGCGTATCGCTGAAGAGATGGGGGACGCCGGTGGCGAAGATGCTCTCAAGGGTAGCCCCGTGGTTAGCGTCTCGTAGGGACGGCTCCGCTTCCGGCGTCGGTGTCCGCGTCCTTGGTGGCGCGGACACCGGAGCGTTGCTGGCGCTGGCGCACCGTGACGCCGTCGCCAATGTCTTCATCCTCTCGCACCTGGAGTCCGCCGGTACGGCGTCCCCCACGGCCGGGGGCGCCAGTATCTTTGGCGTGTTCGACGGCGGCACCCTCCTCGGCGCCTGCTGGGCCGGCGCCAACCTGGTGCCGGTCGAGCTGGACCCCGACCTCGCAGGCCTCGTCGCCACGGCCGCGCACCGCTCCGGGCGCCGCTACGCCTCGATCTTTGGCCCCGCCGAAACCGTCCTGGCCATCTACTCGGCCCTGGAGCAGCTCGGCCAGGCCGCCCACGAAGTCCGCGACGACCAGCCGCTGCTGACCATCACGGGCCCGCCCGCCGTCCCGCCCGAGCCCGCGCTGGGCTTTGGCCAGCTGGCCGACTTCGACAAGATCCTGCCGGCATGCGCTGCGATGTTCGAGGAAGAAGTGGGCTACTCGCCCTACCTGGGCGGCAGGGAGTACTACAGCCGGCGCGTGAAGAGCCTCATCCGCCACGGCCATTCCCTCGTGCACCTGAACGCTGCCGGCGACGTCATCTTCAAAGCCGAACTGGGTGCCGTCACGCCGGAAGTCACCCAGGTCCAGGGCGTCTGGATGAATCCCGAGTTCCGCGGACTGGGACTGAGCGCAGGCTACATGGCCGCCGTCGTCGTCCTCGCCCAGACCCTGGCGCCGGTCACCAGCCTGTATGTCAACGACTTCAACACCAAGGCCCGCGCCACCTACGACCGGGTGGGCTTCCGCCAGGTGGGCACGTTCGCTACAGTGCTCTTCTAGCAGCCGCCGCGCTCGTCGGGAAGTAGCCCGTTCGCGGCTCCGGAAGGCTCCTGCGAACATGTGACGGAATTATCCGGGTGCAGACTCTTGATTCCGGGCCCGGTGTCACATAGGTTCTACCTAGCCGTGTCGCACAGTCGCGCACACTCCCCGGCACAAATACCGGGGAAGGCAGCGCCTGGAGGCGACACCAAGTAGCTCACAGCCTGAGATCTGGGGGTGCTGGGGCCGCGGAGCCACGCCATGACGGGATGACCAGCTGGAAACGGCCAGGGGCTTCCATCAGTCATGGCGTGGTTCTTCCCTCCTCTTCCATGTCATGAGCGCTGCCGCCGGGCGGCGACGCGGCAGGGCGCCGCGATAAGCGGGGGCCGTCTGGACGGTAGATTAGTATCTAGATGCTTTTCCCGGCTTTGCCCGCACTTCCCCAGAAACGGATACCCCACCTGTGGTCCTTCGACTCTCCAAGCTGTTCCTGCGCACCCTGCGCGAAGATCCCGCCGACGCCGAGGTGGCCAGCCACCGGCTCCTGGTCCGCGCCGGCTACATCCGGCGGGCCGCGCCGGGCATCTACACCTGGCTGCCGCTGGGGCTGAGCGTGCTGCGCAAGGTGGAGCAGGTCATCCGCGAGGAAATGTCCGCTATCGGTGCCCAGGAAGTCCACTTTCCGGCCCTGCTGCCCAAGGAACCCTACGAGGCCACCAACCGCTGGACCGAGTACGGCGAGGGCATCTTCCGGCTCAAGGACCGCAAGGGCAACGACTACCTGCTGGCCCCCACGCACGAGGAAATGTTCACCCTGCTGGTCAAGGACCTGTACTCCTCGTACAAGGACCTGCCGCTGAGCATCTACCAGATCCAGAACAAGTACCGCGATGAGGCACGTCCCCGGGCAGGCCTGCTGCGCGGCCGCGAGTTCATCATGAAGGACTCCTACTCCTTCGACGTCGACGACGCCGGCCTGGACGCCAGCTACGCGGCGCACCGCGGCGCGTACCTGAAGATTTTCGAGCGCCTCGGCCTCGAGGTCATTCCGGTGGCCGCCACCGCCGGTGCCATGGGCGGGTCCAAGAGCGAGGAATTCCTGCACCCGACCGAGATCGGCGAGGACACCTTCGTGCGCTCCGCCGGCGGGTACGCGGCCAACGTCGAGGCCGTCACTACCGTGGTCCCCGCGGAGATCGACTTCAGCAACGCCCCGGCCGCCGAAGTCCGCGACACCCCGGACACGCCCACCATCGAAACCCTCGTGGACGCGGCCAACGTCCTCGTTCCGCGCAGCGAGGCCGACGGCGGCGCCTGGACCGCCGCGGACACCCTCAAGAACGTCGTGCTCGCCGTGACGCTGCCGACCGGCGAACGCCAGATCGTCGTCATCGGCGTGCCCGGTGACCGCGGCGTCGACCTCAAGCGCGTCGAAGCGAACATCGGGTCCTTCCTGCCGATCGCCGGCGAGATCACCCTCGAAGCCGCCGGCGAGGAAGACCTCAAGAAGCAGCCCCTCATCGTCAAGGGCTACCTCGGCCCCGGCCTGTCCCTCGACGCGCCCTTGCTCGGTACCGAAGGCGCCGCCAAACTGCTCTACCTCGTGGATCCCCGCGTCGTCAGCGGCACCACCTGGATCACTGGCGCCAACGAGGCCGGCAAGCACGTCTTCGGCCTGGTCGCCGGCCGCGACTTCGGCTGGGACGGCGTCATCGAGTGCACCGAGGTGCGCGCCGGCGACGAGGCCCCCGACGGGTCCGGGCCGCTGGAAACCGCCCGCGGCATCGAAATGGGCCACATCTTCCAGCTGGGCCGCAAGTACGCCGAAGCCCTGGATCTGAAGGTCCTGGACCAGAACGGCAAGCAGGTCGTGGTGACCATGGGCTCCTACGGCGTCGGGGTCACCCGCGCCGTCGCGGCCCTCGCCGAGTCCAACCACGATGACAAGGGCCTGATCTGGCCGCGCGCCGTCGCCCCGGCAGACGTCCACGTCGTGGCTGTGGGCCGCGGCGAGGAAATCTTCGCCGCCGCCGAAAAGCTGTCCCTGGAACTCGAAGCCGCAGGCCTCGACGTCATCTATGACGACCGTCCCAAGGTTTCCCCCGGCGTGAAGTTCGGCGACGCCGAACTCGTCGGTGTGCCGACCATCCTCGCCGTCGGGCGCGGACTCGTGGACGGCGTCGTGGAGATCAAGGACCGCCGCAGCGGCAACGCCGAGAACGTAGCCGTTGACAAGGCTGTTGACTACGTGGTCAACGCCGTCCGCAACAGCTGACGCCGCGCAGTCCTGGGCCGTACTAAGTAATGGTCTCCGGACTCGAGTCGATCCAGCTCGGCACCGTCATCCTGATCATCGTGGCGGGACTGGCGGCGGGCTGGGTCGACGCCGTGGTCGGTGGCGGCGGACTCATCCAGCTCCCGGCGATGCTCCTGGTGCCGGGCATCAGCCCGGTGCAGGCGCTGGCCACCAACAAGATGGGGTCCATCTTCGGCACCACCACGAGTGCGGCCACGTACTACCGCCGCGTCCGGCCCGATTTGCGCACCGCCCTGCCCATGGCGGTGATCGCGATGGCGGGCAGCTTCGGCGGTGCGGTGCTGGCCGCCAACCTGCCGGCGAGCGTGTTCAAACCGATCATCGTGGCCGCGCTGATCGCCGTCGCGCTGTTCACCGCCTTCCGGCCCAATGTCGGTGAGCTGACCAAGCTGCGCCACCAGGGGCACCGGCACTACGTGGTGGCCTGCCTGATCGGCGGCGTGATCGGCTTCTATGACGGCCTGATCGGTCCCGGCACCGGCTCGTTCCTGATCATCGCGCTCGTCTCGGCGATGGGCTACGCCTTCCTGGAAGCCAGCGCCAAGGCCAAGATCGTGAACATGGCCACCAACGCCGGCGCCCTGCTGTTCTTCGTGCCGCACGGCGCCGTGCTGTGGGGCCTCGGGCTGCTCCTGGGGGTGGCCAACATGGCCGGCGGCTACCTCGGCGCCAGGACGGCCGTCACACAGGGGAACAAATTCATCCGCATCGTGTTCCTTGCCGTCGTCGGCGCGCTGATCATCAAGCTCGGCTCCGACGTCTGGCAGGACAACTTCGCTTAGGCACGCGGCGCCCGCAAGGGACTCCCGGTCCGATGGCACCGGGCGTAGCATGCAGCTATGTCAGCAGGTGAGGAACGCTACAGGGATGCCCTCGAGGCCGCGGCCGGGCACGCACGCCAGTGGCTCGAGAGCCAGGGAACCCGCCGTATCGGGCCGCAGGTCACGGCGGCCGAGCTGGCGGCCGATTTCGGCGGCCCGCTGCCCAAGGAGGGCATGCCGGCCGCGGACGTGGTGGACTATCTCGCGGCCAAGGCCGAACCCGGGCTGATGGCCATGCCGTCCGGGCGGTTCTTCGGCTGGGTCATCGGCGGCACTCTGCCGGCCGCTCTGGCGGCGGACTGGCTGGTCAGCGCCTGGGACCAGAACGCGGGGCTGCGCTTCGCCACGCCCGCGACCGCCGCCATCGAGGAAGCCGCCGGCAAGTGGATCCTTGAGCTGCTGGGTCTTCCCGGCGAGTCCGACGTCGGCTTCGCCACCGGCGCCACCATGGCCAACTTCACCGGACTGGCCGCCGCCCGCTGGCGGCTCATGGCCGATGCCGGCTGGGACCTCGACGGCGACGGGCTTGCCGGCGCGCCCCGGATCCGCTGCTTCGTGGGGCAGGAACGGCACGACACCATCGACCTCGGCCTGCGCTATCTGGGCCTGGGGCGTCCCACCGTGGTGCCGTCTGACCGCCAGGGACGGATCATCCCGGCCGAACTCGATTGCGCCCTGGACCTGGCGCTCAGCGCGCGGGAGGACGGCCGCCCGGTCCCGGCCCTCGTGTGCCTGCAGGCCGGCAACCTGCATTCGGGCGCCTTCGACCCCTTCCTCGAGGCGATCGCCGTCGCGAAAGCGCACGGCGCGTGGGTGCATGTGGACGGGGCGTTCGGGCTCTGGGCGGCCGCCGTGCCGGAGCTCTCCGCGCTCACGGCCGGACTCGCCGGCGCCGATTCGTGGGGGACGGATGCGCACAAGACCCTCAACGTCCCGTACGACTGCGGAATCGCGATCGTGCGCGACGCGCGGGCCCTGCGTTCGGCGATGGGGCTGCACACCAGCTACCTGATCCAGGCCGCGGACGGCGCCGGAGACCCCTTCGAGAGTGTGCCTGAGCTGTCCCGCCGGGCCCGCGGCGTGCCGGTGTGGGCGGCGCTGAAATCGCTGGGCCGCGAGGGCGTCGCCAGCCAGGTCCGCACGCTCGTGCTGCGGGCCGCGCAGCTGGCGGAACGGCTCGCGGCGCTGGACGGCGTGGAGGTGCTCAACGACGTCGATTACACCCAGGTGTCCCTGGCGTTCGGGGACGACGCCGTGACGCGCGCCGTGACGGAGCGGATCATCGGGGACGGCCGGGTCTGGATGTCGGGTTCGCGCTGGCAGGACCGCGATATCCTGCGGATTTCGGTGAGCAACTGGAGCACGGACGACGCCGATGTCAGAGTCGCCGTCGACGCCGTCCGCGACGCGCTGGCGGCCGTGCGCGGCTGACCGCCGCAGGAGTTGCGGTCAGCCGCCTCCGGACAGGCGGACGGCGGTCAGCTTGTATTCGGGGCACCCCGTGACCTCATCCTCCACGGAAGAGGTGAGGCTGTTGACCGCGGCACCGGGGAAGTGGAAGCCCGCGAACACCTGGCCGGGTTCCACATCGTCCGTGATCCTGGCCCGCAGGACCGCCGTTCCATGCCGGCTGCCCAGCTGGACAGGATCGCCGTCGTGGAGTCCCAGCGCCGCCGCGTCCCCGGGGCCGACGTCGATCGTCTCCCCGGCGAGCAGGCGCAGGTTGTCGGTGCGGCGGGTCATGCTGCCGGAGTTGTAGTGCTCTCCTCTGCGTCCGGTGATGAGCAGGAACGGGAACGCCTCGTCGCATTGCTCGCCCGGCGGCAGGTAAGGACGGGCGGCCAGGTGCGCCAGGCCGTCCGGAGTGGCGAAGCGGTCCTGGTAGAGCCGTGGCGTTCCGGGGGAATCGGCAGACCCGCACGGCCAATGCAGCGGACCGTCGCGGTCCAGGCGAGAGTGCGAGATTCCGCCGAACAGCGGCGCCACTGCGGCGCATTCCGCCATGGCCTCCGCCGGGGTGGCGCAACCGAGGTCCGCCCCCATGCGGGCCGCGACGGCGTGCAGCACCGCGAAGTCCGTGCGGACGCCGGCAGGGGGCGCCACGGCCGCCCGGACCCGCTGGAAGCGCCTGTCGAAATTGACGAACGTGCCGTCCTTCTCGAGCCAGGCGGCCACGGGGAAGACGACGTCCGCGGCGGCGGCCGTGGGGGAGAGGAACAGATCGTTGCAGATCACCAGCGGGCAGGCCGCCAGGGCCGCCCGTACCGAGGTGCTGTCAGGATCGGTGGCGAGCACGTCCTCCCCGATCACCCACAGCGCCTTCAACGCCCCGCCCCGGGCGGCCGCGAACATCTGCGGGATCCGAAGCCCGGGCCGCGGCGGCACTTCGGCCCGCCATGCCTCGGCGCACCGGGCCCGCGCTGCGGGGTCCAGGACCTTCTGGTAACCGGGCAGCAGGTCGGGCAGGGCCCCCATGTCCGACGCGCCCTGGACGTTGTTCTGCCCGCGCAGCGGGTTCACCCCTCCGCCGGCACCCGGCCCCACGGCACCGCGCAGGAGGGCCAGATTGGACAGGGTCCGGACACCGTCCGTGCCGTGCAGGTGTTCGGTCACTCCGAGTCCGTAGAAGATTGCCGGGGCCAGTGCCTGCCCGTACATCACGGCCGCGCGCACCAGATCGTCCGCCGGGACGCCGGAGATGCCGGCCACGCGTTCCGGCGGGTAATCGCCGAGCAACCCGAGCAGCTCGTCGTAGCCGCTGGCGTGCGCGTCAAGGAAGGCGGTGTCCACGAGCCCCTCGCGGACCAGGACGTGCGCGAGGCCGTTGAATACGGCCACGTTGGTTCCCGGCCGCGGCCGAAGGTGGACGTCGGCGTGCCGGGCCAGGGAGGTGCGCCGGGGATCCACCACCACCAGGCGGGCGCCGTCCATGACCCGCTGGAAGATCCGGGAACCGACGACGGGGTGCGCCGCCGTCGGATTGGCACCGACCAGGAGGATCGCGTCGCACCGGTCGAGGTCATCGAACGGGTTCGTCCCGCCGCCCAGGCCAAACGTGGCGGCCAGGCCGGCCGCGGAGGGGGCGTGGCAGAGCCGGGCGCAGTTGTCCACATTGTTGGTCCCCATGAGGGCCCGGGCGAACTTCTGGGCGAGGTAGTTCTCCTCGTTCGTGGCCCGGGCCGAGGAGATGAGGGCGAATCCGTCGGGGTCCGGTGTCCCGGATCCCGGCCAGCCTGGCGGCCACGTAACCGGCTGCCTCGTCCCAGGTCGCCGGGGTCAGCGTGCCGTTCCTGCGGATCAGCGGGGTAGTCAGACGCTCCGCGGAACCGAGGAACCCGTGGGCGAACCGTCCTTTGACACACGCGTGGCCGCGATTCACCGAACCGTCACCGGCGGGCCGGACGGTCATGATCACGTTGTCGCGGGTGGAGACCTCCAGGCTGCAGCCGACGCCGCAATACCCGCAGGTGGTCCGGGTCTGCCGTTCGATCGGCAACAGATTGAGCAGCCCGGGCTCGGACAGTGCACCGGTGGGGCACGTGTCCACGCATGCCCCGCACGAGACGCAATCGGACTCCGCCCACGGACCGCCTGTTCCCGGCGCCACCACCGTGCCGGCGCCGCGGCCCACAAGCGTCAGGGCGAACGTGCCCTGGATCTCGGCGCAGGCGCGGACGCACCGCCCGCAGGCAATGCAGAGATCGCGGTCGAGCTTGACGTACGGGTGGGAGTGGTCAACTCCGCGCTCGGGTGGCACGACGGAACCAGCCGGGGCAGTCACCCCGTAGTCGGCGCATTGCCGGGCCAGTTCGCTGCGGTCGGCAGGGACGTCCAGTGCCCGGGGCGGAAGCCCGGCGACGATGGCCTGCAAGGCATCACGCCGGATCGCCCGGGACGCCTCGACGGCGATGCGCAATCCGTCCTCCGCCGGGGTACTGCACGCGGCGGCCGGACCCCGGCCGGTGATGTCGACCAGGCACGTACGGCACGAGGCCACGGTCGTGAGCCGGTCATCGTGGCACAACGCCGGAAGGGCCAGGCCGGCCGCCCGCACCGCGTCGAGCAGCGTAGCTCCGGCCGGGACCTCGACCTGGCGGCCGTCGACCAGGAGTTTCACGACGGCCATCCGGCAAGGCCGTAGACGCGGGCGAGGCTTCGCACCGCGGCCGGCACCCGGCGGCCGAAGGCGCACAGGCTGCCCGCCGCCATCGTGCGCAGCACCTCGCCGCGTTCGCGGCTGATGTCCGGGTCATCCGGCCGCTCCGACAAGGCACGGCCGCGCCATGCCCCTACCCGGCAGGGTGAGCATTGCCCGCAGCTCTCCGCCGCGGCAAAGTCCCACAGGTTTCGCAGCACTTGCCCGCCTGAGAGCGTGTCATCGAAGGCGACGATTCCTGCGTGGCCGAGGGCTGCTCCGTGCCTGGACAGGGCGGCATCGCTCAGCGGCACATCGAGGTCCTCGGGGCCGAGGAAGCCGCCCAGGGGCCCGCCGATTTGAAGGGCGCGCAGTGTTGCACCGCCGCGAAGCCCGCCCCCGAGATCCTCGACGATCCGCCGGACCGGCGTGCCGATCTCCACCTCGTAGGCTCCGGGCCGGAGGAACCGTTCGGACAGGCACGCGAGCACGGTGCCGGCCTCGTCCGCGGTCCCCAGCGCAGCGTACGCGGGTCCGCCGTGCTGCACGATCCACGGGACCGCGCTGAGCGTTTCCACGTTGTTGACCACCGTGGGCCGGCCGTGGAGTCCGCGCCCCGTGGGGAACGGCGGCCGGGGCCGCACAACGCCGCGCAGCCCTTCGAGCCCGTTCAGCAGGGCCGTTTCCTCCCCTGAGACATAGGACCCGGCACCCTCAACCACGTGGATCTCCAGGCTGAAACCGCTGCCTGCCGCGTCCGGGCCGAGATGCCCGGCGGTGCGTGCCTCGAGCAGCGCATCCCGCAGCCGGGCGGCGGCGCGCGGATACTCCGAGCGGACGAACACGATGCCGGTGGCCGCACGGACGGCGAAGCAGGCCAGGGCGAGACCCTCGAGCACGCGGTGCGGGTCCTGTTCCATGAGCAGGCGGTCCGCATAGGAACCGGGGTCGCCCTCATCGCCGTTGGCCACCACGATCCGGGGCGCAGGGTGCTCAAGTGCGGCCCGCCATTTGGCGGCGGCGCGGAACCCGGCTCCGCCCCGCCCCCTCAGCTGTGCGGCCTCGACCCGGCCCAGGACGTCCTCGGGTGCTGCTGAGGCGGCGACGCCAGGCCATACCGACCACGGCGGCGACGCTCCGAGCAGTCCGGCGGTCACCACAGGGACCGGGCTGTCGCTGTACACCGGGATGGGCGGGGCCGTCCGCGGGGACGATCCCCGCAATTGAGCCGCCAGGCCGGGCCCGGCATATGCGTCCACGCCGTCGAGGGCTGCGGGGCCGGAGAAGCAATAGCCGAGGCAGCGCACTGCCTGGATCGAGACGGAGCCGTCCGCACTCCGGCTTCCCGCTTCCACTCCGAGCGCCGCCTCCACCTCGGCGAGGTGCGCGCCACCGCTCGCCGCGAAGCAGGCGGCGGCGGTGCAGACCCGGACGTGCCGGGCTCCGCGGGACGCGGAGAAATCGGCGAAGAACGATGCCGGTCCTTCGACCGCTGCCGCGGGCAGGCCGAGCGTGCGGGCAATCTCGGCGGGGGCAGCACGGGAGGAACGGAGCATGTTCGCGACGTCCCCGATCGGCCGGTCGAAGCGGCCGGCATACCGGAGGAATGGATCGTCATTATTCCGGTCCCGCCGGCCATCGGGTTCGGCGCCCGGGCGCCCGGCACGGGGTTCCTGCATGCGTCCAACTCTCGCCTCGGCGCCCCAGACGGGGAAGAGTCGAAAGTCCCCGCCCGCGCAGCGCAGTGCAGTGCCCCGTGGCGCAGGGCCGGGACTAGCGCTGATCCGCCGCCGGTTGGGCCGGGCCCTCGCCCGGCTCGGGCAGCTCGTGCGGCCTCGGCAGGTCCGGCAGGGTAGCGCCCGCCAGGGTGCTGGCCACCCACAGCGAACGGGCCAGATCGCCTTCGTGATGGCGCTGCGAGGCATACCAGAGGGCGTTCTCCACCTCGCGCGCCAGGCTCCACTGCCGGGCGGCCTCGGCATCGAGACCGGCTGCCGCAGCGAAATCCCGGCAGCGCGCGAGCAACGCGGGTCCGGGATCCTTGCGCGGCAACTCCCGGAGCCTGTTCCACAACACCGGGGCTACGGCAAACTCCGCCTCGCCGATCATCGGCTGCGGGTCAATGGCAGCGAAGGATGCCAGCCCCGACGGGCCCATCTCCCGGGCACCGGGTTGCGGCGCACCGGGTTCCGGCACGCCGGGCCGGGCCAGGATGTTCAGGTAGTGCAGGTCCGCGTGGACCAGAACGTCCCTGCCTGACCGCCTGCCCACGGCGCCGCGGGTCTGGCAGACCTCGAGCGCCGCCTCAAGCAGCCATCGGGGGAACGGCCGCGCCAGGTGCTCCCACGTCTCGGGGAATTCGTCGCTCCACTGTTCGGCCCGGGCCGCCACGTGGTCGATTTCCTGCCACTCCGGCCGGTCGTCGGGGACCACACTGAGCTGGCGGACCAAACCGCCCCACACCGGCACCGCCGTTTCCAGCGGGACGTCCTGGAGGGAACGGCCGGCCTCCAGCCGCTCCAGGAGCAGGGCGCAGGATTCGGCGTCGGCGGCCAGGAGCCGGACGGCGCCGTGGCCGCCCCACAGGGCGAGGGCATGGCGTTCCCGGATGGCCTCCTCATGCGGGAACGCCACCTTGAGGACGGCGGCGCTGCCGTGGTTGCCGTTGCCGGGGGATTCATCCCCGTAGCGGCGCCGCACAGGGATCGCGACGCCGCCGTGACCGTTCCAGGGAAGGGCGTCCGGTTCCAGGTCCGGCACCAGGTCCCACTGGTCGAGGCAGTGGCCGATCAGGCCGGGAAGCGACACCAGCCAGTCACGTCCGGCAGGCGTGCGGTTGTAGCGGCGGGAAAGATCGGGCGGAATGGGGACGTCGGGGATCGGGCTCACCGGACCTATCGTAGGCGCAGGCACCTATCGAAGCGCGGGCACCTATCGCCGGAACCGGCGCAGGCTGCCGGCGTGAGCGCGGCATGCTGCCGCGTTGGCGGTTGTCTCTTGGGGGCGCCGCGGACCTAGACGATGCCGCTGGCGCCGAGGAAGTTGCCGATCACGAACGTGGCCACCAGCGCCGCGGCGCCGCCAATCACGACGCGGATGGCTGCCTTGAGCTTCGAGCCGCCGCCGATCCACGCGCCCACGGCGCCGGTGGCCGCCAACGCCACGAGCACGGCCACGAAGGTCAGCGGGATCCTGATGTTTTCCGGCGGCAGCAGGATGGCCAGCATGGGCAGGATCGCACCGATGAAGAACGCGATGGCAGAGGCGAAGGCCGCGTGCCACGGACTCACGATGTCGGTCTCGTCAATGTGGAGTTCGGCTGAGAGGTGGGCGCCGAGGGCATCGTGGGCCGTGAGCTCCTTGGCTACCGTGCGTGCCGTCTCGGGGCTGAGGCCCTTGCCCTGGTAGATCGCGGCGAGCTCCTCGAGCTCCTCCTCCGGCTGTTCCGCCAGTTCCCGGCGCTCCTTCTCGATCAAGGCGTGCTGGCTGTCCTTCTGGCTGCTGACGGAGACGTATTCACCGAGGGCCATCGAGATGGCACCGCCCACGACCGCTGCAGTGCCCGCAAGCAGGATCGCCCCGGTGTCTGTCGTGGCGCCGGCGACGCCGACGACGATCGCGGCGACGGAGACGATGCCGTCATTGGCCCCCAGGACGCCCGCGCGGAGCCAATTGAGGCGGTGCGCGATGTCATTGTGGTGCGGCTCGTTCTCGTGCAGGGTTGCGGCGCCGGTCGTGTCCATGCCTACAGCAAATCACCCGGGCCGAAGGCGTGCCAGTATTCCAAGGCTTACCAAAATAAGTCGAGGCTTGCCTCCGGCGCTCAGTTTGCCGGCAGCGACGGCAACGCCGCCCGATCCAGGCCGGGCAGCGCGCCCGGATCCGTGCCCCAGAGCACGGCCCGCTTCCCGGAATCGAGCAGGGCCGCGATGGCCCACTGCCGGGTCTCGCCGTCGCTCAGCGCCACGAGGTCTCCGTACACCGGCAACGCGGCGGCCTCCAGGCTGCCGAGCCCGGCGGCGGGGGAGGACAGGAAGGACCGGCCCAGCGTGTAGCCCGCCTCGCGCGGCGGAACGGCGGAGCAGTGCTGCCGGCTCAGGGATTCCGCGTCGCTGAGGAGCGCGTCGTGGTGCGCCAGTTGCTCTGCCGCGGACTTCGCTGCGTCGCTGCCCAGCCGGGGCAGCGCCACCTGGTAGCCGTAGATGGTCTGCGCTTCGGTCCGGACGACCGCCGCGAGTGCGGCTCCCACGGTGGCCTTGGACGGATCGGACGATGTGGCCCCGGGCGTCTCGTGGCTGTCAGGGGCTGCGCGGGAAGCGGCGCCGGTGGTGGCATCTCCGGACCCGGCGGATGCGGACGGGCATGTGCCGGAAAGCTGCGGGGCGGTGACGTCGGCAGGCGGCGCCGCCGTTCCGGTACCCGCCGCGAGGGCGGACGCCTGCAGTAGCTGCGCGGTGCCGACGGCGGCCAGCAGCCGCGCCATGCCGCCGTCGGCCACGGCTGCGTCCGCAAGGCGCTGGCGGCCGCTGTCCGCGAGGGCCGTCACCAGCTCGGCGGCGGTCGCCGGCAGCGGCGCAGCGGACGGTGCGGCGGGAGATGATCCGGCAGCAGACGGCGCGGCGGCGGACGTCGCCGGTGCGGAGCGCGTTGCTTCGCCGGAGCCCGCGGGCGATGCGCCGGGGGCGTCCGGGATGCTTTCTCCCGGTGCCAGGAGCGCTTGCGCCTGCGTTGTCAGCAAGGTCACAGTTCGCTCGACGGCGGGATTCCCCGTACCTGCCGGATTGCCCTCAGGAGTGTCTGTGGAGCGGTCAGTCGACTGGGCCGCGGAACGGTCCTTCGCCGGCGTGCCAAGGTGGCTGCCGGCATCCTTCAGCCGCACGGTTTCGGCCAGTGCGGCGGCCCGTGCCTGTTCGGAAAAGGGCGGCTCCGCGGGTTGCGGCGGCCGGGCCGGTCTCAACGCCACCCCCAGGCTCACCACCACCAGGGCGAGGCACGCCAGAAGTGCGTAGCGGGGGAGCAACCGGGGAAAGTGGTCCTGCCATCGTTTTTCCCGGGTGTCGTCGTTCACAACAGACCATGTTGTCATGCCGGCCCGGAACTCCGTGCACCACGCCGCCCGGAAAATCGCTAGGCTAGTACACACAACATCATCTAGCGGGAGGCGGCCGGCATCATGACCAACGCAGAAGCCACGACTTCAACAGACCGGACCGGAACGGGGAAGGCTGAGGCCGCAACCGTTCACAATGTGGAGGCCGAGCGCCTGCATGCACTCCTGGAACCCGCAGTGCTGGCGAACCGGCTGTACCTGGAGGACGTATCCATCCATGTCGCCGGCGCCAACCGGGTGGTCCACGTGGTGGTGGACCTGCCGCAGGAGGAAGCCGGTGGCGTCGGGCTCGACGTCATCGCGGAAATCTCCAAGACCCTCTCGGACACCTTGGACAACGACCCCAGCATGGACGCTCGCCCCTATGAGCTCGAGGTCTCCTCGCCCGGCGTCGGACGTCCACTGACCGAAGAGCGGCACTGGCACCGCGCCCGCGGCCGGATGGTCAACGTCAATGTGATCCAGGGTGACAACGTCACCGGCAGGATCCAGTCCGTGGATGATGAGGGCGTCACCCTCGTCCCGGAAATTGCCGTCAAGAAGGGCATGAAACCCAAGCAGGGTGAGCCCGTCAAGCTTCCTTTCGACAGGATCCGCAGCGGAAAAGTCGAGATAGAGTTCAGCCACCTCGAAGAGGCCGGTCTGGAAAAAGCAAACAATGGACCTTCTGAGGAGGCCTAATGGATATTGACATGAGCGCGCTGAGACTCCTGGAGCGTGAGCGTGAAATCCCGCTGGATCTCCTGATTCCGACGATTGAGCAGGCCCTCCTGGTGGCCTACCACAAGACGCCGGGCGCCTTCGAGAAGGCCCGGGCCGAGCTGGACCGCAAGAGCGGCCACGTGACCATCTGGGCCACGGAGATCGACGACGACGGCGCCCCGATCGGCGAGTTCGAGGACACCCCCGCGGGCTTCGGCCGCATCGCGGCGAGCACCGCACGGCAGATCATCCTGCAGCGCCTCCGGGACGCTGAAGACGATAACGTGCTGGGCCAGTTCAAGGGGCGCGAAGGTGAGCTCGTTGCCGGCACCATCCAGCAGGGCAACAACCCGCACATGATTCAGGTGAACCTGGGCACGGTGGAGGCACTGCTGCCGCCGCCCGAGCAGGTTCCCGGCGAGAAGTACATCCACGGCAACCGGCTCCGCGCCTTCGTGATCGACGTCCACCGCGGCACCAAGGGCCCGTCGATCACGCTGTCCCGCTCACACCCCGGGCTTGTCCGGAAGCTCTTCGAACTCGAAGTTCCCGAGATCGCGGACCGTTCCGTTGAGATCGTGGCGCTGGCCCGCGAAGCCGGGCACCGCACCAAGATCGCCGTCAAGGCAAACACCCCCGGCGTGAATGCCAAGGGTGCCTGCATCGGCGAAATGGGTTCGCGTGTCCGCGCCGTGATGACCGAACTCAACGACGAAAAGATCGACATCGTTGATTACAGCGACGACCCGGCGACCTTTATCGCCAGCGCCCTCTCGCCGTCGCGCGTGAATTCGGTCACCATCACCGACGAGGCGACCCGTTCCGCGCGGGTAGTTGTTCCCGACTACCAGCTGTCCCTGGCCATCGGCAAAGAGGGCCAGAACGCCCGTCTCGCCGCCAAGCTCACGGGCTGGCGAATCGATATCGTCTCCGACGCCGCGGTCAACAGCAGCAAATAGCCCTGAGCGTAAGCACGCGCGCACGCGCAGGCACTACGGACAGCGGGCCGCCGTCGCGGCCCGCTGTCTGTGTGCTGTCTCACGGCTTGACCCGTGGTTTTAGCGCTGACCGGCACGCCCGGGTTCGGGACCCGGGCGCCGGAGGGGCTAGAATAGACATGACCGCGCCTAACGGCCGGTATCCGTGTGTCTTTGGCGCGTCCGGGTTTTTCCGGATTCCCTAGGACGCAGATATACACCAAACAGATGTACTGGCAGGAAGATACTCGAACGTGGCACATGTGCAACATCTCGGGAATCAGCCGCAGCGCACCTGTATCGGATGCCGACAAAAAGGGTCGCGGTCGGAGTTACTCCGGCTCGTCGCCGGCGCCGGCGGTTCATCCGCCGTCGTGGTGGACGAACGACGCCGGATGGCTGGCCGGGGAGCATGGCTGCACCCCAGCGAGAAGTGCCTGGCACTGGCGGTCAAACGTCGAGCGTTCGGTCGCGCCCTCAATGGCGCAGCCGGTACAGCTGACGTTGAACGCCGGATCACTGCCGGCACGCAAGCCGTGGGCACTCCGGTGGCCGCAGCAACAACCGTCCAACCTGAAAGCGGGTCAGAAAACTGATGGAAACCCGATGAGTTCCCAGCGATGAGTGCGCAACGATGACAACTTTGTTGCGCTCTGCAATGGGCCTTTCAGCTGCATTCGCGGCGGAGGCCCGCAGTAAGAAGTAGACGGTTCGTGCCTGGCTCGGTGCGGACCGAGACAGGAGAAATGTGGCCAAGGTCCGCGTACATGAGCTTGCTAAAGAGCTCGGTATTACTTCCAAAGATGCAGTAACCAAACTGCAGGAACTGGGCGAATTCGTTCGCTCCGCCTCGTCAACTATCGAGGCCCCCGTTGTGCGGAAACTGCGCAACGCTTACCCCGACGCCCCCGCAGCTTCGAAGTCCGAAGCTCCGGCGTCCGCCCCCCAGGCATCTGCCAGCCCGGCAGCGACCCGTCCGGCGCCCGCGCCTGGCCCCGCTGCGCCCAAGGCTGCAGAACCCAAGGCTGAAGCTCCGGCTCCGGCCGCTGCGGCACCTGCCGCCGCGCCCGCCGCTCCGGCAGCCCCCGCCGCCCAGGCTCCGGCAGCCCCCGCTGCCCAGGCCCCGGCTGCTCCCTCGACGGGCGTCAAGCCCGGCGCGCGTCCGGCCCCCAAGGCTGAAACCCCGGCTGCTCCGGCACGCCAGGGCGGATCTGCACCTCGTCCGGGCGGTCCCCGTCCCGGCAACAACCCCTTCGCCACGTCCCAGGGCATGCCCCGCGGCCGCGGCGGCGACAACGAACGTCCCTCGCGTCCGGGCAACAACCCGTTCGCTCCTTCCCAGGGCATGCCGCGTCCGGGCGGAAGCCGCACCGAGGGCGAACGCCCCGGCGGCCCGCGTCCCGCAGCAGGCGCTGGTGGTCCCCGTCCGGGTGGTCCCCGTCCGGCAGCAGGCGCAGGCGGCCCCCGCCCCGGCGCCCCGCGTCCGGCCGGCGCTCCCGGCGCTGGTCGTCCGGCAGGTGCCGGCGGCAACCGTCCGACTCCGGGCATGATGCCTAACCGCACCGAACGTCCCGCACCCGCAGGTGCCGGCCGTCCCGGTGGCGGCGGCCGTGGTCCGGGCCGTCCGGGTGGCGCTCCGGGTACCGGTGCTCCCGGTGCCGGTGGCGGCGGTGCTCCGGCCGGTGGTGGCTTTGGTAAGGGCGGTCGCGGTCGCGGCGGCA
This sequence comes from uncultured Actinomycetota bacterium, assembly GCA_963810895.1. Lineage (GTDB taxonomy): Bacteria > Actinomycetota > Actinomycetes > Actinomycetales > Micrococcaceae > Arthrobacter. The sequence continues at coordinate 286,557 of CAWEPM010000004.1, forward strand.
CCCAGGGTGCCTTCGGTAAGGGCGGCGCAGGACGCGGCAAGCAGCGCAAGTCGAAGCGTGCCAAGCGTCAGGAACTGGAGCAGATGAGTGCTCCGTCGCTGGGCGGCGTGAGCGTGCCCCGCGGCGACGGCAACACCGTAGTCCGGCTTCGCCGTGGCTCGTCCATCACGGACTTTGCCGACAAGATCGAGGCGAACCCCGCAGCACTGGTCACCGTCCTGTTCCACCTCGGCGAAATGGCCACGGCCACGCAGTCGCTGGATGAAGAGACGTTTGCCCTGCTGGGTGAGGAACTTGGCTACAAGCTGCAGGTTGTTTCGCCGGAGGACGAGGAGCGCGAGCTGCTCTCCACCTTCGACATCGACTTCGAAGCCGAGCTCGAAGCCGAAGGCGACGAAGACCTCGAGGCACGTCCTCCGGTCGTCACCGTCATGGGTCACGTTGACCACGGTAAGACCCGACTGCTCGATGCCATCCGCAAGTCCGACGTCATGGCGGGCGAGCACGGCGGCATCACGCAGCACATCGGTGCTTACCAGGTCACGCACAACCACGAAGGCCTCGATCGCAAGATCACCTTCATCGATACTCCGGGCCACGAGGCGTTCACCGCCATGCGTGCCCGTGGTGCGAAGGTCACCGACATCGCCATCCTGGTGGTCGCAGCGGACGACGGCGTTATGCCGCAGACCGTTGAAGCCCTCAACCACGCCCAGGCGGCCAACGTGCCGATCGTCGTGGCCGTGAACAAGATCGACAAGGAAGGCGCCAACCCGGACAAGGTCCGCGGCCAGCTGACCGAGTACGGCCTGGTTCCGGAAGAATACGGTGGCGACACCATGTTCGTTGAGGTCTCGGCACGCCAGAACCTCAACATCGACGAGCTCCTCGGCGCCGTCCTGCTCACCGCAGACGCTGCCCTGGACATGCGCGCCAACCCGAACAAGGACGCCCGCGGTATCGCGATCGAAGCCAACCTGGACAAGGGCCGCGGTTCCGTGGCCACCGTCCTGGTCCAGTCCGGTACCCTGCACGTCGGCGACACCATCGTGGCAGGCACGGCCCACGGCCGCGTCCGTGCGATGTTCGACGACGACGGCAGCGCCCTGACCGAGGCCGGCCCGTCCCGCCCCGTGCAGGTGCTGGGTCTGTCCAACGTCCCGCGCGCCGGTGACACCTTCTTCGTGACCGCTGACGAGCGCACCGCCCGCCAGATCGCCGAGAAGCGTGAAGCCGCTGACCGCAACGCCGCCCTGGCGAAGCGCCGCAAGCGCATCAGCCTGGAAGACTTCGACCAGGCCGTCGCCGAAGGCAAGATCGACACCCTCAACCTCATCCTCAAGGGTGACGTGTCCGGTGCCGTGGAAGCCCTCGAAGACGCGCTGCTCAAGATCGACGTCGGCGAGGGTGTCCAGCTCCGCGTCATCCACCGCGGTGTCGGTGCGATCACGCAGAACGACGTCAACCTGGCAACGGTCGACAGCGCCGTCATCATCGGCTTCAACGTCAAGCCCGCCGAGCGTGTTGCCGAACTGGCAGACCGCGAAGGCGTGGACATGCGCTTCTACTCCGTCATCTACGCAGCAATCGATGACATTGAGGCAGCCCTCAAGGGCATGCTCAAGCCGGAGTACGAAGAGGTCCAGCTTGGCACTGCCGAGGTCCGCGAAGTGTTCCGTTCTTCCAAGTTCGGCAACATTGCAGGCTCGATCGTCCGCTCCGGTGTTATCCGGCGCAACGCCAAGGCCCGCATCAGCCGCGACGGCAAGATCATCGGCGACAACCTCACCGTTGAGACGCTCAAGCGCTTCAAGGACGACGCCACCGAGGTCCGCACGGACTTCGAGTGTGGTATCGGTCTTGGCTCGTTCAACGACATCACCGAAGGCGACATCATCGAGACCTTCGAGATGCGCGAGAAGCCGCGCGTCTAGGTTGGTTTAGCAGTTATGGCGGGGAGCCTCCGAGTTTTGGGGGCGCCCCGCCCCTACGCTGGGCGGCACCGGATCTGCGATCCTGTGCCGCCCAGCTCCGGTAGGCCCGATGCCACTCCCGGGCGCCCCCAAAACTCTCCGGCATCGTCATAGACTCACCATAGGCGCGTGGATACTCACGTCACTGAATTGTGCAAAGAGCCACAGCGCCGTCGTACATCCAAATTTTTAGGAGTGGAAATGGCTGATCCCGCACGGGCTGCCAAGTTGGCGCAGCGGATTAAGGTTGTCGTTGCGGAGGCCCTGGGCCGGCGGGTCAAAGATCCCCGGCTGGAGGGCGTCACCGTGACCGACTCGCGGGTGACCAACGACCTGCAGCATGCAACCGTGTACTACACGGTGTTCGGTGACGAGGTGGCCCAGGCTGATGCTGCCAAGGGCCTCGAGAAGGCCAAGGGTGTGCTCCGGCAGGAAGTCGGCCGGAACATCACCGTGCGGCTGACTCCGACGCTCGAATTCGTGGCGGACCAGATCCCGGTCAACGCCTCGAACCTTGAAGAACTGCTCCGCGCGGCGAAGAAGCGCGACGCCGAGGTGGCGGCTCTCGCTGCCAGTGCCCAGCACGCCGGGGACGCCGATCCCTACAAGTCCGACACCCCGCAGGACGTGGAGCTGGACGAGGACGACTTCGACGAAGAGGACCTGGACCTCATCGACAACGATGCAATCGACGAGGACCGCAACAAGTAAGTCCGCCGTCAACAGCAGGGGCCGGACCCGGTAAGGGGTCCGGCCCCTGCTGTTTTCGTTGGCGTTACGGTTCCCGGTTTCCGGCGGCGGACGCGGTGGCTGCCGTGGCCAGGCGGCGGCGGGCGCCGGGGGACCTTCGACCCTATGCCCGTTCGAGGGCGGGGGAGTCCCATGGAACCATGACTGCAGGTATGCGGGGAGGCGCCGGAGCGCCGTGGATTCCAGCCTGATTAAGTGCCCGCACTGCGGGAAGACCAACCGGATTCCTGCGGCCGCGGCCGGGCATCCGCGCTGCGGCAACTGCCGCCGGGACCTCCCCTGGATCGTGGCGGCGGGAGATGCCGACTTCCCGGTTGTTGCGGAGCAGTCGTCCGTTCCGGTCCTCGTCGACTTCTGGGCGGCGTGGTGTGGCCCGTGCCGGATGGTCAGCCCGGTGCTGGACAAGCTGGCGCACGAACGGGCCGGAAAGTTCAAGCTCGTGAAGGTCGACGTCGACACCTCCCCGGGGCTGTCCCGACGGTTCGATATCCAGGCCATTCCAACGTTGCTTCTCATCAAGAACGGGGCGGTGGCGGCACGCCAGGCCGGGGCGCCGCCGGCCGCTGCACTCCGCAGCTGGCTCGATGCCGCGCTGTCCGCAAGCCCGAGTTGACCACCCGGTGCCGGCATCATCGGGACTGCATTATCCCGACCGTCGACCGTACAGCACGCTGAAATGGAGGACGCAATGACCGAGATCCTGCGCTATGAAGTCGGGTCGGGGACAGTGCTGGTGGAGGTCGAGGACAACAGCTTCGGCGTGGAGCGGCCCTCCCGCAACGAGCAGGGAATCCTCGACGCCGGGCGGCGCCTTGAGGACGCGCTCTCGGCGGTCCGGCCGGCGGCCAACGCCGCCGCAGAGGTGATGAAGGAGCTCGGCCCGGAACATCTGGAACTCCAGTTCGGTGTGAAGCTGGCCGGCGAGGCCGGCGCCATCATCGCCAAGAATTCTGCCGAAGGCCACTTCATTATCCGCATGTCCTTCACGAAGGCTCCTGTGGCGGCTGCGGCGCCAGAGGAAGAGATCATGCTCTGAACCCGCGTCCGGGCCTGTCGTGGTCTATCGATGCCGCCGAGTTGGCCGCAGGTGCCGCCGAGTTGGCAGATCACGGCAGTGTTCGGCGCAACCACTGCCGTTAAATGCCATCTCGAATTGCCGGTCCGCGACGGTTGGGGCGCTGCGCGGTAGCCGGCCTAGCGTCGCTTGGAGCGCCCGCGGGCTCCCAGTCCGCCGCCCAGCACGGGGGATCCCATTCCTAGAAGGTAACCGAAGTCGTACCAGTTCCCGGCACGGGCGGAGTTGTAGAAGGGGAACTCACTCCAAAACCCGAAGACATGGGCGATCAGGACGATCCATGCCGTCAGCCCGTTCCAGAAACCCCACAGCAGGTCTTGCCACCACACGATGTACTCCCTTGGCTGGAATCCGCGGCACCCGGACGAACCAGGACAGCCCGAAACAAAGATAGCCGGGCCAGCTGGGAGCGCCGTGTGCTCAGGCTATGGCGCCCGCTGTGCCGGCGGTAGGGTCTGTGGACCCGGCGGGGCTTGCTGCCGGCTCACGTGCAGGGAGGCGCCCGAGGCCCTCCACAAGATCGGCCTGGCTGCCGCAGAGCGCAATGCGGATCCAGCCCTCGCCGATCGAACCGAACGCCGTGCCGGGGGCGAAGGCGACGCCGGAGTCCGCCAGGAAGCGTCGCGTCCACGCCCGGACGTCCCCGCCGCTGGCGTGGGAGACATCCGCCCACAGATAGAACGCGCCTTGGGCCGTGAGGTAGGGGATGCCGTGGGAGCGCAGCACTGCGGAGGCCGCGTCGCGGTTGGCCCGGTAGTGGGCGTGGGCGTGGCTGACGTAGTCCTGGGGACCGGTCAGGGCCGCCAGCGCGGCGTACTGCGACGGCGAGGCCACGCAGGACACGATCGCCTCCATGACGTTGTTCATCTTCTGCTCCAGCCCGGGCGGGCAGATCAGTGCGCCGATGCGGAGCCCGGTCAGCCCGTAGGTCTTGGACAGCGTGAGCGACGTGAACACCCGGGCAACTCCTGGGATCTCGCTGTCGAAGCGGGCCGGGCTGACGTGCGGGACGTCGTAGGTGAACGCCTCGTAGCATTCGTCGGAGATGATCCACAGATCGTGCCGCTGCGCCAGCTCAACCAGGCGGCGCGTCAGGTCCTCGCCGAGGACAGCGCCGAGCGGGTTGGACGGAGAATTCAGGATCAGCACCTTGGTCCGTGGCGTGATGAGCGCCTCGATGTCCTCGATCCGCGGCTGGAACTCGTGCTCCGGGTAGAGCGGGTAGCGGACCGGGACGGCGTGCAGCAGGCTGCTTGTCATCGCAAAGGTGGGGTAGCCAGGGTTGGGAATGAGGATCTCGTCCCCGGGGGAGAGCAGCAGGCTCATGGCGAAGTGCAGGCCTTGCTGGGCGCCGTCGACCACGTAGACCCGGTCCGCGCCGACCGGCGTCGCGTTGTGTTCACGGAACCGGGCGGCGAAGGCCTCGCGCAGTGCGGGGATCCCGGCGTTTGGCGTGTAGTTGGTCTCGTCCCGGTCGAGGCAGGCCATTCCGGCCTCGAGGACGTGGCGGGGCACCGCGAAGCCGGGCTCCCCGATACTCAGCACAATCGCGCCGGGCGTTCCCCAGGCGGCTTCGGTGATCTCGCGGATCTGGTTGATCGGGACATCGCGGACGTGTGCGGCAAGCTCGGGCATGTCTGCCATCCTAACGGCCGGCGTCCGTGGGCCGTGGGGCACGGCTGGCCCGCATATACTGGGAGGCGTGCTTTCTGGACTGGTGATAGTGGACAAGCCGCAAGGCTGGACCAGCCACGATGTGGTTGGACGGATGCGGCGGATCGCCGGTACCCGAAAGGTCGGCCACGCCGGGACGCTGGATCCTATGGCCACCGGCGTTCTCGTGGTCGGTATTAACAAGGCAACCCGGCTGCTGACCTACATCGTGGGCACGTCGAAGACCTACACCGCCACCATCAGGCTCGGCGAATCCACCGTGACGGACGACGCCGAAGGCGAGGTCACTGCCACCCGTAGCGCCGCCGGGGTCACCGAGGACGCCGTCCGCGCCGGCGTCGCCGCACTGACCGGGGAAATCGAACAGGTTCCCAGCAGCGTCAGCGCCATCAAGGTCAACGGCGAACGCGCCTACGCCCGGGTCCGGTCCGGCGAAGAGGTCAAACTCGCGGCCCGGCCCGTGACGATCCACCGCTTTGAGGTCCACGAGATCCGCCGCGTGCGCACGGGGGAGGCAGGCGGTGAGGCCCTGGATGTGGACGTCACGGTGGAGTGTTCCTCCGGCACGTACATCCGTGCCCTGGCCCGCGACCTCGGTGAGGCCCTCGGCGTCGGCGGCCACCTGACGGCGCTCCGCCGGACCCAAGTGGGTCCCTACACGCTTGACCAGGCGCACACCCTCGAACAGCTGGCGGAGAAGCTGGACGTCCTGGAGATCTCGGACGCAGCCCGGGCGCTTATGCCCAACCGTGAACTCAGCGAGGCGGAGACCACCGAGATTTCCTTCGGCCGCAGGATCGCCGCAGGAGCCGGGGCCGGTACACCGGAAGCGTCGACCGCGGACAAGCCGGCCGCGGCGTTCGCGCCGGACGGCACGCTGGTGGCCCTCCTGGCCGACGCGGGAAGCTACGCCAAGCCTGTGCTGGTCTTCGCGCCGGATAATGAGAAACGCGGCAACGAAAAGTCTGGCGCCGAAAAGCAGGCCAACGAAAAGCCCGGCAACGAAAAGCAGGCCGGCCAGTAGTGGACGCGTATTTCTACATCATTTTGGTGGTTGGCCTGCTGTCCACCATCATCTGCGTCGCCGCAGGCATCATGAAAAAGGCGCCCAACGACACCACGATACTGTCGGTGGCCGCCGTCGAACTTTCCCTCCTGGTCTATCTGGTCGGGTCAGTTGTCCGGGTGGCCAGCGGGGAGCAGATCGCGGGGGAGCCGTGGGAGTTCTGGGGCTATCTGGCGACGGCGCTGCTGCTCCCGATCGGCGCGGTGTACTGGGCCATCCTGGAGCGGACCCGCTGGAGCAACTTCGTCCTGGCCGCCGTCGGCGTCACCGCCCTGGTAATGGCGGCCCGCATGAACCAGATCTGGTACTGACATGGAAGAGGCAGAAAACGTGAGCGCAAAATCCTCGCAGGATGGCACGGGCACCCCGGCGGCGTCCTCCCGGATGACCGGGCAGGCGGATGCTGGGCTGCCCGACACCCGGTCCACGGACACCGGAACGGCGGACGCTGCGGCGGCGGGCACGGCGACGGCGCCGACCAATACCCGTAACACTGGACCCGGCCGGCTGCTGATTGCTGTCTACGCCGTCTTCGCGATTTCCGCAACGGCCCGGGCCGGCTACCAGATCCTGACGAAATTTTCCGAGGCGCCGCTGGCGTACCTGCTGTCCGCCTTCGCCGCGGTCGTCTACGTGGTGGCCACTGTCTCGCTTGCGAAGCCGGGCCGCACCGCGTTCAAGGTCTCCGTGGTGGCAGTCCTCGTGGAGCTTGTCGGCGTCCTCGTGGTGGGGGCACTGAGCGTGTTCGACTCGGTGAACTTCCCGCACGAGACGGTGTGGTCCCTGTTCGGCCGCGGCTACGGATTCATCCCGCTCCTGCTGCCCATCCTGGGACTCATCTGGCTGTATCGCCGTCGGCCTGCGTCCCTCAAGGCCTAGGGCTGGCTGCCCCTTCCGGGATTGCTCCCTTACGCCCGGCTGGTTAGGCGCAAGGCCTCGGCGAGCCTGCTTCGCAGCCCGGGCCACGCCGCGGCGAAGCCCGGGTGCAGTTCCTTGCTATCGACGGCGTCAATCCCCACCCATTGCAGTTCGAGGCTTTCCGGATCACTGATTGCGGCCTCGAAGGGCTGGAGTGCTTCGGCGACGACCGTCGTGTAAGTCCAGTAGCCGACGTCGAACACCGACGTAAACAGGACACGGACGTTCTCCGGAGGCACGGCCGCTTCTTCCTGTGCTTCCCGCAGCGCGCCGTGGATGGCCTCTTCCCCTTGGTGCAGGGCGCCGCCGGGGAGGCCCCAGGTGCCGCCCTGATCGCTCCATAGGGCGCGGTGCTGGAGCAGGACCCCCTTGGCGGGGTCGTGGACCAGGAGCCCGGCGGAACCGAACCGTCCCCAAAACCGACCGCGGTCGCCCTCGACCCAGGCGTCACCCGGATCGCGTGGACCCAACGGGCGGCGCGGCTCGCCTGACACAGGTCCTGCGAACGGTGCTTCTCCGGCTTGGGGTGTGGCATTCCTGTCCATGCCTACAGCTTGCCACGCCCCCGTCCATACGACGGCGGGCAGCGTACGCAGTGTTACGGGCGCTCGGCCAAACCGTCTGCCCGGGACGACAGCCAGACGCGTAGTCACGACCCAGCGGAACCTGTTCCGTCGTTAATTGTCGTAGCCCTGGTGCAGAGTTTAGTCATGGAAGTCATGGGAGAATTCATACCGGATCGGGCCCCGTGGGCCGGCCCGGTCGTGCCCGGCTGCCCGCTGTCCGTGCGGCTGCGGACGGCATCGCGGCGCGGCGGTGGTGTGCGGAGGCGGTGGATCGGCGCTGGCGCTGCTGCGGTCGTCGGGCCCGACGGCGGCGGCCGAGTCGGCCCGTTTCGGATTGGTGGAGGCCGCGGACTTCGCCGGACGCGTGGAGGAACTGTCCCGCACGGTCGAATACCTGCAGCTCATTGCCGCCGCCGCGGTGGACCGGACGCGCAAAGAGTCGGCCTCCTCGGCCCCCCGGCCGGCCGGGGCGGGCTGGGGCACGGAGGCGGCGGCGCCGGGCGGCTGGCTCACGGGCTGGAAACCAGACCCCGACGCCGGATCTAACGGCGGGACCGACACCGGGACCGACCCCGGCACAGGCCCCGGGGACGGACCGTCAGGCCCGGCAGTACCCGCGGCCCTGTGCGTTGCGGCGGACGACGGGTACCGGAACACCGCGGAGTTCCTGCGGGCGCGGCTGCGGATCAGCGCCCCCGAGGCCCGGCGCCGGCTGAGGCTGGCCGACTGAACTGCTGCCCGGCCGGGGCCTCGCCGGACAGCCGGTGCCGCCGTGCACGAGGAACTCGCCGCGGCCGTCGCGTCCGGGGACGTCGCGCTCGCACGCCGCCACCATCATCACCACCGCCCTGGACCGGGTCCGGCACCTCTGCCTCCCGGAGACCGCCGCCGCGATGGAACACGCCCTGACCCTGACGGCGGTCGAGAACGACCCCGATTTCCTGGCCCGGATCGCCCGGCGCTGGACCGAGGCCCTGGACCAGGACGGCGCCGAACCCTCCGAAGAGGTCCTCCGCCGGCTCCAGGGCGCGTTCCTCCGCAAACCCCGGCACGGCCTGCAGCACCTGGAAATCTTCGCCACCACCGAGCAGTTCGAACACCTGGCCACGGTCATGAACACTGCCACCAACCCTCGCACCGGAACAGACACCAGCCGGCCGGGACGCCGGAACGGCCGGTAGACGGGCCAGGGAGACGGGCGGGTGGTGAAAGCCAGTCGGGCGGGTCCGTGGACGGCGCGGACGGCTCGTGACCGCTCTGCCGCGGCGGTGCGGCCGACGCCCTCGACCGGCGCTCCCGGCCGCAGCGGCTGCTCGACGGCCTGGTCGGTGCCTGCAAAGCCGCCCTCGCCACCGGAGGCCTGCCCGCCACCGGCGGACTCCGGCCCCAGGTCATGGCCACCATCGACTACCGGGACCTGCTCAGCGCCCGGCGGCTCGCGGGAAACGGGCCCCCGCAACGCGGTGCGAACAGGGAACCGGCTCGCTGACGTTCACCGGCCCGGTCACCGCCTCCACCGTGCGCAAACTCGCCTGCGACGCCGACATCATCCCGGTCGTCCTCGGCGGGGAAGGCCAGGTCCTGGACATCGGCCGCGCCTCACGGGTCTTCCCGCCCCACGTCCGCAAGGCCCTCGTCAGCCCGGGACCAGGGCTGCGCCTTCCCGCAATGCACCATCCCCGCGCCCTGGTGCGAGGCCCACCACATCGACTACTGGTCCCGGGGCGGCAGCACCGGCACGGACAACGGGACGCTGCTGTGCTCGCACCACCACCACCTGATCCACAAAGAACAGTGGTCCATCCGGATGCGCAGCGGCATACCCTGGTTCATCCCGCCGCCGCACGTCGACCCCGGCCGGGCACCCCGCCGAACACATACTTCCGCCTCGATAGCCGAAGGATCTCCTCGTTGCAGTGGAGTGCCGTGCCGTCGACCGCACGGCCAGAGGTGCGGCACCGGTGTCGCCAAGCTCAGTAATCCGCTGGCACTTTCAATCCTTCGCCCGAAAGCAGACGGGTCAGTGCCGGGACATGACAGCCGGGCCGATGCGGCACTCACATGGACGACACGTGATCGTCTTCCGGCGGCCCAGGGACTTGGAAGCGTGGCTGGCGGAGTAGCCACCGGCGCCGGCCGGGCCAAAAGCCTCTGAACCACGCACGCGTCTGCGCGCCTAGGCTGGAGGCATGGACCAACGCCGTCTGCTGCTGCGGGCAGTGAAGTCGTTCCACACCATTGCCTGGTTCACGATCGAGGCCTGCATGGCCTATGTCCTGTACACCGGCATCAGGGGCCGCACCGACAGGAAGACGGGGGTGGCCGCCGTCGTGGTCGCCGGCGAAACGCTGATCTTTGCCGCCAATGGGTTCCACTGCCCGCTGACCGCCGTCGCGCGGGACCTCGGCGACGGCAATGGCTCCGTCACGGACATCTACCTGCCGCATTGGTTCGCAAGAAACCTGCCCGGGATCCACGTCCCGCTCATCCTCGCCGCCGTGCTCCTGCACTGGCGGAATTGGCGGAACCACGCCGTCCGGGACAGTCAGCGGAGGCTACTGCTCGGGCGATAGTCAGCGCCCGCCCTGACGCCGTCGACCTCCTGCCCTCGAATCGTGCCCCCGCCGGCCGTGCCGCCGGCTGTGCCGGTGGGCGGCCGCCCCGGGGAGCCCAAGAGCCCATCCCGCGAGCCCAAGAGCCCATCCGGGAGCCCGGGAGCTCGTCCGGGACCTGCCTGGATTGCGGGTAATCTTAGAGAGTTCCGGAGCCGGCACGGTCCCTCCGGGCGAGTTCATGGCAGGCAGCAAAAGGCGAGGTTGATGGTCCACATCTGGAACGATCCGTCCGAAGTCCCGGCGGACTTTGGTCCTTCGGTTGTCACGTTCGGCAATTTCGACGGCGTGCACCGCGGCCACCAGCAGGTGCTCTCGCAGCTCATCCGCACGGCCCGATTGAACCACGCCCGCGCCGTCGCGATCACCTTCGATCCGCACCCGGCGCAGGTGCACCGGCCGGAGTCCGCTCCCGAGCTGATCATGGGGCTGGAAGACAAGCTCGTGGCCCTGGGTGAGCTCGGCCTCGACGCGGTTCTGGTGATGAAGTACTCGCTGGAGCTCGCCAGCCTCACCCCCGAAGAATTTGTCGCCACGGTCCTGGTGGATGCCCTGAAGGCGAGCCACGTGGTGATCGGCCACGACGCCCGGTTCGGCCGCGGCAATTCCGGCGACCTCGCCACCATGCAGGAACTGGGCAAGAAGTTCGGTTTCGAGGTCCTGGTCATCAGCGAGTTCGGCTCTGAAGGTTTCCCCATCCACGACGACGCCGGGACGGACCGCCGCTGCTCGTCCACCTGGGTGCGTGAGGCCCTGCGTGCGGGCGACGTCGTCACCGCCGCCGCCGTCCTCGGGAGGCCGCACCGGATGCGCGGTGAGGTGGTGCACGGTGCCGCACGCGGCCGCGACCTCGGCTTCCCCACGGCCAACCTGGCATCGACAGCGAGCGGGTACATTCCCGCGGACGGAATCTATGCCGGCTGGCTCGTGGACCAGGCCGGAACCCGCTGGCCGGCCGCGATCTCCGTGGGCTCGAACCCCACGTTCGACGGCGTGAGCCGTCAGGTCGAGGCCCACGTGATCGACCGCCCGGAAGAGGATGTCGACGACTTCGATCTGTACGACCAGACAGTTGTGGTCGAATTTGTCTCCAGACTCCGCGGCATGGTGGCGTACCGTGGGCCTGAGGCATTGGTGGAGCAGATGCGCCTGGACGTCGTCCTGGCCCATGACATCCTGTTCGCCCGCTGACAACGGGGCCGGATCGGCGTTCCACCCCCGCGCCGACGGCGTTCCAACTCACCGGAGCCGCGCGCTGATTCCCAGCCGTGTCGCATAGGAAGGCAAGAGACGTGACCATCGAGAAGAACACGAGGGAGCTGGATCGGGACATCGTCCGCGACTTCAGTACGCGGATGAGCTACGCGTCCTACCTGCAGTTGCCCACCCTGCTCAGCGCCCAGCAGCCGGTCAGCACTCCCGAACACCACGACGAGATGCTGTTCATCATCCAGCACCAGACCACGGAGCTGTGGCTGAAGCTGGTACTGCACGAGCTCCGCAGCGCCGCCGCCTGGCTGCGTTCAGATGACCTCGGGTCCGCCCTGAAAGCGATCGCCCGCGTCAAGCACATCCAGAAAACGCTCACCGAGCAATGGTCCGTGCTGGCCACCCTGACGCCGACCGAGTATTCCCAGTTCCGCGGCTTCCTCGGCAACTCGTCCGGGTTCCAGTCCAGCCAGTACCGTGCGGTTGAGTTCCTCCTCGGCAACAAGAACGCCAAGATGCTTCCGGTGTTCGAATCGGACCCCGAGGCCCACGAGATGCTGCGCGAGCTGCTCGATGCCCCCAGCATCTATGACGATTTCCTCGCGTACCTCAAGCGCCAGGGCTTCGACGTCCCGGCCTCGGTGCTGGAGCGCGACGTCACCAAGGCGCACGAGTTCTGCCCGGAACTTGTCCCGGTGTTCAAGTACATCTACGAGAACGCCGCCGACAACTGGGGCGCCTACGAGGCCTGCGAGGAACTCGTGGACCTCGAGGACAACTTCCAGCTCTGGCGCTTCCGCCACCTCCGCACCGTCCAGCGCACCATCGGCATGAAGGCCGGCACCGGCGGATCCAGCGGAGCCGCGTTCCTGCAGAAGGCCCTCGAGCTGACCTTCTTCCCTGAGCTCTTCGCCGTGCGGACGGAGATCGGCCAGTGAACACGATCAATGCCGAGACCGCAGGCAACAACACCGACGGCCTGCTGCAGCGCGCCCGGGACCTCGACGCCGCGGATCCGCTGGCCGGCTACCGGGAGCACTTCGTCGGCACGGACACGGACCTGTCCTACCTCGACGGCAACTCGCTGGGCCGGCCGCTCAAGCGGACCGTCACCGACATCAGCGACTTCATCCAGGACAGCTGGGGCGGCCGCCTGATCCGGGGCTGGGACGAGGAATGGCTTGAGCTGCCCCAGGCCATCGGCGATCAGCTCGGCCGCTCCGTGCTCGGTGCTGCGCCAGGACAGACCATCATTGCCGACTCCACCACGGTGGTGCTGTACAAGCTGATCCGCGCCGCCCTGGCCGCCGTGACGGATCCGGCGAGGACGGAAATCGTCCTGGACACGGACAATTTCCCCACCGACCGCTATTTGGTGGAGGGAATCGCCCGCGAAGAAGGCCTGACGCTGCGCTGGATCGACGCCGATCCCGCCTCCGGCGTCACCGTCGAGCAGGTGCGCGCCGCCACGGGCCCGGCCACCGCCGTCGTGGTCCTGAGCCAGATCGCGTACCGCTCCGGCTTCCTCGCGGACCTGCCCGCCGTCACCGCCGCAATCCACGACGCCGGCGCCCTGGTGGTGTGGGACCTTTGCCACTCCGCCGGGTCGGTGGAGATCGCTTTGGACGACGCCGACGTCGACTTCGCGGCAGGCTGCACGTACAAATACCTGAACGGGGGACCGGGCTCGCCCGCGTTCGCCTACGTCAACGCCAAGCACCTGGCCGGGCTGCAGCAGCCGATCTGGGGCTGGATGGGACGCAAGGACGCGTTCGAAATGGGTCCCGGCTACGAGGCCGCTCCCGGCATCCGGGGCTTCCTCAGCGGCACTCCGGCCATCTTCGGGATGCTCGCCATGCGCGGCACGCTGGACCTGATCGAGGAGGTCGGGATGGCCGCACTGCGGGAGAAGTCGCGGCTGCTGACGGCCTTCGCCCTCGAACTCTACGACGCCTGGCTGGCGCCGGCGGGCGTGGAGCTGTCCACCCCGCGGGACCCGGAACTGCGCGGCAGCCATGTCACGATCGACCACCCGGCGTTCCGTGAAATGACGGCCACCTTGTGGAACCAGGACGTGATTCCCGATTTCCGTGCCCCGCAGGGCATCCGGATCGGGCTGTCTCCGCTCAGCACCTCCTTTGAGGAGCTGTACCGCGGCGTCGCTGCCATCCGCGAGCTGCTCTAAAGCCCGGAAAACGGATCCGCATCGCTAGCGGGGCCGGCCGGCGAGGCGGGCAGTTTCGACAAGATCGCGGACGTGCCACTAAACTAGACGTTGGATCCGGCTGCAGTCCGTGGCGGCTGGTTCCTGCTGTGTACGGCCAACCCTCTCTTCGGAGGAGGAACGCCGGGACGGCACCCCCGGCAGTGAATTACTGTTTCGGGCCTCACGGCACATCTCTAGGAGTAAACGTGGCACTTGAAGCCGCTGTAAAGCAGTCCATCATCAAGGATTTCGCAACGTCCGAGGGCGACACCGGTTCGCCGGAGGTCCAGGTTGCAGTCCTGACTCAGCGGATCAAGGATCTCACTGAGCACATGAAGGAGCACAAGCACGATTACCACACCCAGCGCGGTCTGCTGGCCATGGTTGGTCGTCGCAAGCGCATGCTCACCTACCTCAAGAACACTGACATCACCCGCTACCGTCAGCTCATCGAGCGCCTCGGCCTGCGTCGCTAGTCAGCTTTAAGGGGCGGCCCCTTCCGGACCGGAAAGGGCCGCCTTCTTCAGGAAAAAACTAAACAGGAGGATCAACCGCATCACGCATTCGCGGTCCTCGGTAGTGATTCCCGGGAACGGCTTCAACGAGTGAAGCCCGGCCCGTGGGTCTCGATCGATGACCGGGTGCAGTGCAGGCCAGTAGACAGATGCTGGGCTGGGTTGATGCGGCTGGGCTCCGTGAACCATGAAACGGAGGTGACTCTCTTGGAGGGTCCCGAAATCCAGTTCTCAGAAGCAGTCATTGACAATGGCCGCTTCGGTAAGCGTGTAATCCGCTTCGAAACCGGCCGTCTTGCCAAGCAGGCCGCCGGCGCAGCGATGGTCTACATCGATGAAGAGACCGCACTGCTGTCCGCCACCACCGCCGGCAAGCACCCGCGCGAAGGCTTCGACTTCTTCCCGCTGACGGTCGACGTCGAAGAGCGCATGTACGCTGCCGGCCGCATCCCGGGCTCGTTCTTCCGCCGCGAAGGCCGCCCGTCCACGGAAGCCATCCTGGCCTGCCGCCTCATGGACCGCCCGCTGCGCCCCGCGTTCGTCAAGGGCCTGCGCAACGAGGTCCAGATCGTCGTCACCGTGCTGTCCATCAACCCGGACGAGCTCTACGACGTCGTAGCCATCAACGCTTCCTCGATGTCCACCCAGCTCTCCGGCCTGCCCTTCTCCGGCCCGATCGGCGGCGTCCGCGTTGCCCTCGTCGCCGACGAGAACGGCTCGCAGTGGGTTGCATTCCCGAAGCACTCCCAGCTGGAGAACGCCGTCTTCAACATGGTCGTTGCCGGCCGCATCGCTGGCGACGACGTCGCCATCATGATGGTTGAAGCCGAAGCCACGGACAACTCCTGGAACCTCATCAAGGAACAGGGCGCCACCGCCCCGACCGAAGAGGTTGTTTCCGAAGGCCTCGAGGCTGCCAAGCCGTTCATCAAGGCTCTTTGCGAAGCACAGTCGGACCTGGCTGCACGCGCCGCCAAGCCGACCGTCGAGTTCCCGGTCTTCCTGGACTACCAGGACGACGTCTACGCCGCTGTGGAGTCCGCTGCCGCCGAGAAGCTGGCCGCTGTCTTCCAGATCGCCGACAAGCAGGAGCGCGACACCGCTTCCGACGAGCTCAAGGACGAGGTCACCTCTTCCCTGGCCGGCCAGTTCGAAGGCCGCGAGAAGGAGCTGTCCGCAGCCTTCCGCTCCGTCACCAAGCAGGTTGTGCGCCAGCGCATCCTCAAGGACCAGATCCGCATCGACGGCCGCGGCCTGACGGACATCCGCCAGCTCACCGCCGAGGTTGAGGTTCTGCCCCGCGTTCACGGCTCGGCCATCTTCGAGCGCGGCGAGACCCAGATCATGGGTGTCACCACGCTGAACATGCTCAAGATGGAACAGCAGATCGACTCGCTGTCTCCCGTGACGCGCAAGCGCTACATGCACAACTACAACTTCCCGCCGTACTCCACCGGCGAGACCGGCCGCGTCGGTTCCCCGAAGCGCCGCGAAATCGGCCACGGTGCCCTCGCAGAGCGCGCCATCATGCCGGTGCTGCCGTCCCGCGAGGAATTCCCCTACGCCATCCGCCAGGTGTCTGAGGCCCTCAGCTCCAACGGTTCGACGTCGATGGGTTCCGTCTGCGCCTCCACGCTGTCCCTGCTCAACGCAGGTGTGCCGCTGAAGGCTGCCGTCGCCGGTATCGCCATGGGCCTGGTCTCCGACCAGGTTGACGGCCAGACCCGCTACGCCGCCCTGACCGATATCCTCGGCGCCGAAGATGCCTTCGGTGACATGGACTTCAAGGTTGCCGGTACCTCCGAGTTCGTCACGGCCATCCAGCTGGACACCAAGCTCGACGGCATCCCGGCGTCCGTCCTGGCCGCCGCCCTGAAGCAGGCCCGCGAAGCCCGCCTGCACATCCTGGACGTCCTGAACTCCGCGATCGACACCCCGGACGAGCTCTCCGAGTTCGCGCCGCGCGTCATCGCGGTCAAGATCCCGGTTGACAAGATCGGCGAGGTCATCGGCCCGAAGGGCAAGATGATCAACCAGATCCAGGAAGACACCGGAGCCGACATCTCGATCGAGGACGACGGCACGGTCTACATCGGCGCCACCAACGGCCCGTCTGCCGACGCAGCACGGTCCGCGATCAACGCCATCGCCAACCCGCAGGTTCCGGAAATCGGTGAGCGCTACCTGGGTACGGTCGTCAAGACCACCACCTTCGGCGCCTTCGTGTCCCTGACCCCGGGCAAGGACGGCCTGCTGCACATCTCCGAGCTGCGCAAGATCGCCGGCGGCAAGCGCGTGGACAACGTCGAGGACGTCGTCTCCGTTGGCCAGAAGATCCAGGTGGAAATCACCAAGATCGATGACCGCGGCAAGCTCTCCCTGTCTCCCGTTGTGGCTGACGAGGCGGGCGCAGAAAACGCAGAGAACGCAGAAAACGCTGACAGCGAAGCGGTCTCCGCGGACGCCGCAGAGTAGTCGCACCTGACAAACGGCGGGGCCGGTGGATCATCCACCGGCCCCGCCGCTGGTTAATGCCCTGGCGGATGCCCCTGCAAGTGCCCTGAGGGCATCCGCCGGGGGAGTGGTCCGCTGGTACGATGGCAGGCAGATTTGACGCGTTTTTTTGACGGTTTTATGGAAAGGCCTTGATGACAGTCGTCCCCCTGCCGCTTGAGCAGAATCAGCACGCAGACACCCTGATCCACGGAGCCGATGGCGGCTCCGAGGTTCGCCGCTCGGTCCTTCCCGGCGGCGTCCGTGTGCTGACCGAGGCCATGCCCGGCCAGCGCTCGGCAACGATCGGCTTCTGGGTCGGGGTCGGCTCGCGCGACGAGGCCCCCGGGCAGCACGGCTCCACCCACTTCCTGGAACACCTGCTGTTCAAAGGCACCAAGCGCCGCACTGCCCTGGAAATCGCCTCGGCCTTCGACGAGGTCGGCGGGGAATCCAACGCCGCCACCGCGAAAGAAAGCACCTGCTACTTCGCCCGCGTCCTGGACAGCGACCTCCCCATGGCGATCGACGTCATTGCTGACATGATCACCGGGGCCGTCCTGGACCCGCAGGAGATGGAGCAGGAACGCGACGTCATTCTCGAAGAGATCGCGATGGACAGTGACGACCCTACCGACGTCGCGCACGAGCACTTTGTTGCCGCCGTCCTCGGAACCCACCCCCTTGGCCGCCCGATCGGCGGCACTCCGGCGGCTATCCGCGCCGTGGCCCGCGACTCGGTGTGGGACCACTACCGCCGTTACTACCGTCCCGACGAGCTCGTGGTCACCGCGGCCGGCGGGCTGGACCACGACGTCGTCTGCGAGCTTGTGGTGGATGCCCTCCACTCCGCCGGCTGGAGCCTTGAGCCCGCTGCCGCGCCGGTGCAGCGCCGCCCCACCGAACGTGCGGCCATCACCGGCACGGCCGGCCTGCATGTGGTCAAGCGCCCGGTGGAACAGGCCAACATCATCATGGGCTGCCCCTCGCTGGTCGCCACGGACGACCGCCGCTTTGTCATGAGCGTGCTCAACGCCGTCCTCGGCGGGGGCATGTCCTCACGGCTCTTCCAGGAGGTCCGGGAGAAGCGCGGGCTCGTCTATTCGACGTACTCGTTCGCCTCCTCCTACGCCGACGCCGGCTATTTCGGCATGTACGCCGGATGCACGCCGTCGAAGGTCCGGCAGGTCATCGGCTTGCTCGGCGCCGAACTGGACAAGCTGGCCGCGGACGGCATCTCCGACGAGGAGCTCCGCAAGGCCGTGGGGCAGCTGTGCGGCGGCATCGTGCTGGCGCTGGAGGACACCGGTTCCCGGATGTCCCGGCTGGGCCGTGCGGAGCTGGTGTCCGGCGAGTACCAGGACATCGATGAGACCCTGCGCCAGATCAAGGCCGTCACCGCCTCGGAAGTCCAGGAGCTCGCCCGTGAGCTCGCGGCCGCCCCGCGGACCGTCACGGTGGTCGGACCGTTCGAGGAAACCGAGACGTTCGGGCTTTAGCTCGTAAACCGCCGGGCTTTACACCAGCGCAGGCACGGCGTGATGATGGTGGCGGGGTCACTCGGGAGGAACTCCACTTGGGAGGAACTGTGGACCGGCCACTGCCAGGCAGTGCATGCGCGGCGCTAGAGCCTTTCCTGGGCCGCTGGACGGGGACCACGCACTGGGAGGCCACCGCGTGGGGCCCGGCGCGCAGCGCGGAATCCGAGATCATCTTCTCCTCGGCGGCCGCCGGGCTGGCCGTCACCCAGAGCTACCGCCACACGGATGAGGACGGGACCCGCTCCGAAGGCCATGGCGTCTTCACGATGGACCCGGACCACCCCGACACCTTCTGGTACCACGTCAACAGCATGGGGCTGCCGCCCGAGGCGCCCGCGCGCGCCAGCTGGGAGGGTGGCACGTTGACCGTCGAACGGCGCAGCGACCGCGGCACCGCGCGGCACACCTTCCGGGTGGACGACGGCGTGCTGACGCACGCCGCCAGTCTCCGCTTAGGCAAGGCGAACGAGTTCACCCCCTTCATGACCACGGTCTGCCGGCGCGTCGCTGAGGGCGCCACCGTCCCGGCGTGACGCGTCGCGATGGCGGAAAAGCTCCCCGAACCTGCCGTCCGTGAAGTCGGCGGTGGCGTCCCGGTCCGCGGCTCAGGACGAGGTCTCCAAGATCCGGGTTTTTGGCGCCCCCTGAAGGGCCGGAGCGGCCGCGGCAGAGTTCCAGACCTTCGCCTGGAGATTGGCCAACAACGCTTCCGCCTGCTCCCGCTGCTCGAAATCCAGCTCGACCAGCACATAGTGCGGGTCGTCCACCGGGCGGCTGATCCGGTGCGCCGTGACTCCAGACGCCGCACGGTTCACCGGGTCGCGGTCGAACGCCGCCTTCCACATCCCGAAATCCTTGATCCGATGCTCGATCTGCAAGGTAAACATGGCGCTCTCCTTGGGGCCGTTCCCGCCTGGCTGATGGGATATTCCACGCTAGGACCGGCCACGCCCCGCGCCATATCCCAGAAATCTGGGTGGCCGACCGTCCCCGATTCAAGCCCCTGGCGGATACTGGTTCCATGGCCACGAGCTGGGCGCTCAACCGGAGCCAGGAACGGATCCGGAAACTCTGCGATGGCGCGCTGGAGGATCATGACCTGCGCCGTCAAGCACTCGAGGAGCTGGGAAGGATTGTGCCGTTCAGCGCCTTTGCGTGGCCGCTGGCGGACCCTGAATCGGCCACCGGCATCTCGCCGATGGCCAGGATCCCGTGTCCGGAGGAGTTGCCGGCCCTGATCCGGCTCAAATACCTGACACCCCAAGGCCGCTGGACTGCCCTCATGGGCCAGTCCCGCCCGGCCGTGAGCCTTTTGGCGGCCACCGGGGGAGAACCGGCCCGCAGCCCGCTGTGGGACCGGCTGCTGTGGCGCTTCGGCGTGACGGACATCTTGTCCACGGTCTTTGCGGACAAGCACGGCTGCTGGGGCTGGCTGGACCTGTGGCGCGGCGGCGCCGAGGGAGGATTCACCGACGAGGAGACGGCGTACGTCGCCTCGGTGGCACCGGCCTTGGCCGCCGGGCTGCGCCGGAGCAGGGCGGCACAGTGCCGGCGGGACGCCACAAACAGCGCCACCGCCAGTGCCAGCGGCGCAGCCATAGCCAGCGTCTCGGCCAGCGCCACCGCCAGCGGCACGTCGCCGCAGTCGGGCCGGAGGCCCCTGCCGCAGCAGGCCGTGCTGACATTGGATGAGTCGATGGCCGTGGTGGGACAAACGGCGTCGGCCGGCGAATGGCTGGGACTGCTGCAGCCCGGGCCGCGGCCTTACCAGGGTGTTCCGGCCGAGGTGCTCAATGTCGCGGCCCAGCTGGTGGCCAGGGAAGCCGGGGTGGACAGCCACCCGGCGCTGTCGCGTGTGCCGCTCGGCTCCGGCGACTGGGCGCTGCTGCGCGCCACCCGGATGGAGGGCACAACCGCGCTGGAGGGCGGCCGGCCCGGGTCAACGCCTCCGCTGGCGGTGACCATCCAGGAATGCCCGGCCGTGGACCGCCTCGAGGTATTTGCCCGATGCTTTGCGCTGACCAGGCAACAGCACAGGCTGCTGGGACTCGCCGCCGGCGGGCTCAGCACGGCGGAGCTGGCCGCTGCCATGCTGATCAGCCCCTACACCGTTCAGGACCAGTTCAAAGCCGTCTTCGCCGCGTGCGGGGTCCGCAGCAGGAGCGCACTCCTGGGCCTGGCCCTGGGCACCTCACCCGGGCCGCTAAGCTGATGCGTCACCGAAGGCGCGGCCGCCCTGTGCCTAGCCGCCGGCGAACGGCGGCAGCACGTCGACGACGTCGGCAGGCTTGAGCGCCGCCGCATGGTCACGCACGGCCACCTCGTTGAGCAGGAAGCTGGAGCGGGACAGGATGCGGGCCAGCGGCGGCGTGCCGGCCGGCGGTTCGGGGCGCTCGACGGCGAGGATCGCCTCGAGCAGCGAGGCGAGGGTGTCGCCGTCGGCGAGCTCAAAGCGTTCTTCATCCACGCCGGCGGCAGCGCGCGCGGCAGCGAAGTAGCGTACGTTCACGAAAAAGTCAGCCTCCGATGGCGCTCATGCTGCGGTCCGGCTGGACGAAGTCGGGGGAGCCGAGTCCCACGTGGTCCATGCCGTGGGCCTTGGGCTTGATCCACATGGCATCCTGCCAGCGTTCGGCGAGCTGTTCGTCGCTTGCGCCCTCGCGCAGCAGTCCCAGCAGGTCCACTTCCTCCCGCGAGAACAGGCAGCTCATGATCTTGCCCTCGGCGGTGATGCGGGTGCGGCGGCAGTCCGAGCAGAACGGCTCCGTGACGGAGGCGATGATGCCCACGGTGCCGAGCACGGGGCCGGTGGCCTCGCCGGTGCCGGGAACGCGGGCGCGGACTTCGAACCGTTCCGCCGGGGCGCCGTCGCGGTCCCGCGGATCGGAGCTGAGCACATAGTCGGTGGAAAGCAGCCCGCGGATCTCCGCGGCGGTGATCATGTTGCGCCGGGTCCAGCCGTGGTCCGCGTCGAGCGGCATCTGCTCGATGAAGCGCAGTTCATAGCCGCGGTCCAGCGCCCAGGCCAGCAGGGCCGGGGACTCGGCGTCGTTGATCCCGCGCATGAGCACGGCGTTGAGCTTGACCGGACCCAGGCCGGCGGCCCAGGCGGCGTCGACGCCGGCGAGGACCTTGTCCAGGAAGGGGCGGCGGGTCAGCTTGGCAAAAGTTTCCTCGTGCAGGGAGTCCAGCGAGACGTTGATCCTGGAGAGTCCCGCGGCCTTGAGCCCGGCGGCCTTCTTGTCCAGGCCGACGCCGTTGGTGGTCATCGAGATCGGCAGTTCGGGGTGGGCCCGGCGCAGCGCGGCGATGATATCCAGCAGGTCCGCGCGCACCAGCGGTTCGCCGCCGGTGAGCCGGAGCTCGCGCACGCCCAGCATGTCGACGCCGATCCGCACGATCCGGACGATCTCCTCCGCGGACATCACTGCCTGCTTGGACAACCACTCGAGGCCTTCGGCCGGCATGCAATAGGTGCAGCGCAGATTGCACTTGTCCGTGAGCGACAGCCGCATGTCTGTGGCACGGCGGCCGTAACGATCGACGAGCCCGGCAGGCAGGCCTTCCGGGCGCCCGGACAGTGCGGCTGAAGGAGGCATGCCCGTTCCCGGGGTGCCTGCCTCGCGGGGCTGGGGCATACCCAGTTGAACTGTCATAGAGTCAGGCTACGCCACCTCGCGGCAGACATCACAGCCGCATGACGGCAGGGATATTACGTCTTTGGGAAGGATGTCCTGCGGGCGTCCGGACGCCTGCCCGCGCCGGGGCTGCGAACCTATGCTGGAAGCGTGAACACGACCCAGCCGGCCCCGGACGCAACGGAGTACCGGCGCATCCTGCTCGTCGAAGATGAGCCGACCATCGCCGGAGTGGTCCGCGACTACCTCGTCCAGGCGGGATTCCAGGTGGTCCTCGCCGCCGACGGGTTCACGGCCCTGCGCCTTGCCGCCGAACGCCGCCCGGACCTGGTCCTGCTGGACCGGATGCTGCCGGGCCTCGACGGCGTGGAAGTCTGCCGGCGGCTCCGGGCAGCACACAGTGTCCCGGTCATCATGCTCACGGCCCTTGGGACGGAGGACGACCGGATCCTGGGCCTGGAAGCCGGCGCGGACGACTACGTGACCAAGCCCTTCTCACCCCGTGAGCTGGTCCTGCGGGTCCGCTCGGTCCTGCGCCGGAGCATTCCCGAATTCAGCCCGGAGCCCTCCGTGGAAGTGGGCGGCTTCGACCTCAGCCCGGCCGCGCGCACGGTCTCCCGCCATGGCCGGCCCCTGGCGCTGACGGCCCGGGAGTTCGACCTGCTGGCGTTCATGCTCCGCCGTCCCCGGCAGGTGTTCAGCCGCGAGGAGCTCATGAAGGCCGTCTGGGGCTGGGACTACGGGGACCTTTCCACGGTGACGGTCCACGTCCGGAGGCTGCGGGAAAAGATCGAGGACGACCCCACCCGCCCCGCCATCCTGAAAACGGTCTGGGGCGTGGGATACCGGCTGGACCCTAGCGACCCCGGCGACCCTGGCGACGAGGAGGAGCCCGCCGGTGCAGACCTCTGAGCTCCTGACTATCGTCGGCTGGGCCGTGGCATGGGGAGCCGTGATCGGCGCCGCATCCCTGCTCATCCTGAAACCGCTGCGCCGGGCTTCCTTCGCGGTCCAGATCTGCGTGGTGGTGCTCGCCGCCGTGGCGGTCCTGACGGCCGGAATGGTCAGCGCCTTCAACGCCATGTTTATCTCGGCACGGGACCTCGAGGTCATGTGGTACGTCCTGGCCGTGGCCTCGGCGGTGGCTGTTGCCATCGCCCTGGTGCTCGGATCGAGGGTGTCGCGGAACGCGAAGGCCCTGGTCGACGCCGCCCGGAGCATCGGCCGCGGCGAGAGCCCAGGGATCCAGTCTCCGGTGATGAGTCACGAACTTGCCGCCCTCGCCGCCGAACTCGAATCCAGCAGCCGGAAGCTGGAGGCATCCCGGCAGCGTGAGGCCGCCGTCGAGAACGCCCGCCGCGAACTCGTCAGCTGGATTTCCCACGACCTCCGGACGCCGCTGGCGAGCATGCGGGCCATGGCCGAGGCCCTGGAAGACGGCATGGCGGCGGACGTTCCCGGCTATTACCGCAAGATCATCGCCCAGACCGACCTGATGGCGGGCATGGTCAACGACCTCCTGGAACTGTCGAAGATCCACGCCGGAACCATGCGGCTCAAGGCCGAGCCGTTGGATCTGTACGACCTCGCCAGCGACGCCATCGCCGACCTCGCCGCGGTGGCGAAGCAGCACGGCATTACGCTCGACGGCGGCGGCCAGAGGGAGTGCATGGCCCTCGCCGACGGCCCCTCGATGGGGCGCGCCATCCGCAATGTCGTACTCAACGCCATTGTCCACAGCGCGCCCGGTTCCCATGTCACCGTGGAAGTCGGCCGGGAGGGTGACCGGGCCGTCGTCGCGGTCACCGACGGCTGCGGCGGAATCCCCGAGGAAGACCTCCCGCATCTGTTCGAGACCGGCTGGCAGAAGGACCCCGCCCGGCGTCCGGCCGGCCGCCTGCCCGGGCCGGAGCGCGGCGGCTCGGGCGGACGCGCCGGCGGGCACCATGCGCTACAGCGGGGCCGGGCTTGGCCTGAGCATTGTCGCCGGAATCGTCGCAGCCCATCAGGGCACTGTCACCGTGGAAAACGTCGACGGCGGATGCCGCTTCTCGCTGCTGCTCCCTGGCCAGGGATCTGCCGGCCAGGAGCCTCCTGCCGACGCGCCAGCTGCACAGCGAGCAGCTGCTGAGGGAGCACAGGACGGGATTCCGCGCCACGCGGCGGACGAACAACTCCGGACAGGACGGGCACAGTGAACAGCGGCGTTGGCTTTGACGGGCAGGGGAAGGAAATGGACGGGACAGTCGCCGGCAAGGATCACGAACAAGGGGGAACGCAGGGGCAGCGGGGGCCGACCCGGCAACCGGAGGCCCAGCAACCGCGCACCGAGCCAACAGCGCACCAAACAACGGCGCGTGCGGGACCTGTGGGCCGCCGGGGCCGGGCTGGTGGCCGTCGGGACCGCGGTGGTGCTCGGCGAACTCACGGCCAGCCTGGTGAGCCCCACAGTTTCTCCCGTGACGGCCGTCGGCGGGGCAGTGATCGATGCCGTCCCGCCGGGCGTCAAGGAATGGGTCATCTCCGTGTTCGGCACGGCGGACAAGGTGGCGCTCCTGGGCGGCATGGCACTGGTCATCGCCGCGCTCGCGGCCTTGTGCGGAGTCCTTGAAGTGCGGCACCGTTTCGCCGGGGTGGCCCTCATCGCGGTGTTCGGTGCGGTGGGCCTCGTGGCCGTGCTCAGCCGCGCCGACCTGACCGCCAACGCCATCCCCGTCCCGATCCTCGTGGCACTGGTGGGGATCGCACTGTTGCGGTGGCTCATCCGAAAACTGTTGGAGTGGCAACCCGCTGCCGGCGGAACACCGACAGGGGAGGTCCCGTCGCCGGAGACCGTCCCGTCGGAAGCCCCAGCCGCGCCGCCTGCCGACGGCCCGGCCAGTGACGCCGGGCCCGCGCGTCGCCGCTTCCTGCTGGCCCTTGGCGGGACGGCCGCGGTCGCCGCCGTCGCCGGTGTGCTCGCCTCCACCCTGAGGGGAGCGGCCGCCGTCGTCAGTGACGTGCGCAGCAAACTTGCGCTCCCCGCCCCCGCCTCTGCCTGCGCCGCCCATACCCGCGGCCGCCGAGATCCGGCTGGACGGCCTCGGTCCCCTCGTGACGCCGAACAAGGACTTCTACCGGATCGACACCGCCCTGCGCGTCCCGCTGGTTGACCCGGAGACATGGACTCTGAAGGTCACGGGCATGGTGGAGCGCGAGATCGAAATCGACTTTGCCACCCTGCTGGCCAAACCCCTGACGGAACGCCACGTGACCATCGCCTGCGTGTCCAACGAGGTCGGCGGGGACCTGATCGGCAACGCCCGCTGGCTCGGCTGGCCGGTCCGCGAACTGCTCGCCATGGCCGGCCCCAAGGCCGGGGCGGACATGGTGCTCTCCCGCAGCACGGACGGCTGGACGGCGGGGACGCCGCTCGAGGCCCTCACGGACGGCCGGGACGCCCTGCTGGCCGTGGGAATGAACGGCGAGCCGCTCCCGCTGGAGCACGGCTTCCCGGTCCGGCTGATCGTGCCGGGGCTGTACGGCTACGTCTCGGCCACCAAGTGGGTCACCGAGCTGAAGGTGACGCGATACGCGGACGACGTCGCCTACTGGACGCCCCGCGGCTGGAGCGAACGCGGGCCCATCAAGACCTCGTCCCGCATTGACGTGCCGCAGGACGGACGCAGCGTAGCGGCGGGGACGGTGGTGTTCGGCGGCGTCGCGTGGGCCCAGCACACGGGCATCGGCAAGGTGGAGCTGCGGGTCAACCGCGGCGACTGGAAGCAGGCCGAGCTGGCCCCGGGCATCTCGAAGGACACGTGGTACCAGTGGAAGCTGGCGCTTGCGCTGACTCCGGGCCGGTACGAGGTCCAGGTCCGGGCCACAGCCCTCGACGGCGTCCCGCAAGTGGAGGAGTCAGCCCCCGTCGCGCCCAGCGGGGCCACCGGCTACCACACCGTTAGAGTTGACGTGAAGTCCTAGCGAGCCGAGCAAAGGTCAGGAATACGCATGCACCGCACCGAGACAAGGCACGTCAGCGTGGAAGCGCACCGGGACAAGGTGCGCACCCTGCTGGCCCCGCTCCGCACCGAGGAACGGGTGGAACGGCTCCCGCTGCTTGAGGCATTGGGCCGGGGACTCGCCGCCGACATCCTGGCGCCGCTGGATCTTCCCCCCTTTGCCAACTCGCAGATGGACGGCTTCGCGATCCGCAGCGCCGACGTGCCCGACGCCGGCGCGGAACTGCGCGTCGTCGCGCCCGTCCCGGCCGGTGCCGCACCGGCGGAACTGGCCGCAGGCACGGCCGCACCGATCATGACCGGGGCCATGATGCCGGCCGGGGCCGACGCCGTCGTGCCCATTGAACAGGCGGTGCCCGATTCGTTTCCCTTGCCCGGGGAGCCCGCTACGGTCCGGCTGCCGGCCGCGGCTTCCGGAACGTTTGTGCGCGACGCCGGCAGTGACATCCGCTCCGGTGAGCTCGCCCTCGGCGCCGGGACGTTCCTCGGCCCGGGCCAGCTGGGACTCCTGGCGGCACTGGGCTTCACGGAGGTGCCGGTCCGTCCGTGCCTTCGGGTCCTGCTGGTCACCACCGGCGACGAAGTCGTGGAACCGGGCAACCCGCTGGGACCGGGAAAGATCTTTGACTCCAACGGCACGCTGCTCGAGTCCTCCATGCGCCAGGCCGGGCTCCAGGTCACGCGGACCGGCATCTCCACGGACCGGCCGGAAGAACTCGCCGGGCTGCTGCGCCGGCACGCCCCGGCGGTGGACCTGATCGTCACCACCGGCGGCGTCAGCAAGGGCGCCTATGAGGTGGTCCGCCAGGCAATGGCGGGGCACGACGTCGAGTTCACCCCGGTGGCGATGCAGCCGGGCGGCCCGCAGGGGATCGGCAGCTTCGACGGCGTCCCCGTGCTGGGGTTCCCCGGGAACCCGGTGAGCTGCCTCGTGTCCTTTGAAATGTTCCTCCGCCCCGTCCTCACGGAGCTTTTCGGCGCTCCGGCGCCCCGGCCCGCCGTCCGGGCCCGCCTCGCCGAGGCGCTGACCTCCCCGCCGGGCAAGCACCAGGTCCGGCGCGGCACGCTGGCTCCGGACGGCACGGTCCGGCTGGAGGGCGGCGCCGGCTCACACCTGGTCCATGCCCTGGCCCTTTCCAATGCCCTGGTCCATGTTCCCGAGGGGACAGGGGCGCTCGCCGCGGGCGATGAAGTGGAAGTATGGATCTTGTGAATGAAGCAGATAGCCCCGCCGCGGATAACACCCGCCTGACCCACCTCCGGCACGACGGCACCGCCCAGATGGTGGATGTGTCCAACAAAGCCGAGTCCACCCGTGAGGCCACGGCCACTGCGACCGTCCGCAGCACGGCCGAGGTCCTTGCCCTCCTCGGCGGCGGCGAGCTCCCGAAGGGCGACGCCCTGGCTGTTGCCCGCATCGCCGGGATCATGGCGGCCAAGAAGACACCGGACCTCATTCCGCTGTGCCACCCGCTGCCGATCGCCAAGGTCACCATCGACTTCGAGCTCGACGTCGACTTCGTTACGGTGTTTGCCACGGTCAAGACCCGCGGGGTCACCGGGGTCGAGATGGAAGCCCTGACCGCGGCGTCGGTCGCGGCCCTGAGCGTGTACGACATGATCAAGGCCGTGGACAAGCACGCGGTCCTGACCGACATCAAAGTGCTCGCCAAAAGCGGCGGCAAGAGCGGGGACTGGACCCTATGAACATGCCCGAACCGCACCGCCACGGCGAGGCCACCGGCCGGAAGGCCGGCGTCGTGATCGCCTCCACCCGCGCCGCCGCCGGCGTCTACGAGGACCTCACGGGTCCCGTCATCATCGATTGGCTCACCGAACACGGCTTTGAGCCGTTCCCTGCCCTGGTGGTGCCGGACGGGGCGCCGGTGGGAGCCGCGCTCCGTGCCCTGCTGACCCAGCAGCCGGCCGTCATCATCACCAGCGGCGGCACCGGCCTGAGCCCCACCGACGCGACCCCGGAGGAGACCCTGCCCCTGCTGGACCGGGAAATCCCGGGCATCATGGAAGGCATCCGGAACGCCGGGATGGCCAAGACCCCCATGGCCATGCTCAGCCGGGGCCACGCGGGTGCGGCCGGCCAGACGTTTATCGTGAACCTGCCCGGATCCCCGAAGGGCGTCATGGACGGCCTGAGCGTGCTGGATCCGATCGTTGGACATCTTTGCGACCAGCTGGAAGGCAGCCATGGGCACTGAAACCGGTTTGAAATCGTGCACGCCGTGCTGAGCGCCGAGCCCATCTCGGTGGAGCAGGCCATCGCGGCCGTCGAATCGGACACCGCCGGTGCGGTGGTCAGTTTCAGCGGCGTCGTCCGCAACCACGACGGCGGCAAGCAGGTTTCGCGGCTCAGCTACAGCGCCCACCCCACGGCGCACCAGGTGATGGCCGACGTCGTCGCCGGACTCGTCGCGGAGCACTCCGTTGCAGCCGGTGACGGGGAATCCCACGGGGCACCCGACGGCGGCGCCGGCGATGCCGGCGAACAGCAGCAGCCCGTGCGGATCTGGGCGGCCCACAGGATCGGCATGCTCGAGATCGGCGACCCTGCCCTGGTCTGCGCCGTCTCCGCAGCCCACCGCGGCCAGGCCTTCGCGGTGTGTGCCGAACTCGTGGACCGGATCAAGGCCCAGGTGCCGATCTGGAAAGAGCAGTTCTTCGCCGACGGCACGGTCGAATGGGTCGGAGCCGGCGAGTAGGCACGCGGGGCACACCGGGGACGTTTGCGGGGGAGTGAACAGCGCCCGGCGGGCCGGCCTGTAACCCAAGGCCGCCGGTTCCGGAAGGCAACGGCCCCGGCGGTAGGGTTGATGGCATGACCGAACAACTCTCAGTCGCCGTGCTGGGCGCCAGCGGGCGCATGGGCGCCGAGGCCGTGAAGGCCGTCGAAGCCGCCACGGACCTGACGCTCGTCGCGGCGCTTGGCCGCAACGACTCCCTGGACACGCTCGTCAGCTCCGGCGCGCAGATCGTGGTGGACCTGACCGTCCCCGAAACCACCGAGGCGAATGTACGGTTTGCCGTCGAGCACGGCATGCACGCCGTCGTCGGCACCACCGGCTGGGATGCCGGCCGGCTCGCCGGGTTGGAGGAGCTCCTCGCCACACGGCCCGGCGTCGGCGTCCTCATTGCCCCCAACTTCGCCCTGGGCTCGGTCCTGGCCTCGGCCTTCGCCGCCAAAGCGTCCAAGTACTTCGAATCCGTTGAAATCATCGAGCTGCACCACCCTGACAAGGTGGATGCCCCCTCGGGCACGGCCGTGCGCACGGCGCAGCTGATCTCGGCCGAGCGCACCGCGGCAGGGGTGCCCTCGAGCCCGGACGCCACCACGACGGAGCTCGCCGGAGCCCGCGGCTGCGAGGTCGACGGCGTCCGGGTCCACAGCGTCCGGCTCCGCGGCCTCGTGGCGCACCAGGAAGTTCTGCTGGGCGGTCCGGGGGAGCAGCTGACGTTCCGCCACGACTCCTTCGACCGGGCCTCCTTCATGCCGGGCGTGCTGCTCGGCGTCCGCAACGTCACCGCGCACCCCGGTCTCACCGTGGGACTCGACGGCTACCTGGAACTGGGGCTCTGAGCCCGATGTCCGCTGCCTTGACCGCCCTGAAAGCCAACCGCACCAAGATCTGGGTCGGTGCCGTCACCCTGCTGCTCGTGTTCTACCTGGTGGTGTCCCTTCAGCGTTCCCTGCTCCTGATGTCAGACCCCAACCTCGTGGCGAAGGCGATCGGCGTCGCTTACCTGGTGCTGCCGGTTATCGGGGCCTGGGCCCTGGTCCGGGAGCTGCTGTTCGGGGCCCGCACCGAGCGTTTGGCGAAGATCCTCGAAGCCGAAGGGGGCCTGCCGGAGGACACGCTGCCGCGCACGCCCGCCGGCCGGATCATCCGCGAAGCCGCAGACCTCGAATTTGAGAAATACCGCGCCGAAGCCGAAGCTGCCCCCGACGACTGGCGTTCGTGGTTCCGGCTCAGCTGTGCCTACGATGCCGCCGGCGACCGCAAGCGGGCCCGCGCCTCGATGCGCGACGCCGTGCGGATGTTCCGCGCCGGGGCGCAGAAGCCCTAGCGGAACCTAACGGAAGCGGGCAGGCTGGCGGACCCGGGCGGGCTGGTACCTGCCTACCTGATTGGCGGCATGGGTCACCCACTCCAGCGGCCCTCGCCAGGCCAGCGCCGCGAAGGCCGCCCCGATCAGCAGCATGCCGGCGGCCTGCGCCCAGTACACGCCCTCCACGCGTCCAGCCGGGCGCCAGCGGCTGACCGTGCAGGGCCGCCATGATGCACAGATGAGCCGTGTAAAGGCTCAGCGTCATGGCCCCGATTCCGCGAAGCGGGAGCAGCAGATCAAGCTCCAGCCATTCGCCCAGACGGCCCAGCAGAAGACACACGCCAATCACGGCGGCGGCCACGCCCGACGTGTGCAACAGATCCAGCGTGGTGCCCGCGTGCGGTGAACTGGTGGCCAGCCACCACACTGAGCCCGACTGGTCGACGCCGGCAAGGTTGACCTGCAGCAGACTCTCCAGCGGGTACGCGGGATCGCCGATCTGCGCCTCCAGCGCCGCGCCTGCCGCCCCAGTCCTCCATCAGGACTACCCCCAGCCACTTGGCAAAGACTGCCACCACGGTGCCGGCGGCCAGCAGCAGGAACGGTGCAGCTGCTTTCGATAGCGCCATCCGGCCGATCGCGAGCCCCACCAGGAGATAGGCGATCCATTGCAGGACGGGGTAGTAGCCGGTGAGGAAGAGGTCGCCGAGCAGCCTTGCCGGCGTGCCCAGGTCCTCCCAGCCGGGGTTGTGCCCCAGCCGCAAGGGTGGATCGGCGGACAGCAGCCAGGGCCGGAGCAGGTAGGCCAGCACGGGAGCAGCCAGGATCCAGATGGCCGCCAGTGCGAGCAGGCGTTTCACCCCGAGCCCGACAAACGGCAGTACGCACAGGAACAGGAGCGCGTAGTGGACCAGAATGATGGCGATGTTGACTTCCAGGCCGCCCAGGGAGAGCCCGACGGCGCCCACCACGAGCGCCCTTAGGGCAATGCCACGGCGGGCCGCCCACAGTTCAGGTCCCTGGAGCGGCTGCTGCTTCCCGGTGGACAAGGCCAGGCCGACGCCGGCCAGCACGGCAAACAGCGCGGAAGCCCGACCGGAAAATGCCAGCCCGATCCACGTGGGCGTGAGCTGCGGGTCCGACTCAAAGGTCGCCAGCACGTGCGTGGCCATCATCGCAAGCAACGCCAGCCCCCGTGCGGCGTCGATGCCGGCCAGCCGGGCGCCGGCGGAAGCGCCCTTGACGGTCCGGGAAGCAGTGGTCATTCCGCGCGCGGTCATCGTCTGATCGTCTCATGTTCGGCCGGTCCGAGGCTTCACGCCGGTCCCGATCAAGCCTTGTATTCGAATATATGTTCGAATAGTATGAGCGCATGAACAACGCCTCAGAGCCTGCATTCACGCGTTCGGAATCCTTGGATCCGGAATCCTCTGGCCGGGGATCTGCAGGCCGGGAAACTACCAGCGTTCCGCCCGGTGGACGTGCAGGCGGCTGTGAGACGGGGGCCGGAGTCCTCAAGGCCATGAGTCCGGGCGTCGTGGACTTCCTCTTCCGGCGGCTGGTCGCCGGAGAGCCGGCAGAGGATATCCAGTGGGGCAACGAGGGCACGGCGCTGGCCGCGCAGCCGCCGGGAGCGGAACTGGCACGGCGGCTGTCCGAGACGGACCTCGATGCGCTCACTCCCGCCGAGTTGTTCCACTATGTGCGCGCGGCCCAGCGGCTCGCGGCCTGGGCGGAGTCCCTGCGCGAGACCGCCGTCGGGCGTTACTGTTCGGCACCGTCGGCGTCCTCCGGCGGGGCCACCGCTTCAGCCTGAGCTGCCGGACGGCGGGGCCGGACCGCTTCGGCCTGAGCAGCCGGACCGGGCTGCCCGGCCCGAATTGCAGGGCGAAGTGCGATCAGAAGTGCTGATCAGATGTGCTGATCATCGGGAGAGGGAGGTGCCTAGGATGGCAGGGTGACTACTGGCTCAATCACTGACCTGACGCTGACCGCCGTTCAATACGAGGCCCTGGACGGCGGTGTTGCCGCCAACGTGAACGAACACATCCGCCTGATCGAAGACGCGGAGTCCCACGGGGCCCGGCTGGTCATCTTCCCCGAGCTCTCACTGACGGGGTACCGGCTGGACCTGCTGCAGGCGGGCCCGGAGGAGTGGCTCAGTGCAAATGACGGACGGCTGGACGGCATCCGGGAAATCTGCCGGCGCACCGGAATCACCGCAGTGGTCGGAGCCGCGTTCAAGGAGGACGACGGCACGCCGCGGCTGGCGTCCCTCGCGGTCCACCCGGCAGGCACCATTGAGCCCAGCTTCAAGACCTGGCTGCACGGTCCGGAGCAGGGGCTCTTCGTTGCCGGCACCCACCCTGCCGTCCTGGAGATCGACGGCTGGAAGATTGCCTTGGCCATCTGCTTCGACGCAGCCCGCCCCGGCCATGCGGAATGGGCGGCACGCGCAGGTGCGGACATCTATGCCGTCTCGGCCCTCTACACAGCGGGCGAAGACCACCGGCTGGGACTGCATCTCGGCGCCCGCGCCATGGACAACCGGATGTTCTCCGTCCTGGCGAACCTGGCGGGCACCACGCCGCTCGGACCCTCGTGCGGGCTGAGCGGCTTCTGGGGTCCTGACGGGCTCCCGTTCCGGCAGGCGGCCGGGACCGGGACCGAGGTGCTGACCGCGAGCCTCCAGCACAGTGTCCTGGCGCGGTTTCGGCGGCTCTGAGTCCGGCCGGACGGTGGAAACGTGACGTGCGGCCGGCAAGTTTGACGTTCGTCACACCGCCGCCATTGTCCTAACATGCCGGAGACAAGGTAACGTTTTTCATATGGCTGACTCTGATATTCGCTCTTACACGTTCGGGACCCTCGTGACTGCCATGGTCACGCCTTTCACCGCGGACGGTGAGGTCGACTACAAGCAGTCGGCGGAACTGGCGAGCAAGCTCGTCGACGACGGCAATGACGCCCTCGTCATCTCCGGCACCACGGGGGAGACCTCCACTCTCGAGGACGACGAAAAAGAGAAGCTCTTCCGCGTCATCGTCGAGGCCGTCGGCGACCGCGCCAAGGTCATCGCCGGGACCGGGACCAACCACACCTCGCACTCGATCGAGATGGCCAAGCGCGCCGCCAAAGCCGGAGCCCACGGCCAGCTGATCGTCACCCCGTACTACAACAAGCCGAGCCAGGCCGGCATCCAGGCGCACGTCGAGGCCGTGGCCGACGCCGCCGACCTCCCCGTCATGGTCTACGACATCCCCGGCCGCGCCGGCGTGCCCATCCTGCCCGAGACGATGATCCGGATCGCTGACCACCCCAGGGTCGTTGCCCTCAAGGATGCGAAGGCCGATTTCGCCGCCCTCACACAGGTCCTGGCGAACACCGACATCGATGTCTACTCCGGCGATGACGGCCTCACGCTGCCGTGGATGGCCGCCGGCGCCGTCGGGCTGGTCAGCGTCACCGCGCACGTCGCGACGCGGCAGTTCCGCGCGCTGATCGATGCCGCACTTGCAGGCGATTTTGCTACCGCCCGCACCCTACATTTCGAACTGGACCCCGTGGTCCGCGCAGTGATGACCCACATTCAGGGTGCTGTCGCTGCCAAGCAGGTTCTTAAGTGGCAGGGAGTCCTGCCCAACTCGGTTGTCCGTTTGCCCCTCGTGGAGCCGGACGAGGCCGAGATCGCAACCATCCGCGAGGATTTGGCGGAAGCGGGGATGGTCTTTTCCTGATCGGGAGCCAATCCTGATCGTTGAGAACCAGCCCGGCATCCGCCTGGAAAGTAGTGCACTATGACCCAAACCGCCCTTCCCGGCCTTGTCACGCCTCCCCGCCTTCCGAACAACACCCTGCGGATCGTGCCGCTCGGCGGACTCGGGGAAATCGGTCGCAACATGACCGTTTTCGAGATTGAGGGCAAGCTCCTCATCGTTGACTGCGGGGTGCTCTTCCCCGAGGAGACCCAGCCCGGTGTCGACCTCATCCTGCCGGACTTCTCCTACATCGAGAACCGGCTCCAGGACATCGTCGCGGTCGTCCTGACCCACGGCCACGAGGACCACATCGGCGCCGTCCCGTACCTGCTGCGCCTGCGCGCCGATATCCCCATCGTGGGATCTCAGCTCACTCTGGCCCTCATCGAGGCCAAGCTGCAGGAGCACCGGATCAAGCCCAACACCAAGACTGTTGTCGAGGGGCAGGTCGAAAAGTACGGGCCCTTCGAGTGCGAGTTCGTCGCCGTCAACCACTCCATCCCGGACGCCCTGGCCGTGTTCCTCCGTACCGCGGGCGGCACCGTCCTGCACACGGGTGACTTCAAGATGGACCAGCTGCCGCTGGACGGCCGCATCACCGACCTCCGGCACTTCGCCAAGCTCGGCGAAGAAGGCGTGGACCTGTTCATGTCGGACTCGACCAACGCCGACGTCCCCGGCTTCACCACCGCCGAGAAGGAAATCGGGCCCACCCTGGACCGGCTGTTCGGCCAGGCCTCCAAGCGCATCATCGTCGCTTCCTTCTCCTCCCACGTGCACCGCGTCCAGCAGGTCCTGGATGCCGCCGCCAACCACAACCGCAAGGTTGCCTTCGTCGGACGCTCCATGGTCCGGAACATGGCCATCGCCGCGAAACTTGGCTACCTGGAGGTCCCGGCCGGGATCCTGGTCGACATCAAGAACATCGACAACCTGCCGGACAACCGGGTGGTGCTGATGTCCACGGGCTCCCAGGGTGAGCCCATGGCGGCCCTGTCCCGCATGGCCAACGGCGACCACCGCGTCGTCGTCGGAGAGGGCGACACCGTCATCCTCGCGTCGAGCCTTATCCCGGGTAACGAGAACGCCGTCTTCCGCATCATCAACGGCCTGCTGAAGCTCGGCGCCGACGTCATCCACAAGGGCAACGCCAAGGTGCACGTCTCCGGCCACGCCGCCGCCGGCGAGCTGCTGTACTGCTACAACATCCTTGAGCCGCTCAACGCGATGCCGGTGCACGGCGAAACCCGCCACCTCATCGCCAACGGCAAGATCGCCCTCGAATCCGGCGTGCCGGAGGAGAGCATCCTGCTCGCGGACAACGGCACCGTGATCGATCTGCGTGACCACCAGGCCGACATCGTCGGCCAGGTCGAGGTTGGCTTCGTCTATGTCGACGGCTCCAGCGTCGGCGAAGTCACGGAAGCAGACCTCAAGGACCGCCAGACGCTCGGCGATGAAGGCTTCATCTCCATCATCACCGTCATCCACCGCGCCACCGGCAAGGTGGTGTCCGGGCCGGAGATCCACGCCCGCGGCGTGGCCGAGGACGATTCGGTCTTCGACGAGATCATCCCCAAGATCAACGAGGCCCTCGAGGAAGCCGTGCTGAACCGCACGGACCACACGACGCACCAGCTGCAGCAGGTCGTCCGACGGGTCGTCGGCACGTGGGTCAACCGCAAGCTCCGCCGCAAGCCCATGATCATCCCGGTGGTCCTTGAGGCGTAAGCCTCAGTTGGTTCACCGGGCGTAAGCCTCAGTTGGTTCACCGGGCGTAGGCCCCGCAACACGTGCCGGGCGCATGCCTGGTGAACGGCCTCCCCGGCCCGTTCGCAGCCTGAGGGCCGCGGCGGGCGGGGGAGGCCGTTTCGCATTCCGGCCGGGGGCAACATGATCCCGGACGGCCCGGAAATTCGGGGCTTTTGGCCCGGTGTCCGGTACCGTGGCGAGTATGGCGACTCGTACTTCTTCCGCGCCTAGAGGAAACTCAAGCGGCAAATCAGGCAGTTCTCCCGGCCGGGGGTCCAGTCCCGCCGCATCCAAATCCGCCCGGCCGCGGGGCGCCGCAGGTGGGACCTCAGGTAGAACAACAGCCACCGCGCGGACCCGGCAGTTGGCCGCCGTGGAGCCGCACCAGCCCTGGGTCGTACGCGTGCTGGCCGGTGCGTGGCTCGGCATCGGCCACGTCGTCGGCGCCGGCATCCGCCGGGTCGGCCACGACGTCAGCGACCTCGCCCCCGAGGACCGCCGCGACGGCGCCGCCCTGTTCAACCTGGCCTTGGGCGTGTTCGTTGCCACCTTCGCGTGGTGGGGTTTCCAGGGCTGGCTCCCCGACCTCGTGTTCGCGATCGTCAACGGCACGTTCGGCTGGATGGCCCTGCTGCTGCCGCTCATGCTGTTCGTGTGCGCCTTCCGACTGTTCCGCCAGCCCGACGACGGCCGCGGCAACAACCGGATCGGCATCGGCTTCCTCATCATGACCTTCGCCGGTTCCGGCCTGGCCCACATCATCGGCGGCCAGCCGACGGTGGCAGACGGCTTCGACGGCCTGCGCAGGGCCGGCGGCATGCTCGGATACCTCGCCGCCGCCCCGCTGGCGGCCCTCCACCCCGCAGTCCCCGTCGTCGTGTACGGCCTGCTGGCCTTCACCTCGCTGCTGATTGTCACCGCGACCCCCTTCGGCGCCATCCCCGGCCGCCTGCGGGACGGGTACGAGCACCTGATGGGCATCGACCTGCAGGACGACGACGGCGACCGTCACGACCGCAGCTACCTGTACGAGAACGACGCCCCGGCCGCGCCCAGGAAGAAGCGCAAGCGCCTCTTCGGCAAGGACCACGACGACGACGCCACACTGGAAGGCTACGTCGGCGACGAGGCCTTCGAACGTGCGCTCATCGCAGATGGGGAGGCAGCCGACGACGACGCGCCGCCCGCCAAGGGCGCGAAGGGCACGAAGACACGCTGGCCCGCGGCCGGTGTGGCGCCCGGCGTCCGCCGCCCCACCCAGGCCGAGATCGCCGTCGAAAAGATCAAGGCGGCCCAGGGCCTCGGCACCGGAACGGCCGCGGGGTCCATTGGCGACGCCACGGAGGCCATCCCGCTGGTGACGCCCGGAATGGTGGCCGCCGGATCGCTCAATCCCGCCGCCGCGGCAGCCCCGAAGGTCCCCGCCAACCCGGTGGCCCCGGCACCCCTGCCCACCCCGATTCCGCAGCGCACCGAACAGCTCTCGCTGGCCGGCGACGTCACCTACACCCTGCCGGCGTCGGACATGCTGACGCCCGGTTCCATCCCCAAGGAACGCACCGAGGCCAACGACGCGATTGTCGCCTCGCTCACCGAGACCCTCAACCAGTTCAACGTCGATGCCCAGGTGACCGGCTTCAGCCGCGGCCCCACCGTGACCCGCTACGAAATCGAACTGTCCCCGGGCACCAAGGTGGAGCGGGTTACCGCCCTGTCCAAGAACATCTCCTACGCCGTCGCGAGCTCGGACGTGCGCATTCTGAGCCCCATCCCGGGCAAGTCCGCCATCGGCATCGAGATCCCCAACACGGACCGCGAGACCGTGTCCCTGGGCGACGTGCTCCGCAGCCAGAACGCCCGCCGCACCGACCACCCCATGGTCATGGGCGTCGGCAAGGACGTCGAGGGCGGCTACGTCGTGGCCAACCTCGCCAAGATGCCGCACCTGCTGGTGGCCGGTGCCACCGGTGCCGGTAAGTCCTCGTTCGTGAACTCGATGATCACCTCGATCCTGATGCGCGCCACCCCGGACGAGGTCCGCATGGTCATGGTGGACCCCAAGCGCGTGGAACTCACGGCGTACGAAGGGGTCCCGCACCTCATCACCCCCATCATCACCAACCCGAAGAAGGCCGCCGAGGCCCTGCAGTGGGTGGTCCGGGAAATGGACGCCCGCTACGACGACCTCGCCAACTACGGCTTCAAGCACATCGATGACTTCAACAAGGCCGTCCGGGCCGGCAAGGTCCACCCGCCGGTGGACTCCAAGCGCGTCATCAAGCCGTACCCGTACCTGCTGGTGATCGTGGACGAACTCGCCGACCTCATGATGGTGGCCCCGCGCGACGTCGAAGACTCCATCGTCCGCATCACCCAGCTGGCCCGAGCGGCCGGCATCCACCTGGTCCTGGCCACCCAGCGTCCGTCAGTCGACGTCGTGACCGGCCTGATCAAGGCGAACGTGCCCTCCCGCATGGCCTTCGCCACGTCCTCGGTCACCGACTCCCGGGTGGTCCTGGACCAGCCGGGCGCCGAAAAGCTGATCGGCCAGGGCGACGCCCTCTTCCTGCCGATGGGCGCCTCCAAGGCGATGCGCGTCCAGGGCGCCTGGGTCACCGAGTCCGAGATCCACAAAGTGGTCGAGCACGTCAAGGGCCAGCTCAAGGCCGTCTACCGCGACGACGTCGCGCCCGAGGCGCAGAAGAAGCAGATCGACGACGACATCGGGGACGATCTCGAAGTCCTGCTCCAGGCAACCGAGCTCGTGGTCACCACGCAGTTCGGCTCCACGTCGATGCTGCAGCGCAAGCTCCGGGTCGGCTTCGCGAAGGCCGGCCGCCTCATGGACCTGCTCGAGTCCAGGGGAGTGGTGGGCCCCTCCGAGGGATCCAAGGCCCGTGATGTGCTGGTCAAGCCGGACGACCTCGCCGCCGTGCTGGCCGCGATGAAGGGGCTCGAGGCGCCCGCGGTCGCCGATTCCCAGACGGCGGCGCTGAGCGATAACGCCAACGCGAACATCGCCCAGGGCGGTTACGCGGAGGACCTCGTGGCCGCCGACCTCGCCAACCGTGCGCAGGCGACCGAGTACTACGACGGCGCCGATGGCGGCTCCGATGACGAGGACGGCTCGGAGGACGCCTGGTCGCTCACCGGACGGTAGCGCGTGAAGACGGTAGCCTAGGAAGGTGAATAGCGCCGAAGCCAACGCCGGGTCCGCCTCGCGGATCTGGAACCTGCCGAATATCCTGACGATGCTGCGGATAGTGCTGGTGCCATTCTTCGTCTGGTTCCTCATCTTGGACGCCCCGGGATTGCAGGCCCAGAACGGCGTCTGGCGCTGGGCGGCGGCGTTCGTTTTTGCGGTGGCCATCTACACCGACAAGCTCGACGGCGACATCGCCCGGTCCCGCGGACTCGTCACCGACTTCGGCAAGATCGCGGACCCGATCGCCGACAAGCTCCTGATCGGCTCCGCGCTGGTCATGCTCTCGCTGCTCCAGGAACTGCCGTGGTGGGTCACCATCCTGATCCTGGTCCGGGAGTGGGGCATCACCGCGCTGCGGTTCTTCGTGATCCGCTATGGCGTCATGCCGGCCTCTCGGGGCGGGAAGCTGAAGACGGTTGTCCAGACGGTGGCGATTTTCCTCTACATTCTTCCGCTGACGTCCATCGCTCCGTGGCTCGGCGTCGTGGCGTTCGCCGTCATGATGGCCGCGCTGGCGATCACGCTGTGGACCGGCGGCGAGTACGTTATCGAGGCCCTCAAGCTGCGGGCCGCCGGGATCAAGGCAGAGAAAGAACGGGCAAGGGAGAACAAGCCATGAACGATCCGAACCCCAATCTTCACGCCAGTCCTCACCCCACACTGCACCCCAACCTGCACCGCCTGGCGGAGCAGGCCGTGACCGGCGCCATCGGCCGCGGGGTGACTGCCGCCACCGCAGAATCCCTCACCGCCGGGATGGTCGCCGCCGTGCTGGCCGACACGCCCGGCGCCTCCGGGATGCTGCAGGGCGGCGTGATCTCCTACGCCAACTCGGTCAAGGTCGATGTCCTGGGCGTCCCCGGCGAGCTGCTGGACGCCGTCGGCTCCGTAGACGGGCAAGTCGCCGCCGCCATGGCCGACGGCGCCCGCCGCATCTGCGGTGCCGATATCGGCGTGTCCACCACCGGCGTGGCCGGGCCCGAACCGCACGACGGCAAAGCGGTGGGCACGGTCTTCATCGGCGTCGCCACGGCGGAGGGATCGACGTCGTACCCGTATTCCTTTGAGGGGGGCCGGGCCGAGATCCGCGCACTCGCGTGCGGCGCGGCCCTGGAACGACTGCTTGAGGCCCTATCTTCCGAAGGCTACCCGGCGTAAAGTTGCCGGGAACAAAAGTTGATTCCGAATAGTTGTTACATTGTGTCGCTTCCAAATAAGGGAGGCGCCTAGGATGAAGTCATCAGCAGAGTCCGCCCCCACCGGCGGACTCGACAGTACGAGGAGCAAGGCGATACAGATGGTAAAGCAGCCCGTATCCATAAACGGCGTTGTCCGCTGGAAGGATGTGGGCCTCGCCGATCAGGCAAAGAGCGAACAGAAGGAGCGCAAGATGGTTGTACTTCGTCACGAAATCGGTGATGTCCTGCGCGATGTTCGCCAGCGCCAAGGCCGTACCCTCCGCGAAGTCTCGCACAGTGCCCGTGTTTCCCTGGGCTACTTGAGCGAAGTGGAACGCGGTCAGAAGGAAGCCTCCTCGGAGTTGCTGTCCTCGATCTGCTCGGCCCTCGATGTTCCGCTCTCGAGCATGCTCCGTGAAGTCAGCGACCGCGTCGCGGTCGCCGAGGGTGTCGCTGTTCCGGACACCGTCCCGCAGGAGTTCGCGCAGCGCTATGGCCGCGACCTTGACCGAGAGCTCAACTCCGACCTCAACGACGAGTTGGCGAAGGGCCTCCTTTCCGGAGCACGCTAACCGCCGACTCACCCACGACACACAAAAGGACCCCCGGCCCACGCCGGGGGTCCTTTGACGTGCCACGCACGCGCAGATCTTGCAGAGCGGGTTCAGCCTGTGTCAGGCGGGCTCGTCCCGGGGGAAACCATCGCGTTCGTAGGTGGCATTGAGCTTCGCCATGTACATGGCCAGGGCCTGCAGATCCTCGGCGGGCCACTCTGCCAGGCGTTCCCGGAACACCTCGCGCCGGGCATCCTGGACCTGGTGCATCCTTTCCTCGCCCTCGGGCGTCAGGCGGATGGACTGCGCCCGGCCGTCGAGGGGATCGGCCTCCTTCGACACCAGCCCGAGGCCCTCGAGGAAGGCGACCTGCCGGCTCACCGAGGGCTTGCCGACCCCGATGGAAGATGCGAGTTCGGTCAGCCGGATGGGGCCCTGCTTACGGATCACGCTGAGCAGACCGTAGGCCGCGGGTTCCATGTCCGGGTGGACCTGGCGTGAGAGCTGATGGGAAATGGACCGGCCACGGCGCCAGAGCAGGCTCAGTTGGACCTCGACGGCGTTGAGGGCGGCGTCGGCGTCAGCGCCGACGGCTCCGCTGGCGTCAGCGCCGGCGGTTCCGGGGAGGGAAGCACCGGCGGGCTCGGTTGGGTTGCTCATGGCAACCATTCTAGAGTCCCGCGCCGTGAGAGACTTTACTGGTGCGAATCAGTGACTTTTGGCGGCTTATGGACGACGAGTTTGGCGCGGGATACTCCCGTGTCCTGAGCAGCTCGCTGGTCCTGGCAGGGGTCGGCGGACGCACGGCGGACCAGGCCCTCAGCGCCGGCATCCCTCCCCGCCAGGTCTGGCTTGCCATGTGCGACGTCCAGGACGTCCCGCCGGAACGCCGTCTCGGCCGGGACGTCAAACCCCGCGACACCACCGGGCCCCGCTGACCTGGCACGCCGCCGGCATCGCTGACCTGACACGCGGCCGGCATCGCTGACCTGACACGCCGCCGGCATGGCCGCAGGCTGACACGCCGCCCAATTGTTCGAATATCTGTTCGGATAGGGATATGCTTTTTATGAGCGTTTTCGACATGGCGTTTTCCACATAGGTGGTTCCCTCGGCAACTTTGTCGGAGGGTGCCGGTAGCGTCAGTGATGACAGACGAAGGGCCTACCCGGCCATTCCACAGCGAGAAAGTATTAGAGGTGTGAACCATGGCCGCAGCCCCGGATCGCCAGAAGGCGCTCGACGCAGCGCTTGCCCAGATTGACAAGCAGTTCGGCAAAGGCTCGGTCATGCGTTTGGGCGACGAAGTCCGTGCGCCCATCGAGGTCATTCCGACCGGCTCCATCGCCTTGGACGTCGCCCTGGGAATTGGCGGCCTGCC
Organism: uncultured Actinomycetota bacterium; assembly: GCA_963810895.1. Lineage (GTDB taxonomy): Bacteria > Actinomycetota > Actinomycetes > Actinomycetales > Micrococcaceae > Arthrobacter. Next base: position 328,684 of record CAWEPM010000004.1, read on the forward strand.
CCGCGGCCGCGTTGTAGAAATCTACGGTCCTGAGTCTTCCGGTAAGACCACGGTGGCGCTGCACGCAGTTGCCAACGCCCAGCGCCTAGGCGGCATTGCCGCGTTCATCGACGCCGAACACGCCCTCGATCCGGAATACGCCGCCAAGCTGGGCGTCGACACCGATGCACTCCTGGTCTCCCAGCCGGATACCGGCGAGCAGGCCCTGGAAATCATGGACATGCTCATCGGTTCCGGCTCCCTTGACGTCATCGTCATCGACTCCGTCGCAGCGCTCGTTCCCCGCGCGGAAATCGAGGGCGACATGGGCGACAGCCACGTGGGCCTGCAGGCCCGCTTGATGAGCCAGGCCCTCCGTAAGATCACCGGCCGACTGAGCCAGACCAAGACCACGGCCATCTTCATCAACCAGCTGCGCGAAAAGATCGGTGTCTTCTTCGGCTCCCCGGAAACCACCACCGGTGGTAAGGCCCTGAAGTTCTACGCCTCAATCCGCATCGACGTCCGCCGGATCCAGACCCTCAAGGAGGGTGCGGACTCGGTCGGCAACCGCACCAAGGCCAAGATCGTCAAGAACAAGATGGCCCCGCCCTTCAAGATCGCCGAGTTCGACATCATTTACGGCCAGGGCATTTCCCGTGAGGGCGGCATTATCGACATGGGTGTCGAGCACGGCCTGATCAAGAAGTCGGGCTCCTGGTTCACCTACGATGGCGACCAGTTGGGCCAGGGCATGGAGAACTCCCGCCGCTTCCTGCGCGACAACCCGGAGCTGGCGGCCGAACTCGAGCGCCTGATCAAGGAAAAGCTTGGCGTCGGCGTGAAGGCCCCGGCCGAGACCGAGGAGTCACCGAAGCTGAAGGCCGTTGACGGCTTCTAACGCCGGAGCAGGCACCGGGTCGGGGTTCCTTCCGTGGAGCCCTGACCCGGGCGACGATGCCGACCCGCGTGCCGGTTCCCCCCGGCGCAGTTCACGCGGGTCGCGCAGTTCAAGCGGGTCGCGCAGTTCCCGCGGCTCGGAGGGCGCCGTCCCCGGAACTGGATCCGGACGCAGATCCCGCGGCGGTGGCCCGCGCCATTGTGCTGCGGCAGCTGACGACTTCGCCCAAGAGCCGCCTGCAGCTCGCACGCAAGCTGGCCGAACGCAATGTTCCAGAAGACGTGGCCGAGGCAGTATTGGACCGCTTCGAGGAAGTCCGGCTGGTTGACGACGCCGAGTTCGCCGACATGTGGGTCCGCAGCAGGTCCCAAACGCGCAAGCTCGCCAAAGGCGCCCTGCGGCGTGAACTTGCGGACAAGGGCATCGACCCGGACACCGCTGCCGGCGCGCTGGACCAGCTCAGCGATGCCGACGAAGAAGCGGCGGCCCGTGAGCTCGTGGAGCGCAAGCTGCGGGGGTTCACCGGCGGTGAGGACCGCGCCGAGCGTGACAAGATCACGCGCCGTCTGGCCTCAATGCTGGCCCGCAAGGGATACCAGCCGTCGCTCGCCTTCCGGATTGTCGGCGAGGTGCTCGACGCCGTCGCCGGCCGTGAGGGGACCGGGGACTAAGACGGCCGTGCCGCGTCCAGGGACTGAGGGGTACCGATCCGGTGCCCGCGCAGGGCCCGCCACGACCCGATACCCTTACCCGTTACCCTTAACAAGTGAGTTTTACCATTCCCTCCCCAGCGGCCGGCACCACTTCTCCAGCAGCGTCTCCCGCAGCGCCGCCAGCAGCCAGCGCAGACACAGCTGCCCCAGAGCGCGGCTCCGGGCAGGCGCAGCCCCGCACGTACCAGGTGCGGACCTTCGGCTGCCAGATGAACGTGCACGATTCCGAGCGGATGGCCGGCATGCTCGAGGCCGCCGGCTACGTCCCTTCCGCCGGCGAAGTGGCCGACGTCGTGGTCTTTAACACCTGCGCGGTCCGCGAGAACGCCGACAACAAGCTCTACGGCAACCTCGGCATCCTGGCCCCGGTCAAGGCAGCCAACCCCGGCATGCAGATTGCCGTCGGCGGTTGCCTCGCGCAGAAGGACCGGGAAACCATCCTCAAGAAGGCACCGTGGGTGGATGCGGTGTTCGGCACCCACAACGTCGGCGCCCTGCCGGCCCTGCTGGACCGGGCACGCCACAACAACGAGGCCCAGCTGGAAATCCTCGAGTCCCTCGATGTTTTCCCCTCGACGCTGCCGACCAAGCGTGACTCCGTCTATTCGGGCTGGGTATCCATCTCGGTTGGCTGCAACAACACGTGCACCTTCTGCATCGTCCCGGCCCTGCGCGGCAAGGAAAAGGACCGCCGCCCCGGGGAAATCCTGGCCGAAATCCAGGCCCTCGTGGACGACGGCGCCATCGAAGTGACCCTGCTGGGGCAGAACGTGAATTCCTATGGCGTCGAGTTCGGCGACCGGCAGGCGTTCTCGAAGCTCCTGCGGGCGTGCGGGGAAATCCCGGGCCTGGAACGCGTCCGCTTCACCAGCCCGCATCCCGCAGCTTTCACCGACGACGTCATCGACGCCATGGCCGAGACCCCCAACGTCATGCCGCAGCTGCACATGCCGCTGCAGTCCGGCTCGGACAAGGTCCTGAAGGACATGAAGCGGTCCTACCGCTCCACCAAGTTCCTCGGCATCCTGGACAAGGTCCGGGAGAAGATCCCGCACGCGGCGATCTCCACCGACATCATTGTCGGTTTCCCCGGCGAGACCGAGGAAGACTTCCAGGCCACGCTCGACGTCGTGGAGAAGTCCCGGTTCGCCACCGCCTTCACCTTCCAGTACTCCAAGCGGCCCGGCACGCCGGCTGCGGAGCTGCCGGACCAGCTCCCGAAGGCTGTGGTCCAGGAGCGCTTTGAGCGACTCACGGCCCTGCAGGACCGGATTGCGGCAGAAGAAAACGCCCGCCAGCTGGGCCGTCGGGTCGAGGTCATGGTGACTGCGCAGTCGGGCCGCAAGGCAGAAGAAACCCACCGCCTCTCCGGCCGGTCCCAGGACCAGCGGCTGGTGCACTTCTCTGTGCCCGCCGGCGCCGAAGTTCCCCGGCCCGGCGACCTCGTGACCGTCACCATCACGGAGGCGGCGGCGTTCCACCTCATCGCCGACCCCGCAACCGCGGAGGATTACAGCCTGCGCCGGTCCCGTGCCGGCGACGCCTGGGACCGCTCCCAGGCAGATTCGTGCGGCGCCCCGCCGCCCGGCGGGCAAGGCCGGTGCGTCGGGCAAGGCCGGTGTGTCGCTGGGCATGCCCAGCCTCCCGGTTCGCGGCCGTTAGCGCCGTGCCAGGCCCGCACGGCAGCGCGCCGGCGGGGGATACGCCGCCGGTGATCGCCGTCGTCGGACCCACCGGCTCGGGTAAATCCGATCTCGCCGTCTCGCTCGCGTTGGAGCTCGACGGCGAAGTCATCAACGCCGATTCCATGCAGTTCTACCGCGGCATGGACATCGGCACGGCCAAGATCACCGACGCCGAACGCCGGGGAGTCCCGCATCACCTCCTGGACATTCTGGATGTGACGGAGGAAGCAAGCGTCTCGGCCTTCCAGCAGCAGGCGCGCGCCGTGATCGCCGACATCCACGGCCGGGGGAAACGGGCCATCCTGGCCGGCGGTTCCGGACTCTACGTCCGCGCGGCGCTCGATATCCTCGAGTTCCCCGGCACAGATCCGGACATCCGCCGCCGGCTGGAGACGGAACTGGAGACAGCAGGCCCCGCGCCGCTGCGGGAACGGCTGGAAGCCGTGGACCCCGTGTCGGCGGGCAGGCTCGGCGATGCCCGCCGGATCATCCGCGCCCTGGAGGTCTTCGAACTCACCGGGCGGCCGTTCAGCTCCTTCATGCCCGCCCGTGAGTACTTCCAGCCTGCCGTCCAGATCGGACTCGACGTGGACCGGGAACTGCTCCGGGAGAGGCTGGCCAACCGCGTCCATGCGATGGTGGCCAAGGGGCTTCTGGAGGAAGTGCGCCGACTGGACACGGCAGGGCTCCGACACGGCAAGACGGCGTCGCGGGCCCTGGGCTATGCCCAGTTCCTCCGGGTTCTCGACGGCGGTTCCAGCCTGGCGCAGGCGACGGACGAAACGATCATCGCCACCCGGCAGTTCGCGCGCCGCCAGCTGACCTGGTTCCGCGCCGATCCCCGGGTCCACTGGCTGGACTGGCAGGATCCTGACCTGGTGGCCCGGGCCGCCGCACTGTGCCGGACACGTCCGGTTCTGCCGCTGGCGTAGCGGTCCGGTCACGGTTCCGGAGCTGTGCGGGCGGAACGGTAACCTTGGAGCATGGACCAGACCCAATCCGTAGCAGCTGAGCGTACCGCCGGCGACACCGCAGCCCTCAGCGGCCTGAAGTTCTCCAAAGGCCACGGAACGGGCAACGACTTTGTCCTGATCGCCGACCCCAACGGTGCCCTCTCGCTCAGCCCCGAGCACGTCGCGGCGCTCTGCGACCGTCACCGCGGAATTGGCGGCGACGGCCTGATCCGTGCGGTGCCTTCCCGGCTCCTGCCCGAGGGCCAGGAATTGCTGGCCGCGCACCCCGATGCCGAGTGGTTCATGGACTACCGCAACGGCGACGGCTCACTGTCCGAGATGTGCGGCAACGGCGTCCGCGTCTTTGTGCACTTCCTCATTGCCGAAGGCCTGGTGGACCTTCCGGCCGGCGAGTCCCTCGTCATTGGTACCCGGGGCGGGGCGAAGACGATCGTCCGAACCGCTGCCGGCTACGCCGTCGACATGGGCCCGTGGGAGTTCATTTTCCCCGGCGAGGCAACCGCACGGGCCATGGATTCGCTCGTCAGCGCCGAGGGGCTCGAAGTGGCACGGCCCGCCCTGTCCGTCAGCATGGGCAACCCGCACACGGTCGTGGCCCTGGCCGAAATGGCCGAACTCGAGGCCACGCAGCTGTTCACGGCACCGCGGGTGGATCCGACCCCGCCGCACGGCACCAACGTCGAATTTGTTGTGCCGTCCGAACCGCTGGTCCACGACGGCATGGGGACCATCACCATGCGGGTCCACGAGCGGGGAGTGGGGGAGACCCAGTCATGCGGCACCGGCGCCTGCGCCGCCGCCGTCGCGATCCGTCACTGGGCCGGCCAGGGCGCACCCGACGCGTGGAACGTCCACGTTCCCGGCGGCGTCGTCGGTGTGAAGTTCTTCCTCGGTCCGGAAGGGCACGAGCACGTCGAACTCAGCGGCCCGGCCGTGATCGTCGCTAGTGGGACGCTTTCCTGACCCGAAGGATCCGGAAGGACTTCGAGGTGCTCTCCCGGGTCACGCTGAAGCTGGAGTCCAGCTCCGCTGAAAGCCAGCGCTGCAGCGAGTCCGAGCCGAGGTTCTTCTGGACCACGAGCCAGGCTGATCCTCCCGGCGCCAGCCGGGGAATCCACAGGCGCAGGAGGGCATGAAGCTCGTCCTTGCCGATCCGGATCGGCGGGTTGGACCAGATGGTGTCAAAACGCAGTTCCGGGTCCACAGCCTCCGGCGTGCTGGCGGTGAGGTTGCTCAACCCCAACAGCGCGGCGTTTTCGTTGGTCAGCGTCACGCAGCGTTCGTTCACGTCCACCGCATAGACCCGGGCATGCGGTGCCCGCAGGGCCATGGTCAGGGCGATCGGTCCCCAGCCGCAGCCGATATCAAGCAGGTTGCCCTGCGGAGCCGGGGCCGGGACGTCGGCGAGCAACACAGCGGTTCCCTTGTCGATCCCGTCCGGGCTGAAGATCCCCGAGGACGTCTGCAACCGGCGCGTCTCACCGGCAAGATCCACAGTGAGCGGCTTGCGGGTGAAGGGCCCGGCGGGCTGGGCGCTGAAATAGTGTGCAGACTCCATAATGGGCCAGATTAGTTGGCGGCCCACCCGAATGGGAAACCGGGCGGGACCCGGCGAACGGTGCGGCCGGGGGGAGCTTCGGCGTCTGCTAGGCTTAAATACATGATCTTGATCTCCAAGTAGCCGGCACGGGTCTGATCCCGTCCCCGCAGCGACGCAGGTAAACGCCTTCCGCTCCGTGCGCCATCGCAATGGTGAGTCTTCTCACCGGCGGGCGCCCGAATCACTTGGAATCCAGCCAATATTCTTTGGCACCGCATTTCGTTGACACCGTGTTCGGCCCGCTTCCGGGCCCGGCTCAGCGGACGGCAACTACCTCACTGTGGTCCCCACAGCCAGGCGCATTCTGTCGCCTCTCCTCATCACCCAGCCGCCGCTCCACCCGGAGCTCACCTGCCCCAGGCACCGTTGCCGCGGGCAATCCAGGAGGCCTGCATGACCCCTCGCCGTCAGCCCAGCGCGAATACCGTCCCACAGAGCAACAATCGGCACTATTCTGAAATAGCCGAACCCTTAAAGGAGACCATGACCAGCCAGCCCAACACCGGACCCGATTCAGCCGCCCAGGACATGAGTCCTGAGGAGATCCAGGCTGTCATCGACCGGATCCTCTCCAAGGACACCCCTGCCCCGAGCGCAGGCCGCAGCTCCGGAACCGGTGCCAACGCCGCAGCCGCCGGGAGTGCCGGTGGCCCAAACGCGGTGCTCGGCAAGGCACAGGCCATCTCCCGCCTGGACGAGGTGTACACCAACTTCGACGGCGACCAGCAAGATCTCGAGGAACGCCACGCGCTGCGCCGCAAGGCGGGCCTGTCCACCGAACTCGAAGACGTCACCGAGGTCGAATACCGGCAGTTGCGTCTTGAGCGGGTCGTCCTGGCCGGACTCTGGAGCGAAGGTACCCTCGCCGACGCCGAGAATTCGCTGCGTGAACTTGCGGCACTGGCTGAGACAGCCGGCTCGGAAGTTCTCGACGGGCTCGTCCAGCGGCGGGCCAAGCCCGATCCCGGAACCTTCCTTGGTTCCGGCAAGGCACAGGAACTCAAAGCCATCGTGATGTCCACGGGCGCCGACACCGTAGTGGTCGACGCCGAGCTGGCCCCGTCCCAGCGGCGCGGCCTGGAGGACATCGTCAAGGTCAAAGTCATCGACCGCACGGCGCTGATCCTGGACATCTTCGCGCAGCATGCGAAGAGCCGCGAAGGCAAGGCGCAGGTGGAACTGGCCCAGCTGGAATACCTGCTCCCGCGCCTGCGTGGTTGGGGTGAGTCGATGTCCCGCCAGGCCGGTGGCCAGGTGGGCGGTGCCGGCGCCGGCATGGGTTCGCGTGGTCCTGGTGAAACGAAGATCGAACTGGACCGCCGCCGGATCCGCACCCGGATGGCCAAGCTGCGCCGTGAAATCGCCGCCATGAAGCCTGCCCGCGAGACGAAGCGCGCCAACCGCCGTCGTAATGCGGTGCCGTCAGTGGCGATCGCCGGGTACACCAACGCCGGGAAGTCCTCGCTGCTGAACCGGCTGACCGACGCCGGGGTGCTGGTGGAGAACGCACTGTTCGCCACCTTGGACCCCACTGTCCGCAAGGCCGAAACCGCCGACGGGCTGGGCTACACCCTGGCGGACACCGTGGGATTTGTCCGCTCGCTGCCCACCCAGCTCGTGGAAGCGTTCCGCTCCACCCTGGAAGAGGTGGCCGATTCGGACCTCATCCTGCACGTCGTGGACGCCTCGCACCCGGATCCGGAGGGCCAGATCGCCGCCGTCCGGACGGTCTTCAGCGAAGTCGACGCCCGCAAGGTCCCGGAGATCATTGTCCTGAACAAGGCCGACGCCGCCGATCCGTTCGTACTCGAACGGCTCAAGCAGCGCGAACCGCGCCACGTGGTGGTCTCGGCCCGCACAGGTGAGGGCATCCCGGAGCTGCTCAAGGCCATCAGCGACGGCATTCCGCGGCCCGGCGTGAAGCTTGAACTGCTGATCCCGTACAACCGCGGGGACCTGCTCAACAAGCTCCACGAGACCGACGCCGAGATCCTCAGCCTCGACCACGAGGAAACCGGGACCCGTGCCGTGGTGATGGTGCGCGAAGGACTCGCCGCTGAACTGGATCCCTTCATCAGCAATGACTGAGGCGGCGGTGAACAGGGCGGACGCTTCGTCTGAGGACGCTGAATCTGCCGACGCCGACGCGGCCGAATCTGCGGACGCCGGGGTCGAAGGTGCGGCCGGCGAGGAGTTCGTGGTTGAACTGCTCGACCGTGCCGTGTCCGGCATGGGCGGCCAAAGCCGCGACGGCCAGCACGAAATGGCCCGGCAGGTGGCGCGCGCAATCGACAGCGGCGACCACCTGCTGGTCCAGGCCGGCACCGGCACCGGCAAGTCTTTGGCCTACCTGATTCCGCTGATCGCCCATTCGCTGACCAGCGACAAGCCCACCCTGGTCTCCACCGCCACCCTGGCACTGCAGACGCAGATTGTCGGCCGCGACCTGCCCAGGCTGCTCAAGACCATCACGCCCGCACTGGAACGGCCCGTCAAGGTCGCCCTGGTGAAGGGCCGGGCCAACTATGTGTGCCGGCACAAGCTCGAGGGCGGCTTCCCGTCCGAGGAACCATCCGAGGGTCAGCTGTTCTCCCTCGGTGAGGACACGTCCGTGCCGCACTTCGCCGCCGCGCTCGGCGGGCCGTCCTCCCAACTCGGCAAGGAAGTGGTCCGCCTGCGTGAATGGGCCGAGGAGACGGCGACGGGGGACCGCGACGAGCTCATGCCCGGTGTCACGGACCGCGCCTGGCGCCAGGTCTCGGTCACCTCCATGGAGTGCCTCGGGGCGCAGAAGTGCCCGCTCGCGGCCGAATGCTTCAGCGAACTGGCACGGCAGAACGCCGCCGACGCCGACGTCGTCGTCACCAACCACGCCATGCTCGCCGTCAGCGCCTTCGAGGGCCTGGCGGTCCTGCCCGAGTACGACGTCGTGGTGGTGGACGAGGCACACGAACTTCAGGACCGCGTCACGGGCGCGGTCTCCGGCCAGCTCTCCGTGGCGATGGTGCACGCCGCCGCTTCCGGGGCCCGGAAGCACACGGGCATCACCGTGGACGCTTTGAACAATGCCGCCTCCCACCTGGAACTGGCCATCGACGGCGTCCCCAGCGGGTTGATGCCCAACGGCCTGAACACCGAACAGCTGGACTGCATCGACCAGCTGCGCGATGCCTGCCGCGCCGCGCTGTCCGACTCCAAGGGGGACAGCTCCACGCCGGCCGACGGCGGACGCCAGCTGGCCCGGTCACGCCTGATGGTCATCCTGGAGCTCTGCGAACGCCTCCTGGCCGCGCGCGAAAACCGCGAAGTCGTCTGGTTCTCCCGCAACAGCAGCTTCGACCCGGCGCAGGGCTACTCCCAGCCGGACGAGAGCGCGCCGGCCTTGATCAATGTTGCCCCGTTGAGCGTCGCGGGGCGTCTGCGTGAGGGACTGTTCGCGGACCACACCGTGATCCTGACCTCCGCCACGCTGGCCATCGGAGCGGCGTTCGAACCTGCCGCCGGAGGCCTCGGCCTCGTCGGCAACGGCGCCCCGAGCTGGACCGGCGTCGACGTCGGATCCCCGTTCGACTATCCGAAGCAGGGCATCCTCTACGTCGCCCGGCACCTGCCCAAGCCCGGCCGCGGGACATCCCCCGAGGCCCTGGACGAACTCGAGAAGCTGATCCGTGCGTCCGGCGGCGGCGCCCTGTGCCTGTTCTCTTCGCGGCGCGCGGCGGAGGAGGCGGCCGAGGCCATGCGGCCCCGGCTGGACGTCAGCATCCTGTGTCAGGGGGAGTCGAGCATGACGGCGCTCGTGCGGCAGTTTGCCGATGAGCCGGACACGTGCCTGTTCGGCACCATGTCACTGTGGCAGGGAGTGGACGTTCCCGGGGTGTCCTGCCGCCTGGTGGTCATTGACCGGATTCCGTTCCCGCGGCCGGACGACCCGCTCATGACGGCACGCTCGCGGGCCGTGGCCCAGGCCGGCGGCAACGGCTTCATGTCCGTTTCGGCCACGCACGCCGCGATCCGCCTCGCACAGGGCGCCGGACGGCTGATCCGCTCGACCTCGGACAAGGGTGTGGTGGCGGTGCTGGATTCGCGGCTGTCCACGGAACGCTACGGCGGATTCCTGCGTGCCGCGCTGCCGCCCTTCTGGCCCACCACCGATCCGGCGATAGCCTTGGCTGCCCTGCAACGCCTGGCGAAGGACTCCGGCCAGGACTAGGGCTGGGGCGGGCCGGAGCCGGGGCTGGAGCGCCCCGGAGCGGCTACCTCATCCGTGGTGGCTACAGGGAGCGGAGTACCGAGACGACTTTGCCCATGATCACGGCGTGATCGCCGAGGATGGGCTCGTACTGGGTGTTCTGCGGCAGCAGCCACGTGTGGCCGTCCCGCTGGCGGAACGTCTTGACCGTAGCTTCGTCGTCCAGCAGGGCGGCAACGATGTCGCCGTTCACTGCGTCCCCCTGGCGGCGGACAACCACCCAGTCGCCGTCGCAGATGGCGGCATCGATCATCGAGTCGCCGGCCACCTTGAGCATGAAGAGTTCGCCATGGCCCACGAGCTGGCGCGGCAGGGGCATGACGTCCTCCACCACCTGGTCGGCGAGGATTGGCCCGCCTGCCGCGATGCGCCCGACCAACGGCACCATTGCCGTGTCGGTGGCGCTGGCGAGTTCAGTTACGGAGCGGCCGCCGACGGCGCGGAGGCCGCTGGTCTTCTCGACTCCCGAAATGGACGTGGTCCCCTCGTCCAAGGTCAGTGGCATGAGCACTTCCATGGCCCGCGGACGCTTCGGGTCGCGCCTCAGGTAGCCGAGTTTTTCAAGCTGGGAGAGCTGGTGGGTCACGCTCGACAGGCTGGCGAGTCCGACGGTGTCGCCGATTTCCCGCATGGACGGCGGGTAGCCGTTGTCCGTGACGGAGCGCTGGATGGTCTCCAGGATTTTCTTCTGCCGGACGGTGAGGCTCTTGGGGGCCCGTGCGGGCTGGGCGCTCCGTGAGGTGGCCCTGCCGCCGGTGGCTTGTGTTGCCATGTTCGCCAACGCCTTTCCGTTCCACCCGGCCGCCGTGGCTGCTGTCACCGGGAACTTCCGGCCTGAAATGTCAGACCCTCCTGATCAACTACCGATGAACGAGTTCACGAGTGGTTGTTCCTTCCCTCAAAAGTAGGCCAGCCGCAGAGCTTTTTCAAACATTTGTTCTAGCGAGTCTCGACATCGTTCGTTACTAAGTGCTAAAACAGAACAAGCAAGGTTCGAATATGTGTTCGATTCGAAGTTTCAGGATTCGAATGCTTGGTTCGGTTCTATGTTCGAAGGTTTGGCCGGTTGGCGGCGAGTACGTGGAGTACGCCGGGCGGCACCGTATGGTCCAGGAGGGCTCAGTTCATGTCAGCAGCAAGCGCGATTCACGGCACTTTTGTTCACCGCATCACGGAACGCCACGGCAATGCCGGTCATAGCGGGACCGCGGTTTCCGCCGGCCGGCCGAAGCAGGCCGGCCAGTCGAAGCAGGCAGGGCAGTCGAAGGCAGGGCAGTCGAAGCAGGCGCCGCTGCGGCTCACCCGGCGCGGACGCTTTGTCTTCTTCGGTGTCCCGCTGATCCTGCTGGCGGCGCTCATCCTGTCGTTCAGTGGATTCCTCAACGCTCCCGCGAAAGCGGCGGACTCCGCGGACCAGCTCTCTGTGACGCCCACCGTTTCCGTGACGGTGCAGCCGGGCGAGTCCCTCTGGGCCATTGCGGGGTCCGTGGCACCGGAGCGCGATCCCCGCGACGTCGTGGCCGATATCGTGCAGCTGAACAACCTGGACGCTGCGCGCGTGATGCCGGGCCAGCGGCTGTTCGTCCCGTCCAAGTAACACCCCGTAAGTACCGTCGCAGGCGTCACAGTTTCAGCGCCCGTCCCGCTACCACTTAAACTGGTCACGTGACTGACCAGCTTGAGCGCCTCAACCGACTGCCCCTCCGAACCAATCTCCGCGGCCTGCGCCCGTATGGCGCGCCCCAGCTGGACGTCCCCATCCTGCTCAACGTCAACGAAAACACCCATGGGGTCCCGGCGGATGTCCGCGCGGCTATCACCGAGGCTGTTAGCGCCGCCGCTGCCGGGCTGAACCGGTATCCGGACCGCGAGTTCACGGAATTGCGTGTTGCCCTCGCCGAGTACCTTGGCCACGGGCTGGACGCGGAGAACATCTGGGCCGCGAACGGTTCCAACGAAGTCCTCCAGCAAATCCTCCAGGCATTCGGCGGCCCCGGCCGGACCGCGCTCGGGTTCCCTCCCACTTACTCGATGTATCCGCTCCTGGCCTCCGGCACAGATACGGAGTACGTCGTCGGGGCCCGCGCGGCAGACTACGGACTCAGCGCGGAATCGGCAGCCCGGCAGGTCCGGGAACTTCAGCCGAACATCGTTTTCCTCTGCTCCCCGAACAACCCCACCGGCACGGGCCTGGGACTTGATGTGGTCGAGGCCGTCTACGACGCGGGCGAGGCCAGCCAGACCATCGTGATCGTCGACGAGGCCTACCACGAGTTCGCCCACGACGGCACACCGAGTGCACTCACACTGCTGCCCGGCCGGGAGCGGCTCATCGTCTCGCGCACCATGAGCAAGGCCTTCGCCCTCGCCGGCGCGCGGCTCGGGTACATGGCCGCGGCTCCGGAAGTTGCCGACGCCCTGCGCCTGGTCCGTCTCCCGTACCACCTGTCCGCCATCACCCAGGCGACGGCCCTGGCTGCCCTGCGGCACCGGGCGGCGCTCATGGCGGACGTCGAGGACATCAAGCGCCAGCGCGACAGGATCGTGTCCGAACTGATCCGGCTGGGCCTCAAGCCGGCCGCTTCCGATTCCAACTACGTGTTCTTCGGCGGACTGGAGAACCCGCACGAAGTCTGGCAGGGCCTGCTGGACGCCGGTGTCCTCATCCGCGACGTCGGCATTCCGGGGCACCTTCGCGTGACCGCCGGGACTGAGACGGAAACCACAGCCTTCCTTGAAACCCTTGAACGCATCCTGACCAGCCACGCAAAACCGCAGGCCTAGACTTGATGGGGAGCCAGAGCGCCCCGCCAGACCGCCCAGCACGCTGCCTTCTTCCACACGCTGCCTTCTTCCAAAGGACATATCTACATGAGCAACACCGGATCCACCGCCGCCGAGGGCCGGACCGCACGCATGGAACGGACCACCAGTGAGTCCTCGGTCCTGGTCGAGATCAACCTGGACGGCACCGGGGTCTCTGACATCAGCACGTCGGTCCCTTTCTACGACCACATGCTGACGGCCCTGAGCAAGCACTCCCTGATTGACATGACCGTCAAGGCCACCGGAGACACCCACATCGATGTCCACCACACGGTCGAGGACGTGGCCATCACCTTCGGCGAGGTTCTGCGGACCGCCCTGGGCAACAAGGCCGGGATCCGCCGGTTCGGCGAGGCGACCGTTCCCCTGGATGAGGCCCTCGCGCAGGCCGTCGTCGACGTCTCCGGCCGTCCCTACCTGGTCCACGCCGGGGAACCGGCAGGCCAGGAATACCACCTGATCGGCGGCCACTTCACGGGCTCCCTGACCCGCCACGTCTTCGAGGCGATCACGCTTCACGCCGGGATCTGCCTGCACATGAACGTCACCGCCGGCCGCGACCCCCACCACATCGTCGAGGCCCAGTTCAAGGCCTTTGCCCGGGCGCTGCGCGCGGCCGTCGAACCGGATCCCCGCGTTGAGGGCATTCCGTCCACAAAGGGTGCCTTGTGACCGGCCCGATACTCCGCGACGGGGCCATCATCGACCCCGCCGCCGGGACCAAGCCGGTATCTCCGGAGGGAAAGCCCACCGTCACTGTGCTGGACTACGGCTCCGGCAACGTCCGGTCTGCCGTGCGTGCGCTGGAGCGGGCCGGCGCCGAAGTCATCCTCAGCTCCAAGCCCGAAGACGTCCTGAACGCCGACGGCCTCGTCGTCCCGGGCGTCGGCGCCTTCGAAACCGTCATGCGCGAACTCAAGGCCGTGGACGCCGTCCGCATGATCGGCCGCCGTGTCGCCGGAGGCCGCCCCGTGCTTGCCATCTGCGTCGGGCTCCAGGTGCTGTTCGAGGCCGGCGTCGAGCACGGCACGGAAGCCGAAGGCATGGGGGAGTGGCCCGGCAAGGTCGAGCTGCTGCCCGCCGACGTCGTGCCCCACATGGGCTGGAACACCGTCTCCGTACCTGCTGGGTCCAAACTGTTCGCAGGCGTCGAGGGTGAGCGCTTCTACTTCGTGCACTCCTACGGTGTCCAGCACTGGGACTTCGATGTCATCCAGCCCCGGATGGCCGCGCCCCTGGTGACGTGGTCAGAGCACGGTGCCCCGTTCATCGCGGCCGTGGAAAACGGACCGCTGTGCGCCACCCAGTTCCACCCGGAGAAGTCCGGCGATGCCGGCGCCCGGCTGCTGCGCAACTGGGTCCAGGGCCTGCGCCCCGCAACCCCGGCAACCCGCAGCCTCCGAACCCGCCGCCCCGGAACAGACCGCCTAGATGTGGTCCCTGGTACTCATGGGCGTCGCCGGCCTGCTGGTCGGCGGCGGAATCTCGTTCCGGCAGCAGAAAAGTCCGCGCTGGGTGCAGATCGTGTTCTACATCCTGGCCGGCATGTCGCTGCTGGCCGCCTACCTCCTGACCCTGCCGGCGTCCTGACGGCCCCGCCGCGTTCCCAACCATCCATCCCAAGCTGAGGACTCCACGATGACCACCGAAACCCCGCTGCCCGTACTCGAGCTTCTGCCCGCCGTCGACGTCGTCAACGGCCAGGCCGTCCGGCTCGTCCAGGGCGAAGCCGGCAGCGAGACGAGCTACGGCACGCCGCTGGAGGCCGCGCTCAACTGGCAGCAGCAGGGCGCTGAATGGGTGCATCTGGTGGACCTCGACGCCGCGTTTGGGCGCGGCTCCAACGCCGAACTGCTGCGCGAGGTCGTGGGGCGGCTGGACATCAAGGTGGAGCTCTCCGGCGGCCTGCGCGACGACGAATCCCTCGAGAAGGCGCTCGACCTCGGCGTCGCCCGCGTCAACCTGGGCACCGCGGCACTGGAGAACCCTGAGTGGACCGGCCGGGTGATCGAACGCTTCGGCGACAAAATCGCCGTCGGCCTGGACGTCCGCGGCACCACCCTCGCCGGCCGTGGCTGGACCAAGGAAGGCGGGGACCTCTGGGAGGTGCTGGGCCGCCTCGAGGACGCCGGGTGCGCCCGGTACGTCGTCACCGATGTGACCAAGGACGGCACTCTCCAGGGCCCGAACGTCGAACTGCTGCGCCAGATGGTCGAGAAGACCGGCAAGCCGGTGGTCGCCTCCGGCGGCATTTCCAGCCTCGAGGACCTCAAGGTCCTGCGGTCCCTGGTCCCGCTCGGCGTCGAGGGCGCCATCATCGGCAAGGCCCTCTACAACGGCAATTTCACGCTGCCTGAGGCCCTCGACGTCGCCGGCCGCCGCTAGGCGGTCAGTGGTCATGGCGCACACCCACGATCCCGCGCGACCCCCATGACGCAGTGCAGGCAGGCGCCGGAGCGGCTCCCGTCCGGCACCTGCCCGGACACATCGCGGCTGCCCTGGCCGGCGCCGGCGGGGCCACAGACTCCGCCGGCCAGCCCTGGGCAGGCCGCAGCCTGTCCGGTGACGCGGCGAAGATCCACAACTTCGAGGACGACGACGGTACTGCCGACGCCGGCTACCTGGCGGCCGTTGCCGACCTCGCCGCAGGTACGGGCGATGAGGCGGCCGTGGTCGCCGCGCTTGCCACCGCCCGGGTGTTCGTGCCGATTGTCGCCCAGCTCGCCGAAGAGGGCGAAGCCGTGACGCGCCCGCAGGGGAACAAACCCCACGGGGACGAACTGCACTCGGACAAACAAGCCGACATGGCCCTCGTGACGCTCAAGGCGCCCGACGGCCGGACGGCCATGCCCGTGTTCACCTCGGCGGCGTCACTTCAGGCCTGGCATAAAGAGGCCAGGCCGGTCGCCGTGTACGCGGCCCGGGCGGCACTGTCTGCTGTCGCGGAAGGCGCCGAGCTGCTCGTGCTGGATCCCGGCTCGGAGCTGACCTTCGTGGTGCGCCGGCCGGCGGTCTGGGCCCTGGCCCAGCAGCAGCCCTGGACGCCGTCGTACGCCGATCCGGAAGCTCGCCGGTGCCCTCGGGGACAGCACAGTTGGCTTTCCGGCGGTCCGTCGTGTTGAAATTCATCCGGGGGGTGGAGTTGCCTCGGCCACGGCCGATGGCAGGCGGCTCCCCGGTGGGGGAGCCGGCCCGGAACTCCGTGTGGTCCTCTACCTTGAAGACGGGCTCGACGCCGCCGGCGTGCAGTCCATCGTTTCCGGCCTCAACAACGCCTGGGCCACGGAATGAAATCTTTGCCGAGCGGGTTGATTCGATCGAGGTCAAGCTGCAGCGCGCAGCACCATAGCTGACGGCCCAACGCGGGGACATCCCGGTGCTGCCGTGGGCAGTACCAGAAGGATGTAGTCCGTGAATTTCGCGCTTTACCGGGAGCTGCTTGCCGTCCGGCCCATCAGGCGGCTCCTGCTGGTCGGCATGATCGCCCGCATACCGCACTCGGCGGCCGGCGTCCTGCTGACCCTGCACATCGTCCTGACCCTGGGGCAGGGCTACGCCGCCGCCGGCGCAGCGGCCGCCGTCATGACGATCGGCATCGCCGTCGGCGCGCCGTGGCGCGGACGCCGCGTCGACACCGTGGGACTGCGCAAGGCGCTCATTCCGTCCGTCATCTCCGAGACCGTGATCTGGTCAATCGTGCCGCACGTGTCCTACGAGGCCCTGCTGCCCCTGGTCTTCATCGGCGGCCTGCTGACCCTGCCCATCTTCAGCGTGGTGCGCCAGTCACTGGGCGTGCTGGCCCCCGGAGAACAGCGCCGCACGGCCTTCGCGCTGGACGCCATCGCCACCGAGCTGGTCTTCATGATCGGCCCCGCTGTCGGTGCCGTGGTCGCCACCAGCGGGCAGTCCGTCCTGGGCCTGACAGTAGTGGGAGTGGCCACCTCGGTCTCGGGACTCTTCCTCATGTGGTTCAACCCGCCCACCCGGACTGCTTCACCCGACGCCGGGCTCGAGGCAGGAGGAACTGGAATGCGCGGAGGCCGCCGTCGTCGCCGCCGCGCCGGCACACCTGCAGGAGGCCGCCGCGGAACTGGCACCGCTGGCAGCCGCCGCCGAGGAGCGGAGGCAGCGGCGCTCCGGCCTGCGGCACCGAGTCGTCCACAACTTCAGCTGGTTCACCGCCGCCGTAGCCGCCGTGTTCGCCGTCGCGGCCGGCGCCGGCATGGTCCTCAGCGGCACCGACGTCGGCATCGTCGCGGCCCTCCAGACCGGCGGCCACGAGGCCGAGATCGGGATTGTCTTCCTCTTCTGGTGCGCGGCCTCGGTGGTGGGCGGCATACTCTACGGCGCCATGCACCGGCCCATCTCGCCGATCCTCCTGCTGCTGGGAATGTCGGCCCTGACGGTCCCGATGGCCTTCGCGACCGACACCTGGACCCTCAGCCTGCTGTCGCTGCTGCCCGGGCTGCTGTGCGCGCCGGTGCTCTCCGCAGCCTCGGAAAAGGTGGCCGAGCTGGTCGACGAGAGCCGACGCGGCGAGGCCATGGGCTGGTACGGGTCCTCGCTCACCGGCGGAGTGGCCCTGGGAGCGCCGCTGGCCGGGCTGTTCATCGACGTCATCGGCCCGTCGGCCGGCTTCGTCTCCGTGGGGCTGGCCGGCGTGGCCCTCTGCCTCGTGGGACTGGCCCTGCAGCACGTGCGGCGCCGCCGCCTCGCCCACGTCTGACCGCCCGCTGTCCGCCGGCTGACGCCGTCCGCGGCAACCGCGCAGCCTGGGGGTTAACGGCGACGGCGGCGGGCAGACCTCAGTGGTCCGCCCGCCGCCGCGTTGTGGCTGACGAAAGTGCTTAGTTGACCGGGCCGGTGTACTTCTCGCCCGGGCCCTTGCCCGGAGCGTCCGGGATGATCGATTCCTCGCGGAAGGCAAGCTGGAGCGAGCGCAGTCCGTCGCGCAAGGGCCCGGCGTGCTGGGAGCCGATTTCCGGCGCCGCCGCGGTCACCAGGCCGGCAAGGGCGGTGATCAGTTTGCGGGCCTCGTCCAGGTCTTTGAGTTCCTGGGCATTTTCCTCGGCGGCGAGGCCGAGCTTCACTGCGGCGGCGCTCATCAGGTGCACTGCGGCGGTGGTGATGACCTCGATCGCGGGGACTTCCGAGATGTCGCGGATCTGCTGTGAGACGTCGGCCTGGGCGGCTGCGGGCTCGAAGACGTGGGAATTACGCTCTGATGTGCTCATGCTGGTAAGCTTGTCACAGACCGACTGAATGTCGTTATTTCTGCAGTGCTTCTAGTGCTAGTGCTTCTGGCTGATATTCAGAGCCTGATAGTGTGGCGCCCGGCGACGCACATGTGCGTTGAGCGGGTATCTTTCTGTAGAGTTGACTTTTAGTTTGCAAGCGGAGTTCTCTCCCACCCGCGTCAGCCGCGAAACTTCCTTCGGGAAGCCCCTCCCTCGCAGGAGTCAAGGTTGCCGGGTACCTGGTCGGGCGCAACCTCGGACTCCGGTCCGGAGGATGTGCATGCCGCCTCACTGAGGCCGGCAGCTCCGATCTCGAGGCCTTCGATTGCTCCGGCAATTGGGGGCCTTCTCTTTTTGCCGGTGGAATACCCCTCACGAACACAGGAGCTTTAACATTAGCGAGCCAAGAATCAATGAGCGTATCCGCGTCCCCGAGGTGCGGCTGGTCGGCCCTGCAGGCGAACAAGTAGGAATTGTCCGTATTGAGGATGCCCTGCGTTTGGCTGCCGAGTCCGATCTTGATCTCGTTGAAGTTGCACCGCAGGCCAAGCCTCCGGTGTGCAAGCTGATGGACTTCGGCAAGTACAAGTACGAAGCCGCTGTCAAGGCACGCGAAGCCCGGAAGAACCAGACCAACACGGTCCTGAAGGAAATCCGCTTCCGCCTGAAGATCGACACCCACGACTACGAGACGAAGCGCGGCCACGCGCTCCGCTTCCTCGGTGCCGGTGACAAGGTCAAGGCCATGATCCAGTTCCGCGGCCGTGAGCAGCAGCGCCCCGAGATGGGCATCCGCCTGCTCCAGCGCTTCGCCGACGACGTCGCTGAAGTTGGCGTTGTCGAGTCCAGCCCGCGGATCGATGGCCGCAACATGGTCATGGTGGTGGGCCCGTTGAAGAACAAGGCTGAAGCCAAGGCAGAAGCCCGCCGCGCAACGCAGCGTGCAGAAGCCAAGGCTGAGAACGAGGCCAAGGCATCGGGACGCGTCGACGTCTCCGGTGGCAACGCTCCGCTGACCCAGACGTTGTCAGACCTCCTGCCGGAAGGCTTCGTCGTAGCGACGGAGGCTCCCGCAACGGAGGCTCCCGCCGTCGAAGAGAGCACGGTCGAAGAGGCTACGGCCGAAGAGACCACGCAGGTTGCGGTCGAGGAGGCCAAGGCCGAGGAGCTAAGGTCGAAGAGGCTCCGGCCCAGGAAGCACCGAAGGAGGCTGCGCCCGCGGCGGCTGAGAAGCCGGCAGTGGTCAAGGCTCCTGAGGCTCCCAAGGCTGAGAAGCCCGTAGCAGCCAAGGCTCCCGCGGCGCCGAAGGCCGAGAAGCCCGTGGCAGCCAAGGCTCCCGAGGCTCCGAAGGCGGCTCCGGCCCCTGTGGCCAAGGCTCCTGAGGAAAAGGCTGCGGAATCCGCTCCGGCTGCTCCGGCGGCGGCACCGAAGCCGGTTGCTGCTCCCAAGCCGGTTCCGAGGCCTGCAGCGCCGAAGCCCGCCGCACGGCCGGCCGCCCCCCGGGCTGCCGCCAAGCCTGGCAGCAAGAAGACCAACTAGTTCACGGCTGCCGGACAGCAATGTCCGGCAGCAAGCAACCAGCACGCCGCCCGCAGGGGCGGCTGCACGAAAGAGCTGCAGACTATTCTGCGGATACGTAAGGAGATCGGTTCCCATGCCGAAGATGAAGACCCACAGCGGTGCTAAGAAGCGCTTCAAGCTGACCGGTAGCGGCAAGCTGCGCCGCCAGCAGGCCAACCGCCGTCACTACCTCGAGCACAAGTCCTCGCGGCTGACCCGTCGCCTTGCCGGCGACAAGATCGTCTTCAAGGGCGACGCCAAGGTCATCCGGAAGATGCTCGGCATCTAAGTTCCAAGTTCTCTGACTGTTCGCCACCTGGCAGCAGTCAACTACCAAAAAGGCTTCTCAGGCCAGCCGGAACTTTCCGGCAGTAGACGCTTGGGATCAGAATTCTGAAGGAGTACGCACGTGGCACGTGTGAAGAGGGCGGTAAACGCCCACAAGAAGCGCCGGGTTATCCTCGAACGCGCAAAGGGCTACCGTGGACAGCGTTCACGCCTGTACCGCAAGGCCAAAGAGCAGCTGCTGCACTCGTTCGTGTACAGCTACGGCGACCGCAAGAAGAAGAAGGGCGACTTCCGCCGTCTTTGGATCCAGCGCATCAACGCTGCATCCCGCGCCAACGGCCTGACTTACAACCGCCTGATCCAGGGCCTGAAGGCCGCTGAGGTTGAGGTTGACCGCCGCATGCTGGCCGAGCTCGCCGTTTCCGACGCCAACGCCTTCGCCGCGCTGGTTCAGGTCGCCAAGGACTCGCTGCCCGCCGACACGTCCGCTCCGGCCGTCCAGGCTGAGGCCGCTCCGGCTCCGAAGGCTGCCAAGAAGGCTCCCGCGAAGAAGCCTGCCGCCAAGAAGGCTGACGCCGAGGCCGCAAAGTAGTTCCAGCTGCAGTTGAAAGACTGCGTCGTTCAAGAACCGGCTGCGAAAGCAACTAAGGTTCTTATATGAACGAAACCGGGCGCCCGCAAGACTTTCCACTTTCCAACCCCCGAGCTGATCGGGTGAGGAAGGTGGCACAACTTGCCGGGCGCCCGGCGCGTTTAAAGCGCAGCGAGTTCCTGGCGGAGGGCCCGCAGGCTGTCCGGGAGGCCCTGGCCCTGCACCAGAAAAGGATTGCCGCGGGGGAGCCCGGCATCGTCTATGAGGTCTACGCGAGCGAGGCCTGCCTCGACCGGCACCCAGACCTGGAGACACTCGCGGAGGGCACCACCGCATACCTCGCCACCGACGAAGTGCTGGCCGCGATGGCGGACACGGTCAACCCGCAGGGCATTCTCGCGGTCTGCGGTTTCCTGGACGTGAGCCTTGAGCAGGTACTCGACGCCGCACCGAAGCTCATCGCGGTCCTGTGCCAGGTCCGCGACCCCGGCAACGCCGGAACCGTGCTCCGCGCGGCCGATGCGGCCGGTGCCGACGCCGTCGTCCTGACCGCCTCCAGCGTGGACATCTACAACCCCAAGGCGGTGCGCTCGACGGCGGGTTCCCTCTTCCATCTGCCGATCGTCCTCGGCGCCGACGTGGCCGAGCTGGTGGCCCGGTGCAAGGAACGGGGGATCGGCGTGCTCGCCGCCGACGGTTACGGCCAGCTGAACCTGGACCGTCTCCAGGATGAGAACGCGGCCCGCCGCCTGGGGGCTTCCGCCGCCGAATCGGTCTACGCGCTGGAAGACCCCACGGCCTGGCTGTTCGGCAACGAGGCCCAGGGCCTGTCCGAGGACGAAATCGCGCTGGCCGACCACCGGGTGGCCGTGCCCGTCTACGGGGAGGCGGAGAGCCTGAACCTGGGCACCGCCGCCACCGTCTGCCTTTACGCCAGCGCCCGCTCCCAGCAGGCATCCTAGGGGTCCGGCCTGGGGGTTCAGTAGAGCGCAAGCGCGTCCGTGGAGAGCGGGCAAACGTACGGCGGGGCCCGCCGATTGGTGGGCCCCGCCGTCGTACTGTTACTGCCTTACTGTTACTGCCCTACTGTTACTCCCGCTTCACGCGAAGTGCGCGGTCAGTGCCGTGCAGAATTATGAGGTCTTCTTGTTGCGTCCTGTGATGGCGCCGTAGATAAAGGCAGCCGCCAGGCCGCCGACAATGGCCAGAAGCCAGGAACCGAGATTCCAGAATTGCATCGTGCCGCCGCCGAACAGAAGGTCGCCGATCCAGCCACCGACAACGGCCCCGACGACGCCGAGAGCGAGGCTGGTAAGCCAGCCGCCGCCGACCCTGCCGGGCAAGACTGCCTTGACGATTGCACCTACTATGAGTCCGAGAATGATCCAGCCAAGAAAGCCCATGTCTCCTCCTACATATTCGTCGGCATCCAAATTGTGAATCCCGAATATGGCTTCAAGCTAACATAGGCCGGATTACTTGTCAGCAGGGGAGTGCCCAATCGTTACGTGGCCGCATCGGTCCCTGCCGCGGTTCGTCGGCCGCCCGGAAACGGGTACGGTATTCCTTGCGGGCGCCGGAATCTCTCGGTCTCCGTGTATACCCCCGAAGAACCCCTCAAGGAGAAGCACCCGTGGCTGCAAATGGCGGTACCAAGGCGATACTCGCGGCGCTGGCCGCCAACCTGACCATCGCCGTTTTGAAGTTCGTCGCCTACTTCCTGACGCTGTCCTCGTCCATGCTGGCTGAGGCGATTCACTCGCTGGCGGACTCCGGCAACCAGTTGCTGCTCCTGGTGGGCGGCAAGCGCGCGCAGCGGGAAGCCAGCCAGGAGCACCCCTTCGGCTACGGCCGTGAGCGCTACATCTACGCCTTCATCGTCTCGATTGTGCTTTTCAGTGTCGGCGGCCTGTTCGCACTGTACGAGGCCTGGGGGAAAATCCAGCACCCGCACGCCATCGAAGGGGATTTCTGGTGGGTGCCGCTGGCGGTACTGGTCGGCGCGATCATTGCCGAGTCCTTCTCCTTCCGGACGGCGATCATCGAATCCAACCCCCTCCGCGGGAAGCAGAGCTGGGTCAAGTTCATCCGCAATGCCAAGCAGCCCGAACTCCCGGTGATCCTGCTCGAGGATTTCGGCGCCCTCGTGGGCCTCGTGTTCGCGCTCTTCGGCGTGGGCCTGACGCTCATTACGGGGAACGGCATCTGGGACGCCCTGGGCACCGCCATGATCGGCCTGCTGCTCGTGGCGA
Source organism: uncultured Actinomycetota bacterium (assembly GCA_963810895.1). Lineage (GTDB taxonomy): Bacteria > Actinomycetota > Actinomycetes > Actinomycetales > Micrococcaceae > Arthrobacter. The sequence goes on from CAWEPM010000004.1 coordinate 351,540, forward strand.
TCGCCGTCGTGCTGGCCATGGAAACGAAGTCCCTGCTGCTGGGCGAGTCGGCCACGCGCGACGACGTCGCCAAGATCCGCACCGCGATCGAGGCCGGCGGCACCAGCATCATCCACCTGAAGACCATGCACCTCGGTCCCGAGGAACTGCTGGTGGCGGCCAAGATCAGCATCGGCCGGACGGACTCCGGCCAGGACATTGCGAAAGCGATTGACGACGCCGAGGTCCGGATCCGCGAGGCCGTCCCGATCGCCCGGGTCATCTACCTGGAACCGGACGTGCAGCGCGTCAGCGCCCCCTAGGCCCCCCGGCACTCCACAGCAGTCCCTAAAGAAACGGCAGTCCGGCCCAGTACACAACTGGGCCGGACTGCCGTTTCTATGACCATGCGAGGCGGATTTGCTGGGCCTCCCCGGTATGGCGTGGTTGCGGGCTACGAGGCCAGCGGCCGCCTGCGTTCGACGGCGCCGCTGATGGCCGCGACACCGAGCCCCAGGACGGCAAGGACCGCGCCCACGAGCGCGGGCGCGACATAACCCCAGCCCCAGGCAATCACGAGGCCGCCGAGGAAGGCGCCCAGGGCATTGGCGACGTTGAGCGCCGCATGGTTGAGCGAGGACGCCAGCGACGGCGCGTCAGGAGAAGCATCCAGAAGCCTGGTCTGCAGGGCCGGAACCAGCATGGACCCGGCGGCGCCGACCACGAAGACCATGACCAGCGCGGACCAGGCCCAATGGGCCGCAACGGCATAGGCCACCAGGGCCACGGCCGTGGCGGGCAGTACCCAGTAGATGGTGCCCATGACGGACTTGTCGGCGATCCGGCCGCCAATGATGTTGCCCACCACCATGCCCACTCCGTACAGGGCCACCACGAGCGGCAGCCAGGGCGCCGGGAGGCCGGCCACCGACGTCATGGTGTGTGAAATGTAGGTGTAGGTCGCGAAGAAACCGCCGAAGCCGACGATGCCGACCAGGATGGCGAGCCAGACCTGGAGCCGCTTGAGTGCGCCGAGCTCGCGGCGGAAGCTGGCATCGGCGTGCGGCTTCTGGAACGGGACGAACTTCCACAGCATGGCGAGCGTGATGATGCCGATCAGGCCGACCAGCAGGAACAGGAGCCGCCACCCGTAACTCTGGCCCAGCCACGTGGCGAAGGGGACGCCGATGACGTTGGACACCGTCAGCCCGGCCATGACCATCGAAATCGCCCAGCCGCGCTTGGTTGGTGCCACGAGGGAAGCGGCGATCACGGCCGCGACCCCGAAGAAGGCGCCGTGGGGCAGTCCCGCGGCGAACCGGGACACCAGCATGGAGCCGTAGTCCGGGGCGAGAAAGGAACTGAGGTTGGCGATGCTGAAGAAGAGCATGAGCCCCAGGGCCAGATGCTTCCGCGGGAGCCTGGCCCCGACGGCGGCCAGCACCGGCGCGCCGATAACGACGCCGAGGGCGTAGGCCGAAATAAGGTGGCCGGCCTCGGGCGTGCTGATGTTCAGGCCCTGTTCGATCTCCTTGAGCAGGCCCATCATGGTGAATTCTGTGGTGCCGATGCCGAAGCCGCCCATGGCCAGGGCAATGATGGCAAGGGCAACGTGACGGGTGCCGGTCTTGGACGGCGCCGGGGCGTATGTGGTGGAAGTCATTCGTCTTTTCGTCGGAGTTGTGCCGGGAAGTGCCGGGAGGAGTCGGCCAGATAAGTATGTTTTTAAGAACTGGGAGGGGGCGCCGAATATTCCGCAGTCGGTCCGGGCGGCCACCCCCACTATTGTCCCCTACGCGGCCGCCCCCCGCCCTACCCGCCCTACGCCGCGCACTGTCCCAGTCTCCGGCCGCCGCCGTGTCCCAGCGCCCCTGCACCGGATCCGAGCGCCCGCCTTAGACTTGGGGGCGTGACTGGACTCATTGGCGTCGTTGGCGGCGCAGTAGTGGACTCCCTGGCGGAACCAAGCATGCTCCTCGTGGCGCGGCGCACGGCGCCCCCGCAGTTTGCCGGAATGTGGGAGTTCCCCGGCGGAAAGGTCGAGCCGGGCGAGGCGGCCGAAGACGCCCTGCACCGCGAGCTCCGGGAGGAACTGGGCGTGCTGGTCCGGCTCGGGTCCGAGCTGCCCGCCGAATCCGCCACGGGCTGGCCGCTCAACGACAAGGCTGCGATGAGGGTCTGGTTTGCCGAGCTCGCGGACGGTGAGCCCCGGCCGCTGGAGGACCACGACGAACTGCGCTGGCTCGACCTCCGCAGCCCCGACGACGTTCTGGGCCTGCCGTGGATCCCGGCTGACTTCCCCATTGTGGAGGCCCTCCTGGCGGCCGTCCGGGCCAGCGCCCCGCACGGCGTGGGAGCCGAACTGATCCGCTGACCCGGACACTCCGCCCGGCATCGGGGTGCGCCTCTCGCCAAACCGTCAGGCATGTGCCTACTCTGAACGCAATCGAGAGGAGTGGCCCGTGCAGGTCGGTGTCGGACGAGAGCAGCGAGCCGGAGAACGCCGCGTGGCGGCCACGCCGGATACGGTGCGGCAGCTGACAGCCCTCGGGCTCAATCTCCTAGTGGAGAGCGGCGCCGGAACCGAGGCAGGATTCGCGGACGAAGCGTTCAAAGAGGCCGGCGCCACTGTGATCTCCGAACTCCCGCTGGCGGCCCTGGACGTCCTGCTGCATGTCCGTCCGCTCACCCCGGAGACCGCGGCCCGGCTTCGGCCCGGCACCGTCACCATCGGCCTTGCGTCGCCGGCCTCGGAACTGCCGACCGTCCGGGCGCTGGCCGCCGCCGGGATCACCTCCTTCGCCCTGGAACTGCTTCCGCGGATCTCCCGGGCCCAGTCCATGGACGCGCTCAGCTCGCAGTCCCTCGTCACCGGCTACCGCGCCGTGCTGGAAGCCGCCGTGCGCTACCCGCGGTTCTTCCCGCTCTACATGACCGCCGCCGGCACCATCCCGCCGGCGAGGGTACTGGTCCTCGGGGCCGGGGTCGCCGGGCTGCAGGCGATCGGCACCGCGAAGCGGCTGGGCGCCCGGGTCTCGGCCAACGACATCCGCGCAGCCTCCGCCGACGAGGTCGCCTCGATGGGCGGCACCTTCATCAATCTGGACCTTGATGCGGCGGCCGAGGGAACCGGGGGCTACGCCCGCGCCCTGGGCGAAGACCGGGCAGAACGCCAGCGCAGCCTGCTCGCCCCGCACGTCGCCGCAGCGGACGTCCTGATCACCACGGCGGCCATCCCGGGCCGCGCCGCTCCCTTGCTCGTGACCACCGATATGGTGACCGGCATGCGGGCCGGGTCCGTCGTCGTCGACCTCGCCGCGGAGTCCGGAGGCAACGTGGAGGGCGTGATCGCCGGCCAGGACATTCAGGTGCCGGTCGACGGCGGATCGGTCACGCTCGTGGGCCTGCAGGACGCGGCATCCGCCATGCCGTCGGACGCATCCCGGCTCTTCGCCCGGAACGTCAGCAACTTCCTCGCCCTGATGACCGACGCCGGCACGGTTGCCCCGGACTTCGACGACGACGTCGTTGCCGGAACGTGCCTGACCCACTGCGGCGCCGTGCGGCACGCCCCCACCGCGGCAGCATTGGGAGAGGACGCATAATGGGCCCGGTCGCGCTCCTGACAGTGGTGGTGCTGGCGGTGTTCGTCGGCTTCGAAGTCGTCTCGAAGGTGACCAGCAAGCTGCACACGCCGCTCATGTCCGGCGCCAATGCCATCCACGGCATCATCCTGGTCGGCGCCATCATCGTGGCCGGACAGGCCAGCGATCCCTGGGTGCTCGGCGTCGCGCTCCTGGCAGTGGTCCTGGCGACCGTCAACCTGGTGGGCGGCTTTGTGGTCACGGACCGGATGCTGGAGATGTTCAGCGGACACAAGCGGACCCACAAACCGGCACGAAGCGGCGCGGCCAAAGCCGGCGGACACCACCGGTGACGGGCACTCCGGCAAGGGGACCTCCGGCGGCGTGACGGGGGAGGCCCGATGAGTCTCCTGAGCTCCGAGTGGACCGCACTGCTCTATCTTGCGGCCGCCGTCTGCTTCATCCTGGCGCTGAAGGGCCTCAGCTCGCCCAAGACGGCCCGCCGCGGCAACGCCATCGGTGCCGCCGGGGCGCTGGTGGCTGTCGTCACCGTGTTCTTCTCAGCACGGCTGGAAAATATTCCACTCATCCTGGCCGCAATCGCCGTCGGCTCCGCGATTGCCGTTCCTGTGGCCCGGCGGGTGCAGATGACCCAGATGCCCCAGCTGGTGGCGCTCTTCAACGGCGTCGGGGGCGGGGCCGCCGCGCTCGTTGCCGTACTGGAACTTGGCCACAGCGAGGATCCCTGGGTCCGCCTGGCCGTGGTCTTCACGATGCTGGTGGGCGCGGTGTCCTTCGCCGGCTCCGCGGTGACGGTGGGCAAGCTGCAGGAACTCATCAGCACCCGCCCGCTGCTCTTTCCCGGGATGCCCTGGGTCATGGGCGCGGTCATACTGGGGGCGGTCATCACGGGAGTGCTGGTTGTCCTGACAGGGTCCGTCGGCTGGTCGCTAGCGCTGCTGGTCCTGGGGCTCGCGGCCGGGCTGCTCCTGGTGTTGCCGGTCGGCGGGGCGGACGTGCCGATCGTGATCTCGCTGCTGAATGCCTTCACAGGGCTGGCGGTGGCCGCGTCCGGCGTGGTCCTGGGGAACGTCCTGCTGCTCGTCGCCGGGACGCTCGTCGGCGCGAGCGGCACCATCCTGACCAAGGTCATGGCCTCGGCCATGGGACGCGGAGTTACCGGCATCCTGTTCGGGGCCTTCAAGGGCGGCTCGACGGCGGGTTCCACCGCCGTGAGCGACCGGCCGGTGCGCTCGTCCTCGCCGGAGGACGTTGCCGTTCAGCTCGGCTATGCCCAGCGCGTGGTGATCGTACCCGGCTACGGGCTCGCCGTGGCGCAGGGCCAGCACACGGTGGCGGAGCTTGCCACGGCCCTGGCCGCCCGCGGCGTGGACGTGGTGTTCGCCATCCACCCCGTGGCGGGACGCATGCCGGGGCACATGAACGTGCTGCTGGCCGAAGCCAACGTCCCGTATGAGTCCTTGCGGGAGCTGGCAGAAGTCAATCCGGAGTTCGCCAACACGGATATCGTGCTGGTGGTCGGCGCCAACGACGTCGTCAATCCTGCGGCGAAGTCTTCCCCCGGTTCGCCGATCTACGGGATGCCGATCCTGGAGGTGGTGCAGGCCCAGCAGGTGGTGTTCCTGAAGCGGTCCATGCGCCCCGGGTTCGCCGGGATCGAGAACGAACTCCTGCACGACCCCAAGACCACGCTCCTGTTCGGGGATGCCAAGGATTCGCTGGCCAGGGTGCTCGGCGCGGTCAAGGCTCTCTGAGGCCACGCGCTCTCTGAAGTCACGGTGTTCTGAGGCCACGGCGCTCTGACGTCGCGCCGCTTCAGAACAGTGTGGGCTGGGCTGTATGCGGGTGTTCGTTGCCTGGGCGGCCGGTGTGCCCGGCGCGTGCGTGACCCGCGGTGTCCGGGATGCTTCCCACCGGGTACCGGGCCTCTTCCTCCCGGGCATCGTCACTGTAGTCCCCACGGTGATCCCCACTGTGAGCTCTAGTGGAAACTTCGTTGCCACTAAGATCCCGGTGGCTGAACCCCTGCGAGCCGGACAAACCGTGCAGTTCCTTGAAATACCGGACTCGCCCGGCCAGCCACGCCCGGTATTCCTTGGAAGCGTAGGACCCGTTGCCGTAGAGCCGCCGGTACTTGCCCGCCAGTTGCGGATGTTCGCGGGCGATCCACTGCATGAACCATTCACGGGTACCCGGCTTCAGGTACAGCGCGCCGGCCGTGACGCCCGTGGCGCCGGCCGCCGCCAGGGCCCCGAAGAGGGAGTCGAGGGCGTCGTCGCTGTCGGACAGCCAAGGCAGGATGGGCATGGCCATGACGCCGCAGGGCAGGCCCGCTTCCCGCAGCCGCGAGATGAGCTTCAGCCGGGCCCGCGGCCCCGGCGTGCCCGGTTCCACGGCCTCGGACAGCTGCTCGTTGGTCATGGCGAGCGAGATGCCCACTCCGACAGGCACCTGCGCCGCGGCATGCTTGAGGAGCGGGATGTCCCGGGCCAGCAGCGTGCCCTTGGTGAGGATGGACAGGGGAGTGCCGGAATCGGCGAGGGCGCCGATGATGCCGGGCATGAGCTGGTAGCGGCCCTCGGCGCGCTGGTACGGGTCCGTGTTCGTGCCGAGAGCCACGTGTTCGTGCCGCCAGGAGGGCTTGGCCAGTTCCTTGCGCAGGACGTCGGCGGCGTTGATTTTGACCACCACCTGGCTGTCAAAGTCCAGGCCGGCGTCGAAGTCGAGGTAGGTGTGGCTCTTGCGGGCAAAGCAGTAGACACAGGCATGGCTGCAGCCGCGGTAGGGGTTGATGGTCCAGTCGAACGGCATCCGCGAACCGGCGACCACCTTGTTGAGCACCGATTTGGCGGTGACCTCATGAAAGGTGATCCCGGCAAACTCCGGGGTGGAGACCGTCCGCACGAGCCCGGCCAGCGGCAGCAGGGCATCGGCGCGTGGCGTATAGGCGGACGGGTTGTCTGCGGACTGGGTATCTGTCGAAAGGGCGGCCGGGGTGGTGCCTCGCTCCAGTGCTTGTGCGTCCCATCTCATGCCTACATTCGAATATATGTTCGATTCAAAGTCAAGGGTGCCGCGCGGCCGCCATCGAGATTTGTGGGCCCGCACTGTTAGCCGCATTGTTGGCTCGCACTGTTAGCCGCGTTGCTAGGCTGGGGCGATGATTCTCCTGACCGGGTTCGAGCCGTTCGGCGGCGAAGCGGCCAACCCGTCGTGGGCCGCGGCCCGTTCGGCGGCCGTGTTGCTCCAATCCGAAGGGCTCGACGTCCGGGCCGTGGAACTGCCCTGCGTGTTCGGGGAGTCGGTCACGGTGCTGGAGGATGCCATGGAGCGCTTCCGGCCGGAGCTGGTGCTGTGCGCCGGCCAGGCCGGCGGGAGGGCGCGCATCTCCCTGGAACGGGTGGCCATCAATTGTGACGACGCCCGGATCCCGGACAACGCCGGCAACCGGCCCGTGGACGAACCCGTGGTCCGCGGCGGCCCGGCGGCCTACTTTACGTCCCTGCCCGTCAAGGCGGCGCTCGCGGCATTGACCGCAGAGCAAATCCCGGCGGAAGTGTCCCAGAGTGCCGGGACCTATGTCTGCAACCACGTCTTCTATGCGCTCATGCACGCCCTGCGGCTGCGTCCGGGCACGAGGGGCGGCTTCGTCCACGTCCCGTACGAGGACGCCCAGCTCCCGGCCGGCAGCAGCACGCCGTCGCTGCCGGCGCAACAGATGGCGGCGGCGCTCGCCGTCGTCGTGCGCACCGCGCTTGCGACGACGGCGGATCTCAAACTCGCCGCCGGCACAACGCACTAGCGGACAAACCGGCTCACTGGCAGGCAGGCCAATGGTCAGGCCGGTTGATCGGAAGACTGTAGGACCGGCCGGCAGCGACTCGAACAGTCAGTCGAGCAGTTCCCAGACGACGCCGACCGTTGCCGTGATGCTCGACTCGCCGGCCTCGACGGTGAGCGACTCCGCGGCCACCGCCCGCTGCAGCTTCGCCACCGGGACCGGCGGCTGGAACCCGGTGTGCTGGGTGAGGGAAAGGACCCGGCCCAGGCCGGTCCCGGAGAGGGCGGCGTAGTGCGCGGCGGTGGTGCGGGCGTCCTGCCAGGCGGCCTCCCGGGCCCGGGCCTCGACGGCGGCGGCATCCGCGAAGCCGAGGCTCAGCCCGTTCAGCCGGACGTCGTCGCCGCCGGCAGCAACGGCCGCGGCAAGGATCTGCGAGGACGCGGACAGCCTGCGGATCCTGATGGTGAGCATGCTCGAGGCCAGGTATCCGGACACGGTCTGGCCCCGGCCCTCCTGCCAGTTCACCTCGGCCCGGACGTTCAGCCCGGAGGCGGAGATGTCCGCGCCTTCCACCCCGTGCTGCCGGAGCGCCGACGTGATGGCGGCCGATCTGGTTCCTGCGTCGCCATAGGCCTCGGCCACCGTTTCCCGGCGGCATTCAACGCCGATCGACAACGTCAGGAGGTCCGGAACCGCCTCCGCAGTGCCGGTTCCGGTGACCGAGATGCTTCGCGGGTTGTCCGTCATATCAGGCCTCATATCGTTCGCGGGCAGTCCCGCCCGGGGTTTGGTGTGTCCGCGGAACTGTTCCAGCGCTGCCCGGCCGGCGGGTAGCCGCCTGCTTCCAGGCCGGCGTGGCGTTCGAAGACATTGGCGCTGCCCGGGTTGCCCGTCCGCCAGAGGGACCAGCCGGCGGCGATGAAGTACAGGGGAAGGAACGGCAGTCCGAGGCACCAGGCGTACTGGGTGCTGTGGCGCTCCTCGTGCCCGAGCAGTGCCGGATTGGCGCGGGCGAATTCAGGGCCGGCGCGGAACAGGATGACGTTGCCCACAGTGAAGGCCGCGGCAAAGGGAAGCCGCCAGCGGTAGCGGCTCGCGATCAGCAGTCCGCGCGGACCGGTGCTGACGGGCGTCCGGGCACAGGCTGCCAGCAGCAGGCCCAGGAGGGTGGACCCGTTGAGCATGTTGGCGATCTGGCGTAGCCGTTGTCCGGACGTCATGAGGCCATGGTAGCCGTGGACATGTCCGCTGGTCAGGGGAGGCCACGGGGACATGTCCGGCGGTCGGGGAAGCCCAGCGGGGGCGCCCGGGGACCCTTGGGGACCCCTGGGGAGCCGCCGGGACGGATGTGTCACGTCGCGCGGCCGGTGCTTTGCGGCCGACAGCCGTCTACTAGACTGGAGTCAGTGCCCGCCGGAGGGATTTCGGCAGGCCCTGCACAATGAATTCTAGCACTATGAATTCTGCACAATGAATCCAGCACAGTGAACTGTGACAGTCGCCAGCGATCGAGAACTGTGATCAGGAACTGTGACAATGAACTGTGACCATAAGCCTTGCCGACAACCCGCGGCCGTGCCCTGTGCCCGAGCCGTGTGCCGTCGGCATGATCCGACTCGTAGCTAAGAACAGTAGATGACTGAAACTTTGCCGGGCGCCGCCGTCCCGAATCCTCTGGATGAAGCCGCCATTACCGCTGCCGTAGACCAAGCCGTTGCCGCCATCGCCGCCGCCGCGACCCTCGACGAACTCAAGGCCGTGCGCCTCGCGCACACCGGCGAGAAGTCCGCGTTGAGCCTCGCCAACCGTGAGATCGGCGCGCTTCCCAAGGACCAGAAGGCCGCCGCCGGCAAACTCATGGGAGCCTCCCGGGGACGCGTCAACAAGGCGCTCGCGGACCGCACGGCCGAGCTCGAAGCCGAGAATGACGCGCGGATCCTCGTCGAAGAGACCGTGGACGTCACGGCGGCGCCGCGCCGGCGCCGGGCCGGTGCACGCCACCCGCTCTCCACGCTGCAGGACCGTGTCGCGGACATCTTTGTCGGCATGGGGTGGGAAATCGCCGAAGGGCCCGAGGTCGAGTCCGAGTGGTTCAACTTCGATGCCCTGAACTTCAAGCCGGACCACCCCGCCCGTGACATGCAGGACACGTTCTTCGTCGAGCCTCCCGAGGCCCACCTGCTCATGCGCACGCACACGTCGCCGGTGCAGGTCCGCTCGATGCTGGAACGCGAGCTGCCCATCTACGTGCTGTGCCCGGGCAAAGTGTTCCGCACGGACGAGCTCGACTCGACGCACACTCCGGTGTTCCACCAGTTCGAGGGCCTGGCCATCGACAAGAACCTGAGCATGGCGGACCTTCGCGGCACGCTGGAGCATTTTGCACGCCAGATGTTCGGTGCGGAAGCCCAGATCCGGCTGCGCCCGAACTATTTCCCGTTCACCGAGCCGTCCGCGGAGCTGGACATCTGGCACCCGGGCGCCAAGGGCGGCCCCAGCTGGATCGAGTGGGGCGGCTGCGGCATGGTCAACGCCAATGTCCTGCGCGCCGCCGGCATCGATCCGGAGGTCTATTCAGGTTTTGCCTTCGGCATGGGCATCGAACGCACCCTCATGTTCCGCAATGAGGTTGGCGACATGCGCGACATGATTGAAGGCGACGTACGTTTCAGCGAGCACTTCGGGATGGAGATCTAACAGTGCGTATCCCACTTTCCTGGTTGCGCGAATTCGCGCAGGTACCGGCCGACGCAACGGCCGAAGACGTCATGGCCGAGCTCGTCAAGGTCGGACTCGAAGAAGAAGCAGTCCACCGCCCCACGGACACCATCCAGGGTCCGATCGTGGTGGGCCAGGTGCTCAGCATCGTCAAGGAGCCCCAGACCAACGGCAAGACCATCAACTGGTGCCAGGTCCGGGTTGTCCCCGAGGGCCAGCAGCAGACCCTGACCGGCGAGGGCATCGATCCCTCGGGCGTGCAGGGCATCATCTGCGGCGCCCACAACTTCGTCGAAGGCGACAAAGTGGTGGTCACCCTGCCGGGTGCCGTGCTGCCGGGCGACTTCAGGATCTCCGCGCGCAAGACGTACGGGCACCTCTCCGCCGGCATGATCGCCTCCGTGCGCGAGCTCGGCATCGGCGAGGACCACGACGGCATCCTGGTGCTGTCCCGGGTCGGGCTCGACCCGGAACTGGGCACCGACGCCATGGAACTGCTGGGCCTCTACGACCAGGCCGCGGAAATCAACGTCACCCCGGACCGCAGCTACTGCTTCTCCATCCGCGGTGTAGCCCGTGAATACGCCCACGCCACCGGCACCGCGTTCACTGACCCGGTGTCCAAGGTCCACGTCCCGGAGGTGCTGTCCGGCGGCTACGGCGTCAAGCTCAACGACGACGCCCCCATCTACGGCAAGCCCGGCTGCGACCGTTTTGTGGCCCGCACGGTGCGCGGCGTGGACGCCACCCGGCCCACCCCGCCGTGGATGACGTCCCGCCTCCGGCTCGCCGGCATCCGGTCCATCTCCCTTCCGGTGGATATCTCCAACTACGTCATGCTCGAGCTCGGTCAGCCGAACCACTGCTATGACCTGGACAAGCTCGCCGGCGACATCGTCGTCCGGCGTGCCACGGCAGGGGAGAAGATCACCACCCTGGACGACAAAGAGCGCACGCTCGACGCCGAGGATCTGCTGATCACCGACGCCTCCGGGCCCATCGGGATCGCCGGCGTCATGGGCGGTGCCCACACCGAGGTCTCGGACTCCACCACCAACGTGCTGGTCGAGGCCGCGCACTTTGACGAAGTCTCGATCGCGCGTGCGCGCCGCCGCCACAAGCTGCCGTCCGAAGCGTCCAAGCGCTTCGAACGCGGGGTGGACTGGCAGGTGGCCGATGTCGCCGCCCAGCGTGTGGTGGACCTGCTGGTCGAACTCGCCGGCGGTACGGCCGACGAGGCCGGGACCGACGTCGGAACCGCGCCGGACGCCGTCACGATCGAACTGCCGGCAGGGTACGCCGCAACCCGGATCGGGATCGACTTCACCGACGAACACATCGTGACCTCGCTCGAAGACCTCGGCGCCGTCGTCGTGAAGAACGGCGACGGCTACACGGTGACCGCCCCGAGCTGGCGCAACGACCTCGAAACCAAGGACGACCTCACCGAGGAAATCGCCCGGCTGGTCGGCTACGACAAGATTCCGGCGACCCTGCCGGTGGCGCCTCCGGGCCGTGGCCTGACCCGTGTCCAGCAGCAGCGCCGCCGCCTGATCCAGGCCCTCGCCGACGCCGGACTGACCGAGGTGATGGCCTACCCGTTCGTTTCCAAGGCCGCCAATGACACCTTCGGCGTGCCTGCCGAGGGTACGGCGCGCAAGGCCCTCAAGCTGGCCAATCCGATCAGCGAGGAGCACGGCTTCCTGCGGACCTCCATCCTGCCGGGCCTGATCGAGGTCGCCAAGCGCAACCACTCCCGCGGCTTCCGCGACCTCGCCCTCTTCGAGGCCGGGCTCGTGTTCCTGCCCGGCGAGCAGCTTGGCACCGCTTCGATTCCGCCGCTCGGCGTCAAGCCCGGCGACGAGGTGCTGGATGGCTTGTACGACGGCGTCCCGGACCAGCCGCTGCACCTCGCGGCTGTGCTCACGGGACACGACTCGCCTGCCGCCCCGGCCCACACCCCGCGGGCTTGGGACTGGGCGGACGCGCTGGACATCGCCAGGATTGCCGGCGACGTGCTCGGCGTCGACCTCGTGGTCACGCAGGGCCGGCATCAGGCCTTCCACCCGGGCCGGGCGGCGCAGATTGCACTGCGCACCGGCGAAGTGGTGGGCTACGCAGGCGAGCTGCACCCGAAGCTGCTGGCGGCCTATGACATGCCGGCCCGCTCCGTGGCGCTGGAGCTGAACGCCGATGCCCTCTTCGAGGCTGCCGCCGACGTGATCGTGGCCCGGCACATCTCGGTCTACCCGGTGGCTACCCAGGACGTGGCCCTCGTGGTGCCGCAGGACGTCCCGGCGGAAGAGGTGCTCACGGCCCTGCGTGAAGGCGCAGGCGAACTGCTCGAGGACGTCGCACTGTTCGACGTTTACGCTGGCAAGGGGATCGAGGACGGCAAGAAGTCGCTTGCTTTCAGCCTGCGCTTCCGCGCCGACGACCGCACCCTGACGGCGGACGAGGCATCGGCGGCGCGTGAGGGTGCCGTCGCCGCTGCCCACGAACGCTTCGGAGCGGTGCAGCGCTGATTGCTGCGCTGACTACGGCGCTGACAAGCTGAAAGGGCGGGTCATGGCATCACACCTTGTTGTGCGGGCCTGCCCGCCCTTTCGCGTCCCCGGTGTCTCCGGTGTGTCCGCGCCCGCGGCGGGAACCACGGCATCAGCCCGGCACCTGGAACTGCAGCTGGAACGCGACTCGCGTTCCCTGCTGGACGCGGCCGAGCTCGAGCGGGCCCGGGCCATGACTCCGCGGACCCGGGAAGACTTCCTTGCCGGGCGGCTCGCCCAGCGGCGGTTCGCCGCCGAGCTGCTCGGCGTACCGGCGTCGGAGCTCACCGCCTGCTACAGCTGTCCCCGGTGCGGCACCGGCGCGAACATCTCCCACGGCCGGCCGGGTTACCTGCTCCGGGGGGAGGCAGCGCCGTTGCTGCTGAGCCTGTCCCGCTCGGCCGGCTGGACCCTTCTGGCCGGCGTCGTGGACCCGGATCCTGGCCTGGGCCTGGGGATCGATGTCGAGGATCCGGCCCGGGCGGACTTCGATGGATTCGACGACGTGGTGCTGACCCCGGCGGAACGGCTGCACCTCGCCGGGCTGCACGGCATCCCGCTGCTGCGGGGCCGGGCGCGGTTGTGGGCGCGCAAGGAGGCGTGGCTCAAGATGCTGGGTACGGGGCTGCAGACGGCTCCGGACACTCTTGACGTGCTGGATGACGCCCTGCAGACCGGCGTGAACGGCCGTGCCGGGCTCCGGGACCTGCCGGCGGCAGAGACGGGCCTGCCCGCGGAGCTCGTGGCCGCCGTCGCCGTCGCGGTCCTTCCCTAGCCCCTGGTGGCCTCCGGTTCTGGCCTCTGACCGCCTCCGGTTCCGGCCGCGGTCAGGGCTTTGCCGTCAGGGCATCGCCGTCAGAACTTCGGCGCGCGCCTGCGGGAGCGGCGGGAGGGCCTCGTCGAACAGCCACGGGTGCAGCAGTGCCTCGGCGTCGAGGCCTGTGGTGTGGCTGGCCGCGAGGATGAAGTCGGCCGTGGTCACGGTGCCGTGGCGGAAGCGGTCCGTCCAGTCATGCAGCAGCGCGAAGAACGCGAGGTCGCCGCAGCGCAACCGCAATGCGTGCAGGGCCAGGGCCCCGCGCTTGTAGACGCGGTCATCAAACATCAGTTCCGGGCCAGGGTCGCCCACCACCAGGTCCTGCGCCATAGCCGACAGCTTGCGCCAGGCGGCGCGGGCGCGGTTCGCGACCGTCATCGTGCCGGCTTCTTCAGACCAGATCCATTCCGCGTAGCAGGCAAAGCCCTCGTGCAGCCAGATGTCTTTCCACGTGGCGGTGGTAAGTGAGTTCCCGAACCACTGGTGGGCGAGTTCGTGGGCGATCATGCGCTGCGATTCCCACTCCTGCCGCAGATGGTTGGGGCCCAGGATGGACAGGGTCTGTGCTTCCAGCGGGATCTCCAGCACGTCCTCCGTCACCACCACGGTGTACTCCGGAAACGGATACGGCCCGAAGCAGTTGGTGAAGGTCCGCATCATGTCGGGCTGGCGGGCCAGGGCGGCCCGGGCTTCCGCCGCCAGCGACGCCGGAACGGCCACATACTGCGGAACGTGTCCTGACGGCCGCTCGGCATTGAGCGTCAGGAGCTGATAACGGCCGATCTGGACCGTTGCCAGGTAGGTGGCCATGGGTTCGGACTGCTCATACACCCAGGTCTCGCGGCTGGCCCTGCTGGTGCGGGACAGCAGCACGCCGTTGCACACCGCGCGGTAGTTCGCGTCGGTGGTCACCGTGATGCGGTAGCTCGCCTTGTCCCGCGGGTGGTCATTGCACGGGAACCAGGAGGCGGCGCCATTGGGCTGGCCGGCGACCAGCACACCATCGGAGAGCTCTTCCCAGCCCACTTCGCCCCACAGGCCGCGGCGCGGCGCAGGGTAGCCCTCATAGCGGATGTCCAGGGTGAAGGCCTCACCGGCGAGCAGCGGCATGTCGGGGTAGACGACCAGCTGCTCGGCCCGCTGGGTGAACCTGCGCACCCTGCGGCCGTCGAGCTGGATCTTGGTGGCCCGCAATCCGGTCAGGTCCAGCACGATCGCCGACGTCGGTAGTTGCGTGACGGCGTGCAGGACCGCATGCCCGCCAAGGCGGTTGCTGCTGACCCTGTAGTCGAGGTCGAGTTCGTACCGGGTGACCCGGTAGGCATTGGTCCCGTGGCCCGGCATGTAGGGGTCCGGGGCGCCGGCCGCCCGGGTGGCTTCCCTGGCGGGTCCCCGGCTGGGTTGCGGGCTGGTTTCCCTGCTGCTTGGTGCGCTGGTGCTCAATGGACGGACCTTCGGGTTGTGGTGCTGGTGGACGTGCGCGGGCCGGGCCTACCGGCGTTTGGCGGGCGGTGCCGGCCCGTCCCACGGGCTGACCGGGTTGCCCATCCAGTACGTCCCGGCGGGGACGGTTTCGCCCCGCATGACGAGGGACGCCGGCCCCACCGTGCCGCCGCTGCCGATCCTGGCCTGCGGCAGGATAACGCCGTGCGGTCCCATGGTGGCTCCGTCATCGAGCGTAACAGTGTCGATGCTCATGACCCGGTCATGGAACAGATGGGTCTGGACCACGCAGCCGCGGTTGACGGTCGAATTCCTGCCCAGGGTGACAAGGTCCGCCTCGGGCAGCCAGTAGCTTTCGCACCAGGTTCCCGTGCCGATTTTCGCGCCGAGTGCCCGCAGCCACCAGACCATGGCCGGGGTCCCCGTGGCCGCGCGCGCGAACCACGGGGCGCTGACCATCTCAATGAAGGTGTCCACCACCTCGTTCCGCCAGATGAAGGAGCTCCAGAGCGGGTGCTCACCGGCGTGGATCCGGCCCACCAGCAGCCACTTGGCTGCTACCGCACTGGCCGCGGCCGTCGCGCCGGCAAGCAGGACCACCACCCCGCCCAGGACGGCGGCGACCCCGTAATTGAAGACCGTCGCCAGCACGTCAAATGCGAGCATCACGCCGACGGCGATTGCGACCGTCAGCATCACCGGGACGAACCGGCAGAGCTCCCACAGGGTGCGGGCGACCTTCAGTTTCGCGGGCGGCTGGTAGGTCCGCGTGTCGTCGGAGGCGATGGCGGTGCGCCGCAGCCGCACGGGCGGGCTGCCGAGCCACGACGTCCCGGCCTTCGCCTTGGCGGGCGTTGCGGAGAGGACCGCCACGAGGGAATTCTTGGGCACATTGCGCCCCGCCCCCGTCATGCCCGAATTGCCGAGGAAGGACCGTTTGCCGATCTTGGCCGGGGCAATCCGCATCCAGCCGCCGTCCAGTTCGTAGGACGCCACCATGGTGTCGTCGGCCAGGAACGCGCCCTCGCCCACGGTGGTCATCCGGGGGATCAGCAGCACTGTCGAGGCTTCCACGTTGCGGCCGACCTTGGCGCCGAGGAGCCGCAGCCAGACCGGGGTAAAGAGGCTGGCGTAGATCGGGAACAGCAGATCCCGGGCCAGGTCCAGCACCCGCTCGGTCGCCCACACCTGCCATCCGATCCGGCTCCGGACCCGGTAGTAGCCTTCGGCCAGGCCGATGCTCAGGAGCCGCGTGGTGGCCAGGATCAGCAGCAGGTTGGTCAGGAACCACACCAGCGCCGCCAGGGGGATGGAGAGCGCAAGTCCGGGCAGCGCGGCGGACAGGGAAGAGCTGCCCCGGATGAACGCGAAAATCACAAAGGCCGCGGCGGCGGCGGAGACATACGGGATGAGCGACAGTAGGGCGGATGCCGCGGCGAACCCGGCGAACCACAGCCGGCCGATGAGCCGGTGCTCAGCGGGGGAGTCCGGCCACGAGTGCCGGGCCTTGCCGCGGCGTTCGGCCGGCGATCCGGCCACCAACTGCCCGGCTTTGACCTTGCCGATCACCGCCGAGCCGGGCTCCACCTGGGCTCCGGCGCCCACGATGGCTCCCGGCATGAGCGTGCTGCGGGCCCCGACGCTTGCGCCGGGGCCAATCCGGATGGCGCCGATGTGGACGACGTCGCCGTCGATCCACCAGCCGGACAGATCGACTTCCGGCTCGATGTTGGCTCCGGCGCCAAGGGTGAGCAGTCCCGGTGACGGGCGGGAGCGAGTGCAGCTGGACGTCTTCGCCGATCTTTGGCGCCGAGGGCTTTCGCGTAGTAGGGCACCCACGGCGCGCTGGCCAGGCTGATAGCGCCGGCGAGGTCCTGGATCTGTTCCGCGAGCCAGAGCCGGATGTGCACCCGCCCGGACCGCGGGTACGTGCCTGGCACAACATTGCGGAGCAGGATGCGGGCGGCGGCAACAGAGAGCACCATCCGCCCGGCGGGGCTGACAAAGACCAGCCAGGACGCGCCGACCCACCACCAGGAGATGGTGGGCGCGGCGCTGAAGCCTGCGAAGGCTGCCAGAAGGTTGTTGGCGGCCATCAGGTAGGTCAGCCAGCGCATGCCGACGAGGATGTGCAAGGGGACGCCCATGAGCGTCTGGAAGGCCTGGGACCTCCGGGCCGTGGGCCGGACGGTGCGCTCCTGCGCGGGAACTGCGCCGCCCTCGGGAAGCGACTGACGGGCCGTGTCCACCAGGGCGCCGACCCGGGGTGTCGCGTAAATGTCGGCCACGGTGATGGTGGGGTAGCGCACGCGCAGGGCGGACACGAGCTGCGCAGCGGCCAGGGAACCGCCGCCGTAGGCGAAGAAATCCGCGTCGAGGCTCGTGACGGGGCTCCCCAGCACGGCGCTCCACTGCTCCACGATCCACTGCGCGTCGTCCGGCAGGTTCAGCGGGGCGCCTTCGGCCTCGGCGGCTCCGGTTCCGCTGAGCGGCCAGGGCAGGGCGTGGCGGTCCACTTTGCCGCTGGTCTTGGTCGGCAGCGACTCCACGAGCGTCAGGAGCGGGATGAGCGGTGCCGGCAGGCTTTCGCCCAGCAGTTCGCGCGCGGCCGCGAGGTCGATGTCCTGGCCCGACACGGCGGCCAGGTAGCCGACCAGGATCTGGTTGCCGGCCGCGGTCGTCTGCACCGCGGCCGCGGCGCCGGCGACATCCGGCAGCGACTGCAGGGCGGCGTCGATTTCGCCCAGTTCGATCCGGCGGCCGCCGAGCTTGACCTGCTCATCGGCGCGGCCCTGGAAGATGAGGCCCTCGGCCTCGTACTTGACGAGGTCGCCGGAGCGGTAGGCCCGCGCCCAGCCCAGCGACGGCATGGGGGCGTATTTTTCCGCGTCCTTGACCGGGTCAAGGTACCGGGCCAGTCCCACGCCGCCGATGATCAGTTCGCCCACGTCGCCTTCGGCGACGGGCAGTGAGTCGGCGTCGACGACGGCGAGGTCCCAGCCGTCCAGCGGCAGGCCGATCCGGATGGGGCCGGGCGCGCCCAGCGGCGCGGCGCACGCGACCACCGTGGCCTCGGTGGGACCGTAGGTGTTCCACACTTCGCGGCCCTCGACGGCAAGCCGTTCGGCAAGGTCCGGCGGACAGGCCTCGCCGCCGAAGATGAGCAGCCGGACGCTTTCCAGCGACTCGACGGGCCAGAGCGCGGCGAGCGTGGGGACGGTGGAGACCACCGTGATGCCGTGGCTGATGAGCCAGGGGCCGAGGTCCATGCCGGTCCGGACCAGCGCCCGGGGTGCCGGAACGAGGCAGGCGCCGTGGCGCCAGGCGAGCCACATTTCCTCGCAGGAGGCATCAAAGGCAACGGACAATCCGGCCAGCACCCGGTCCTGCGGGCCCACAGGGTCGCCCTGCAGGAAGAGGCGGGCCTCCGCGTCCACGAACGCGGCGGCCGAGCGGTGCTGGACGGCAACGCCCTTGGGGGTGCCGGTGGAGCCGGAGGTGAAGATGACCCATGCGTCGTCGTCGGGGCCGGGCGGCCGGGCAGCGGGGAAGGGCCGGGGGTGCTTGCTGTCCGTGACGATCTTCCCGCCGGCGCGCAGGATGCCGGCGACCTTGGCCTCTCCAAAGACCAGTTTGGCCCGTTCATCGGGATCGTCGGCGTCGACCGGGACATAGGCCGCACCGACCAGCAGCACCGCCAGGATCGAGATGTAGAGCTCGTTGGTGCCGGAGGGGATCCGGACGCCGATCTTGTCGCCGGCACCCAGCCCGGCCATGTGCAGCTTCCTCGCCGTTGCCCGGACTTCGTGCATGAGCTGGGCGTAGCTCAGCGAGCGGTGGCCGTCGTCGAGGGCGGAAGCGTCCGGGAACCGGGCGGCGGTATCGCGGAGGATGTCGATGAGCGTCCGCTCCGGCGGGGCGGAGAGCGCGCCCGGCAGTTGGGGCGCGTGGACGGGGGCGCCGTTCGCCTGAAGACTCTGCACCGTACCGGTGTCGGGGGCTTCACTCTGGGTCAGTCGTTGCTCGGTCACTGGCGCATTATCCCTGCAGGAGATGAACGGATGGTGTTGCCGCGCGGCTTAGGGGACCGCGCGGATTAGGGGACCAGGATGACTTTGCCGGTGGTGCGGCGCTGTTCGAGGTCATCATGGGCCCGGGCCGCCTCGGCGAGGGAGTAGCGGGCGCCGATCCTGACCTTGAGGCTGCCCTCGGCAGCGGCGGCGAAAATCTCGTCGGAGCGCCAGCGGCGTTCCCGGGCATCGCGAAGGTAGTGGCCCATGGTCGGGCGCGTCAGGTACAGGGAGCCGCCGGCGTTGAGCCGCTGCGGGTCGAACGGCGGGACCGGGCCGGATGCTCCGCCGAAGAGCACCAGCATGCCCCGGATGCGCAGCGAGGCCAGGGAGGAATCGAAGGTGTCTTTCCCGACGCCGTCGTACACCACGTCCGCGCCGGTGCCGTTCGTCAGATCCCGGACCTTCTCCGCGAAACCGTCATAGCGCAGCACGTGGTCGGCACCGGCTTCGCGGGCCAGCTGCTCTTTCGCGTCCGTGGAAACGGTCGTGATGACATGCGCGCCCTTGGCCTTGAGCATTTGGATCATGAGGAGGCCCACGCCGCCGGCGCCGGCATGGAGCAGTACCGTGTGGCCGGGCTCCACCTTGAAGGTCGAATTGATGAGGTAGTGGGCGGTCACGCCCTGAAGCGGCAGCGCCGCAGCGGTGAAATCGTCCAGGCCGTCCGGAACCGGGAGGGCCTTGTCCTCGTCGATGAGGGCATAGCCGGCGTAGCAGTTGATGCCTTCCGCGGTCGCCACCCGCTCGCCGGGGGTGAATCCGGTGACGCCGTCGCCGATTTCCTCGATGGTGCCCGAGGCCTCGGCGCCGGGGGTGAAGGGGTAGCCGACCTTGTAGACGCCGCTGCGCTTGTAGGTGTCGATGAAGTTCACGCCCGCGGCCGCGACCTTGATCAGCAGCTGGCCCGGCCCGGGAACGGGACGGGCTGTTTCGTCGAGCTCCAGGACCTCGGGGCCCCCGGCCCGGCTGGCGACGATTGCGTGCATCATGTGGCTCCTTTTCCGGGCGGGGAATTCTGTCCCGGTCCCTGGGACCATCCTAGGGACACCGGCAACAACCATGAAGGGGCCGTTCGTAACTAGCCGTCACGTGAAGCGTTCTGCACCGCTGCGTCCTGCGCGAGACGGGCACCCCACGGCCGGGCGCTGCCCGGACTGGTGGTCTGCCGGCGTGCGCGGCGGCCTGGTAGTCCGCCGGTGTGTGCCGGCGTGAGGCGTCCGGCTAGTAGCGGCGGGTGACGGTCGCCATCGGGCATTCGAAGTGGCGGCCCGCGGAGAGGCCGACGTCGTTGAGGTAACGGACGATGATGCCGTAGGACTGCAGCAGCGTGGTTTCCGTGTACGGAACCTGGTGCTTGGCGCAGAACTCGCGGACGATCACGGCGGCCTTATCAAGCTGGGGCCGGGCCATGTCCGGGAAGAGGTGGTGCTCGGCCTGGCGGTTGAGGCCGCCGAGCAGGATGTCCATGAAGCGGCCGCCGGAAATGTTCCGGGAGGTCAGGACCTGGCGGCTGAAGAAGTCCACGCGGCTGTCCGCCGGCAGGACCGGCATGCCCTTGTGGTTCGGCGCGAAGGAGGCGCCCATGTAGAAGCCGAAGACGGCGAGCTGGACCGCGATGAACGCGAGCGCCATGCCCCACGGCAGGAACGTGAAGGCGAGCACGGGCAGGAGGCTGAGGCGGACCACGAGGATCGGGATCTCAACCCAGCGGTGCGTGACCTTGGCGCGCTGGAAGATGAACTTGATCGAATCGATCTGCAGGCCCAGGCCCACAAGGAACAGGAGCGGGAAGAAGAACCAGCCTTGCTTGCGCGTCAGGAACGAGAACCGGCCCTGCCGGGTGGCCGCGGCTTCCGGGAAGAAGGCGATGGCGCCGGTGGCGATATCCGGGTCCTTGGAAATCACGTTCGGGTGGTTATGGTGTGCGCCGTGCTTCTGCTCCCACCAGGAGTAGCTGATCCCGGCGACCGACGTGGCGAGGAGCCGTGCGGCCCAGTCATTGGCGCGGCGGGAGGCGAAAATCTGGCGGTGTCCGGCCTCGTGGGCCAGGAAGCTCAGCTGGGTGCAGAGGATGCCCAGGGCGGCGGCGATCAGGAGCTGAAACCAGCTGTCACCGATCAGCGCGAAACCGAACCAGGTGGCGGCCATCAGGAGCACGAGGCTGGCGAATACGGTGACATAGAAACCGACGCGCCGCTCCAGGAGGCCGGCCGCCTTAACGCTTTTCAGGAGTTCCGAATAGCTCAGGACGACGGCGTTGGGCTGGCGGACGCGCGATGGCGGACGAACTGGGGTTGAAGTGGCGGTCATAGAGCGCTGGCCTCGTCACTGTTACGGGCAACGCTGCAACTGACATTCGCAGCTGCACGGTCAGGATCACCCTCCACTCATCATACGCCCCCGGGTTATCCGGACGGCCGAGCGGCGGCGGAATCCTCTGCCGGCGCGATTCCGAAAGCGCGCACAACCGCGCGCCCAACAGGGCGCAGGCGCCGCTTCACGGGGCAGGTTTGGACAAAGCGCTATCGATGCATAAATATCGGCATCTATGCATAGTCTTGCTGTATAGTCGTGCTTATGACTATTTCTGTTGCCGTTTCCGGGGCGAGCGGTTATGCCGGCGGCGAGGTCCTGCGGATTCTTGCCGGTCATCCCGACGTCACGATCGGCGCCATCACGGCCCACAGCAACGCCGGTTCCAGACTAGGGGAATTGCAGCCGCATCTCCATGGCCTGGCGGACCGGATCCTCGAAGACACCACGGTGGATAACCTGGCCGGGCACGACGTCGTGTTCCTGGCGCTTCCGCACGGGGCGTCCGCGGAGATCGCGGCCCAGCTTCCCGCCGGGACGGTGGTGATCGACGCCGGCGCGGACCACCGCCTCGAGGACCCGGAGGCCTGGCAGAAGTTCTACGGTTCTGCGCACGCCGGAACCTGGCCCTACGGCCTTCCGGAGCTGCCCGGCCAGCGCGACGCCCTCCGCGGCGCCACCCGGATCGCCGTCCCGGGCTGCTACCCGACGTCGGCCCTCCTGGCCCTGACGCCCGGCTTCAGCAATCACCTGCTGGAAGGCGACGACGTCGTGATTGTCTCCGCGTCCGGCACCTCGGGGGCCGGCAAGGCCGCCAAGGTGAACCTGATCGGCGCCGAGGTCATGGGCTCCATGAGCCCCTACGGTGTGGGCGGCGGACACCGGCACACCCCGGAGATCGAACAGGGACTCTCCAAGGCCCTGAACGCTCCGGTCACCGTGTCCTTCACGCCCACGCTGGCCCCCATGAGCCGGGGCATCCTCACGACGGCGACAGCCAAGGTGCGTTCGGGTGTCACCGCCGAGGAACTCCGCCGCGCCTGGAGCGAGGCTTACGACGACGAACCGTTCGTCCACCTGCTCCCCGAAGGCCAGTGGCCCTCCACCAAGTCGGTCCAGGGCTCGAACCACACGGTCATGCAGCTTGCCTTCGATGAGCACACGGGCCGCCTGATCGTGTGCTGCGCCATCGACAACCTGACCAAGGGGACCGCCGGCGGGGCCGTGCAGTCCATGAACATTGCCCTCGGCCTGGCGGAAACCGCCGGCCTCAACCTCCAGGGAGTCGCACCGTGAGCATCACCGCACCGCAGGGATTCCGCGCCACCGGCGTCACGGCCGGCCTCAAGGCCTCCGGCAAGCCGGACCTGGCCCTCGTGGTCAACGACGGCCCGTCCAAGGCCGCAGCCGCGGTCTTCACGTCCAACCGCGTCGCCGCGGCCCCCGTGCACTGGTCCCGCGAGGTGGTCAAGGACGGCCGCGTGGACGCCGTCATCCTCAACTCCGGCGGAGCCAACGCCTGCACCGGACCCCAGGGCTTCCAGAACACGCACACCACCGCCGAGAAGACCGCTGAAGCGCTGGGAGTCTCCGCCACCGACGTCGTGGTCTGCTCCACCGGACTGATCGGCGAGCAGCTGCCCATGGACAAGATCCTGGCCGGGATCGGTTCCGCCACGGCCGCTCTGGCCGCCGACGGCGGGCCCGCGGCAGCCACCGCGATCATGACCACGGACTCCGTGTCCAAGCAGGCCGTCTTCACCGGCACGGACGCCGAGGGCAAGGAGTTCACCATCGGCGGCATGGCCAAGGGTGCAGGCATGCTGGCCCCGGGCCTGGCCACCATGCTGGTGGTCCTCACCACGGACGCCGACGTCCAGCCGGAAATGCTCGACGTCGTACTCCGCGACGCCACCCGGGTCACCTTCGACCGGGCGGACTCCGACGGCTGCATGTCCACCAACGACACCGTGGTGCTCCTGGCGTCGGGGGCCTCCGGCGCCGTGCCGTCCGCCGTCGCATTCGGCACCGGGCTGACCCAGGTCTGCGCCGAACTGGCACGCAAACTGATCGGCGACGCCGAGGGCGCCAGCCACGACATCGCGATCCGGACGTTCAACGCTGCGAGCGAGCGGGACGCCGAGATCGTCAGCCGCGCCGTCGCCCGCTCCAACCTGTTCAAGACCGCGATCTTCGGCAAGGACCCCAACTGGGGCCGCGTGCTCTCCGCCGTCGGGACCACCGACGCGGCGTTCGAGCCGGACCAGCTGAATGTGTCGATGAACGGCGTGCAGATCTGCCGCAACGGCAGCATCGGCGATGACCGCAACCTCGTGGACCTGGAGCCGCGCGAGGTCCTCGTCGAAATCGACCTGCAGGCCGGCGAGGCCGAGGCCACGATCCTCACGAACGACCTCACGCACGACTACGTCCACGAAAACAGCGCCTACTCAAGCTAGGCCCCGGGAAGGAACAGTAAGGCCGCAGGAAGGACGAACAGCATGAACACCCAGACACGCGAGACCACCTCCATGTCCGACGCCCGGGACAAAGCCGCCACGCTGATCGAGGCACTGCCTTGGATCCAGCGCTTTGCCGGCACCACCATGGTGATCAAGTACGGCGGCAACGCCATGGTCAACGACGAGCTCCGCCGCGCCTTCGCCGAGGACGTCGTCTTCCTGCACCACGTCGGCATCCACCCCGTGGTGGTGCACGGCGGCGGCCCGCAGATCAACGCCATGCTCAGCCGGCTCGGGATCGAATCCGAGTTCAAGGGCGGGCTGCGCGTCACCACGCCCGAGGCCATGGACGTGGTCCGGATGGTCCTCACCGGCCAGGTGGGACGTGAACTCGTGGGCCTGATCAACTCCCACGGCCCGTACGCCGTCGGCATGTCCGGTGAAGACGGCGGACTGCTCCGCGCCGTCCGCACCGGCACCGTGGTGGACGGCGAAGAGGTGGACCTGGGCCTTGTGGGCGAGGTTGTCGGGGTGAACCCGGAGGGCATCCTGGACATCGTGGCCGCCGGCCGGATCCCGGTGATCTCCACCGTCGCCCCGGAAATCCACGACGACGGCACGTGGACAGCGCCCAGCGGCGCAGACCACCGGGCAGGTCCTGAACGTCAACGCGGACACCGCTGCCGCCGCCCTCGGCCGAGGCCCTCGGTGCCTCCAAGCTGGTCATCCTGACCGATGTCGAGGGCCTGTACGCCAACTGGCCGGACAAGTCCTCGCTCATCTCCTCGCTGACGGCCTCGGAGCTGCGCGAGACTGCTGCCGCGCCTGGAGTCGGGCATGATCCCGAAGATGGAAGCCTGCCTGAAAGCCGATCGACGACGGCGTCGAACGAGCGCACATCGTGGACGGCCGGCTGCCGCACTCGATGCTGCTGGAAACCTTTACGACCGCGGGCATCGGCACCCAGGTCGTCCCCGACGAGGAAGTGAACGCATAGTGAGCAGCACTGAACTGAGCCATTCCGCTGAAGGCCGCAGCAGCGATGGGGGGCCGGGTGTGGTCGGGCACCGCGAAGCGGGCGGGGCCCCCATCGCTGCGGAGGCCCCCGCAACCACAATTGTCTCCAGCGCCACCGGCGCGCAGTGGCTGTCCCGCTACTCCTCCTCGCTGCTGGGCGTCTTCGGCACCCCGCAGCGGGTCCTGGTCCGCGGCGCCGGCTGCCTCGTGTGGGACGCCGACGGCAAGGAGTACCTGGACCTGCTCGGCGGAATCGCGGTCAACGCCCTCGGCCACGCCCACCCGTTCGTCACCTCGGTGATCTCCAGCCAGCTGGCCACCCTGGGCCACGTCTCCAACTTCTTCACGAGCCCCACCCAGATCGCCCTGGCCGAGAAGCTGCTGGAACTGTCCAAGGCGCCGGCCGGCTCGAAGGTGTTCTTCGCCAACTCCGGCACCGAGGCCGTCGAGGCGGCCTTCAAGCTGGCGCGCCGGAACACCGGCGCTGGTGCAGACGGTGCGGAAAAGCCGCGCACCAAGATCATCGCGCTCGAAGGCGCCTTCCACGGGCGCACCATGGGCGCCCTCGCGCTCACCGCCAAAGAGGCGTACCGGGCGCCGTTCGCACCGCTGCCCGGCGGCGTCGTGCATGTCCCGTTCGGTGACATCGAGGCCCTCCGTGCCGCCGTGGATGACACCACCGCAGCCGTCTTCCTCGAACCGATCCAGGGCGAGGCCGGCGTCCGGCCGCTGCCCGCCGGCTACCTCAAGGCTGCCCGCGAGGCCACGAGCGCGGCCGGCGCCCTGCTGATCCTCGACGAGGTCCAGACCGGCATTGGCCGCACCGGCAAGTGGCTGGCCAGCGAGGACGCCGGGATCGTGCCCGACGCCGTGACCCTCGCCAAGGGCCTGGGCGGCGGCTTCCCGATCGGCGCCCTCGTGACGTTCGGCCCGGAAACGTCCGCGCTGCTGACCGCCGGCCAGCACGGGACCACGTTCGGCGGCAACCCGGTGGCCACCGCGGCCGCCCTCGCCACCCTGCACGTCCTCGAAAACCAGGACGTCCTGGCCCACGTCCGGGCCGTGGGGGAGCACCTGCGCGCCGGACTCGCCGGAATTGACGGCGTGACCGAGGTCCGCGGCGAGGGGCTGCTGATCGGCTTCGACCTCGACGCCGACGTCGCCCCGGGCGTCGTTGCCGCCGGCCTCGACGCCGGGTTCATCGTCAACAGCCCCGGCCCGCGCACCATCCGGCTGGCACCGCCGCTGATCCTGACCACCGATCAGGCCGACCGCTTCCTGGCCGCGCTGCCCGCCCTCCTCCAGACTGCAAAGGACGCCAAGTGACCGCTCCCGTGACCGCATCAGTGCCCACCCGCCACTTCCTGAAGGACACGGACCTGAGCCCGGCCGAACAGGCCGAGGTCCTCGAGCTCGCCGTCCGGATGAAGGCCGCGCCGTACAGCGTGCAGCCCTTCGCCGCGGCGGGCAGCGGCCGCCAGACCGTCGCTGTCATCTTCGACAAGACCTCCACCCGGACCCGGGTCTCCTTCGCCACCGGCGTCGCGGACATGGGCGGCAACGCGCTCATCATCAACCCGGGCGAGGCGCAGATCGGCCACAAGGAATCGGTCGAGGACACCGCCAAGGTGCTCGAACGCATGGTGTCCACCATCGTGTGGCGCACCGGCGCGCACGCCGGGCTCGTCGCCATGGCCGCGAACTCGCGCGTTCCGGTCATCAACGCCCTGTGCGATGACTACCACCCGTGCCAGCTTCTTGCCGACCTCCTGACCATCAAGGAGCACAAGGGCGGGCTCAAGGGCCTGACCATGGCGTACCTGGGTGACTCCGCCAACAACATGGCCAACTCCTACCTGCTGGCCGGCGTCACGGCGGGCATGAACGTCCGCGTCGCCGGGCCGGAGGGGTACCTGCCGTCCCCGGAGATCATCGCCGCCGCCGAGGACCGCGCCGCGGAGACCGGCGGCTCGGTGCTGGTGACGATCGACCCCGCCGAGGCCCTCCTCGGCGCCGACGTCGTCGCCACGGACACATGGGTGTCCATGGGCCAGGAAGCGGAGAAGGACGCGCGGATGAAGCTGTTCCGCAACTATTCCGTGGACGCCGACGCGATGAAGCTCGCGGCGCCGGACGCCGTCGTGCTCCACTGCCTGCCGGCCTACCGGGGCTACGAGATCGCCGCGGACGTCATTGACGGCCCGCAGTCGGTGGTCTGGGACGAGGCCGAAAACCGGCTCCACGCCCAGAAGGCGCTCATGGCCTGGCTCATGCACCGCTCCGGCCTGGCTGTTGTTGACGGGCTCGCGCCAGTCGCTGGGCTGGCACCGGTGGACGGCTTGGCCTGATGTCCGTCCAGCCAGCCTCTCCGGGGGCCAGCCCGGCCACCAAGACGGCCCGGCAGGCGCGGATCACGGCGATTCTGACCGGCGAATCGGTCCGCTCGCAGGCCGAACTCGCGGCGCTGCTCGCGGACGACGGCGTGCAGGTCACCCAGGCCACGCTCTCCCGCGACCTCGTGGAACTCGGCGCGGTCCGGGTCCGCGGCAAGGACGGCGTGCTCGTCTACGCCGTCCCGGGGGAGGGCGGCGAACGGGCGGCCAAGAGCGGCGTCACGCAGGAAATCCTCGATGCCCGGCTGAGCCGGCTGTGCGGAGAACTGCTCGTCACCGCCGAAGCGTCGGCCAACCTCGTGGTGCTCAGGACCCCGCCGGGCGCCGCGAACTTCCTGGCCCTCGCGATCGACCACTCCGTGATGCCCTCGATCCTGGGCACCATCGCGGGGGACGACACCGTCCTCCTCGTCACCCGGGATCCCCTGGGCGGCGCGGACGTCGCCGCACGCTTCCTGCAGTTCGCCGAGGAAGCCGGACAGTAGGCCGCACCATGAGCCGCGCAATTGGCCGCACAACCGTCCGCGCAGCATCGGGCTTTTGTGACAGGCTTGCAACAGAGACTAATGAACCAAACAACTAAGGAGCATGTGAAGTGACTGAGCGTATTGTTCTGGCCTACTCCGGTGGCCTGGATACTTCCGTAGCCATCGGCTGGATCGGTGAAGCCACCGGCGCCGAGGTCATCGCCGTGGCGGTCGACGTCGGACAGGGCGGCGAATCGCTGGAAACCATCCGCCAGCGCGCCCTGGGCTGCGGCGCCGTCGAGGCCTACGTGGCCGACGCCAGCGACGAGTTCGCCAACGAGTACTGCGTCCCCACGCTGAAGGCCAACGCCCTCTACCAGGGCCACTACCCGCTGGTCTCCGCCATCTCCCGCCCGGTGATCGTCAAGCACCTGGTCAAGGCCGCCCGCGAATTCGGCGCCACCACGGTCGCCCACGGCTGCACCGGCAAGGGCAACGACCAGGTCCGCTTCGAGGTCGGCATCCAGACCCTCGGCCCGGACCTGAAGTGCATCGCCCCGGTCCGCGACCTCGCCCTGACCCGCGACAAGGCCATCGCCTTCGCCGAGGAAAAGGGACTGCCGATCGAGACCACCAAGAAGAACCCGTACTCGATCGACCAGAACGTCTGGGGCCGCGCCGTCGAAACCGGCTACCTCGAGGACATCTGGAACGCCCCCACCAAGGACATCTACGACTACACCGCCACCCCGGAATTCCCGCCGGCACCGGATGAAGTCACCATCTCCTTCGAGGCCGGCGTGCCGGTCGCGATCGACGGCGTCAAGGTCACCCCGCTGCAGGCCATCAAGGAACTCAACCGCCGGGCCGGTGCCCAGGGCGTCGGCCGGATCGACGTCGTCGAGGACCGCCTGGTCGGCATCAAGTCCCGCGAAATCTACGAGGCCCCCGGCGCCATGGCCCTCATCACGGCGCACAAGCACCTCGAGGACATCACGATCGAGCGCGAGCAGGCCCGCTTCAAGGCCACGGTCGGCCAGCGCTGGGCCGAGCTGGTCTACGACGGCCAGTGGTTCTCCCCGCTCAAGCGCTCCCTCGACGCCTTCATCGAAGACACCCAGCGCTACGTCTCCGGCGACATCCGCATGGTCCTGCACGGCGGCCAGGCGATCGTCAACGGACGCCGCTCCGAGACCTCGCTCTACGACTTCGACCTCGCCACCTACGACACCGGCGACACCTTCGACCAGTCGATGGCGCGCGGCTTCATCGAACTGTGGGGCATGTCCGCCAAGGTTGCCTCCGGCCGCGACATCCGCGTCGCAGGGTGCAGTAGTGGCGTCCGCAACCAATGAGGGTGCGCTGTGGGGCGGCCGGTTCGCCGGCGGCCCCGCGGACGCCCTCGCGGCGCTGAGCAAGTCCACGCACTTTGACTGGCGGCTGGCCCGCTACGACATCGCCGGGTCCAAGGCGCACGCCCGCGTGCTGCACAAGGCCGGGTTGCTGGACGACGCCGAGCTCGAGGGCATGCTTGCCGCCCTGACGCAGCTCGACGAGGACGTGGCCTCCGGCGCCTACCTGCCCGCGGAGTCCGACGAGGACGTGCACGGCTCGCTCGAGCGCGGACTGATC
Source organism: uncultured Actinomycetota bacterium (assembly GCA_963810895.1). Classification (GTDB taxonomy): domain Bacteria; phylum Actinomycetota; class Actinomycetes; order Actinomycetales; family Micrococcaceae; genus Arthrobacter. Next base: position 380,786 of record CAWEPM010000004.1, read on the forward strand.
GAGCGTGCCGGCACCCAGCTGGGCGGCAAGCTCCGCGCCGGCCGGTCCCGCAACGACCAGGTGGCCACGCTGGGCCGGATGTTCCTGCGTGACCACGCCCGGATCATCGCCCGCGGCGTCCTCGCCACGATCGATGCCCTCGTGGACCAGGCCAAGGCCCACCAGGGCGTGGCCATGCCGGGCCGCACCCACCTCCAGCACGCCCAGCCGGTGCTGCTCAGCCACCACCTGCTGGCCCACGCCTGGGCGCTGCTGCGCGATGTGCAGCGGTTCCAAGACTGGGACAAGCGCGCCGGGGTTTCGCCCTACGGCTCGGGCGCCCTGGCGGGCTCCTCGCTGGGCCTGGACCCCGAAGCCGTGGCCGCGGAACTGGGCTTCTTCTCCGCCACGCACAACTCGATCGACGGCACCGCCTCCCGCGATGTCTTCGCCGAGTTCGCCTGGATCACGGCCATGATCGGCGTTGACCTGTCACGGGTCTCGGAGGAAGTGATCCTGTGGGCCACGAAGGAGTTCTCCTTTGTGACCCTGCACGATTCCTACTCCACCGGCTCCTCGATCATGCCGCAGAAGAAGAACCCGGACGTTGCCGAGCTCGCGCGCGGCAAGGCCGGCCGGTTGATCGGAAACCTGACCGGACTCCTGGCCACGCTCAAGGGCCTGCCGCTCGCGTACAACCGCGACCTGCAGGAGGACAAGGAACCGGTCTTCGACGCCGCCGACACCCTGGAAGTCCTGCTTCCGGCCGTCTCCGGCATGATCGCGACCCTGAAGTTCAACACCGAGCGGATGGAATCGCTGGCACCCCAGGGTTTCGCGCTGGCCACGGACATTGCCGAATGGCTGGTCCGGCAGGGCGTTCCGTTCCGCGAGGCGCACGAGCTCTCCGGAGCCGCGGTCAAGCAGGCCGAAAGCCGCGGCGTGGAGCTCTGGGACCTGACGGATCAGGAATACGCCGCCATCTCGGAGCACCTGACGCCGGAGGTCCGCACGGTCCTGTCCACCGAGGGCTCGCTCAACAGCCGCAACTCCCAGGGCGGTACGGCACCGGCCGCCGTCGAACGCCAGTTGCTGGCCCTTGAGGCAGAGCTCGACGCCGTCCGCGGGTACGCGGGGTAGCGACACGCCCCAGGCGCACTTCCACCGCCGAGTTGGCATTTCGCGGCAATGTTTTTCGAAAACACTGCCGTGAAGTGCCAACTCGCGGCGTTTAAGGTGAGTGCATGAGCGAATCCTTCCGCCAGCACCTGCGCGCCCTGCCCGATTTCCCCGAAACCCTCCCGGAGTTTGACCCGGACGCAGCCCCCGCGGATCCCGCCGAACTCTTCCGGCTCTGGCTCGCCGAGGCCCTCGAGGCCGGGGTGCCGCAGCCAAACGCCTGCAGCCTGGCCACGGCCGACGGGGACGGCCGGCCGTCGTCGCGGATGCTGATCCTGAAGGACATCGACGTCGACGGCTGGCATTTCGCGACCTCCCGGGAATCCCGCAAGGGGCACGAACTCGCCGCCAACCCGCACGCGGCGCTGAACTTCTTCTGGCAGCAGCAGGGCCGCCAGGTCAGGGTGGCCGGGGACGTCGTGGAGCTGTCCGCCGAGGCCTCGGCTGCGGACTGGCACGCCCGGCCCGGCGCGGACGGCAGTGAGAACCCCGGCTGGCAGCTCTACGCGGTGCGGCCGCGGGAGATCGAATTCTGGCAGGCCCGGCACGACCGCCGGCACATCCGGCACCGCTACACGCCCCGCTGATCCTGCCTTGCTCAGTTAACGGGGGTTAATCCGGCGGCTCCGTTAGGATGGGCGCTATGACCGCAATCACACCAGAGAAGCTTCGGGACGAACTGCACCGGGCCGCCGACGCCGTGGCCGCGATTACTGCCTCGTTCTCGGAAGAGGACATCAAAGCGCCGTCGGAACTGCCCGGCTGGACCCGCGGGCACGTGCTGGCCCACATCTGCGGCATCGCCAACGCGATGGCCCGCCAGCTCGAATTCGCCGCCCGCGGCGAGAAAATCGAGCTCTACGACGGCGGCTATGACGGCCGCACGCGCGCCATCGACATGGCAGCCGGCCACAGCCCCGCGGAGCACCGTGCCGACCTCGACTCGGCGCTGGAACGGGCCCTCCGCGCCTTCGATTCCCTTGACGCGGCCGGCTGGCGCGAGCCCATTACGTACCGCGGGGGAGTCGTGTTCGACGGCGGCCTGGCGCTGTGGCGCGAACTCGTCATCCATGCCACGGACCTCGGCACCGGCCGTGGACCGGAAACCTGGAGCCGGCCCTTCTGCGAGCACCTCTTCGATTTCCTCTCCGCCCGGGTGCCGGATGGCCAGCGCTTCGTGCTGCAGCCGCTGGGCCTGCCCGACCGGGCAATTGGCAGCGGGGGGAAATCCACCGTCATCAGCGGCATGCTGACCGATATCGCCGCCTGGCTGGCCGGCCGCACCCCGAGCCTCGGGAGCCTGCGCGCCACGGCAGCGGCCGACGGCGTGGACCTTCCGGAGTTGCTGCCCTGGCCCGCCGGCGTGCCCGTCAACAACTGAGCGGGTAGCCGGGCTCTGCAGCCCTATGCCGCGCCGCGCCAGCCTATGGCCGCGCCGCGGCGAGGGCGAGTTCGCGTTCCCGCTCCAGCAGGCTGCCCTTGACGGTCAGCCCCCAGCGGAAGCCACCCAGGGTCCCGTCGGTGCGGATGACCCGGTGGCAGGGAACGAAGAGGGCCGCCGCGTTGAAGGCGCAGGCACTGGCCGCCGCGCGGACGGCCTTGGCGTTGCCGGACAGTTCCGCATACTCCGTGTAGGTCACGGGGCGCCCCGGCGCGACCGTGCGGAGCACGTCCCACGCGTGGCTGCGGAAGGGACCGGATTTCTGCAGCACCGGGACCCCCATGACCGGTTCCGGATCACCGGAGTAGAACGCCTCCACGGCCTCGGAGATGGCGCCGAGCCCGGCAACGGTCTCGAAGTCGGCCGGCAGTAGGTCCGCGTGGATCTGCCCCGTCAGCTCGCCCGGAAGGGCGGTCCAGCCGGATGAGAGCACGGCGCCGTCGCGGGCAATGATGGTGAAGGGACCGTCCGGGGTGGACATGGTCAACAACTGGGCTTTCATGGTTTCGCTTTCTTCGGAGCCTGTTTCGGTGTCTGTGTCGGAGGCTGTGTTGGTGCCTGTGTCCGGGTCTGGGACGGCTTGCGCGCCGCGGCCTGGGCTGCCGCCGCCGCGCGCCAAAGGTGCATCGTGGCGTACGAGCGCCAGGGACTGACTTCACGGAAATCGGGGGTCAGGGCGGCGCCGGAGGTTCCGTCGGCGCTGGCCGGGGTGAGCGATCGGATGCCGTTGCGGACCGCGGCGTCGTTGGCCAGGAACACGTCCGGGGCACCGATGACCCGCATCGCGACGTAGCCGACGGTCCACGGCCCGACGCCGGCAAGCGGCAGGAGCTTCGCCTCCAGGCCACGCAGGTCATCGCCGTAGCCGAAGTCCAGGTCGCCTGTGGCCATCGCCGCCGCGGCGCCTCGGACGGCATCAATTCGCCGCTGCGGGCCGCGGAGCAGTTCGAAGCCGGTCTCCGCGATCTGCGTCGCCGTCGGGAACAGCCGGTGGAGGCCGTCGGCGGGCACCAGGCTCTCGCTCCCGGCCGCGGAGAGCTGGACCAGGGCGGTCCGCGCGGCAGCCACCGTGATCTGCTGGCCGATCATGGCCCGGATCAGCAGCTCCTGGGGATCAACGGCGCCGGGCATCCGCATTCCCGGCGTGCGTGCCACCGTGGCGGCCAGGCGGGGATCGGCGGCAAGGGCTGCATCGATGGCGACGGGGTCGGCGTCGAGGTCGAGCAGGCGCCGGACCCTGCTCAGCAGGGAGGCCAGGTCCCTCAGGTCCACGGCGCCGATGGTCAGCACCAGCGGACGCCCGGCCGTGCCGGCGTCGTAATCCACCCGGAACCGGGCATCACCGTGGGTCAGCCGCAGGGTCCGGGCGTAGGAACTGGAGGTGCCTTCCTCGATCCCGGGAATGGCGCGGACGGCCAGGAAGTCGAACACGCCGGGATCGAACGGTTCCCGGTACGGAAGGTTGAGCGTGAGCGCCGTGGTTGCCGCGGGGGCGCGGTGATGCCGGGCGGTGGCCCGGAGCGCGGAGGGCGTCATGGCAAAGACTTCGCCGATTGTCTCGTTGAACTGGCGCACGCTGCTGAACCCGGCGGCGAAGGCGATGTCCGAGACCTTCATGGCCGTGGAGACCAGCAGGGTGCGGGCGGTCTGCGCGCGGCTAGCCCGCGCCAGGGACAGCGGACCGGCGCCGAGTTCGTGGCTGAGGATCCGGTTGAGCTGGCGCGAGGAGTAGCCCAGCCGGGCCGCCAGCCCCTCGACTCCGTCGCGGTCGATCACGCCGTCGTTGATCAGCCGCATGGCGCGGCCGGCGATGTCCGAACGCACGTTCCAGGCCGGCGTGCCGGGCACGGCCTCCGGCAGGCAGCGCTTGCAGGCCCGGTAGCCGGCGTCGTGCGCGGCGGCGGAGGTTTCATAGAAGGTGACATTGCCCGCCTTGGGCGTCCGGGCGGGGCATGAGGGCCGGCAGTAGATGCCGGTGGTCCGGACAGCGGTATAGAACTGCCCGTCGAAACGGGTGTCCCGGGCGTCGATTGCCCGGTAGCGCTGCCAGAAGTCCATGACCCCATCCTGCCAGCTTCGCCGATCACCTGCTAGCGGAATTCGGACACGGCCATGGGCCGCCCGGTGGGCGTTTGTTAAAGTCTGAACATGACTTCCAGCGCGCGTCCTGCCCCGTCCGGCAGTGGGCCCGGCACCGGGCCCGGCACGGGGACAGACGCCGTTCCCGGCACTGACTCAGGCGCGGCCGCGTCGCTCCGGGAGCTGCTCTCGGCGGATGCCCGGCACGTGGCGCCGCTGCTTCTCGGCGCCGTGTTGACGCACGACGGGCGCGACGGCCCCGTCTCGGTGCGGATCACCGAAGTGGAGGCATACCTCGGCCCGCACGATTCGCTGCACCCCGATCCCGGCTCCCACACCTTCCGCGGACAGACGGCCCGCAACGCGCCGATGTTCGGACCGGCCGGCCACCTCTACGTGTATTTCACCTACGGGATGCACCATTGCGCCAACATCGTCTGCGGACCCGTTGGCGTGGCGTCGGCGGTGCTGCTGCGGGCCGGCGAAGTGGTCGCCGGCCAGGAGCTGGCCAGGGCCAGGCGCCCGGCGTCGAAATCGGACAACGACCTGGCGAGCGGACCCGCCCGGCTCGCCACCGCCCTGGGGCTGACGACGGCGGACAGCGGACGGGATGCCCTCGCGGCGCCGTTCCGACTGGAACTGCCCGCGAACCCGACGGACGCGTCCGCCGCGGACATCAGCTCGGGTCCGCGCGTCGGCGTCTCCGGCGCCGGCGGCAGCCACGACTACCCCTGGCGGTTCTGGCTCAGCGGCGACCCGACAGTCTCCCGTTACAAGGCGGCAAAGGCGCCAAACGCACGGGGCGCGTAGCAGGGCACGCCCCCTGATGCCGGGCACACGCGGTAGGGGATGATGAAGCATTATGGGCGAGGGAAGACGCGGAAAACCGGGCAGTGAGCTGGAAAGGCTCCAGATTTTTGCGCAGCTGGCCACCGAGTACTTCCGCATGGTTGAGCTGTTCGCGCCCGGTGGCGGGCCGGTCCCGATGGACCCCGTCGAGGGGGAGCGCAGGCACTGGGTTGAGCTCTTCCGGGCGGCCCTGCTGCGCAAATTCATCGTTCCCGATGAACACGTTTCGCTCAAGCTCGTGGTGCGGGCGCTGCGCCTGTGCAACTACTCGGCGGATCCGCGGTTGACCGAGGGCACGAAAGAAGCGGCCGCGTTGTTCACCAACGAGATGATCCGGGGCCGCCCGGCGCTGCTGGCGGGGCTCGCTGTGGATGATGATGACCATGACCTGTTCGAGGACGTTCTCTACGGGCGGCTCCTGCACGGCGACGCAGACAGGTTTCACCGGTCCGGATGGGCGGAAGACTACGACCGGCTGAGTACCGTGGCGGCCGGCCGGTTCGACGCCGAGCAGGCGCTCAGAAAAGCGCTCGACGTCGTCTCCTACGGGCTCGCGAATGAACTCCTGCGGTCCCCGGAACCGGCCGACGACGCCGGGCCGCCTCAGGCGGAGATGTAGGGATTAGGCGGCGAAAGTGTCGAGCGCGTAGTCGGACCCGACGGCGAACGGGGCGAGGCGGCGCCGGAGGTCTTCGCCCACTTGCGGCCACTCGTTCGAGAGGATCGAGAAGACCGCGGTGTCCGCACGGCCTCCGTCAGGCGCCGCGCGGTGGCCGCGGAGAACCCCCTCGAACCGGGCTCCGAGCCGTTCGATCGCCGTCGCGCTCCGGGTGTTGCGCGCGTCGCAGCGGAACGCCACTCGATGGACGCCCAGTACCTCATAGGCGTAGGCGAGGAGCATGTGCTTGCTCGCAGGATTGACGTGGCTGCCCCAGAACTGCCGTCCGTAAAAAGTTCCACCGATTTCCAGCCGCTGTTGGGCGGGGACGTAGTCGCGGAGGGACGTGGTGCCCAGGAGGGCGCCGGTGCGTCCGTCTGTCACGGCGAAAGGGATAGTGGCGGGTTCGTCCAGCCTGGACTGGAACAGTGCGGCCAGTTCGCCGCTGGTCCCCGGCAGCGGTGCCGCCATGCCTGCCCACATGCCGGGATCCACGAAATCAAAGAGACCTGCCGCGTGCTCCGGGGCGAGCGGAACCAGGCGGACGCCATGGCCGAAGAGGACGATTTCGTGTCGCATTGGAGCATTCAATCACCGCCGGGGTGGACGGGACGGTCGGATCCGGCGCCGCTTAAGTGAACATTTCATGACCGCCAGGTTGCCCGGGCCGCAGCGGACCCGGCGGCCGTCTGGCTACCTGCCAGTAAGGTGGATGGGTGAATCAAAGCGAGCCAATCCAGATCAAGTCAGCACAACCGGTGGATCAGCTGATCAGCAGCCTGTGTGCCACCATCCCGGACTATCCCAAACCCGGCATCAGCTTCAAGGATCTGACCCCGGTGTTCGCCGACGGGGCGGCACTGGCGGCCGTGGTCGACGCCCTCGTCGAACCGTTCAAGGGCCAGTTCGACGCCGTCGCCGGGGTGGAAGCCCGCGGATTCCTTCTCGCGGCCGCCGCCGCGTACGCCACCGGCACCGGCGTCATCACGGTCCGGAAGGCCGGGAAGCTGCCGCGCGCCGTCGTCTCCGAGGACTACGCCCTGGAGTATGGCACTGCCACCCTTGAACTGCACACGACCGATCTTGCGCCGGGCAGCCGCGTCCTGATCCTCGACGACGTGCTCGCCACCGGCGGCACGCTCGGCGCCGCGGCGCGGCTGTTCGAGCGCTGCGGCATCCACGTGGCCGGCGTCGGCGTGGTCATGGAACTGGACGAACTCGGCGGCCGCGCGGCCCTGGCCAGCCACAACGTCCGTTCGTTGCTGAAGCTGTAACGGGCGCCGCGGGACTGGACCATTGGTCCCGGGTCGGTAGAATTCCCTGACGAAGACTGCCTTGGCATTGTTCGACAGACATGCGAAAGCTAGGTCTGCCGAAATGGCTGTAGAATGGTGGGTCTGTCTTTTTCGATAGGGGAACGTTCGATGCACGACGCTGATTTGGCCCATGAACGCGACTATGTGGCCGGACTTTACGCCCGGCTCGATGAGTTGCGGACAGAAAAGCGCACCCAGCTGGCCCAGGTGCGACGTGCCGGTGCGGTGGGCACCATGCAGAACGTCTCTGAGCGCGATGCCTTCGCGGCCCTGTACGAGGACCGCCTTGCCCAGCTCGACGCCGTCGACGACCGCCTGGTGTTCGGCCGCCTGGACCTGGACTCCGGAGAGGCCCAGTACATCGGCCGCATCGGCCTGACCACCGAGGACCTGCAGCGGCTCATGGTGGACTGGCGGGCGCCCGAGGCCGGCCACTTCTATCAGGCCACGGCGTTTGACCGGCAGGGTGTCCGCCGCCGCCGTCACCTGATCCTGCAGGGCCGCGAGGTCAAGGCGATCGAGGACGACGTGCTCGACGCCGACATGCTCGCCGACAACGATTCGCTCCAGGGCGAAGGCGCGCTGCTGGCTGCCCTCAACTCCAAGCGGACCGGCCGGATGTCAGACATCGTCGGCACCATCCAGTCCGAGCAGGACCGGATCATCCGTTCCTCCATCTCCGGTGCACTCGTGGTCCAGGGCGGACCGGGCACCGGCAAGACCGCCGTCGCCCTGCACCGCGCCGCGTACCTGCTGTACACACACCGGGACAGGCTCAAGAGCGCCGGCGTCCTGCTGGTGGGGCCGACGTCGTCCTTCATGAAGTACATCGAACGCGTGCTGCCCTCGCTCGGCGAGACCGGCGTCGTGATGGCGAGCCTGGGCCGGCTCATGCCGGGCGTCACTGCCGTCGCCGAACCGGATTCCGCCGTCGCCGCCATCAAGGGCCGGCTGGACATGGCCGAGGTGGTGGCGAACGCCGTCGCCAACCGGCAGCGCATCCCGGCTGGAAACCGCATCCTGGAGGTCGACGGCCGCAAGCTCGTCCTCACGCCGCGGCAGGTCCGCCGCGCCAAGGAACGGGCGCGCGCCACGGGCAAGCCGCACAACGAGGCCCGCGTCTCGTTCGTCAAGATCCTGCTCCGCGAACTGACGGAGCAGATGACGGAGCTCGTGGAGGCCGGGAACATCGGCAACAACGCCGACCGCTCCTACCTGGCGGAGGACGTCCGCTCCGCCCGGGATGTCCGGATCGCCCTGAACCTGTGCTGGATGCCGATGACCCCGGAAAAGCTCGTGGGGGAGCTGCTGAGCAAGCCGGCCATCCTCGAGGCATGCACCCCGAACCTCAGCCCGGAGGAACGCGCCTTGCTGCTCCGTCCTGCCGGTTCGCCCTGGACCGAGTCTGACGTTCCGCTCCTCGACGAGGCCGCCGAACTGCTCGGCGAGCTTGATGCCGCCGCCGGACGCGGACTGGCGCAGCAGGAACAGGACCGTGCCCGCGACCTGGCCAACGCCAAGCAGACCCTGGTCAACATGGAAACCGCCGGCGTGGACGTCCTCGTCACGGCCGAAGACCTCGTGGACCAGAACCAGGAGCGTGAGACGCGGCTGACCGCTGCCGAGCGCGCCACCACGGACCGCACCTGGGCCTTCGGGCACATCGTGGTGGACGAAGCGCAGGAGTTGTCACCCATGCAGTGGCGGCTGCTGGTCCGCCGCTGCCCGCTGAAGTCGTTCACGATCGTCGGCGACATCGCCCAGACGAGTTCCGTCGCCGGCGCCAACTCCTGGCACAGCGCACTGGGCCCCATGTTCGGCGACCGCTGGCAGCTCGAGGAACTGACCGTCAACTACCGCACCCCGTCCCAGATCGCCGAGGCCGCCGCCCGGATGGCCAACGCGGCCGGACTGGTGGTGTCGGCGCCCAAGGCCGTCAGGGAAGGGCGCTGGTCGCCGGTCATCGACCGTGTCGGCACAGGCCAGATCGTCAACAAGCTCGTCGAGGTGCTGCCGGAGGAACTGGACGCCATCGAGGGCGGCCTGCTGGCGGTCATCGCCGACGGCGAGCTTCTCCCGGAGGCCAGCGCGGCACTGCGGGCCGTTTACGGCCACCGCGTCGGGACCGGAGCGGGCAGCTACGCACAGGACATCGTGGTGATCAGCCCCCGTGAGGCAAAGGGACTGGAATTCGACGGCGTCGTGGTCCTGGAACCGACGGTCATGCTCAACCACGAGCACGGCCGGGTGGGTGACCTGTATGTGGCCATGACCAGGCCCACGCAGCGCCTGAGGCTCATTGCAGCCTCCGGTGTCCCGGCCGGCATCGAGGAGTAGGCGCGGTCCGGCGGCGCTGCGGCACTGCCGCACCGCGGCCGGGCGCGGCGTCACCTACGATGTGCATCTGTTGATCCTGCTACCTTAGATTCCGTGTCCCAGCTAAATATTCTCGATGCCCAGCAGAACGACCCCAGCTTCGCCAACGTCTGGCAGGAGCTGAAATGGCGCGGCCTTGTCCACGTCTCCACGGATGAGGCGGAGCTCGAAAAGCTCCTCGCCGGCGACCCCGTGACGTATTACTGCGGCTTCGATCCAACCGCGCCGAGCCTGCACCTGGGCAACCTCGTCCAGCTGTTGCTCATGCGCCGGATCCAGCTGGCCGGCCACAAGCCGCTCGGGCTGGTTGGCGGCTCCACAGGTTTGATCGGTGATCCGCGCCCGACGGCGGAACGCACGCTCAACACCAAGGACACCGTGTCGGAATGGGTGGGCTACCTGCAGGCCCAGGTCCGTCGCTTCCTGAGCTTCGAGGGCGATAACGCCGCTCGGATGGTCAACAACCTGGACTGGACGGCGCCTCTTAGCGCTATCGACTTCCTGCGCGAGATCGGCAAGCACTTCCGTGTCGGCACCATGCTCCGCAAGGACGCCGTTGCCTCCCGCCTGGGTTCCGACGAAGGCATCAGCTACACCGAGTTCAGCTACCAGATCCTGCAGGGCATGGACTACCTCCAGTTGTTCCGCGATTACGGTTGCATGCTGCAGACCGGCGGCTCGGACCAGTGGGGCAACCTCACCAGCGGCACCGAACTGATCCGGAAGGTTGAGGGCAAGCACGTCCATGCCCTGGGAACGCCCCTGATCACCAACTCTGACGGCACCAAGTTCGGCAAGAGCGAGGGCAATGCGATCTGGCTGGATCCGGCAATGTGCAGCCCGTACGCCTTCTACCAGTTCTGGCTCAACACTGCGGACGCCGACGTAGCGGCCCGCCTCAAAGTGTTCACGTTCCTCAGCCGCGCGGAGATCGAGGCACTGGAACTGGCCGTCACCGAACGACCGTTCGCTCGCGAAGGCCAGCGGAAACTGGCCTACGAGGTCACCTCGCTGGTCCACGGCGTGGACGCCACGGAAAAGGTCATTGCGGCATCGGCGGCTGTGTTCGGCAATGGCGATCTCACCGTCCTGGACGAAGCGACCCTGAAGGCCGCGACCTCGGAGTTGCCGTCCGCCACCGTCGACGCCGGCGCCCTGGGCATCATCGAACTGCTGGTCGCCTCGGGCCTGTCCGAGAGCAAGTCCGCCGCACGCCGCACGGTCGGCGAAGGCGGGGCCTACGTCAACAACGCGAAGGTTTCCGATCCCGACGCCGTTATTGCGGTCAGCCAGTTGCTGCACGGGCGCTACCTGCTCCTGCGCCGGGGCAAGAAGAACCTGGCAACGGTGGAAGTAGCAGGGGTCTGACCTGCGGTTCAAACGCAAGCTGCACGCTCCTTCCCGGCCGATTTGCAAGGCGGGGGAGGAGCGTGTATCGTTTTCTGAGTCGCCGCCGCTGAGCGGTGACAAACCCCCACAAATGAGAAGCAATTCTTCATGCGCTAGGCGCACATAATGAAAATTGCTTCAATTCTGCTGGGCGGATTCGCTCCACAGAGTGAAATTCGGATGAAAATCGCGAATTTGCAAAGTGGAAATGAATGAAATAAGCTGTAAACATCGCAGCGAAGAAAGAACGAAATAAAGAATTCATGGAAATGAATTGTTTCGGCAAGTATTCGAATGTGTCTGTTGTTTGAGAACTCAATAGTGTGCCAAGTTTGTTGATACCAATTTATTGTATATGGATTGGTTGAATGTGCCGGATCCGCCACCCCGTGGTGTGGTCTGGTGTTTTTGGCTGGTTTCAAATTTTGTGCAGCCTGGTGTCCCGTTTTCCCGGGGTTCCTTGGTTGTGTCTGTTTTTCTTCAACGGAGAGTTTGATCCTGGCTCAGGATGAACGCTGGCGGCGTGCTTAACACATGCAAGTCGAACGATGATCCGGTGCTTGCACCGGGGATTAGTGGCGAACGGGTGAGTAACACGTGAGTAACCTGCCCTTAACTCTGGGATAAGCCTGGGAAACTGGGTCTAATACCGGATATGACTCCTCATCGCATGGTGGGGGGTGGAAAGCTTTTTTGTGGTTTTGGATGGACTCGCGGCCTATCAGCTTGTTGGTGAGGTAATGGCTCACCAAGGCGACGACGGGTAGCCGGCCTGAGAGGGTGACCGGCCACACTGGGACTGAGACACGGCCCAGACTCCTACGGGAGGCAGCAGTGGGGAATATTGCACAATGGGCGCAAGCCTGATGCAGCGACGCCGCGTGAGGGATGACGGCCTTCGGGTTGTAAACCTCTTTCAGTAGGGAAGAAGCGAAAGTGACGGTACCTGCAGAAGAAGCGCCGGCTAACTACGTGCCAGCAGCCGCGGTAATACGTAGGGCGCAAGCGTTATCCGGAATTATTGGGCGTAAAGAGCTCGTAGGCGGTTTGTCGCGTCTGCCGTGAAAGTCCGGGGCTCAACTCCGGATCTGCGGTGGGTACGGGCAGACTAGAGTGATGTAGGGGAGACTGGAATTCCTGGTGTAGCGGTGAAATGCGCAGATATCAGGAGGAACACCGATGGCGAAGGCAGGTCTCTGGGCATTAACTGACGCTGAGGAGCGAAAGCATGGGGAGCGAACAGGATTAGATACCCTGGTAGTCCATGCCGTAAACGTTGGGCACTAGGTGTGGGGGACATTCCACGTTTTCCGCGCCGTAGCTAACGCATTAAGTGCCCCGCCTGGGGAGTACGGCCGCAAGGCTAAAACTCAAAGGAATTGACGGGGGCCCGCACAAGCGGCGGAGCATGCGGATTAATTCGATGCAACGCGAAGAACCTTACCAAGGCTTGACATGGGCCGGACCGGGCTGGAAACAGTCCTTCCCCTTTGGGGCCGGTTCACAGGTGGTGCATGGTTGTCGTCAGCTCGTGTCGTGAGATGTTGGGTTAAGTCCCGCAACGAGCGCAACCCTCGTTCCATGTTGCCAGCGCGTAATGGCGGGGACTCATGGGAGACTGCCGGGGTCAACTCGGAGGAAGGTGGGGACGACGTCAAATCATCATGCCCCTTATGTCTTGGGCTTCACGCATGCTACAATGGCCGGTACAAAGGGTTGCGATACTGTGAGGTGGAGCTAATCCCAAAAAGCCGGTCTCAGTTCGGATTGGGGTCTGCAACTCGACCCCATGAAGTCGGAGTCGCTAGTAATCGCAGATCAGCAACGCTGCGGTGAATACGTTCCCGGGCCTTGTACACACCGCCCGTCAAGTCACGAAAGTTGGTAACACCCGAAGCCGGTGGCCTAACCCCTTGTGGGAGGGAGCTGTCGAAGGTGGGACTGGCGATTGGGACTAAGTCGTAACAAGGTAGCCGTACCGGAAGGTGCGGCTGGATCACCTCCTTTCTAAGGAGCACCTCACGATCACCTTGCCCCGTGTATGCGGGTGTGGAGGGGTTGTCAGGAGTACGCCCGTTGCGCAGACGCTAGTTCTGCGGCGGGTGCTCACGGGTGGAATATCAACAAATAGCGGCCGCCGGTTCTTCACCGGCACCCAGTACGGATGCTCTCTTGAGAGTGTCCTGGAACGGTGCGGGAGGGGTGATCAGCGGTTTAGTGTTTGGCACACTGTTGGGTCCTGAGACAACAGGACCACGGCGCGGGCCGCGTGGCTTCCCTTCGGGGAGGGTGCGCGGGTGCGTGGTGTGGGACGGCTGTTTCTGGTTTCCTGGCTGCACCGAGCACGCACGGTTGGTCCCTTTGCGGGGGCTGGTGTGTGGGGTGTGTGGTACGGGGTTGTTGTTTGAGAACTACATAGTGGACGCGAGCATCTTTTATAAGAAGCAATTTCCAAGAATATGAACCTGGATCTGTCGCTGTTGTCCTTCGGGGCGGAGCGGTGGTTTTCATGGTTCTCTCGTGAATTACTCCTTGATCTTTTGTGGTCAAGTTTTTAAGAGCACACGGTGGATGCCTTGGCATTAGGAGCCGAAGAAGGACGTAGGAATCTGCGATAAGCCTGGGGGAGTCGATAACCGGACTGTGATCCCAGGGTGTCCGAATGGGGAAACCCCGCCAGGGGCGCGAGCTGCCTGGTGACCCGCATCTGAACACATAGGGTGCGTGGAGGGAACGCGGGGAAGTGAAACATCTCAGTACCCGCAGGAAGAGAAAACAATAGTGATTCCGTCAGTAGTGGCGAGCGAACGCGGATCAGGCTAAACCGTTCCATGTGTGATAGCCGGCGGGCGTTGCATGGTCGGGGTTGTGGGACTTTCCGTTCCAGCTCTGCCGGGCTGGGAAGGTGAGAGTGCAGGCATAGGTGAACGGTCTTGAAAGGCCGGCCGTAGAGGGTGTGAGCCCCGTAACCGAAATGTTGTGCACCGCCTGGTGAAGTATCCCAAGTAGCACGGGGCCCGAGAAATCCCGTGCGAATCTGTCAGGACCACCTGATAAGCCTAAATACTCCCTAATGACCGATAGCGGACCAGTACCGTGAGGGAAAGGTGAAAAGTACCCCGGGAGGGGAGTGAAACAGTACCTGAAACCGTGTGCTTACAATCCGTCGGAGCAACCTTGTAGTTGTGACGGCGTGCCTTTTGAAGAATGAGCCTGCGAGTTAGTGTTACGTCGCGAGGTTAACCCGTGTGGGGAAGCCGTAGCGAAAGCGAGTCTGAATAGGGCGTTGCAGTGGCGTGATCTAGACCCGAAGCGAAGTGATCTACCCATGGCCAGGTTGAAGCGACGGTAAGACGTCGTGGAGGACCGAACCCACTTCAGTTGAAAATGGAGGGGATGAGCTGTGGGTAGGGGTGAAAGGCCAATCAAACTTCGTGATAGCTGGTTCTCCCCGAAATGCATTTAGGTGCAGCGTTGCGTGTTTCTTACCGGAGGTAGAGCTACTGGATGGCTAATGGGCCCTACAAGGTTACTGACGTCAGCCAAACTCCGAATGCCGGTAAGTGAGAGCGCAGCAGTGAGACTGTGGGGGATAAGCTTCATAGTCGAGAGGGAAACAGCCCAGACCACCAACTAAGGCCCCTAAGCGTGTGCTAAGTGGGAAAGGATGTGGAGTTGCGAAGACAACCAGGAGGTTGGCTTAGAAGCAGCCATCCTTAAAAGAGTGCGTAATAGCTCACTGGTCAAGTGATTCCGCGCCGACAATGTAGCGGGGCTCAAGTACACCGCCGAAGTTGTGGATTTCAGATAATAGCCAAGCCGCCCCTTGGGGGTTGGTTCAGGCGTCTGGAGTGGTAGGGGAGCGTCGTGTGGGCGGTGAAGTCGCGGTGTAAACCAGCGGTGGAGCCTACACGAGTGAGAATGCAGGCATGAGTAGCGAAAGACGGGTGAGAAACCCGTCCGCCGAATGATCAAGGGTTCCAGGGTCAAGCTAATCTGCCCTGGGTAAGTCGGGACCTAAGGCGAGGCCGACAGGCGTAGTCGATGGACAACGGGTTGATATTCCCGTACCGGCGAAAAACCGCCCATGCTGAACAGGGGACACTAACCGCCCGAAACCTGCCCGAACACCCTTCGGGGTGGAAGGGTTTTGGTGGAGCGCGGGACCTGATCCTGGGAGGCAAGCGTATTAACAGGTGTGACGCAGGAAGGTAGCCGAGCCGGGCGATGGTTGTCCCGGTCTAAGGATGTAGGGCGAACGGTAGGCAAATCCGCCGTTCATGATGCCTGAGATCTGACGGGACCCCCTCAGGGGGGGATTCGGTGATCCTATGCTGCCGAGAAAAGCATCGACGCGAGGTTTTAGCCGCCCGTACCCCAAACCGACACAGGTGATCAGGTAGAGAATACTAAGGCGATCGAGAGAATTATGGTTAAGGAACTCGGCAAAATGCCCCCGTAACTTCGGGAGAAGGGGGGCCCCAACCTTGAACACCACTTGCTGGTGGGAGGGGATCGGGGCCGCAGAGACCAGGGGGAAGCGACTGTTTACTAAAAACACAGGTCCGTGCGAAGTCGCAAGACGATGTATACGGACTGACTCCTGCCCGGTGCTGGAAGGTTAAGAGGACCGGTTAGCCGCAAGGCGAAGCTGAGAATTTAAGCCCCAGTAAACGGCGGTGGTAACTATAACCATCCTAAGGTAGCGAAATTCCTTGTCGGGTAAGTTCCGACCTGCACGAATGGAGTAACGACTTCCCCGCTGTCTCAACCATAAACTCGGCGAAATTGCAGTACGAGTAAAGATGCTCGTTACGCGCAGCAGGACGGAAAGACCCCGAGACCTTTACTATAGTTTGGTATTGGTGTTCGGAGTGGCTTGTGTAGGATAGGTGGGAGACGTTGAAGCCCGGACGCCAGTTCGGGTGGAGTCATCGTTGAAATACCACTCTGGTCACTTTGGACATCTAACTTCGGCCCGTAATCCGGGTCAGGGACAGTGCCTGATGGGTAGTTTAACTGGGGCGGTTGCCTCCTAAAAAGTAACGGAGGCGCCCAAAGGTTCCCTCAGCCTGGTTGGCAATCAGGTGTCGAGTGTAAGTGCACAAGGGAGCTTGACTGTGAGAGAGACATCTCGAGCAGGGACGAAAGTCGGGACTAGTGATCCGGCGGTACATTGTGGAATGGCCGTCGCTCAACGGATAAAAGGTACCTCGGGGATAACAGGCTGATCTTGCCCAAGAGTCCATATCGACGGCATGGTTTGGCACCTCGATGTCGGCTCGTCGCATCCTGGGGCTGGAGTAGGTCCCAAGGGTTGGGCTGTTCGCCCATTAAAGCGGTACGCGAGCTGGGTTTAGAACGTCGTGAGACAGTTCGGTCCCTATCCGCTGCGCGCGCAGGAAATTTGAGAAGGGCTGTCCTTAGTACGAGAGGACCGGGACGGACGAACCTCTGGTGTGTCAGTTGTACTGCCAAGTGCACCGCTGATTAGCTACGTTCGGATGGGATAACCGCTGAAAGCATCTAAGCGGGAAGCTCGCTTCGAGATGAGATTTCCATACACCTTGTGTGTGAGAGGCCCCCAGCCAGACCACTGGGTTGATAGGCCGGATGTGGAAGCGAGGACTAACGACTCGTGAAGCTGACCGGTACTAATAGGCCGATAACTTACACCACACACCACCCCGCAAACCCGTTTCAAAAGGGGTTCGCACCAGGGGTGGTACAAAGAAACAAGACTGCTTGCGTCCACTATGTGGTTCCCAACCAACAAACCCGTCACGGGCACGTTGCAAGGAACCGACAACTAAATACACAACACCACAACTGCACCAGAACACCGGTGCAGGCATGTTGTAACCACAAGATTTCCCCACCCCCGGCAACGGGCACGGTGGAGGAGCAAGGGTTACGGCGGTCATAGCGTGGGGGAAACGCCCGGTCCCATTCCGAACCCGGAAGCTAAGACCCACAGCGCCGATGGTACTGCACCCGGGAGGGTGTGGGAGAGTAGGTCACCGCCGGAACATCATTAAGGTCGAGGACCCCCAACCACCAGGTTGGGGGTCCTCCCGCATTTAACCCCCCACCCACCAACCCCAGGGCACACCCGGAGACCCTCCCTCACCACCGGCAGCTTCCCGCCGGACGCTCCCTCACCACCGGCGCCTCCCCGGGCGGACGCTCCCTCACCACCGGCACAGGCCGGCAGGCCCCCCGGACCCGGCGCCGGACGCCGAACACCCGCAAACGTGAGTGAGCGCTCGCGCCGGATGCCGCACACAAGTGAGGGAGCGTCGCGCCGGACGCCGCAACAAGTGAGGGAGCGTCGGCGCCGGACGCTGCGAGATGTGAGGGAGCGTCGGGCCGGACGCTGCGAGACGTGAGGGAGCATCGCGCCGGATGCCGCGAGACGTGAGGGAGGATCGCGGCCCGCCACCCGCACAAGCCTGGAATCGAACCGTGGATTCACTGTTTTTTGCACTCCTGCGTTACGGTGAAACGCATGGGACTGAAGGCCAGCGGCGGCAGCTATCCGACCGGGGTTCGCCGGCGCGAAAAGATCATCGATGCGGCGACGGAGCTGTTCGGTGCGGACGGCTACTACGCGACCCCCATGTCGGCCATAGCCGAAGCGGTCGGCATTAGCGAGAGTGGTTTGGCCCACCACTTCCCGAGCAAGAACGTGCTGCTCCAGGCGGTGGCTGAGCGGCGCCTCATGGAGACAGCGTCCTGGTGGGAAACCCTGCCCGGCTCGGATTCCGGCTTGGACGCCCTCGACGAAATGGTGCAGGCCACACGTCGCTTCACCGAGCAGCCAGGCCTCATTGAACTCTTTGTATTGTCTATTTCGGAGGCGGCAGACCCGCGCAGCCCCGCCCACGCCCGCCTCGCGGCGCAGTATGACGGCGTCGTGGCATCGCTGGTTGCCCGGTGGCAGAAAGCCGCTGACGCGGGAGAGATTCGCCGTGACGTGGATCTGGAGCTCGTGGCCCGGGAGTGCATAGCAGTCAGCGATGGCTTACAGATTCAATGGGTGCTGTCCAACGGGAAGGTCGATATCGTCGCCGGAGTCGCTGAATTCTCTGAAAGCCTGAAGGAACGACTCCGGGCTGTCTGACCCGTTCAGTTGCCGTGTGACCCGTTCAGTACGGTATTGCGAACGCAGGGGTCGCGGTCTCGGGTGGTTTTCCGGCTTGTATCAGTACCCCCTGTTGAGGTGGGTGGCTGTCGGTTTACGGTGGCCGTGGGCGGAGCCGCGGAGGTGTTCGAGTCGTCCGTTGATCGCCTCGGTTGGGCCGTTGCTGGTGCCGGGTCGGTCGAAGTAGGCCAGCACGTCGACGGCGCGCTTCTTCAGCGTTCGGCCCAGCGTGATCACCTGGCTCAGCGCAGCGGGAACGCCTGCGCTGACCGCCCGATCAGTTCGCCTCATCCTCAGCGACAAGGGCAACGTAGAACACGGTCAGATCAGGGCAGGCAAAGCCCGCCCCAGGGGTAGCGGTGCCGGCACCGACGTCGAGACGGCCGAGTACGCCGACGGCTGCGTGGTCACCACGCCCACCCGCGCGTTGGAGTTCGGCTACCCACTCCGGACCCGGTCCGTCGGCGTGCACTTCAAGCCGTGGGGGCTGGCGCCGTTCCTGCCGATGCCCGCGGCCGAGCTGTGTGACCGGCCGGTGACGGTAGAGCAGGTTTGGGGCCGGCCCGCCATTGCTGAGCTGCGAGACCGGCTGGCCACAGCGGACGGACCGCACGAGATGCTGACGCTGCTCAAGGAGCTCATCGGCGTCACGCCGAAGCGGCTGGCCCGCACCTACCGCTTCGCCGCCACCGTGTTCTCGATCAACCCCGCCGAACCGATCGACTGGGCCGACCTCGCCGGTGGCGCAGGCTACTTCGACCAGGCCCACTTCGGCCACGAGTTCCGGGCCTTCACCGGGCTCACACCGACACGATATGTCGAAGTCCGGCGGCGGTTCCTGCGCGAACATCCCGGCCACGTACTGGCCAGCTGGCCGCTGCCGACCGATTGATTTCTTACAAGAGCGACAGCCCACGAAACTGTAACCTGAGGGCATCCCCCAAGCAGAGGAGCGCCCATGGGCAAAGTAGTCATGTACAGCTCGGTGTCAGTAGACGGCTTCATCGCGGACGAGAACGACCAGCCCGGACCGCTGTTCGACTGGTTGTCCAGCGGTGACGTCCCGTTGGACGAGAGCGGCGAGGTGAAGGTGTCGCAGACGTCCTACGACTACACCCGGCCGTACTGGGACCAGATCGGGGCGACAATCGTCGGCCGCCACGTCTTCGACATGACGGACGGCTGGGACGGGAAGCCTCCGGGCGGGGTCGACCACGTGGTCGTCGTGACGCACCGGCCGAAGCCCGAGGGCTGGGACCCCGAGGCGCCGTTTCACTTCGTCGACGGCGTCGAGGCAGCCGTGGCCAAGGCGCAGGAGCTCGCGGGTGACCGCATCGTCGAGGTCGCCGCTGGCGACGTCGGTGGCCAGGTGCTTGCCGCGGGCCTGGTCGACGAGGTGCGCATGGACGTCGTACCCGTCGTGTTCGGGTCCGGCAAGCGCTACTTCGGGTCGGTCCACGCACAGCACCTGTTGGAGGATCCCGACGTGGTGATTCAGGGCAACCGGGTGCTTCACCTGCGCTATCGGGTGCGCCGTTGACCGATCTGAGCGGGTACGCGAAGAAGTCCACTGCGAACGGTGACACAAGATCGGGCCTCCGGCTGCGGTTGCGCATCGCTGCCCCGGGACCGACGCGCCAGCCAACATCCAGCCAGCGATTACACCCTCAACTGTGAAGAGCCGGTTTTCCGGCCCATCACAGATGAGGGTGTAGCGGTCGGCGGCTCGTTGGACAGCGACACGGCAACCGGCATGATGCCCGTGCACACCGCATCGCCGGCGTGCTAGCGTCCCGTTGATCGTGATCTATCTCCAGGAGGTGAGACCCATGAACGCAGTATCCGCAATGGGCACTCCCCTGCAGTCCACGATCGCGCGACTGAGCTAGTCGCCACCGGGAGCGCCCGACACGCAATTCGCGAAAGGCGACTCCCATGAACACAACACCTTTTTCAACACTGCACTTCACCTCGACGACGGCCTCCGACCGGCCGAGGTCCGACCAGGATCAGCCGCAGGTCGACGCCACAAAGCGGGTGCGCGCCGCGGGCGAGCGAGCGTTGGTCCTCGGTGGCGGCGGATCGACAGGCAACGCGTGGCTGATCGGCGTCATCGCCGGCCTGTTCGATGCCGGGTTGGATGTGACCGAGGCCGATCTGATCATCGGGACGTCTGCAGGCTCGACGGCCGCGGCCCAGATAGCTGGCGCGACCCCGACCGAACTGCTTGCCGCCATCCTTGCCGCGGCGCCCCAGCAACGGACCGGTCCGGTCGGATCCGACGGTGGACGCGTTCCGATCAGACCGGCGGCGGACCACATGGAGAGAACGAGCAAGATCATCGCCACCGCTGAGGATGCGGCTGACATGCGGCGCAGAATGGGCGCGGCGGCACTCGACATGGATGCGGCGTCGGACGGTTCCGGGCAAACGCGGTGGCGCGCGACCGTCGCCGCGCGGCTGCCCAGTCAGCGCTGGCCGCAACGAACGGTGCTCGTCACGGCGGTCGATGCCCATACCGGTGAACCGGTCGTGTTCGACCGCCATAGCGGAGTCGACCTGGTGGACGCCGTCGCCGCCAGCTGTGCCAGTGGCTTCGCCTACAGGATCGGGGACAACCGATTTATCGACGGCGGCTACCGACGCAACGAGAATGCCGATCTGGCAGCCGGATACGGGCGGGTGCTGGTGCTGTCGCCATTCGGCGGCAGAACACGGACGCCGTTGGAGTGGGGCATGCATCTTGCCGCACAGGTCGACGAGCTACGCGCACGCGGCAGCAGAGTCGAAACGATCTTCCCGGATAGCAACTCCGAGCACATGTTCGGCGCCAATGCGATGGATCTGTCGCTGCGTCCGCCCGCTGCTCGGGCTGGTTACAACCAAGGCAGAGCCCTTGCCGAGCAGCTCACCGAATTCTGGCGCTGACGCTCTCGAAATCAGTCGACTCGGTAGGCATGACGAGACCTGCTCATGCCTCGGATGGCCGATGGGCGCGACCTGTCTCACGCTACCTTCGTGCGCCCTGACCTGGGCTCGTTCTGCCGTCTTGACGAACTTGGCCTGCAGGTCGTGGGTCAACGGCTCGAGCCCGGTCGTGCGGAGTTGGCCTGCCGGGGCGTCGAGACCGACGAGTTCGCCCGGTGGCGTCGCCGCTGTCGGACCATGGACCTTCCGGGCCGGTTGCCGTGACGAAAAAGTTGCCTTGTCCCCCCGACTAGTTGGCACAGACGAGGTAGAACAGACCATCCTCATAGCGAAGCGTGGGGGCGAACAGGTTGATCGGCCCGGACCCGTCACGTCGGTACTGTCCCGGCCGGGACACCCCGAACCCTATGGTCCGCCTGATCCTTAAGCGCTGACAGTCCGGTGAAGCGGAATGTTGAAGGTCCGGTGGCCGCCCTCGGTCTCGAGAACTGAACGGTCCGGTAACTCGACGCGGGCCCGCGTTCCGGGAGGTATCTGGACATCGAGGATGAAGTCGCCGTCGCTGACGCGCCAGGCTGACGACAGCAAGCCGTGAGGGGTCTGGAGTGATGCCTGGGCCCACTCGAGCCCGCCACCCAGGACCGGTGCGATGGTGACGAAGCGGTAGCCTGCCTCGTCCGCGGTGGGCTGATCGTTGAGCCGAATGCCTGCCACATGCGTGTACAGGAAGGACAGGACGGCGGCTTTGCTGTAATGGTTGAGCGAGCCTCGGACCTCGCCTTGGTTGATGCCGTCCCACCACTCCCACACGGTTGTTGCGCCGTTGTCGAGCATGCCGAGCCAGGAGGGGGCACCCCTGGATTGCAGGACGGCGTACGCTTCCTCGGCTTTGCCGTGATCGGCAAGGGCCGGCAGCAGCTGCCCGGTGCTGAGGAAACCGGTGCCCAGACGTCCGTCGTTCTGCTCCGATCAGCTCGGCAAGGCGGCCTGCGGCGGCCTCTCGGGCCGCGGGCGGGAACAGCCCGAAGGCGAGGCCACGGGCATAGTGGGCCTGGGTCTCGATCGAGAGAAGGCCCTGATCGGTGAGGAATTCGCGCTGCCACGCCTCCCGGGCTCCTTCTGCGATGGCGCTATATTTTGCCTCCAGTCCTTCGTCGCCCAGTACTTCTGCTGAAGCGGCGAGGAGCGCGGCGGACCGGTGCAGGAACGCGGTCGCCACGATGCTCTGATCGGCGCCGGGATCCGGAGCGGGAGGCACCCCGGGTTCGAGCCATTCTCCGAAGTGGAATCCGGAGTCCCAGAGGAACGACTCCCAGGTCTCCGGGAGAGGTCGGAGCTGCGCCCGGGCGGGATGCCGGTTGGACGCCGCGGAGCTGGCGGCGTAGTCGACCCAGGCTTGCATCGAGGGCAGCTGCCGGCGCAGGATGCCCTCGTCGCCATAGGCTCTCCAGAGTTCCCAGGGGACGAGGACGGCGGCGTCTCCCCAGCCGGCCGACCCCGCGGACAGGTCCTCGAAGAACACGCCCGAGGGCTTGTCGCCGGCCGGGTTGGGGGTGATGGTGGGAACCCGGCCATCGGCCCATTGATCGGCGGCGAGATCGGCGAGCCACTTGTCCGAGAACGCCTGGACGTCGTACAGCAGGGCTGCAGTGCCGACAAACACCTGCCAGTCTCCGGTGAACCCTGAGCGCTCCCGCTGCGGGCAGTCGGTGGGAATCTCGCAGGCATTTCCCCGCAAGCTCCAGACACCGGCCGTGTGAAGCGCGTTGAGGGCGGGGTCACTGCAGGAGAACGATCCGGTCGGCAACAGGTCCGTGTGCACGACGACGGCGCGGATGTCTTCAGGGTCGAGGGTCCCCGGCAGGCCGTCGATCTGGACGTACCGGAATCCGTGAGTCGTGTGCCGGGGCTCGAACGTTTCACCCGGGCGGCCGGAGGAGATGACTTCGTCTATCTGGCCTGCCGGCAGGAGGTCTCCGGTAGCGAAGACGAAGGACCGCAGGTTCTCTGTGGACACCAAGCCCGGTCCCGCGAGTACCTCCCCATGGGTCAGCACGAGGCGAGTGTCCCGGGGGCCCAAGGAGGTCAGGCGCACCCATCCGTTGAGGTTCTGCCCGAAATCGACGACGGCGGTGCCCGGCCTGGGCGTTGTCACACTCACCGGTGTGAGTGATTCGATTCGGCGCACCGGCTCGGAGACTGAAGGAACCAGCCGGGATCGGTCATCGTAGAGGGCGCCGGTTGCGGGCATCACCGGTGACCATGGTCCGTCGACGCAACCGTCGCCGTCGAGACGGCGGAAGTCAGTGCTCTGGCCGTCCATCAGGTCAGCTCGAAGAATGTGGCTCGGAGCCGAGCGCCAAGTGGCGTCAGACACGATGTCGAACGGCACTCCGGATCTGGAGGATCCCTTGAGTCCGAGCAGCAGGGCAGTTTCGGTGCCAAAGCCATCGGCACGGCGTTCGAAGCCGTGCCGGCCCCGGAACCATCCGTCGCTCAGCAGGACCTCGACGCGGTTGGCGCCACCGTGAAGGCAGCCGGCTACGTCCCATTCGAACACCTGCAGCCGCTTGCGATAAGCGGTGAAACCAGGAACGAGCTCTTCGTCCCCGACCCTTCGGCCATTGAGGAAGACCTCGATGATGCCGTGGGCTGTCGCGGCGAGAGTTGCAGCTGCCACGTCGCCGGGCAACTCGACATCGAGGAGCAGAACATACGCCGGCCGGGCCCCGGGGCCCGGGTCGGCAGGCTCGCAGGGGCGGATCCACTTTGCGCCGTCCAGGAGCGCTGTGAACGTGGGTTCAGGGGCGGAGTGCAGCATGGATCAGCGGACCTTTACAAAGAGGATAGTGACGGCGGACAGCAGCGCGATCACACTGAGGATGAAGAAGAACGGGACGTAGGCGCCGGCTGACGTCAGCACGAGCACTCCGATCAGCGGGACAACAATCGCCGGGGCCGTCGTGGAGACCTGGTATACCGCCATTGCCTTGGCTGACTGGGCAGGATCCGGGACGACGGAGGCAGCGATTGCCACATCGACGGTCAGGTAGAAGGCCAGGCCAATCGAGAAAACGATGTACGCGATCAGGAATCCGTCGGGGCTCTGCGTCAGGGCGGCGATGAGGATGCCTGCGGCGGCGATCACGGCTGCCCCAACGACGAATATTTTGCGACGGTTCAGCTTGTCCGACAGGAATCCGGCGGCAACCGTGAATACGAAGCCGACGGGAGTGGTGATCAAAGTGACGAGTGTGTAGCGGGCCGTTGCTTCCTGAAGCGACAGCCCGGTCACGTCGGTCAGGAAGTAGGTGGAGTAGGTCTGGAGGCCGACCAAGGCGATGCCAAACAGGAGCCGGCTGATCCAGTTCCAGGCGAAGCTCGGATGGCGCGACGGGTTGATGAAGAAGCTCCCTGCGAACTCGCGGAGTGAGTAACGAGGAGGCAATGCCGCATCGGCGGGAGTGACATCAACTTTGGCAATCACGAACGACAAGCCGAGTACGAAGAGCACCGCAACGGTGGCCGGGGCGACCATCATGATGACCGGGTTGGCAACGTTTGCGCTGGCGAAGGCGATGCCGGCGAGAACAACAAGACCCGTCATGACGCCGATCCCGGCGGAGGTCCGGGCACGGAGGTGTTCGGGTACGAAGTCGGGTACAAGGGCCAGGAAGGCGGCAATGACCGCGCTGAAGCCCAGCTGTGACAGCGACCAGCCGATGGCCACCATGGCGACACTGGACGCTGTTCCCACGACAATTGCGCCGGACAGCACGATCACCGAGCCACCGACGAGCCACGGGCGGCGTCGGCCGAAGGGCCCACGCGTCCGGTCAGACAGGCTGCCGAACAGCGGCAACGTGACCACTGAAATCAGCGCGCCAATCAGTATGACAGTGGACAGGCCCAGCGACTTGTCTGTCGGATCGACGCCGAAGATCCGAACGGAGAGGCTCACGATCGACGGCGTAAGGAACGCGAAATAGATTGCCGCGGCCGTCAGGATGAGCGCTGCCGCGAACAGTCCGGGCCGCTTGAGGAGAATCGCGTCTTGCCGTTCGGGAGAGGGAGTGGGAGGTGCCAGCACCTCTGCGCCAATGCCGGTCGTCACAGGGACTCCTTTGTCTGTGTGCTTCTCAGCCGGTGCCCTCATGGCACCGACGGTCACTGAGGCCCTTCAGCAGGGACCCCAGCGAAAGTATGACATAAAAACCGGGGATTCACTGTTTTTTCTGTCGCGGACGGTCTGTGCCTGGCTGTCGTGATGCTGCCGACGGCCCCGGACACATCTGCGCGTGGGGTGTTGTGAGTCTTGCCACCGCGGGGCCCTCCTGAGGTGATGCCGTTAGTCGGTGACGGGTTGCTCGCCTAGAATTGGGGGAGATGTACGGACTTCGAAGCGCTTGATTTCGGGTTGCGTAGGAAACGAAACACGGAACAGAGCGGCTGCGATTGCGCCAGTGGTCAGCTCGCAACAGGAGGATTCCAGCATGGCTGAGCACAACGACGGCAACCGCGGCGGCAAAGCCCGCGACAACTCAGGCGGACGCAGTTCCGGCGGGGCCCCCTTCCGCGGCACGAGCAACTCGGGCGGCAATCCTCGCGGGTTCCGCGCGAGGGACGACAAGCCGTACGGCGAGCGCAAGCCGTATGGTGATCGTGCTCCGCGCGAGGGTGGCGAGCAGCGCAGTTATGGTGCCGGTGACCGTGACCGCAAGCCGTATAGTGGCGGCGGCGACCGTAAGCCCTATGCTGGCGGCGGTGAGCGTAAGCCGTATGGTGATCGTGCTCCGCGTGAGGGTGGCGAGCAGCGCAGTTATGGTGGTGGCGGTGACCGCAAGCCGTACGGTGACCGTAAGCCGTATGCTGGCGGCGGTGCAACCGTAAGCCGTATGGTGATCGTGCTCCGCGTGAGGGTGGCGAGCAGCGCAGCTATGGTGCCGGCGACCGCAAGCCCTATGGTGGCGGCGGCGACCGGAAACCTTATGCTGGCGGCGGTGAGCGTAAGCCGTATGGTGATCGTGCTCCGCGTGAAGGCGGGGAGCAGCGCAGTTATGGCGGCGGTGACCGTGATCGTAAGCCTTACAGTGGCGGCGGCGACCGGAAACCCTATGCTGGCGGCGGCGAGCGTAAGCCGTATGGTGATCGTGCTCCGCGCGAGGGTGGCGGCCAGCGCAGCTTCAGCGGCGGCGACCGTAAGCCGTACTCTGGCGGCGAGAACCGCAAGCCGTTCGGCAACCGCGAGGACCGTCCGGCACGGAGCTTCGACCGCGGCGATTCGGGCCCGCGCCAGTTCGGACGCGACCGCCCCGAGGACCGTCCCGTGCGCGTGCCGAACGCGCGCGATCTCCGCAGCGCCAACCGTCCCGACCGCGAACGTTCACCCCAGATCGACGAGGACGTCACAGGCAAGGAACTTGACCGCGCCACGCAGCACCAGATCAAGACCCTCGAAGCCGCCAGCGCCGAATGGGTGGCACGCCACCTGGTCATGGCTGGACGGCTCCTGGACGAAGAACCGGAGCTTGCCTTCCAGCACGCCCTGGCAGCCAGCCGCCGCGGCGGACGCCTCGCGTCCGTCCGCGAAGCTGTCGGCCTGACCGCCTACGCAGCCGGCCACTATGGTGAAGCCCTCCGGGAATTCCGTACATACCGCCGGATCAGCGGCTCCAACATGCACCTTCCGGTCATGGCTGACTGCGAGCGTGGCCTGGGCCGCCCGGACCGCGCCCTGGACATGGCCCGGTCCGAAGAAGCCAAGGATCTCGATGCCCCGGGCAAGGCGGAATTGGCGATCGTTGCCGCCGGCGCCCGCACCGACCTCGGACAGTTCGATGCCGCGGTTTCCGAGCTGGAGATCCCGCAACTGGACATCAACCGTGCCTTTTCCTACAGCCCCCGGTTGTTCCGCGCCTACGCTGATGCGCTCACGGCAGCCGGCCGAGCCGCCGAAGCCGCCAAGTGGCAGCGGCAGGCCGTCGTAGCCGAAAACGCGCTGGGCCTGGGGGAGGAAGAGGATCCGGACATCATCGACCTCGGCTGGGACGAGGAAGAAGAGGCCCGCGAGGAAGAACGCCAGCGCCGGCTCCGCGCCCAGGAAACCGCAGCCACGCATGCCAGGACCGAGGAGCGCGCACCGCGTGCCGCCGGCGCTGCGGCCGCGGCGGAAGTCACCGGCGCCGCGGCAGCGGAGACCGGCCTGAACCCGGTCGAGGAAGGCGCCGACGACGCCGAAGCGGACTACTTCGAGTCCGACGACGCCGAGTCGGACCAGG
The DNA here is from genome assembly GCA_963810895.1 of uncultured Actinomycetota bacterium. GTDB lineage: Bacteria > Actinomycetota > Actinomycetes > Actinomycetales > Micrococcaceae > Arthrobacter. The sequence continues at coordinate 408,402 of CAWEPM010000004.1, forward strand.
ATTCCGTGGAAGCCGACGTGCTCGATGAGGCCGACGAGGAATCGGATTCTGAAGCGGATCAGGAACTCGTCGACGACTCGGAGCCGGCCCAGCGCGAACGCGTGGAGGACTAGTCGCATGACCGAAACGGCGCTGATCTCCACCTTCGACGCACTCCTCTCCGACCTGGACGGCGTCGTCTACGCCGGCCCCCACGCCATCCCCGGGGCCGTGGAGTCGCTGCGCCGGCTCGCCGGCGTCGGCGTCGGGCTGGGGTACGTCACCAACAACGCATCCCGCTCGCCCGCGCAGGTGGCGCAACACCTGCGCGAGCTCGGCGCGCCCGCCGAGGACCACCAGGTGGTCAGTTCCTCGCAGGCGGCAGCAGCCCTGCTGGCCTCGCTGCTGCCGGCCGGGGCACACGTGCTCATCACGGGCAGTGCCGCGCTGGCCCAGGAGATTGAGCTGGTCGGCTTGGTTCCCGTCCGCAGCGGGTCGGACAACCCGGTCGCCGTCGTGCAGGGCTTCAGCCCGGACCTCGGGTGGAAGGACCTTGCCGAGGCGTCGTACGTCGTCGCCGGCGGTGCCCTGTGGGTGGCGACCAACACGGACATGTCCATTCCCCAGGCGCGCGGCATTGCCCCGGGCAACGGGACCCTGGTGGCTGCCGTGGCGGCAGCGACCGGCCAGAGCCCGATCGTGGCCGGCAAACCCGAGGCGCCGTTGTTCCACACCGCCGCCAAGCGGCTGGCCGCGGACCGGCCGCTCGTCGTCGGCGACCGCCTGGACACCGACATCCTGGGCGGCAACAACGCAGGGTTCGCCACGGTGGCTGTGCTGACCGGGGTGGATACCAGGGAATCGATCCTCGCCGCACGGTCCATGGAGCGTCCCGATTTCCTCATCAACGACCTCACCGGCCTGTACGCGCCGTACCCCGCCGTGGAGCACGACGCCGGGCGGTTCCGCAGCGGTACCGCCTCGGCGATCGTGCGCGGACAGTCCGTCCACATCAGCGGCGACCCCGCCGATCTCGACTCATGGCGTGCCGCCTGTTCGGCCTGGTGGGCCGCGAACCCCGAGACGACCAGTGCGCTGGCTCCGGTCCTCGAGTGGCTCGATCACTAGACTGGAACCATGACCGAGCTAAACCAGGAGCCCAACCCGTCGCTCGAGGCCGACGTCGCCTGGCCCGCCCTGCCGTCGCAGCACTTTTCGGTGGAGGGGCACGAGGCGCAAGCGCAGCAGCCCCAAGGTCACGAGTCACCGGGAGCCGAGGCGCCCACCCAGGACCCGGCCATCAGCGCCGTGCTGGACCGCCTCGCGGCCGTGCGGCTAACGCCCGTATCCGGACACGGCGAACTCTATGCGGGCATGCACGATGCCCTGCTGGAGGCCCTGAATGAAGACGTGGCATCCCACGCCGGCCTGGCGCTCCGCATCCATGCCGCGGGGGACGGGGAATCGTGAGCCGGCTTGACCAGGCCCTCGTCAGCCGCGGGCTCGCGAGGTCCCGCACCCATGCCGCCCGCCTGATTTCCGAGGGCAAGGTGAGCTCCGGCGGCGAGGTCCTCGCCAAGGCATCCCTGCAGATTCCTCAGGACGCCGCGCTGGACGTCGCCGCCTCTGCCGAGGACGGCTACGTCAGCCGCGCCGGGCACAAGCTGGCCGGCGCGCTGGACGCCTTCCCCGCCGTCGGCGTCGCGGGCAAACGGTGCCTCGACGCCGGGGCCTCCACCGGCGGGTTCACCGATGTGCTGCTCCGGCGCGGAGCCGCCCACGTGGTGGCCGTCGACGTCGGGCACGGCCAACTGGTCCCGGAAATCCGGTATGACCCCCGGGTCTCCGTCCACGAGGGCCTGAACGTGCGGTACATGACGCCCGCGGAGATCGGCGGACCGGCCGCCCTGACCGTGGCGGACCTGTCCTTCATCTCGCTGACCCTCGTGGTGGCGCCCCTCGCGGCGTGCACCGAGCCCGGCGGCGACCTCGTGCTCATGGTCAAACCTCAGTTCGAGATCGGCAAGGACCGGCTCGGCCGGACCGGCGTCGTCACCTCGGAGCGGGAACGCCGGCTGGCCGTGGGCAAGGTGGCCGCCGCCGCGGTGGACGCGGGCCTGGTTCTGTGGGGCCTCGCCCAAAGCCCGCTGCCGGGCCAGGACGGCAATGTCGGAGTCTACTTCCTGTGGATAAAACGCGCGATGTCGGAAGTCCCGCCTAAGATCGAGGAGCGGGACGCAGCCGTTGCTGCGTTGCTCGGAACAATCTGGCCGAACCACTAGTACCACCAGAAGGCGGAACCCGATGAGCAGGCGTGTCCTCATCCTTGCCCACACCGGGCGCGAGGAGTCCCTCAAGGCTGCCTGGGAAGCGTGCGCCCTGCTGCATGAATCCGGACTGGTCCCCGTGCTGCAGGAGAACGAGCTCGGGGACATGGTTCGCTTCTTCGGCCGGCTCGACCACCCCGTCGAGGTCCTCCACGACCACGTGAAGCTGCCCGAGGTGGAACTCGTCATGGTGCTGGGCGGGGACGGCACCATCCTCCGCGCCGCCGAACTCGTCCGGGAAGTCGACGTGCCGCTGCTGCGGCATGAACCTCGGCCATGTCGGGTTCCTGGCCGAGAGCGAGCGGGCCGACCTCGCCCAGACCGTCGAATGGATCGCCCGCCGTGACTACACGGTCGAGGAGGAACGGATGACCATCGACGTCCAGGTCTGGGTCCGAGGGCAGAAGATCTGGCACACCTGGGCCCTCAACGAGGCGGCGATCGAAAAGGGCAACCGGGAACGGATGCTCGAGGTGGTCACCGAAGTCGACGAACGCCCCCTGACCTCTTTCGGTTGCGACGGCGTGGTCCTGGCCACGCCCACCGGCTCCACGGCGTACGCGTTTTCCGCCGGCGGCCCCGTGGTGTGGCCCGAGGTGGAGGCGCTGCTGATCGTGCCGATCAGCGCCCATGCCCTCTTCGCGAAGCCGCTCGTGGTTTCGCCCCGGTCCAGGCTCGCCGTCGAGATCCTGAACCGGACCGACGCCCAGGGCGTCCTGTGGTGCGACGGCCGCCGCTCGTGGACCTGCCGCCCGGCGCGCGCGTCGAAGTGACCCGCTCCGCCACGCCCGTGCGGCTTGCAGACAGCGCCCCAACCCCCTTCTCCGCCCCTTCGTGCGCAAATTCGAGCTCCCGATCCAGGGCTGGCGCGGCCCCATGCCGCAGGCCGAGGCCATCCACACCGGACCCGTCCCGATCATCCGCACGCCCCGTCCCATGCCGCCGCTGCCCTCTCCTCGCGACGCGGGACCCGGCGACACCTCCGATCCATCGACTGCGAAGTGAACCATGCTTGAAGAACTGAGAATCCGCGACCTCGGCGTCATCACGGACGCC
>CAWEPM010000005.1:0-215906 GCA_963810895.1 uncultured Actinomycetota bacterium
GGAGGCCCGCGAGACGTGAGGGAGGATCGAGTCGCCGCTCCACCGCCGGTAGAGTTGGTGCCCATGGATAACCTCTTCAGCCATGCCCCGTCCGGCGCACCGGAACCCGACGCGGCGGACGAACTTGATCCCGTCGTCGTCAGCGTCGTGGTGCCCGGCCCTGTCGCCCGGGCGTTCATGGGCTTTACCGAACACACGCATCTCTGGTGGCCGCTTGAGGACCACAGCGTCTATGGCGCCGGCTCCTATGTGGAGTTCGAAGAGAGCCTGATCATGGAGACCGCGGATGACGGCAGGACGGCCGTCTGGGGATCGATTGACGACTGGCAGCCGCCGCTGTCATTCCACGCCAGCTGGCACCCTGGAAGCACAGCCATGTGGTCCACCGAGCTGCGGGTGGCGTTCAAGGCGGTCGGCGACGGAACAGAGCTCCGGCTGGTGCACAGTGGCTGGGAAGGTGCCGAAGACCCCGCTGCAACACGAGACGACTACGCGGCCGGCTGGCCCGTCGTCCTGGACCGCTTCGTTCGGTTCATGGGCGGCACCGGTGCGGGCGGCCCGGCGACGCCGGAGGCCTAGTCCCTCAGGGATCCCTGGTCGACGGGCGGAACAGCGGTGCTGGACCGGATCACGAAGCGGGTGGGGTATTCGGTGTCCGTGGCCGCAAAGTCGGCGCCGCCGTCGAGCCCTGCCAACAGACGCCGGACGGCCAGCGCCCCCTGGCCCCGCGCGTCCTGGTCGATCGTGGTCAGCCCGAAGACCTCGCCCAGCTCATGGCCGTCGATGCCGATGACGGAGAGGTCCTGCGGTACCCGCAGGCCGAAGTCCCGGGCTGCGAGGATGGTGCCGATGGCCATCTCGTCGGAGGCGGCAAAGACGGCCGTGGGACGTTCCGGCGAGCTGCCGAGCAGCTGCCGGGCGCTGGCATAGGCACCCTGGATGGTGAAATCGGCGGAGACCTGCCATTCGGGCCGGACGGCCAGCCCCGCGTCGCGCATGGCCTTCTTGAATCCCGCCTGACGGGTCCCGGGCAGGCGGAAGTCCTGCTCATAGGCGGCGTCGCCGGTCATGTGGGCGATCCTGCTGTGGCCGAGCTGGATCAGGTGCCGGGCCGCGGCCTCGGCGATGCCGGAGTCATTGATGCGGATGGTCGACGCCCCGGGCAGCGGGCCGCCGATCCCCACGATCGGGCGGTGGATGGCGAGCAGCTGATCGATTTCGGACTCGGAGAGCTCCAGGGAGACCGCGATCACGGCATCCACGCGTTTGCGGAGCAGGAAGTCGTTCAGCACACTGTGCCGGCGCTCCTGCCCCTCGCTGACGTTGTACAGCGTGAGGTCGTAGCCGGCGTCCAGCAGGGTTGCCGAGACGCCCTCGACCACCGAGGAAAAGAACCACCGGTGGACCGAAGGCACCACGACGCCGACATTGTGGTTACGCCCCGAGGCCAGGCTGGAGGCGTGGTAGGACAGGACGAAGCCGAGCTCGGCGGCGGCTGCCCGGGCACGTTCCCGGCTGCGCGGGGAGACGTTGCCTTTGCCGCTCAAGGCGCGCGAAACGGTAGCGATGGAGAGGCCGGCCCGTTCCGCGACGTCCTTGATGCCGGGCATTCCTACCCCTCCGTGTCCTCGATGTAGATTTCCAGCCAAACAGTTTCACCTGAGCTTAACTGATCTCCGGCGCTGGACATGTCCCCGGCGGCGTAACCTGCATCCGCGGCCGTTGAGCTGCGCAGCAGCACCCGCCCGGCAGGCATCGCCAGGGGTTCGGATCCCGCGTTCAGCAGCACCAGCGTGGTGCCGTTGAGGAAGGCAAGGCTCGTGTCCGTGCACAGGTCCTCGTACCAGGCCAGCGATCCGCGGCCGAGTTCCAGCCCGCGGCGCAGGTCCAGCATGCGCTTGTAGAGGCTCAGGTGCGACGACGGCGAAGCGGCCTGCACGTCCCGCGCCAGCCGCGCGAAGCTTTCCGGCTGCGGCAGCCAGGGGTCCTGCCCGTCGCCGAAGCCTGCGTGGAGTTCCCCGGCCCGCCAGGGCAGCGGGACACGGCAGCCGTCGCGGCCCAGCCGCTCGCCGCCGGTGCGGGCGAAGGTGGGATCCTGGCGCCGGGTGTCCGGGATGTCGATCCCGTCCGGGAGGCCGAGCTCTTCGCCCTGGTAGAGGTAGGCCCCGCCGGGCAGACCCAGCATGAACATGGACGCAGCGGCTGCGCGGGACCGGCCGAGGTCCTCGTCCGGCTGCGGGTCCGCGGTGCCGATTCCGTCACCGTCGCGCGGCGCCTGGCCGTTGTACCCGAAGCGGGTGGCGTGGCGGACGACGTCGTGGTTGGACAGCACCCAGGTGCTCGGGGCGGCGACGGCGTCCAGTGCCGTCAGCGACTCGGTGATGACGTTGCGCATCCGGTGCACGTCAAGGCCGGCGTGCAGGTAGGGGAAGTTGAAGGCCTGGTGCATTTCGTCCGGGCGGACCCAGTCGGCCAGCCGGGGGAGCGGGTCCACATTGGCCTCGGCGCAGAGGATCCGGTCCGGGCCGTACTCTGCAAGAATCCGCCGCCACTGGCGGTAGATCTCATGCAGGGCAGGCTGGCCGAACATCGGAGCGTCGTGGCCGGGGAAGCCGTCGCAGCTGTTGCCGTCGGCGCGGCCGCCCCACTCGGGCAGGCCGGGGGCCTTCACGAGGGCGTGCGCCACGTCCACCCGGAAACCTGAGACCCCGCGGTCCAGCCAGAAGCGCAGGACGCGCTCGAATTCGTCATGGACGGCGCGGTTGTCCCAGTTGAAGTCCGGCTGGGAGGAGTCGAAGAGGTGCAGGTACCACTGGCCCGGGGCGCCGTCCGGTTCGGTGATCCGGGTCCAGGCCGAACCGCCGAAGTGGGACTGCCAGTTGTTCGGCGGCTCTTCGCCGAACGTGCCGCGGCCATCGCGGAAGATGAACATGTCCCGCTCCGGGCTCCCGGCGGGCGCGGCCACGGCGGCCTGGAAGGCCGGGTGCTGGTCCGAGCAGTGGTTGGGGACGAGGTCCACAATCATCCGCAGGCCCAGCCTGGTTGCCTCGGCCATCATGGCGTCGAAATCGTCCAGGGTGCCGAATAGGGGGTCGACGTCGCAGTAGTCACTGACGTCGTAGCCGGCGTCCCGCTGCGGAGACCGGTAGAACGGGGAAAGCCAGACGGCGTCGATGTCGAGTTCGGCAAGCTGCGGCAGCTCGGCGGTGATTCCGGCGAGATCGCCAATGCCGTCGCCGTTCAGGTCCCGGAACGAGCGCGGATAGACCTGGTAGATGACCGCGGAGCGCCACCACCCGGGAATCTGGTCTGCGGCGTGCACCGGGGTCAACGGACCCGTCAACGGACCCGTCAGGATGCCGGCCTGGATGTCGGCCTGCGCGGTGGGGGAGAAGAGAACTGAATCAACGGACATGACGGTAATCGTAAGTCCCGGACACGGAAAATGAAAACGCTTCCAGTCATAATCGACCCGGCGATTTCGGCCAGCGATTGGACGATCCCCGGCCCTGTCTCCGCCTCGTTTGCAGCGGAGGGCCGCCAATCCGCGCACCAGGGCTGTGGCGCGACCCGTCACGGCCGGAAGAAGCGCTCCGGCTACTGGCCGGTAGGCTGACTTTTCAAAGCGGCACTTAGCGTGTACTTTGGAAGCGCTTGCAGCTGTGAGCCACATCACCGACGATGCCACGGGGCTCTGGAACGGACTTCCAGGGCCTTATGCGTGGATGCAGGATTTTATGAAAGGGACACCAATGAAGGTGCAGAACACCCTCACGAACGGGACGAGCCGCCGCGTATTCACCGCGGGCGCGATCTCCGTAGTGGCCGCGCTGGCCCTCAGCGCGTGCGGCGGCGCCGCAGCCACCGCACCCGCCACCGCGACGGCCAAGCCCGACCTGAAGGCCTCCGGCGCCAGCACGATCACCATGTGGGTCGATGCCGAGCGCTCGCCCGCGCTGAAGGACATCACGGCCAAGTTCCAGGCCGACACCGGCATCGAGGTCAAGCTCGTGGTCAAGGACTTCGCCGCAGTCCGCGACGACTTCATCACCCAGGTCCCGACCGGCAAGGGCCCGGACCTGATCGTCGGCCCGCACGACTGGGTCGGCAAGTTCGTCCAGAACGGCGTGATCGCGCCGGTGGAGCTCGGTGACAAGAAGTCCGCGTTCCAGGACTCCTCCATCAAGGCCATGACCTACAACGGCTCCGTCTACGGTGTCCCGTACGCGATCGAGAACATCGCCCTGCTGCGCAACACGGACCTCGTGCCCCAGAGCGCCAAGACCCTGGATGAGGTCATCGCCAACGGCAAGAAGGCCGTGGCCGACGGCAAGGCGAAGTTCCCGTTCCTCGTGGGCATGGACCCGAAGCAGGGCGACCCGTACCACCTCTACCCGCTGCAGGCCTCGATGGGCTCGCAGGTCTTCGGCAAGGCTGCCGACGGCGGCTACGATCCCAAGCAGCTCCTGATCGGCGACGCCGCCGGCGTCGAGTTCGCCAAGAAGCTGGCCGCCTGGGGCGACGCCGGTGAGAAGATCATCAACTCCAACATCACCGGTGACATCGCCAAGGAGAAGTTCCTGGCCGGCGAGTCCCCGTACTACCTGACCGGCCCGTGGAACGTGCCGGACGTGCAGAAGAAGGGCATCAAGTTCGCCGTCGACGAGCTGCCCACCGTCGGCGACAAGCCCGCCCAGCCGTTCATCGGCGTCAACGGCTTCTTCATCAGCGCCAAGAGCGCCAACGCCCTCGCCACGAACGAGTTCGTCACCAACTACCTCACCACCGAGGCAGCACAGGACTCCATGTACAAGGCCGGAGGCCGTCCGCCGGCCCTGAAGGCCTCGTTCGACAAGGCTGCGAGCGACCCCATCGTGGCGGCCTTCGGCAAGATCGGCGCCGACGGCGTCCCGATGCCGGCCATCCCGGAAATGAGCGCCGTCTGGGCTGACTGGGGAGCCACCGAGCTCGCCCTCATCAAGGGCCAGGGCGATCCCGCCGCCGACTGGGCCAAGATGGCCGCCAGCATCAAGGCCAAGATCGCGGGTTAGCCCCCGCGCGGTTCCGCCGGACCCGTTCGGGATCCCGCGGAACCGCACAGCACCGGGCCGGGCGGCACACCATGCCGCCCGGCCCGTTCCTGCACCACCCCAGCTTTCTCCCGAGGACCGAAGACAGCCATGACAGACACCGAACTCCGCCAGGCCGGCGATTCCGCCCCCGCAGCAGCCGGCGGCCCCGCCGGGACCACCGCCGGCCCGCCGGACCACCTCCCGGAAACTAAGCGGCTCCCGCCGCCGAACCTTCGGCCCCGACACCACCAGGGGAACGGTCGCCAAGATCGTGCTGCTGGGCCTCGTGGACGCCGTCGCCGTCTACGTGCTCATGATGCTGTTCCTCAGCCAGTCCTGGGGCGTGCTGGCCGTCTCCGCCGTCGTGGTGGCAGTGATCAACTGGATCTACCTGCGCAAGGGCGGACTGCCCGCGAAGTATCTCGCCCCCGGCGTGCTGTTCCTGCTCGTGTTCCAGGTCTTCGTGGTGCTGTTCAGCGGCTACATCGCCTTCACCAACTACGGCGACGGGCACAACAGCACCAAGGATGACGCCATCGCCGCCATCCAGCTCACCGCGCAGAAGCGCGTCCCCGACTCCCCGGCGTACAAGGCGGCCGTGCTGTCGAAGGACGACTCCTTCTACCTGCTCTTCACGGACCCGGACGGCAAGGTCTCGCTGGGCAGCAGCGGAGCGCCGCTGGAACAGGTCGCCGGCGCCGGGAAGGATTCCACCGGCAAGGCCAACGCCCTCGACGGCTACCGGACCCTGAACTTCCAGGAGATCGTCGCCAACCAGCAGCGGATCCTGGACATCACCGTTCCGGTCTCCTCGGACCCCGCGGACGGCACCCTGCGCACCGCCGACGGCAGCTCCGCCTACCAGTTCAAGCCGGCCCTGAGCTACGACGCCGCCGCCGGCACCTTCACGGACACGGACACCGGCGCCGTCTACCGGGACAACGGCAAGGGCGCGTTCGCCACGGACAGCGGCGAGACCCTGGCCACCGGCTGGAAGATCGACGTCGGCATGGAGAACTTCGCGCGGGCCTTCACCGATCCGAGCCTCCGCGGTCCGCTGCTCGGCGTCATCCTCTGGACTTTCACCTTCGCCGTCGCGTCCGTGGCCCTGACCTTCGCCCTGGGACTGTTCCTGGCGATCACCTTCAACCGCGAGGACCTGCGCGGCAAGAAGATCTACCGGATCCTCATGATCCTGCCCTACGCGTTCCCGGCCTTCCTCTCCGGCCTGGTCTGGTCCGGCATCCTCAACCCGCAGTTCGGCTGGCTCAACCAGACCCTGCTGGGCGGCGCCACGATCGGCTGGCTCACGGACCCGGTCCTGGCCAAGATCAGCGTGCTGGTGGTCAACCTCTGGCTCGGTTTCCCGTACATGTTCCTCGTCTGCACCGGGGCGCTGCAGTCCCTGCCCACCGAACTGGACGAGGCGGCCCGGATGGACGGCGCCAGCCCGTGGCGGGTGTTCCGCTCCATCAAGCTGCCGCTCCTGCTGGTCTCCATCGCGCCGCTGCTGATCTCCTCCTTCGCCTTCAACTTCAACAACTTCAACGTGATCTTCATGCTCACCGGCGGCGGCCCGCGGTTCGCGGACACGGACCGGGACATCGGGGCCACGGACATCCTGATCACCCTCGTCTACAAGGTGGCATTCGGGCAGGGCACCGGGCGGGACTACGGCCTCGCCAGCGCCCTGGCGATCATCATCTTCATCATCGTGGCCACTGTCTCGGCCATCAGCTTCAAGCAGACCAAGGCACTTGAGGAAGTGAACTCATGAACGGGCCCGCAGCAAGTACCGTCAGCACAACGGCGGCTCCGGCCAGCGTCGATGACGCAGCAACAGGAAGCACCACCGACGTCGAGCAGCGCCGCCTGCTCCAGCGCCGGCGCCCGTTCGGCGCCTGGTTCAAGGACAAGGGCTGGCGGCACGTTGTGGGGATCGTCGTCACGATCTTTGCGATCTTCCCGCTGCTGTACGTGCTCTCCGCGGCCTTCAACTCCACCGGCACCCTGGTGGGATCCAACACCCTGTTCAGCCGGATCGACTTCGGCAACTTCACCGAGCTGATGAACAACCCCTCGCGTCCCTTCGCCCGCTGGTTCGTCAACACCATGGTGGTGGGCGGCGTGACGTCGGCGGCCACCGTGTTCCTGGGTGCCATGGCGGCGTACGCGTTCTCCCGCATGCGCTTCACCGGCCGCCGGATCGGCCTGCTGAGCCTGCTGCTGCTCCAGATGTTCCCGCAGCTGCTCGCCGTCGTCGCCATCTTCCTGCTCCTGAGCGGCATTTCCGAGGTCATCCCGGCCCTCGGCCTGGGCAGCCAGCTGGGCCTGATCATGGTGTACCTTGGCGGCGCCCTGGGCGTGAACACCTACCTCATGTACGGCTTCTTCAACACCGTGCCGCAGTCCCTGGACGAGGCGGCCAAGATCGACGGCGCCAGCCACGCGCAGATCTTCTTCGGCATCATCATGCGGCTTGTCACGCCGATCCTGGCGGTAGTGGGTCTGCTGACCTTCATCGGGATCTCCGGCGAGTTCGTGATCGCCAGCGTGGTGCTCACGGACCCCGACAGCCAGACTCTCGCCGTCGGACTTTACTCCTTCGTGGCGCAGCAGCGCTCGGAGAACTGGGGGGTCTTCGCCGCCGGCGCCGTGCTGTCCGCCGTCCCCGTGATGGCCCTGTTCCTGTACCTGCAGCGCTACATCGTCAGCGGCCTCACCGCGGGCTCGGTGAAGGGCTAGGCATGACGCTCCCGGGTAGCGCGGGGCCGCTTCCGCACCACGACGGCTCGGCCCTCCACGCGCCACAGCAGGTGGAGCTGGGGGCGGAGGTCCGCCTGCGGCTCCGCGTGCCGGCCGTCTGGGGGCGGCCCACCCGGGTCTGGCTCCGGTCCATCCACGACGGCGAACCCCGCTACGATCCCGCACGGAACCTCGGAGCGGCCGACGGCTGGGTGTGGTGGGAAGCGGCCATGACGGTCACCAACCCGGTGGCCCGCTACCGGTTCCTGATCGAGGCCGGGCAGCGGTACTGGAGCCTCAACGCGCAGGGCCTCTTCAGCCGGGACGTCTCCGACTACGCGGACTTCCGGCTGACGACATTCCCGGCCGCCCCGCCGTGGCTGCGCCAGGGAACGATGTACCAGGTCTTCCCGGACCGCTTCGCACGCTCGGCTGCTTCCGCCCAAAGTCGGGCCCCGGCGCACCCGGCCCCGGACTGGGCCGTGCCGTGCAGCTGGGACACCACCGAGGTGGAGGGCTCCGGCCCGCAGACCCCGTACCAGTACTACGGCGGCGACCTCCGGGGCATCACCGAGCGGCTGGACCACATCCAGGCGCTCGGGGCCGACGTCATCTACCTGACGCCGTTCTTCCCGGCCCGCTCCAACCACCGCTACGACGCCGCCACCTTCACGTGCGTGGATCCGCTGCTGGGCGGGGACGAGGCCCTCGTGGAACTCGTCGAAGCCGCCCACGCCCGCGGCCTGCGGGTGATGGGCGACCTCACGGCCAACCACTCCGGCGACGCCCACGAATGGTTCCAGCGCGCCCTCGCGGACCCGGCCTCCGAGGAATCCGGGTACTACTACTTCAACGCCGACCATACGGAATACGAATCCTGGTACGGCGTCCGGTCGCTGCCCAAACTCAACTGGGCATCCCGGGGCCTGCGCGAGAAGTTCGTCCTGGCCGACGATTCCCCCGTGGCGCGCTGGCTCCGGCCGCCGTTCAACCTGGACGGATGGCGGATCGACGTCGGCAACATGACCGGCCGGCTCGGCGGCACCGACCTCAACCACGACGTCGCCCGGCTGATCGCGGACCGGGTCCGCTCGATCAACCCCGAGGCGGCGCTGCTCGCCGAGGCCACGAATGACGCCGCCCCCGACTTCAGCGGCGAGCACTGGCACGGCGCCATGACCTACTCCAACTTCACCCGCCCGCTGTGGTCCTGGCTGGCAGGGGACGCCGGGCACGTCAACTTCTTCGGAACCCCGCTGCCTGGACCCAACAGGACCGACGCCGAGGACTTCCTGGCCACCCACCTGGACCTAGCCTCAGCGTTCAGCTGGGATGTCCGGCAGCAGAACATGAACGCCCTGAACAGCCACGACACCGCTCGGGCGGCCACCGTGATGATCGACGGCGGCCAACGGCTCGGCGCGCTGCTGATGTTCACCCTGCCGGGTGTTCCCGTGCTGTTCGCCGGGGACGAGTTCGGACTCAAAGGCGACAACGGGGAGTCCTCCCGGACGCCCATGCCCTGGAACGATCCCGGCCGCATCCTCACCGACCTGCGGGCGGACTACGCTGCCCTCACCGCGCTGCGCCGTGAACAGCCCGCGCTGACCGGCGGCGGCATCCGCTGGCTGTACGCCCGCGGGGACGTCCTCGTGTTTGTGCGCGAAACCACGCAGAGCGCCGTGCTGGTGGTCGTCGCCCGGGCCGGAGCCGAGGCGGAACTGGCTCCAGGGACGCTCTCGGGGACCCAGTTCGCTGCCCTGGCCGGGCAGCCCGCGTACGTGACGGGCGACGTCACCGTGGCGCTGAGCCCGGAGTCGGAGCCAGGGCCGGAGCCTTCGCCGGACCCGTCTGCCGGGCAGCTCAGGGCGGATGAGGCTGCCGGAACCGCCCTGATCTGCACCCGAGGTCCGGCCGCCGCCGCGTGGGTGCTGCCCGGAACCCGGGTGCCGGTCCCGCAGCCTTAGACTGGGAGCCGGATTCGACCGAACTGGAGACCGCATGCGCAGCATCATCGACGAGCTGACTTCCGCCCTGGGCCCGGCGAAAATTGCCGTGGACGACGCCACCCTGGCCGCCTACGCCGTGGACCAGGCGCCCGTCCTGGATTATCAGCTCCCGCAGGCCGTGGTCCGCGCCGAATCGGTGGCCGACGTCCAGGCCACCGTGCGCGCCTGCGCCGCCCACGGCGTCGCGCTCGTGGCGCGCGGGGCCGGCACCGGCGTCTCCGGCGGCGCCCACGCGAGCGAGGGCTGCGTGGTGCTTTCCCTCGAGCGGATGAACCGCATCCTGGACCTCAACCCGGATGACGAGACCGCCGTCGTCGAACCCGGCGTCATCAACGCGGACCTCAACGCCGCCGCCGCCGTGCACGGGCTCATGTACGCCCCGGACCCCGCAAGCTTCAAGATGTCCACCATCGGCGGCAACGTGGCCACCAACGCGGGCGGGCTGCGCTGCGCGAAGTACGGGGTGACCCGGGACTCGGTCCTGGCCCTCGACGTCGTGCTCGCGGACGGCTCGCTCATCCACACCGGCCACCAGACCTTCAAAGGCGTCGCCGGCTACGACCTCACCGGGCTGTTCGTCGGCTCGGAGGGGACCCTGGGAATCGTTGTCGGCGTGACCGTGCGGCTGAAGTACCTGCCGCGCGAAGTGCACACCATCGCCGCCTTCTACCCGGACTTCCGCAGCGCCGCTGCCGGCGTCCTCGCCGTCGGCAAGGCCCGCGTTCAGCCGGCCATCATGGAACTGCTCGACGGCGGCTCGCTCGCCCAGCTCGACGACCTCCACGGCTCGGACCTGGCCGCGCGCGGGGCGTCCCTGCTGCTGATCCAGACCGACGGCTTCGGCGCGGCGGCGGAGGCCGCGGCCATCCGCCCGGTCCTCGCTGCGGGGGGAGCCGTGGTGAGCATGGAAGCCAGCGCGGAGGCCGAGCAGCTTGTCGAGCTGCGCCGCAACAGCCGCGGGACCGAGGTGGACGACGAATACCGGGTGGGCGAGGACGTGGCCGTGCCGCGCTCGCGGCTGGTGGACTACGTGGCCGAACTGGAAGCCATGGCGGCGGAGCACCGGGTCCAGCTCAAGGTCGTGGCGCATGCCGGCGACGGAAACCTGCACCCCACGTTCTGGATCGAGCGGGTGGAGAACACCGTGGATGCCGACGCCATGGCCCGTCTCGGCGCCGCCCTGGACAAGTCCATTGCCGTGGCACTGGCCATGGGCGGCACCATCACGGGCGAACACGGGATCGGGCAGTACAAGCTGCGCTGGCTCGGCCTGGAGCAGAAGGAACCGGTGCGCGAACTGCAGCGCCGGATCAAGGAGCTGTTTGACCCGGCCGGGATCCTGAACCCGGGCAAGGCGATTTAGCCCGCCTGTGCCACAACCCGCCCGGCGCGCAGCTTAGTCGTCGGAGTCCGGGTATTCGGCAATGGATTCGTCGGCGCCGTACCGTGATTCCTCGGTTTCGACCTCGAGGATCTTGAGCAGCCCCGTGTCCGGGTTGAGCATGATGGCGGCCTCGTCCCGGCGGTGGCGGAGCTCGTTGTCGATGTAGGACTGGACGGCCTCGGCCAGGGGGATGTGCCGGTTCTCCTTCTCGGAGATGTACCAGCGGTGCTCCAGGACCTCGTGCACGGCCTCGGCGGGCTCGAGCTTGCCGGAAAGATCGCGGGGGATGGCCCGCACAATCGGCTCGAAGATCTGGCTGACCCAAAGGTGCGCGCTGTATTCCTCATCCATGCCCGGGTTGTTGTCCGCCCGGAACGAGTCCATATCGTTCAGGAGCCGGCGGGCCTGGTTTTCCTGGGCGTCCAGGCCGGTCAGGCGCAGCAGCCGGCGCTGGTGGTGCCCGGCGTCGACGACCTTGGGCTGGAGCTGGATGGTGGAGCCGTTCTGCGTCGTCTTGATGGCGTATTCCTCGACGTCGAAGCCGAGTTCGTTGAGCCGCCGGATGCGGGCGGCCACGCGCCAGCGTTCCCCGATCTCAAACGACTCCTTCGCCGTCAGCTCGGTCCACAGCCGCCGGTAGCTGTCCATGATCAGCTCGCTGGTGGCCACCGGATCGACCTTCTCCTCGATCAGGCCGCCGTCGAGGAGGTCCATGAGCTCCCCGGCGATGTTGACCCGGGCGATTTCAAGGTCGTACTCGCGCTGGCCGGTGGACAAATCCGGATACAGCTCACCGGTCTCGGCATCCACGAGGTAGGCGGCGAAGGCGCCGGCGTCGCGGCGGAACAAGGTGTTGGAGAGCGAGACGTCGCCCCAGTAGAAGCCGATCAGGTGCAGCCGGACCAGCAGCAGCGCCTGGGCGTCGATAAGCCGGGTCAGGGTGTCCTTGCGCAGCATCTGCGAGAAGAGCGCGCGGTACGGCATGGAGAACTTCAGGTGCCGGGTGACCAGCACGGGGTTCAGCGGCCGGCCCTCCGGGGTGGTGCGTCCGGTGATGACGGCCACCGGCTCCACGCAGGGCACGTCCAGCCGGGCGAGCTTGCGGAGCATGTGGTACTCGTGGCGGGCCACGTGCTCCGAGGTTTCCTTGATGGCGATGACCGATCCGCCAAGGTGGGCGAAGCGCACGATGTGCCGCGAGATACCGCGGGGGAGTGCCGCCAGATTCTCTGCCGGCCAGTCCTCGAGGGCAATGTGCCAGGGCAGGTCGAGGAGCTCGGGCTCGGTGGCGGCGGCCGTGATGCTCAGCGAACTGGACACCATGGAGGCCTTTTCGTCATTGGCGCTGGCGGCCTCAAACCGGGGCAGCTTCCCGATCTGACCGTAGTCGGTGGGCTCGTCGTGCCACTGGGCACTGTTTTCCTCGGTCATGGGGTATTCCTCGGTCATGGATCAATTCTTCCGTATATAAAGGGCCGCGCCTAAAGCGGGGCAGTTAAAGCCCGACGGCGGCCCTCCAGTGGGGAGGACCGCCGTCAGTCGTGCCGCTGGTGGGCCCACGCCGGCAGGGTTCCCTGGCCGAAGCGGAGCGAGGTTAGCGGGGACTAGTCGCCGAGGCGCAGACCGGTCTTGGTGTCGAACAGGTGCACGTGGCCTGACTGCGGGCGGACCCAGATGGACTCACCCTTCATCGGGGGGCGGCGGCCGTCGACGCGGGCCACGATGTCGTGGCTCTTGCCGTCCAGCGTGGTGTGGCCGTAGACGTAGGCGTCGGCGCCGAGTTCCTCGACGACGTCGACCTCGACCTGCAGGCCTTCGCCCTGGGCGACCGTCTCAAGGTCTTCCGGGCGGGAGCCGAGGGTCACGGTCTGGCCGTGGGCCTCTTCGAGGACGTCGCGCGGAACCGGGTAGACGGTGCCGCCGAACTGCACGCCGCCGTCGACGACCGGCAGTTCCAGCAGGTTCATGGCGGGGGAGCCGATGAAGCCGGCCACGAAGACGTTCTTCGGCTTGTCGTAGAGGTTGCGCGGGGTGTCGACCTGCATCAGCAGGCCGTCCTTCAGCACGGCGACGCGGTCACCCATGGTCATGGCCTCGACCTGGTCGTGGGTCACGTAGACCGTGGTGACGCCGAGGCGGCGGGTCAGGGACGCGATCTGGGTGCGGGTCTGCACGCGCAGCTTGGCATCAAGGTTGGACAGCGGCTCGTCCATGAGGAAGACCTGCGGGTTACGCACGATTGCGCGGCCCATGGCAACACGCTGGCGCTGGCCGCCGGAGAGTGCCTTCGGCTTGCGGTCCAGGTACGGTTCGAGGTCCAGCAGCTTGGCGGCCTCACGGACGCGCTCGGCGCGCTCTTCCTTGCTGACGCCGGCGATCTTCAGCGCGAAGCCCATGTTGTCCGCCACGGTCATGTGCGGGTACAGGGCGTAGTTCTGGAACACCATGGCGATGTCGCGATCCTTCGGCGGAACGTCCGTGACGTCACGGTCGCCAATGAGGATGCGGCCGGAGTTGACGTCCTCAAGACCTGCGAGCATGCGCAGGGAGGTCGACTTTCCGCAGCCGGAGGGTCCAACGAGGACCAGGAATTCGCCATCGGCGATATCAATGTTGAGCTTGTCAACAGCGGGCTTATCGGTGCCCGGGTACAGGCGTGTTGCGTTGTCAAAAGTAACTGTAGCCACAGTTATCAATCCCTTCACCGGCAGGTACGTGCCGGACGATCCGTAGTGAATGGTCGTTTTATGCAGTTGTTAATTCAATTATGGGTTTTCACGCGCATACTCCTCGGCCGAAGCCGAGGAGTATCCAGTGACGCCGCACGGTAGTTGTGCGCCACATCACAAACAGAGTATGTCAGATTTATGGCATTTGGGCCAAAATGTTACGGACGTCACAGGTGATGCTGCTTACTCGGGCCTTTTTGGCGGCCGCTTTCGCGGCGCACGGCTCAGCCGCCGACGGCGCGTTTCCGCTCCCTCAGGAGGGCTTCGAGCAGTTCGCAGACATGGACGGGCGACTCCACCCGGAATTCGGCCTGGGTGAAATCAAGCCCCACCTTTACGCCGAGATCGCCCGGGACGAGGCTGGCCAGGGCGTCCTCGTCGGTGGTGTCGTCTCCGGCGAAGGCCACGGCCGTGGCCCCGGTGGCCTGCCGCAGGAAGGCAATGCCCTCTCCCTTGGAGGCGTTCACCACGGAGGTCTCCAGGACGCGGTTGCCGGTCTTGAGGAAGACGCCGCTGCGGTCCTGCAGGACCGCGCGCGCCGCAGCGACGGCGTCCTCGGCGACGTCGTCCGCCGCGAGCCGTGTATGCAGGACGACGCCGGCCGGCTTGTCCTCGAGGAGGGTCCCGGGGGCCTGTTCCACGATTCCCTCAAGCTCCTTGCGGACCTCGGCCAGGAGTTCGCGTTGGGCGTCGTCGAGCATCAGCTGCGAGGAGCCGGGCCCCATCCAGACCTCGGCGCCGTGGCTGCCGATCAGCAGCGTCTCCTCCGGCGGGGAGGCGACGGCCCGCAGGCTGTCCAGCGCCCGGCCGGAGATGAGCGCCGTCGTCGTCCGGGGAAGTTCCGTCAGCGCCGCGAAGGCGGCCGCGGAGCGCGGGAGCGCGCGGGCGTCGGCCGCATGATCCACGAGCGGTGCCATGGTGCCGTCGAAGTCCATCGCCACGAGCAGGTGCTCGGTGCCGGCGACGCGGCGCACCGCCTCGAGCAGTTCGGGGGAGAGCGAGAGCGGGGCCGTATCTGAATTGTTGGTGTCTGAGTTGTTGGTGTCTGAATTATTAGTACCTGCGGCGTCAGGAGTCATCGCGCACCACCTTTTCGGCCAGGGCGGTCAGGAAGTCCGAGGACCAGAGGTCGACGTCGTGGTCCAGAATCTGTTTGCGCATGGCCCGCATGCGTCGGGACGCCTCGGCCGGCTGCATGTTGACGGCCTTCATGATGGTGTCCTTGAGGCCGTCGATGTCGTGCGGGTTCATCAGCAGGGCCTGCTTGAGCTGGTCGGCGGCGCCGGCAAATTCACTGAGCACCAGCGCGCCGTCGTTGTTCGTCCGGGCCGTGACGTATTCCTTGGCCACGAGGTTCATGCCGTCGCGCAGGGCTGTGACCAGCATGACGTCCGCGGCCAGGTACAGTGCCACCATCTCCTCGATGGGGTAGCTGTGGTGCAGGTAGCGGACGGCGCTGTTCTCCATGGTGTCGAAGGTGCCGTTGATATGGCCAACAGTGCCCTCGACCTCCTCGCGGAGCAGGCGGTACTGTTCCACGCGTTCCCGGCTGGGGCTGGCCACCTGGATCAGGGTCGCGTTCTCCACGGTGACCTTGCGGTCCTGCAGCAGTTCCTCGTAGGCCTTGAGCCGGTGCCGGATGCCCTTGGTGTAGTCGAGGCGGTCGACGCCGAGCAGGATGGTCTTGGGGTTGCCGAGGTCCCGGCGGATCTGCTTCGCGCGCTCAATGACTTCCGGCTTCTTGGCCAGCTCGCTGATCTGTTTGACGTCAATGGAGATGGGAAACGCCTGGGCCCGGGCAATGTGGGTGGTGTCGCCGTCGTTCCCCTTGACGTGGACCTGCTGCTGCTTGACGCTGGCGCCCAGGAAGCGCCGGGCGGAGCGCATGAAGTTTCCGGCGTCGCTGCTGCGCTGGAAGCCCACCAGGTCCGCGCCCAGCAGGCCGTCGATGATCGCACGGCGCCACGGGAGCTGGGCGAAGATTTCCGGCGGCGGGAACGGGATGTGGTTGAAGAACCCGATCTTCAGGTCCGGCCGGGCTTCCCGGAGCATCTTCGGGACCAGCTGGAGCTGGTAGTCCTGCACCCAGACCGTGGCGCCCTCGGCGGCATGGCGGACGACGGCGTCGGCAAACCTGCGGTTGACCTTGCGGTAGGAGTCCCACCAGGTGCGGTGGAACTCCGGCGGGGCGATCACGTCGTGGTACAGCGGCCACAGCGTGGCGTTGGAGAATCCCTCGTAGAAAAGTTCGATGTCGTCCGTGCTCAGCTGGACGGGGATGAGGTCAATGCCGCCGTGGCTGAAGGGCTTGACGGTCTCATCGGGCGCGCCGTGCCAGCCCACCCAGGCGCCGTCAGTCTTGGTCATCATCGGGGCCAGGGCTGTGACGAGTCCGCCGGGGGAGCGGCGCCAGCCGTCCTCGCAGCCGGTCTCATCGTCGGAGCAGCGGTCAACGGGCAGCCGGTTGGACACCACCATGAAGTCGAACTGGTCCCCCGCCCCGGCGCCCTGTGCTGCGCCGTCCGTGGCCGTCCCCGCCGCTTCAGTGGTGTGCTGCGCGCCGTGGCCGGCGCTGTCCGTTGCTTCCATTGGTGCCCCCTGGGCTCGCTTGTGGCTCTCCGTCAACCCTAGCCGCACGGAATCTTCCGGGCTATTCGTCCGTTGGGCAGGCGGAAGGGAAACTTGAAAGCGCAAGTTCTCGGGTTTCTCCCCTAAAATGATGAAGTTGCCACTGAGTGGACCGTCCCTGGCCGAACGACCCGAGGAACTAATGAGCCCCGCAAACGAACCCCGACAGTCGAAGGCAGAGCGCACTGCCGCGGCGCGCGAGAAAGCCCGTGAGATCCGCGAGGCGCAGCTGAAAAAGGACAAGCGCAATAAGCTGCTGATCGGCTGGGGCATTGTTGCCGCCGTCGTCGCCATCATCGTGATCGTGGCGCTCGTGGTCACTTCCAATATCAAGAACAACGCCCCGGTTGCCGACGAGGGACCCACGCCGGCCAACGGCAACATCCACGGCGGTGTCACCCTGCTGGCGAACACCGAGGTGGCCAAGACCGATCCCGCAACGGTGAAGCTGTCCGACCTCCCGTCCGCGCCGGCCACGCCGCCGTCTCCGGTCGTTGCCCCGGGCGCCGAGGCTGAGGCCGGCAAACCGGTCAAGGTGGTCCTCTACATCGACTTCATCTGCCCCGTCTGCAAGAACTTCGAGGCGCAGTACAACGAGACCCTCACCAAGCTCCGCAATGACGGCAAGATCACGGTGGAATACCGGCCGCTCGGCTTCCTCGACAGCCGGTCCACCACCAACTACTCCTCGCGCGCGGCCAACGCCGCAGCCTGCGTGGTGAACGAATCTCCGGAGAAGTACTCGGACTTCGTCGACCTGCTGTTCGCGAAGCAGCCGGCCGAAGGCAGCGCCGGACTGTCCGACACCGAGCTGAAGAAGATGGCCACCGACGTCGGGTCCAAGAGCATCGAGACGTGCGTGGATGACAAGACGTACCGTCCGTGGGTCAAGCACACCAC
Organism: uncultured Actinomycetota bacterium; assembly: GCA_963810895.1. GTDB lineage: Bacteria > Actinomycetota > Actinomycetes > Actinomycetales > Micrococcaceae > Arthrobacter. The sequence goes on from CAWEPM010000005.1 coordinate 17,468, forward strand.
CCAGGAAGCCGCGGTGATCGGCGTGACCGGCACGCCCACCGTGTTCGTCGAAGGCAAGCAGTGGGGCACGGGCGACAGCGCGCAGACCCCGTTCGACCAGTTCCTGCAGGCCGCGGTCGACGCCAAGAAGTAAGCGTCCACGGCACTGACACCGCTGAAGGCCCGGCCCCGGATAATCCCGGGGCCGGGCCTTCGTTGCGCGGCAGGGGCGTTGCGCATTTTTCTCACCCGGCGTCGGTGGGCTACCCTTGTCTAGCATCCTGATATCTGCCCCATATTTCGGTCTGGTGTGGGTAGTCAGGCTGCAGGAATGCCTCCTTAGCTCAGTTGGCCAGAGCACCGCTCTTGTAAAGCGGGGGTCGTCGGTTCGAATCCGACAGGGGGCCCCAATATGGCGCAGAGCTACGGTCTCAGTTTCCTTGGATTGTCCGGACGAGGCCTCTTCCAGCCTTGACTCCTCAAGCGCCGCGGCCTGGACTAGCCCCCGCAGAACGCAAACGACGCCGGGCGGCCACCTAGAAGGTGACCGCCCGGCTCGTTCAATCGGAGCGCTAGGCGAAGGACAGTGTGATCCGGCAGCGTGCGTAATAGGGGCCCCGCGCCACGAGCAGCCCCTCAGCTGCGACAACGCGCGGGGACTAGCACGCCGAGGTCAGCGGTCAGGCGCCGCAAGGCGCGATTACCAGCCGCGCTCGGCGAGGCGGTGCGGCTGCGGGATCTCGTCGACGTTGATGCCGACCATGGCCTCGCCCAGGCCGCGGGAGGCCTTGGCGATCTCGTCCGGGTCGTCGTAGAAGGTGGTGGCCTTCACGACGGCGGCGGCCCGCTGGGCCGGGTTGCCGGACTTGAAGATCCCGGAGCCGACGAACACGCCGTCGGCGCCGAGCTGCATCATCATCGCGGCGTCGGCCGGGGTGGCGATGCCGCCGGCGGTGAACAGCACCACCGGGAGCTTGCCGGTCGCGGCGACTTCCTTGACCAGCTCGTACGGGGCCTGCAGTTCCTTGGCCGCGACGTAGAGCTCGTCCTCGGGCATGGAAGCGAGCTTCTTGATCTCGGCCCGGATCTGGCGCATGTGCGTGGTGGCGTTGGAGACGTCCCCGGTGCCGGCCTCACCCTTGGACCGGATCATCGCCGCGCCCTCGTTGATCCGGCGCAGCGCCTCACCCAGGTTCGTGGCACCGCAGACGAACGGGACGGTGAACTTCCACTTGTCGATGTGGTTGGTGTAGTCGGCCGGGGTCAGGACCTCGGACTCGTCGATGTAGTCCACGCCCAGGGACTGCAGGACCTGCGCCTCGACGAAGTGCCCGATCCGGGCCTTGGCCATGACCGGCACGGACACGGCCGCGATGATCTTGTCGATCATGTCCGGATCGGACATCCGGGACACGCCGCCCTGGGCACGGATATCGGCCGGAACACGTTCCAGCGCCATCACGGCCACGGCACCGGCGTCTTCGGCGATGCGGGCCTGCTCGGCGTTGACGACGTCCATGATGACGCCGCCCTTGAGCATCTCCGCCATGCCGCGCTTGACGCGGCTGCTGCCCGTGACGGTGCTGGCGGTTGCGGGCTGGAAAGGGGGCTCAAACATGGATGTTTCCTCGGCTGGTCGTGGCGGAGAACTCCGTTGACAAAGGCGCAACGGAACCCGGGAGTGCTTCAAAGCAATTGAAGCTGTAGAGGTGGATGCCGTCGATGACGGGCTGGGCGGTCAGCTGGTTGATGAGAGTGCCGGGCGAGTAGTGTTCGCCGCTCAGGAGACGGCGGGCGAGCGGTCCTTTCCGGCTCAGGAACCGCAAGGACGTTCCGACGCCGATCTTCGTTGCCAGGGTAATGAGCCTGGTTCTTTGCACGGGACCGGCAATCCCGGCCAGGACCGGAAGCGTGACCCCCTCGCGGCGCAGCATCGCGGTATAGCTGCGGATCCTGTCTGCCGAGAAGCACATCTGGGTGACGACGCTGGAGGCAAGTTCCTGCTTGGCCAACAGCGATTCGAGCAGCTGCGGACTGCCGATGCCGGGATGGCCCTCCGGGTACCCGGCGACCCCAACGGCCATCTGGCCGCCGCTGATTTCCACGATGTCACGCAGCAACTCCCCGCCATTGGCGTAGGGCCCCGCGGACTGCGGGGCGTCGCCGCCTACCGCGAACACCTCGCCGATGCCGGCAACAGTGCAGTCGCGGATGATTCCGGTCAGCTCGGCACGGTTATGCAGGCTCCGCGCGGCGAGGTGCGGGATGACACGGTATCCGAGCACGCTGAGCTGCACGGCGGTGCGCATGGTCCGTTCGATGCCGTGGTGGGGCAGGCAGGTGATGGTGAGCGTGGTGCTCAGGGGCACAGCCGCCGTGACTTTTTCGACGATGCCTTCGGAAGGGATGATTTCAATTCTGGTGGGGATCATCTTTGGTCCTCTACGGGTGTCAGACGCCGGCGTGCGCGGCGAGGAGGGAGCTGGCTTCCTGGCGGGTGCTGCCCGAGCTTTCGATGTGGGCGAGCTCGGCCGGGATTTCCCAGCCTTTCTTGCGCATCGCGGTGGCCCAGAGCCGGCCGGCGCGGTAGGAGGATCGCACCAGGGGTCCGGACATGACGCCCAGGAAGCCGATTTCGTCCGCTTCCTGCTGCAGGTCCACGAATTCCTGCGGCTTGACCCAGCGGTCCACCGGGAGGTGGCGCTCGGAGGGGCGGAGGTACTGGGTGATGGTGATCAGGTCGCAGCCGGCCTCGTGCAGGTCCCGGAGGGCCTCGGAGATTTCCTCGCGGGTCTCGCCCATGCCCAGGATCAGGTTGGACTTGGTGACCATGCCGAGCTTGCGGCCCTGGCTGATGACGTCCAGGGAGCGTTCGTAGCGGAAGGCCGGGCGGATCCGCTTGAAGATCCGGGGCACGGTTTCGACGTTGTGGGCGAAGACCTCGGGCCTGGAGTCGCAGATGGCCTCGATGTGCTCGGGCTTGCCGGAGAAGTCGGGGATCAGCAGTTCGACGCCGGTGCCCGGGTTCAGTTCGTGGATCTTGCGGACCGTCTCGGCGTAGAGCCAGACGCCCTCGTCGGCGAGGTCGTCGCGGGCCACCCCGGTCACGGTGGCGTAGCGCAGGGCCATGGCCTGGACCGAGCGGGCCACCTTGGTGGGCTCGAACATGTCCACGGGCGAGGGCTTGCCGGTGTCGATCTGGCAGAAGTCGCAGCGCCGGGTGCATTCGGAGCCGCCGATCAGGAAGGTGGCTTCCTTGTCTTCCCAGCATTCGAAGATGTTGGGGCAGCCGGCCTCTTCACAGACCGTGTGGAGGCCTTCCTTCTTGACGAGGTTCTTGAGCTGGACGAACTCGGGGCCCATCTGGACCTTGGCCTTGATCCATTCCGGCTTACGTTCCACCGGTGTGGCCGCATTGCGCTGCTCAATGCGCAGCATCTTCCGGCCTTCTGGTGCCAGTGTCACAGTAGAGCTCCTTCTGGGTCAGGTGGGCGGGTGTTTTCGGGCAACTTCATGATCAGGGCTTGGCTCCGGTCCCGTCTACGAATGAACGGCGCGGTTTTGCTAGTGCATGTAGACAATTGTCTAAGGTCCGCGTGCCGGTAAGGCTTTCATACATATGGATAAACGGCCTCTACAAAATTAACCGCGTTGTTGTAGCCAGCCCTTCAGGCCCTGCCGGATGATGAATGGCAGCAACGCTGTGACCCCGGTCACGGTGCAAGCCATACGCTTTTGAACTGCGGCGGGAGAGTCCTGCAAGCAAATGGTGCGGGCGCCGTAGGAGCAAATCCTCCCCAGGAATCTCTCAGGCCCACGTACCGCCGCGGCGAGGCAACTCTGGAAAGCAGCTTGCTCTTCACCACGAAGGGCAAGCTCACCGACGGTGCAAGCAGACCCCCGTCTGCGGAATCTCTCAGGTCCACGACAGAGCGGGGAGGAACCTGATCCACAGCCGTGTCCCGCGGGCCGGCCAGACCCTGGAGTTCCTCAATGACCGTTCAGTCCAATCCTTCTGCCTTCGCAGATCGTCACATCGGTGCGCGCCGCCAGACCGACATCGACACCATGCTCAAACATGTCGGCTACGACAGCGTGGACGGTCTTGTGGAAGCCGCCGTTCCCGACTCGATCCGGCAAAAAGAGCCGCTCAAGCTCACCGATGCGCTGACCGAGGTCCAAGTACTGGCGGAGCTGCGCAGGCTGGCCGCGAAGAACAAGACGGCCGTGCAGATGATCGGGCAGGGCTATTACGACACCGTGACTCCGGCCGTGATCCGCCGCAACATCCTCGAGGCTCCGGCCTGGTACACGGCGTACACGCCGTACCAGCCGGAAATCTCCCAGGGCCGGCTCGAGGCGCTGCTGAACTTCCAGACCATGGTCCAGGACCTCACCGCTCTGCCGGTTGCGAATGCTTCCCTGCTGGACGAAGCCACCGCCGTCGCCGAGGCCGTGCTGCTGATGCGCAGGGCCAATAAGACCGCAGGTCAGAAAACAGGCGCCCACGACGGCAAGACCGTCCTCGACGCCGACTGCCTCCCGCAGACCATCGCGATCGTCAAGGGCCGCGCCGAGGCCCTGGGCTTCGAGGTCGAGGTCGCGGACCTCTCCAAGGGCCTGCCCGAGGGCGTCATCAACGGCGTCGTGCTGCAGCAGCCGGGCGTTTCCGGCCGGGTGTGGGACCAGTCCGCCGTGATCGCCGAGGCCAAGGAACGCGGCGCGCTCGTGACCGTGGCGGCGGACCTGTTGTCCCTGACCCTGATCACTCCTCCGGGCGAGCAGGGCGCGGACATCGCCGTCGGCTCCGCGCAGCGTTTCGGCGTGCCGCTGTTCTTCGGCGGCCCGCACGCGGCCTACATGGCCGTCCAGAAGGGCCTGGAGCGCTCCATGCCCGGCCGCCTGGTGGGTGTCTCCAAGGACAACGCCGGCGTCCCGGCCTACCGTCTGGCCCTGCAGACCCGCGAGCAGCACATCCGCCGCGAGAAGGCCACGTCCAACATCTGCACCGCGCAGGCGCTGCTGGCCATCGTGGCCTCCTTCTACGCCGTCTACCACGGCCCCGACGGGCTGAAGGCGATCGCCCAGACCGTCCACGGCCACGCCAAAACCATCGCCGCCTCCCTGAAGGCCGCCGGCCTGGACGTGCAGCACACCTCCTTCTTCGACACCGTCACCGTCTCCGTGCCGGGGAGGGCGTCCCAGGTTGTTGCCGCCGCCGCGGCCAAGGGCATCAATCTCCGGCCTGTGAGTGCAGACGTCGTCGGGGTCTCCGTCGATGAGACAACGACCCACGATGTCATCGAGTCCGTGATGGCCGCCTTTTCGATAGTGGCCGCTTATGGAGCCCGAATTGTCAGCCGGGAGGCGGAGTCGATGGACGCCTTCGCTTTGGCCTCCGGCGTCGAGCGCACCTCCGATTACCTGCAGCACCCGGTGTTCAACACGCACCGGTCCGAGACGCAGTTGCTGCGCTATATCCGCCGCCTCTCGGACCGCGACCTCGCGCTGGACCGCACCATGATCCCGTTGGGGTCGTGCACGATGAAGCTGAACGCCACGGCCGAGATGGAAGCGATCTCCTGGCCGGAGTTCGCCTCCATCCACCCCTTCGCCCCGGAGTCCCAGACCGCGGGCTGGCGTGAACTGATCGGGGACCTCGAGGCCCAGCTGACCGAGATCACCGGTTACGACCAGGTCTCCATCCAGCCCAACGCCGGGTCCCAGGGCGAGCTCGCCGGCCTGCTGGCGATCCGCGGCTACCACCTCTCCCGGGGAGACGCGCAGCGCAACATCTGCCTCATCCCGGCCTCGGCGCACGGCACCAACGCCGCCTCGGCGGTGCTGGCGGGCATGAAGGTCGTCGTGGTGGCCACCGCCTCCGACGGCACGATCGACCACGCCGATCTCACCGCCAAGATCGAGGCGCAACAAGGACGTCCTGTCCTGCATCATGATCACCTACCCGTCCACCCACGGGGTGTACGACGCCGACGTCCGCGAGGTCTGCGACGCGGTCCACGCCGCCGGCGGCCAGGTCTACATCGACGGCGCCAACCTCAACGCGCTCGTCGGGCTGGCCCAGCCGGGCATGTTCGGCGGCGACGTCTCGCACCTGAACCTGCACAAGACCTTCTGCATCCCGCACGGCGGCGGCGGCCCGGGCGTGGGCCCGGTCGCGGCCAAGGCCCACCTGGCACCCTTCATGCCGGGCGATGCGAACAACGGCTCTGAGGGCACTGGCGTTGCCATCTCCGCCTCCCGCTACGGCTCCGCCGGGGTCCTGCCGATTTCCTGGGCGTACGTGAAGCTCATGGGCGGCCAGGGCCTGACCGAGGCGACCAAGTCGGCGCTGCTCGCGGCGAACTATGTTGCGTCCCGGCTGGATGAGCACTTCCCGGTGCTCTACACCGGCGAAGGCGGCCTGGTCGCGCACGAGTGCATCCTGGACCTGCGCGAACTCACGGCCAAGACCGGCGTGACGGCCGAGGACGTGGCCAAGCGCCTGATCGACTACGGCTTCCACGCCCCCACCCTGGCGTTCCCGGTGGCCGGCACCCTGATGGTGGAGCCGACCGAGTCCGAGGACCTGGGCGAGATCGACCGTTTCATCACCGCCATGATCAGCATCCGCAAGGAGATCGACCAGGTGGCCCACGGCGACTTCACCGTGGAGCACAGCCCGCTGCGCAACGCCCCGCACACGGCCGCCGCCGTGATCAGCACCGACTGGACCCGCGAGTACCCGCGCGAGCAGGCCGTCTTCCCGGTCCACACGCTCAAGCAGGACAAGTACTTCCCGCCGGTCGGCCGGATCGACGGCGCCGCCGGCGACCGCAACCTGATCTGCTCCTGCCCTCCCCTCGAAGACTTCGAGGACAACACAGCAGACTCCGAGGACAACACAGCAGCTTTCGCGGACAACACAGCAGCGTTCGAAAACTAAGGACTGACTCCATGACTGAGAACTACACCGCTCTCTACGAGCAGCACAAAAAAGCCGGCGCCACCTTCACGGACTTCGGCGGCTGGCAGATGCCCCTCAAGTACGAATCGGAACTCGCCGAGCACCACGCTGTCCGCAACGTCCGCGGGCCTGTTCGACCTCTCCCACATGGGCGAAGTCTGGGTCACCGGCCCGGACGCGGCCGCGTTCCTGGACTACGCACTGGTCGGGAAGCTGTCGGCGATCGCCGTTGGCAAGGCCAAGTACTCGCTGATCTGCAACACCGACGGCGGCATCATCGACGACCTCATCACGTACCGCCGCGCTGAGGACAAGTACCTCGTGGTCCCCAACGCGGGCAACGCCAAGGTCGTGGCGGCCGCCCTGGCCGAGCGCGCCGGTTCTGCCCAAGAAGGCGGATTCGACGTCATCGTCCAGGACGCCTCCGCCGAGACCTCGCTGATCGCGGTCCAGGGACCGAACGCAGAGGCCATTCTGCTGACCCTTGTCCCAGCCGATCAGCACGTCCTGGTCACCGAACTGAAGTACTACGCTGCGGTTGAGGTTCAGATCAGCGGACAGGATCTGCTCCTCGCCCGCACCGGCTACACCGGCGAGGACGGCTTCGAGATCTACATCCCGAACGAGGACGCGGCGGGTCTCTGGGAAGAACTACTGGAATCAGGCGAAGAACACGGCCTCATCCCTGCCGGCCTCGCTTCCCGCGACTCCCTGCGCCTCGAAGCCGGCATGCCGCTCTACGGCAACGAGCTCTCCCTCGAAGGCAACCCGTTCGCCGCCGGCCTGGGCCCCGTCGTCGCGCTCGCCAAGGAAAGCAACTTTGTGGGCAAGGAGGCGCTGACGGCGATCAAGGCCGTCGGCGTCGGATCGTCCATCGGCCTAAAACTCGTGGGACTCAAGGGCACGGGCCGCCGGGCAGCGCGAGCCCATTACTCCGTCCTCAAGAACGGATCGCTCATCGGCGAGGTGACCTCGGGTCAGCCGAGCCCGACGCTCGGTTACCCGGTCGCCCTGGCGTATGTCGACGTCGAGCACTCAGAACCGGGCACGATCGTCGACGTCGACCTGCGCGGCAAGACCGAGCCCTTCGAAGTGGTCGCACTGCCTTTCTACAAGCGCCAAAAGTAAGTCCCGTCGGGTCGCCTTTGGCCCGTCGGGTCCGGGGACAAACAAGCTTTACGAACTGGAAGAAAAGAAGGAATTGAGATGAGCAAAGTAGCTGCTGAACTGAAGTATTCGGCTGAGCATGAGTGGGTTGCCTCCGATGGGGCCGGGCCTGTGGGTATTGGCATTTCCGCCGTGGCCACGGACGCCCTGGGCGACATTGTTTATGTTGATTTGCCGGAAGTTGGGTCGACGGTGACCGCGGGGGAGGCCTGCGGTGAGGTCGAGTCGACCAAGTCTGTTTCGGACCTGTATGCGCCGGTGACGGGTGAGGTGACCGAGGTCAACGACGCCGTTGTTGGCGACCCTGCGCTGATCAACAGTGATCCGTACGGTGCCGGCTGGCTGTTCAAGGTGGCGGTCGCTGAAGAGGGGCCGCTGATGTCGGCCCAGGAGTACGCGTCCAAGAACGGTGGCGAGCTGTGAGCGCGGCATGGCAGGTACACAGCGCGTTTGAGCAGGTTGTTTCGGCGAGCCTGGACGCGGAGCTGTCCGTCCTGGATCCGGAGATCGCCGCGAAGATCGACGCCGAGCTGACCCGCCAGCGTGACGGGCTGGAGATGATCGCCTCGGAGAACCACACGGCCAGGGCCGTCATGCAGGCGCAGGGCTCGGTGCTGACCAACAAGTACGCCGAGGGCTACCCGGGCAAGCGCTACTACGGCGGCTGCGAGCACGTGGACGTGTCGAACAGCTCGCCATCGACCGGGTCAAGGCCCTGTTCGGCGCCGAGTACGCCAACGTCCAGCCGCACTCCGGAGCGCAGGCCAACGCCTCCGTGATGCACGCCCTGATCCGTCCGGGCGACACCATCATGGGCCTGAACCTGGCGCACGGCGGCCACCTCACCCACGGCATGAAGATCAACTTCTCCGGCCGGCTGTACAACGTCATCCCGTACCAGGTCCGCGAGGAGGACCACCGGATCGACATGGCCGAGGTCGAGCGCCTGGCCCAGGAGCACAAGCCGGCGCTGATCGTGGCCGGCTGGTCCGCGTACGCCCGGCAGCTGGACTTCGCGGAGTTCCGCCGGATCGCCGACTCCGTGGGCGCCTACCTGATGGTGGACATGGCCCACTTCGCCGGCCTCGTCGCGGCCGGGCTGCACCCGTCCCCGGTCCCGCACGCCCACGTCACCACGTCCACCACGCACAAGACCCTGGCCGGTCCGCGCGGCGGCATCATCCTCTCCAACGACGCCGACATCGCGAAGAAGATCAACTCGGCGGTGTTCCCCGGACAGCAGGGCGGCCCGCTGGAGCACGTCATCGCCGGCAAGGCCGTGGCCTTCAAGATCGCCGCGTCTCCCGAATTCAAGGAACGCCAGGAGCGCGTCCTGGCCGGCGCCCGGATCCTTGCCGAGCGGCTGGTCCAGCCGGACGTCACCGCGAAGGGGATCAGCGTGATCTCCGGCGGCACCGACGTGCACCTGGTCCTCGTGGACCTGCGCGACTGCGAGCTGAACGGTCAGGAGGCCGAGGACCGGCTCGCGGGAATCGACATCACGGTCAACCGCAACGCCGTCCCGTTCGACCCGCGCCCGCCGATGGTGACCTCAGGGCTGCGGATCGGCACCCCGGCGCTGGCCACCCGCGGTTTCGGCGAGGCGGCTTTCGCAGAGGTTGCGGATATCATCGCTGAGGCGCTGATCGCCGACGCCGGCGCGGACCTGTCCGGTCTGCGATCCCGGGTGGAGGCCCTCGCCGCCGCCCACCCGCTCTACCCCGACGTGGCCGACCTCGCTGGTTGAGCTTGCAGAACCCGCCGTCTCCGGATCCGGTCCGGCGGCCCGGCGGGTCCGGCCTCCTCTGCATGCTCGGTCGCGAAGACGCCCGCTGAGCGGACGTGACGCTCCCTTAGACGCATGCTGCCGGAGGTCGGACCCGAAGGGGCCCTTCCCGCTCACCTCACCTCTGTCCCCGGCCTCTTAGCTAGTTAGGAACCGACAATGGCTGTTGGAGTCTTCGACCTCTTTTCCATCGGAATAGGACCGTCCAGTTCGCACACGGTGGGTCCCATGCGGGCCGCCGCGGTCTTCGCCGAGGAACTCAAAGCCTCCGGGGACCTGGACAAGGTGACGTCGCTGCGGGTGGACCTGTACGGCTCGCTGGCCGCCACCGGGCCACGGCCACGGCACCATGACGGCGATCCTGCTCGGACTCGAGGGCTTCCACCCCGAGCTGATCCTGCCCGAGGAAGTGGAGGGCCGGCTCGCCACGATCGCCGAGACCGGCACCCTGCAGCTCGCCGGCGCCGGTGACGGGAACGGTGTCCCGCTGCCGTACGGGGTGCAGGACATGGTCCTGCGGCCGCTGACCATCCTGCCCCGGCACACCAACGGGATGACGTTCACGGTCTCCGACGCCGGCGGCGAAACCCTGCACCAGGCGACGTTCTTCTCCGTCGGCGGCGGCTTCATTGTCCGCGAGGGCGAGGAAGACGCGGCCCTGAAGGAACTGGACGAGTCGAAGAAGGAACTTCCCTTCCCGTTCCGCACGGCCGCGGAACTGCTGGGCCGCTGCCAGTCCAAGGGCCTCTCGATCGGCGAGATCATGTTCATCAACGAGCGCGCCTCCCGCACCGAGGCCGAGATCCGGGCGGGCCTGCTGCACATCTATTCGGTGATGGAGGGCTGCGTCGAGGTCAGCCTCAAACGCACCGGGCTGCTGCCCGGCGGGCTCAAGGTCCGGCGCCGGGCCCCCGACTGGCACGAACGGCTCATGAAGGAGGACAAGGACCGGGACCCGAAGTACTGGCAGGAATGGGTCAACCTGATCGCGCTGGCCGTGAACGAGGAAAACGCCTCGGGCGGGCGCGTGGTCACCGCCCCCACCAACGGCGCCGCGGGCATCATCCCGGCCGTGCTCTACTACGCGCTGCACTTCGCCCCCGGCATGGACAAGGCCACCCAGGCCGACCGCGACGACGTGGTGGTCAAGTTCCTGCTGACCGCGGCCGCCATCGGGGTGCTCTACAAGGAGCAGGCCTCGATCTCCGGTGCCGAGGTCGGCTGCCAGGGCGAGGTCGGCTCGGCGTCGTCGATGGCCGCCGCGGGCCTGGCCGAAGTGATGGGCGGCACCCCGGCGCAGGTGGAGAACGCCGCGGAAATCGCGATGGAACACAACCTCGGCCTGACCTGCGACCCGATCGGCGGGCTCGTCCAGATCCCCTGCATCGAACGCAACGCGATCGCCGCGGCGAAGGCCATCAACGCCGCCAAAATGGCCCTCTGGGGCGACGGCACCCACCGGGTCTCCCTCGACGAGGTCATCGTGACCATGCGCGAAACCGGCAAGGACATGTCCTCCAAATACAAGGAAACCGCGATGGGCGGCCTCGCCGTCAACGTCGTGGAGTGCTGACCTCAGCCGTCGGAAGTTGCCGCGGATTGTCGTGGAGGTCCATCGCGTCATGGATCTGCAGGGCAAACCACAGCTGCGCCAGCGTGGAGGTTTCGGACATATCAAGGCCTGTCAGCTCACTGATCTTCCGGATGCGATAGATGATGGTCTGCCGATGCGCGAACAGGGCCGCCGCCGTTTTCTGCCAGGACCGTTGCGTGTCAAGGAATGTCTTCAGCGTGACGATGAGGTCCCCGTGTTCTCCCTGCTCGTACGCGAAAATGGGTCCGAGGAGCCGCTGGACCAGTGCGTTGCCTTCCTCAAAGCTGGTGAGCCCGAGCCACGAGGGTCCTTCGGCATAGCGGACCAACCGCTCGCCGGTGCTTGATGCCGTCCCCAGTGCCCACATCGATTCCTGAAGAGCTCTCTGCACTCCAGCGGCCGCGGAAGGCCGGCTGATCCCGATCCTCACGTCCAAGGGGACGGCATGACGCAGCAGATCGTCGGTGCAGTCTGCTGCGACAGCCAAGTGCATCGTATTGAATCTGCGCTGGCACGCCGTCGGGTAGCCGTGTCGCCAAAGATCCACGTGGATCCCCGCCAGGCGCTCACCGTCGTCGCTGGACATGGAGATGATGAGGAACTCCCGTGACGAAATCCCGAACTCAGGCAGCCGGCTTTCAATGTCGGCTATGCCCAGGCGCCCGTCAAAGGCCTGCAAAAGGAACTCCGCACCCAGCCGGCGCTGGTTCTCCAGGGACAGCACCGTCCGCGACAACTCCAGTCCAAGGACTGTGGCCGCATGGAGCAGCACCACCGCATCCGGGAGCGGCTCGGATTTCGGCAGCACCACCAGAAGCGCATTGGCGTGAGTCGGAATATCCATCATCAGAAGGTGACGTTCCCCCAAACGATGCCACTGGAACTTCTTGCTGGCCACCGGTGACTTGCTGGTCAGCGGTTCAAGTTCCTGCCGTAGGTCCGGCGGCAACGACTGGCCTCCGGGGTGCCAGGCATGAAGGCACCGTCGATCAACCACGAAGAGGCTGGCGTCGAGTTCAGCTTCGATGCCTTGGACCAGACTTAGCCAGTGGTCCTCAGATGGCCCCGCCAGCCGCAGCAGGTCATAAATACGGGCCGTCTGACGCAGTCTGCGGGACTCCTCAAGCAACGAAGACTCAGCGACCGAACGGGCGATGGCGATGAACGGAAGCGGGTAGGGGATGCTGATGACCGGCAGCGGCAGGCGGTCACAGGCTTCGAGGAACTGAGGATGGAGCTCAGGGGCATGCATCTGCTCGCCGATGGCCAGGGCACTGGCACCTGCGTTGACCAGTGCCTCGGCAAGCTCAACCTGCCCCTCGGGATCCGCCGGAATGGAGAGCCCGTTGGTCATCATGAGCTCGCCGCCGGTGATCCATTCCCACAAGCGCGGGAGGTCGGAGGTGTGGGCCCAGGTGATCCGGTTGCCCAGACCGGCGGAGCCCGCCAGAAGACTCAGGCCCAGCTGGGGTTCGGCCAGCAGTTCGGCCACGGTGATTGCCATGCGTGGTTCCTGTTCATGAGTCCGGAGGCCGCCCCCAAGCTGCTCATACATATGTATAAGGGCCTCGGTTATTTGTAGTCAATCGACGACTATACCTCGTGACGTGGATCACTAATAGTTAAGGCATAGACCTCAACCGGCGCAGGAGCTCAGCACAGAGACGAAAATCTGCCAGGCCGGCTGAAACCAAAGCAACTGGAGGACCCCTGTCATGACCATGCACAAGCCAATCGGCCCCGTCGACGCAACAAAAGTTCCCCGCTACGCAGGCCTGGGCACCTTCGCCCGGCTTCCTCAGATTGACCGCGTCCCGGACTACGACATTGCGATTGTCGGTGTCCCGTTCGACGGCGGCACCTCCTACCGCCCGGGCGCCCGCTTCGGTCCGGCGGCTGTCCGTGAAGCGTCGCGGCTCCTGCGCCCCGGCTACCACCCGGAGCTCGACGTCGAGCCCGTGTACGAAGCCCAGGTTGTCGACGCCGGCGACATCGCCTGCACCCCCTACGACATCGCCCGCGCAGTCCGCGAGATCGAGGAGCAGGCCCTCCCGCTCCTCGGCGACGCCGGCTCCGGCAAGAGGCTCATCTCCATCGGCGGTGACCACACCATCGCGCTCCCGATGCTGCGGGCATTGAACAAGGTCCACGGCCCGGTGGCCCTGCTCCACTTCGACGCGCACCTGGACACCTGGGACACCTATTTCGACCAGCCGGTCACGCACGGAACCATCTTCCGCCGGGCTTTCGAAGAAGGCCTTCTCGTCGAGGACAAGTCGATGCACGTGGGCATCCGCGGCCCGGTTTACGACCGTAACGACTTCCTCCGCGACCACGAGTTCGGCTTCCAGATCATCCGCTGCTCGGACCTGGACGTCATCGGGGTTCCGGCCGCGATCCAGCGCGTCAAGGAGCGGCTGGGCGACACCCCGGTCTATGTCTCCATCGACATCGATGTCCTGGACCCGTCCTACGCGCCGGGCACCGGCACTCCGGAAATGGGCGGGCTCCACTCCCGCGAGCTGCTGGCGCTGCTCCGCGGACTGAACGGCATCAACATCGTGGGCGCCGACGTCGTCGAGGTCGCTCCGGCCTACGACCACGCGGACATCACCACCGTCGCCGCGGCGACCCTTGTCTTCGACCTCCTCGCTCTGATGGTGAACCGCAGCAAGGCCTCCGCCAACGTCGCCCAGGAGCTGCAAGCGGCCACCGTTTGAGCCACAACTGCTGGGCATTCGCGCCTGATTTGTACATATGTATGAACAGGTCTACGGCTACTATTCAATCGCCGGATTTCCTCTGTGACGAAAGTCACGAATGATTGATACATCAGATCCCGTGCTCGACGAAGCGCCGGGACAGAACAAAGAGAATCCCATGAACTCCTGGAACGCATCATGAACGCTCACCGCACACCCGCCGCAGCCGAGGTACCCCGGCTCGAGGACAAGACCATTCAACCCATCCCCGCCCACGAACGCCATGGAAAAGCCCGGGACCTTTTCACCATCTGGTTCGGTTCCAACATCATGATCATGACCATCGTGACCGGGGGACTCGCGACCACTGTGTTCGGGCTCAACTTTGTGCCCGCCATCGTCGGAATCATCATTGGGAACGTCGTCGGTGGCATCTTCATGGCACTGCATTCGGCCCAAGGTCCGCAACTGGGTGTGGCGCAGATGATTCAGACCCGCGGCCAATTCGGTTCGTACGGTGCGCTGCTGATCGTTGTCATCGTGGTGATCATGTACGTCGGGTTCTTTGCGGCGAACCTCGTCTTTGGCGGTCAAGCACTGGCCGCAGTCAGCCCGGGCATCAGTGTTGACGCAGGCATCATTGTCATTGGCGTCTTGAGCGTCGTTGCCACCATCTTCGGCTACCGGCTCATCCACGCCTATGCACGCTTCTTGAGCATCGTGGCCGGTCTGGCGCTGGTGCTGGCCTTCGTCTGGATCCTGGCCGTCCACGGATTGCCGGCCAGCTTCCTGGACCAGGGAAACTTCAACTGGGTGGGCTTCATGGCCACCATCTCCGTCTCCGCCCTCTGGCAGCTCGCCTACGCTCCCTACGTCTCGGACTACTCCCGCTACATGCCTCAGGGCACCGGCTCGGCCCCGGCGTTCTGGGCATCGTACTCGGGCTGCGTCCTGGGAACACTCTTCCCGATGGTGTTGGGTGCCTTGGTGGGAACGCTTGCCCTGACACTGATCAACGATGGCAGCAGCGTCGAAATCGTCGGGAGCCTGGGAGCCATGCTAGGGCCATGGACCATGGTGATCATCGGAATCTTCTGCCTCGGCGTTGCGGCGTCGAACGCCATGAACCTCTACTGCGGGGTCCTGTGCACGCTCACCATTGGGCAGACGTTCAGGCCGACCTGGTTGCCCCACGCCAAGACCCGGACCATTGCGGCGATCCTCATCTTCACCCTCGCCCTCGTGATCGCGCTGTTCGCCCGCGACAATTTCATCTTCTTCTACACGAACTTCCTCTCCTTCCTGATGTACGTCCTGGTTCCCTGGACGGCCATCAACCTGGTCGACTACTACCTCCTGCGTCACGGCGACTACAGGGTTGAAGACTTCTTCAAGCGCGACGGCGGGGTGTACGGAAGGTTCAACTGGGTTGCGATCGGAGCCTATGTTGCCGGCGCACTGATCCAGGTTCCGTTCTCGGCAACAGCGATGTTCACAGGCCCTGTTGCCGCAGCGATGAACGGCGTGGACGTCTCCTGGATTGTTGGCCTGGTGGTCGTTGCACCCCTGTACTACTTTGCGGCGCGGGTGTTCCGGAAGCAGTCGGAAGCAGCCCCCTTTCAGTCGCCTGCATTCGCAACTGAGCTGATTGAAGCCCCTCAGGCCTAACGCCCACCCCCGGGCAAGTCCGGCCCGGGGGCGGGCGTACCGCCCACCCCGGGCATGTCCCCCACCCCGGGCATGTCCCCCCACCCCACATGACTGCCGACGTCGAAATCGGCGCAGAAAACAAAGGCGAAAAATCATGACACTCACTGACCTCGAACGGTTCACAGTCCGACGCTCGTCCGCGGAGCAAAGCTCGCCAGCGTTTTGCCAGCGTTTTGCCTCCAACGGGGCACTTCATCGGCGGATCATTCGTTCCCGGTTCCTCGACCCGGCTCATCGACGTCGTGGATCCCACCACGGAGCAGGTCATCGCGTCCGTGCAGGCCGGCACGGCCTCGGATGTGGACGTTGCGGTTGAGGCGGCCGTGGCGGCCCAGAAGTCCTGGGGCGCCACGACCCCGAAGGAACGGTCCGAGGTGCTCTCGCTGATCGCCAACATCATTGAAGCCAACCGTGAAGCATTCGAAATCATCGAGTCCGCCAACACCGGTAAACCGCGAATGGTCGCGGAGGACGATGTCTCCAGCACCATCGATACCTTCCGGTTCATGGCCGGTGCTTCCCGCACACTGACGTCCATGGCAGGTGGCGACTACGCCACCGGACATACCTCGGTCATCCTCAGGGAACCTGTCGGCGTCGTCGGCGTCATCACCCCTTGGAACTACCCGCTGCTGATGGCTGCTTGGAAGATCGCGCCCATCCTGGCCGCCGGAAACAGCATCGTCCTCAAGCCTTCGGAACAGACTCCGCTCTCGACGCTGAAGCTGGTAGAACTTGTAGCCGGACGCATCCCCGATGGAATTCTCAACGTCGTGACGGGACAAGGCCGAACCGTTGGGCAGCGGCTCGCCGAACACCCTGATGTCGCCCTCATTGCGTTGACGGGGAGCGTCGTCAGCGGACAGGCAGTGGCAGAGACCGCGGGCAGGTCCGTCAAGCGCGTCCACCTCGAACTCGGCGGCAAGGCCCCTGTTGTTGTCTTCCCCGACGCCGACCTCCGCGCGGCCGCCGCCGGCGTGCGAAACGCCGGCTTCTGGAATGCCGGCCAGGACTGTGGCGCTGCGTGCCGCGTGCTGGTCCACGAATCCGTGGCTGAGGAGTTCACCGAGCACCTGGTGCGGGAAGTCGGCACGCTCGTCGTCGGCGCCCCGGGCGCAGGGGACGACGTGGAAATCGGTCCCATGATTTCGCGGCCGCACTTCGAACGCGTGAAGGAATCGCTTGCCGAGGCAAAGGCCGCGGGTCTTCAGGTGGCCATCGGTGGCTCGGCCTTGGAAGGTCCCGGCTACTTCATTGAACCCACAGTGATCAGCAACGTACCGGCCGGGGCCCATATTGCTACTCACGAAATCTTTGGTCCCGTCGTCACCGTCGAGTCCTTCAGTTCCACTGAAGAGGCCATTACCCGGGCAAACGAGAGCCCCTACGGCCTTTCTGCTTCGGTATGGACGCGGGATTCGAGCCTCTCGCTCAGCGTTCCGAAGCAACTCGATTTCGGCACCGTCTGGGTCAATTCACACCTGGTCTTGGCTTGTGAGGTTCCGTGGGGCGGATTCAAGGGATCCGGCTATGGCCGCGACCTCTCGCTGTATGCCTTGGACGATTACTCCCGGACCAAGCACGTCATGATCAACCACAGCGCGTGAGCGTTGAGACCAGCATCGGAGCTCAGCAATGACCACCACGAATCATCCCCACGCCGCGTCGTCGGCACGCGCCGCAACCCCGTCCGCTCCCTTCGGGACAGACGTAACGTGGACCAACTGGGGCGGAAACCAGAGCGCCACGCCGGCCTTCACGGTCCGGCCGCGGACTGAACAGGAAGCGCTCGACGCCGTCCGGTTCGCCATCCGCGAAGGCCTGCCCGTCCGCGCAGTCGGCTCAGGACATTCGTCCTCTCCGCTTGTTCAGACGGGCGGCGTCCTGATGGACATGTCCGCACTCTCGGCAATCACCGGGACCGACACTGTGCGGCGTCGCGCGAGGGCCCTGGCCGGCACCACCATCAGCGCTTTTGGCGATCCGCTGTGGGAGCAGGGGCTGGCACTGGGCAACCAGGGCGACATCGACAAGCAGCAGATCGCCGGGGCGCTCTCGACCAGCACCCACGGCTCCGGAAAGGACCTGGGCAGCTTTTCATCAAACCTGCGTTGGGTCAGGCTGATCAACGGTTACGGCGAAATCGTCGAAATTGGTGAAGGGCAGCTCCGCGAACTCAAGGCCGCCCAGGTCGCCTTGGGGACGCTCGGAATCTTCCTGGAGGTCGAACTGGCGGTAGCGGACCGCTATTACCTGCAGGAGGAGATTACGTATCCCACGTGGGCGGAGACCGCGGCAACCTGGCAGGCCGACATCGACGCGAACAGGCACTACTCGTTCCTCTGGTGCCCGGACGACGATTCATGCGAGCTCCTGGACCTACCCGGTTCGCCGAGCCAGAAGATGGCGAACCGCAGCTACACCAAGCGGTACAACATCGCCCAGATCCAGGACGAGCATGAAATTTCGCGCACGGAGGGTGCCCGGCTGGACCGGTCTTACCGCATCTACCCGGGCGGATTCACCACACAGTTCCATGAACTCGAGTACTTCGTTCCCAGCCAGCACGGCCTGGAGGCCGTCGAGGCTGTCCAGGAGCTGATCCGCACCAAGCATCCCGACCAGAAGTACCCCGTAGAGGTCCGCTGGGTGAAAGCCGACGAAGGCTACATGTCCCAGTTCCAGGGACGCGACACCACCGTCATTACCCTGACCACCCAACCTGGAACTGACTACTGGCCTTTCTTCCGGGATGCAGACGCGCTGCTTCAGGAATTCGAGCCGCGTGCGCACTGGGGAAAGATCCATTTCATGACGAGGAGCCGCTTGGAGCGTCTCTACCCGGAGCTTGACACCTTCATCCAGGTGCGCCGGGAGTTCGACCCCCGCGGAATATTCCTTAACGACCACACTCGTGCGCTCGTTGGCTAAATCAGCCAGCTAGGCTAAATCGGCAATTCCGGCGTATGCCCCCGAATCGTGACCGGGGGCATACTGCCCGCCCTGCCACAACCAATGGGGAAGAGAAGACATGAGCCATTTTCAGGACAAGACCTACCTTGTCACCGGAGCCAGCTCCGGCATCGGTCTCGCGACCACCCGGGCCCTCCTGGCGCAAGGGGCAAAGGTTGCAGCAGTAGGGCTCCCGGACCGTCTGCTTGATGACGCAAAACGCCAACTGTCGGGCGCCGTGATCTTCATCGAAGCTGACGTCTCTGAGTCCCAGCAGGTCGATAGCGCCTTCGCCCGGGCGGAAACAGAACTCGGCCCCCTGAGCGGGGCCTTCAACGCCGCAGGAATTTCCAGCGTTGCGCCCATCGCCGAAACGTCCGACGAGCTGTGGCAGAGACTGATCCGGGTGAACTTGACCGGCACTTTCCACTTCGCCAGGGCTGCGGCGCGAACGCTCTCATCCAACGGCGGCGGATCGCTCGTCTGCACTGCCAGCGAACTATCACTCGTCGGCCAGGCCGGCTACAGCGCATACACCGCGACCAAGGGCGGCGTCCTGTCGATGGTGCGGTCCTTGGCCGCCGAACTTGCACCTGCCGGCGTCCGGGTCAACGCGCTGTCGCCGGGCACGACAGATACTCCGATGCTTGCGGCCGAGTTCGCGAACGAAGAAGAACGCGCCAGGGACGAAGCGTCCGTACCTCTTGGCCGATTCGCCCTGCCGGAGGAGATTGCGGCCGCGGCGCTGTGGCTGTTGGGCCCCGAATCCTCATATGTCACGGGAACAAACCTTGTTGTCGACGGTGGTCGAACCACGACGTTCCCACTCGGACACTGACATCTATCACTCGCACTGAAAGGCAAAATCACATGAGCTCTGTCCTGGTCACAGGTGGTGCCGGATTCACTGGCCGCCACATCATCAACGAACTTGCCGACGCCGGCCATCAGACGGTCAGCTACAACCGGGATTTCCTCGAGGCTCCACGCCCCGATGTCGTTTCCGTTCAGGGCGAACTGTTTGATATCCCTCGCCTCCTCGAAGTATTCAAGGAGCACGACATTGACACCATCGTCCATACCGCCGCGATATCCCACCCGACCTATTCTTTGAGCTTTCCCCTGGCGACGTTTGCCGCCAACGTCGAAGGAACAGTGGCGGTTTTCGAGGCAGCACGACTCCACGGCGTCAAACGGATCATCAACTTCTCTTCCGAGTGCGTGTACGGAAAGACCTCAGCACCGGTAGTTCTCGAATCGGAGCCGGTAAATCCCACGACGCCTTACGCCGTGACGAAGGTTACCGGGGAATGGCTCGGCCAGGTCTACGGCGACAGGTATGGAATCGACGTCATCTCCCTGCGCATCGGCCAGGTTTACGGGCCCGGAAACCGCATGGATGAAGTCATGCGGGATATTATGCGCGGCGTAGTCCGTGACGGTTCATTCTCACAGGACCACGGGGCCGATCACCGCTATAACCTGGTCTACGTCCGCGACGTCGCTCTTGCCATACTGGCGGCAGTCCAGGCACCGCAAACAGCCTCGGCCAGGCCCCTGGCCTACAACATCTCCGGCAGCGAGTACTGGACACTCAGCGACGTAGTCAAAGAAGTTCGAATGGCATTCCCGGACGCCACCGTGGAGATCGGTCCCGGGACGGATCCAACCTTGGACCTGCAGGGCCACTTCAGCATCGCTTCCGCAGGCGCGGATCTGGGCTACGAATCGGCCTGGCCCCTGCAGCGGGCCCTCGGCGACTACGCCGACTGGCTCTCCACTCATGACTTCTGAGCCATTTCTTCTGACCCATTTCTTCTGATAGGGGCGAACATGACATTCGATAAAAGCGGCTGGAGGCAGGGGGCGGCATGCGTTGCCGCGTTGACCTTCGACGTCGACGCCGAGTCCCCCATCCTGGCCGCCGGGCGCCGCCATGCCGACAATGCGATGGCGATGACTCACCAGGCGTTCGGACCCAAAGTGGGTGTTCCTCGGATTCTCCAAATGTTGAAAGACGTGCAGCAGCCGGCGACATTCTTTATTCCAGGCGTAACCGCGGAACGGTATCCCCACATGGTTGAGCAGGTCCTGGAAGCCGGTCATGAGATCGCGCACCACTCACACACTCACCGCACGGCGGTGAGCATGAGTTTCGACGACGAGCGCGCTGACTTCGATCTGGCGCTTTCCGCACTCGGGCGCTTCGGCATTTCTCCAAAAGGGCATCGCGCCGCAATGTGGGAGCCCTCGTGGCAGACTCCGTCGCTGGTGGCTGAGTATGGGTTGAAATACGATTCCAGCCTGATGGATGCGGACGTCCCGTATCTCATTCAAACCCCCGCGGGGACGGTTGCGGAGCTCCCCCCGCATTGGAGTCTGGACGACTGGGAGCAGTATGCGTTCCTTCCGGAACCCAAGATCGGTGAAATCATCCAGTCGCCACTGGTCGTGGCGGACATGTGGATTCACGAGATCGACGCAATGCGACGTCATGGCGCGCTTTTCATGCTCACGTGCCACCCGTTCCTCACTGGGCGGGCAGGACGGCTGGAGGCGCTGCGGACGGTTATCGAAACTGCGCTGGAACGAGGCGACGTCCGCTTCTCGACGTGCGAAGCGCTCGCGGAAGCGGCACTCGGTGACCCTGCATTGATCGCCGAGCCCCTCAATCCAGTGACAGCGTCCGCGGAGCTGTATCCGGACTACTGAGCCCCGGACTACTGAATCCGGCGCCAACTGAGCGCCGGACTGCTGAATCCGGCGCCACGGCGAAAATTTATGACCCCAAAACACAAGCGGCCAAGGGCGAAGCCCTTGGCCGCGCATCAGCCACGCCCGCCGCACGTTGTGAAGCTTCAACTCTAAGACCGACCCAGCGAAAGAAGGCTCATAGCAATGAACTCCCCGTCCCAGCTGTTGTCGGACGCCCCTGGTCCAACACAGACGCCTAATCCTGAATCCCTCCAACTGAAACGGGAGATGGGGTTCTGGTCCTCCTTCTCGTTGGCGTTCGCATTCATGTCGCCAATCATCGGCTTGTACGGAGTATTTGGCTTGGCCCTGATGGCCGCAGGCCCGGCCTTCTGGTGGGGCTTGTTGGTGGTCCTCTTAGGCCAGGCCCTGGTAGCAGCCGTACTTGCCGAACTCGCTTCACGATGGCCCGTTGCCGGCGGGGTCTGCCTCTGGTCCAGGTCCCTTCTCGGACACACCTACAGCTGGTACGCAGGGTGGGCCTACATCTGGACGCTCATCATCACAGTTGCCGCCGTGGCCTTCGGCGGTGGCACATTTCTTGCCTCATTGCTCGGCATTGAGCAGCCTGACACCACAACGAAAATCGTGCTGGGCGCCGTCATCTTGTTGATAAGTACGATCGCCAACTCTGCCGGAAGGAAATGGCTGAGTCTGCTGGTGACTGTGAGCATCGTGTGCGAGGTCATCGCCAGCCTGGGAGTCGGGTTGGTACTGATCATCTTCCATCGCCGAAATTCCCTGAGCACGATTCTGGACGCTTTCGGATCCGCACCCGACACAACCGCATATGTCTTTGGACCTTTCCTTGCCGCGGTGGCAATCATCGGTTGGTCGTTTGTGGGATTCGAAAGTGCGGGCGCAATTGCCGAGGAAGTCCGATCTCCCGAACGCAAAGTGCCGCGGGCAGTACTTACGTCTCTGATCACGGTGGCATCTGTCATTACGTTTTCTTGCCTGGCCCTGCTCCTCGCAATCCCGGATATTGGCGCCGCCATGTCGGGGGCCGACCCGGACCCGATTACGACAACCCTCACTGCCAATCTCGGCGAGGGCGTCACCAAACCCCTCCTGGTGGCCATCGTCCTGGGATTCATCGCCGGGACGGTGGCGCTGCAGGCGGCCGTATCTCGATCGGTTTTCGCGTTCGCCAGGCTGGATGCCCTACCTGCGGCCAAGATCCTGAGGCGTCTCAGCAAGACCGACCGACTGCCCATCAACGCCCTCTTAGTCTCCGCGGTCGCTTCAATGATTGTTCTGGCCCTGTCGGCATCACAGGTGTACGGCGCCCTCGTTGCCTTCGCGACGGCGGGCTTCTACGTGGCTTTCATCTTTCCAGTGCTGGCCGCGCTGGTAGTACGGCTGAAGGGAGCGTGGAAGGCCGGACCCTTCAGCCTGGGAGTTCTTGGCCCAGTAGTGAACGTGGCCGCGTTGCTGTGGTTGGGTTTTGAGATCGTCAATATCGCATGGCCGCGGCAACCAGAAGCAGCCTGGTACCAGAACTACGCAGTGATTGTGGTTTTCGTGATCCTTGGCCTGGCAGGTTTTGCGGTGGAGCGACGCCTACGTCGACGCAGTAGCGCCCACTTGGCGACAGAGACAGAGACAGATCCAGAGCCGGAACTGGTGAAAGTCGCGCCGTGAGCGCCGCCAAACAAAAAGCGGGCCAATAGTCCCAATCACAAAATGAGAGGCCTCGTGAACATTTGACCATCGGGGCCTTTCATTTATTCTGCGTCGCATGTACCGGTAGTTGCACTGCTTCTCATATGCACGAATAAGCGCCTTTGCCTTTGTCGGCAATCTGCGCGCTGATGAATCACGCCGGTCAGAACCACTAAGGCACGGAAAACTCCTGCCCAATGATGACCATCTACAAGACGATTTGAACGGAACTACGTCCGCCACAACCGAAACAACCAAAGGATCTGTGCCATGACCACATACAAGCCAATCGGCCCCGGCAGTGCCGAACGTACCAACACCGAAGTCCATCTCGGAGACTACGAAGCGTCTCTTCAACCGATTCCGGAGGCGGCTCGGACTCGAAAAGTCTCGGGACAATTCTGGATTTGGGCCGGCGCCAACCTCGCGCCAATCAACTGGGTCCTCGGGGCTTTGGGCATTCACCTGGGCCTCGGGCTCGCTGACACTATTTTGGTTCTGGTACTGGGGAACCTGATCGGCATGCTGTTGTTCGGTTGTTTTGTGCTGCTCGGACAGAAGACGGGCGCGACGGCCATGGTGCAGTCCAGGGCCGCGTTCGGCCGCCGCGGAAACTACATTCCTGCGGGAATGCAAGCCCTCCTCGTCATCGGCTGGTGCGCAGTGAATACGTGGGTCATTTTGGATCTGGTGATGGCCCTGCTGGGCACGCTTGGTTGGGTTGATCCGGACGCACCGAACTATGCATGGAAGATTTCCGTCGCGGCAGCGATTATGGGTGCCCAGGTGGCAATCGCCTGGTTTGGGTACAAAGCCATTGCTGCTTTTGAACGCTGGACTGTGCCGCCCACGCTTGTCATCCTCGTTATCATGTCCGCGGTCGCGTGGCTGGGACTGAAGATCGACTGGGCCTATGCGGGGCCCTCCGGCCAGATTCTCGAAGGATCCGAGCGGATTGCTGCCATGAGCGCCGTCATGACTGCCATCGGCATCGGCTGGGGAATTACTTGGTTCACCTACGCCGCAGACTATTCACGATTTGTCAGTATTTCCGTACCTGGGCGGAAGGTCTACCTGGCCTCCGTGCTTGGGCAGTTCATCCCGGTTGTCTGGCTTGGAATTCTGGGCGCCAGCCTCGCAACCAACAGCGGGGAGATCGATCCAGGCAAGCTCATCGTGCAGAATTTTGGGGCGTTGGCGATCCCGGTCCTCTTCATGGTTCTGCATGGCCCGATCGCTACAAACATCCTGAATATTTACAGCTTTTCAGTGACGACGCAGGCCTTGGACATACAAATCAGCCGACGGAAGCTTAACGTCTTGTCGGGGCACTTTCTTTTGTGGCCGTGGTCTTCTTTATTTTCAGGATGACTTTGCATCCGTGCTTGATTCGTGGCTCGTAGGCCTGGTTGCATGGGTTGCCGCTTGGAGCGGCGTCATGCTGGTTCACTTCTTCTGGCTGGAAAAGAAATGGCCGCGTGGCACAGACCGTCTATTTGCGGCCCCCGGGTCAAACAGGCTGCCCTCTGTGAACTGGGCCGGAATTACTTCCCTCGTGCTCGGGGTTTTCGCTACCTGGCTGTTCATGTACGGATTGGTGCCTCAGATGCAGGGGCCCATAGCTACGGCACTTGGCGGGTGGGACCTCTCCTGGCTGGCCGGGGGACTGACCAGTGCTGCCAGCTACGCGCTGCTGGGACCCGAGCTCACCAAAGGTCCGACTTTGACTCGAATCGCCCGAAGAACTGAAGGTGCAGCAAAACTGAGCACGTCCTCAGCCCAGACGCCGTGCCCCAGGCGGAGGGTCAGGACCGTTGGCCCTTCCCGCGTTTCCGCAGCACAAAGGAGATGGCGACCGCCCCGGCACCGCCGACAACAAGCAGCAACCCGAGGGAGACCAGCGAGGGTCCGCCGGTGTCCGCGGCAGGAGTGCCCTGGCTTTGGGATGTGGTTGTGGCTGGAGCGGCCTGAGCCGGGGATGCCAGCAGGAGAGGACGCCGCAGGAGAGGACACAGTGGAGGGCGAAGTGGCAGGCGGGGCCGCCACGAAGATGTCACTGACGGCCCCCATGATGAATCGGTCGCCGGGAACAAGGGTCTTCACTACCCGGGTCGAGGTCTCAAGTGTTGTGGAAACGCACCCCGCCGAGACCCTGTTGCCGGCACCAAAGAAGATTGCGTAGTCGGCGCCAGGAACGGGCACGGCATCCGGCAGGCGGTTGTAGTTGATGACGGCTGCCTGCTCATAGGTGCCCTGGTTCATCCAGTACCAGAGGTTCTCGTCGGCGGGAGATCCGCCCTCCACGTAATTGTTGTAGGCCGGACTGCCCGGTCCGCCCCACCGTGATCTCGGATTGACCGTGTGGTACAGCAGCCTGGTGCCCGGATCCGCCCGGCCCAGGGCCTCGGTGGCCGAGAACGCGCCGGTGGGTGACCGGTATTGGCCTTCCCGCAGCTGTCCTTCCGGGGCGAACCCGTTCTTGCCGATGAAGCCGGTCTGCTGCCACTCCTGAATGTACCCGTCGCCGTTGCGGACACAGCCCGTGATCAGCACGGCGTTCTGGGCGGCGTCGGTGGCCGTCACGAAGACCACCCTGGTGGCGGTGCCGGCGCTGTACCGGGTCTGGTGGGCACTCAACTTCGCGCAGGGCGCGGCTTCCTGGGGTGGGGCGGGTGAGGCGTGGACGGCGGACGGTAGCACCGCGATGAACCCCGTGGCGAGCGCTGCGAGCAGCAGACTCCTGCAAATATGGCGGAGGGCCATGGCCCAATTTTAGTCCGCAGACGTACGGCCCTGCTCCCGGAGTCCGGGGAGCAGGGCCGTACGGGTCTGAAATCCGGTGGCTACTCCGGAACCACCAGGGCGGGGGTGTCCTTGCGGATGGTCTCGCCCCGGAAGAAGCCCGGATGCAGTTTCGCGGCGACGAGCATGATCACGAGGCCAAGGGCGAGGATGCCGATCCCCAGGATGAACACCAGGCCCACTCCGAAGACCTCCGAGCCGCTACCGAATTCCGGCGCCCAGCTGTCCACGGCGGTCTGGAAGAAGACCACGGTGAGGACCAGGCCGCCCAGGACCGGGAACAGCAGCCGCATGAAGAAGTTGCGGACGCTGGAGAAGAGGCTGTGCCGGAAGTACCACGTGCAGGCGAACGCCGTCAGGCCGTAGTAGAAGCAGATCATCAGGCCGAGGGCCATGATGGTGTCGTTGAGGACGTTCTCGCTGACCACCTTCATGACGGCGTAGAAGCCGCCGGAGATCAGGCCGGCAATCACCGTGGCGTAGCCGGGGGATCCGAAGCGCTTGCTGACGGATGCGAAGCGCGGCGGCAGGGCGCCGTAGTGGCCCATCGCCAGCAGGCTGCGCGCCGGGGAGGCCATGGTGGACTGCAGGGATGACGCGGTGCCGGAGAGCACGGCCAGGGACATCAGGATGGCGAGCGGACCCATGACCGGTGAGGCCAGTGCTGCAAAGATATTCGACTGGTTGTCCGGGTTGTTCAGGCCAATGCCGTCGGCTCCGGTGCCGGCCACCATCATGGTGGCCACGATCACGACGAGGTAGAGGGCCAGGACGGCGACCGCCGTCGTGGTTCCTGCCCGGCCGGCGGTGCCCTTGCCGCCCTTGGTTTCCTCGTTCACGGTGAGGCAGACGTCCCAGCCCCAGTAGACGAAGACGGCCAGTGACATACCGGCGGTGAACTGCTCGAAGCTCTCGATCTTGGCCGGGTTGAACCAGTCCCAGCTGAAGGCGATCGAGGTGCCCGCGTCACCGGAGGCGGCGTGGCTGAGCGCCATGATGACGAAGACGGCCAGGACCAGCACCTGGAATCCGACCATGCTGTACTGCACGAGCTTGGTGGCGTGCAGGCCGCGGTAGCTGACCCAGACGGCCAGTGCCACGAACACGAGGCACGTAACGATGTTCACGGCCGTGTTGGAGGTCAGGTCCGCGAGCTCGGGGTTGTTGAACACCTGGGCCAGGAAGAGGTAGAAGAAGTCCACCGCGACGCCGGCCAGGTTGGACAGGACGATGATGTTGGCGGCCAGCAGCCCCCAGCCTCCCATCCAGCCGACGAACGGGCCGAACGCCTTCGTGGCCCATGTGAAGGTGGTGCCGCTGTCCGGGGAATCGGCGTTGAGCTCCCGGTAGGCGAACGCCACCAGGATCATGGGGATGAACGCGACGATGAAGATCGCCGGCAGCTGCAGGCCGACGGCGCCGACGGCGGGTCCCAGCGAACTGGTAAGGCTGTAGGCGGGCGCCACGGACGAAATGCCCAGGACGACGACGGCGAGCAGGCCCAGCTGGCCGCCCTTGAGTCCCTTGCCCGTGATGCCGTGTTTGGAACCGGCCGGATCGACGACGTCGTGCGTGGTGATGGTGCCGTCTTCGCGGCCGATAGTTTGACTCATGGCTGACCTTTATTCTGGGAGATTCCGGGAGGCGGACGGTTGCTGTTGGGTGATGCAGTGGATGCCGCCGCCGCGGGCGAAGAGCTCGCGGGCGTCGATGCCGACCACTTTGCGGCCGGGGTAGGCGTCGCCGAGGATGCGCAACGCCTTCTCGTCCATCGGGTCGCCGAACGTGCAGGCGATGACGCCGCCGTTGACCACCAGATGGTTGATGTAGCTGTAGTCGACGAAGCCTTCCTCGTCCGTGAGGGTTTCCGGGGCGGGGACCTCGATGATGTTCCATTCGCGGCCGGCCGCGTCCCGGGTGGTGCCGAGGTGGCTGATGATGTCCCGGCTGACCTGGAAATCGGGGTGGGCCGGGTTCTGCTGGGAATGGACCAGCACGGTGCCCGGGGACGGGATGGCCGCGACGATATCGACGTGGCCGCGCGTGCCGAACCGTTCCGAATCCCGGGTCAGTCCGCGCGGAAGCCAGACGACGTGGCTGGCGCCGAGGGTCCGGGCCAGTTCGGCCTCGACGTCGGCCTTGCTGAGCCCGGGGTTGCGGCCCGGATCCAGCTGCACCGTCTCGGTGACGAGGACCGTGCCTTCACCGTCCACGTGGATGCCGCCGCCCTCGTTCACCAGCGGTGACACGACGTGGCCGGCTCCCGAGCGGGCCGCGACGGCCGCTGCCACGAGCGAATCCTTGTCCCAGGCGGCCCAGTCCTGGCCGCCCCAGCCGTTGAACACCCAGTCCACGGCGCCGAGCCGGCCGGCGTCGTCCAGGACGAATGTGGGGCCGATATCCCGCATCCAGGCGTCGTTCAGCGCGGCGGTCTCCACCTCGATGTCGGGGTGGAGGTAGCGCGCGGCGGTCTCGGCATCCTCCGGGGCCACCAGCATGGTGACCGGCTCGAACTCCACGACGGCGTTCGCGACGGCGGCCCAGACGGAGCGGGCGGCGTGGGCGTCTTCCTCTGTCTCGCCCAGGGTGTAGCCGCCGGTGGGGAACGCCATCCAGACGCGGTCCTGGGGTGCCGTTTCGGACGGCATCCGCCAGGTGCTCACGCGGTGGCCTTCTGCGCAGTGGCCCTATACGTATCGAGGCCGAGCGGGGCATCGGCGCGCACGGGTTCGGTCAGCCGGGCATACGTGTCCGGGCGGCGCGTGGCCAGGAACGGGAAGAGCGTGAGCCAGTCCCGGCGCTGGTCGAGGTCGAGGTCGGCGACGAGCACGGCGGATTCGTCCCGCGGCGCCTGGGCGAGGATCCGGCCGTAGGGATCGGAGATGAAGGAGGAGCCGTAGAAGTTCAGCGTGCCTTCGCTGCCCCATCGGTTGGGGGCCACCATGAACAGCCCGTTGGCAATGCCGTTGCCCACAATGACCTGCTGCCACAACGGCTGGGTGTCGAAGTCCGGGTGGTCCGGCTCGGAGCCGATGGCGGTGGGGTAGACCAGGAGCTCTGCCCCGCCGAGGGAGTAGATCCGGGCCAGTTCGGGGAACCATTCGTCCCAGCAGGTGGGCATGCCCAACCGTGCGCCGCCGAGTTCGGCGGGGGAGTGGACCTCGTAGGCGTCATCGCCGTCGGGGCCCTGCCGGAAGAACTTGTCCTCGTAGTAGCCGGCCGTGACCGGGATATGCAGCTTGTGGGTGCGTCCCAGCAGCTCGCCCTCGGGGGACACCAGGATGGCGGTGTTCAGGCCCAGGCCGTCGTCAGTTCCGTCCGGGTTTTCCGCCTTCTGGTACAGCGAGGCGTGGACGCAGATTCCGTGCCTGCGGGCCGCCTCCGCGGCGAAACGGAACGTGGGGCCGGTGAACAGGTCCTCGGCGATGTCCGAGGGCCGCGGGCGTGTGGGGTCTCCGGCGGCGTCGTTTTCGGGCAGCGTGTCGGCGGGGTAGCGGGACAGCGTGAGCTCGGGCAGGAAGACGACGGTGGCTCCCAGCCGGGCGGCCCGTTCGATGCCTTCGTCCAGTTCGGCGCGCAGGACGGCGTTGTCTGGATGCCAGCGGTGCTGCACGACGCCGACCCGCAGCGCCGGGCGGCTGGACGGGACGGTACGGGCGAGGGAGGGCGGGGTGTCGAGGGAAGTGATTTCGATCATGGCTACTCCAGTGAGACGGGCGTCACATAAATGAACTGTGTTCATTTAGTATTGGGGCGATCGGCGCGCGGGGCAAGGCCTAATATGAATAAAGTTCATTTACTTATTCGGGGCGGGTCC
This sequence comes from uncultured Actinomycetota bacterium, assembly GCA_963810895.1. Taxonomy (GTDB): domain Bacteria; phylum Actinomycetota; class Actinomycetes; order Actinomycetales; family Micrococcaceae; genus Arthrobacter. The sequence goes on from CAWEPM010000005.1 coordinate 47,363, forward strand.
GTGCCCGCCGCCGTGGCCCGCCGCAGGGCGCTTCCGGGGCGCTCCGGGCACCTCCGTGGCGCGGGACGTAAGGCCCTAGACCGTGCAATGGGCGCGGCAGAGTCTGGGCGTATGACTGAAGCAAACCCGGGGGCGCCGGACATCAGGCCCACCCAACTCAAGGAACAGCCGACGGCGGTGGTGCGCGAGACCGTCCCGATGAACGCGTTGAGAGACTTTTTCGGCCGCGCCTTCGGGGCCGTCACGGGTGCTGTGCAGGAGCAGCACGTCCAGCTGGCCGGCCCCCCGTTCGCGCTGTACCGCGGGATGCCGACCGACGTCGTCGACGTCGAAGCAGGGTTCCCCCTCGCCGCGCCTTTCAAGAGCGCGGGCGGCGAGGAGACGGCGGTGGTCGCCGGGACCCTGCCAGCGGGCCAGGCCTACGAGGCGATGCACATCGGCCCCTATGAATCGCTGCAGCACACCTATGGTGCGATCATGGCGCGGATGCAGGAGGATGGCGCGAGTCCGGGGGAGGCAATGTGGGAGTACTACCTCACCGATCCCGGCGCCGAACCGGACCCGGCGAAATGGCAGACCCTGGTGGTCTGGCCGGTCGCCTGAATTGCCCGCCCAGCCCGCCTGATCTGCCCGCCGGGACGGCCCGCCGGAGCGGAGCGGCCGGGGTCCCGGCCAGGGGCTGTTTCGCCCGGATACGGCACCCCGGACGACTCATTCTGTCGGATTGGCCACACTATTCTTCAACTCCATGCATAATGTCCTAAACTGCTTCACTGAGGTGCCTGAAATGGCGCTGCGCAGCAACGAAAGTGAACCCCGATATGGCTACCGATTACGACGCCCCACGCAAGACAGAAGAAGAATCTCCCGCTGAGTCGCTGGAGGCCCTTCAGGCGTCCCGCGGTGGTGGCGCCCAGACTGCTGTGATCGACGTCGATGAGAACGACACCGCGGAAGGCATCGATCTTCCGGGTGCGGATCTGTCCGGCGAAGAGCTGACCGTCATTGTTGTTCCCGAGCAGTCCGATGAATTCACCTGTTCCTCCTGCTTCCTGGTCCGTCACCGGTCCCAGGTCGCCCGTGAAAAGAACGGCATGAAGTACTGCCGCGACTGCGAAGGCTAAGAAACCTTCCAACAACAGCAAGTCCGCACGAAGCGCCGGACCCGCGAGGGGGCCGGCGCTTCGCCGTTCCCGGCATCAACCGGTGACATCTGTCCGTGACCCGCCGCGGTCCACGTTAACGGTTGGGCGCCGAAACGGTCGAGGGCCTCGCCCGCCGGTGCCGGCCCGCCTACGCTGGAGGGGTCTGATCGTGCTGGCTGTCAGCCAGCGTCAGGGGGTGGCCGCGGTGAAAAAGACCCAGGTGAATAAGACCCAGTTGAAGACAGACCCGGTTGAAGAAGATCCACGCATTGCTTGCTGCAGTGCTGATGGCCGTGGGCCTCGGGTTGCTTGCGCCGTCCCCGGCCGCCGCGGACCCCTACTGCGGACTGGTCTGGGGTTCGCTGGTCAAAACGGATCCAGCCATGAGCCAGGCCAAGGTGGTCAACGTCCGGACCGGACAGCACTACTGTTTTGACCGGCTGGTCATCGACCTCAACGGACCCGTGGCCGGCTACACCGTGCGCTACGTTCCCCAGGTGGTGCAGGACGGGTCCGGATTGCCGGTCCCGCTGCGGGGCCAGGCCTTCATTCAGCTCACGGTCAATGCCCCTGCCTATGACGACGCCGGCAATCCCACCTACAACCCGGCGAACAAGAATGAACTCTCAAACGTGACCGGTTACCAGACGTTCCGGCAGGTGGCGTGGGCGGGCAGCTTCGAAGGCTACAGCAGCCTCGGCCTGGGGGTCCGCGCACGGCTGCCGTTCCGGGTCCTTACCCTGCCCGGGCCCGGCACCGGGTCGCGACTCGTGGTGGACGTCGCGCACTTCTGGTGAGGCCGGGGCGGCGCAGAACCACGCTGCGCGTCTTGCCCGGCGGGTTGGCTAGAGCAGGCGGGTTGGCTAGAGCGAGTTGAGCTCGGCCCGGAGCGGGTAGTCCCGGCCGTCCAGCACGAGCTGGGTGCAGCGTCCCGTGCCGCGGTTGAGAACGATCGGCGCCATGAGGTTGACCGTCGTGGAACCGGGGGCGTGGTTGACCACGATCAGCACCTGGGGCGCCTCCCGATCGTCGAGCCCGAGGGCCTCCAGCGACGCTGCCGGGATCGGCGGAGCGTAGCTTGGCGCGAACACGGCGGCATCGGCCAGGAACAGCCGAACCGGGCTGGAACCGGACTCCAGGGCGTACAGCCCGGCCGCGCCGTCGACGCTGCGCAGCGAGAAGTCGTGCAGTTCCTCGAAGCCCGGCATGGGCGCGGTGAACGTGACGGGCAGGCTTGCGACGGGAGTGTCCATGACCGGGGTGCTCACCGCAGGAAGTCCATGAGGGTGGGCTGGAGGACCTTCGCCGTCGCGGCGAGGGCCACCTGGTAGTTGGTTTCCTGAAGCTTCAGGTCCATGATGACGCTGCCAAGATCTGCCTTCTCAATGCCCGTTTTCTGTGCGTCCAAGGAGGCCTCCAGTTCTGTGTTGACGCTGCTGGCCCGTTCCAGCTGCGCCTGGCGTGTTCCAACTTCAGCACGGCCGTCGACGATGTTCTTGAACGCAGTGTCGACGGACGCCAACCGCGGGGAAATGTCCTTGCCAGTCCGTAGGTCCGCCGCAACCTGACTCACGACGTCAAAGACGGAGCCCGCTCCGCTGCCAAAGATCGCGGCGCCGTCGGCGTCTACACGGACGGTCTGGGTGGCGCTGATCCGCCGCTCCACGGAGCTGTTGGCCACCCCGTTGAAGGTGGGCGGCGTGCCGGTGTCGCCGGGGATGCTGGGGTCGCGGGGAGTCCCGGGGGTGAACGCGCCCGCGGCATCCGAGGTGCCGGCGAAGATGTTTCGGCCCAAGTGCTGGGTGTTGGCGATTGAGGCCAGATCCGTCTTGAGGGTCTCCAGTTCGGCGGCGATGGCGTCCTTGCCGGACTGCGGCAGGGAGCCGTTGCCGGCCTGCACGGTGAGGTCCTTGATCCGGTGCATCACGTTGGTGGCCTGTTCCAGTGCGGAATCAGCCGCGGTGAGCCACGTGTTGCCGTCGTCGATGTTTCGACCGTACTGGGCCGTGGCAGCGAGGCGGGCGCGGGTATCGAGCGCCTGGGCGGTGGCGGCAGGATCGTCCGACGGGCGCGAGATCTTGTTGAGCGTGGTCGCCTTCTCCTGCAGCTCGGCCAGCCTGGACTGCTGGGTCTGCAGCGTACGCTGGGCGTTCGCGCTCATGGTCAGGTTTGTTACCCGGTTCAGCATGTGTCTACCTTCCTACCAATCCGGTGCGGTTGATCAGGACGTCCAGGGCCTCGTCGACGGCGGTCATGACGCGTGCGGCGGCCTGATAAGCGTGCTGGTTGGTGAGCAGGTTGACGTTTTCTTCATCCAAGCTCACCGACGCCTGGGAGGCCCGGTCGGTCAGCGCTGAGGCCTGCGCCGCTGCGGTGAGGGATTCATGCTGCTGGGCGCCGCGTGACTGGACGCCGATACCGGTGACGATGCCTGACCAGATCTTGTCCGGGGAACCCGCGCCGGTGCCGAGCTGGGAGATCTTGTCCGCAATGCTGGTGTCCAGGGCGCCGCCCGTCGATGACTTGATGGCAATGCCGGTGATGTTGGCCGGGCCCTTGATGCTGAGCGCGGCAGGGCCGGTGCCGCTGGTGGTGAAGAAGTCTGACGCCGGCAGGTGCCGCTGACCCGTGACGCCCGAGGCATGGACGGGTTCACCGCGTCAGCGAAGGCTGAGGCGAATTTGTTGTAGGACTCCGCCGCCTCGGCGATGACGCCGCCGGAGCCGCCGGAGGCGGGCGCCAGCACGGACAATGCCCCGGCGAGTTCGCCGCCATCAGGGGTCGCGACTCCGGCTGGGTTCTTCCACACCAACTGCACAGACGATCCCATCCGATCCGACGAGGATCCGGAGAGGGCCAGCGTCCGGACAGAGCCGCCCGTGACCAGGGCATTGCCGCCGACAAGGACGTCGACGGTGCCGTCGGGCTGCTCCCGGACAGTGCCGCCGGCGAGGCTGGCGATCTTGTCCGTGAGCCTGGCCCGGGCGTCGATCAGTTCATTGGCCGATCCGCCGGCGGCGAGGGTGGAACGGATGGTTGTGTTGTAGGAAGCGACCTGGGCGGCGGCCGCGTTGACGGCGTCCACACTGTCGGAGGCCTGGGCGCGGGTCCGGCTCCATTGAGAGTCGAGGGCCTGGTACGCGGAAGAGATCTTGTCCGTCACGGAGTTGGCGGCATTCAGGAGGAGCCCCTTCGGGCCGTCCTCCGAGGGCTGGTTGGCGGCGGCTTGCCAAGCGGACCAGAAGCCCTGCAAAGCAGTCGAGATGCCGTTCTCGCCGGGTTCCTGAAGCACGCCTTCGATGCCCTGCAGCGCCGAGGAGCGGACGCTCGCGTAGCCGGCCTGGGCGCCGGCCGAGCGGACACTGCCGTCGAGGAAGCTGTTGCCGAGCCGTGCGATGGCGTCCACCGAAACACCCTGCCCGGGCTGCAAAGTGCCGCCGCTGAAGAGACCGCGGGCGGGCGCGGCCAGCGAGGACTGGTCGACCCGCTGACGGGTGTACCCCTCGGTGGCGGCATTGGCGATGTTCTGCCCCGCTACGTTCATGCCCTGCTGGGCGGCGGTCAGCCCACGGTACGCGGTGTTCAGGGCGCCGAAGGTGCTCATGGTCGCTTCCTTAGAATTGCTGGTCGAAGATGCGGGAGCCGGCGGATTGCCCGGTCTTGCCGTGGGCGTCGTAGGTGCCGGCTGCAGCCGCGGGGTTGAGGTCGGCGAGCGACTCCTGGGTGGAGCGGACCGCGCTGCGCAGGTACTGCTCGTTGGAATCGCGCAGTTCCTTGATCAGGGCGGTCTGGCGGGTCAGCGCGGTCAGGTGCGCGGTGAGGACCTCGGCCCAGGCGCCTTCCGGAGCCGCGGCGGCCAGTTCTGCCAGGGAAGCGTCAGTGGGCAGGCCCCACATTTCCGCGACGACGGCGGCCTCGATAGTGCGCGCCAGGCTCGCCTGGGAGAGATGCCCCAGCACCTGCTCCACTTCCTTGGTCCCGTGGGGCAGCCACCGGGACTTGCCGGAGGTCAGCAACAGCTGCTCTTCCTCAAGCTTGAAAGTGAGAACGTCCAGGAGTTCACGCTCCCGCCACAGCAGGGCTGAAAGTTCGTGGATGGCCATGGTCCGGACGGCTCCCTCGTGTGTGAATGGTGCGAGTGACTGATGCGGTGATGCCGGGGCCTCAATTCATCGTGCGGACGATGCGGCCAACAGCTGGGTTCGGAGAAACTATCGGCAGGGCCCGGGGATCCGTAAGCGGAATAGGGCTGGCAACGCACGGAAATTGGCGGCGTGGAAAACCCCAAAACAATTTTGGTTTTCTCCTTACCTGTGCTTCCGAAAGGGCGATAACTACTCCTGAAGGCCCACGGATGGGCCATCGCTTACAGTCCCACTCACGGAGGAAATACCATGGGCTTCGTTATCAACAACAACCTTGCGGCAAACAACACTTACCGCAGCCTCAACGCCACGCAGAATGACCTCTCCAAGTCCTTGGAGAAGCTGTCCACCGGCCTGCGCATCAACCGCGCCGGCGATGACGCAGCAGGCCTGTCCATCTCCGAGGGCCTCAAGTCCCAGGTCACCGGTTCGGCCCAGGCCGCCCGCAACGCCCAGGACGGCATCTCGGTCATCCAGACCGCTGAAGGCGCCCTGACCGAGGTCCACTCCATCCTGCAGCGCGTGCGTGACCTCGCTGTTCAGGCCGGTAACGACTCGAACAACGCGGATGCCCGCACGGCCATCAAGGCAGAGTCCGACGCTTTGGGCGATGAGCTGACGCGCATTGGTGACTCGACCAACTTCAACACCATCAAGTTGCTCGACGGCAGCGCCAGCGCGCTGACGTTCCAGGTTGGTGCGGGAAGCACGGCTGCGGAAGACCAGATCGTCGTGGACCTTTCAGGTGCTGACATTTCGACCTCTCGGTGCAACCGTCAAGGCCCTGACGTTTGACACCGCCGCAAATGCGCTGGCGTCCGTTGGTTCGGTCGACACCGAGATCAAGTCAATCTCCACCGAGCGTTCCAACATCGGTGCCGTCCAGAACCGCCTGGAGCACACCATCAAGTCGCTGAACGTTGCCGGTGAGAACCTGCAGGCTGCTCAGTCCCGCATCGCCGACGTCGACATGGCTCAGGAAATGGTCAAGTTCACCAAGGCGAACATCCTGTCCCAGGCCGGCACCGCCATGCTGGCCCAGGCAAACCAGTCCAGCCAGGGCGTTCTTTCGCTCCTGCGCTAAGCCGGTTCCGGCAGTCCAAAAATGAGTCTGCCACCCTGATCGGACGAAGAGACACCCCCGATCACCATGCTGCGGAAGGGCCGGACGATGCGAGAAATCCATCGTCCGGCCCTTACGTGCAGGATCCGCAGTTCAGAAAACAGAATTCGAAGATAGTTCTTGACAGCAGGGAGAGGCAGCCATGGGAATCTCACTCGACGGATTGGCCAGCGGGCTCGATACCACCGCGCTCATCAGCTCCATCATGCAGGTGGATGCCATCCCGCAAACGCTGCTCAAGAACAAGTCCTCCGACATCCAGTCCATGGTGTCCGCGCTCCAGGGGCTCAACACAAAAGTCGCCGCCCTCGCGACCCAGGCCACGGCCGCGGCCAAGCCCGGTGCCCTCGACTTGTACTCGGCAACCACCAGCAGCGACAAGGTCGTGGCCGCCACCACTGCCGCCGCCACAGCAGGCTCCATTGATTTCCAGGTAAACACGCTTGCGCAGACCCAGGTCACCGTCACCAACAAGGTAGTGGGGTGGCCCTACACCACCATGACCATCAACAGCGGCGGCCAGACGTACACCGTCACCCCGCTGACCAGCTCGCTGGACGACGTCGTCACGGCCGTCAACGCTGCGGGAGCAGGCGTGACGGCCAGCAAGGTCTCCGTCGGCGGAGGGGAATTCCGGCTCCAGTTCGCGGCCACGAAGTCCGGCAGTGCCGGCGCCTTCACCATTTCCGACGCCGGCACGACCTTCACGGATGTCAAGACCGCCCAAGACGCTGAAATCGCCCTCTGGCCGGGCACCGCGGCGGCCCAGACGGTGAAGTCATCCACCAACACCTTCGCGGACCTCCTGCCTGGCGTATCCGTCACCGCCAAAGAAGTAACCGGCGCCCCCGTGACCCTCACGGTTGCCCGGGACGACGCCGGGATCACCAAGCTGGCCTCGAATTTGGTCGACGGCGTCAACGGCATCTTCTCGCTGATTGCCAGCAAGACCGCGGTGAGCACCACGACCAACACCAGCGGCACCACGACCTCCGCAGGGGTCTTCGCCGGCGACAGCACCGTGCGCTCGGTGAACCAAAGTATTCTCTCGGCCGCGTCCCTGCCCGTGGGCACGCCCCCGACGTCTCCTTCGGAAATTGGCATCAGCATCACCAAGACCGGCAGCATGGAATTCGACGCCACCAAGTTTGCTGCCGCGCTTGCCGCCGATCCGGCCGGTACGGCAGCCAAGGTGCAGGAGATTGCCGGCCGCATCGCCACTGCCGCCACTACCGCCTCGGACAAGTACGACGGCACCCTGACCAAAACGATCACCGGCCAGCAGTCCGAGGTCCGCGACCTTGCCGATCGGATCAGCGACTGGGATACCCGGCTTGCCTCCCGCAAGGCCACGCTCCAGCGCACCTACTCCGGCCTCGAAGTGGCGCTCAGCAACATGAAGGCACAGCAGTCCTGGCTCACCTCCCAGCTTGCCGGCCTCTCCTCGGGAAGTAGTTCATCATGACCACCACGTCCTTCGGCAGCGCCGCCCAACGGAACCAGTACCTGGCGGATTCCGTCCTCTCGGCTCCGCCGGCGCGCCTGCTCACCATGCTCTACGACCGGCTCCTGCTGGACCTTGGCCGGGCGGAGACCGCACAGCAGGCCGCCAACTGGCCCGTCGCCTCGGAAAACCTCCTGCACGCGCAGGCCATCATCGCCGAGCTCGTCTCCTCCCTGAAGACCGACGCCTGGGACGGAGCCGACGGGCTGTTGGGCCTCTATAACTACGCCTTCACGGCCCTGGTCAACGCCAACATCCAGCGCGATCCTGCCTTGACCCGCGAAGCTATCGAACTGCTCGAACCCCTGCGCCAGGCCTGGCACGAGGCCGCGGCTGCCGTCCCGGCGCCTGCCGCCGCAGGGCACGGAACTGCCGCAGCCTTCCCCGCCGCAGCCCCCGCCGCCTTCCCGGCGGCCGGGGCCTGGAACACCCAGCCCGGAACAGGTGGCGGGAGTCTCGGTTTTGGCTGATCAGGCTGACTCGGATGCCGGCTTGGGGGGAGCCGGTTTCAACCACACCGAATCAACCCTGACCGACTCGGCGGCCGCTGACACAGCCTTGGCCGCCTGGATGGCTATCCTGGATGTGCTCGAAATGGCGGTGCAGGCCGCCGAGCGCACCCTGAAAGACCCGCTGGGTCCGTTGTCCGCCGCATCGCCAAACCGCGTGGCGCCGCTCGCCATGGAACGCTGGACACCGCCCGCCCTGCCCGGGCCGTTGCCGGCGGCGGCCCGGCGTCGCGCCGTCGCCCTGGCCGCCGCCCAGGAACGCGTTGCCCACCGGCTCGACGAAGCCCGCTTGGACGTCGCCCGTCAGCTCCAGGCAGTGTCCTCGATACCCGGCGTGGGGGAGTCTTCCGCCGCCGTCTATCTCGACGTCAACGGCTAAAACATTTCGGCTCCAAAACATCTGAAATACTCTCCCGTTTCGCCTAACGCGGCGCTGACCAGTGCCGATAACCACTGTAAGAGCACGGATCGCTCGTTTACCGGCCACGGATCGGCCACCCCCACCTTTCCCAGGCAGGACTCTGTGCTCGAATCCGTGACTTCCGCCGCCTTGGCCAGTGCCATGGACGGGCTGGCACTGCGCCAGCGGACCATCGCGAACAACATCGCGAACGTCAACACGCCGAATTACCACGCGAAGCGCGTCAGCTTCGAGGACGCCCTCGCGGCGTCGGTGAAGTCCGGGGACGGCCACGTCCAGGCGACCACGGCGGAATCCCTGGAACCCACCCAGCTGAACGGCAACAACGTCAACCTGGACACCGAGACCCTGTCCAACATCGACACTGTGCTGCGCTTCCAGTTCGCTGCCCGCGCCGTCAACACCGAATTCACCGCCGTGCGCTCTGCCCTGAGGACCAGCTGATGACCTTCGACATGATCGGCATCGCCGGCACCGCACTCACCGTCCACCGCAAGTGGCTCGATGCGGTCTCGGACAACCTCGCCAACATGAACAACGCCTCCGCCACGTCCGGCCCTGCCTTCCAGGCCCGCTACGTCGAGGCCGCAGAAGGCTCGGAGGGCTCGGGCGTGTACGTCAAGAGCACCCAGCTCGGCAGCGCCGAGGGCAGGATCGTCTACCAGCCGGACCACCCGCTGGCGGACGCCAACGGCAACGTGAAGTACCCGGACATCGACATGGCCGAACAGATGGGTGCGCTCATCATCGCCCAGCGCGGCTACCAGGCCAACGCGCAGGTTGTGGACCGCGCCCGCGAAACGTACATGGCTGCCCTTGAGATTGGACGCTCCTAATGACTGTTGCCCCCATCGCCCCCGTCCAGGGTGTCCTGCCGACAAGTTACGTCGCAGGCGTAGACACAGGAGCGGCCCCCGTTTCCGGCACGGACGGCTCCGCCTTTGCAACGTCCCTCACCGGCGCGGTGGATAACCTCCAGCAGTTGCAGTCGACGTCGAACCAGCTGGCCGTCTCCGCCGTCACCGGCAACCTGGACGACATCCACAACGCCACGCTCGCCGCTACCCGTGCCCAGGTCACGCTCGAGCTCATGGCCACCGTGCGCAACAAGGGCGTTGACGCGTTCAACGAGATCATGAGGATGCAGGCCTGATGCCTCCGCAGATAACGACTTTCTTCCAGCGCTTCGGCGCGAGCCTGAAGAGCTTCACCGCCGGCCAGCGCACCCTGGCCGTGCTCGGCTCTGCCCTGCTGGTGGTGGGGATCGTGGCCCTGTCCGCCTGGCTCACCCGCCCGGTCCTCACACCCCTGTTTTCCGGTCTCCAGACCACTGACGCCAACGGCATCGTCGAGCAGCTCCGCAAGGACAACGTTCCCTACGAGCTCAGCGACGGCGGATCCACCATCCTGGTGCCGCAGGACAAGGTCTACGACGAGCGCCTCAAGGCCGCGGCCGCGGGCCTGCCGACCGCCGCCGCCACCGGTTACTCCCTGCTGGACAAGATGGGCGTGACGTCCTCCGAGTTCCAGCAGTCCGTCACCTACAAGCGCGCCCTCGAAGGCGAACTTGCCAGCACGATCTCCGCCATGGACGGCGTGAAGACCGCCGCCGTCCGGCTCGCCATCCCGGAGAAGACAGTGTTTGTGTCCAAGGCCCCGGACACCACGGCCTCGGTGTTTGTCGAGACCGACGCCGGCGCCACCCTCTCCGGTGACAAGGTGCAGGCGATCGTCCACCTGACCTCTGCCGCCATCGAAAACCTCAAACCCGCCAATGTCTCCGTGGTCGATTCCCAGGGCAATGTGCTCTCCACCGTCGGCGGCGGGACCGCGGGATCCTCCACCAAGCAGGCCGCCGACTACCAGCAGCGCACCTCCGACGCCGTCAGGGCCGTCCTGGACCGCGTGGTGGGCCCGGGCAACTCCACGGTCGCCGTCGCCGCGGATGTGACGGGCGAATCCGCACAGCAGAAGAGTGAAACCTTCTCCAACGCCGAGGGCGCCCTGCCGCTCAGCGAGTCGTCCAAGACCGAGAAATACACCGGAACCGGGGGAGGAGCCGCCGGTGTCCTCGGCCCGGACAACATCGCTGTTCCCAGCGGCACGAGTGGCAACGGCAACTTCGATTCCTCCACCGAGACCAAGAACAACGCGGTCAACAAGGTCACCGAGGACCGGGTCATCCCGGCCGGAGCCATGAAGCGGCAGACCATCTCCGTGGCCGTCAGCCAGGCCGCCGCCGGCGGCCTGAACCTCGCCTCACTGAAGAACCTCGTCACCTCCGCTGCCGGGGTCGACACCGCGCGGGGCGATGTGGTCACGGTCGAGGTGGTGCCGTTCAGCACCGCTGCCGCCGATGACGCCGCCAAAGCGCTCGCGGAGGCCCAGGCCAACGCCGAGGCAGAAAAGCAGGCCGCGTTCTTCGGAACCATCATCACCGCGGGCAGCATCCTGCTCGGCCTGCTGATCCTGGCCCTGGTGGTCACGATCATCCTGCGGCGCCGCCAGAAGCGCGAGCCCGTGGACCTCGGCGAACGCCTGGACCTGGAGATCATGCCGGTGGTCCCGCCCGTTGTGGCCCTCCCGCCCGCGCCTGCGACGTCGGCAATCCCGATCACCGCCCTGCCGCCGCTCCCGGGCCCGAGCACCGAACAGCTGGAGTCCGAGCGGCGCCGGTTTGAGATCGACAGCATGGTCGCCGCCAACCCGGAACGGGCCGCCGATTACCTGCGCAGCCTCATGGATGACAGGCAGCCGGTATGAAACCGGCCGATACGCTCCTCACCGGCACCCAGCGCGCCGCCGTCGTCCTGATGCAGATGAGCCCCGAGAACGCCGCCAAGGTCATGGCCCAGCTCACGGACACCGAGGCGGAGGAGATTGCCGCCGAGATCGTCAAACTGCGCAAGGTGGACTCGGACGTCGCCGAGCAGATCATGAAGGACTTCCACCAGGCCGCGCTGACCAGCCACGCGCCAGGCCCGGGGTGGCCGGGAACTCGCCGAGGGCCTGCTCGAGGCGTCCTTCGGCTCGGAAAAGGCCGCGGGACTCATCAACCGCCTGACGGTCAACATGGCCGGAAAGTCCTTCGAGTTCCTCGAAGACATCGAACCCGTGCAGATCCTGGCCCTGATCGACGGCGAACTGCCGCAGACCATCGCCCTGGTCCTCGCCCACCTCAGCCCGCGCAAGGCCTCGGCCGTCATGTCCGGCCTGCCCGGCTCGCTGCGCGCCGACGTCGCCCTCAGCATCGCCACCATGGGGTCCGGCGCGCCCGAGGCGATCGGAATCGTCGCCGACACCCTCAAACTCCGCGGCGGCGCCGCCGTCTCCCAGCAGGCCTCGAAGGTGGTGGGCGGCATCCAGCCGCTGCTGGAGATCATCAACCGGACCGACGCCGGCACGGAACGGTCCGTGCTGGACGGCCTGGACCTGCTCGATCCCGACCTCGCGGTGGAGATCCGGGCCCAGATGGTGACGTTCGACGACATCGTGAAACTGGAACGCCGCGACGTGCAGCTGGTGCTGCGCGGACTCGACGCGTCCGTCCTGGCGATCGCCATGAAGGGTGCCTCCGAGCCGGTCCTGGAGACCATCACCACCAACGTCTCCGGACGCAACCTGGAAATCCTCGAATCCGAGATCGCCGCCCTGGGCCCGCTGCGTGCCTCGCAGATCGAGGAGGCCCGTGCCGCCGTCGTCCGGTCCATCCGCGAGCTCGAGGCCGAAGGCCAGATCACCATCCAGCGCGGGGACGAGGAAGACTATGTCTACTGACAGCGGCGCTGCCGCTGCCCCGGCGCGCGTCGTCTTTCCCTCGCTGCGGGCGAACGGCCCGGCCGCCGAGCAGGCCGGCTACACCGAGGGCCACGCCGCTGGCTACGCCGCCGGTGTCCGCGCCGCCGCGAAAGAACAGCGCCGCTGGCGGGACCGGATGGCCGCCGAACAGGCCGCCTCCCTGGCCGCCGGACAGCAGGACCTGGACCGTGCCGTGCGCGCCCTCGCCGTGGCGCGGACCGACTTCGCGCACCGCAACGTCCAGGCCCTGCAGGACGCCGAAGAAATCCTGGCCCGCACGGCCCTGGAACTGGCCGAGGCCATCCTCGGCTACGAACTGGCCGACGGCACACGGACCGCACGCGCCGCCCTGGCCCGCGCCCTCTCCGGGAACGACGCCGCCACTGTGCTGGCGATCCGGCTCCACCCGGCGGACATCGACGTCCTCAGCCGGGAAGGGCAGGAACTGCCCGCAGGACTGCCGCTCGTCGCCGACCCCTCCCTGGGCCGCGGCGACGCGAAGGTCGAATACCAGCACGGCTGGTTTGACGCCAGCCTCCGCGGCGCCTTGGACCGTGCCCGCGCGGCACTGCTGGGAGACGCCGGCCAGGCCGACGCCGATCCTGCCGGCGCAGTTCTTGGCGGCAGCATCGCCGACGGCGGAGTTCATGGCGGCGCTTACCGGGGCCAGGCATGATCGCCGAGTGGCGCCCGAAGGGTGCCGACTATGCCGCCGCGCTGGCCGCGGCTGCCCCGCAAAGGGTCGGCGTCGTCACCTCCGTCATCGGGCTGGGCCTTGAAGTGTCAGGACTGGACTGCGCCCTGGGCGACCTCGTCACGGTGGGGGAGAACCCGGGCCTTGACGCCGAAGTGGTCGCCGCGCTGGACGGCTCCGTGCGCTGCATGCCGCTGGGCCGGCTTGCCGGCGTGGCGGCCGGCGACCCCGTCCGCACCAAGGGCGGCGCCGTGCTGGTCCCCACCGGACGGGGCCTCTTCGGCCGGGTCCTGGACGGCCTCGGCCGCCCGATCGACGGCAAAGGACCGCTGCTCAGCGGACCGCGCGTGCCGATCGACAACGAGGCACCGAACGCCATGAAACGCGCCCGCATCGACACCCCGCTGCAGACCGGTGTGCGCGTCCTGGACACCATGACGACGCTCGGCAAAGGCCAGCGCATGGGCCTGTTTGCCGGCTCCGGCGTCGGCAAATCCTCCTTGCTCTCGATGATCGCCCGCGGTACCGACGCCGAGGTTTCGGTGATTGCCCTTGTCGGCGAACGCGGCCGCGAAGTCCGGGAGTTCCTCGAGGACGACCTCGGGGCCGAAGGTCTGGCGCGCTCCGTGGTGGTGGTCGCCACGTCCGACGAACCCGCCCTCATGCGCATGCGCGCGGCCTTCACCGCCACCCGGATCGCCGAGTCCTTCCGCGACCAGGGCCAGGACGTGGTCCTGATGATGGACTCCCTCACCCGCGTGGCCATGGCCCAACGCGAGATCGGCCTCTCGGCCGGCGAGCCCCCGGCCACCCGCGGCTACCCGCCGTCGACCTTCTCCGTCCTGGCCCGGCTGCTGGAACGCGCCGGCACGGCCGAAACCGGCTCCGTCACCGGCATTTACACCGTGCTGGTCGACGGCGACGACCACAACGAACCCATCGCCGACGCCGCCCGTTCCATCCTGGACGGCCACGTGGTGCTGGACCGCAAACTGGCCGTCACCGGGCACTTTCCCTCCGTGGACGTGCTCGGATCGGTGTCCCGGGTGGCCACCAAGGTCAATTCCCGGCCCCACCTCGACGCCGCGGCCACACTCCGCCGGGTCCTCGCAGCCCGCAAGGCGGCGCAGGACCTGATCGACGTCGGCGCCTATCAGACCGGGACCAACCCGCTGGTGGACGCCGCGCTGACCCACGAGCACGAGGTCAGCGGATTCCTCCAGCAGCCGATGGACGAATCCACGGCCCATCCCGAGTCCTGGCAGCGGCTCGGCCACCTTACTTCGATCCTGGGAGCAGCAGCATGAACCGCGAATTCTCTCTGGCAGGGCTCCTGCGCCTCCGCCAGCTCCAGCAGGACCAGGCGGCCACCGGTCTGGCACGAGCGCGCTCACGCTCCAGTTCCGTCCGGGTCCGCGAAGCCGCCGCCCGCCGCGAGCTCGCCGCCACCGATGACCCCATCTCCAGCTCGGCCTCCCTGCGCGCCGTGGCCGCCGCCCGGTCCTCCTCCCACAGCATGCTCGCGGACCTGCAGAACCTCACGCGCTTGGCGGAGGCCGATGAAGCCACTGCCCGCGCCGAGTTCATTGCAGCCCGCACGCGCTCCGTCGGCCTGGAAAAACTCCAGGCCCGCCACGACGCCGAGGTCAGCTCCGCGGACCTGCGCGCCGAACAGTCGGTCCTCGACGAGATCGCCTCGACGGTTTGGCACCGCGACGACAGCCAAGTGAAGCCATGAGCATGACCGAGGCGATCGGCCGGATGCAGGGCATCCAATCGATGATCGCGGAACTCACCCGGCCCGCGGCCGCGGAAACCAGCGCCGCGGCGCAAAGGCCGCGGCGGCGTCCTCGCTCGCGACCGCTACCGACACCGGCGACTCGGCATCCTTCACGCAGGCACTCGCCGCGGCGCTGGGCGGGAACGGCACAACGGATGTCGCCTCCCTCACGGACAACCTGGGGCTGGGCACCTCACTGGGGCTCGGCGGCACATTGGGACTGGGTAGCGCTGCGGCGGCCGGCGCCGCTGCGCTCACCGGCGCCCAGGCGACGGGAACCGTCCACACCGGCGGAGCCGCGACGGGCAACGACGTGGTGGCCGTGGCCAAGAAGTACATCGGTGTTCCGTACGTGTGGGGCGGCACCAACCCGGCCACCGGCATGGACTGCTCCGGCTTTACCCAGCGGGTCTTCAAAGACCTCGGTGTGGAGATTCCCCGCGTGGTGAGCGACCAGATGCGCCAAGGCACCCCGGTGGCCTCCCTCGCCGAGGCGAAACCCGGCGACCTCCTGGTGAGCTTCGGTGGCAACCACATTTCGATCTACCTGGGCAACGGCAAAGCGATCGACGCTCCCGTACCCGGCAAGACGATCCAGATCCGCGATGCCTGGGAGCAGCAGTCCAACCTGACCTCCATCCGGCGCATCGTTCCCGCAGGGACGGCATCATGAAAGCCACGGCATCGATGGATCTTGCGGCTGCGCCGGCTGCTGCCGCACCGGTCCGGGCCGCCCGGCAGGGTGCTCATGGCTCCGGGAGTCCGGACACCGCATCCTTCGATGCGGTCCTCAACGACGTCCAGGGCGCAGCAGGCAACGGCACCGCCGCGGAGCCCAAGGCCTCGGCAGAGCCGGGCACCGGCAATGCCGTCCCGGTGGCCGACGACGGGGCGCCAGAAATGCCGGAGCGCGACGGCGGCACGGACGGTGTTTCGCTGACCGGCCCCGCTGCGAACTCTGCGAGCCCTGCGAACCTTGCGACGGCGGCGGCGGCCGACTCTGCTGCCGACGCTGTTGCCGGGGCCGCGCCGGGGACAGCGCCGGGGACCGGCGCCGCTTCGTCCGGACACCGCCAGCTTTGGGCCGGTGCAGTACGCCCCGGCCCAGTTCTCCTCCGCCCAGTTTGTCTCCTTCACGCAGCCCGGTCAGGCAGCGCAGGCCGTTGCTACGGTGTCGGACCGTCGCGATGGTTCCCGTGCTGCGGCCGAGGCCGCTGCCTCCGCAACCGCGGCCGCTCTTCCTGCCGGCGTGGCGGTTGCCGCTGCGGAGGGCACAGCCGTCGCGGCAGCCACGGGATTGCCCGAGGCTTGGCAAAAGTGGTCTCCGTCCCCGCTACGACCGTGCCGGACGGTAGGTCGGCCGCCGTTGCGGCC
Source organism: uncultured Actinomycetota bacterium (assembly GCA_963810895.1). Taxonomy (GTDB): domain Bacteria; phylum Actinomycetota; class Actinomycetes; order Actinomycetales; family Micrococcaceae; genus Arthrobacter. The sequence continues at coordinate 63,856 of CAWEPM010000005.1, forward strand.
GCACAGACCGCGAGTACCGTCCCGTTTGCCGGGCCCGACGCAGCCGCTGGCCGGACGGCCACTGCGCAGGCTTCTGCACTGACCTGCTGCGCCGGTCGCTGCTGCACCTGTAACCGCGGTGGCCTCGCCGCCGGCGTCGGCTGTCACCGGCGCGGCGGGGACCACTCCTGCGCCTGGTCCCGTCCCGGTGCTCGCTGGGTCGCCCACGGTTGCAGCCGCCGGCGCAGCCCCGGCAGCCACCGTGCAGGGCGCGGCCGCAGCGTCCGCAGCACCGAACGGGGCGGCGGCACCGGCCGCGCCGGGACTTCATTCAGCGCTTGGCGCTTCGCCAGTGACCACCGCCGCGGCCACCTCCGGTCCGGCGGGCAACGGGACGGGCGTCACCGCCGTCGCGCCGTCCGCGTCCGGACGGCCACAGCCGGCACAGCCGCCACCGCGCCGGCGCCACAGCCGTCACCGTGACTCCCACATCCGCTCCGGCGAACCCCGACCTCCTGACGGACTCCGTCCCGGCAGCGGGGCCCAACGCCGCACAGGCGCCGTCCGATCCGGACAGCGGAGCCCCGGCTGCGACGGCAGTACCCGACCAGCCGCCCACGGCCGCCGCAACCGTGCCCCAGCCGGCTGCAGCGGCGTCCGCAGTCGGCGTCGCAGCCGGCACCCCAGACCTCGGCACCCCTCCAGCCTCAGCTGGCCAAACCGCTCTTCACCCTCGTGGGGGCGCCCCACGGCCAGCACATCATGACGCTCAAGGTCAGCCCGGAAGATCTCGGTCCGCTGACGGTCCGGGCCCAGATCGACGCCGCGGGCGTCCGGATTGAGCTGTTCGCCCCGGGCGAGGCAGGACGTGAAGCGGTCCGCGGGATCCTGCCCGAACTCCGCAGGGAACTGCACGACGCCGGATTCGGAGCCAGGCTTGACCTGTCCGATCGCAGCGGCCCCGGAGGCCTCGGCCAGAACGGGGGACAGAACGGGGCGCAGAACGGCACGGGTCAGGACCGGGCCGGCGCTGGTGGCCAGTTGGCCGCCGGCCGTGACCCCGGCGGTAACGGCTCCGGCCCGGGCGGCCGGAACGGACCGGCCGAGCCGCGGCCCGGACACCGCTGGGACGCACTGGCCGATGATCAAGCCATACGCACCGCCGGATATTGAACGGCCCCCAGACCACCCTCGACATTCTTGTCTGACACGAAGGAACGCGACTTATGACGATTCAGCCGATCGCATCCCCGCCGGTGACCGCGGCAGGGGAGACCTCCCAGGCTTCTGCCGTCCGGACACCCGCGCAGACCATGGATGCCAACGTTTTCATGACCCTGCTCGTGGCGCAGCTCAAGAACCAGAACCCGAGCGCGCCCATGGACACCAACCAGATGATGAGCCAGACCCTCCAGCTCTCCATGATGGAAAAAATGACTGAACTGGCCACCAACAGCAAGGAGGGCTTCTCCCTCCAGATGCGGACGGCGGCAGCCCAGCTGATCGGCCACTCGGTCGGGTACACCCTCGCGGACGGCACCACCGGCACCGGCATCGCCAGCTCCGTCTCCTATGCGGGCTCGGTTCCGTCCGTCATGATCGGCGACCTCGCCGTTCCCCTCGATTCCGTTACCGGGCTTACTGCTCCGGCCGCTTCCTAACCAGTTTTCCACCCGTAGAAAGGCAGTTCCCATGCTCCGCTCGCTGTACTCCGGAATCTCGGGCCTTCGCGCCCACCAGACCATGCTGGACGTTACTGGCAACAACATCGCCAACGTCAACACCGCCGGCTTCAAGGCGTCCTCCACCCAGTTCCAGGACACCCTGTCCCAGTTGCAGCAGGGCGCCACCGGCCCGCAAGCCGAGACCGGCGGCAGCAACCCCGCCCAGATCGGCCTGGGCGTCCGGGTTACCGGTGTCACCACCAACTTCTCCCAGGGTTCTTCGCAGAGCACCGGCCGGGCCACCGACATGATGATTTCCGGTGACGGCTTCTTCGTCACGAGCAAGGGCGGCAGCCAGCTCTTCACCCGCGCCGGCGCGTTCAGCCCGGATGCGGCCAACCAGCTGGTGAGCCCCGACGGCGGCATCCTCCAGGGCTGGACGGCCACCAACGGCGTGATCAATGCCGGTGGCCCCGTGGGCGACATCACGCTGAACCCCAACACCATGGTGGCCAAGAAGACAGACACAGTGACGCTGGACGGCAACCTGCCCAGCGATGCGCACTCGGCACCAAGCTGGACCGCGTCGTCAATGTCTACGACGGCAAACGGCGCGGAGAGCAGCCTGACGCTGACCTTCACCAAGACGGCGGCTGGCTGGGATGCATCCGGACGACGACGGCGCAACGACGGCAGGCTCCCTTGCCTTCACCAACGGCCAGCTGAACGCCGGCGCCCCCTTATCGGCGGGCGCAACGGCATTACCATCGACGTCTCCAAGGTCTCCGGCTACGCCACCATGAGCTCGCTGGCCGTCAGCGGCCAGAACGGTGCCGCCGTCGGCAAGCTCGAGTCCTACACGCTGGGCAGCGACGGCTCCCTGATCGGGTCGTTCAGCAACGGCATCAAGCAGGTCCTGGCCAAGATCGCCCTCGCCAAGTTCACCAACCCGGGCGGCCTGGAGAAGGCCGGCGGCTCCTCCTACGTGGCGACCGGCAACTCCGGCGGCGTGCAGCTGGGTGCTGCCGGCGACCCCGGCATCGGCACCCTGACCGGCGGCTCGCTGGAAATGTCGAACGTGGACCTGTCGCAGGAATTCACCAACCTGATCGTTGCGCAGCGCGGCTTCCAGGCCAACGCCCGCATCATCACCACCTCGGATGAGGTCCTGCAGGAACTGACCCAGCTGAAGCGCTAGTTCCTGGCGCCCTGCCCTCCGCGTTGCCCATCCCCCGAGTTGCCCTATCACCTATGGCTGTCATTCCGGCGGCAAAGCAACCATACGTGATAGGGCAACCGGGTGTTTAACGGGGAGCGAAGGGCGAGCCCGGACTCTGCGCACCGCGCCCCGGAAGTCATTGGCCAGATCGTCGGCATTGAACTTGAAGTACCGCCATCCCGCAGCGTTGAAGACCTCGTCCCGGCGGTTGTCACGGGACTGCTGTTCGCGCGTGCGGTGGTGGGCGCCGTCGTACTGGATGGCTATGCGCTGTTCGCGGTAGCCCAGGTCCGCGGCCGGTGAATACGGGTCCTCCGGAACAAGCCGCAGCTGCAACTCCGGCTCCGGGAGCCCGGCCGCAGTGAGCGCCAGCCGCAGAAACGTCTCCGGTGCGGAGTCGGCACCGACACGGATCAGCTCGGCCGCCTGGCGGGCCTTCACGATCCCCTGGAGCTTCGGGTGACGCTTGAGCATCATCCGCAGTTCCTCGCGCGTCGCCCACGGCTCGGTGCGGATCTCCAGACCAGGGCGCGGGTGACGCACCAGCTGGTCGCCCACGGCCACGAGGTCTTCCAGCGGCAGGATGCGGGCGAGATCCAGCCAAGTCCGAGCCGGGGTCGAAATGTGGATACCGTCCAGCACCGTGACCTCGTCCGGGAAGGCCAGCACGGTGTGCCCCACCACGCCCTCCCGCCGGACCGGTGGCAGTGCTTTGGGCTTGCTGAGATGCAACTCCCGGCTTCCGCAACACCAAGCCGGAAGCCACAGCCCGTGGATTACCGCGGCGGTCAGATGCGAGATCCAGCCGCCCGGCGTCGCGGCCGAGAGCGCCCGTGCCAGGCTTCGGATCTCAAAGTCCCAGCCACCCGGGAGGTAAATTAACCGGCTAGCCGGGGCGAGGTCGGATGCACGGAGCCGGGCCCGGCTCAGATTGGCAGCTCTCGCCTCATACACGGTGAACGGAGCAGCCGACAAGTGGGAGGGCAAGGGCGCGGGACGTCGCATGCGGCCCATTGTTGCCGCAAATGCGTGATGCTGCTGAAGTTATCCACACCCTCCCGTTGCGCTATCACCTATGGCTGCCAAAAAGCGGCTGAAGCAGCCATACGTGATAGGGCAACGGCGGGACGGGGACGTGCCGCGGCGCTCGCCGTCAGGCAGCCCGCCAGGACACGGGAAGCTGCTTCACCCCGTAGACGATCGTGCTTTCCATCCGCTCCAGCTGCGCTTCGGGATCTACGGCCAGCCCCGGCAGCCGGGAGAGCACGGCCTGCAGCGCGATCCTTGCCTCGAGCCGGGCCAGGGGAGCCCCGAGGCAGAAGTGGATGCCCTGCCCGAAGGCGAGGTGTCGGTTTGGTGCGCGTCCGACGTCGAACACGTCAGGGCGCGGGAACTGCTCCCCGTCGCGGTTCGCCGAGCCGATCCAGGCCACGATCGGCGATCCCGCGGGGATGGGCCGGTCACGCAGCGTCGTGTCGACGGCGGAGATCCGGTACATGGACTGGACAGGGGAGCGGTAGCGCAGCACCTCCTCGATCGCCTGCGGGAGCAGAGCCGGCTCGGCGATCAGGCGCTCCGCCGTGCCTGGCGATTCGGTGAAGCACAGCACCGCGTTGCCGATCAGGTTGGTGGTGGTCTCGTTGCCCGCCACGAGCAGCAGGCTGCAGAATCCGAGCAGCTCGATCACGCTGAGTTTCTGTCCGTCGATCTCGGCCGCCAGGAGCGCGCTGATGAGGTCGTGGCCCGGCTGGCGCCGTCGCTGCTCGATCATGCCCATGAAGTACTCCGCCATTTCCCGGTGGGCGGCAGTGTGGCTGGACTCGTCGGCGCCCGGGCGGGTTTGGCTCACGATCACGTCAGACCACTGTTTGAACCGGTCCCGGTCCGCGGCCGGGATGCCCATGAGCTCCGCGATCACGATCACCGGCAGCGGGTAGGCCAGCTGTTCGATCAGGTCCGTGCGTGCCCGTGGCAACCACCGGGTCCAGCAACTCGTCCGTGAGGGCCGAGATGCGCGGGGCGAGCGCTTCCACTGACCGCGGCGTGAACGCCTGCGTCACGAGGGAACGCAACTGGCGGTGCCGGGGCGGGTCTGTGTTGATCAGGCTGGCGGCGAAGAGCTGGCCGGTTTCGGAGGGATTGTCGCCGCCCATCCGGGATGAAAAAGAGGCGTGTTCCGACAGAACACGCTGGACGTCGTCGTAGCCGAAGACGTGCCAGACCCCGGTCTCCTGATCCTGGAATACGGGATCGCTGCGCCGCATGGCTTCGTAGCGGGGAAACGGGTTCAACGGCTTCTCGAGAGCCGGAAACGGCACCATGGCTGGCCTTCCTGATGAGGCGGGCGGCCGTTGCGTCCGGCGCTGGAGCAAGCACTGGGCTGAAGCACTGAACTGAAGGCACCGAACCGGCCGTCCAACGGGGCGGGCCGCTTGGCCCCGTCAGCTCCCACCTTAATACCGCGCCGCGGCCTTGGCACAGGGACTCATGGCGAATCCCGGGCAGTATTCCGCGTCCGCCACGCGGAGCCGCGCTGCCGGCGCCTGACCTCGGCGCCTGACCTCGGCGCCTAACGAAGACGCCGATGCTGCCGACAGTACTGACGAGAACACCCTTCCCCCTCACAGAGCAGAATCGGCCCATGATCGTCGTTACACGCCTCAACGGAACGCGCTTCGCGGTCAATCCGGACCTCATCGAACGCATCCACGAGAGCCCGGATACGCATTTGGTGACGCTCGACGGCGCCGCCTATGTGGTCCTCGAAAGCCTCGCGGAAGTGGTCGAACTCATCGCCGAGTACCGGGCGTACATCCTGAGCAAGGCCCGGGACTTCCCGGCCATCACCGGCTATCCGCTGAGCCTGGTCCGGACTGACGACGACGACACCGACGGCGCCGGCCCCACGGCGCCCGTGCAACCCAGAAAGTAACCATGGATCCCGCAACAGTCATCGGACTGCTCCTCGCCTTTGGCTCCGTTATCGCCATGGTGACCCTCGAAGGCGCCAGCCTGTCGGCGCTGCTCCTGCCCGCGCCCATGATCCTGGTCTTCGGCGCCACGCTCGCCGTCGGAATCGCCGGAAACACCCTCAAGGACGTCGTCCAGGCGTTCAAGGCCCTCCCCAAGATGTTCCTCGGCAAGACCGCCAAGCCGCAGGAAAGCATCGACCAGATGGTCCGCTTCGCCGAAAAGGCCCGCAGCGAGGGCCTGCTGTCCCTGGAAGAGGAAGCGGCCAGCGTCAAGGATCCCTTCCTGGCCCGTGCGCTGCAGAACATCGCCGACGGCACCGACGCCGAGGACCTCCGGATGCTGATGGAGGACGAAATTGATTCGAAGGCCCGCAGCGACCACGCCAACTCCAAATTCTTCGCGAGCCTCGGCGGCTACGCCCCTACCGTGGGCATCATCGGCACCGTGGTGTCCCTGACCCACGTCCTGGAAAACCTCTCCACCCCGGACCATCTGGGTCCGATGATCGCGGCGGCCTTCGTCGCCACGCTGTGGGGCCTGCTCTCCGCCAACTTCATCTGGCTTCCCTTTAGCGCCCGGATGAGCCGGCTCTCGGAACTGGACATCGAGCGGATGACGCTGCTCATGGAAGGCATGCTGTCGGTCCAGTCCGGCGCCCAGCCGCTGCTCCTCGCCGAACGGCTCCGCGCCATGGTCCCGGAGCACCAGCTCAAGAGCAGCGGCGGCAAGAAGGCCGGCGGCAGGGACAAATCCGACGCGATGGACGAGGCCGCGTGAGCCCCAGGCGGCGCGGGCGCAAGAAGCCGGAAGAACACCACGTCGACGAGCGCTGGATGGCGTCCTACATGGACATGGTCACCGTGCTGATGTGCATGTTCATCGTGCTCTTCGCGATGTCCACCGTGGACGCCAACAAGTTTGAAAAGCTCCGTAACTCCCTCGCCACGGGCTTCGGCGCGGTTGCGTCGGAGACTGTGGACACGGCGTCGGGCACGGTGGTGCCGCCAGAGCTCGTGGACGAAAACCTTGAGGCGTTCGCCGCGGTCAAGGGCGCGGCGACCACATCCCCCGAGAACATGGCTGAAGCGATCAAGGAAGTGGACAAGCTCAAGGCGCTGCAGGCCAAAATGCAGTCCGGCCTTGCGGCCGCCGGGCTGAGCGACAACGTCGAGTTCCAGATCGACCAGCGCGGACTGACGGTCAAACTCGTCGGTTCACAGGCGTTCTTCGAGCCGGACCAGCCCGAACTCACGTCCCGGGCCACCCAGGTTTTGCAGATCATCTCACCGATCCTGAAGCCGGCCGGGATGGAAATCATGGTCGAGGGCCACGCCGCAAACGGCATCACGGCCTACCCCTCCACCTGGGAACTGTCCTCGGCGCGCGCCGTCAACGTCCTGCGGTTCATGGTGGACCGGGGCGGCATTGCGCCCGGGAACCATCGGCGCCGTCGCATTCGGGTCCGCCCGCCAGGTCAACGACGACTCCACCCCGGAGTTGATGGAGCGGAACCGCCGGGTGGACATCGTGGTCCTTTCCGACAAGCCCGACGTCGTCCGTGCGCTGATTCCCGAGGCATTGAAGCTGAGCAAGAAATAGGCTGCTCATTGCCTGCTGTGTTCGCCGGCGGATTGCCACCGCGGATTGCCTAGGGCGGATTGCTTACGCCGCGCGATCCCTTGCCGATAGTGGCAACCGTGAGTGTTCTGGATGAGCGGGAAGTAGTACGGGAGCGGGCCGTCAGCGTCTATGACTTCCGCCGTCCCGCGACGCTCGCGCGCGAACACAGCCGTGTGCTGGAGCTCGCCTTCGAAACGTTCGCCCGCCAGTGGGGAACCCAGCTGACCGCCAAGGTCCGGGTCAAGTCAGTGGTGCGCCTCGAAGACGTCAGCATGCTCAGCTACGACGAATACGCGGCCTCGCTGCCCGCCGTCACCGCCATGGTCCTGTGCACTGTGGAGGCCCACGATTCCAAACTCGTGGTGCAGTTCCCCGGTCCGGCCGCCCTCGGCTGGGTCAACCGGATGCTCGGCGCCTCGAACGACTCGCCCATGCCGGACCGCAAGTTCACCCAGATCGAGCAGGCCCTGATCAAGGGCCTCATGGACGAGGCCCTCGAAGACCTCGGCTACTCCCTGGGCCCGCTGCTCAGCGAGTCCGTCCGGGTGGACACGATCCAGTACAACTCCCAGTTTGCCCAGGCCGCGGCGCCGAGCGAACTGATGATCGTTGCCTCCTTCACCATGAGCGTCGGCGACATCAACGCGCCCGCCACCCTGGCCGTTCCGGCCGCCATCCTGCTGGGCCGGCTCAAGAAGGTCAACCCGACCGACACCCGCGGCGACGCCGCGGCCCGCATCAGCGCCCAACTGGAACAGGTGCCGGTGGAACTGTCGGTGCGGCTCTCGACGTCGTTCGTCACCCCGAGCCAGATCCTGGGCCTCGCCGTCGGCGACGTCCTGACCCTGCCGCACCTGGAAAACCGGCCCTTTGACCTCACCCTGGACGGAACCCGGCTGGCCACCGCCGCCCCGGCCCGCAACGGCTCCCGCGCGGCCGCAGTCATTGTCACAATCGAGGAGAACCAACGATGAGCATCACCCTGACCAAGCACGAATTGTCGGCGGAGCGGCTCGTCGAGGAACTCCCGAGCCCGGTGGCCCTGAAGGTTGTCGCCCTGGTGCCTGCCCGGGCCGCGGCAGCCTACGCCCGCCAGGCGGTCACGGCGACCTTCGTCGGCGCGGTCACCGCCGACCTCGCGCTCATGCTCAGCGACCGCACCTTCCTGGACGAGGCGGCCGGGGCCGGGTCCCAGCTGGGCCACGTCTCCGTGACAGATGTGCTGCGTCCGGCCATGGAAAGCGCCAGCTCGGTCTTCGGGGCCGGTGTCCTGTCCGATCTGCGCGAATCCGACGTCTCCGGGCTCCTCTCGGACCCCGACACGGCCGTCTTTGAACTCTCCGACGGCACCAACGCCGCGGCCTGGTTCGCTGTCCGGCTCCGCGAACACGGCAACAGCCAGGAGCGCACCGGGGACGTGTTCGCCGGCGGAAGCACGGTGGCCGGCCGGCTCGGCCGCATCAACAACATCGAAATGGCCCTGACCGTGGAGATCGGACGCACCCGGATGTCCGTCCGCGACGTGCTGTCGCTGGAACCGGGCAAGATCATCGAACTGGACCGCTCCGCCGGCGCCCCGGCCGACGTCCTGCTCAACGGCCGCCTGATCGCGCACGGCGAAGTTGTGGTCCTGGACCAGGACTACGCGGTGCGGATTACCCGCATCCTCGACGTCGCCGAGGGGCTCAGCTGAATGGACGCACTGATCCTCGGGCTGCGGGTAGTCGTGGCCCTGGGCGCGGTGCTTGGCCTCATGTGGTTCCTGCAGCGCCGGCTGGGCAAAGGCACCGGGCGGCGCCGGGCTGACCGCGCCCTGACCATCGTCAGCCGGCAGAGCCTCGGACAAAAAGCGTCCGTGGTGGTGGTCGACGCCGCCGGGCAGCGCTTCCTGCTGGGCGTCACCGAGCACGCTGTGAACGTCCTGCACACCGGGGACATCCCGCCCGAACCCGAAGAAGTCCCGGCCCCCGGCATCAGCCGCGGCTTCGGGGACTTCGCCCGGATCCTTTCTGAGGCCCGCCCGCTCTCCGGCAACCACTTCAGCAGCCAGCCGGCGGACCCAGCCGGTGATGACCCGTTCGGTGATGACCCGGACGGCCCAGCCGGTGATGACCCGTTCGGTGACGGCCAGGACGCGCCGCTTGGCGATCGCCGGGACGGCAGCCGGGACCTGCCGCCGTCGCGACGCAGCTCCCTCCACCGGGGCTCCCAGGCCCGCGGCCCCGCCGGCCGTGGCAGCGCCATCGGCGCGTCGGACCACCCGCCCCTGCACGGGTCCATCCTTGCCGGCTCCACGTGGAAGCAGGCCGCCGCCGCTCTCAGGAGCGGACGCCGCAATTGATCCGCCCACTCTCCGCCGGCCCGGCCCGATTGCGTCCTGCCGGCGCAAGTCCTCTCAGGCTCCTGGTCCTGGGTCTCGCCGCCGTGCTGTTTGCCGTCCTCCTGCTGTGGCTGAATGCCTCGGCCGGACACGCCGCACCCATCGATCCGGCCCCGCCGGTGCCCCCGACCGATCCGGCCAATCCCGACAGCGGGAACGTCAACATCCAGATCAACGGGATGGACGGCAAACCCTCCACCGCCGTGCTGACCCTGATCGGGATCACGCTCCTGGCCGTTGCGCCCTCGCTGCTGCTGATGATGACGTCGTTCACCAAGATCTTCGTGGTCCTGGCGATGACCCGCAACGCGCTGTCCCTGCCGTCCATCCCGCCGAACCAGGTGCTGGCGGGGCTGGCGCTGTTCCTGTCGATCTTTGTGATGTGGCCCGTCATCAACGAGATGAACACCCTCGGCATCCAGCCCTACCTCAACGGCACCCTGGACTTCAACGGTGCGGTCAGCGCCGCGTCGGGTCCGTTGCAGCACTTCATGCTCGCCCACACGAGGGAAGAGGACATCGCCCTGATGTCCCGCGCCGCCGGGGCCGAGAACCCGGCCACCCCTGAGGCCGTGCCGCTGCAGACCCTCATCCCGGCGTTCATGATCTCCGAACTCCGCGCCGCGTTCATCATCGGCTTCGTCATCTTCATCCCGTTCCTCGTGATCGACCTCGTGGTGTCCGCGGCCCTGATGTCCATGGGCATGATGATGCTGCCGCCGGTCATGATCTCGCTGCCCTTCAAGATCCTCCTCTTCGTCCTCGTGGACGGCTGGGGCCTGATCATCACCGCGCTCGTCCAAAGCTATGCGGCCACCGGATGAACGCCAACGCCGTCCTGGACATCTGTCTCCAGGCCATGATTGTGGCCGCGAAGCTCGCCGCGCCGGTGCTGGTCACGGCGCTGGTGGTGGGCCTGGCCATCTCACTGCTGCAGTCCATCACGCAGCTGCAGGAAGCCACCCTGTCCTTCGTGCCGAAGGCTGCCGCGGTAGCCGTGGCCCTGATCGTCTGCGGACACTGGATGATTTCGGAGATGGTCGCGTTCACCAACGACCTCTTCGCCAAGATTCCGTCCCTGCTCGGAGGCCTGTGAGGTGGGCATCCCCATCGACCCGACCTGGCTGGAAGTCCTGCTGCTGGCCACGGTCCGGATGACCGCCTTCCTGATCGTGGCACCGCCCTTCTCGCACCAGGCCTTTCCGGGGCGCGTGAAGGCCATGCTGGGACTGGGACTCGGCCTGGCCGTGACACAGCGCGTGGTCGGCGGCTACACGCCCCGCGACACCGCCGCGTTCCTCACCGGAGTGGTCCTGGAGCTCGTCACCGGGCTTGTCCTGGGATTCTTGGTCCTGGTGATCTTCTCCGCCATCCAGTCCGCCGGCAGCCTGATCGACCTTTTCAGCGGCTTCCAGATGGCCCAGGCCTATGACCCCCAAATGATGGTCAACGGCGCACAGTTCACCAGGCTCCTGCAGATGGCGGCGTTGGCCCTGCTGTTCGCCTCCGACGGTTACCAGCTGGTCATCACGGGCCTCACCGGCAGCTTCGCGGCCCTGCCCCTGGCCGGCGGAATTGACCTGGCCCAGCCGGTGCAGGCCATCATCACGGCAGTGTCCGGCATGTTCCTCGCCGCCGTGCAGATCGCCGGGCCCCTCCTGGTGGTCCTGTTCCTGGCCGACGTCGGGCTTGGCCTGTTGACCCGCGTGGCGCCGGCACTGAACGCCTTCTCGCTGGGCTTCCCGCTGAAGATCCTCCTCACCCTCATGCTGGCCGGATTCATGTTCCTGGCCCTGCCGCGGATCGTTTCCAGCCTCGCCGGACAGGCGGCCAAAGCAGTGCTGGGGGTGGGCTGATGGCGGATTCACAGGAAAAGACCGAGCAAGCCACCGACAAACGGATGCGGGAGGTCCGTTCCAAGGGCCAGCTTTCCCGATCCCAGGACCTCACCGCCTGGCTCGGCGTCGGCGCCGCCGCGCTCATGCTGCCCAGCACGGTGGGCCGGGCCGCCAACGCCGCCACGGACCAGCTCTTCAGCGTCCGCAGCGTCATGTCCGCCCCCGATCCCGGCAAAGCCGTCCAGGCACTGGAAGACGGGTTCGCGTCCATCGCCGGGATCGTCGGACCCCTGCTGATCGTCGTGTTCCTGGCCGTCCTCGTCGGCTCCGCCCTCCAGGGCGGCGTCCACCTGAAGAAATTCAGGCTCGAATTCGAACACTTCAACCTGCTCAGCGGGATCAAGCGGGTGTTCGGCGCCCAAGCCGTGTGGGGCGGCGTCAAGGCGCTGCTGAAGGCCACCGTCGTGGGACTGGTGCTCTACACGGTCGTGCAGGGACTGGTCCCGGTGCTCCTGACCGCAGGGGGACTGCCGGTATCCGCCGTCACGGAGGCTGCAGCCGGCGGCATTGCCTCCCTCGTCCAGTTCGCTGTGGCCGCCGGAATCGTGCTGGCCGCCGCGGACTTCTTCGTCGTGATGCGGCGCAACCGCAAGAAGACCCGGATGTCCAAGAAGGAAGTCCAGGACGAGAACAAGAACAGCGAGGGCGACCCGCTCATCCGGTCCCAGCGCCGGGCGCGCCAGATGGCCATGAGCCGGAACCGCATGATCGCCGCGATCGGGGACGCCGACGTCGTCCTGGTCAACCCCACGCATGTGGCGGTGGCCCTCAAGTACGAGCCCGGCAAGTCCGCACCCCGCGTGGTGGCCAAGGGCGCCGGCCATGTCGCGGCAAGGATCAGGGAAGAGGCCGAGCAGAAGAACGTGCCCATGGTCCAGGACATCCCGTTGACCAGGGCCCTCCACGGGGCCTGTGAGCTGGGGGACGAGATCCCGGTGGACTTCTACCGGGCGGTGGCCGGCGTGCTGGCGTTCGTCATGGCGCTCAAGGCCCGGGGTGCCGGCGCCGGGATGCACCGCATGAGCAGCACGGTTGCCGCGGTATGAACACGCAATGAAACACGCAACGAAACACGTGGCGCGCAGCGTGAAGCTCGGCATGAAAACTTTGGGAATCAGTGTCTGTGAAAGGACCGCACCATGAACAACAGGCTGAACCGGCTGACGGTGCCCATCGGCATCGTGGGGATCGTGCTGCTGCTGGTGGTTCCCGTGCCCGCGCCCCTGCTCGATTTCCTCATCGTCTGCAACATCCTGCTGGCACTGCTGGTCCTGCTGACCAGCATGTTCGTGAAGAAGCCGCTGGACTTCTCCGTGTTCCCGTCCCTGCTGCTGGTGGCCACGCTGTTCCGGCTGGGCCTCAACGTCGCCTCCACGCGCCTGGTCCTGGGCAATGGGTACGCCGGGCAGGTCATTGAAGCCTTCGGCAAGGTGACGGTCGGCGGCTCCATGATCATCGGCGCCGTCGTGTTCCTGATCCTCGTGGTGATCCAGTTCGTGGTGGTCACCAAGGGCGCCGAGCGCGTGGCCGAGGTGGGCGCGCGCTTCACGCTCGATGCCATGCCCGGCAAGCAGATGGCGATCGACGCCGACCTCAACGCGGGGCTCCTCACCGACACCCAGGCCCGGGAACGGCGGGCCGAGGTCTCGGCCGAGGCCGATTTCTACGGTGCCATGGACGGCGCCTCGAAGTTCGTCAAGGGCGATGCCATCGCGGGCATCATCATTATCATCATCAACTTCGTCGGCGGCATCGCCATCGGCATGATCCAGCGCGGCCTGGATATCGGCGATGCCCTGAACACCTACGGCCTGCTGACCATGGGCGACGGGCTCGTCACGCAGATCCCGGCGCTGCTCATGGCCGTCTCCACCGGCATGATCGTGACCCGGTCCAACGCCGAGTCGGACATGGGCCGGACGGCCTCCACCCAGCTGCTGCAGTCGCCCAACGCGCTCATGATCGCCGGCGTCGCCGCCCTCGCCATGGCCCTGATCCCCGGCATGCCGCCCGTCCCGTTCATCCTCGTCGGAGCCGCCCTGATCCTTGCCTCCCGCCGGACCGCAGCCAGCCAGCAGCGGGAGGAGACGGCCCGGGAGGCCGAGTCGACCGCACTGAACTTCCCGGAGATGGATCCCAACGAAAAGCTCATGGAGGACATGCGCATTCACCCCGTGGAGATCCTGCTGGCACCGGACCTCGTGGACATGGTCTCCGGAGCCTCCGACGACCTCCTGGCCCGGGTCCGGTCCCTCCGGCACAAGATCGCCATGGAACTGGGCCTCGTCATCCCGCCGGTGCGCACGAGGGACAGCGTGGACCTGCCGCCGGCCACCTATGCCATCCGGATCGCCGGCGTGGAAGCCGGACGCGGCTCGGCCCCCAGCGGCCAGATGCTCGCCCTGGGCGACAACCTCGACTCGCTCCCCGGCCCGGCGATGATCGAGCCGGTGTTCGGGCTCGCCGGGAAGTGGATTCCGGGGGAGATGCGCCACAGCGCCGAAATGACCGGTGCCACGGTGATCGACCGGGTTTCCGTCCTGGTCACCCATCTGTCCTCGATCGTCTCGGCGAACGCTGCCCGGCTGCTGTCCCGCGAGGACGTCCGGGTGCTGACCGAGGGCGTGCGCAAGCAAAGCCCCTCCGCCGTCGACGAACTGACCCCGGCCCTGCTCTCCCTCGCCGAGTTGCAGCGCGTTCTCCAGGGCCTCCTGGACGAGCAGGTGCCCATCAACGACCTCGCCCGGATCTACGAGGCCCTCACGCTCCGCGCCAAGATTTCCACGGATCCGGAATCTCTCGTCGAAGCAGCCCGGCAGGCCCTCGGCCCCGCCCTCACGGCCAAGTTCATGGACGGCCCCGTGCTCAACGTCATCATGATCGACCCCGTCCTGGAGCAGCACATGCTCGAGGACATGCGGCCCGCGGAAGGCGGCAGCCAGATCGTCATGGGACAGGACCGGCTTGACGCGGTGCTGCGCTCGGTGCGCTCCGCCGTCGACGCCGCGGCTGCCGCCAACCGCCAGGCCGTGCTCGTGTGCGCCCCGGCGCTCCGGCCCGCCATCCACCGCCTCATCGGGGCGCAGCCGGGGTCGGTGCCCGTGCTCTCCTACCGCGAGGTGACCTCTGCCAACGTCCGGATCGAAACAGTAGGAGTCGTGCGCCATGCCGAACCGCTATCGGCTTAAGGGAGCCTCGCTCGAGGAGATCCGCCAGAAGGCGGAACGGCAGTACGGTCCCGCCGCCCGGATTGTGTCCGCCGAACGCGTCATCAGCCCCGGAATCGCCGGGCTCTTCGCCCAGGACCGTTACGAGGCCATGGTCGAGGTCCTGCCCAAGCATGAGGTGGTCACCGGAGAGGTAGTGCCCGACGCCGACATCCTGGCCGGGCCGGAAGCGGCCCCCTCTGCGCTGTCACTGGTCCCGCTGTCGCTGGTCCCGCCGGGAAGAACGACGCCGGGACGGCCTCCGCGGGGAAGGTCCCCGGCAGTGCAGGAAACGTGCGGCGGCAGTGAGAAACTTCAGCGCCGGGAAGACACGCCGGCCGCCGCACCGGTCCCGCCGTCGGTCCCGACAGCGGGAGCGCCAGCGGACCGCCCCGCCGTCGGCCCGTCGCATCAGCTGCACGGAGCCGCCATCGCCGCCCTGCTGGAGGAGGCAGACGCGGCTGAACTCAGCCTGCACCGGCCCGCAACTGCCGGCGTATCCACCGAGTCGCGGGACTTCGCCGAACTACTGGAACAGCTCGGCGCGGGACTCCGGACCCCGGCGGAACCGGCCGCCGTCCCGGCGCAACCGGCTGCCGCCGTCGGCCCGGCCTCCGCTGCCGGAACTGCCGCCCCGAGCGGCCCTTTGAGTCCCGCCGAGCCGGCAGCGGGCAGCGCCGGAGCCGGCGGGGCGGCGCTGGCCGCGCCGCCAGCAGCGGTTGCCCCGGCTCCGCTGACCGGGGTCGGCGATCTCGTGGCCCTGGTCGGGCTTGGGGAGGACGCCATGGATGCCGCACTGGCGATGTCCATGGCGGCAGGCGGCGCCGATGTGCGGACCGCCGGCGATGCTCTCCGCCTATGGCCACCTGCACGTCGACGGACGTCAAAGCGCCACGGCAGCACGCGCCCACGCGGTGATGACGGAGCGCACCGTCATAGTGGCGTTCGGACTCGGCAAAGCCCGGAACGCCCTGGCACGGGTGCAGTCAGTGGCCGCGCTCTCTGCCGACCAGGTCTGGGTAGTGGTCGATGCCGGACGCAAGCATGAGGACACGGCGCGCTGGGTCGGCGTGCTCTCGGCCCAGCTCAATGTGACCGCCGTGGCGGTGGTCGGCGCCTCGGAGACCGGGTCACCCGAAAGCGTCAACGGCTTGGGACTGCCCGTCGGCTGGATCGACGCGCGTCCGGCCGGGCCGGATCCGACGTGGCAGAACCGGCGGGAATCGTCCGACGCTCCCCGCGGCGAAGGGTAGATTGAGAAGATGCTGGTACTTACACGCAAGCCGGGCGAACAGATCATGATCGGCGACGGCATCGTCATCACGGTCCTGGAAGGCCGCGGCGACGGTGTGCGGATAGGCATTGAGGCGCCCCGGGGTGTGCCCATCCAGCGCCGGGAAGTCATCGAAGCCATTGCGGCGGCAAACCTCGCGGCGGCGGAAGCCGGCCCGGACACCGAGGACGCGCTGCGCGGGCTCATGCCGCCGCCCGCGCCTCCCGCCGCACCTGCCGCGCCCGCCGAACCTGCCGCGGGCTGAGGGCCGGTCCCGGTCAGCCCTGCTCCACGCCCAGGTATTGCGCCAGGAGGGGCTGGGACGTGCGCCCGAGCACGGCCAGCGACCGCTCCAGGTTTCCGGCAGTGGTGAGCTGATCCAGCAGCCCGGCGGCGCCGGCCGGACCGGGGCGCCCCGGCAGCGGGAGGGTCCGCAGCGCCTCTTCGTTCACGCGCGCGGCCTCGCCGAGCCGGGCGAGAAGTCCACGCAGGGCGTCCAGATGCTCGCGCAGGATCTCGGGCCAGGGGCCGGCAGGTGCGGCCGAAATCAGTTCGACCAGCGTCGTAGGTGCCGGCAGGCCCCACTGGGCCGCCACGGCGGCAGATTCGACACTCCGGGCCAAGGCTTCGAAGCGCAAACGGTCCAGCACGGTTTCAACCTCGGACGCCATGAAGGTCAGCCATTCCAGATTCCCGGCCTCGACGTGCAGCCGCTGCGTCTCCAGCCTGAACAACAGCAGTTCCATCTGCCGCCGCTCCTGCCACAATGCCGCGGAGAGATCACTTGCGCTCATGGGCCCCATTCCGTTTCCGCCCCCGAATGACAGCTACGGGGCGGTTACCGCATTTTTCGCCAAGCTTTTTCCTGAGGGTACACGCAGAATGTAGATCAGGTGATAGGTTTCCACCATGGGTGCTGCGCCCCACTATCGAACGCTGACTCCAATGGGGGGAGCACCGGTCCGTTTTCGGGTGCGGCTCTCGGCGTTTTAAGGGCCTAGGCCCTTCGGATCCGGTCTCATGGGGGGACACAGAATTGAATCGCGTGGAACGCAACGAGATGGTCACGCAGCACCTTCCGCTGGTGGGGTATCTCGTCTCAGATTTGTGCTCGAAAGCGTCACACCTTTCTCGCGATGACCTGGCCTCAGCCGGTGCTATTGCCCTGATCACCTCGGCCGATTCGTTCGATCCGGACCTCGGGGTGCCGTTTGGTGCGTTCGCGCGCCGGCGCATCCTTGGCGCCTTCGCGGACGAGATGCGGGCCAGCGACTGGGCCACCCGCTCCGCCCGGCGGCGGATCAAGGAAACCATGTCCGTTCAGGAAACGCTGGCATCCGCCCTTGGCCGCACGCCCACAGTGGATGAGATCGCCTCCGCCCTGGGCGTCCAGCAGAGCGTCGTGGAGGCCGCGCTCGCGGATGCCTCCCGGACGCTGACGCCCCTCGATGAGGCCGTGGTGGATACCCTGGCCGCCGAAACCCTCTCACCGGAGCACTCGGTCCTCGCGGATGAACGGCTTCAGTACCTGCGGGCAGCCGTGAAGTCCCTCCCCGACCGGATGCGCTACGTTGTCGAGGAGATCTACTTCGGCGACCGGACGGTCAAAGACCTGGCCGCAGAGCTTGGATCCACCCACGCAGCGGTCTCCCAGCAGCGTTCGGAGGCCATCCGGCTGATGCGCGACGGACTGACTGCCCACTACGCCGACGACCCCGAGCAGCCCTTCGAGCCCCAGTCCAGGATTACGCCGCGGCGCCGCAACGACTACCTCACCCAACTTTCCACGGCCACCTCCGGCGGCATCACCCGGTCCGTCCTTCCCCAGGGGCCCGTCCTCAACGAGGCAGTCTAAGCGGCCTCCGGAGCGGTTAGTAAGCTGGCTTAGTAAGCTGATCGAGAAATTCCTCCCGGAACCATCGCTGCCTGCGCTGCCCTGCGGTAGCGTCGGAAGCATCGGCCGGCGCGCCAGGAAGTGGTGCGCGAGGCCCGCACGGTACCGGTTCTATCCAGGAGGATGCATGAAAGCAACACCTACACTGACGGCCAACCTGCAGGCTGTCCTAGTGGACCTGATCGAACTCCACGTTCAGGGCAAGCAGGCGCACTGGAACATCGTCGGGACCAACTTCCGGGACCTTCACCTCCAGCTGGACGAGATCATCGATTCCGCCCGGGAATTCGCGGACGACCTCGCCGAGCGCATGCGCGCCCTCCACGCCCTGCCGGACGGCCGCAGTTCCACGGTTTCGAAGTCCACCGCACTCGCCGAGTTCCCTGCGGGCCTGATCAACACGAAGGACGCCATCGAGCGGATTGTCGCGGCCCTCGAAGCGGCCGTCGGCACGATGCGCAAAGTCCATGACGAAGTGGACGAGGAAGACCCCACCACCGCCGATCTCCTGCACGCGTTCATTGCCAAGCTTGAGCAGTACGCCTGGCTGGTGAATGCCGAGACCATGCGGGCCAACGCCAGCGTGACCACTCCGGAGGACAAGTAGGGCCGGGGTCCCACTGCACACTCGCCTTGAAAAAACGCCAGAGTCCGGCGCCGGGTTTCTCCCGGCGCCGGACTCTTGTGTTTGACGCTGGTGTTTGGGGGCGGGTTTGGTGCCGGCAGCCCTTGACTTCCGTCCGGACCGGAGAATACTTAAGCATGTGCTTAACAATTCGGACACACCGGGAGATCACCCGCTCAGCGACCGGGAGCTCGACGGCGTCTTGAAGCGCAGGATACACGCCTGCGCCGAGGCCGGACCGTCCGGCTCGTGAACCGGTCAGGACAGGCACGCGTTCCCGATGGCGTCGAAGTCGCCGCAGGGGACGCCAGCGATCCCGCATTCGCCGCCGAGGCAGCCCGCGGTGCCGCCGTCGTTTATCAGACCCTGAACCCGCTTTACCATGAGTGGAGCACACAGTTCCCCGCTCTGCAGTCCGGTGTTCTCGCGGCGGCCGAAAGCAGCGGCGCCCGCCTGGTCAGCATGGAAAACGTCTACATGTACGGACGCCCCGACGGACACTCTCTGACGGAGGACCGCGCAAACAACGCCCACACGAAAAAAGGGCAACTCAGGGCAAAGATGTCGCAAGAGCTCCTCACTGCCCACCGCGCCGGCCGCGTCCAAGTCGCCATCGGCCGCGCCTCCGATTACTTCGGCCCCCGCGGAGGTGCACAATCCAACCTTGGTGACCGGGTCTTCCCCGCAGCCCTGGCCGGAAAAACCGCCACTGTGCTCGGCGACCCGGACCAGCCCCATACCTACACCTACATCCCTGACATCGGCGAAGGCCTCGCAGTCCTCGGCGAACACCCCGACGCCCCCGGAGAAATCTGGCATCTGCCCAACGACCCCGAAACCCGCACGACAAGAGACCTTGTCGACATGATCTTCAAACTTGCCGGCCAGCCCCGCGCCAGACTCCGAACCATGCCGCCGCTGCTCCTGCGCGGCCTCAGCCTCTTCAACCCCACCATCCGTGAACTCCTCGAAATGCAGTATCAATTCGAGGAGCCATTCATCGTCGACAGCAGCAAAATCACGAACAGACTAGGGCTCACAGCAACCCCCCTCGATGAGGCCATCGCCGGAACACTCCGGGACTACAGCTCTGGCAGGTCAGCGCCGGTGCGATAACACGCTCAAGCTCAACGTTCCGGGGTTGGTGTCAGGACGAAACGTCTTTCCGCTGATACGCCAGCAAGCCCCGAGCCTTTGTGCTGCACCACCCAGCCGCGCTCGCCGACCCCACCCGCCGCGCGATCGTGGTCCGGCTCTGCGAGGGGCCGGCAGCGGTCTCCGAACTGGCCGCCCCGTTCGGGATGAGCCTGCCCGCCGTTGTGCAGCACCTCCAGGTCCTGGACGCCAGCGGCCTGATCCGCAGCGAAAAAATCGGCAGGGTCCGCAGCTGCAGCATTGTCCCTGCCACGGTCCGGCGTGCAGAAGGCTGGCTAGGCCAGCGCCGGACGCCGGGGGAGCGTCGCCTCGACCGGCTCGAGGACTTTCTGGCCCACGGCCAGCCTGCCGGCAACAAACAGGCCGGCAGTGACAACCCAGCAGTGACCAACCCAGTAACGAACAATCCAGCATGAACACCTGCGCTCGAAGAGGAGTACGCCATGAACACCCCTGTCACCCATGCAAGCTTCAGCCTGGAACGCCGGCTGAACGCCCCGCCGTCGCACGTATTTCACGCCTTTGCCGACTATGAGAGCAAGAAGAACTGGTTCGGCGGGCCGCCGGAATGGGAGCAGGGTGAATCCAGCCTGGACTTCCGGGTGGGCGGCCGCGAGACCGACGTCGGCGGCACCGTCGGAGGCTTCGTCTCCACGATGCACGCGGTCTATCACGACATCGTCGAGAACGAACGGATCGTTTACACCTACGAGATGCTCCTGAACGGCGAACGCATGTCAGTCTCGCTCAGCACCATCGAACTGGAGCCCGACGGCGACGGCACCCTCCTGACCCTCACCGAGCAGGGCGCCTTCTTCACCGGCTCCCGGGCAAGCGACGACGCACAGGTCGCCGGGCGCAAGGAAGGCACCGGCGAGCTCCTTGACGCCCTGCAGAAGTACGTCGACGGCAACTGAGTGGCCACTGAGCTGGCCAACTGAGTCCGCTATTTTGCCTTTGGCGCCGTCCGGAGCACAACAGCGGCGAGGACACAGGCTCCGGACATCAGGACCAGGGCGATTGTAGCCGTGACGTGGACGCCCGAGTCGAAGGCGGTGCGCGCGGCCGCCGTCACTGCCTCCGCAAGAGGAGCGGGGAGCATCCGGGCCAACTCCACCGCGCCCGCGAGGGTTTCGCCGGCCTGACTGGTGGCCGCGGCCGGGACGAGCCCGGACACCCCGTCGGGGAGCCGGAGGTTGCCCTGGTACGAGGCCGTCAGGATGGAGCCGAGGATCGCCGTGCCCAGCAAGGACCCCACCTCATAGCCGGTCTCGGAAATGGCGGCGGCGGCGCCCGCCTTGTCCGCGGGCGCCGCACCCAGGATCAGGTCGTTGGAGATTGTCTCGGCGGCACCCACCCCCAGGCAGAGAACCAGGAGGGCGGCCAGGAGCAGCGAGGGCCCGTGGCTGTGGTCGCCGAAGGCCACCATGAAATAACCCGCCGCGCTCAGCAGCAGGCCGCCGGCCACCACGAAGCCGGGCCGGATCTTGCGCACCAGCGGTACCACCAGCAGGCCGGCCACGACTGTGGCGATGAGGGCCGGGACCATGGCGACACCGGAGGCCGAGGGGGACTGGCCCTCCAGCAGTTGCAGGTGCTGGGCCAGGAACAGAATGAAACCGTTGAAGGAGAACAGCGCCAGCACGTTGGCAATGATGGCCGTGCTGAAGATCCGGTTGCCAAAGAGGCTCACATCGAGCATCGGCGCCGTCCCTTCGCCCCGGGCAAGGGCGCGCTGACGCCGGATGAAGACATAACCCATGAACAGGCCGACGCCGATGCTCGCGAAGGCCTCCGGCGCCGGTCCGTGGGTGGCGAGTGCCTTGATCCCGTAGACAACGGGCACCATGACCAGCAGGGACAGGATGATGCTGGGCACGTCCACGCGGCCGGGCTTCGGGTCGCGGGACTCCGGGATCAGCGCCGGCCCGAGCAGCAGCAGGGGCAGGATGATCGGCACTGCGACCAGCAGGACGGCGCCCCACCAGAAGTGTTCCACGAGCCAGCCGCCGGCAATCGGGCCGAGAGCGGCGCCGCCGGAGAATCCCGCGGCCCAGATCGCCACGGCCAGCCTCCGCCGGTTGGGCTGCGGAAAGATGTTGCGGATCAGGGAGAGCGTGGACGGCATCAGCATGGCGCCGAAGAGGCCAAGCCCGGCACGGCCCGCGATCAGCCATTCGGCGCTCGGCGCGAACGCCGTCGCGGCCGAAACCGCCGCAAAGCCAGCGCTGCCCACGAAGAGCAGCCTGCGCCGGCCGATCCTGTCGCCCAGGCTGCCCATCGCGACCAGCAGTCCGGCCAGGACCAGCGGGTACGCATCGATGATCCAGAGCAGCTGGACGCCGGAGGCGGACAGGCTGCGGGCGATGGCCGGCAGGGCAAAGGTCAGTGCGGTGTTGTCCACGGCCACGAGCAGGACGGGGAACATCAGCAGGGCCAGCGCCACCCAGTCACGCCAGGGTGCCTGGGGCCGGGAGACCGCCGGGGTGCTGGTGGCTGCGGTGATCGATGGAGTGCTCATGGGTTAACTGTACCGTCTGGACGGTACAGTTAAGAAATGCGGGTGCGGACAGGCATGATGGGAAGCATGCCCAGGAAACCCGTGGCCCGCGAGGCCGTCCTCGATGCCTTCGAATCCCTGCTTATCGAAGTGGGTGAACGCGCCGCGACGCTGGACGCCGTGGCGCGCCGGGCCGGCGTGTCCAAGGGCGGCCTGCTCTACCACTTCCCGACTAAGGAGGCGATGATCTCGGTCCTGCTGGAACGGCTGGACCGGCATCTGGCGGCGGATGTTGCGGCCATGGCGGCGGCTCCGGAAGGGGCGGCGGCGTACTTCATCAAGTCCTCGGTGTGGGCGGACACGCCCATGGACCGAGTTTTCGTGGCGGCCACCCGGCTGGCCGAGGTGGCGCACGAGGAAACCCAGCGCCGCTTCGCCGCCGGCCAGGCGAGCTGGCTGGAACTACTGGCGGCCGACGTCGGGCCCGCCATGGCGAAGGCCGTCCTCTACATGGGGGATGGGCTGTACTTCAACGCCATGCTGGGCCGGGGTCCCGCCGGCCCGCAGGCTGAAATCGAGGCGGATGTCGAGAGCCTCCTGGCCGCCGTCGAGAAACTGCGCCGCTGAGCCTGCCGAATTCGCCGATAGCGTGCGAGTTCGCACGGGAAGTTACGGCGACCCGGCACGTTTCCGGCGAATTCGCGGTGCGGACGCTCGTAATCTGGGGGCGCCGGCGGCCGGCAGTTTGCGGACGCGTGCCCGGCATAGGACAATGAGAGCTGTGACTGTTGTCACCCCCAATTGAATACGCCTTTGATCTGCGGCGGGAGAGTCCTGCAAGTAGGTACAAGCAGGCGCCGTAGGAGCAAATCCTCCCCAGGAATCTCTCAGGCCCAAGTACCGCCGCGGCAAGGCACCTCTGGAAAGTAGCAGGCCCGTCCCTTGGCGCGCTGTGCTCACCGACGGTGCAAGCGGAGCCACTCACACGCATGGCTGCGCGGAAACTCTCAGGTCCAATACAGAGCGGGGAGGAACCCGAATCAATGTGGCGTACCCTGCGCCGCCTGAGTTATGGAGTTCCTTGTGACTGTTACCCCAGCGTCCACGTCCTTCGTTGACCGGCACATCGGCGCCCGCCGCCAGGCCGACGTCGACGCCATGCTGAAGGCTGTCGGCTACGACACCGTCGACGCCCTGGTGGATACCGCTGTTCCGAAGGATATCCGGCAGGACTCCGACCTCGCGCTCGCCGCGGCGCTGAGCGAAGTGGAAGTCCTCGCCGAGCTGCGCAAGCTGGCCGCGAAGAACAAGACGGCCGTGCAGATGATCGGGCAGGGCTATTACGACACCGTGACTCCGGCCGTGATCCGCCGCAACATCCTGGAGGCTCCGGCCTGGTACACCGCGTACACGCCCTACCAGCCGGAAATCTCCCAGGGCCGGCTCGAGGCGCTGCTGAACTTCCAGACCATGGTCCAGGACCTCGTCGGCCTCCCGATCGCCAACGCCTCGCTGCTGGACGAAGCCACCGCCGTCGCCGAGGCCGTGCTGATGATGCGCCGCGCCAACAAGAACAAGACCGCCCACGACGGCAAGACCGTCCTCGACGCCGACTGCCTCCCGCAGACCATCGCGATCGTCAAGGGCCGCGCCGAGGCCCTGGGCTTCGAGGTCGAGGTCGCGGACCTCTCCAAGGGCCTGCCGGAGGGCGTCATCAACGGCGTCGTGCTGCAGCAGCCGGGCGTTTCCGGCCGGGTGTGCGACCAGTCCGCCGTGATCGCCGAGGCCAAGGAACGCGGCGCGCTCGTCACCGTCGCCGCCGACCTGCTGTCCCTGACCCTGATCACTCCTCCGGGCGAGCAGGGCGCGGACATCGCCGTCGGCTCCGCGCAGCGTTTCGGCGTGCCGCTGTTCTTCGGCGGCCCGCACGCGGCCTACATGGCCGTCCAGAAGGGCCTGGAGCGCTCCATGCCCGGCCGCCTGGTGGGTGTTTCCAAGGACAACGCCGGCGTCCCGGCCTACCGTCTGGCCCTGCAGACCCGCGAGCAGCACATCCGCCGTGAGAAGGCCACGTCCAACATCTGCACCGCGCAGGCGCTGCTGGCCATCGTGGCTTCCTTCTACGCCGTCTACCACGGCCCCGACGGGCTGAAGGCGATCGCCCAGACCGTCCACGGCCACGCCAAGACCATCGCCGCCTCGCTGAAGGCCGCCGGCCTGGACGTGCAGCACACCTCCTTCTTCGACACCGTCACCGTCTCCGTGCCCGGCAAGGCCGCGGAGATCATCGCGGCCGCCGACGCCAAGGGCATCAACCTGCGCACCATCGACGCCGACACGGTCGGCATCTCCACCGATGAGGCCACGACGGCGGGCATCGTCGCCGACGTCGTCGCCGCCTTCGGGGCTACCGTGGTGGATTCCGTAGATGGCTTCGTCCTGGACGCCGCCGTCGAGCGCACCTCCGATTACCTGCAGCACCCGGTGTTCAACACGCACCGGTCCGAGACGCAGCTGCTGCGCTATATCCGCCGCCTCTCGGACCGCGACCTCGCGCTGGACCGCACCATGATCCCGTTGGGGTCCTGCACGATGAAGCTGAACGCCACGGCCGAGATGGAAGCGATCTCCTGGCCGGAGTTCGCCTCCATCCACCCCTTCGCCCCGGAGTCCCAGACCGCCGGCTGGCGCGAACTGATCGGGGACCTCGAGGCCCAGCTGACCGAGATCACCGGTTACGACCAGGTCTCCATCCAGCCCAACGCCGGGTCCCAGGGCGAGCTCGCCGGCCTGCTGGCGATCCGCGGCTACCACCTCTCCCGGGGCGACGCGCAGCGCAATATCTGCCTCATCCCGGCCTCGGCGCACGGCACCAACGCCGCCTCGGCCGTGCTGGCCGGCATGAAGGTCGTCGTGGTGGCCACCGCCTCCGACGGCACGATCGACCACGCCGACCTGCAGGCCAAGATCGAGCTGCACAAGGACGCGCTGTCCGCATCATGATCACCTACCCGTCCACCCACGGGGTGTACGACGCCGACGTCCGCGAGGTCTGCGACGCGGTCCACGCCGCCGGCGGCCAGGTCTACATCGACGGCGCCAACCTCAACGCGCTCGTCGGGCTGGCCCAGCCGGGCATGTTCGGCGGCGACGTCTCGCACCTGAACCTGCACAAGACCTTCTGCATCCCGCACGGCGGCGGCGGCCCGGGCGTGGGCCCGGTCGCGGCCAAGGCCCACCTGGCACCGTTCATGCCGGGCGATGCGAACAACGGCCAACGGCGGACGGCATTGCCGATCTCCGCCTCCCGCTACGGCTCCGCCGGGGTCCTGCCGATCTCCTGGGCGTACGTGAAGCTCATGGGCGGCCAGGGCCTGACCGAGGCCACCAAGTCGGCCCTGCTCGCGGCGAACTATGTTGCGTCCCGGCTGAACGAGCACTTCCCGGTGCTCTACACCGGCGAAGGCGGCCTGGTCGCGCACGAGTGCATCCTGGACCTGCGCGAACTCACGGCCAAGACCGGCGTGACGGCCGAGGACGTGGCCAAGCGCCTGATCGACTACGGCTTCCACGCCCCCACCCTGGCGTTCCCGGTGGCCGGCACCCTGATGGTGGAGCCGACCGAGTCCGAGGACCTGGTGGAGATCGACCGTTTCATCACCGCCATGATCAGCATCCGCAAGGAGATCGACCAGGTGGCCCACGGCGACTTCACCGTGGAGCACAGCCCGCTGCGCAACGCCCCGCACACCGCCGCCGCCGTGATCAGCACCGACTGGACCCGCGAGTACCCGCGCGAGCAGGCCGTCTTCCCGGTCCACACGCTCAAGCAGGACAAGTACTTCCCGCCGGTCGGCCGGATCGACGGCGCCGCGGGCGACCGCCACCTGATCTGCTCCTGCCCTCCCCTCGAAGACTTCGAGGACCACTCCGACGACTCCGCCAACTCCGCCTCTGACAACTAGGGACAGCCAACGATGACTGAGAATTACACGGCACTTTACGAAGAGCACAAGAAGCTCGGCGCCTCCTTCACGGACTTCGGCGGCTGGCAGATGCCGCTGAAGTACAGCTCCGAACTCGCCGAGCACCACGCCGTCCGCAACGTCCGCGGGCCTGTTCGACCTCTCCCACATGGGCGAAGTCTGGGTCACCGGCCCGGACGCCGCAGCCTTCCTCGACTACGCCCTGGTCGGCAAGATCTCCGCCATGGCGATCGGCAAGGCCAAGTACTCGCTGATCTGCAACGAGGACGGCGGCATCATCGACGACCTCATCACCTACCGCCGTGGCGAGCAGAAGTTCCTCGTCGTGCCCAACGCGGGCAACGCCAAGGTCGTGGCGGCCGCCCTGGCCGAGCGCGCGGTCTGCCCGAAGGCGGATTCGACGTCACCGTCCAGGACGCCTCCGCCGAGACCTCGCTGATCGCCGTGCAGGGACCCAAAGCGCAGGAAATCCTGCTGCGCCTGGTTCCCGCCGCCGGGCACAGCCTCGTCACGGACCTCAAGTACTACGCCGCCGTGGAAGTTCCCTTCCTCGTGGGCGGCGCCAGCCAGGACCTCCTGCTGGCCCGCACCGGCTACACCGGTGAAGACGGCTTCGAGATCTTCGTGGGCAACGACGCCGCCGCCGCACTCTGGCAGGCGCTCGTCGCCATCGCCGAGGACGGCGAGCTGACGCCCGCCGGCCTGGCCTCCCGCGATTCGCTCCGGCTCGAAGCCGGCATGCCGCTCTACGGCAACGAACTCTCGCTCGAAGGCGACCCGTTCGCCGCGGGACTGGGACCCGTCGTCGCGCTCTCCAAGGAAGGCGACTTCATCGGCAAGGCCGCCCTGGCCGCCAAGAAGGAAGCCGGCGCCGGATCCACCACGGGCCGCAAGCTCGTCGGGCTCAAGGGCCTCGGACGCCGGGCCGGCCGCGGCCACTACCCGGTCCTCAAGGACGGCAACGTGGTCGGCGAAGTCACGTCCGGCCAGCCCTCACCCACCTTGGGCTACCCGGTTGCCATGGCCTACGTCGACGTCGCCTTCACCGAGCCCGGCACGGCCCTGGACATCGACCTCCGCGGCAAGACCGAGCCCTTCGAAGTTGTCGCACTGCCTTTCTACAAGCGCCAAAAGTAGCCCGGCTGGGCCTGTCCTGGAGCCGTGGCTGGCTCCGGGACCGGCCGGCTCGGTTTTCACGCGTGCTCGCTCGTTTGACCCGCCGTCCCCCTAGCCTCGCAAGCTCGGCCAGGGAACCCCGACGGCGGTCA
Organism: uncultured Actinomycetota bacterium; assembly: GCA_963810895.1. GTDB lineage: Bacteria > Actinomycetota > Actinomycetes > Actinomycetales > Micrococcaceae > Arthrobacter. The sequence continues at coordinate 91,496 of CAWEPM010000005.1, forward strand.
CTCGCTTAGACGCACGCTTTCGAAAACCCAGCCAGACCGCCCCCTCAGAGGGCAGCTCACCTTCGAGACAGCACGCCAGAGCAGGGCCTGCGGGAACCGGCGCCTTCGAAAGCCAAAGGTGCTGGGGGATGAACCGCCTACCGAGGCTCGGCCCTAGAAGATATCGAAGAGCCACGGTTTCTTCCGGGAGAGCGGGTGGCCCCGAAAACTGTTGTCCCCAACTGGAAATTAGCGGTGGGGGCGCGGGCATCCGGAAGCGTGCGTCTAAGGGAGCGTCGCGTCCGCTCAGCGGGCGCCTTCGCGACCGAGCACGCGGAGGATTCGCCGACCCGACCCCGCCGCGTTAAGTAACCCAGCCACAATTGATTTAGCACCAAGACCACTCCAAGACTTAAAGGAAAAACACATGGCAAAAGTTGCCCCTGAACTGCAGTACTCCGACGAGCACGAGTGGGTTGCGCGGGAGGCCGGGAACGTCGTGTCCATCGGCATCTCCGCCGTCGCCACGGACGCCCTCGGCGACATCGTCTACGTGGACCTGCCCGAGGTCGGCTCCGCGGTGACCGCGGGGGAGACCTGCGGCGAGGTCGAGTCGACCAAGTCCGTCTCGGACCTGTACGCCCCCGTCACGGGCGAGGTCACCGAAATCAACTCCGCCGTCGTCGAGGACCCCGCGCTGATCAACAGCGATCCGTACGGTGCCGGCTGGCTCTTCAAGGTCGCCGCCGAGTCGGACGGCCCGCTGCTCTCCGCCCAGGAGTACGCGTCCAAGAACGGCGGCGAACTGTGAGCGCGGCGCAGGCAACAACGTTTGAGCAGGTTGTTTCGGCGACCCTGGACGCGGACCTGTCCGCCCTGGACCCGGAGATCGCCGCGAAGATCGACGCCGAACTCACCCGCCAGCGCGACGGCCTGGAGATGATCGCCTCGGAGAACCACACCGCCAAGGCCGTCATGCAGGCGCAGGGCTCCGTGCTGACCAACAAGTACGCCGAGGGCTACCCGGGCAAGCGCTACTACGGCGGCTGCGAGCACGTGGACGTCGTCGAACAGCTCGCCATCGACCGGGTCAAGGCCCTGTTCGGCGCCGAGTACGCCAACGTCCAGCCGCACTCCGGAGCGCAGGCCAACGCCTCCGTAATGCACGCCCTGATCCGTCCGGGCGACACCATCATGGGCCTGAACCTGGCGCACGGCGGCCACCTCACCCACGGCATGAAGATCAACTTCTCCGGCCGGCTGTACAACGTCATCCCGTACCAGGTCCGCGAAGAGGACCACCGGATCGACATGGCCGAGGTCGAGCGCCTCGCCCAGGAGCACAAGCCGCAGCTGATCGTGGCCGGCTGGTCCGCGTACGCCCGGCAGCTGGACTTCGCGGAGTTCCGCCGGATCGCCGATTCGGTGGGCGCCTACCTGATGGTGGACATGGCGCACTTCGCCGGACTCGTCGCGGCCGGGCTGCACCCGTCCCCGGTCCCGCACGCCCACGTCACGACGTCCACCACGCACAAGACCCTGGCCGGTCCGCGCGGCGGCATCATCCTCTCCAACGACGCCGACATCGCGAAGAAGATCAACTCGGCGGTGTTCCCCGGACAGCAGGGCGGCCCGCTGGAGCACGTCATCGCCGGCAAGGCCGTGGCCTTCAAGATCGCCGCGTCTCCCGAAGTTCAAGGAACGCCAGGAGCGTGTCCTGGCCGGCGCCCGGATCCTTGCCGACCGGCTGGTCCAGCCGGACGTCACCGCGAAGGGGATCAACGTGATCTCCGGCGGCACCGACGTGCACCTGGTCCTCGTGGACCTGCGCAACTGCGAACTGAACGGCCAGGAGGCCGAGGACCGGCTCGCGGAAATCGACATCACGGTCAACCGCAACGCCGTCCCGTTCGACCCGCGCCCGCCGATGGTCACCTCGGGGCTGCGGATCGGCACCCCGGCGCTGGCCACCCGCGGTTTCGGCGAGGCGGCTTTCGCAGAGGTTGCGGATATCATCGCTGAGGCGCTGATCGCCGACGCCGGCGCGGACCTGTCCGGTCTGCGATCCCGGGTGGAGGCCCTCGCCGCCGCCCACCCGCTCTACCCCTCGGTTGATAACCTCGCCTAAGGGACGTATTACAGAAGTAGAAGCAGTGCAGATCACGACGCCGGGCCGCCGCCACAAGCTGCCGCCCGGCGTCGTGCATCCGGCGGCACGCACCGCCAACCGGCGGCCGCACCGCCTTCCGGCAGGACCCTCTGCCGGGCCACAGCAAGACCTAGTTAGGAACCGACAATGGCTGTTGGAGTCTTCGACCTCTTTTCCATCGGAATAGGGCCGTCCAGTTCGCACACGGTGGGCCCCATGCGGGCCGCCGCCGTCTTCGCCGAGGAACTCAAAGCCTCCGGGGACCTGGAGAAGGTGACGTCGCTGCGGGTGGACCTGTACGGCTCGCTGGCCGCCACCGGGCCACGGCCACGGCACCATGACCGCGATCCTGCTCGGCCTCGAGGGCTTCCACCCCGAGCTGATCCTCCCCGAGGAAGTGGAGGGCCGGCTCGCCACGATCGCCGAGACCGGCACCCTGCAGCTCGCCGGCGCCGGTGACGGGAACGGTGTCCCGCTGCCCTACGGGGTGCAGGACATGGTCCTGCGGCCGCTGACCATCCTGCCCCGGCACACCAACGGGATGACGTTCACGGTCTCCGACGCCGGCGGCGAAACCCTGCACCAGGCGACGTTCTTCTCCGTCGGCGGCGGCTTCATTGTCCGCGAGGGCGAGGAAGACGCGGCCCTGAAGGAACTGGACGAGTCGAAGAAGGAACTTCCCTTCCCGTTCCGCACGGCCGCGGAACTGCTGGGCCGCTGCCAGTCCAAGGGCCTCTCGATCGGCGAGATCATGTTCATCAACGAGCGCGCCGCCCGCACCGAGGCCGAGATCCGGGCGGGCCTGCTGCACATCTACTCGGTGATGGAGGGCTGCGTCGAGGTCAGCCTCAAACGCACCGGGCTGCTGCCCGGCGGGCTCAAGGTCCGGCGCCGGGCCCCCGACTGGCACGAACGCCTCATGAAGGAGGACAAGGACCGGGACCCGAAGTACTGGCAGGAATGGGTCAACCTGATCGCGCTGGCCGTGAACGAGGAAAACGCCTCGGGCGGGCGCGTGGTCACCGCCCCCACCAACGGCGCCGCGGGCATCATCCCGGCCGTGCTCTACTACGCGCTGCACTTCGCCCCCGGCATGGACCAGGCCACCCAGGCCGACCGCGACGACGTGGTGGTCAAGTTCCTGCTGACCGCGGCCGCCATCGGGGTGCTCTACAAGGAGCAGGCCTCGATCTCCGGTGCCGAGGTCGGCTGCCAGGGCGAGGTCGGCTCGGCGTCCTCGATGGCCGCCGCGGGCCTGGCCGAAGTCATGGGCGGCACCCCGGCGCAGGTGGAGAACGCCGCGGAAATCGCGATGGAACACAACCTCGGCCTGACCTGCGACCCGATCGGCGGGCTCGTCCAGATCCCCTGCATCGAACGCAACGCGATCGCCGCGGCGAAGGCCATCAACGCCGCCAAGATGGCCCTCTGGGGCGACGGCACCCACCGGGTCTCCCTCGACGAGGTCATCGTGACCATGCGCGAGACCGGCAAGGACATGTCCTCCAAATACAAGGAAACCGCGATGGGCGGCCTCGCCGTCAACGTCGTGGAGTGCTAGGGGCTGACGGGCCGGCGACGCGATGGCGCTGGTTGTGCAGCCGCTAGTTATGCAGCGCGGCCCACAGATTCAGCGAAGATGCGAACACGATCCAGGACAGGTAGGGCAGCATCAGCAGCCCTGCCGTCCGGCTGATCGGCCCGAAGAGCACCACGGTGACGGCTACGGCCACGGCCAGCGCCACGATGATCACGAACGCGATCCACAGCGCCGGCGTCCCGAGCACCGGGTAGAGGGCAAAGAAGACCGGCGTCCACAGCAGGTTCAGGACCAGCTGGACACCGTAGGCCGTCAGGGCCGCCTTGGACCCTTCGGCGTGGCTGCGCCAGACCAGCCACGCCGCGACGGCCATGGCTATGTACAGGATCGTCCAGACCGGCCCGAAGACCCAGTTCGGCGGGGACCACGGCGCCTTATCCGCGGTGGCATACCAGCCGTTGACGTGGTTGGCGGTGGCCAGGCCGCCGAGCGCGGCAACGAGCGCCGACGCGCCGAGGAACACGAACAGTGCGATCACCTGGGAGCCGCTTCCGGCGCCTCGTGAGCGGCGCCCGGGCGCCCCGGGACGGCCTTCCAGCGGTTGTTGCTGAGCCTGCATGAGACCAGCGTAACCGTCTTCCCCGGACCGGCGGCAGGGTGCGGACCGATAGACTTGGGGCTGCATGTCTGCATGCCGCCGACGCTCGTACCGCAATGATTGGATACCGCACCCTTGCGTGAATTCACTGCCCGCTTTGCCTCTGCCGAAGAGATCGCCAACTGGGATGCCCACGTCACGGCGAACCCCAATGGCGGCAATCTCCTGCAATCGGAAGCGTTCGCCGAGGTCAAGCAGCACTTTGGCTGGAAACCCCTGCACCTCGTGTACGAGACCGCCGATTACACAAGCTACAACCTGGTCCTGGAGAAGTCCTTTCCGCTCCTGGGCAAGCTCTGGTACCTGATCAAGGGCCCCGATGTGGCGTCCGTCGAGGACATCCCCGGGATCGCCGCCGCGAACGCGGACTTCGTGAAAAGGGCCAAGCTGGGCGTCTTCGCGATCAAGATCGAGCCGGATATCGTCCTGTCCGACGACGCCGCGCGCGTCCTTGAGGCGGCGGGACTGGTCAAGACCCACAACCTGCAGCCCAACGACTCCACGGCGCTTCTCGACATTGCGCCGGAGGAAAACCAGCTGCTGCGCAACCTCCACTCCCGCGGCCGCAATGCCGTGCGCCGCGCCATCCGCGAGGGCGTCGAGGTCCACAACGTCGAGCCCACGGAAGAGAACTTCCAGGCCATGTATGCCCTGATGACCACCACGGTGGAGGCCAAATCCCAGGTCCGGGTCCGCGAGTATGAGTACTACCGCCAGTTCTGGACCAACTTCCTGAAGCGGGACCAGGGCAGGCTGCTCTTCGTGTACGAGAACGGCGTGCCCTCGGTTGGCGCGTTCGTGATCAACTACGGCCGCAAGGGAACGTACAAGGATGGCGGCTCACTGCAGAGGCGGGGCCAGTACGGCGACTCGCACCTCGTGCAGTGGACTGCGATCAACCAGCTCAAGGACCTCGGCTGCACCGAATACGACTTCTGCGGCACGCCGCCCAGCGACAAGCTCAAGGACACGTCGAACCCGTTCCACGGCCTGGGCCTGTTCAAGACCAGCTTCAGCAAGACCGTCACCGACTTCGTCGGCTGCTATGACCAGGTCCTGAACCCGCTGAAGTACAAGGCCTGGATGGCGGCGGGGGAGCGCGTGGCACGCCAGCTTTACACCCGGCGCACGGGCCAGCAGTTTTACTAAATCGGCAGCAAGGACAGTGAGGAGGCCGGAATGAACAACGGATACGACGGCCACCGCAGGCCGCCCACGGACGGCCTGCCCCGGACCGAACCGATGTCGCCCATGCAGGTGCGCCAGAACGTCGCCGCCAAGCGCATGCTGCGCCGGCTGGTGCAGGGAGAAAACCCGCCCACGGCGCCGCTGAGCATCGTGGACCGGCTCGCCGGCAGCCCCTACGCCAACCCGATGATCCAGGTCGGCGGGGTGGACACCTCAGCCCGCAAGACCATCGACTTCGCCCTGAAACTGGCGGAATCCATGTTCCGGTACGGGGCCGGCGCCCTCGAGGTCGAGACCAGCATCATCGCCATCACCGCCGCGCTCGGGCTGAAAAACATCGAGGTGGACATCACCAACCAGTCGGTGGCCATCAACTATGCCCCGAAGGACCAGACGCCCATCTCCTTGTTACGCGTCGTGCGGTCCTGGACCAACAACTACGCGGGCCTCTCGCAAGTGCACCAGCTGGTGACGGACATCGTGGCCGGCGGCGTCGGCCGCGAGGAAGCCGTGCGCCGGCTCGAGGACATCACCCGCAGCGCCAAGCCGTTCCCGCGATGGATGGTCACCGTGGCCTTCGGCGTGTTCTCCGCCGTCTTCGTCGGCGTCCTGGGCGGCGGACTGGGCGCCTCGATGGTCGCCTTCGTCTCCAACCTGCTCGTCAGCCTGCTGGCCCGCCAGCTGGGCCGCTGGCGTACCCCGGACTTCTTCATCACCGCCTCGTGTTCGTTCCTGGTGACCATCATCGCCCTGCTGCTGTGGCGTTTCGGCAGCCCGTTGGGGGTGCAGATAGCGCCCGCAATCGTGGTGGTCGGTGGGATCCTGCTGCTCCTGCCGACCGGACGCCTCGTGTCCTCGGTGCAGGATGCGATCAACGGCTTCCCCGTCACGGCGGCGGGCCGGTTCCTGTCCACGATGCTGACCTTCGGGGCGCTGGTCGCCGGCATCGCCGTCGGTTTCGTCGTGGGCGACATGACCGGCATGGAACCGATCGACGTCACGGAAACATTCCCGCCCAGGTATGACTTGTGGGTCGTCGTCGTCCTGATCGCCATTGCGGTGCTGATGATCGGCATTACGGAACAGACCAGCGTGAAGCTGCTCCTGCCGACGGCGGCCGTGGGGGTGGTGGGCTATCTGGTCCTGATCGGGGGCGACGCCGTGGGCATCGGGTCCCGGTTCGCGCCGGCCCTCGCGGCCGTGGTGATCGGGTTGCTGGCCCGGGTGGTGGCCCTCCGGATGGGTGCTCCCCAGCTGGTCGTGGCCGTCCCCGCAGCTCTGATCCTGCTTCCCGGACTCACCATATTCCGGTCCATGTATGTATTGACCATCGAGGAATCCGAGATTCTCATCGGCGCCGGCGGGATGCTCAACGCCGGGGCCATTGTGCTTGGCGTCGCTGCCGGCATCGTACTCGGGGACACCCTGGCGCGGCCCCTGACGCGGAGCCTTGCCAGCAACGAGCGGCGCCGGGCCCGCCGGCGCTAGATCTTGCACTGTTAGATCCTGCGCCGCTAGATTTTGCCGATGGCGAGCTTCTTCTCCGCCTGGAAGTCGTCCTCCACCCGGCCCTTGGCCCAATAGCCGGAGAGGGAAACCTGGGCCCGCTCCAGCCCGCGCTGCGCGTAGAAGACCTCACGGAGGCCCTTCATGTAGCCCCGCTCGCCGTGGGCAAAGACCTGCACCCGGCCCTCGGGCCACTCGGCGTCGCGCACGGCGGTGACCAGCAGATCGCTGTCCCCGGCGGGGACGCCGCGGCGCAGCACCCAGCGCAGTTCGACGCCGGCAGGCCCGGCGATCGGCTGGATGTCGGCGTCGCTGTCCACCTCGAGGATGGCCAGGCCGCGGGCGTCCTGCGGCAGGGACTCGATGGCGGCGCCGATGGCCGGCAGCGCTGATTCATCGCCGGCAAACAGGTACCAGTCCGCCGTCGGGTCCGGGTTGTAACCGCCGCCCGGGCCCGTGAAAGTCAACCGGTCGCCGGGCTGGGCCGAGGCCGCCCAGGGGCCAGCGAGGCCCTCGTCGCCGTGGATGACGAAGTCGATGGCGAGTTCCTGGGCCGCCGTGTCCACCCAGCGGACCGTGTAGGTCCGGGTGTACGGCCACTGGCTGCGCGGCATGGATTCCCTGATGGCCCACAGGTCCAGCGGCTCCGGGTATTCGACGCCGGGCTGCGGAAACACGATCTTGACGTACCGGTCCACGTAGTCGTTGTTGTCGTATCCGGCGAAGCCCGGGCCGCCGGCGATGATCCGGACCATGTGCGGGGAGAGTTGTTCCCGGCGCAGGACCGTCAGGTCGGTCTGGGGACGAGAGTTCCGGTTGGCAGTGGTGGCGGCGGGGGCGGAGGTCATGAGGCTAAGCCTAACCAAGAACCCTGTCCGGGAACTGTGGCCGGGAGGCCTGTTACGGCAGGGGCGGCAGTTCCCAGTCGACCGTCCCGTTGCCCTGTTCCTGCAGCAGGGTGTTGGTGCGGCTGAAGGGCCGCGACCCGAAGAAGCCGCGCGAGGCCGAGAGCGGGCTGGGGTGGGCGCTGGAGATCACGGCGGCGGACCCCAGCAGCGGCCGCACGGACTCGGCATCCTTCCCCCACAGGATCACCACCAGGGGAGCCGGGCCCGCGCCGTCCGCGGACGCACGGTCCGCGACTGCCCGGATGGCCGCGGCCGTGACGGCCTCCCAGCCCTTGTTCCGGTGCGAACCCGCCGCGCCGGCCCGGACACTGAGGACCCTGTTGAGCAGCAGCACGCCCTGCTCCGCCCAGCGGCTGAGGTCCCCGTGGACGCGCGGCGGGAAGCCGAGATCGGCCTGGAGTTCCTTGTACATGTTCGCGAGGCTGCGGGGGATCGGCCGGGTGGCGCCATCCACGGCGAAGGACAGCCCCACGGCGTGCCCCGGCGTCGGATAGGGGTCCTGGCCCACGATCAGGACACGGACGCCGGCCAGCGGCTGCCGGAAGGCCCGCAGCACGTTGGACGGCGACGGCAGTACTTCGTGACCGGCGGCCACCTCGCCGGCGAGGAACGTGAGGACTTCCCGGATTTGGGGCTCTACGGGCGCCAGCGCCTCCGCCCAGTCCGGAGCCACCAACTCGTTCAGCGGCCGCCGCGCCAGGTCCGCGAAGCTGACGCTGTCAGCGGCTGGGGGCTCAAGCTCGAACAGGGCATCGGAATCAAACACAGGTCCCATTCTTCCGCAGGTTTTCCCGCCGGCGGCCCCCGCTCAGGCGCCCGGCCGAATGACAACCCTGTCATTCGGCCGTAGCATGGGGACTGACTTTTTACCGGATCCAGCCAAGGAGTGTGACGTGGCCGAAACAGCGCAAGAGCACGTGCTCGCGGGGGATTTCGCCGGAGTTTCCGCAGACGGCGCCGGCCTGGGCGGGGTGTCCGCAGATTCTCCGCTGAGTGCCCGTGACCAGCAGATGCTGGCTTTGGAGCGGCAGTGGTGGAAGTACGCCGGGGCCAAGGAACAGGCCATCCGCGAGCTGTTCGATCTTTCCGCCACGCACTATTACCAGATCCTCAACGCCCTCATAGATACCGAGGACGCTCTGGCCCACGATCCCATGCTGGTCAAGAGATTGCGTAGACTACGTACATCACGCCAACGTGCCCGCACTGCCCGCCGTCTGGGAACAGATTCGTAAAGTCGCGTCACGAGCGGCCGGATGCGCAAGTCCTGTTGCGTCCGCTTCCGGCCTCGGGCACCCGTATGAACTCAGCAAGGACGTCGTTTTACCATGACCAAATACGCTCGGGATGAATTTGATCGGGTCCCGGAGACCTCTACCCGGCAGGGTGTCCACCGGGCAGTCGCCGAATCGCGACGCCGGAGCCTGGCGCCCATCCTGGCGGCGGGCTGCGTAGCCCTGGCCATCGGCCTGGTGGCCTTCCTGATCCTGCCGAAACTCGGTTTTTCCGGAGGGCAGGCCGCGGCCGTGACCGCCGACGCCAGCGCGTCCGCCTCGAGCACGGCGAGCCCCAGCCCGCGAGCCCCAGCCCCGCCCAGACGAGTCCCGAGGCGGTCGGCACTGCGCCGGCCAGCCCGGAAGCGGCCAGCACAGCGCCGGAGGCATCGCCCTCAGCGACGCCCGGCACCACTGCCGCCGGTGTGGACAAGACGCAGCCGGTGACGATCTACAACGGGACCACCACCGCCGGCCTCGCCAGCCGCGTCGGCGGCACCGTCAGCAACGCCGGCTGGATCCTGGGCCAGACGGGCAACTGGGGCGGCGTCCCGCAGCAGACGTCGGTGATTTTCTACAGCAGCGCGGACCAGAAGGGCAACGCGGAGGCCCTCGGAACGCTCCTTGGCATCGACACCCTCGTGGAGTCCGCCGAGTTCAACTTGCCCCTTGTCGTGGTGATCGGACCCGGCTTCCAGTAAGCCATTCCGGTTACGCCTCAATAACTATTACCCGGCGGCCCTGCCCGCCGGCGGCATTCCTGAGGGACGCTGTGGGTACAGTATCTGCGGATTTCTCTTCGCAGTCCGCGGCACACATCGAGGTGGGCCGCACGCAAGCTAGCTGAAAGTGTGGACGCCATGGCATTGGGAACCGTCAAATGGTTCAACGCCGAAAAAGGGTACGGCTTCATCACCGTGGACGGCTCCGAGAACGACGTCTTCGTGCATTGGTCCGCGATCGTCGGCGAAGGCTACCGCGCCCTGGACGAGGGCCAGCGGGTGGAACTTGAAATCGGCGAGGGCGAAAAAGGCCCGCAGGCTGAAAGCGTCCGGCCCGCCTAGTGGCACTGCCTGCCGTCACGAACGCCCCGCGGGACCCAGCCCGGCGCCCGTCAGGAACGTTCCGGCTGGGCCGCGCCCTGGCTGCGGGAACAGCAGTGGCCCTTGCCTTGACGGGCTGCCTCGGGCCCGCGGGCAGTGCCCGCGTGGCCAGCGCCGACGCAAGCGGTGACGGCACCCTGCGCATCGGCCTGATCCTGGACAACACGGGGCAGCAGAACTTCCTCAACGCCCCCCAGCTCGCGGCGGCCAAGCTTGCCGTCAAGGACATCAACGCTGCCGGCGGCCACAAAGGCAAACCCGTGGAGCTCCTGCCCGAAACCATCAGCACGGACACCGCCGCCCAGGCCAAAGCGCTCGTGGCCGCCAAGGCCGACGTCGTGATCGGTCCGACCGATTCCAGCCGTGCTCCTGCCGCCATCGACGTGCTTGCCAACGCCAAAGTCGCCATCATCTCGCCAGCCAACACTGCCCCCGGGCTCAGCAACTACAAGAGCGGCGGCTACTATTTCCGCACCTCGGCGGCCGACACCGCGCAGGCGTCCGTCCTTGCCAAACTGGTCAAGGACGGCGGCGCCAGGACCCTGGCGGTGCTGCACGAGAAGGGCGACTACGGCAAGGACGTCGCCGCTGCCGTCGCTGACGCGGCCAAGCAGTCCGGACTGGAATCCGTGGCGGACGAGGAGTTCACGCCAGGTGCGGCGCAACAGGCCGTCGACGCCGTGAAAGCCGCAAATCCGGACGCCGTGGTCCTGGTCGCTCGCGAAGGCGCGCAGGGTGCCATCGCCGAACTGAACAACGCCGGACTTGCCGGCAAGAAACTCGTCCTCAGCGACGGCGCAGTCAACAAATACGGCTCCGGACTGGGCGCGCGGGCGCTCGAGGGCGCACGCGGGATCCAGCCCGGCGTGTTCCCCTCCGCCGCATTCCAGACGGACCTCGTTGCTGTCGATCCCGGCCTGAAAGACATGATGTTCGCCGCCGAGACGTACGACGCCGTCATCCTCGCCGCCGTCGCTGCCGCAGCGGCAGAGGACGACGCCGGAACCTCCATCGCAGCGTCCCTCGTCGCCGTCTCCGGGGGAGCCACCGCCGGAGGCGGTCAGCCAGCCGGCCAGCCCGGCAACCAGCCCGCCAGCCAGGCGTGCACGACGTACAAAGAGTGTGTCGAGGCCCTCCGGGCAGGCCGCCGCCCGGACTATGACGGCCAATCCGGACGGATCAACTTCGATTCCCGCGGGGACATCACGCAGGCGAACTACATGGTCTACACCTACGGCGAGGACAACCTGGCCACGATGAGCGGCACGGAAGCCGCCACCAGCAACGGCTGATCGCTCATAGCGTATTGGGCCCGCGTGGCGGGCGGTCCGGGCCGGGCACTGCTTGCACTCTCCCCGGGGGAGTGCTAATTATTGAGTTAGCACTCCAGCGCACTGACTGCTAACACGACGCCCGGTCCGTCCGGCCGCGAAGTGAGGCGGCCGGTCCAGGAGCTAAAGAAACACCTTGCTGGGGTGAGATCCCGGACCCAGCGGCATACAGAGGCCGCCGGGTAGGGATCGTCCGTCGCGGGCACCACAGCAAAGGTTCATTCTTAACGACTGTCCCGAAAGGACTACTGCCGTTATGGCCAAGATCATTGCATTTGATGAAGAGGCACGCCGCGGTCTTGAGCGGGGCCTGAACATCCTCGCCGACGCCGTCAAGGTCACCCTCGGCCCGCGTGGACGCAACGTCGTCCTCGAAAAGAAGTGGGGCGCCCCCACGATCACCAACGATGGTGTTTCCATCGCCAAGGAGATCGAGCTGGACGATCCTTACGAGAAGATCGGCGCCGAGCTGGTCAAGGAAGTTGCCAAGAAGACGGATGACGTCGCTGGCGACGGCACCACCACGGCAACCGTGCTGGCACAGGCTCTGGTCAAGGAAGGCCTGCGCAACGTCGCGGCCGGCGCTGACCCGCTGTCCCTCAAGCGCGGCATCGAGAAGGCTGTTGAGGCCGTCACCATCGAGCTCCTGGCCTCCGCCAAGGAAATCGAGACCAAGGAAGAGATCGCCGCCACCGCGTCCATCTCCGCTGGCGACAACGAGATCGGCGCCCTGATCGCCGAAGCTCTCGACAAGGTCGGCAAGGAAGGCGTCATCACGGTCGAGGAGTCGAACACGTTCGGCCTCGAGCTGGAGCTCACCGAAGGCATGCGCTTCGACAAGGGCTACATCTCCGCTTACTTCGTCACCGACGCCGAGCGCCAGGAAACGGTCCTTGAGGATCCGTACATCCTGATCGTCAACTCCAAGATCTCCAACGTCAAGGACCTGGTTGCTGTCCTGGAAAAGGTCATGCAGTCCGGCAAGCCGCTGCTGATCATTGCCGAGGACATCGAGGGCGAGGCCCTGGCCACCCTGATCGTCAACAAGATCCGCGGCACCTTCAAGTCTGTTGCCGTCAAGGCTCCGGGCTTCGGTGACCGCCGCAAGGCGCAGCTGGCTGACATCGCCATCCTCACCGGTGGCCAGGTCATCGCCGAGGAAGTCGGCCTCAAGCTTGAGACCGCCGGACTCGAACTCCTCGGCAAGGCCCGCAAGGTTGTTGTCACCAAGGACGAGACCACGATCGTCGAGGGTGCAGGCGACGCCGACCAGATCGCCGGCCGCGTGTCCCAGATCCGCGCCGAGATCGAGAACTCGGATTCCGACTACGACCGCGAGAAGCTGCAGGAGCGCCTGGCCAAGCTGGCCGGCGGCGTTGCAGTCATCAAGGCCGGAGCCGCAACCGAGGTCGAACTCAAGGAACGCAAGCACCGCATTGAGGACGCCGTCCGCAACGCAAAGGCTGCTGTTGAAGAGGGCATCGTCGCCGGCGGTGGCGTTGCCCTGATCCAGGCCGGTGCCAAGGCATTCGCGAACCTGCAGCTCTCCGGTGACGAAGCAACGGGCGCGAACATCGTCCGCGTTGCCATCGACGCCCCGCTGAAGCAGATCGCCTTCAACGCCGGCCTCGAGCCCGGCGTCGTGGTGGACAAGGTCCGCGGCCTGCCCGCAGGCCACGGCCTCAACGCCGCCACCGGCGAGTACGTCGACCTGCTGGCCGCCGGCATCAACGACCCGGTCAAGGTAACCCGCTCTGCCCTGCAGAACGCGGCTTCCATCGCCGGCCTGTTCCTCACCACCGAGGCCGTTGTGGCCGACAAGCCGGAGAAGAACTCCCCGGCTATGGGCGGCGGCGACGACATGGGCGGCATGGGCGGCATGGGCGGTTTCTAACCACCCGGCTTCCAGCCACCTGAACTAATCGTTCAACGACGGCGGTCCCACCTTCGGGTGGGGCCGCCGTCGTCGGGTAAGCGCATCCCCGCCCAGCACACCCTCCCTCACTTAACGCACTGATCCAGCCGACGCTCCCTCAGTTGTCGCAGCGATTTTGCCGACGCCCCCTCAGATATCACTGTGATCACGCGAATGCTCCCTCACCTGAAAACGGCATGTGAGGGAGCGTCGGGCGGGGTGGGGCCGGAGGTGAGGGAGCGTCGGGCGGGGTGGGGCCGGAGGTGAGGGAGCGTCGCGCGAGTGTCGGCGGGGTCTGGCAGGATAGATCAGTGACGATTACAGCAGCGGCCGACGGTTCGGCCTTAGGAAATCCCGGCCCGGCCGGCTGGGCCTGGTACGTGAATGACGACTGCTGGCGGGCCGGCGGGTGGCCCCATGGCACGAACAACCAGGGCGAATTGATGGCGGTGCTGGACCTGTTCCGGGCCACGGCACACGTGCCGGGGGAAGACCTGCTGATCCTCTGCGACAGCCAGTACGTCATCAATGCGGTGACCAAGTGGATGCCCGGCTGGAAACGCAAGGGCTGGCGCAAGGCCGACGGCAAGCCGGTGCTGAACGTTGACCTCCTCAAGGAAATCGACCGGGAGCTCGTGGGCCGCAAGTACACCTTCGAATGGGTGCGGGGCCATGCAGGTCACGATCTCAACGAGGCGGCGGACGACCGCGCCCGGGCAGCAGCCACGGCGTACCAGCAGGGCGTTGCTGTCCGGCAGGGTCCCGGGTTCGGGACCCCGGAGGGAGCGCCCGCGCCGGCAGCCCAGGCAGACTCCGGGACGCTCCGGACGGCCCCGGGAAGCCCGCAGGCGGCCCCGCAGGCCGCACCGGCGCCCTCCGGCCAGCAGGGACTTTTCGGCGCACCTGGCCGCCTCGACGCACCCAGCCTCTTTGACGAACCGGACCTCTTCAGCGAACTCGAAGAAGAGCAGGCCGCAGCCGCAGCCGGGGCGCACACCAGCCCCGAAAGCGTCGTCGAGTCCCTCGAACGCGAACTGCTCCGTCCGGAAACCCGGGCCGACCTGGGGCGCACCGGCGTCCTGCTCCACCCGGACTTCACCGAGATCGGCAGCTCCGGCAGGATGTGGACCCGTGACGCCATGATGATGGCCCTGGAGGACAACCCGGGCGGACCCACCGAGCTGGAGCTCTTGGGTGCGGACCGGCTGGGCGAGAACACCATGCTCCTGACCTACCGCAGCCGCACGCGCGAGGGATCAGCCCTGCGCAGCTCCCTGTGGGTCCTTGACGGCACGCAGTGGCGCCTGCGCTTCCATCAGGGCACCCCCGAGGCCTGACGCCCCGTGAGGCTCACATGAAGCGCTGCGCGTTGCCCAGCTCTGCCTGGGCGTAGGTGGCCGCCGCGGAATTCAGCGCGAGGTTGATGGAGGCCAGGGAGGCCTCGACCCTGCCCTGGGTCAGTGTCCACTCGGCGACCAGGCTCTGGAAGTTTGTCGCGGCGGAGCCGCGCCAGCTGCCCTCGAGCTCGTCCAGCCCGCGCTTCATGGCGTGGACGTCCGCGCTGATCCGCTCCACCGTGGCCTTCACATTGGCGGATTTCAGCTGAAGGAGTTCCGTGTCGACGGAGATGATGCTCATGGGAATGCCCTCTCGAATGTTCGGGAGGCAGCAGGGGACCCGGCGGAGGAGGTTCTTCGCTGAAAGTCAGCGCGGGAGAGTCAACGGTGTAAGTCTGCAGTGTGAGTTTGCGGTGAGACAGGATTTGCGAGTGAGAATTTGCCGGGATTGTCTGCCTCATCCGGATCTTCCGGATACCTCGAGCGTAGGCGGGCAGCCCACCGGGCGGACACCGCCGTCGGCTCCTATGTGGACATCTTCGCCGGGGACAATTCCGTGGCGTCTTCGTCCAGGTACGGGATGCTGACCACCAGCGTGGCCCCGCCGCCGTCGGTCTTCCCGACCCGCACGGACCCGGAATGCGCGCCGACAATTGCGGCCACGATCGCCAGGCCAAGCCCGCTGCCGCCGGTTTCCCTGGTCCTCGAGGTGTCCGCCCGGTAGAAGCGCTCGAAGATCCGGGCCGCTTCGTCGTCCGGGACGCCCGGACCGTGGTCCCGGACCTCGATCACGGACTGCCGTCCGCCGTCCGGTGCCGTCCGGACCCCGACTCCGATTTCAATGGGGCTGCCCTCCGGCGTGTACCGCAGGGCATTGCCGACCAGGTTGCTGACCACCTGGCGCAATTTGGCTTCGTCGCCCAGCACCGGGGCGGCAGCGGGGGCCGCGCCATCCAGTCCGGCCAGCGTGATGGTGCGGCTGCGGTCGCTCGCCTGGGTGTCCACCACGGCGTCGTTGGCCAACAGCAGCAGATCCGCCGGTTTCTGCTGCAGCGGGCGCTGCTCATCGATCCTGGCCAGCAGCAGCAGGTCCTCCACCATGGCTCCCATGCGCTTGGCTTCGCTTTCGATCCGTCCCATCGCGGTGGCCACGTCTTCCGGGGTGGACAGCGCGCCGTGCCGGTACAGCTCGGAGAACCCCCGAATGGTCACCAGCGGGGTGCGCAGTTCGTGCGAGGCATCGGCGGCGAAGCGCCGCATCCGTGCCTCGGACGCCATTCGGGCGGCGAACGCTGTTTCAATGTGCGCGAGCATGGCATTGAGCGAGCTCCCGAGCCGGCCCACCTCCGTTCCCGGGTTTTCCACTTCCACGCGCCGGGACAAGTCTCCCGCGGCGATCGCGGCGGCTGTCTTCTCCACCCGGGTCAGCGGCCGGAAGGACCGCGAGACGGTCCACGTGGCGATGAAGAACGCCAGGACGAGCGTCAGCAGGCCTACCCCCACCACCACCAGGGCGGCGTGCTCCATCACGGAATCGACGGGGTCCAGCGGCAGGCCGATCACGACGACGGCGCTGCGCTGGTTGTTGTCCACGACGTTGACCGCCACGACCCTCCAGCTGCCGCCGTCGGAGCCGCGCACCTGGAAGGGCATCTGTTGCCGCTCCCGGGCCTCGACGGTGGAGAAGGTGGTGATGGCGGGGTGGGAGTCCTTGTCGCCACCGAACACCCAGGGCTTCAGGCCCGGGCTGAAGAGCATCAGGGAGTAGTCGGTGGGAACGTTGGACGTGGTCTCCTGCAGTTGGCTGAAGGACTTCTCCTGGCGCGCGGAATCGACGGCGGCCCGGAGCTTGTCGTCCACCTGGCCCTGCAGGAAGCTGTGCAGCAGCGTCAGCGTGCCGGCCCCCGTCGCGGTGAGGGCCACGAGCATGAGCGCCATCATGATGGCCACAAGCTGCGACCGCAGCGAGGCCGACTTCCAGCGGTGCAGCAAGGTCAGCGCTTCTCGGCAGTCCGCAGAACGTAGCCGACGCCGCGCTTGGTCTGGATCAGCGCGGGGGCATCGGGATCGATATCGACCTTGCGGCGCAGGTAGGAGATGTAGGACTCCACGATCGAGGCATCGCCGTTGAAGTCGTATTCCCACACATGGTCGAGGATCTGGGCCTTTGACAGGACCCGGTTCGGGTTGAGCATCAGGTAGCGCAGGAGCTTGAACTCGGTGGGGGACAGCTCGATCACGGTTCCGCCGCGGCGGACCTCGTGGGCGTCGTCGTCGAGCTGGAGGTCATCGACCCGGATCACGGCGTCGTCGTCGAGCTGCGGCTGCGTGCGCCGGAGCACCGCGCGGATGCGGGCCACCACCTCGTCGAGGCTGAAAGGCTTGGTGACGTAGTCGTCGCCGCCGACGGTCAGGCCGGTGACCTTGTCCTCGGTGTCGTCCTTGGCCGTGAGGAACAGGACGGGGAAGTGCTTGCCGGCGGCGCGGAGGCGGCGGGTGACCGTGAAGCCGTCCATGTCCGGCAGCATGACGTCCAGGACTGCCAGATCGGGGGCGTGCAGCTCGGCCGCAGCCAGTGCCTCGCGTCCGCTGCCGGCCGAGACAACTTCAAAACCTGCGAAGCGCAGGGATGTCGACAGCAGCTCGCGGATGTTCGGTTCATCATCGACGACGAGCAGCTTGGCTTCGGGACCGTTCTTCTTCATGTTCCCATGATGCTCCCAGACTCTGGGAGTTTTCTGAATGGACGATGAGTGTTGAATGGGCGACGCCGGATGGCGCCGGCTCACGTCCCCGTGCCGACCACCCGCGTGCGCGCACCGCTCGCGCCCCCTCGGCGGCCTAGGTTGCGGTGCCGACGTCCTTGGCGTCCATGATCCGGTAGGCATAGCCCTGCTCGGCGAGGAAGCGCTGCCGCTTCGCGGCGAAGTCCTGATCCAGGGTGTCCCGGGCCACGAGCGAGTAGAACCGGGCGGAGCGGCCGTCCTTCTTCGGGCGCAGCAGCCGGCCCAGGCGCTGGGCCTCCTCCTGGCGGGAGCCGAACGACCCGGAGACCTGGATCGCGACCGACGCCTCGGGCAGGTCAATGGAGAAGTTGGCCACCTTGGACACCACGAGGGTCTTCACCTCGCCGGCACGGAAGGCGTCAAAGAGCCGCTGGCGCTCCTTGACCGACGTGTCGCCCTTGATCACCGGCGCGTCGAGGCGCTCGCCGATCTCGTCGAGCTGGTCGATGTACTGCCCGATCACCAGCAGCTGTTCGCCCTCGTGTTCGGCCACGAGTTCTTCCACCACCCGGGTTTTCGTCTCGGACGTGGCGCACAGGCGGTACTTGTCGGCGTCCTCGGCCATGGCGTAGGCCACCCGTTCGTCCCGGGGCAGGTCAATCCGGACCTCCACGCAGTCGGCGGGGGCGATGTAGCCCTGGGTCTCGATGTCCTTCCACGGGGCGTCGTAGCGTTTCGGACCGATCAGGCTGAAGACCTCGCCCTCCCGGCCGTCCTCCCGCACCAAGGTGGCGGTGAGCCCGAGCCGGCGGCGGGCCTGCAGGTCCGCCGTCATCCGGAAGATCGGGGCCGGGAGCAGGTGGACCTCGTCGTAGATGATCAGACCCCAGTCGTTGCCGTCCACGAGCTCCAGGTGCGGATACAGCCCGCCGCGCTTCGTGGTCAGGACCTGGTACGTGGCGATCGTGACCGGACGGACTTGCTTGACGGAGCCGGAGTACTCGCCGATCTCCTCCTCGGTCAGCGATGTGCGCTTGAGGAGCTCGTCCTTCCACTGCCGCGCCGAGACTGTGTTGGTCACCAGGATCAGCGTGGTGGTGGAGCTTGTGGCCATGGCGGCCGCACCCACCAGCGTCTTGCCGGCGCCGCAGGGAAGCACGACGACGCCGCTGCCGCCGGCCCAGAAGTTCTCCGTGGCCAGTTTCTGGTACGGCCGCAGCTTCCAGCCGGTTTCGTTGAGCATGATGGGGTGCGGCGTGCCGTCCACGTAGCCGGCGAGGTCTTCTGCGGGCCAGCCGATCTTGAGCAGCAGCTGCTTGAGCTGGCCGCGCTGGGAGGAATGCACCACTACGGTCTCGCCGTCGATCCGCGGCCCGAGCAGCGGGGCGATCTTCTTGGCCCGGCTGACCTCTTCCAGCACCGGATAGTCGGACGTGCGCATGACCAGGCCGTGCTGCGGGTCCTTTTCCAGACGGAGCCGGCCGTACCTGGACATGGTCTCTTCAACGTCGATCAGCAGTGAGTGCGGCACCGGGAACCGGGAGTACTTGAGCAGGGTGTCCAGGACCTTTTCGGCGTCCAGCCCGGCCGCCCGGGCGTTCCAGAGCCCCAGCGGGGTCAGCCGGTAGCTGTGCACGTGCTCCGGAGCCCGTTCCAGCTCGGCGAACGCCGCGATGGCGTGCCGGGCTTCTGTGGCGAGCTCGTGGTCGACCTCCAGGAGGATGGTCTTGTCACTCTGGACGATCAGGGGCCCGTCATTCACTGGAGCAGTTCCTCTGTAGCTTCTACGTCGATAATCCGGTGGATGGACAGGACACGTTCGATCTCCTTGTCCGGATCGAACACCCGCACACGCCCGCCATTCACAGCTACCGGAACAACGGTCTCGCGGCTGGCATTCCCCATGCCGTCCACGACGTTCATGACCACCCGCTGCTTGAGGCGGATCGCCTTCAGCAGGGTCTCCAGTCCGAGCTGGGTCGCTTCCTCGCTGCCAGGCGCTGCCGGCGGGTGGCCCGCGGTGCCCGGTGTCAGGTGCCCGTCACTGCGCAGCACGGCCAGCTGGGCGTCCATGTCGGCCTCCGGCGGAGCGGTGCGCGGGGCGGTGTAGACCGGCCGGCCGTGGCCGGGAGCCGGGGTGCTGCGGCGCAGCCGGACGACGCCCGCGGCCGCTTCCTCGAGAACGGGGGAGAGGCCCAGGCCTTTGAGCACCTGGGCGGTTTCCCGGGGTGCGGCGTGCGAGACGACCACGGTGGGCGCGATGCGCACCAGCCCGAGGCCGGAGGCGGCCGGGGCGTTGAGCACGTCCAGCAAGGCAGTCTCGTCCTCGCTTTGGATGAAGCTGGCCGCAGCCCCTACGCGGAGCCGGGAGTGGCGGGCGGCGGTGTCTTCGATGAGGTACTGGAGGGGTTGAGGGATGGCGGTGGCTGAATGCTGGCGCAGGAAGTCCAGCATCGCCGCGGCGTCCTGGCCGGCGTCGAGGGCCCGGCGGACCGACGCGACGGAAAAGCGGTAGATGGTTGCCGGTCCCTGGCCTTCTGCCGCGGACATGGTGAGGAGCCGGTCGCTCAGTTCGGGGTCGAGATAGCCCGGTGCCACCGCCGTCAGGTCCGCCTGAAGCAACACGTGCTGGAGGGCTGCCGGCAGGTGTTCGCCCAGGATCCCCAGGGCATCGTCCGGCTGCTCTCCGGCGATCGCGGCGCCCAGCTGGCTGAGCGCCCCGGAACCGATCAGGCCAAGCATCTCCGCCTCCATGAGGATGCCGCGGATCAGCGAGCTGAACCGGCGGGCCATCCGGGGCTGAGCCCACTCGGCACGCTCCAGCACGGCGGCGGCATCCAGGACCGGCGCCTGCCCGTCGGGCGCTGCGGCCTCCAGGGTGAGCTCGTGCAGGATTTCCAGGACGCGTTTGCGGACCACCGGGGCGTCGGGCCGCTGCGCCTCGGCAGAGAGCGCATTGATGGTGGTCCCGGCCTGTCCCCGGTGGCCGGCCGTGCCCGGGGCGGCGGCATTCACGGGCTGGCCCACGAGGGAGGGCGCGCGCTCGCTGGCCAGCCACGCATTGACCAGCCATAGCCACTGTTCCTGCCGCGGAAGCGCCAGCCACTCCAGTTGCGGCGGCTGCACCCACGCGGAACTGTCGACGTCCAGCCGCAGGAGACCGGCCATCCCGCAGAGCTCCGCGAGGACACCGGCCTCGTGCACTTCGATCCGCAGGGATTCCGCCAGCCGCCTCATCTCCCGGACTCCGACGCCCCCGCTGCGCAACGTCGCCAGAGGCTGCTCGCGCACGGTGTACAAGACTTCGCCCACGAGCCGCAGCGTCTCGGCGATAGCGCCCAGCGCGGCGTTGCGGCGCAGTCCTGCGCTCGTGTGGCCCAGCCGGGGGACCGGCGGCACCAGGGAAAAGTTCTCAATGACAAATCCGCCGCGCAGCGACACTCCCACGCTGTGCGGCAGTTCGACGTGGGCGGCGTCCAACGGCACCAGCAGCCCCCGCGCCAGCAGCCAGTCCACCGGTCCGACGTCGGCGCCTTCGTGGAGCACAGAGGCGCGGCGTTGCGCCTGGGGGACGGCGCCCATGGCCCAGTTTCCGAACCGGGCCAGGAGCGCGGCGGTCCGTTCCGGCGCGGTGGCCAGGATGGCATGGAGTGACTCCGGTGTCGCCGTCCAGTGCTGCAGCGCGAGGGCCGCTTCCATCGGCGTCGTGGCGGGGGAGATGGACGCCCCGCTGCGGTGCAGTTCCCCGACCAGCTGCACCACGCGCTGCGCGAAGGACGGCTGGAGCCGCACGAGCTCGGTGTAGCTGCGCCCCAGCCCGGCGGGGTAGATGCCGATCACATCTTTGAGGCTGCCGACCGGAAGGTAGTGCCGCTGCTTGGCGGCGGCGGCAGTCACGCCGTGCGGGGGATCGGCGCGGTGGACGAGTGCCAGTTCCTGCAGGGAATGGAGCAGGCGGTCGATGGCGGCGACCGAGGAGCCGTTGATCAGTTTCTTCAGCATCGCCGCCGACGCGCTGTGTCCGGTATCGGCGTTGGTGCACAGGTGCAGGGTTTCCAGCACCTGCATCTGCGGCCGGTTGAGCCGCTCGAGCGCCCGCTGCACGCTGACGCGTCCGCTTGCACGGGCGGCCAGGGCGGCGAAGTCCGGGACGCCGGGGGAAATCAGGTCCGGCCGCGCGGAGAACAGGGCCCGCAACGAATCGTCGCTTCGTGCCTGAAGTTCCTTGCTGAGCGCGCGGATGAGGGACATCGTTCCCACGTTACCTTTCGCCGGGCCCGCGCGGGCGCCGCCGGGCGACCACCGCGTCCACAACGAGCGCGAGCATGAGCAGGAAGGCCGCCGGGAGCCCGTAGAGGGCCACCGAGGTAATCCAGGCGGGCGACACGACCTGGTTGAAGGCCATGGCCATGACTGCGCCGACGGCAACGAGGGACAGCACGGCAAGGGTGGCCGCAACGATCATGAACGGCCGCCGGTAACGCATCAGTGTCATGTGGGCAACGCTAACAGTCCGGCCCCGCCCGCGCCTCACGCCACTAAAGTGAACAAGGCAGGATAACCTTGGAGATACAGACCAACACGGTCCGGGCAGTCATACCCTGAACCCGCGTATCCATGCGGATGCGGTGACCGCCGGCCGTGTCCCCGCAGAACGAAGAAGGTTGATTACGTGCCTACCGGCAAGGTCAAGTGGTATGACAAGGAAAAAGGCTTCGGATTCCTCGCTGGCGAGGACGGCCAGGAAGTCTTCCTGCCCAAGTCCGCGCTGCCCGAGGGCGTCACGGAACTCAAGGCCGGAACGCGCGTTGAATTTGGGGTAGCCGACGGCCGCAAGGGTGCCCAGGCCCTCGGCCTGCGTGTGCTGGACAAGACGCCGTCCATCGCCAAGGCAAAGCGGCCCAGCGCCAAGGACCTCGCTCCGCTGGTGCAGGACCTCGTCAGCGTGCTGGACAACCTGTCCGGGACCCTGTCCGCGGGCAAGTACCCGGAAGGCAACAAGGGCAAGGCGATCGCAGCCGCCCTCCGTAAGGTTGCCGACGAGCTGGACGTGTAAGGCTCTTGATGACTCAGGAACCTGACCAGTTGCCGGCGCCGGATGCCGGATCCACAGTGCCTGCCGGGTCCAAGGGAACCGGCTCGAAGCAGGGATCCCGCCCGCGCGCCGGCGTACCCGTCTGGCGCACCGGCAAGCCTGACGCCTTCCTGGCCGCCGCCGTCGACGTCGCCCGCACCGCCGTGGAGAGCATTGCCCCCGCCGAGCAGATCGGCGAGCACATCGGGGCCCGCAGCGAAGGCGACCGCCTGGTGACCCACCTCTTCGAATCCAGGCTGCCCGGCTACGGCGGCTGGCAGTGGTACGCCGTGCTGACCCGCAACTCGCGGTCCAAGGTGGTGACAGTCGACGAACTCGGCCTCCTGCCTTCGGACGACTCCATCCTGGCGCCCGCCTGGATCCCCTGGGCTGAGCGGGTCCGCCCCGAAGACGCGCAGGCTGACGAGGCCGAAGAGGAAGCGCCCGTCGCCGGAGCGCCGTCGCAGGGGTCCGACACCGGCCAGCAGGATGCTGACGAGCAGGACGCCGACGACGAGACCGACGACGACGCCGACGAGACGACGACGACGGCGATCGGGAACGCCCCGCGGGCGAGGCCGACTAGCGGTTGAAAGCGTCCGGGAGCGTGCAGGGGGAGGGCTGGACATGATGTCCACGTTCAAATCCCTGCACATCCTGAACTACCGGATCTGGTTTGTCGGCGCGCTCATCTCCAACATCGGCACCTGGATGCAGCGCACCGCCCAGGACTGGCTGGTGTTCGCCCACCTGACGGCCCATGATGCCGGGGCCGTGGGGATTACGATGGCCCTGCAACTGGGCCCCCAGCTGTTCCTGGCGCCCGTGGCCGGACTGGTCGCGGACCGCTTCAACCGTAAACGGCTCCTGGTGCTGACCCAGTCCGCGATGGCGCTGCTGAGTGCCGGGCTGGGCATCCTGGTGGTGTCGGGCGCGGCACAGCTCTGGCACGTCTACGCCTTCGCCCTGATGCTCGGGGTGGTCTCCGCGCTGGACGCTCCCGTGCGGCAGACCTTTGTCTCGGAACTGGTCCAGGACGACTACCTCCCCAACGCCGTGGCGCTCAACAGCGCCTCCTTCAACGTCGCCCGGATGATCGGCCCGGCAGTCGCCGGTGTGCTCACGGCCGTCGTCGGTCCGGGCTGGGTCTTCCTCATCAACACGCTCACGTTCGTCGCCCTGTTGCTGAGCCTGGCGAAAATCCCCTCGGCATCGCTGCGCCGGCTGCCCCGGGCGCCGGCGGGCAAGGGCAGGATCCGGGAGGGGCTGCACTATGTGCGGTTCCGTCCGGACCTCGTCGTGGTGCTCGTGGCCGTCTTCATCGTGGGAACCCTGGGGCTGAATTTCGCCCTGTTCATCGCGGCCATGGTCGGCACGGAATTCGGTCTCGACGCGGGCGCCTTCGGCCTCATGAATTCGATCATGGCCATTGGCTCCGTCGCCGGGGCGCTGCTGTCCGCCGGCCGCGGCAAACCGCGGCTGCGGGTCATTTTCGGCGCGGCCGGGGCCTTCGGCGTGACCTCGGGCCTCGCCGCGCTGGCCCCAAGCTACTTCTGGTACGGCGTCGCGCTGGTGCCGGTGGGGCTGTTCGCGATCACCATGATGACGAGCGCCAACGGGTACGTCCAGACCACGACCGACCCCGTCATGCGGGGCCGGGTGATGGCCCTGTACATGGCGATCTTCATGGGCGGGACGCCCATCGGCGCACCCTTCGTCGGCTGGGTGGCCAACATCGCCGGCCCCCGCTGGTCCATGGCGGTTGCGGCCGTAGCCGGGCTGCTCGCGGCCCTGATCGGGTTGCTGTGGATCATCCGGGCGAAGCAGCTGCGGCTCCACTTCAACCGCCGGGCGCGCGGGCTGCGCTACTTCCGCCTGGAACCCGGGACCGGCCCAGCCGGCACCCGCCCGGGTGCACAGCAGGGTGCCCGGCCGGGCGTGCAGCCGGACGCAGAGCCGGGCATATCCGCCGGAAACAACGGCGGCGCCGTCCCGGCACCGGGCCGGGACGACGCCGTCGGACGCTGAGGCTCTACTTCTTGAGTTCTGCCACGACGAAATCGATGCATTCGAGCAGCGCCGAGACATCGTCCGGCTCGATCGCCACGAAGGTGGCGATGCGCAGCTGGTTCCGGCCCAGCTTGCGGTACGGCTCGGTGTCGACGACGCCGTTGGCACGGAGCACCTTGGCGATGGCGGAAGCATCGATCGATTCGTCGAAGTCGATCGTGGCGATCACGTTGGAGCGGTCCTCGGCCTTGGCCACGAACGGGGTGGCGTAGCCGGACGCCTCGGCCCAGCGGTAGATCCGGCCGGCCGAATCAGCGGTCCGTGCCGAGGCGAAGTCCAGGCCGCCGTTGGCGTTGAGCCACTGCACCTGGGCATCCAGGGTGACCAGGGTGGCCAGTGCGGGGGTGTTGTAGGTCTGGTTCAGCCGGGAGTTGTCGATGGCCGTCTGGAGGTCCAGGAAATCGGGGATCCAGCGGTTGCTGGCCTTGATCCGTGCCGCCCGCTCCAGCGCCGCCGGGGAGAACAGGCCGAGCCACAGGCCGCCGTCGGACGCGAAGTTCTTCTGCGGCGCAAAGTAGTAGACGTCGGACTCCGCGACGTCCACGTCCAGCCCGCCCGCGGCCGAGGTCGCATCCACCAGCACCAGCGAGCCTTCGTCGGCGCCTGCCACGCGCCGGACGGGAGCGGCCACGCCGGTGGACGTCTCGTTCTGCGGCCACGCGTAGACGTCGACGCCGGACTCCGCCCGGGCGGCGGGACGAGTGCCGGGCTCGGCCTTGATGATGGAGGACTCGGCGAGGAACGGCGCATTGTTGGTAGCCGAGGCAAACTTCGAGCCGAACTCGCCGAAGGACAGGTGCTGCGCCTTGTTCTCCACGAGCCCGAAGCTGGCAATGTCCCAGAACGCGGTGGAGCCGCCGACGCCGAGGATCACTTCGTAGCCTTCCGGGGCACGGAAGAACTCACTGAGGCCGCTGCGGACGGAGCCGACCAGGTTCTTCACGGGTGCCTGGCGGTGCGAGGTCCCCAGCAGCGTCGCCGATGCCGCGGCGAGGGCCTCCATCTGCTCCGGTCGGACCTTGGACGGGCCGGCGCCGAACCGTCCGTCCTTGGGGAGGAGGTTGGCGGGGATCGTGATGCTGGTGTCGCTCACAGTGGCTCCAATTTTCGGCTGGTTCGTAGCGTGGCTGGGAGGTGGCCTGGTAGGGATGGCTACAAGGGACACCCCTTTTCATTCTGCCTGTTTTATTTTGCCTGACAGCCCCCGACGATACGGAAAATGGCCTGTCATAGTCCGGTCATTGAGACGCCCCGGGAAGGGCCGGGCAGCGGACGCCGGGAGAGCGCGCGGGGCCGAGCGAAAATTATCCGGAGTAATTCAAAATAGGCTAGGCTGTTCTGCGAACGTACGGCGGATCTCGCCAGGGCGCATCCTGCACGCAGCCCGCACGCGGTACGGTGGGAATGACGCAAGGACTGCGCTCGAGGAGCTGAGCTGAATGACGGATCTGATCGATACCACGGAGATGTATCTTCGGACCATTCTGGAACTTGAAGAAGAAAACATCGTCGCCCTCCGCGCCCGCATCGCCGAACGGCTCCGCCACTCCGGCCCCACCGTTTCCCAGACCATCGGCCGCATGGAACGTGACGGGCTGGTGGTTGTTTCCGGCGACCGGCACCTTGAGCTGACCGAAACCGGACGGAAACGCGCCATCGGCGTCATGCGCAAGCACCGCCTCGCCGAACGCCTGCTGGCAGACGTGATCGGGCTCGACTGGGCCTACGTCCATGAGGAAGCCTGCCGCTGGGAGCACGTCATGAGCGAACGCGTCGAGCGACGAATCTTCGAGTTGCTCAACCACCCCACGGTTTCGCCCTATGGAAACCCGATTCCGGGGCTTGCGGAACTGGGCGGTGCGCCCGCCGGCGCCCACGTGGACGGGGTGGTGAACCTGCTGGACGCCATGGCCGGCTACGGTCCGGGCTCGCGGATTAGGGTCAACCGGCTCGCGGAGCCGATCCAGGTGGAACCGGAGCTCCTGGCCCAGCTCGACGAGGGCGGAATCCGGCCCGGTGCGCTGGTCTCGCTGGAGCGGGTGGGGGAGTACATCTCGGTCCGCGTCCCGGATATCGAAGGCGCCCTGGAGCTGCCGCCCGAGGTGGCCGCGCATGTCTTTGTAACAGTCGCCTGACCAGCCACGACGTCCCGGTCATGGGACGACCCATGAGTTCTGCACAAAAGCGATTACGGATTTATTACCGGGCGGCTTAATCCCCTATAGTTAGTGGCCAGTACCGATACCAAAGCGTTACCTGATCCGAAGCCGAGCCCTGCCAGCGGATCAGTCGCAGAACCACCTTCTGGCAGGGGCGGGGGAACCACTTTCGGCTGCTTCTTCGGCAGCCTTGGGGTGAAGTCCGTCAGCGGCAAGCAGCTTCCACCGAAGGATCCCCTTGGGATGCCTCTGTGTCTGGGTGCTTGCAACGGCGGACCGGGTCTTTGATCTCTCTGACCCGAATCCGACAGCTAACTTCGCAGGCTATCCAGAGAGGAACCGTTCTTGACCACCCAGACCGCCAGGGGCCGTCGCCGCGCGACCGGTCCCGCTCCGGAGCCGCGTCCCGTTCTCGCGTATACGGCCGAACGCCCGCGCGACGTGCACCGCGATGAACGCCGTCGCCGTCGTGGCCCGTTCCGTCAGGTAACGGACTTTGCCGCGGCCAGCGGCGTCGGGCAGAAGGCCGGCATCGCCCTGGCCGCAACTGGTCTGATCCTCACGGTGACGGTCCCCGTCACCAGCCCGGTCATGGCCTCGAACACGGACGGATCGGGCGCACTCTCCGCCGCAGTGCAGCCGGATGTCACGGCTGCCGCCGCCGCGAAGGTCGATTTCAGCCGCACCGCCGTCACCACCAAGGGCGATCCGGACGGGAAACTCAAGCAGCTGCTCAGTGCCCAGTCTGTCGGCAGCATCACCCGTGCGGCATCTGCCGGCACGCTGGGTGCGCCGCTGGACCAGATGGTCACAGCCTCGCCGTTCGGCTACCGTGTCAGCCCCATCACCGGCGGCGCGGGCGAGTTCCACCGCGGCCAGGATTACGTCGCCCAGTGCGGCACGCAGGTCCACGCAGCCGCCAGCGGCACCGTGACCTTCAACGGATGGCACCCCTACGGCGGCGGAAACCGCGTGGTCATCGATCACGGCAACGGCCTGGAGACCACGTACAACCACCTGTCCTCGTCCTCGGTCACGGTCGGCCAGAAGGTCTCACGCGGCGATGTCATCGCGATGAGCGGGACCACCGGCGCCTCCACGGGCTGCCACCTTCACTTTGAAGTGATGGTCAACGGCGACGTCGTTGACCCGCTCGGCTGGCTCTAAGAAAGACGATGGACCGCTCTCACATTCACGTGACACGCCGTGATCTGAATGTGACATTGGGTCCCGACTCCTGTAGGGTTTGAAGCACGCCAACTTTTCCGAAGTTGGCGCTCTTGAGTGGATTGCCTAGCTCTGCCACCGCTCAAGGTCCGTTCGCATTACATCGTCTGGCAGGGGCGGGGGAACCAATTTTGGCCTTCGAAAGAAGGCCTTGGGGTTAAGTCGCAACGCTTCCCAGGAAGCAGCGCGGCCGGGTGACTCCCATCCGAATCCGACAGCTCACCTCGTAGGCATTGGGAGAGGCTACTTTCGTGTCTTCACGCCACAATGCTGCGCGTCTGCGCACTGGCGCGGCTCTTATGAGCCCGCTGACATCCATGTCTCGTGCCGCCCTTGCCGGCGCCCGGATTGGATCACGTTCCGCTGGCTCATTCTCTACCGAGTCCGGACAGCATGCAGTTCCCGCTTTTGGCGCGTCTTCGCAGTACACCCTTCGCTAAGTAACCCATTTCGGGGCGATCCGGCGTACCCCCAAGATGCCGGAGCGTCCTCAGTCCGCGCCCGAAAACGCGCGGTCCAAGGATCACGAAAGAGAGAACTTAATGACTACTCGTGCAACTGTTGCACGGCACCGCGCCGAGGTCACCAAGACCAACTCGCTGGCTGTTATTGCCAAGGCAGTCGGCGACAACGCCGGCGGCATGGGCCGTCAGGCCGCGGTCATCGCCGCAGCTTCCGGTCTGGTTCTGACCAGCGGAATCGCAGCCAACGCTGCTGAGACCAATGTTCAGCGCGAATCCACCTCCGCTTCCGCCCTTGAGGTCCAGGCGTCTGCTCCGGCCACGATTTCGGCCGCGTCCACCATTGCGATCTCCTACGAGAAGCCCGCCGTGACCACGTCGCCGGCTCCCGTCGTCGAGGCTCCCAAGCCCGTCGTGAAGGTCCAGGACGCCACGGCTTCCCAGGCCGGCGGCGCCCAGCTTGGCGTCAGCGGCGGCGTAGCTGCCCAGGCTCCCGCCGGGATCGGAAGCGGCGCCGGCGCGACCATCGCTGCTGCCGCCTACGCACAGATCGGCGTGGCGCAGGACTGCACCGCCCTCGCCACCAACGCCCTGGCCGCGGCCGGCATCCACTACCACGGCTGGCCGGCAGGTTACCTGTCCCTCGGCCGCACCGTGAGCGCCGCCGAAGCACGCCCGGGCGACCTCGCCTACTACCAGAACGGCGGCGTGGGCATGGCCCACATCGCGGTTTACGTCGGCAACGGCATGGCCGTCCACGGCGGCTGGAACGGTGGCACCACCGCGCTGTACAGCGTGAACGTCGGCTCCGGCCCGGTCTTCATCCGCGTCGGCGCCTAGGCACAAGCCCCCGCACTTCGAAAGACCCCCGCCTCTTGAGGCGGGGGTCTTTTGCGTTACCGCGCCATTAACTTTCCGCGTCAATCTCCGCGCCGGTGAAAAAATATTCGGTGATCCGGCAGTTGAGTGTTTACTCTTGTCTTGTCGATCCATAGCCCGACCATGCACAGGGCAGCCGGCCCTCGTGCCCCTGGCGGGTGCGGCCGTGAAGAGGTATGCGGATGCGCACTCTCGTTCTGAATGCTGGATATGAACCGCTGGCGGTAGTGACCTTCCGCCGGGCGCTCGTCCTTGTCCTGACCGGAAAGGCCAGCGTCGTGGCCGAAGGGGATGACCCCGTCGTCGGCCCCCAGGACATTTTGGGCCGCCCGTCCGTGATCCTCCTGAACCGCTACATCCGGCCGCGGTACAACACCATGACAGCGGTCAGCCGCCGCGGCGTGCTCCGCCGCGATGCCCACCGCTGCGCCTACTGCGGCAAGGCTGCCCACACGATCGACCACGTCCAGCCCAAGTCCCGGGGCGGCGCCGATTCCTGGGAGAATCTGGTGGCGGCCTGCCTGCGGTGCAACAACGCCAAGGGTGACCACACGCCCGCGGAGATGGGCTGGAAGGTCGGGTTTGTGCCGGGCCCGCCGAAGGGCACCATCTGGCAGATCAAGGAACTCGAGAAGCCGACTCCGGCCTGGGATCCGTTCCTGCTGCCCGAATCGGCCGCCTGAACCAGCTGGCTGAATCGACTGCCTGCCGCTCGAATGAGCCGCGGGAACTGCGGCGGCCCCAGCCCGGCGGCAAATCGCCGGCAGCCCCGGCCGCGATAGGCTGAACCGATGGAGTTCGATGCCATCATTCTCGCCGGGGGAAAGTCGTCCCGCCTGGGCGGCGTGCCCAAGTCCCGGCTGATTTACGACGGCGCCACGCTCCTCGAGCGGTCACTGCGCGCCGCGGGCGCGGCCGGGCGCACCGTCGTCGTTGGTCCGGACCCAGGGGACCTGCCCGACGGCATCCTCAGCTGCCGGGAAGACCCGCCCTTCGCGGGGCCGGCCGCCGCCATCGCCGCGGGATTGGGCGCGCTGGCCGCCGATCACGCCAGCCGCCATGAAGCCGGCGCCCCGGCGCCGTTCATCCTTGTCCTCGCCTGTGACATGCCGCGGTCGGCCGCGGCCGTCCGCACCCTGGTCGAAGCGCTGGCCGATTCGCCGCCTGATCCGCCCGCTGTTGCGCGGGACGGTACGCCGGGCAACGAAGCGCGCGACGGCGTCATGGCCGTCTCGGCCGACGGCCGGAAGCAGCCACTCCTGGGACTTTATAGCACGGCCGGGCTACAACGATGCGCCGCGGACGCCGCGCGCACGGGCAGCCTGGAAAACGCGTCGGTCTTCGCCCTTCTTGCTAGGCTGGACGTGCGGGAAGTTCGCGTTCCCTCCGGTTCCACGGATGATGTTGACACCTGGGATGACGCTTCCGCATTAGGGGTGTCCGGCAGGATTCCAGACCTCGGTCCGGGCTCCGGTCCGGAATTCCGCAGCTGAACTCGACCATGGAGGCAAACGGTGAAAAGCCAGGATGAAACGCTGGAAGACTGGTGCCGTGCCCTGCTCCAGGCGCTGGAGCTGGAAGACACTGAGATCGACGTGAACGAGGTGCTCGCCCTGGCAGGCGTGGCCGCCCATTCGGTGGTGCGCCCGGCGGCGCCGCTGACCACATTCATTGCCGGCTTTGCCGCCGGTCTGGCCTCCGGCTCCGGGCAGGCCACGGACACCGCCTCCATGCAGGCCGCCATGGCCGTGGCGCGCCGGCTCGCCACGGACTACGCAGCCGCCGAAGCTTCCGGGGCATGACGCCTGCGCCCCCGGACGGCAGCGGACCGGCCGCCCCTGGCGGAGAGAGCCGTGAAGACGGCCTCGGAGAGAGCCGTGAGAACGGCCTTGGAGACGGCCGCGGGAACGGCCCCACGGCCTCGCTTGTCCCTTCGGACCAAGATATTGCCGACACGCACACGGCAGACACAGACACCAGGGACAAAGAAACGTCGGACCAGGACGCGGCAGACACGGACACTGCAGACACGGGTACTGCAGACAAGAACAGCAGGGATCAAGAAACTGCGGAGGCGCAGCACCGGCACCTGGCCCACACGTGGCAGGAGGCCCGGCAGCTCGCCTTCGACTGTGCCACTCCCATCCCGGCCGCCCCCGTTCCGCTCCGAAAGGCCCTGGGCCGGACCCTGGCCGCCGACGTGGTCGCCCTGCAGGATATACCGCACTATGCCTCCTCGGCCATGGACGGCTGGGCCGTCAACGGCAGCGGCCCCTGGATCCTGGCCGAACCCAACCAGCCGCTGGCCCCGCATCAGGCAAGCCCGATTGCCACCGGCGGCCTCATCCCGGCCGGGACCAAGGCGGTGCTGCGCAGTGAAAGCGGCGTGATCGGCACCGACGAGGACGGCCTGCCCGTCCTGAAGCTGGGAGGCACGGCAAAACCGGGGGACCCGCGGAACGGTGACCACATCAGGAAAGCGGGCCAGGAGGCTGCCGCCGGGGACATCCTGATCAAACGCGGAGCCGTCCTGAACCCCGCTCATCTGGCCCTCGCCGCGTTGGCCGGAATTGACGCCCTTCCCGTGCTCGGCAAGGCCGTGGTGCGGCTCGTCTTCACCGGCTCCGAGGTTGTGACGTCCGGGATGCCGGCGCCCGGGGAAGTCCGCGACACGTTCGGACCCCAGCTGGCGGCCGTCGTGGAAATGCTCGGCGGGATCTGCACGGAGGAAGTGAAAATCGGCGACACCTATGCCGAATGGCTGGCCGCGCTCGAGGACAACGAGCCCGTACGCGGGCAGTGATCCCTCCGGAGGTCCGTCCGGCGATGCGCTCGGGGGCGCGGCCAGTGAGCCGTTCCGCGGCACAGCCAGCGATCCCTCCGGCGTCTGGTCTGCCGCTCCGGCTGCCGATCCTGCCGATGAAAGCCTGCCTGCCGACGTCGTCATCACCACCGGCGGCACGGGACGGTCCGGAACGGACCACCTCCGGCGTTCGGTCGCCGATCTCGGCGGGCGCCTGCTGATCGACGGGATCGCGATGCGGCCAGGCCACCCTGCCGTGCTGGCCGAGCTGCCGGACGGCAGGTACATTCTCGGCCTGCCGGGAAACCCGCTCGCGGCCATGATGGCACTGTCCACCATCGGAGCCCCTCTCCTGGCGGCACTGGGGCACCGTCCCATTCCTCCGCTCGGCGAGGTGCCCTGCGGCTCGACGATTGACGCCGATCCCGGCAGGACGCGGCTCATGCCCTTCCGGCTGCTCTACGGCATGGCGTCGCCGGCGCAGCACACCGGTCCGGGAATGATGCGGGGCCTGGCTGCCGCCGACGGCGTGCTGGTGGTCCCGCCGCACGGCGTGCAGCTGGGCGAGCTGGTCCCCGCCTTCGCGCTCCCGTGGGGTGCGCCGCTACCGGACCCGGCGGCAGCCTCCGCCGCGCCAAAGCCCGCCGCGAAGCGGACGGCCAGGAAACCCGCCGCCAGTGACGGGCCGGTGGACTGGAGTGCCCTGCTGGGCTGAATACCGCCGGACCCCGGGCCCGAACGGGCCGCCATAGCCCGCCCGGATCCCGCCCGATCAGTTCCCCGGATCGGGCCCCGCGGGTCAGGCCCATGGACCAAGTCCACGGCCCCGGGCCGCGCTGGCTTCAGGGTCAGGCGCTTGCAATGATGGAACCAGCCAGAGAATCAAAACAACCGCACACCATGTTGCTTAGGAGTACCGGATGGGCCGCCTGACACAGCGCCGCAAGGTGCACAAGATCGTCCTGGACGGTTCCCCGCAGGCCCTCGAATTCCCGGTCCGGCACCGGGAAGACGTCCTTGCCGTCGAGGAGCCGCTGGAAATCCGGCTCGGCAGCATGCCGTTCTCCGTCACCATGCGAACACCGGGCCATGACTTCGACCTCGTCGCGGGGTTCCTGGTCTCAGAAGGGGTCATTTGGACCCCCGAGCAGCTGGTCTCGCTCAGGTTCTGCGCCGGCGAAGACGCCGACGGCGTGCAGACGTTCAACGTCGTGGAGGCCCAACTCCGGCCCGACGTCGTGCTGCCGGAGACCGGACGCAACGTCTTTACCTCCAGTTCCTGCGGCATTTGCGGGACGGACTCGATCGATGCCGTGCGCAAATCCTCGCACTACAGCCCGGCCGGGGATCCGCTGACCGTCCCCGTGGAAACGCTGGCGGCCCTCCCGGATGCCCTCCGGTCCGCCCAGGACATCTTTGACGTCACCGGCGGCGTGCATGCCGCCGGTCTCTTCAGGATCTCCGACGACGGCTCGGCCGAGCTGCTGTGTCTCCGGGAAGACGTCGGACGACACAACGCGGTGGACAAAGTAGTGGGCTGGGCGCTCCGCGAAGGCCTGCTGCCGCTCCGGGGGACAGTGCTGCAGGTGTCCGGCAGGGCATCGTTCGAGCTCGTCCAGAAGGCATCCCTTGCCGGAATCCCGGTCCTCGCCGCTGTCAGCGCCCCCTCCAGCCTCGCCGTCGAGCTGGCCGAGGCCAGCGGGATGACCCTGGCCGGATTTAGCCGCCGGACCAGCCTGAACGTGTACGCGGGCGAGCACCGCGTAAGGGTTCAGGCTCCCGCGGTCGGCTAGCGCCGGCGGCTAGCGCCGGTGGCCAGCCCGGCTGGCCGGCGCGGCCGGCTACCGGCGACACTTGGCCAAGAGGTTGCCCGCGACGTAAGTTTTATCTATCGATTGGAGCCAATCGGACCCCCGGGCTGAAGAGGATCACATTGCACGACGACCGCCGTCTTACGGAAGTCCGGCTGGACCGCTTTCTGCGTGACCGCATCGCCCCCGCGGTGTACCCGCGCAGCATCCCCCTGACGCTGAGCAGCTGGGACGCGCCGGACGAACCCGTGCCGGCGCTGGAGGCACTGCGGCACAAGTTCACGCCCCAGGAACACGACGCCGCCTGGGGCCGGCCCTGGAGCACCAAATGGCTGCGGCTCCAGGGTGAAGTGCCGGACGCCTGGGGCACGGCGGCCGGCACGTCGGTGGAAATCCTCGTGGACCTCGGTTTCAGCGGCGACCTCCCGGGCTTCCAATGCGAAGGCATCGCCTGGCGGTCCGACGGGACCATCATCAAGGCGATCTCACCACGGAACCAGTACATCCCGCTCAAGCTCCTGGGCAGCGGCATGGCCGTCGATTTCTACGTCGAAGCCGCAGCCAACCCCGACCTATCCCAGAACTGGACCTTCGCCGCCACCCCCTACGGCGACAAGGCGACGTCGGGCAGCGAGCCGAAATACCGCCTCGGCAGGATCGCCATCGCCGAGCGCAACCAGACGGTCTGGGAGTTGCAGCAGGACATTCTCGCGCTCAGCGGGCTCATGCACGAACTTCCCGTGGACCTGCCCCGCCGCCATGAGATCCTGCGGGCGCTCGAACGCATGCTGGACATCATGGACCCCGACGACGTCGCCGGCACCGCGGACGCCGGACGGGCCGCCCTGGCCGACGTCCTGTCCCGGCCGGCCTATGCCTCGGCGCATCAGCTCGTGGCCACGGGGCACGCCCATATCGATTCAGCCTGGCTGTGGCCCGTGCGGGAAACCATCCGCAAGTGCGCCCGGACCTTCTCCAACGTCGTCGCGCTGATGGACGAGCACCCCGATTTCGTCTTCTCGTGCTCCTCGGCCCAGCAGCTCGCGTGGATGAAGGAGTACTATCCGGAGCTCTTCGGGCGCATCCTGGACAAGGTCCGGGGCGGCCAGTTCGTTCCCGTCGGCGGGATGTGGGTCGAATCGGACTCCAACATGCCCGGCGGCGAGGCCATGGCACGGCAGTTCCTCGAGGGCAAGAGCTTCTTCCTGGCCGAGTTCGGCGTGGATTGCCAGGAGGCGTGGCTCCCGGACACGTTCGGGTACTCCGCGGCGCTGCCGCAGATCATCAAGGCCGCAGGCAGCCGCTGGTTCCTGACCCAGAAGATCTCGTGGAACCAGGTCAACAGGATGCCGCACCACACGTTCAACTGGGAGGGAATCGACGGCACCCGGGTGTTTACCCATTTCCCGCCCGTGGACAGCTACAACTCCGACCTCAGCGCCCGGGACCTGGCGCACGCGCAACGCAACTACCGGGACCATGGACACGGAACCACCTCACTGGTTCCGTTCGGGTACGGCGACGGCGGCGGCGGTCCCACACGCGAGATGCTCGCCGCGGCGCAGCGCACGGCTGACCTGGAAGGATCCCCGAAGGTTCGGATCGGCTCGGCAGCCAGCTTCTTTGCCCAGGCCCAGGCCGAGTATGAGCCCCTGCCGGTCTGGGTGGGGGAGATGTACCTGGAACTGCACCGCGGCACCTACACCAGCCAGGCCAGGACCAAACTGGGAAACCGGCGCAGCGAGCACCTTCTCCGGGAAGCCGAACTCTGGAGTGCCACGGCGGCAGTTCGGGCCGGGCACAGCTATCCGGCTGCGGAGCTCAAGCGCCTCTGGCGTCTGGTCCTGCTCCAGCAGTTTCACGACATCCTGCCGGGGAGTGCCATCGCGTGGGTCCACCAGGACGCCGAGCGGAACTACGCCGCCGTCGAACGGGGGCTGGAGGCGATCATCACGGACGCCGCGGCCGCGGCGCTGGGCACCGGGAACCGGGACTTCCTCCTCAACGCTGCCCCGCACGAGCGCCAGGGCGTGCCGGCCCTGGCTGCTGCCGAGGCCGTCCGGCCCGGGCAGCCGGTAGCGGTCACCGAAGCCGACGGCGGCTACATCCTGGACAACGGCATCATCCGGGCGGTGGTGGATGCCAACGGGCTGCTGGCCTCGCTCAGGGACCACGCCACCGGGCGCGAGGCGATCGCCCCCGGGGAGTGCGGCAACCTCCTGGAGCTGCACCGGGACACGCCGAATGAATGGGACGCATGGGATATCGACGCGTTCTACCGCAGGAACGTCGTCCGGCTGGTTGAGGCGCGTTCGGTGACCCTGGAGCGCGACCCCCGAGGGGAAAGCCCGAACGCCGTCGTGGTGGTGGAGCGGATGGCCGGCTCCTCGGCGGTGACGCAGCGGATCGCGCTGGGCGCCGGGGCCGACTCACTCGCGATCTCCACGCTCGTGGACTGGCAGGAAAGCGAAAAACTGCTCAAGCTCGGCTTTGCGCTGGACGTCAGGGCGGACCGCTCGGCGGCGGAGACGCAGTTCGGGCACGTCTTCCGCCCCACGCACCTCAATACGTCCTGGGAGGCCGCGAAATTCGAGATCTGCGCCCACCGCTGGATCCACGTCGCCGAGCCCGGCTACGGGGTGGCCATCTCCAACGCGTCCAGCTACGGCCACGACGTCACCCGCAACGTCCGGGACGGCGACGGCGGGACCACCACCACCGTGCGGGTCTCGCTCCTGCGGGCACCGAAGTTTCCGGACCCCGGCGCGGACCAGGGCAGGCACGAGCTGCACGTCACGATCCGGCCGGGCGCCACCATCGCCGACGCCGTCGAAGAGGGCTACCGCACCAATCTGGCGCCGCGGGTTGTGAAAGGCGCCCACGGGGTGGAGCCGCTGTTCACCGTGATCAACCAGGCCCTCGTCATTGAGGCGGTCAAACTCGCGGAGGACGGCTCCGGCGACGTGATCGTCCGGCTGTACGAATCGCTGGGGGAGCGGTCCACCGGCCTCGTGACGGCCAATTTCCCGGTCCGCGGAGTGCGCACCGTGGACCTGTTGGAACGGCCCGTCGATGCCCCGGGCGTGACGGCAGGCCTCGATTCCGCCGAGCTCACGCTGCGGCCGTTCCAGCTGGTCACCCTGCGGTTCGTGCGCTGACGCAGGGCGACGATCACGTCCGGGGCGGCTTGCGCGGCAACCAAGAACACCCTTAAACAGGCTGAGTGGGAGCGGTCCTTGCGGACCGCTACCACTCATCCCCCCAATGGCGCTTGGACGACTGCCTCTGCTTTGCACGGCTGACTTCCGTACACAAAGCGAATGTCGCTTTCACACATTCATGATTCTTTCACGGTCTAATGATTTTGTGAATGCCCTACCCTTTGTTCTTGCGGAATGTTGCGCGAGCGTTACCAGATTTCTTCGCAGCGAGCCCGGAAACCCAGAACAGGCCCAGTCCCAGGACATAGCCCAGGACGGCCAAATAGTTGACCGTCTGCTGCGCGGGGACCCAGGCCTCCGGGGCGAAGGAGGCGGGGATGCCGAGGACGGCCGCCACGGCGCCGACGCACGTCAGGAAGGCCCCGGCCCGCACCATCCGGGGTAATTGGCTCCGGGTCGTGGCCAGCAAGGCCGGCAGGAGGGCCAGGGAGACAAAGGCCGGATAGGTGCGGCCGGCCGCGGCATAGAACGGCGCCAGGACGGCATTGCGGCCGCCGTTGTCCGCTATGTCCAGCAGCCCCACCGAGGACCCCCGGGTGTCCATGAGGGCGAAGGTCGCCGCCACTGCGACACTGCTGACGGCCAGGGCCCAGCGTCCGGTCGGGCCTGCAATGAGGCGGTAGCCGCGCGGGTCTCCCAATCCCCTGGCCACCCGCAGGCCCACCAGCAGGACCGCGGCGAACACGAGGAAGCGCAGGATGAGGTGGGCGAGATTCCATCCCCCGAGAGCCGCGTCGATCGCCTCATAGGGCCCGGGCACCGAGAGCAGGCTGCACAGCGTCGCGAGTACCAAAATCCCGAAAACCGTCCTGTTCCGCCCTTGGATCGCATCCGGAACGCGGAGGAGGAGCACCACGGAACAAATGATCAGCGTGCCCCACTGGAGGATTGCAATCATTCCGGGTTCTCCCACATCACTGGCCTGCTCCTCAACCTCAAGGCACTCAGGTGAAGCTAGCTTGCTTCGTCGACGCCCGCTTCGCAAGGGACTTCGCCACCCAGATCAGGACCAATCCCAGAACCAGGCACAGCACGGCCGTGTAGTTGAAGACGAACCGCAGGAATCCAAGGGACGGAGGAATAACCGGGGACAGCAGGCTCAAGGAAATGGCCACGGTGCCCAGCGCCAGCAACGCCGCGCTGCACCGCACCAGGACGGGAAGCCTGCTGCGCACGGTCCGCACCATAGCCGGGAACAGGGCCACGGTGATGTACGCCGGATAGAGACGGCCGGCGGCTCCGTAGTACTCCACCAAGGCGGCATTGCGGCCATCCTTGGCGAACACGGCGACCAGCCCCGCCGAGGAGCCGGCCGTGTCCATCATGAAGAAGACCACTACCACCGCGGCCGAGGCGGCCGCAGCCACCGCAACGCCGATGGGGCCGGTGATGAGACGGAGGGCATCGTCCGCGCTGAAGCCCCGGGCAACCCGGAGCCCAAGGAAGAAGATGGCGGCGAAAATGACGAAGCGGAGCATCAGGTTGGCGACGTTCATGCCGCCCAGAGCAAGGTCCACGGCCATATACGGGGCATCGATGCTGAGCAGGATCGCCAGGGTCATGAGCGCAAAGATAGAAAACAGGGACCGGTTCTCACCGCGGAGGGCGCTCGGAACACGGGCGAGCGTGACCACGCCGCACACCGCCAGCGTGCCCCACTGCAGGATTCCGATCATCGTCGCAGGCCCTGCTTGCCGGCCTGTACCCGTCCCGCCCAGATCAGGGCCAGGCCCACTACCAAGCCCAGCACAGCCGTGGAACTGATGAAGTACTGCAGGTAGGCGAGGCGATGCGGCAGCATGTCGCTGAGCGCGAGGGCAATCATCGCGACCGCGCCGACCAGCAGGATCGCGGCACCGCTGCGTACCAGCCGGGGCAGAATCCGGCGTTTCAGGACACCCAGGATGGGAGGAAACAGGCACGCCGCGATATAGGCGGGGTAGAACCGGCCCGCAGCGGTGTACAGCCGGATCAAGTCCGTGTTGTGGGGTGTGTGGTCCGGCAGGTGGGACAGCCCCGCGGAAGTGCCGGCGGTGTTGGCCATGAGGAAGGGGACCACCGTGGCAACTGAATTAACGGCGAGGACGGCCAATCCCACGGGGCCCACGATCAACCGGACGCTGCGTGCCGAGTCGAACCCCTTAGCGATCCGGTAGCCGGCCAGCAGGACTGTGCCGTAGATGACGAAGCGCAGCAGGAGATTGGCGACGTTGTTGGCGCCGAGGAACGAATCCACGGCGGTGTAGCCGGCCTCGATGCTCAGGGCGATGGCGATGGTCATGAGCACGAAGATTCCGAACAGGGAGCGGTTTTCGCCGCGGAGTGCGCTGGGGACACGGGCGGCCGCGATGAGTGCGCAGATGGCCAGAGTGGTCCACTGCAGGATCGCGATCATCCGAGATTCTCCCAAATCTTCTCTGTTTGTGCTTGTTCCTGCTCCTGGCGGCGCAGCGATTTTCCGAGCGCCTGAAGCCGCTCCCCGGCCAGGGCGGTCAGCTCTCCGTCGGAGAGTGCGTCCAACGCGGACTGCTTGGCCCCTGGCGGCCAGCCGGCCTCGTTCTCGGTTATCAAGCCGGTGGCCACGAGCCCGCCCGTGAATCCTACGCCCGCCGCGCGGGAGGTCGCGACCGCCAGCTCGGGGGAGAGCCTATTGGCCGTGAGCTGGGCCGAGTAGTTTTGCGGTGCGACGCCGGTCGCGGCCGAAACCCTGTGACGCAACTCGCCGTCGTCGATCGCGTCCACCCAGTTCCGGACGGACGTGGCGTGCGGGGCCGGGCTCAGCGCGGGGGTCATTGAGCTGCCGTCGTCGCCATAGCCGCCGTAGGCCGGGGAGGACCGGGAAATGACCGCCCGCAACAGGTCCATGGTGGCAATCTGGCTGACGAGTTCGGCCGGGGTCGGCGGCTGCGGCCGCGTGGCCAGCTCCTCGTAGTGCTCGAAGGAGGCCAGAGCGGCCAGCGGACTCAAATCCAAGGCCCTGCTGATGCTGACCAGTGTCGATTCGGCCACTTTCCCGCGCACCAGCTGCTGCGCCAGCGTGGTGCGCTTGATCCCGGAGATCCTGCAGATATCGGCTGTGCTCGCGGACGGCGCAACCTGATGAAGCCAGAGTTGGAACGCCTTGGCGGGTAGTGGCATCTAGGGCTTCCTGCGGAGTCGATGGGCAGTGTGGCTACTGGCATGCGGTGGGGCAGCGGAGGCTGGTGGTGATGGTGTTGCGGTGCTTCGGGCGGGGATTTTACGTGAGGTCCTGATTCAACTATGCTAAATGGTCGAACCCGCTGGTCCGTACACCCCCCAAGTCCGGACCGGCGGGTTCTTCTATGCCCGGTGCGGTTTCGGCCCGTCGCGACGGCCGGTTTCTGCCAGTCGGGACGGCCCGTTTTGGGCCGCAGTGAGAGGATGAACTAATGACTGCAACCCTTGTTGCCAAAGATCTTTCCGGTGGTCACGATCACCGCACACTCTTCTCAAAACTCTCCCTGACGGTAGCCCCCGGTGACGTCGTCGGCGTCGTCGGTGCCAACGGCGCCGGCAAATCCACCCTGCTGCGGCTGCTGGCCGGCGTCGACGAACCGCAGGAAGGCACGGTGAGCCTGGCCCCCGCCGATGCCTTTGTGGGCTGGCTGCCGCAGGAACACGAACGGATTGCCGGCGAAACGGTCGCCGGGTACATCGCCCGGCGCACGGGCTGCGCCGCAGGCGACCGCAGCCATGGAGTCCACCGCCGAGGCCCTCGGGTCCGGCGCCCCGGGGGCCGACGACGCGTACTCCCTCGCGTTCGACCGCTGGATGGCCTCCGGCGCCGCCGACCTCGAGGACCGGATCCCGGCCGTTCTGGCGGACCTGGGCCTTGAGGTGGGGCCGGACGCCGGGATGACGGGGCTGTCCGGAGGCCAGGCCGCGCGCGTTGCCCTGGCAGCCCTGCTGCTCAGCCGCTTCGACATCGTGCTGCTCGACGAGCCCACCAACGACCTCGACCTCAACGGCCTGGCCAAGCTGGAGGCCTTCGTGCAGGGCCTGCGCGGCGGCGTGGTCCTGGTCTCGCATGACCGCGAGTTCCTGGCGCGCTGCGTGTCCACGGTGGTGGAACTGGACCTGGCCCAGAATTCGGTGGCCGTGTACGACGGCGGGTACGAGTCCTACCTGGAGGAGCGCGCCGTCGCGCGCCGCCATGCACGTGAACGCTTCGAGGAATTCGCCGCCACCAAGGCCGACCTCGTCTCGCGGGCCCGCACGCAGCGCGAGTGGAGCTCCCAGGGCGTCCGGAATGCCATGAAGAAGAACCCGGACAATGACAAGATCCGCCGGGCGGCCAGTACCGAGTCCTCGGAAAAGCAGGGGCAGAAGGTCCGGCAGATGGAATCGCGCATTGCCCGGCTCGAAGAAGTCGAGGAGCCGCGCAAGGAGTGGCAGCTGCAGTTCAGCATCGGGGCGGCGCCCCGGTCCAGTGCCGTGGTGGCCACCCTGCGCGACGCCGTCGCGCACCAGGGCGACTTCACCCTGGGCCCGGTGAACCTGCAGCTGAATGCGGGGGAGCGGATCGGGATCACGGGTCCCAACGGTGCCGGCAAATCCACCCTGCTCCGGCTCCTGCTGGGCATCCAGCAGCCCGACTCCGGCGACGCCTCGATGGGTGCGTCCGTGGCCGTCGGCGAGATCGACCAGGCCCGCGGACTGCTGGCCGGCGATCTGTTGCTGGGAGACGCCGTCGAGGCCGTACTGACGGAGCAGACCCCGGCGGAGGTGCGCACCCTGCTGGCCAAGTTCGGCCTGAAGGCCGATCACACCAACCGGTCCGTCGACTCCCTCTCCCCGGGGGAACGGACCCGGGCAGCGCTCGCGCTGCTGCAGGCCCGCGGCGTCAACCTGCTGGTCCTGGACGAACCCACGAACCACCTCGACCTGCCCGCGATCGAACAGCTCGAGGAAGCCCTCGACAGCTACGACGGCGCCCTGCTGCTCGTCACCCACGACCGCCGGCTCCTGGAAAACGTGCGCCTTGACGCGCGCTGGAACGTCGAGAACGGCGTCGTCACCGAACTGCACGCCGATGCCCCGAAAGGCAACACCAAATGAGCATGGACCGCGTCGCCTGGAGCTCCCTCTACAACATCACCCGCGCCTCGAGCGGGTCCAAGCCGTTCTCGAAGGAGACGCTGAAGCGCGTCTTCAGTTTCGCCCGCCCGCACCGCGGCAAGCTGATCGCCTTCGTGCTGCTGTCCATCGTGATGGCCGTCCTGGCGGTCGCCACCCCGGTCCTCGCCGGGCAGGTGGTTGACGAGATCATCGCCCACGCGGATGCCGCGACGGTGATCTGGCTCGCCGTCCTGATCGCGATCGTGGCGGTCGCCGAGGCCGGGCTGGGCCTCGTGACGCGCTGGCTGTCCTCCACGATCGGCGAGGGCGTGATCGTGGATCTGCGCACCAAGGTCTTCGACCACGTCCAGAAGATGCCGATTGCCTTCTTCACCAGGACCCGGACCGGTGCCCTCGTGAGCCGGCTGAACAACGACGTCATCGGAGCGCAGTCGGCCTTCGCCGGCACGCTTTCCGGTGTGGTCAGCAATGCCGTGGCCCTGGCCCTGACCCTCGCGGTCATGCTCAACAAGTCGTGGCTCGTGACGGTGCTCGCCATGATCCTGCTGCCGATCTTCCTGATCCCGGCCCGCCGGATGGGCTCCAAACTGGCCGATCTGCGGCGCGAAGCCGCGGAACACAACGCCGCCATGGGCACCCAAATGACCGAGCGCTTCTCCGCGCCGGGCGCCACCCTGGTCAAGCTCTTCGGCCGCCCCGACGAGGAGTCCCGCGAGTTCGCCCTCCGGGCCGGCCGGGTCCGGGACATCGGCGTCCGCACCGCCATGCTGCAGTTCACCTTCGTCACGGCGCTGACGCTGGTCTCGGCCCTGGCCCTTGCGCTGGTCTACGGACTGGGCGGCTGGCTCGCGCTCGCCGGGCAGCTGGCCGCGGGCGACGTCGTCGTGCTGGCACTGCTGCTCACCCGCCTCTACGCGCCGCTCACGGCGCTCTCGAACGCCCGGGTGGAGATCATGAGCGCCCTGGTCAGCTTCGAGCGTGTCTTCGAGATCCTGGACCTCAAGCCGCTCATCGAGCAGAAGCCGGACGCGGTGGCCTCCCCGCGCGGTCCGCTCTCGGTGGAGTTCGACAACGTCCGCTTCGCCTACCCCTCGGCGGACAAGGTCTCGCTGGCCTCCCTGGAGGACGTGCTGACCCTGGACACCCGCGGCGGCGAAGAGGTGCTGCACGGCATCAGCTTCCGGGTGGAGCCCGGGCAGACGGTGGCCCTGGTCGGCTCCTCGGGCGCGGGGAAGTCCACCATCGCGCAACTCCTGTCCCGCCTGTACGACGTCGATTCGGGCGCCGTCCGCTTCGGCGGCACCCAGCCCGGCACGGGCGTGGACGTCCGCGACCTCACCTTCGATTCGATGCGCGAGACCCTCGGCATGGTGACGCAGGACGGCCACCTGTTCCACGAAAGCATCGCCTCCAACCTGCGCCTGGCCCGGCCCGAGGCCACCGAAGAGCAGATGTGGGATGTGCTGCGGCGTGCCCGGCTCGAAGACATGATCCGGTCCCTGCCCGATGGCCTGAACACCGTGGTGGGGGAGCGCGGCTACCGGCTCTCCGGCGGCGAGCGGCAACGCCTGACGATCGCCCGCCTGCTCATCGCGCAGCCGCGGGTGGTCATCCTCGACGA
Source organism: uncultured Actinomycetota bacterium (assembly GCA_963810895.1). Lineage (GTDB taxonomy): Bacteria > Actinomycetota > Actinomycetes > Actinomycetales > Micrococcaceae > Arthrobacter. Next base: position 135,536 of record CAWEPM010000005.1, read on the forward strand.
AGCCACCGCCGCACTGGACTCCACGAACGAGGCCGCGGTCCAGGAGGCGTTGGGCGCCGCGCTGGAAGGCCGCACCGCCGTCGTGATCGCCCACCGGCTCTCCACGATCCGCGCGGCCGACGCGATCCTCGTGGTGGAGGGCGGCTCGATTGTGGAGCGCGGCACCCACAGCGAGCTCCTCGCCGCCGAGGGCCGCTATGCGGAGCTGTACCGGACGCAGTTCGCTGAGGCCAGTGCGGTCGCCCAGGAGGCTGTGCCCGGGTACTAGGCCGGGCGTTGGGCCGCAGCGCTAAGCCGGAGTGCTCAGGCGGCGGGCTTTGGGGCCTGTGCGGTACCGGGCCTAGCCGGCTGACGGTTTGGCCGACAGCGCCGGCAGCACATGGTCCGTCAGCAGCGGGGCGAGGTCGCCGGGGAGTTCGGCGGCCAGGTCCAGCCAGCGGATCTCGGCGATTTCCGCCGACGGCCGGGCACTCCACACCCCGGGAGCCGTGAAGACCGTGGCCTCAATCTGGGTGGCCGCCTCGTTCGCGGCGTCCGCCAGCCAGCAGCCCAGAAGGTCCAGCCGGTCCGGCGCCAGCACGATCCCCACTTCCTCCTGGAGCTCGCGCGCTGCGGCCTCGGCCGCCGTTTCGCCGGCCTCGGGCTTGCCGCCGGGGTGCATGAACTTGTCCGTGCCGCGCTTGCGGACGGTCAGGAGGCGTCCGGAGCCATCGAAGACGCAGACGGCGGAGACGACAATGCGGGGGTTCACTCTGCAGGCCTTGTGTCGGGGGCGGGTGCTGGGACCGCGTCCTGATCTGCCGCTGGCGCTGCGTCCAGCCGGCGCAGGACCGACTCGAGCAGCTGATCCTTGGCCGGCCCGGTGACGTCCCAGCGGTAGCCGTACTCGTCCGGACCAAGCACCGTGTACGTCACGCGGTACGTGTCAGGATCGCACCAGTGCACATCCCGGTTGGTCTGCCCGGCAAAGCCCATCCGGTGGAAGGGGCGGCCGTCCGGGAAGTACACATCCAAGACGTCGGGCGTGTCCGCGGGCCGCAACACGTATTCCCGGCTCGCCGGCCCGTTGAACGGCGCGCCGCTCAAGGATGCCAAGCGCACGGTGCCTTCTTCGCGCCAGTGCAGGCCGCCGTCGTCGTGGTCCGTGAAGCGCACGACGCCGGTGAAGGTCCCGCGGGTCCCGTTGCTGCGGTCCAGGAGTGTGCGGTCGACGGACCAGGAGCCGCGCAGGTAGGCGCGGAGGTCAAAGTCCGGACCCGAGTCCGGGGTTTCGTCCGGGGCAGGAATATTCAAGTGCCCTCGATTGGAATCGAACCAACGACACCGGCTTTAGGAGAGCCGTGCTCTATCCACTGAGCTACGAGGGCGGGCATCCGGGGCCGGTCAAGGGCCGGCCCGGTCGGACACGGATATAAGCATACAAGGTGAGCGCGCGTACTACGCTCTTGGCATGACCGCAGGAACCACCGAGCTTTCCGCCGGAGCCCTCTACTACCCGGATGTCGCCTCCACACGGTTCTATGTCGGGGCCCTGGCGAAGCTGAGCGTGCTGCAGTATTTCGTGGCGGAGTCGGCCGTGATCGGCGCCTGGGCAGGGTCGGAACCGTACAGCCGCCGCACGGGCTACATCAGCGACCTCGGCGCCTTGGCCTGCGGGGACTTTTCCGGCCGGGACGTCTGCTCGCCGGCGCATCTGCTGATGAACGTGTCCTTTGTGGTCCAGGGACTTGGCATGATCGTCGGGGCGCTCCTGCTCGGCTCGGCACTCCTGTCCTGCGCCGCGCGGACCGGCGTGCCGTTCGTGCGCGGCCGGGTGAAGGGCAGGCGGGGCCGGGCGCGGGGCAGGCGGCGGGGCGGCGGCGGGCCCGGGGCAGGCGGCGCGGACGCGCTGGGGCGCGGGGGTGGCTGCCGCGGGCACCGCCCGGCTGCTGACCGGCACCGCCGGGGCGGGCACGGTCATCGTGGGGCTCGTGCCCGAGGACACGGGATCCGCCTGGCACGTGGCCGGCGCCCTGATGTACTTCGCGGCCGGGTCCCTGGCCCTCCTGGTCCTTGGCGCGCTTTGGCTCCGGCAGACGCCGCTGGGGTGGATCATCCTGGCCTGCGGCGTCGTGTCATTGACGGCGCTCATTGCGGGCGGACTGACGGGCATGCACGTGCCGGAGCCAGGCACGCTGGAGCGGCTCATGGGGTACCCCATTACGGTTGGCGTCGCCGCGGCCGGACTCGTCATCGCCCAGCGGGTCCAGCACGAGCGCACGCTGCGCCAGCGGGCCCGGGCCCAGAGCCGGTGACACTGGGCGCTGACGTCTGCGAACTGACACCGGCCCGCTGACGCAGGCCCGCTGAAGCAGTCCCGCTGAAGCAGGGCCCTTAGGGCGCCGGAGCGGACGCCGTCGTGCCTGCAGCCGGTGCGGCAGTGGCTTTCGCCGTCGCGGTGGCCATGATCTTCAGCAGTTCCTCGTCGCGCAGCTTGGACCACGGCGAGTCGGGCGACCCCTGCAGCGAAGCTTCGGGGCTGTCGGTCTGGGTCCACCATTTTGCTTCGAAGACCCGGCCCTCGAAGAGCACCCGGTCGCCCTTGCGGTAGACCTTGGCGGGCTGCCAGGCCGGGGCCGTGCCGGCCGGTGCCGTGAGCTGGGGCGTGGGCCGGTCACCGGCCAGGACCGGACCGATGATGCGCCACGGGGTCGCGGTGCCCTGGAGAACGGGATCGTCCGGGGTGTCGGCGCGGGTCCACCACTTGGCCTCGTACACGTTCGAATGCCACACGATCCGCTGGCCGGCGGTGTAGGCGGTGTTCTCGGACCACACGGGATACGGGCTGGTGGAAGGGTTGTCGCTGACGGCGGGGACGGGCGTCTGCCGGGACGTGGTGGCCGGTGCGGCGGACGGGCTCGCCATCACGCCGGCGCCGAGGATCGTAGCGAAGGATGAGCCGCCCTGGTCCACGCCGCTGCAGCCATCGGAGACTTTCGTGACGTCGGGGAAGTTCTGGCTGCAGGTGCGGTCACGGTTCAGGGACCACATCGAAAGCCGGCCGATGCCCTGTGCGCTTGCGTAGGCGCTGAGCTCCTGCGCGTCCTTGAGCGTGAATATTTCGCCGGCGACGTCGTTCTGGCCGATCATCGGCGTCAGCCCGACCTTCCGCCACACGGTTTCGCTGCCGAGTTCGCTGCCGGCTGCCCGGTACAAGCCGGTCAGCTGCCGGTGGGTGGCTTCCGCGGCGGACACGGCGTTCTCGTACATGGAGCGGCCCGGCAACTTGCTCCCGCCGTAGTCCATGGTCATGGCGTTCACTCCCGCGAGGTCGACGCCGGCGGTAATCATCCGGTTCACGGCGTCTGTGCCCGCCGTCGTGAGGCCGTTGGGATCCGCCGGCAGCGTCAGCCAGACGCTCAGGGACTTGCCGTCACGCTGCCGGTCCTGCTGGAGCGCGGCGATGGCGGCGGAACGCCGCTCAAGCGCTGCCGGGTTGGAAAGGGCCTCGCCTTCCACGTCCAGATCGATGCTGCTGACGTTGTAGCGGTCGACGACGGTCCGGTAGGCCGACGTCAGCTTGGCGGGATCTGTGCAGCTGACGGCCAGCTCCTGGTTGGTCAGTCCGCCGAAGGACACGGCCACGGTGCCGCCGAGTTGCTGGAGCCGTGCCACGCGCCGGTCCAGGTCCAGCGAGGTCGCGGCGTCGGAGAGCGAGTAGGCGGCGCCCCAGGTAGGCGTGCACGGATCCTTGGGGTCGGCGACCACGAAGGACAGCACGACCTTTTCGGCTTCCTTGGACGCCGGGGCCTCGAAGGCGTACCGCGGCGTCGCTGTGACGTCCACATATCCGGAGAAGACGGAGGGGATAGCCTCGGCCGCCCGAACGTCCTGGAAATTTCCCCACGCGGCCACCCCGCCGCCGGCTGCAGCCACCACGGCACCGATGAGCACGCCCAGCCGGACCACCGATAATTTGCGGCCTGGGAATCGTTCGGACACAGCGCCCCCTATGTGCGTTTTTGTTGAACAGCCGGGCATGCGCCGGCCGCCGGTATCAGCTCGTGTAATTTCCGGGGTGTCTGATGTCCGGCAAGCGTCTGACCTTGCATTATCATAAGGGCACTCACCGGAACATCCGGTGCGGCGTGCGGGTTTTGCCGTAGGCGCGCGCCAATATGCCGACTTTGCAGTCTTATGGGGACTAATGCCAGATCAGCTTGTCTTGCCGCGCGTAGAAGCGGAAAGCGTGACTACCGAACAAAAGGGTGCGGTCCGGCGCCGTCAATGGGGGGCCGAGCGGCGTTCCGAGCCGCTGTCAATTGTTCATCCAAGACCCTCCAGGCGCAAAATCATCCTTGGCCGGCTGGGAATTCTCACCACGCTGGCGGCGTGGGTAACTTACGTTATTTCCACCATCCTGAAAGAGCTCGCGGACAACCCGAATGCAGGCTTCAGGTTTCAGTTTGAGACGATTTCCTATCTTGTCGTCGTAACATTTCTGACCTTTTCTGCCCTCATGTATCTCCTTGCCCGGCAAGGGGCCCTCTACCGTTTCCGCGACCATTCCCGGGTGCCGCGCGGCGAGCTGGACCGCCACTTCGCCGAGTACTCCGACGGCATCACGGTCCTGGTTCCCTCCTACGCCGAAGAACCCCAGGTGGTGCGCGCCACGCTGTGGTCCGCGGCCCTGCAGGAGTTCCCGGATCTCAAAGTGGTGCTGCTCCTCGATGACCCGCCGCACCCCTCGGACCCGGGCGACCTGGCCCGGCTGGACAAGACCCGCGCGCTGACCGCGGAGATCGCCGCCGAGCTCAGCGTCCCGGCCGCCCGCTTCAACGCCGCCCTGGCCGGCTTCCGACGCCGGGGCAAAGCTGCCGGGACCGGTGAGGCGGCCGAGCTGTCCCTGCTGATCTCCGAATACGAGGCCGCGGCCGAATGGCTTGAAACGATGGCGGCCGCCGAAAAAGTCGAGGACCACGTCGACGAGTTCTTCGTTGACCTCGTCCTCATGGGCCTGGCCCGCGAATTGAGGCTGGTGCTCCTGGGCCTGAACGCCGCTTCGGTGCAGCAGGCCTCACCGCCGCGGTCCCGGATCGAGGAGCTGTACCTCCGGCTGACCTGGATCTTCAACGTCTCCACCGAGACGTTCGAACGCAAGAAGTACGCCAGCCTTTCACACGAGGCGAACAAGGCCATGAACCTCAACGCCTACATCTCACTGATGGGGCACACGTGGAACAAGGAAACCACCGCCGACGGCGTGGTGCTCCGCAAAGTGGCGGCCGACGCCGGCCCGGACGTGCAGGGCCAGGTCATGGAGGTCCGTGACACCACTTACCTGTTGACGCTCGACGCCGACTCGCTGCTTTTGCGCGACTACTGCCTCCGGCTGGTCTACTTCCTGGAATCGGCCGGCAACGAGCGCGTCGCCGTGACCCAGACGCCGTACTCGTCCTTCCGTGGCGCCCCCACCCGCATCGAGCGGGTCGCCGGAGCCACCACCGACCTCCAGCACATCCTCCACCAGGGCATGACCTACTACGGCGCGACATTCTGGGTGGGCGCCAACGCCGTCATCCGCAAGCGCGCGCTGGAAGACATCGTCGAGGTGGAGACCACCGGCGGCTTCGAGATCCGGACCTACATCCAGGACCGAACCGTCATCGAAGACACCGAATCCAGCATCGATCTCGGCCAGCACGGCTGGACCCTTGTGAACTATCCGGAACGCCTCAGCTACAGCGCCACGCCGCCGGACTTCGGCTCCCTCGTGGTCCAGCGCCGGCGCTGGGCGAATGGCGGCCTGCTGATCCTGCCCAAGCTGTGGGTCCAGCTCCGCCAGCACAGGTCCGAGCGCCGCGCGATCCTGTTCCGGGAGGTGCTGCTGCGGGTGAACTACATGGCGTCCATCGCCTGGGCGAGCTTCGGCCTCGTCTTCCTCCTGGCGTACCCCTACGACAGCCGGCTGCTGAGCCCGATCGTGTTCCTCGCGGCCCTGCCGTATTTCCTGGCCATGGGCAGCGACCTGCGCGACTGCGGGCACCGCTTCAGTGACATCCTGCGGATCTACGGCTTCAACCTCGTGCTGCTGCCGGTCAACCTGGCGGGCGTGCTGAAATCGCTGCAGCAGGCCGTCACCGGCGACAAGATTCCCTTCGCCCGCACCCCGAAGGTCAAGGACCGCACCGCGGCCCCGGCCATCTACGTCCTGACGCCGTACGCCATTGTGGCGTTCTCGCTGCTGACCGTGTGGCGGGACGCGCAAGTGGGGAACTGGGGCAACGTGGCCTTCGCATCGCTGAACGCCATCCTGGCCGCCGGCGCGATTCGCGCCTACATCGGAGTGTTCAACTCCGCTGTGGATGTCTTCCTCGGGATGGTTAACTGGCTGTATGTCAGTCCCCGGCCCAAGAGCGTGAAGGAGAGCCCTGTGATTGCCAAGACAGCCGAGGAAGTCGACTGGGAAACGATCCTCTATCACGGCGACCGCCGGCTGAACCGTGACCTCCGGGGTTCCACGGACCGCCGCCGTCGAATTGCCGTCCGATGACGGTCGAGGCCCTCGCCGGGCCCGACGAGAGGCTCCCGGACGAGGCAGCCGGTGCCGGCGAGGGTGCTGCGGCCCCGGGCGCGGACCGTGCCGCGGACGCGCTGTGGAGCCAAGCGCGGACCGCGCTGCGGCCGCCGGACGCGGACCGCGCCATCGGGGTGCGGATGATCGACGGCGGAATCATCGAAGTCCTGCTGCCCCCCAACCAGGAAATCGAGGGGCCGGAGGCACGCGTTGCCGGTGACGCCGTCCGTTCCCTCGCCGCTGGACGGCGGATGCCGGTGCTCCTGGTGATCACCGGCGTCGTAGGTGTCAGCGTTGAGGCGCGGCACGTCTACACCGGATCCATAGCGGCGACGGCGTTCGCCCTGGTGGGCGAGAGCCCGGTGGACCGGGTCATTGCCCACTATCTCCTGCGGTCCAGAAGCGAGACGATTCCGGCGCAGTTCTTCAGGTCTGAATCCGCGGCCGTCGAGTGGCTAAGGCAGTACGCCCGTGAAGAGTGACGCGCCGGACCCCCGGCTGCACGCCCTCGTGGAGGGCATTGTGCGGATCGCGGGAGGCGATCTGAGCACGAGGATCCCGCATTCCGGGGCCCGCGACGACGTCGCCGCCGTCATTGCGGGGATCAACCTGATGGCTGATGACCTGCAGACCATCTACCAGGAGCTCGAGGAGCGGGTCGAAAGCCGCACTGCCATGCTGCGCGAGGCGCAGGTGGAACTCGAACGCATGGCGCTGACCGACCCCCTGACCCAACTCGCCAACCGGACAGCACTCAACTCGGTCCTGAGCCATGCCCTGGCCGAGTCCTCGCGCGGCGAGATGCCGCCGGCACTCCTGATTCTCGATCTCGACTCGTTCAAGGGCATCAACGACACCCTGGGACACAGCGCCGGCGACGACGTCCTGCGGGTGATCGCGCGCCGGCTCCAGGACGCCGTCCGCGAGACAGACACGGTGGCGCGACTCGGCGGCGACGAATTCGCCGTCATGCTGCCGAAGTCCAATCTGGTCCGGGCCCGCCGGGTGGCGAACAGGATCCTCACCGCGCTCAACGAGAGTCTCGACGTCGGCGACCTGAGAATCACGTGCGGAACCAGCATCGGCCTGCGGATCGCGGAACCCGGCCAGTCCGTCGATGACCTCGTCATGGAGGCCGACACGGCCATGTACGCCGCCAAGGCCCAGCCGCACAGCAGCATCAAAGTCTTCGAGCCGGCCCTGCTGTACGCGCGCCGGCTGCAGAGCGTCATGATCACGGAAATGCGCGAAGCGATCCGGCAGGACCAGCTAACCCTGCACTACCAGCCGGTGGTGGACCTCGCGACGGGCAGGATCGAGGGAGTGGAGGCGCTGGTCCGTTGGAACCACCCGGAGCGCGGCCTGCTCATGCCGGACCAGTTCATTCCCCTGGCCGAGGAAACCGGCATGATCGTGGACCTGGGCCACTGGGTGCTGCGCAATTCCGTGCGCCAATTGCGGCAATGGCAGCAGGAACTGCAGGTGGACAGCACCTTTAACGTCCGCGTCAACATTTCCACCACCGAACTGCAAAACCTCGAGCTGATCGAACACGTGCGGGACATCCTCAGGGAGACCGGGGTGGATGCGTCAAACCTGATCGTGGAACTGACGGAGTCCATGGCCGTCAACGGCGGGGATGTGGACCAGTATTCGCTCAACGGCCTCCGGCGACTGGGCGTGCAGCTTGAGATCGATGACTTCGGGACCGGCTATTCCTCCATCAGCTACCTGCGCAAGCTGCCCGTGAACGTGGTCAAGATCGACCGGAGCCTGATCAGCGGCCTGGGCGACGACGAGCAACAGCGGGATTTCGTGGCCGCGGTGCTGCATCTCATCCACGCCTGCGGCCTCAAGGCGCTGGCCGAGGGGATAGAGACGCAGGAGCAGGCGGACGTGCTCCGCGAGATGGGCTGCGGCAGCGGCCAGGGCTACTATTTTGGCCGGCCCGCTCCGGCCGCGGAGATTGTGGAGTTGATCAACCGCGGTAAATAGGGTTTTTAGTGCGGGTCCTGATGGTTCTTGCGCGCCGTTGACTGGAGGTTTAACAGCGACGGCGGGTGCCGGAATCTCTTCCGGCACCCGCCGCCTGTCAAAGCAGTCTCCGTTACTTCTTAGTGGAGTCCGGCCACCAACCGACAGCTACGACTGAGCTCTGGCCGGAGGTGTCAGCTGCAGCAGAAATCGCTGCGGAGGCGGACATTCCAGCGGCTGCCAGCGCACCGGCGACGAGGAGTGTTGCAAGGGTCTTCTTCATTAGGACTCCTGATACGTAAGAGGCTGATGTGACTCATGTGACTTGTGGTGCAGGTTTAGTATAGGGGTAAACGACACGCCGTTGTATAACAATTCGTTCCGCAATGTATTGATTCGTGTTATTCGCGCGAAGCTGCGCGAGTCCTGAGCCAATATTGCGCAGGTCTTGCTTGCGCGGTTTGTTCGTTTCCGCTCCCGCGGCAACGGATAATTGAGGCATGCAACAAAGCTCCGTTTCACCCTCGTACGCCGCTGCAGAGCTGCAGGCGCGCGAGCACCGGTCCAGTCACGACTTCCGCGAGGCCGCGAATGCCGCGCAGGCGGCCGCGGACATTGCCAGTGCCGAAGGTGATTCGTCGTCGTGGTGGCACATGACGTTGTTCCAGGCCGAGAGCCTGCTGGCCGCCGGGGACTTTGAGGCCTGCGCGGAAGTTGCCGGCGCATTGGTTGCTGAACCCTCGGGACGGGAACCTGCAGCTCCAGGCTCAGGTGCACATCCTGCTGGCCAAGACCCGCCAAGGCCTGGGTCTGCTCGAACAGGCGGCCGACGAGGCCAGGGCTGCAGCGGACCTCATGAACGGCGAGGACGACGTCGAAATCGCGGTCAAGGCCCGGCAGGCGCTCATTGCGGCTCTCGCCGACAGCGGCAGGCTGGACGAAGCGTGGGCGGAAAGCCTCATCATGGCCGATGTCATTTCGGGCGAAGTCGATGACCAATTGGTGGGCAAGGCGTACTGGGTCATCGGAAATGTCGCGTTTCTTTGCAGCAAAGTCGCCGAGGGGCTGCACTACCACGAGCTCGCCGCCGCCACCTTTTCGCCGGCCCGGAATCTAACGGTCTGGGCCAAATTCAACAAGGCCTCGGCGGCCATGCGACTCGCCGCCGATGTTGCGGACGCGGATACGCTGCGGTGTATTGAACGCGCGGAATTGGCCACTGACGTCATCGGCGGCACTGAGGAAGATCACATACTGCTCAAGCTGAACCGCGGCCACTGGAATTTCTTGGCTGGTGACCAGAAAGCGGCGGTCGATACTCTTGGTGACATCTTCCCGGTCCCCGAAAAGACGTCACCGCAAATTCTGGGCGAGGCACATCTGCTGCTGGGCCGGTCGCACGCCGCCTTGGGAAACGCGGCGCGAAGCGCGGAAACACCTGCTGGAAGCCGCGGACCACTTTGAAAAGGCAGGAGCCCCGCAACGTGCGGAGCAGGCCCTTGAATTCCTAACGAGACCTACCCTGAACCTCCTGCTGACGTGGACATGCCCTCTCGCAGGCGGCGAGGACTGGACATAACGGCAGTAGTGTCCAGCGGCAACTTTCAAGGCTGGACATGTCCCGCCGTGGGCCACCGCTGCACCGGGGGACATGCCCCGTGCGAGGGTCGAGGAATGGACATAGGCCCACTGGGTCCAGTGCTCGTGCCTAGGACTGGACATGTCCCTTGCTCGGGGCTTGGCGCGAGGGGAAAGTCCAGCGGCCGGAACTAAGACTGGACATGTCCCTCGTTCGAAACCGGGCGCAAGGCGCAGCCCAGTGGCGGGAACTAAGACTGGACATGTCCCTCGTTCGAAACCGGGTGCAGGCGGGCAGCCCGGTGGCGCGGATCAGGGCTGGACATGTCCCTCGGTGGGAGAAGCCGCCGCAGCCTTGCGTCCGAGGAGCACGGCCGCGCCGCCGGCCACGAGGCTGAGCGCCAGAAGTGCCCAGCCGGCCACGGTGAGCCCGGACGCCAGGGCGACCTGGCCGCCGTCGACGGTGTCGGCGGACATCATTGCATCGATCACCGTATTGCCCCACAGCCTGACCGCCGCAAAGAGCAGCGGCAGCGCCCACAACGCCCAGCGCAGTGATTTCCGTGCCACGTTGGTGCCGATCAGCAGCAGCCAGGTGAAGCCGAAGATCAGCGGGAAGAGCGTGCCGGCCGTCTTGTGGACATAGCTCAGCTGGCCGCGGGCGTCGTCGTCCATGGCCGCGCGCAATTGCTCCACGAACCCCTGGTCGAAGCCGCCGACCAGCGAATCCGGCATGGGCTGGCCGTCCGACAACTGCGTCAGCTGGTTGAGGGTGAGGAGGTGCAGGTACCAGAACAGGAACAGGCTGGCCACGACCCCGGCAATCACAATCAGATTGCTGTTGCCCTGCGCCTTCTGCGGTGTCCGGTTGGTGGTCGGATTGATCACCGGAGGGAGATGGTGCTGGGGGACCGCCGCATTCGCGCCGTGCTTCTTGATCCGCTGTGCGGGTGTCTTGGCCATGGCTCCATTATCGCCCGTCCGGCACGGCCGCCCGCGCTGGCTGTTCACTGCGAACAGGCGCCGATAGTCTGGAATGCGTGACCGAACTAGGAAGACACCGGCTTGGCCGGCACAGCACCGCAGATCTCGACCCGTCGCTGGACGACTACCAACTGGCCGAGGCCCTGGTCCGCGAAGCCGGCACACTGGCGCTGCTGATGCGCCAGGCGGGACTTGAGGGCAGGCAGAAGACCTCGGTCTCGGATGTGGTCACGGCCGCCGACCACGCCGCCGAGTCCTACGTGCTGGAGCAGCTCCGGCGCTGCCGGCCCGATGACGGCATCCTGGGCGAAGAAGGTGCCTCCGTAGCAGGGCAGCAGCGGCCGGACCTGGGTCATTGACCCCGTCGACGGGACCTACAACTTCCTCCACGGTTCCACGTACTGGTGCTCGGCCATTGCCCTGAAGGATTCAACCGGTGCCAGGCTCGGCGCCGTTTTCCAGCCCGACGAGGACAAGCTCTGGCTCGGCGGGACATCGCGGGCAGCCACGCTCAACGGCGAAAGGCTGCTCACCTTCCTCCCCGGCGCGTCCGGAGGGAAGGGGCGGTCGGACACTCCGGTTTCCGAACTCGGCGCCGCGACGTACATCCACCCGACGTGGCTCGCCGATCCGATGTGCGCCATGCCCTGGCACGCGGCGGCGACGTCGGCGGCCGCGCTGCGCATGTTCGGGTCCGGCTCCTGCGACCTCGGCCGGGTGGCCGACGGCGAGCTTGGCTGCTGGTTCCAGCACAGTTGCCCTGAGTGGGACTGGCTGCCCGGCAAAGCAATCGTCGAGGCGGCCGGCGGCGCGACCGATGTAGTGCGCGTCAACGGACTCGACTGGTTCATCGCGGGAGGCACGACGGCGGTGCAGCAGTTGCGTGCAGCGCTCACCTCAGGCGCGGTCGGCTAGGCTCCCCGCCGACGGGGCCTGGCTGGAGGGCATGCTCATTCCTAGCGGACAGGATTGGGCATAGGAGGGATTATGTCCGGTGGTTGCTGGCTCCGTGGGACATGCTCATTTCTCAGTGCAGGGTCCGTGGGACATGTTCATTCTTCAGCGCCGTGTCCGCGGGACATGCTCATTCTTCGCGGTCGGGACTGGGCATGGAGGGAATATGTCCGGTGGTTGCTGGCTCCGCGGGACATGCTCATTTCTCAGCCCGGGCTCCGCGGGACATGCTCATTCCTCAGCCCAGGGCTCCGTGGGACATGCTCATTCTTCGCGCTGAGGACCGGGCATAAGGGCATTATGTCCATTGGCCGCGGGCGGCGGAGGGCATGTCCCGAAGGGGCGGACACAGCCGTCAGTGCCACCGCCTAGACTTAGATACACCATGGATATGTTGTTTGACCCTTACGCCGACGGACCCTTCCAAGCTGCCTCCACGGCGGCGGCAGGCGCTAAATCGCGGGCCGGGACGGGCCTCGCGGGCCTGGATTCAGGCGCGGGATCAGGCGCGGGATACGGTCCGGACGGCAACGCCCAGGACGGCAACGGACCCGGAAACGCCCAGGGCGGCGGCTGGGACCGTCCGCAGCTTCCGAACGCCAGCGAGCTCCTCGAGGGCCTGAACCCGCAGCAAGAGGAAGCCGTCAAGCACGCCGGCAGTGCCCTGCTGATCGTGGCCGGAGCGGGGTCGGGCAAGACCCGGGTTCTCAGCAACCGGATCGCCTACCTCATCGCCACGGGGCGGGCGCACCACGGCGAGATCCTCGCCATTACCTTCACCAACAAGGCCGCGGCCGAAATGCGGGAACGGATCGAGGCCCTGGTCGGCGGCCGGGCCAAGACCATGTGGATCTCCACCTTCCACTCCTCCTGCGTCCGGATCCTGCGCCGCGAGGCCAAGAACGTCGGGCTGAACTCCAACTTCTCGATCTACGACTCCGCGGACTCGCTGCGCCTGATCACGCTTGTCGCCAAGAACCTGGACCTCGACCCCAAGCGCTTCGCGCCCAAGGCCATCCAGCACAAGATTTCCGCGCTCAAGAACGAGCTGATCGACGCCGACAGCTACTCCTCCAGCGCCAACTACAACGATCCTTTCGAGCAGGCCGTCGCCGAGGTCTTCAAGGGCTACAGCCAGCGGCTGCGCCAGGCCAACGCCATGGACTTCGATGACCTGATCGCCGAGACCGTCTACATGTTCCGGGCCTTCCCGGCGCTCGCCGACTCCTACCGGCGCCGTTTCCGGCACGTCCTCGTGGACGAATACCAGGACACCAACCACGCCCAGTACGCCCTGGTGCGCGAGATCGTCGGCGAGGGCCCCGGCGCGGCCGAGCTCACCGTCGTCGGCGATTCCGACCAGTCCATCTACGCGTTCCGCGGCGCGGACATCCGCAACATCGTGGAGTTCGAGAAGGACTACCCGGACGCCCGGACCATCAAGCTCGAGCAGAACTACCGCTCCACCCAGACGATCCTCAGCGCCGCGAACTCGGTCATCTCCCGCAACCCCAACCGGCCGGAGAAACGGCTCTGGACGGCAGAGGGCGACGGCGAAAAGATTGTCGGCTATGTAGGCGAGAACGAGCACGACGAGGCCCAGTTCATCGCGAAGGAAATCGACCGTCTGCAGGACGAGGGCAACCTGCGCCCCGGCGACGTCGCCATTTTCTACCGCACCAACGCCCAGTCCCGTTCGATCGAAGACGTCCTGGTGCGCGTGGGCCTGCCGTACAAGGTGGTCGGCGGCACGCGCTTCTATGAGCGCAAGGAGATCAAGGACGCCCTCGCCTACCTGCGGGTTCTGGTCAACCCGGACGACGACGTCAACCTCCGCCGGATCCTCAACGAACCCAAGCGTGGCATCGGCGACCGTGCCGAGGGCGCCGTCGCCGCCCTTGCTGAGCGCGAGCGGACCTCCTTCATGACCGCCGCGCGGCGCGCCGATGAGGCCCCGGGCATGGCGACCCGCTCGGTCAACGCCGTGCTGGGCTTCGTGAAACTCCTCGACGACCTCGCCGAGGTGGCCTCCGGCTCCGGTGCGGCCGCCGCCCTGGAAGCGGTGCTCGAACAGACCGGTTACCTGGCGGCGCTGCGCTCGAGCACGGACCCCCAGGACGAATCGCGGGTGGAGAACCTCGCGGAACTGGTCGCCGTCGTGCGCGAATACGAACGCGACAACCCCGAGGGCTCGCTCGGAGCGTTCCTGGAGCAGGTCTCCCTCGTGGCCGACGCCGACCAGATCCCGGATGCGCCGGCGGGGACCGCCGATGAGCTGGCCGCCGCCGTCGCCGAGGCCAAGCGCCTGGGCGTCGTCACGCTGATGACCCTGCACACGGCGAAGGGGCTGGAATTCCCGGTGGTGTTCCTCACCGGCATGGAGCACGGGCTGTTCCCGCACCAGCGCTCCGCCACGGACCCCAAGGAACTGGCCGAGGAACGCCGTTTGGCCTACGTGGGACTGACCCGCGCCCGGAAGCGTCTCTACCTGACCAGGTCCGAGGTCCGCAGCATGTGGGGCCAGAGCCAGTACAACCCCGCCAGCCAGTTCATCGAGGAGATCCCGGCCGAGCTCGTCGAGTGGAAGCGGGAAGGCGCCACACGCCAGAGCGGCGGCTGGGGGAGCGGCCCCGCGATCGGCTCCAGCCGTTACGGCGGATCATTCTGGGGTGCCGGAACGGCGCGCGGCGCCGGCGCCAGCCCGTCCGCGGGCTTCAACGCCGATGTTCCCGCCGCCGTGGCCAAGAACAGGGTCCAGCCGCAGAAGGAAATCGTCGCCGTCAGCGTGGGGGACAAGGTCAACCACACCAGCTTCGGCAACGGCACCGTCCTGGCGGTGGAGGGCGCCGGGGACAAGACGGTCGCCAAGGTGAAGTTCGACGTCGGCGAGAAGCGGCTGCTGCTGCGCTACGCGCCGCTGACCAAGCTGGACGCCTAGGAGGGGGCCGGTCCCCGCCGGCCCCGTCGCTGCCGGCCCTCGCCGGCACCGTCGCTGGCGGCGGCCCCGCGTCTGCCGACGGGCGGTCACGCGGCTGCTCCGGCTATTCCCGCCTACGTTACGAACGCGCATCTGCCACGGCCGCATGGCCTGCCCGCACGCCGTCGGACACCCCAAAATCCGCGTGATCTAGCGGTTTTTCTACGCTCCATAGAATAGTGTCCTTACTCACATAACGGGTACTCTGGAACGGGCTGGTCCGATCGAAGGACTAGAGTTCCCAGAGGAGCATTGCGCCGTGTGGCTCGTTTCCAAGCTTGTCGCAGGGTGCGTTTATTCCGCAGCCCGGTAACCGCGAGAACGTGGGGTCCGGCTGTACAGAAACTACTTCGACGTAGAAGGACACTAAACCGTGGACCTGTTTGAATACCAGGCGCGCGATATGTTCGAGGCGCACGGTGTACCCGTGCTTGCTGGCATCGTGGCGCACACCCCTGAAGAAGCAAAGGCAGCTGCCGAGAAAATCGGCGGCGTAACTGTCGTCAAGGCACAGGTTAAGGCCGGAGGCCGCGGCAAGGCCGGCGGCGTCAAGGTCGCCAAGACCGCTGACGAGGCATTTGAACACTCCACCAACATCCTCGGGATGGACATCAAGGGCCACACCGTCCACCGCGTGATGATCGCCCAGGGTGCTGACATCGCCGAGGAATACTACTTCTCTGTCCTGCTGGACCGGGCCAACCGCAACTACCTGGCCATGTGCTCGGTTGAAGGCGGCATGGAAATCGAGCAGCTCGCCGTTGAGCGCCCCGAAGCCCTGGCCAAGATCGCGATCGACCCGGCCGTCGGCATCGACCAGGCCAAGGCCGACGAAATCGTCGCCGCCGCAGGCTTCGCCGAGGAACTGCGCGGCAAGGTCGCCAGCGTAATTCTGAAGCTCTGGGACGTCTTCAAGAAGGAAGACGCCACCCTCGTGGAGGTCAACCCGCTGGTCCTGACCGGCGCCGGCGACATCGTTGCCCTCGATGGCAAGGTCTCCCTGGACGAGAACGCCGACTTCCGCCACCCCAAGCACGCTCACCTTGAAGACAAGGACGCTGCTGACCCGCTCGAGGCCAAGGCCAAGGCGCAGGACCTCAACTACGTCAAGCTGGACGGCGAAGTCGGGATCATCGGCAACGGTGCCGGCCTGGTCATGTCCACCCTCGACGTCGTTGCTTACGCCGGCGAGAACCACGGCAACGTCAAGCCCGCCAACTTCCTGGACATCGGCGGTGGAGCTTCCGCCGAGGTTATGGCAGCAGGCCTCGACGTCATCCTGGGCGACCCGCAGGTCAAGTCCGTCTTCGTCAACGTCTTCGGCGGCATCACCGCGTGCGACGCAGTGGCCAAGGGCATCGTCGGTGCACTGGCCGAGCTGGGCCACTCCGCGAACAAGCCGCTGGTAGTCCGCCTCGACGGCAACAACGTTGAGGAAGGCCGCCGCATCCTGGCCGAGGCCAACCACCCGCTGGTTACCCTGGCCGCCACCATGGACGAGGGCGCCGACAAGGCCGCCGAGCTCGCCAACGCAGCGAAGTAGAGGGACTCGACTATGTCTATTTATCTGAACAAAGACTCCAAGGTCATCGTCCAGGGCATCACCGGCGGCGAAGGCACCAAGCACACCGCCCTGATGCTCAAGGCCGGCACCAACGTTGTTGGCGGCGTCAACGCCCGCAAGGCCGGCACCACGGTTCTGCACGGCGACACCGAGATCACCGTTTTCGGCACCGTCAAGGAAGCCATGGCCGAGACCGGCGCTGACGTTTCCATCGTCTTCGTCCCGCCGGCCTTCACCAAGGACGCCGTCGTTGAAGCCATCGAGGCCGGCATCGGCCTGGTTGTCGTCATCACCGAAGGCGTGCCGGTCCAGGACTCCGCCGAGTTCTGGGCACTGGCCCAGTCCAAGGTCGACGCCAACGGCAAGCAGGTCACGCGCATCATCGGACCGAACTGCCCCGGCATCATCACCCCGGGTGAGGCTCTCGTCGGCATCACCCCGGCCAACATCACGGGCAAGGGCCCCATCGGCCTCGTCTCCAAGTCAGGCACCCTGACCTACCAGATGATGTACGAACTGCGCGACCTCGGCTTCTCCACCGCCATCGGCATCGGCGGCGACCCGGTCATCGGCACCACCCACATCGATGCCCTCGAAGCCTTCGAAGCTGACCCGGAGACCAAGGCGATCGTGATGATCGGCGAAATCGGTGGCGACGCCGAAGAGCGTGCCGCCGACTACATCAAGGCACACGTCACGAAGCCGGTTGTCGGCTACGTGGCCGGCTTCACCGCTCCGGAAGGCAAGACCATGGGCCACGCAGGCGCCATCGTCTCCGGCTCCGCGGGCACCGCCCAGGCCAAGAAGGAAGCCCTCGAGGCTGCCGGCGTCAAGGTCGGCAAGACGCCGTCCGAGACCGCCAAGCTCCTGCGCGAGGTCTTCGCAACCCTCTAGGTTCCAAGCACCTAGTACCAAGCACCAAAAGCAACGCGGGGTCACTTACGGCCCATTCCACTCGCTGGGATGGGCGCGAAGTGACCCCGCGTTGCTTCTTTCGACGCGTTAAGTACGACGGCGGCAGGCGCCTTCCCTGCGAAGGTGACCCTGACGCCGTCGAACACTGTGCTCCGGTGGTCGCTATGTTTGTGCTCCTGGACCGCTGCGCCGTCCTAGACCTTTGCCCCGGTGAGGACCTCTTCGAGCCGTTCGTAGCCTTCGGACATGCCGCCCTCCATCCCGGACTGCGCCATGCCGTCGCGCGCCTCCATGCTGGGGTAGACCGCGCGGGCGCTGAGGCGGGAACGGCCGCCGCCGAGGTCCTCGAAGGTCAGGAACTCGATGCTCACCACGTCCGGGTAGCCGTCGAATTCGAAGGTCTGGATGGCGAAGTCATTTTCGCGGACCGTGTGGAAGACGCCGTTGAAAACATACGCGCTGCCGTCCGGTGCGGTGTGGGTGTAGCGGTAGCTGCCGCCGGTCCGGAAGTCGTAGTGGTCGATGGTCATGGCCATCCGCCGCGGACCGAGCCACTGGGCGACGAGTTCGGGGTCCTTGTGCGCTCTGAAGACCTCGGAGACGGGAAAGTCGAAGTCGCGCTCGAAGTCGATGAAGGGGAGCCCTTCGGGAACTGTCAGTTTCAGTGCGTTGCTCATGATGCGTCCTTTGCCTGTGTGCCGCCCTGCGCGGCGCGGGTTTCAAGCACGGCGTCAAGGCTGCGGAACTGCCCCTCGCGGACCAGCCGGTACTGGTCGATCCATGCGGTGAGCGCTTCTAGCCGTGCGGGGTTCAGGTGTACGGGCCGGCGCTGGGCGTCACGGGTGCGCGTGACCAGCCGCGCCTGCTCGAGGACCTGGATGTGTTTCGAGACCGCCTGCTTGGTGATCGCGAAAGGTTCCGCCAATTCATTGACGGTGGCCGGACCCCGGCTAAGCCGGGCAATGATGCGGCGGCGGACCGGGTCGGCGAGGGCCAGGAAGGCCGCGTCGAGCTCACCGTCGTCGCTGGAATCCATGGGGGTGGGCGCCTCCTCGTCAGTAGTCAACTGTGCGGTAATCGACTGTGCGGTAATCACCCGCTCGGTAATCAACTTACTCATTGATCAACCTCTTGGTTGTTAACGCTACGCCCGACCCATGGTCCGCGCAATACCCGCAATACCCCAACGCGGGGTCACTTGGCG
Source organism: uncultured Actinomycetota bacterium (assembly GCA_963810895.1). Lineage (GTDB taxonomy): Bacteria > Actinomycetota > Actinomycetes > Actinomycetales > Micrococcaceae > Arthrobacter. The sequence continues at coordinate 154,242 of CAWEPM010000005.1, forward strand.
CCCGTCCCGCACCCTGGGATGGGCGCCAAGTGACCCCGCGTTGCTGTGTGCCGCCCGGAAGTCCTTGCGCCGCCTCTCGGGAGTTTGTTAGTATGTCAGGACAAACTATCGAAGGAGATGCGAGTGCCTCTCGTGCGAATCGACGTCAACCAGGGCCGCACCCCGGAGCAGCTCCGCGGGCTCAGCCAGGGAATCCATGCCGCAATCGTGGCCGAATATGGCATTCCGGAGCGGGACTACTTCCATGTGCTGACCGAGCATCCCGCGGGGCAGATTGTCGCCCAGGACGCCGGACTCGGCTTCGAGCGGACGCCGGATGTCGTGATGATCCAGATCTTCACCCAGGCCGGCCGCAGTCAGCCCGCCAAGCAGTCCCTGTTCGCCGCCATCGCTGAAAAGCTGGCCTCCGTGGGGGTCGCCGGCGAGGACGTCTTCATCGGATATGTCGAGAACACGGCGGGGGACTGGTCGTTCGGTTTTGGCCAGGCCCAGTACGTCACGGGCGAACTTGGAGTCCCCAGCAAGTAGCCGCAGGGGCGCTTCCGGCGCCGGCGCGGGTGCCGCGCGGCACCCGCGCCGCGGGGCCGCCAAGGCGCTCCGTGTCATGTTGTAAATATGTCAGTACAAACCTTTGACAGTACATGGATTCTAAGGCAAAGTAGTGGATGTGGCCCGGCTCACGCCGGCCCCTAAGCACCGAAGCTCAGGCTGCGCAAAGGTACCGAGTTCACACCAGAAAGGTCCGCGATCACCGTGACCCACGAACTGCTCACGATCGGGCGCATCAGCGTTGATATCTACCCGAACGACATCGGGGTGGATCTGGAGGATGTCACGTCCTTCGGAAAGTACCTTGGCGGATCACCGTCCAACGTAGCGGTCGCCGCCGCCCGCCACGGCCGCCGCACCGCTGTCATCACCCGCACCGGCGACGACGCCTTCGGCAAATACCTGCACCGCGAACTGCGCAAGTTCAACGTGGACGATTCCTTCGTCACCGCGGTCAAGGAATGGCCCACCGCGGTCACGTTCTGCGCGATCAAGCCGCCGGAGGACTTCCCGCTCTACTTCTACGGACGGTTCCCCACGGCCCCGGATCTGCAGATCAAGGCCGAGGAACTGGACCTGGACGCCATCAGGGACGCGGGCATCTTCTGGTCCACCGTCACCGGCCTCTGCCAGGAGCCCAGCCGCACCGCCCACCTGGCGGCCCACGAGGCGCGGCCCCGCACCGGGCTGAAGCCCGGCCAGTTCACCATCCTGGACCTCGACTACCGGCCGATGTTCTGGGCCTCCGAGGAAGAAGCCCGGGAACAGGTCGCCAAGATCCTGCCGCATGTCACCGTGGCGATCGGCAACGACAAGGAATGCGCCGTCGCCGTCGGTGAGGGCACCCCGGACGAACAAGCCGACCGGCTGCTCGCCGCCGGCGTCGAGATCGCCGTCGTGAAGCTTGGCCCCGAAGGGGTCATGGCCAAGACCCGCACCGAACGCGTCGTCTCCGCCCCGGTCCCGGTGGAAACCGTCAACGGCCTCGGCGCCGGCGACTCCTTCGGCGGGGCCTTCTGCCACGGGCTGCTCTCCGGCTGGCCGCTCGCCCAGGTCCTCGACTTCGCCAACGCCGCCGGCGCCCTCGTCGCCTCCCGCCTGTCCTGCGCCGACGCGATGCCGACGCCGGACGAAGTCACGGGCCTGCTCGCCGAACGCGGCCGCCTGGTACCCGGTACCTACGCTTCCGAAGGAGCATCACTGTGAGCGTCAACTCCGCCGCCGCCACCGTTGGCGTGGACGATGATCCCCGCCGTTACGAGCACCTGAGCATCATCCGGCTCGAAGACCCGGAGGCGATCGCCCGCGCCGCGAAGGCCCGGCGCCGCCACCCCGGCGTCAGGGCCCACAGGCAGAACTTCATCGTCGCCGCCGACCACCCCGCCCGCGGGGCCCTCGCGGTCGGCAGCGATCCCGTGGCCATGGCCGACCGCCGCCAGCTCCTGGACCGCCTGCAGATTGCCCTCGCCAACCCGGACGTCGACGGCGTGCTCGCCTCGCCGGACATCATGGACGACCTCCTCCTGCTCGGCGCGCTCGAGGGCAAGCTGCTCTTCGGCTCGATGAACCGCGGCGGACTCTCCGGCCTGGTGAACGAATTCGATGACCGCTTCACCGGGCACACCGCGGCCGCACTCGAGGCCCTGGGCGCCGACGGCGGCAAGATGCTCACCCGCATCTGCCTGGGCGACCCGGACACGGTGGCCACCCTCGAAGCGACCGCGAGGGCGATCGACTCCCTCGCCGAGCGCAGGCTGATCGCCATGGTGGAGCCGTTCCTCTCCGTCCGCGAGAACGGCAAGGTCCGCAACGACCTCTCCACCAATGCCGTCATCAAGTCGGTCGCCATCGCCGAAGGCCTCGGCGCGAGCAGCGCCTACACCTGGATGAAGCTGCCCGTCGTGGCCGAGATGGAACGCGTCATGGCGTCCACCACCATGCCCACCGTGCTCCTCGGCGGAGACCCGGAGGGCAGCCAGGACGACGTCTTCGCCAGCTGGCAGGCCGCCCTGGCCCTGCCGGGCGTCCAGGGACTCACCGTCGGCCGGACCCTGCTCTACCCGCATGACGGCGACGTCGCCGGAGCCGTGGCAACCGCTGCCTCGTTGCTGCACCATGCCACCTCAGAATCCACCCGCACCGAAGAAGTATCGGAGTAACTTCCCATGGGAATGAGAACTGCATCAGGAACCCGCAGAATGACCGTGGCCCAGGCCGTGGTGGAATACCTGTCCAAGCAGTACACCGTCGATTCGATCGGCGGCCAGGACTTCCGGGAGCGCCTGATTCCGGGCACGTTCGGCATCTTTGGTCACGGCAACGTTGCCGGCGTCGGCCAGGCCCTGAAGCAGTACCAGCAGCTCGATCCGACGATCATGCCTTACTACCAGGGCCGCAACGAACAGGCCCAGGCACACCAGGCCGTCGGCTACGCCCGGCACACCCGGCGCCGCCAGACCTTCGCGATCAGCACCTCGATCGGCCCGGGTTCCTCGAACCTGCTCACCGGTGCGGCGCTGGCGACCACCAACCGGCTGCCGGTCCTGCTGCTGCCCAGTGACACCTTCGCCACCCGGGCCGCTGACCCGGTGCTGCAGCAGCTCGAGCAGCCCTACGCCTACGACATCACCGTCAACGACGCCTTCCGGCCGCTGTCGAAGTTCTTCGACCGCGTCTCCCGGCCCGAGCAGCTGTTTTCCGCGTTCCACCACGGCCTGCGCGTCCTGACCGACCCGGCCGAGACCGGCGCGGTCACGATCTCGCTGCCCCAGGACGTCCAGGCCGAGGCCTTCGACGTGCCGGAGGAGTTCCTGGCCGAGCGCGAATGGCGGATCCGCCGCCCCGACGCCGACGACGAGGACATCCGCCGCGCCGCCGACGCGATCCGCGCCGCCAAGCGCCCGCTGATCATCGCCGGCGGCGGCGTGCTCTACGCCTACGCCAACGAGGAACTCGCGAAGTTCGTCGAGCTGACCGGCATCCCGGTGGGCAACACCCAGGCCGGCGTCGGCGTCCTGCCCTGGGACCACAAGTTCTCCCTCGGCGCGATCGGCTCCACCGGCACGACGGCGGCCAACGCCATCGCCGCCGAAGCGGACCTCATCATCGGCATCGGCACGCGCTACGAGGACTTCACCACCGCGTCCCGGACCGCGTTCCAGAACCCGGACGTGAAGTTCATCAACATCAACGTCGCCGCGATCGACGCCTACAAGCACGGCACCTCCCTGCCGATCGTGGCGGACGCCCGCAAGGCCCTGATCAAGCTGAACCAGGCCCTCGGCGGCTACCGGATCGGCGCGGACCTCGAGCAGCAGATCGCGAACGAGAAGACCCGCTGGAACGCCACGGTGGACGCGGCCTTCGACACGCGCTTCACCCCGCTGCCGGCGCAGAACGAGATCATCGGCGCCACGAGCCGCGCCATGGACGCCCAGGACGTCGTCATCTGCGCCGCCGGGTCCCTGCCCGGTGACCTGCACAAGATGTGGCGCGTCCGGGATCCGTTCGGCTACCACGTCGAATACGCCTACTCCTGCATGGGCTACGAAATCCCCGGCGGCCTCGGCGTCAAGCGTGCCGCCCTCGCCGAAGCCGCGAAGGGCGGGGCGCAGCGCGACGTCGTCGTGATGGTGGGGGACGGCTCCTACCTGATGATGCACACCGAACTCGTCACCGCCGTCGCCGAGCGGATCAAGCTGATCGTGGTCCTGATCCAGAACCACGGCTACGCCTCGATCGGCTCGCTCTCCGAGTCCCTCGGCTCCCAGCGCTTCGGCACCCAGTACCGGGCCCTGGACGAGGAGCACCACAGCTTCGACGACGGCGAGCGGCTCCCGGTGGACCTGGCCCTGAACGCCGAGTGCCTCGGCGTGAAGGTGATCCGGATCGAACCGGGCGAGAAAGTCATCGCCGAGCTCGAACAGGCCATCCGCGACGCCAAGGCCGCGCCCGAAAACGGCGGTCCGATTGTCATCCACGTCGAATCCGACCCGCTGCTGGATGCCCCCAGCTCCGAGTCGTGGTGGGACGTTCCGGTCTCCCAGGTCTCCGAACTCGAATCCACGAAACAGGCCTTCCAGACCTACGTCGACCACAAGAGCCGCCAGCGCAAGCTGCTCGGCTGACCCCCTTCATCACCAGCTCACGAACAAGCCACAGACCAAGGAAGTCCATCACCATGTCAACGACGACCGTCTCGACCACCATCAAGCATTTCATCAACGGCGCCGAAACCGCAGGCGTCGGCACCCGCACCCAGCCCGTCTACAACCCCGCCACCGGCGCCGTCTCCGCAGAGCTGCGGCTGGCCAACCGGGAAGACCTGGACACCACGGTCGCCGCAGCCCGTGCGGCCGCCGATTCCTGGGGCGACATCTCCCTGGCCAAGCGCACCGCCGTGCTGTTCAAGTTCCGCGAACTCGTCGCCTCCCACGTGGACGAGCTCGCCGAGCTGGTCACGGCCGAGCACGGCAAGGTCCTCTCCGACGCCAAGGGCGAGATCGGCCGCGGCCTCGAGGTCATCGAGTTCGCCTGCGGCATCCCGCAGCTGCTCAAGGGCGACTACTCGGACCAGGTCTCCACCGGGATCGACGTGTTCTCCTTCCGCGAGCCGCTCGGCGTCGTCGCCGGCATCACCCCGTTCAACTTCCCGGTCATGGTGCCGCTGTGGATGGCTCCGATGGCGATCGCCACCGGCAACGCCTTCATCCTCAAGCCCTCCGAGCGCGACCCCTCCGCCTCGATGCTGCTCGCCAAGCTGTGGAAGCAGGCCGGCCTGCCCGACGGCGTCTTCCAGGTCCTGCACGGCGACAAGGAAACGGTCGAGGGCCTCCTGACCCACCCGGACGTGGACGGCATCTCCTTCGTCGGCTCCACCCCGATCGCCCGCTACGTCCACGAGACCGCCACCGCCCACGGCAAGCGCGTCCAGGCCCTGGGAGGCGCGAAGAACCACGCGATCATCCTGCCCGACGCCGACCTCGACAACGCCGCCGACCACCTCGCCGCCGCCGCCTTCGGCTCCGCCGGGGAACGCTGCATGGCCATCTCCGTCGCCGTCGCCGTCGGCGACGCCGCCGACCTGCTGGTCAAGAAGGTCGAGGAGCGCGCCCTGGCCGTCAAGGTCAACAACGGCACCGTGCCCGACGCCGAAATGGGCCCGGTCATCACGCCGGCGTCCAAGGAACGCATCGTCCGGATCGTCACCGAAGCCGAAACTGCCGGCGCCGCCTTGGTGGTGGACGGCCGTGACCTCGTGGTCCCCGGCCACGAGGACGGCTTCTGGGTCGGCCCCACCGTCCTGGACCACGTCAAGTCCGAGATGACCGCCTACACCGAGGAAATCTTCGGCCCGGTCCTCGTGGTGGTCCGGGTGGAGGACCTCGACGCCGGCATCGCCCTGATCAACTCCAACCCTTACGGCAACGGCACCGCCATCTTCACCTCCTCCGGCGCCGCGGCGCGGAAGTTCCAGCGCAGCGTCACGGTGGGCATGATCGGCATCAACGTGCCGCTGCCCGTGCCGGTGGCCTACCACTCCTTCGGCGGCTGGAAGGCCTCGCTGTTCGGCGACAAGCACATCTACGGCCCCGAAGGCGTCTCCTTCTACACCCGCGGCAAGGTCATCACCTCCCGCTGGCCCGAACCCACCCACGCCTCCGGCGCCTCCTACAACTTCCCGTCCAACTAGTCCCCACCGCCCCCCTCGCCTCGCAAGCTCGGCCAGGGAACCCTGGCGGCGTGGGCCCACCCACCGCCACCCAACAACCACGATCGATTGCTCCGCAACCGCCGTTTTGAGCGTCCAAAACGGCACCTGCGGAGCAATCGATGAGAAGGAATGGAAATGACTGAGAACAAGCTGATCATCGGCACCGCGCCGGACTCCTGGGGCGTCTGGTTCGCGGATGACCCCCAGCAGACCCCGTGGGAACGCTTCCTCGACGAGGTCGCCGAATCCGGCTACAAGTGGATCGAACTCGGCCCCTACGGCTACCTCCCCACCGATCCGGCCCGCCTCGCCGAAGAGCTCAAGGCAGCGCGACCTGAAGATCTCGGCCGGCACCGTGTTCACCGCCTTCCACCGCGGCCTGGACCAGTGGGAAACCGCGTGGGAGCCGGCCCGCAAGGTCGCCGAACTCACCGCCGCGATGGGCGGGGAACACATGGTGGTCATCCCGGCGATGTGGCGCGACGACGTCACCGGCGAGGCCGTGGAGAGCGGCGAGCTCACCGAAAAGGCCTGGAGCGACCTCTTCGCCGGGCCACAACCGCCTGGGCAAGACGCTGCTGGAGGACTTCGGCCTGAAGCAGCAGTTCCACTCGCACGCCGACTCCCATGTCGGCGCGCAGGAGGACATCGAAACCCTGCTCGCCGCCACGGACGCCAAGTACCTCAACCTCTGCCTGGACACCGGCCACGCCGAATACTGCGGGGCCTCCAGCCTGGACCTGATCAAGAACTACCCGGACCGGATCGGCTACCTGCACCTCAAGCAGATCAACCCGGACGTCCTCAAAAAGGTCAACGAGGAAAACATGACCTGGGCCGCCGCCAACCTGGCCGGCGTCATGACCGAACCGCCGAACGGCCTGCCGGACCTGCGCGCCGTCATCGAAGCCGTCGAGGCGCTCAACCGGCCGATCTTTGGCATTGTGGAACAGGACATGTACCCGGTGGCCTTCGACGTCCCGATGCCGATCGCCAAGCGCACCCGCAACTACCTGCTCTCCTGCGGCTCCCGCACCGCCGTCAACTAGCACTGAGGACGAAGATACCATGACCAAGATCCTCCGCGTAGCTGTCATCGGCGCCGGCCGTATGGGCGCAGACCACATCCAGCGGCTCAGCACCCGCATCCACGGCGCTGAAGTTGCCGCCGTCGTCGACGTCGACCTCGCCCGGGCCCAGGCCGCGATCGAAGGCATCCCCGGCGCCGTCGCCCTGGCCGACGCCGAGGAAGCCCTCAACAACGGCGACGTCAACGCCGTGCTGATCGCCACCCCCGGCTTCCTGCACGAGGACATCCTGCTCAAGGCGATCGCCAAGGACATCCCGATCCTCTGCGAGAAGCCGCTCACCCCGGATGCCGAGTCCGCCTGGAAGATCGTCGAGGCCGAAGAAAAGCTCGGCCACAAGCGCATCCAGGTCGGCTTCATGCGCCGCTTCGACGCCGAATACGCCGCCCTCGGCAAGATCATCCGCGACTCCGAACTCGGCGAGCTGCTCATGCTGCACCACCAGCACCGGAACCCCACCACCCCGGCGGGCTTCACCAACGAGATGCTGATCAACGACTCCGTGGTCCACGAATTCGACGCCATCCGCTACTTCACCGGCGAGGAAATCACCTCGGTCCAGGTCCGCCTCGGCAAGCCCACGAGGAACGCCCCGGCCGGGCAGCACGACCCGCAGCACGTCCTGATCGAGACCGAGTCCGGCGTCCTGGCCGACGTCGAGATCTACGTCAACGCGAAGTTCGGCTACGAAGTGGCCACCCAGGCCTCCTTCGAGGACGGCATCGTCAGCATCGGCGGGGACAAGGGCCCGTACACCCGCAGCAACGGCCACTGGGGCGGCAACGTCACCCCCGGCTTCGAGGAGCGTTTCGGGGCGGCGTACGACGTCGAAATCCAGTCCTGGGTGGACGCGGCCCTCCGCGATGAGATCGGCGGCCCCACCGCCTGGGACGGCTACGCCACGGCCGCCTGCTGCGAGGCCGGCGTCGAGGCGCAGAAGAACGGCGAAAAGGTCGCCGTGAAGCTCAACGCCAAGCCCGCCCTCTACCGCTAGAAACTCTGCCGGCCGGCGCCCCCTACTGCTAAGAACACGGCGCCGGCCGGCCGCACGCCCGCCAGATCCACAATGGAGTGTTCAGACGTGAAAATCGCCCTTGACCCCACGCCGTTCCACCACAGCCACGGACTCCTCGAGTTCCCGCGCGTGGTTGCCGACCTCGGCTACAAGTACATGCAGATGACCCCGCACGCCGATTTCATCCCGTTCTTCAACCACCCGAAGGCCGACGACGAACTGGTGGGCAAGCTGAAGGCGGCCTGCAAGGACGCGGGAATCGAAATCGCCTCGGTGCTGCCCGTGCTGCGCTGGTCCGGCCCGGACGAGGACGCCCGCGAGGCCGCCGTCCGCTACTGGAAGCGCGCCATCCAGATCACCGTGGACCTCGGCGTCAGCACCATGAACACCGAATTCAGCGGCCGGCCGGAGAAGGCCGAGGAATCCGAACGCGCCTTCTACCGCTCCATGGAGGAACTGCTCCCCATCATCGAGCGGGAGGGGATCGACCTGCTGATCGATCCGCACCCGGACGACTTCGTCGAGGAGGGCCTGGCCGCGATCCGGGTGATCCGCGGGCTGAACTCGAAGAACGTGGGCCTGGTCTACGTGGCCTCGCACAGCTTCCACATGAAGAACGAGCCGCTGGAGATCATGCGGGCCGCGGGGGACAAGCTGCGCCTGGTCCACGTCGCCGACACCATGGACCACCACGCCTCACACGGGCTGCGCTACATCACCAACCCGCCCGGCAACCCGGTCCGGGTGCACCAGCACCTGAAAATCGGCGACGGCGACGTCAACTGGGACGAGTTCTTCGGCGGCCTGAAGGAGATCGGCTTCCTGGACCGCGAGGACACGGTCATGGTCTCCAGCGTCTTCGCCGAGGACGACAACGCCGCGGAGGTCTCCCGCTACCAGCTGGAGACCATGACGCAGCGCGTCGAGAAGGCGAGCCTATGACGAAGTCTGACGGCACACTGACCAACTCAGCTCCGGCGGCGCCCGCGGCCACGCCGGATTCCGCGCCCGATTCCGACGTCCGGGAAGCCGCGGTCCGGACAACCGGCGGCGCTTCGAATCCCAAGGGGTTCATGCGGCGCGTGGCGCTCTTCTCCACGTTTGGCGGCCTCCTCTTCGGCTATGACACTGGCGTCATCAACGGCGCCCTGCCGTTCATGCAGCGCGACCTCGGCCTCACCCCGCTGACCGAGGGGCTCGTGACCTCCACCCTGCTCTTCGGCGCGGCGTTCGGCGCCATCTCGGCGGGCCGGCTGTCGGACCGCTTCGGCCGGCGCAGGACCATCATGGGGCTCGCGCTGATCTTTGCGGTGGCCACCATCGCCTGCTCCATCTCGCCCAGCACCGAGATGCTCATCGCCTCCCGCACCCTGCTGGGCCTTGCCGTCGGCGGGGCGTCGGTGATCGTTCCGGTCTACCTCGCGGAAATGTCCCCGGCGGCCCAGCGCGGCCGAATCGTGACGCAGAACGAGCTCATGATTGTCACGGGACAGTTCCTGGCCTTCACGTTCAACGCCGTCCTGGGCAACGCCTTCCCGGAGGCCTCCCACGTGTGGCGGTGGATGCTCGTCATTGCGACGCTACCGGCCGTCGTTCTGTGGTTCGGCATGCTGCTGCTGCCCGAAAGCCCCCGCTGGCTGGCGTCGGCCGGCCGCTTCGGCGAAGTCCTTGAGGTGCTGCGCCGGACACGCGCCACGGAGGACATTTCCACCGAGTTCGACGAGGTCCGGCAGGCCGCGCGGGAAGATTACCAATCCAAGCTCGGCACCGTCCGCGACCTCACGGTTCCGTGGATCCGGCGCATCTTCGTCGTCGGGCTGGGCATGGCCGTGATCAACCAGATCAGCGGCGTCAACGCCATCATGTACTACGGCACCTCCATCCTCTCCAGCTCGGGCTTCGGTGACCAGGGCGCCCTCATTGCCAACGTCGTCAACGGCGTCACCTCGGTGGTCGCCGTCGTCGTCGGGATGTCCCTCATGTCGCGGTTGCCGCGCAAGTCCATGCTGATCGCCGGCCTGATCGGAACGGCATCGTCCCTGCTGGCCATCGGCATCATCTCCATGCTCATCCCGGAGAGCACGCTTCGCGGCTATCTCGTGCTGCTGTTCATGGTGACGTTCCTGGCCTCGATGCAGTCCTGCATTGGCACGGTGACGTGGCTGACGATGGCCGAAATCTTCCCGCTGCATGTCCGCGGCATTGGCATGGGCATCTGTGTCTTCGTGCTGTGGATGATCAACTTCCTGATCGGGTTCTTCTTCCCGCAGATGGTGTCCTGGATCGGCGTCTCGGTGACGTTCTTCATCTTCGTTGCGATCCAGCTGGCAGCCATCGTCTGGGTGAAGCGCGTGGTTCCGGAGACCCAGGGCAAGAGCCTGGAGGACCTGGAACACTTCTTCAAGCAGGCGGCCGCCAAGCAACCCGTCAACGCCTAGATTCACGAACAGAAAGCCCTGCCCCGCGATTCGTCGCGGAGCGGGGCTTTCTGCGTTGTCGCGGTTGCCGCGTCTAGACCCCGGCGTGCAGCCGGGGGAGGGCGTCGACCAGCGGCGCCAGTTCCGGGACTTCCTGGGCCTCGGCCAGCGCCCGCTCCAGGGTGGCGTCGTGAACCGGCCGGCTCTGCTCGAGCAGTGCGATGCCGCTGGGCGTGAGCTCGGTGTAGATCCCGCGGCGGTCATCCGCGCAGAGGATCCGGGTCAGCAGACCGCGGTCTTCGAGCCGGTTGACCAGGCGCGTGGTGGCGCTCGCGCTCAACGCCGTGGCGCGGGCCAGCTGCTGCATCCGCATGTGCCAGCCGTCCTGCCGGCTCAGCGCGTCCAGCACGGTGTACTCCACCACGGAGAGCTGGGCCTCGGCCTGCAGGGAACGCTCCAGCTCGGCTTCGATCAGCCCGTGCAGGGCCGCCAGGGTCCGCCAGCCTTGCGCCCGGACCTCGACGGCGTCGTCCTTGATGCCCATCTGGTGTTTCCCTTCAGCTCGCGTGCCCGGCAAGGGTGCTGCCGGGCACATCAAATAATAGTTGCTTGCGCGCTGTATCTGCTTGTGCAAGAATAAATAACGCGTCTGCAACTACTAGCTTACGCGCCATACCCCCTTCCGTACAGCTTTGTAAGGAGCACCTCCATGCCTGTTGGCCTGATAGCCCTCGCCCTCGGCGGGTTCGGCATCGGACTCACCGAGTTCGTCATCATGGGCCTGCTGCCGCAAGTGGCCGCAGACTTCCACGTCACCGAGGCCACCGCGGGCTGGCTCATCTCCGGCTACGCGCTCGCCGTCGTGGTCGGAGCGCTGGGCCTCACCGCGGCCGTGACGCGCTTCGAACGCAAGCCCGTGCTGGCCGTGCTGATGGTGCTCTTCATCGCCGGCAACCTCGTCTCGGCGGTCGCGCCGGATTACTCGATGATGATGGCCGGCCGCATCATTGCCGCGCTCTCGCACGGCGCGTTCTTCGGCATCGGGGCCGTGGTGGCCGCCAGCATGGTGGCGCCCAATAAGAAAGCCGGCGCGATCGCGATCATGTTCACCGGCCTGACGGCAGCAAATGTGCTGGGTGTCCCGTTCGGCACCATGCTGGGCCAGGCCGCGGGCTGGCGCTCCACATTCTGGGCGATCACGGTCATCGGCGTCCTCGCCCTGGCCGGCATCCTCGCGCTGGTCCCGAAAACCGGCTCCGGCGAGTCTGCAGGCGGTTCTGCTTCAGGTTCTGCCCCGGGCGGCCTGCGCGGTGAGCTCCGTGCCTTCCGGTCCGGACAGGTCTGGCTCTCCATCCTCGTGACCATCCTCGGCTACGGCGGCATGTTCGGCGCCTTCACCTACATTGCCTTCACCCTCACCGAGGTCACCGGCTTCTCCGCCGCCACGGTCCCGTGGCTGCTCATCCTCTTCGGCGTCGGGCTCTTCATCGGCAACACCCTCGGCGGCAAGGCGGCCGACAAGAATGTGGACCGCACCCTGCTCGTAGTGCTCGCCGTCCTGGTTGTGGTGCTCGTGGCCTTCGCCCTGACCGCCGGCAACCAGCCGATGACCATCGCCTCCATGGTGCTGCTGGGCGGCTTCGGCTTCGCCACGGTTCCCGGGCTGCAGATGCGCGTCATGAAGTACGCCAGCAGCGCTCCCACCCTGGCCTCCGGCGCCAACATCGGCGCCTTCAACGTCGGCAACGCCCTGGGGGCCTGGATGGGCGGCGTCACCATCACCGCCGGCCTCGGCTACACCTCGCCGATCTGGGCCGGCGCCGGGATCACCCTGCTGGGCCTGGCGGTGATGGCGTTCGCGGCAGCCGCTGCGAAGAAGCACGACGCCGGACGGCCGGCCGACGTCGACAGCTCCACGGCGGATGCCGAGACTGAGCTGCAGCCGGCCTAGCGGTCCGGCCAGCCGGCTTACTGGCTAACTGCCGAACGGCAGCCGCGGGTCCAGGTCCTGGCCCTCCCAGGTCTGGCGGATCCAGCCGTGGTGCGGGTCGTCGCTGATGAGCCAGTCGCGGACCGGGCCCGGGCCGGCCATGACGTTGAGGTAGTACATGTCGTAGCCGGGGGCGGCCATGGCGGGCCCGTGCCAGCCGTAGGGCACCAGGACGACGTCACCGGTCCGGACTTCGGCCGCAACGTCGATGGGCCGCTCGTCGGAGGCATAGACGCGCTGGTAGCCGATGGCGTCGTCGGCGCCCGGGCGCTGCGGCGCCCCGGGCGTTACGCGGGTTTCGAAGTAGTAGATCTCCTCGAGGCTGGTCTCGCCGTCCTTTTCCTCGTCGTGCTTGTGCGGGGGATAGGAGGACCAGTTGCCGGCCGGGGTGAGGACCTCGCAGACGATGAAGCGGTCCGCCTCGAGCGCGGCGGGGGTGCCGAAATTGTGGACCTGGCGTGAGCAGTTGCCCGCTCCGCGCAGTTCCACCGGCGTCTCGGCGGCCGTGATGAGGCGGGTCGGGTAGGACGCCTTGGCCGGGGCGGTGGCAACCGCCACCCGTCCGCCGTCGGCCGAGGTGATGGTCACCGCCTTGCCGGTTCCCGTGTAGAGCACATCGCTGGGGCCGCTGAAAACGCTGTCCCGGCCGGCCAGGGGATAATCCTGCCCGTCCACGGTCGCCACGAAGGAGCCGTTGAGCGGGATCACAATGCGTTCCTCCGCCGCTGCGTCCAGCCCGACGGCGCCGCCGGCCGTCAGCGTGGCGACCTTCAGCCCGGTGTGTGCCCAGCCGTCCACCTCCAGTCCGGAATCGGACGTTCCGATGGAAATGTCCCACTTGCCTTCGGCGGCGGTGCCGAGCGGATAGACCCAGTTGGCCATGGAAGCTGCCCTTTCGTTGTCGCGCCGGAGGGAGGCGCGGGTGTGCGGAGTTGGAGCCGGCGGCGCTCGCTGTTGAGCGACCGTCCGTGAACGCCTCTCTCGAGGCGCCTAGATCTGAACGTTGATTCCTGAACGCCTATCTCTGAGCGCCTATCTCTGAACCAGTGTCATCTCAAAGCTGTAGGAATCTGCCCGGTAGACGTGGTGGCCGGTTTCCACCATGCGCCCGGTGTCGTCCACGGCGGTGCGCTCCATGGTGACGAGGGCGGAGCCGGGAGTGGTCTCGAGCAGCGGCGCCTGGTAGTCGTTGGCGATCATGGCGCCGATGCGCTGCGAGGCGAGGCGGAAGTTCACTCCGCCGTTGCGCAGGACAGCGTAGAGGCCCTGCGATCCGAGGGTCGCCTCGTCGAGGGCGGTGATGTCGTCGCGCACCCAGTTCTCCATCAGGGCCAGCGGCTTGCCGCCCACTTTCCGGAGCCGGGTGAAGTGGTAGACCTTGGCGCCGGCGGGAAGCTGCAGTGCTTTCCGGATCGCGGCGTCCGCTTCCTCATGCGAGAAACTCAGGACATCGGTGGTGGGCTTGCTGCCGTTGTTGCTCAAGTCGTCATAGAGGCTGGAGAGTTCCAGCGGGCGGCGGACCTGGCTGGACACCACCTGGGTGCCCACGCCGCGCTTGCGGACCAGGAGGCCGGAACGGACCAGCTCGTCCATGGCCTTGCGCATCGTGGGGCGGGAAAGATTGAGCTGGGCGGCCAGGTCGATCTCATTTTCCAGCCGGCTGCCCGGCTCCAGGAGCCCGGTGTGTATCGCGGCCTCGATACCCTGCACCACTTGGTGGTACAGGGGCACCGGGGAAGAGCGGTCGATCTGCAGATTTAGTTGATTCGCCACTGGGCGTGCTCCCTTGTGCTCCGCGACGGCCGAAGTGCCGGCCTGTCCACGTATGTCAGGCGCATGTTCGCTTGATAGGACATACTGCCTTTTTCTGATAGTAGCAGGGCGGCTAAAGGGAGCCAAGGGCCGCCGATTTGCGGCGCGGGCCTAGGGGGCGGGCTGACGCATTTGGGCTGGTCAGGCTCGCGTATGCGACATCTCAATAGAGAAGGGTTACGTCAAAACATCCTAATGTCAGGACAAACTATTGACATCTGTGAGCGAAGTCACCATGATCAGTGGAGAAGGCTCACGGACCGGCGTGATGAAGCGTGCGGGGTAGCCCGAATCAAAGGAGATTTATCGTGAAGAAGTTTTCCTGGCGAAAGGCGGCGCTGGTCGCCGCCGTCGTTCCGATGATGGCTCTTAGTGCCTGTTCCAGCACGGGCGGCAAGCCGGCAGACACCGGCAACGCTGCCGGCGGTGGCGGCCAGGCCGTCTCGACGCCCCGCATCAAGGTCGCCCTTATCACGCACGCCGCAGCCGGTGACACCTTCTGGGACATTGTTCGCAAGGGCGCCGAGGAGGCATCGGCGAAGGACAACGTTGAGCTCCTCTATACGTCCGATCCCGAAGCCGGGCGCCAGGCCCAGCTCATCCAGCAGGCCATTGACCAGAAGGTCGACGGCATCGCGGTCACGCTCGCCAAGCCCGAAGCCCTCAAAGACGTCCTGAAGAAGGCCACTGACGCCGGCATCCCGATTGTGAGCCTCAACGCCGGCGAATCGGTCTCCTCCCAGCTCGGAGCCTTCACCCACTTCGGTTCCAACGAGCAGCTCGCCGGTCAAGCCGTGGGCACCAAGCTGGCCGCGGACGGCTATAAGCACCCGGTCTGCGTGATTCAGGAACAGGGCCACGTCGGACTTGAAGCACGGTGCGCGGGCGTGAAGGCGAAAGTTCCCGGAACGGAGATCCTTTACGTCGACGGCAAGGATATGACCTCCGTTCAGTCCACCGCGACCGCCAAGCTCCAGGCTTCCAAGGACGCCGACGTCATCATCGGCCTCGGCGCCCCCATCACCCTGACCCTCCTCAAGTCGGTCACTGACGCCGGCAGCTCTGCCAAGGTTGCTAGTTTCGACCTCAACGCGGAGCTCGCCCAGAAGATCGTGGACGGTGCAGTTCTGTTCACCGTGGACCAGCAGCCGTGGCTGCAGGGCTACGGAGCCGTTGACGCCATCTGGCAGAACAAGCGCGGCGGCTTCAACATCGGCGGCGGCCAGCCTGTGCTGACGGGCCCGGCGGTCATCGACAAATCCAATGCGGCCGATGTCCTGACCTTCGCCCAGCAGGGTATCCGCTAACAGCCCGCTGGCCGGGCCGGCCGCAGGCCGGCCCGGCAGCAAGGAGACTTATCATGACCATCACCCAGACCAAGACAGAGCCAGCGGCGCCCGATGAGCGCGTGGCCAAGCGCAGTCCGTTCCAGAAGTTGCTCGGACGTCCCGAGGTCGGTGCCCTGGTAGGCGCAATCGTCCTCTTCATCTTCTTCGCGTTGGTGTCCCCGACGTTTACCCAGCCTGGTGCCCTGGCGACCATCCTGTACGGCAGTCCTCCACGATCGGGATCATGGCGGTTGGGGTGTCCTTGCTGATGATCGGCGGGGAGTTCGACCTTTCCACCGGCGTCGCCGTGATCACCTCGGCGCTGACCGCGTCGCTGTTCAGCTGGTACTTCACCACGAACGTCTGGGTCGGCGTCGGCCTGGCCCTGGTGGTGTCCTTGTCCGTCGGGTTCATCAACGGCTGGATCCTAATCAAGACCAAGCTGCCGTCGCTTCATCGTCACCCTGGCGACGTTCCTGATGCTGACCGGCCTGAACCTGGGCCTGACCCGGCTGATCGGCGGCTCGGTGTCCTCGCCCTCGATCTCCACCATGGACGGCTTCGCCTCGGCCCGGGCGGTGTTCGCCTCCTCGGTGAGCATCGGCGGCGTCGACATCAAGATCACGGTGTTCTACTGGTTCGCGCTCGTCGCGGTGGCCACCTGGGTGCTGATGCGGACCCGCGTCGGGAACTGGATCTTCGCCGTCGGCGGGGACGCGAACGCGGCCCGCGCCGTGGGTGTGCCGGTCAAGGCCACCAAGATCGGCCTGTTCATGGCCGTCGGTTTCTGCGCCTGGATCCTGGGCATGCACAACCTCTTCGCCTTCGACACCGTGCAGTCCGGTGAAGGTGTGGGCAACGAGTTCCTCTACATCATCGCCGCGGTGATCGGCGGTTGCCTCCTGACCGGCGGCTACGGCTCGGCGATCGGCGGCGCGATCGGCGCGTTCATCTTCGGCATGGCCAACAAGGGCATCGTCTACGCGCAGTGGAACCCGGACTGGTTCAAGTTCTTCCTGGGCCTGATGCTGCTGCTGGCCACCATCGTCAACCTCATCGTCAAGCGCCGCGCGGAACTGAAGTAAAGGGGCCTCCGGGAACATGAATGCCAAAGAAATCGACCAGCAAACGCTGCTCCAGAACGAAAAAGATCCCCTCACCCACACCCCGGTGCACCTGCTCTCCCTCGACGGGGTCGCCAAGCACTACGGCAACATCATCGCCCTGAGCGATGTCACGATGGCCGTGGACAACGGCCGCGTCACCTGCGTCCTGGGCGACAACGGCGCGGGCAAGTCCACGCTGATCAAGATCATCGCCGGCCTGCACCAGCACGACGCCGGGATCCTGAAGGTCATGGGCGAGGAACGGAAGTTCACTTCGCCCCGTGACGCCCTGGACGTGGGCATCGCCACGGTCTACCAGGACCTCGCGGTGGTGCCCCTGATGCCGATCTGGCGGAACTTCTTCCTCGGCTCGGAACTCACGTCCGGCTTCGGCCCGTTCAAGAGCATGGACGTCGAGAAGATGAAGGACATCACGCTCAAGGAACTCGCCGCGATGGGCATCGACCTGCGCGACGTGGAGCAGCCGATCGGCCAGCTCTCCGGCGGTGAACGCCAGTGTGTCGCGATCGCCCGCGCCGTGTACTTCGGCGCGAAGGTCCTGATCCTGGACGAGCCCACCGCGGCCCTGGGCGTGAAGCAGTCCGGCGTGGTGCTCCGCTACATCCTGCAGGCCCGCGACCGCGGCCTCGGGGTCATCTTCATCACCCACAACCCGCACCACGCCTTCCCTGTCGGTGACCGGTTCCTGCTGCTCAAACGCGGCAAGTCGATCGGCTACTACGACAAGAAGGACATCACCCTCGACGAACTCACCGCCCAAATGGCCGGCGGCGCCGAACTCGCCGAACTCGCCCACGAACTCGAACAACTCGGCGGCCACGGCGACGTGGTCAAGGAAGTCAAGAGCGAAGTCGCCGACGTGGCCCAGACGACCGGCAAGACCTACGGGTAACCGCCGTCCCAATCCTTGAAGGGCTTGGGGCCCTCCGGGCAGCATCCGCCGTGCCCGCACTAAACACGAGAGTAGAAGTATGAAAGACGTAATCCTCGGACTTGTCGGGGTTGGGCGCATCGGGGTCATGCATGCCAACAACATCGCCGCCCTCAACGAGGTCCTGAATCCGCAAGGGATCCGTGTGCGCCTCCGCCTCACGGACGTCGCCGAAGAGCATGCCCGGACGGTGGCAAGCGGTCTCGGTGCCGAATTCCTGCCCTCGGTCGAGGCCCTGCTTGCCTCCGGGCTGGACGGCCTCGTCATCGCCACCGGCACCGGAACCCACCCCGAGCTCATCAAGGCCGGTGTGGACGCCGGGATCCCGGTCTTTTGCGAAAAGCCCGTGGCCCTGAACGTGGCCGACGCCCTGCCGGTGCTCGACTATGTCCGGGACCGGCAGGGCGTGGTCCAGATCGGGCATCAGCGCCGGTTCGACGCCGGATACCTGGAAGCCCGCCGCGCCTACCAGGCCGGCGAGCTGGGCTGGATCCATTCCCTGCGCGCCGTAACCTGCGACATGACGCCGCCCCCGGTCGAGTTCCTGGCCAGCTCCGGCGGGTTGTTCCGGGACTGCTCGGTCCACGATTTCGACATCCTGCGCTGGCTCACGGGCCGCGAAATCGTCGAGGTCTACGCCAAGGGCTCCAACAACGGGGATCCGGCCATCGGTGAGGCCGGCGATGTGGACACGGCCCTCGCGCTGGTGACGTTCGACGACGGCACCGTAGGCACGGTCTCGGCCACCCGCTACAACGGGGCGGGCCACGACGTCCGGCTTGAAATCCAGGGCTCCCGAAGTTCGCTGATGGTGGGCCTGGACGACAAGACGGCGCTGGCCTCCGCCGAAGCCGGGATCACTTTCCCCGCGGGGAAGCCGCACCTGACGTTTGCCGAGCGGTTCGACCAGGCGTACCGCTCCGAGATGGAGGCCTTCGTCGAACTCATCCTTGGCCGCCGGGAGAACCCCTGCACCCCGGAAGACGCCGTGGCGGCCTCCCGGGTGGCCGATGCCGCCCAGGAATCGCTGGCCACCGGCGTCCCGGTCAAGGTGGCGGTGAGCGTCGCCAGCTGAGCCCACGCCTCGTGCGGGACCCCTAGCCCGGGTGGGAATGCAGCGAACCGGAACCCCCGGGGCCCAAGGCCCCGGGGGTTCCGCTGTCTGGTGTGATGCGACAGGGTTTCGGAGCTCTGCAGTCGGTTTCCCGGCGTCCGGCTCAGCGGCGGGCCCGGCACACCTCGACGAAGGCCCGGAACGGTGCGAGCCGCTCCCCGGCAGGGAGCTCCAGGGCTTCGGGGTGCCACTGGACCGAGGCCACCCAGCGGTCCGGATCCTCCAGCGCCTCAACCGTGCCGTCCTCGGCCACGGCCGTGACCTGCAGCGCTGCGGCCACCCGGGCCACGGCCTGATGGTGGCCGGAGGCGATCTTCACGCTCACGCCACCGGATTCGCCGCCGTACAGGGCCGCCACCTTGGAGCCGGCCTGTACCGCCACCTCGTGCCAGGCCCACGGGCCGGCTCCGTGCACCGGCGCGGGCTCGCGGTGCGCCACCGTCCCCGGCACCATGTCCTGGATGAGCGTTCCGCCGTAGAGCACGTTGAGCAGCTGATGCCCGCGGCAAATGCCGAGTAGCGGCAGCCCGGCGTCGATCGCCTGCCGCGCCACCGCGACGTCCAGCGCGTCCTGGGCCGGGCTGACGTCGTAGCAGACATCGCTTCGCAGCTCGCCGTAGAGGCCGGGGTCGAGGTCGCCGCCGCCGGGAAGCACGACGCCGTCGAGGGACGCCAGCGCCGCGGCGAGCCCGCCGTCGTCCATTCCGGCAGCGGTGAGCAGCACCGGTTCGCCGCCGCCCTCACGCAGCAGCTCCACGATGTACTCGAACAATGCGTTGGCTTCGGCGACGCGCGGGTCGGGATCGGCGGAGCTGGTGAGGCGGACAGGAACGCCGATGCGGGGCCGGTTGACCAGCGGGCTGCGGGAAGTCTGCATCCCTCATTCTGCAACACGATCCGCGGACTAGGATTGCCAGATGAAAGCCCGCTATCTCGTGTCCCGCAGCCGGTTCATCGCCGCCGCGCCGGATGCCATCTTCGACGTGCTCGCCACGCCTGCCCTGCACAGCGTGATCGACGGCTCGGACACCGTGAAGGGCGCCCAGCCGCGCGGGCCCGGACGGCTGTACCTCGGCGCCAAGTTCGGCATGCAAATGAAAATGCGGATGAACTACAAGATCCTGAATAGGGTGTGCGAGTTCGAGGAGGGCCACCGGATCGCATGGCGGCACTTCTACGGCCACGTGTGGCGCTACCTGCTCGATCCGGCCACAGGGCCGGACGGCACCGCCGGCACCCTGGTCACCGAACAATGGGACGCGCGGCGGGTCCGCGGCAAGAGCCTCCTGCGGCTGGCCGGCTACCTGCGCCGCCATCCGGTCAACCTGGAACAGACGCTGGCCAAGCTCGACGCCTACATGGCTGCGCACGGCGACTTGGGTAATGTGGATGGAAGCACGAGCCGCGACTGAAGGTGGGAACTGGGATGGGCCGCAGGACACTGGTCGACGATCTCGTCGACGGCCTGCTGACCGAGATCCTTGACGGAAAGCTTCAGCCCCACAGCGCGATTCCGCCGGAGGCCGACATCGCCAAGGCCTACGGCGTCAGCAGGCTGACCGTGCGCGAGGCCCTCAAGGCGCTCCGCGCGCAAAACATCCTCTACGTGAAGGCCGGCAGGGGAACCTTCGTCAATCCCACGGACAACTGGACCGGCCTGGACGCGATCTTCAAGGCGGCCTCGCACGGCAATGCGGCCGAACAGGTCTCCGTGGGGCTGATCGAGATGCGCCGCATGGTGGAAACCGGGGCGGCCGCGCTTGCCGCCACTCGCTATACCCCCGAGCAGGCCGAACAAATGCGCGAGTGCATCGAGGACATGAAGCGCTTCCACGAGTCCGGCGACCTGGACCGCTTCGTGGAGGCGGACATTGGCTTCCACGACGCCGTCCTGAGGGCCTCCGGCAATCCCTTTGTCCGCGCCTTGTTCGGCCAGCTGGGCCAGCTGCTGTACATGACCCGGCGCGAAACGTCGGCGGTCGACGTCATCCAGGAGCACGCCATCGACTACCACCAGCGGGTCCTGGACAGCATCCTGAGCGGCGACGCCGAGCGCTCGCGGCAGGCCATGGACGCGCACATGGACCAGACCAATGCGGACTACGAACGCTACGTCCGGGGCGCCAAGGCCTGAGGTCCACCCGCTGCCTCTTGACGTAATCCGGATCACATTCTAAGCTCGTGCCTAGTTCTTGAGTCAGATGTCTGACATCTGACTCAAAGGTTGATCCTGACTCCCGCGGCTGCAGCCGTAGCCCGAACCGCGGACAGGACGTCTCCCACATACCCACGAATCCCTTCCCGGCAAGGCAGCCGGCGGGAACTGCACATAAGAAGGTCGATGATGACTCTGCTAACCCCCAAGTCCTCCGGACTCGGCGAACTGGGTGACCGCACGCTCCGCAAGGTCCGCCGCCGCGTCATGCCCCTGATTGTCCTGCTCTACTTCGTTGCCTACCTGGACCGCAACAACGTCGGATTCGCCAAGCTCACCATGAGCGAGGACATTGGCCTGAACGCTGCTGCCTACGGCCTTGGCGCCGGCATCTTCTTCCTCGGCTACGCCCTCCTCGAGGTTCCCAGCAACGCGGGCATGTACCGGTTCGGAGCCCGGAAGTGGCTGGCCCGCATCCTGATCACGTGGGGCATCTTCGCCACCGCAATGTGCCTGGTGAACGGCGAAAGCACCTACTACATCGTCCGGTTCCTGCTGGGCGCCGCCGAGGCCGGATTCTTCCCGGCGATCCTGTTCTACCTGACGCTGTGGTTCCCCGCCGCGCAGCGCGTGACCGTGCTGGGCATCTTCATCCTCGCCCAGCCCGTCTCCAATGCGCTCGGCGCCCCGGTATCCGGGCTCCTCCTGCAGATGGACGGCGTCATGGGCCTCCAGGGCTGGCAGTGGCTCTACATCATCGAAGGCATCCCGGCGATCCTCCTGGGCCTCCTGACGCCCATCCTCATGACGGACCGGCCGCGGGACGCCAAATGGCTCGAGGCCGACGAGCGCAACTGGCTCGCCGCCACCATGGACGCCGAACTGGCGGCCAAGTCCCAGTCCGGAAAGCACAACTTCATGGCCGGGCTCAAGGACAAGCGCACGCTGGTCTACTCCGCCCTGTACTTCGGCCTGGTGTGCGGGATCTACGGCCTGGGCCTGTGGATGCCCACCATCGTCGCAGCCCTCGGCAAGTTCTCCACGGCCGAGGTCGGCTTCATCGTCTTCATCCCCTATGCCATCGCCGCAGTCTTCGTCTATTTCTGGAGCAAGCGCGCGGACCGCACAGGCAAGCGCGCCTGGCACTCCGCCGTTAGCATGGTGCTCGCAGCCGCGGGACTTCTGGCCGCCGGCTACCTGCTGCCGGTCAACCCTGTCCTCGCGATGATCGGCCTGACGGTCTCGGCCATGGGGATCTACGGGGCCATCGCCCCGTTCCTCTCGATGCCCTCCGCCGCCCTGACGGGTGCGGCCGCCGCGTCCGGACTCGCCCTGGTGAACTCCCTCGGAAACCTCGGCGGCTTCATCTCCCCGTACGCCGTCGGCCTCCTCAAGGACGCCACCGGCAGCAACCAGAGCGGGCTGCTGTTCCTCTCCCTCTGCCTGTGCCTCACCGCGGTGGCCACCTACCTCTACGCCCGCAAGCGCCCCGAAGGCGACGCCGCCCTTGACCCCGCAGTCGCGGCGGCGGCCGCCGTCGACCCCGCCAAAGTCTCCTAACCCCGAACTCCCAGAAGGAACCTTCGTCATGACAACCGTTACCCCTTTCCCCGCTGAACGCACCGTGGTCCTGACCGGCGCCGCGTCGGCCCGCGGCATCGGCCGCGCCGCCGCCGACCGCCTGGCCAGCGAGGGCTGGTCCATCGCGATCCTGGACATCAATGCCGAGGACGCCAGCGCCGCTGCCGCCGAAATCGGTTCCAACCGCGCGGTCAAGGCCATCGGCGTCGGCGCGGACGTCTCCGACGCGGCGTCGGTGGACCGCGCCATCACCGAAATCGAGGGTTCGTTGCCCCCGATCGTGGCCCTGGCCAACCTGGCCGGGATCAGTTCCCCGACGCCGTTCATGGAAACCACGGTCGAAGAATGGGACAAGGTCTTCGCCATCAACATGCGCGGATCCTTCATCGTCTCCCAGCGGGTGCTCAAGGGCATGATCGAGCGCAGGCTCGGCAGGATCGTGAGCATCTCCTCGATTTCGGCCCAGCGCGGCGGCGGCACCTACTCCAAGGTGGCCTACAGCGCGTCCAAGGCCGGCATCATCGGCTTCACCCGCGCCCTGGCCCGCGAGGTGGGCGAATTCGGGGTCACCGTCAACGCGATCGCCCCCGGCCCCATCGACACCGACATCATGGGCGGCACGCTGAGCGAGGAGCGCAAGGCGCAGATGTCGGAGGGCATCATGATGGGACGGGTCGGCAGCCGCGAGGAAGTGGCGGCCCTCATCGCCTTCCTGCTCGGCCCGGACGCCGGCTACATCACCGCGGCCACGTATGACATCAACGGCGGACTCCAGGTCTCCTGACCGACCGTCCCGCCGCAGCCCCGCCCCCGACCCCCGTTGCGCTATCACTTTTGGGCCTTAACCCGCCGGAATGGCCGCCAAAAGTGATAGCGCAACGGGGGAGGGAGCCCCCGGCCACGGTCTAGGCTGGCTCCATGAGCGCCGCCCGCAGCCTGCATCCCAGCCCCCGCACCTTGGAGGTCGAGAGCGTTGCCGGCTTCGACCGGCTTGTCGCGGCAGGGGCCCGCAGCATGCAGGGCTGGCACGTCCAGTCGCTGGACCTGCGCGGCCGCCGGGCCCAACTGGAGGCGCTGGACCCGCAGGGCGCGATCTTCCTGGGCTGCACGTTCGACGGCGGCGCGGAGGATTCGCTGCGCAGCCGGGGCGCCCTCATCTTTCCCCGGCTCGAGGCCGTACCGTTCAACCCGTACCGCGGCCAGCTGTACACACCGCAGGAACTGTATGCCGGGATCGCCACGTCACGCTACGAGGACACGCTCGACGCGCGGGTCTACCAGTGGAGCATCCGGCCCGGCCAGCGCCACCGCCTCGACGCGACCCTGGCCGCCGCCCTGCATGACCACTCGATCGGCGATGCCCTCGACGAACTGACCCGTTCGGACTTCTGTGCGGGCCGCACGATGGTGGGGGTCATGGGCGCGCACGCGGCCCGCCGCGGCACGGCCCTCTTCGAAGAAGCCGCCCTGCTGGGCCGGCTGCTGGCCCGGAACAACCGGGTGGTGGCCACCGGCGGCGGCCCCGGGACCATGGAGGCCGCCAATCTGGGCGCCTTCCTCAGCGAGGCCCCGGAGCAGGATTTCCGGCGGGCCCTGGCCGACCTCGCGGCCGTGCCATCCTTCCGCCCCTCGGTGTCCGCCTGGGCACGGGCTGCCGCCGGCGTCGTCGAACGCCATCCGGAGGGCACGCCGTCGCTGGGGATTCCCACGTGGTTCTACGGTCATGAGCCGCCCAACTTCTTCGCCACCCATGTGGCCAAGTACTTCGCGAACGCCATCCGGGAAGCGATCCTGCTCGAACTCTGCAACGGCGGCATCGTCTTCCTGCCGGGCTCCGGCGGCACGGTGCAGGAGATCTTCCAGGACGCCTGCGAGAACTACTACGGCGCTCCGGAAACCATCACGCCCATGGTCCTCGTGGGGCAGGAGCACTGGCTGCGGCGGTTCCCGGCATGGCCTCTCCTGCAGAGCCTGGCCTCCGGCCGCCGGATGGAAGGACGGATTTTCCTGGTCGACACCGTGGAGGAAGCACTCGACGTGCTGGCACGCTGAACGGTCAGAGGTCCTTGCGGCACTGGGCGTGGCCGAGCTCGTACAGCCCGTTGAGGTCGCCGGCCGCCAGCCCGTCGGGGGATCCGATCTCCGGGTACATCAGCTGCGCCGGGTCATCGACATGCTCCAGGCCCATCACGTGGCCGAGTTCGTGCAGGATCACGGCCGTGGCATAGGCCGCGCCCTCGGCCCGGTCCAGGTCTTCCGTGATTTGCGGGGCGTCCAGTTCCAGGCTGCCGGTGACGAAGCTCTTGGGGCCGTCGCCGAAACTGAAGTGGGTGCTGCCGCCGGTGCCGATCACCGGGCCCTTGAGCTGCGGGGCCTGTTCCGGCGTGGTCCACGCGATCAGCAGCGGCGCCCACCGGTCCCCGTAGCGCTCCTTCTGGTAGGGCGCACGGGTTGGCGAGGACGCCTCGCTCGTGGGTCCGTCATTGATGAACGTGATCCCGGTGGCCTCCGAGATCGTCCGGATGGAGTCTTCCACGAGCCGTCCGGCACCCGGCGGAGCCAGGGCGGCATTGACCACGTAGTGCAGCGGCCGGCACGGCGAGTAGCCCACCGGGCTGCCGTCGTCGTTCGTTGCGAGGAACTTGTACGAGGTGCTGGCGGCCTCCGGTTTCCGGGGCGAGCCGAGGGGATTGTCCTGCTCCTCCAGTCCGGGCGGGGGAGTGTCCGCCCGGGACTCTCCGGCCGGCACGGCGGGCTGGCCCGACTCCCGGCCGGACCGCGGCCCCGCCTGCAGGTCAGTGCCCTGGCTGTGTCCTGCGTTGTGTCCTGCGTTGTTCCCCGTTCCTCGGGAGACCTCGAAGAGTCCCGTGAACCGGGGATCGCCGTAGACGAGCCCGGCCGCCAGGAAGGCCCCGCCGGCGATCACGGCAGCGGCGGCAAGGTTCCTGACCACCCGCAGCGCCGTGGCGGGACGGCTGTGCCGCGGCCCCCGGTCCCTGAATTCGGGACCTTCCACTAGCCGACCACGGCGCCAAAGGCCATGCCCAGCAAGTACGTGACGCCGGCGGCACCCATGCCGATGGCCAGCTGGCGCAGGCCGCGGGTGGTGGGGGAGGTGCCGGAGAGCAGACCCACGACGCCGCCGGTGAGCAGCAGGGCCAGGCCCACGAGGGTCGCGGAAACCACCAGCGCGGCAAGTCCGGTCATGCCCAGGAGGAAGGGAATGATGGGCACGATCGCGCCGGAGGCGAAGAAGCAGAAGCTCGACGCCGCCGCGCCCCACGCGGTGCCGACGGCCTCATGCTGGTCCTCGGTTTCCGGCAGTTCCGGCTGCAGGGACAGGCTCGGATCGCAGTCGCAGTCCAGCAGGCCCATGCGCTCCGCGACGCGGTGCTCGGCGGCCTCCCGGGACATGCCGCGGGCCAGGTACACGAGGAGGAGTTCGTTGTGCTCGATATCCAGCAACGGGGCCGCCGCCAACGTGATCTGGGTGGGGCGGGTCGCGGCAAGGAGCTCCCGCTGCGACCGCACGGAGATAAATTCGCCGGCCCCCATGGACAGCGCACCGGCCAGCAGCCCGGCGACGCCGCTGAGGAGCACCACCTGGCTTCCGACGCCCGAGGCCGCCATGCCCATGACGAGGGACAGGTTGCTGACCAGCCCGTCGTTGGCGCCGAAGACCGCGGCCCGGAACGTACCGGCCAACCGGTTGCGGCCCCGGGTGGCCAGCCCGCGGACCACTTCTTCATGGATCTGCTCGTCGGCGACCATGGCCGGCGTGGCGTAAGGGTCAGTGGCGTACGGGGAGCGGCTCTCCGCACGCTGCGCCAGGGCCAGGACGAAGACCGAGCCGAAGTGGCGGGCCAGGAAGCCCAGGAACCGGCTCCGGAGTGAGGCATGCCGGTCCTTGCCGGCGTGCTCGCCGAGCAGTTGGAGCCAGTGCGCCTCGTGGCGTCCCTCGGCTTCGGCCAGGGCGAGCAGGATGGCACGCTCCTCGCCGCTGCGGTTCTGCGCAAGATCGCGGTAGACGGCGGCCTCGGCGCGTTCATCGGCGAGATACTGGCGCCAGCGCTTGATGTCCGCGGCGCTTGGAGCCGCGGTGGATGCGGGGCTTGGTGCCGGGCCGGATGTCGGGCGGGGAGCGGCGCCCGGTGTTGAGGGGGCGTGTGACGGCGCGGGGCGCGGATCCGTGTTGCGGTCCGAAGAGGCTTGTGTCGGGTGGTGCTGCTGAGAATCGTTGTGGTCCGATTCGGTGTGCTGAGACACGAGAAAACTCCTGGGTTTGGTCGGGCATGGTCCGGCCCCATTGCGACTCCAGAGTACCCCGTAATTCCGCGCTTTTCCGGTCGGCCGTCCTCAGCGGAAAGTTTAGGGACCCCGTAACCGGCGGGCCCCGGCGGGGCCGCCCGCAGATAGTTTCCGGAAGCGATTGTGGGCCCTTGACCGGCCGCGCTCACGGTGTTCGAATGAAACCCAGGGCGGGCTCTCCGGGGCCCTTGCCGCCACCCCTGTCACACGGAGGTTGCACCATGGACAACATCGGCTCAGGCCCCATCCAGCCGGCCCGGGATTCGCTCGAATCCGATCCCGCCTACGACTACGCCGAGGACGCGCCCGTGAGTGTTGCCGCGGAAACTGAGGAGGAAGAGCTTCTCGAAGAGGCCGATCGCCTCATTCCCTTGGACGCGGAGGACTTCCTGGGCGACGAGAAGCCGGTAGTGCCCTCTGGAAGGGGAGGAATTCCTTGAGCCTGAGGAAAATGAGTGATTTTCCCACCCGCTTGTTTAGTTTCCTTAAACGCCGACGGCGGCGCTCCCCGGAAAGGGGAGCGCCGCCGTCGACCTTTAGCCGCTGTCAGACGCTAGTGCGTCAGGACCCTGGACAGGACCTTAGTGGGTCAAAACAGGAGCCTGTTCTTCCTCGGCTGCGCCGCCGGCGACCCGCCGGTGCCAGTTCTGCATGACCGCAGGATCCGTCGGCTTTGTCAGCAGCGACACGGCGATGTAGACGACCGCCGAGGCCACGAGGCCGTAGTAGATCGGCTCGTTGGCGTAGATGCCGTCCAGCGGAACCTCGGCATTGATTTCCAGGATGATCATGGTCCCGAGCGTGATGACCGATCCGACTGCCATGGACGCCGCGGCGGCAACGCCGGTGCCGCGCTTCCACACCAGGCCGCCGAGGATGGCCACGAGCAGGCCGCCCACAAGGATGTCGTAGGCAATGGTCAGTGCGGCGACGACGTCCTTGGTGATGATGGCGATCACGATCGCCACGACGCCGAGGCCCAGGACCCACATGCGGTTGGCTTTGACGTCGTGTTCCGGGTTGTCGGTGTCATCGGTGTTGACGGTCTTGCCGAACCAGCCGGCGACGAACGGCAGCACATCGGCGCGGGCCACGGTAGCGGCCGCGATCAGGGCGCCGGAGGCGGTGGACATCATGGCGGCCACGGCGGCGGCAAGCACGAGGCCGCCGATGCCGATGGGCAGCAGGTGGGTGGCAACCTCGGCGTAGACCACGTCCTTGCCGAGGGCCTTGACGTCGATCTGCGGCAGGGCGACGCGGGCGCCGAGGCCGATCAGGGCACCGGCTGCACCGTAGAGGATGCAGTAGATACCGGCCGTGGCGCCGCCCCAGCGGGCCACTTCGGGCGTCTTGGCGGTGAAGACGCGCTGCCAGATGTCCTGGCCGATCAGCAGGCCGAGGGTGTAGACCACGAAGTACGTGATGATCGTCTGGACGCCGATGCCGTCGATCTGGAAGAAGCTGGCATCCACGCGGCTGCGGATCCCGTCGAGGCCGCCGGCGGCGTTGAGCGTGAACGGCAGCATCAGCAGGAAGATGCCGACCGTCTTGATGACGAACTGGACCTGGTCGGCCAGCGTGATGGACCACATGCCGCCGATGGTCGAGTAGATCAGCACGATTGCCCCGCCGACGGCGATCGCGAGCGCGCGGTCCCAGCCGAAGAGCACCACGAAGATGGTGGCGTAGGCGCCGGTGGAGGTGGCGCAGAGCATGAGCGTGTAGGCGAGCATGACGATGCCGGAGGTCTGCGTGGCGTTGCTGCCGTAGCGCAGGGTCAGCATCTGGGAGACGGTGTAGATCTTCAGCTTCTGGATGGTGCTGGCGAAGAGCAGGCTCAGCAGCAGGACGCCGGCGCCGATGGCGACCACGAGCCACATGCCGGAGATGCCGAACTTGTAGCCCAGGCCCACACCGCCGACCGTCGAGGCGCCGCCCAGGACGACGGCGGCCATGGTGCCGGTGTAGAGGAACGGGCCGAGGCGGCGGCCGGCGACGAGGAAGTCGCTATTGTTCTTGGTGCGGGACTTGCCCCACCATCCGAACGCCAGCATGGCGAGCAGATACACCACCACAATGGCGATGTTGACGAAACTTGCGTCCATAAAGGGCTCCTTGGAGCTGATTGGCAGCGTGCGCGGGCATTGCCGGGCCTCAACGATGCGTTCGGCAAGACTGCTGCTGCGTGACGTGGTTGGAGGAGGGTGTCCGTCGGAACCTCCGGTATTGCCCAATAGGCAACACATGTTGCCAAAGAGTATGTTGTGACTCCGGTAACAGTCAAGGCGCAGTGCGCGTCGCCGCCGCATCCGCGTCACGAAGGCCTGCTCCCGCTAGGATTGCTCCAATGATGGGGCCAAGCGGCCGGCCGTGAAAGGTTCCTATATGAAGGCTCTACCAGTTGAACCGAGCAATGTTCCCGTTGCCATCGGTTCGCGGATCCGCGCCGCCCGGCAGTCCCAGCGGCTCACCATAGAGCAGGTCGCCGACGCCACCGGGCTCACCAAGGGCTTCCTCAGCCGGGTCGAGCGGGACCTCACCTCGCCCTCGGTCGCCTCGCTGGTGACCCTGTGCCAGGTCCTGTCGATCTCGATCGGCGACCTTTTCGCCGCCCCCGAAACCCACCTCACGAAGCAGAACGAGGGTCCCCGGATCTCGCTCGGGGGCGAGGGGATCGTCGAGCGCCTGCTGACCGCGCGCTCCGAGCGCCGGGTCCAGATCATCCAGGCGGTGATCGAGCCCCGCGGCCGCGGCGAGTCCGAACTCTATGCCGTGGACTGCGATGTCGACGTCCTGCATGTGGTCAAGGGAAGCATCCGGCTGATCCTCACCAACGAGGAATTCGAGCTCAGCACCGGGGACACCGTGACGTTCCCGGGCCGGGAGCCCCACACCTGGGTCAATCCCACGGACGACGCCGTCGAGGTGCTGTGGGTGCTCGTTCCGGCCGCCAGCAGGTAAGGGCGAACCGCGGAAGTAACCAATCCGGCTGTGCCGGAAATATCTAGGCCGGAAACATACAGGACGAGCGGAAGCCGCTCACGTCAGTCAACTGGGGGATTCCATGAACCGCAAGACCGTCTTTCCGTCTCTGGCATTGGCCGCCGCGCTCGCCGCTGCCCTTGGCCTCAGCTCCTGCGCCGCGGCGGGCCAGGGTGCCGGCGAGACGGGTCCGGCCAGCGCCGCGGCCACCGTCCCGACGCAGCAGGAATCCGGCCCCACAGCATCGGCCGAGCCCACCGCCACTGCGGCCGCGCCGGCACCCACCTCCACCGCCCAGCCACGCCACTGCCACGCCGACCGCTAGTGCGGTGGCCGGCGTGAAAACCTTCACCTTCCCGGACGGGCATCTGTCCTTTTCATACCCGAGCAACTGGTCCATCCGGACGGTGGGCTCTCCCGAAAGCGCCGCCAAGTTGCGGGGCGTGCAGGCGGTCATCGCCGACGCCACGGGCAACGAGCTGGCTTCGGTCGTCAGCAGCACGAACGCCAGCAGCGCATCCGGCCCGGTGGCCCGCACCGTCCTGGATGCCGCTCCGGTGCCGGGGCTGAAAGATGTGGACGGCGAGCAGCTTGCCTTCGGGTTCGCGTTTGATTCCTTCGCCGACCAGTCGGACTTCCACATGGGTGTCCGCAAAGAACGCGACTTCGCGCCCGGAGTCACCGACGCCGGTTACTCCCACGTCCAGTTCCCCAACGGCGGAGCCGAAGCCAAGGTGCTCTTCGGCAGCCCGGCGTTCGCCTCCGTCGATGCCGCGAAGGCCTGGATGACCACGGAACAGTACATTCAGCTCAAGCGCCTGCTGCTCAGCCTCAAGTACAGCTGACATCCCGTTCCTGTGCGACATTAGCCTTGGTGAGATTTACGTCACATTTTGGAAATCTGCCGGAAACGGCAAATTCATGCCCGGGTCCGTCCCGTAACGTGCCGGCAAAAAGAGGAAAGCCTTCCTGAAACACGCCGTGGGTAGCGTCATCTGCGGGGGGACGTCTAACAGTCCCAAGAACGTCACATGGTCTCGCCGAATCGGCGCCCTCGGAGCGCCGGCACTCGAGGAAGGCTCCCGCGATGAATTTCTCTGTTCTTGCAGTAGGAATGGATGTAGATCCCCAGGTCCTTGACCCGGGATCGACGGCGTGGATGCTCACTGCGTCCGCCCTCGTCCTCCTGATGACGCCCGGGCTCGCGTTCTTCTACGGCGGGCTCGTCAGGATGAAATCCGTCCTCAACATCATGATGATGAGCTTCGGCGCCATGGGCGTGGTGGCCGTGGTCTGGGCCTTGTGGGGCTACGGCATGGCCTTCGGCCCGGATGCGCTGGGCGGCTTCGTCGGCGATCCCTTCACTAACTTCGGCCTCAGCGGGCTGACCACCAGCATCGGCACCAAGGCGCCGGGCCTGCCGGACATGGTGTTCATCGGCTTCCAGGCCACGTTCGCCATCATCACCGTCGCCCTGATCAGCGGGGCGGTGGCCGAGCGCGTCCGGTTCGGGCCCTGGCTCCTCTTTGCCGGGCTCTGGGTCACGCTCGTCTACGCGCCGATCGCACACTGGGTCTGGGGCGGCGGCATCTTCGGGCCCACCGGCATCATCGGCAGCAAGATCTCGGCCCTCGACTTCGCCGGCGGCACGGTGGTCCACATGAATGCCGGCATGGCCGGCCTCATGCTGGCGGTGGTGCTCGGCAAGCGGCTCGGCTTCATGAAGGACCCCAATATCCGCCCGCATAACCTGCCGTTCGTCATGCTCGGCGCAGGCCTGCTCTGGTTCGGCTGGTTCGGCTTCAACGCCGGCTCGGAACTCGCCGCCGACGCCACGGCCGCCCTGGCCTGGACCAATACGCTGCTTGCCACCAGCGCCGCCCTGCTGGGCTGGCTGTTCGTGGAGCGGCTGCGCGACGGGCATGCCACCTCGCTCGGCGCCGCCTCGGGAGCTGTCGCGGGACTCGTGGCCGTCACCCCGGCCTGCGGGTTCGTGGACCCCATCGGGGCCATCCTGATCGGCACGGTCGCGGGGGCCGTGTGCGCGCTCGCCGTCGGGCTGAAGTTCAAGATCGGGCTGGATGACTCCCTGGACGTCGTGGCCGTGCACTTCGTCGGCGGCTTGTGGGGGACCCTGGCCCTGGGGTTCTTCGCCCTTCCGTCCGCCAAGACCGGCGGCGGACTGTTCTACGGCGGCGGCCTGGCGCAGTTCTGGCCGCAGATTCTCACCGCGCTGATTGTCACGGCGTGGAGCGCCGTCATGACCACGCTGATTGGCTTCGCGATCCACAAGACCATCGGCATGCGTGTCTCCGAGGCCGACGAGCTCTCCGGCATCGACGTGACCGAACATGCCGAGACGGCCTACGAACTCCTCATGGTCGGCGGCAGCTTCCACCCCGGTGACCCGCACGCCAAGGCCGATGCCGCCGCGGCCCAGGTTCAGGCTCCAGCCCAGGCCGAAAGTGAGGCCGTCCGCGGCAAGGTGTCGACATGAAGCTCGTCACGGCCATCGTGCGGCCGGACAGGGTCGACGCCATCAGCGCGGCCCTGGAACGGTTTGGAGTCAACGGCCTGACCGTGAGCCAGGCCAGTGGCTACGGCCGGCAGCGCGGCCACACCGAGGTCTACCGGGGCGCCGAATACAACTCCGACCTGTTGCCCAAAATGCGGCTGGAAGTGCTGGTCAACGAGGACGCCCTGGCCGGCGTCATGGCCGCCATTGAAGAGGGCGGGCGCACGGGCCGCTTCGGCGACGGCAAGATCTGGATCATTGACGTGAGTGACGCCGTCCGCGTCCGGACGGGGGAGCGGGGCGCCTCGGCCATCGCCTGAGGCGCCCGCCGCGCGCCACGCCCGCTTGGGGAGCCGTCCGGTTGGGGGCGGCTTCCCCCGGGGGAGACCGGGAGCCTTTGGTAAACAAATGATGCGCGACACGAAACTTCGAGTGTATGATGGGTGTCACAACCGTCGGTCAATCCTCGAAGGAGAGGCTTCTTTTGGAAGAGCTGCGCATCGAGGCCAATGGCAACCTTGGCCCCATCGATTCATCCCGCATCCCGCGCTACGCCGGGGCTGCCACCTATGCCCGCCTGCCGCGGCTGGACCAGGTGGCCAAGGCAGACGTCACGGTGGTGGGCGTGCCTTTCGACTCCGGCGTCTCCTACCGCCCGGGCGCCCGCTTCGGGGCCAACCACGTCCGTGAAGCCAGCCGGCTGCTGCGGCCGTACAACCCGGCCTGGGACGTCAGCCCCTTCGAGACCATCCAGGTGGCCGACGCCGGCGACATGGCCGTCAACCCGTTCAACATCCACGAGGCCATCGAAACCATCCAGCAGAACGCCCTGGACCTGACGGCGTCCGGCAGCAAGCTGGTGACCCTCGGCGGCGACCACACCATCGCCCTGCCGCTGCTGCGCGCCGCCGCGGAGCGCGCCGGCGAGCCCATTGCCATGCTGCACTTCGACGCGCACCTGGACACCTGGGACACCTACTTCGGCGCCGAGTACACGCACGGCACCCCCTTCCGCCGCGCCGTCGAGGAAGGCATCCTGGACACCGAGGCCATCAGCCACATCGGCACCCGCGGTCCGCTGTACGGCAAGAAGGACCTCGACGACGACCACCGCTTCGGCTTCGGCATCGTCACCTCCGCCGACGTCTACTACCAGGGCGTCCTGGAGACGGTGGCCAAGGTCCGGGACCGGATCGGGAACCGTCCGCTCTACATTTCGGTGGACATCGACGTCCTTGACCCCGCGCACGCGCCGGGCACCGGCACTCCGGAAGCCGGCGGCATCACGAGCCGCGAACTGCTGGAAATCATCCGCGGCTTCCGCGGCATGAACCTGGTGGGAGCCGACGTCGTCGAGGTCGCCCCGGCGTACGACCACGCCGAGATCACCGGTGTCGCGGCCAGCCACGTCGCCTACGAGCTCGTGACCCTGATGGCGGACCGCGCCGTCGAAGGCGACCGTTTCGGTGCCCCGAACGGCTACGCAGCCCAGGCCCTCGGCCAGGAATCCCGCCGCCCGGCCGGATTCGGCTCCCCTGTGGCTTCGCCGGTGGCTTCGCGGTGACCGGCGTGCGCAACGGCGGGGACCTCGTCGTCGAAACCCTCGAAGCGCTCGGCGCCAAGACGGTGTTCGGCATCCCGGGCCAGCATGCCCTGGGCCTGTTCGACGCGATGGGTCGCGGGAACCTGCACTTCGTTTCCTCCCGGGTGGAGAACAACTCGGCGTTCGCCGCGGACGGGTACTCCCGCGCCACGGGCGAGGTCGGCGTGCTGTTCCTCTCCACCGGTCCGGGCGCGCTGACGTCTTTGGCCGGGCTGCAGGAGGCCTACGCCACGGGCGTGCCCATGGTGGTCGTGGCGAGCCAGATCCCGCTGGAGGGCCTCGGCGCCCGGCGCAAGGGCATGCTGCACCAGCTCGATGACCAGAAGGCCTCGGCCGCGAACGTCACGAAGTCCCAGCGGCTGATCCAGCACGCCTCCGGCATCCCCTCGGCGATCCAGGATGCCTGGACCGAGGCGATTTCCTCGCCGCAGGGCCCGGTGTGGCTGGAAATCCCGCAGAACGTGCTGCTGGATCCGATCATGGTGCCCCCGGTGGAGGACGCTTTGGCCGAGGCCGCGGACAACCCGCCCCGGGTCGAACTGGTGCGCGAGGCCGTGAAGTGGCTTGCGGCGGCGGAGCGTCCGGCGATCATTGCCGGCGGCGGCACCCGCCGCGGCCGGGCCGAGAAGTCCCTGCTCTCGATCGCGGAGAAGCTGCGGGCGCCGGTGATCTGCACGCCCGGCGGCAACGGCGCGTTCCCGTGGAACCATGAGCTCTCGCTCCAGGCGTGGATCGAGGACCGGTACATGACCGAGCTGCTCGAGGACGCCGATGTCCTGATCGTGATCGGCTCCTCGCTCGGCGAGGTGACCTCGAACTACTTCACCTTCGAACCCCGCGGCCGGATCATCCAGATCGACGCCGAACCCCGCGTCCTGGAGTCCAACCGGCCCGGCCTGGGCATCCGGGCCGACGCCGGCCAGGCCCTCGACCGCCCTCGACGAGGCCCTGGACGCAGCCCTGACCGAACCGCACGCCGAGCGCGCGAACTGGCACGGCACCGCCCCGGAAACCCTGGTCAAGGACACCCTGGCCAAGGTCACCGCCCGGCTCGAGTCCCAGGACCTGGCCAAGGAACTGAAGTTCATGGCCGACATCCGCGAGGCCGTGCCCGCGGACATGCAGACGTTCTGGGACATGACGATCTCGGCCTACTGGGCCTGGAGCTGCTGGGACGCCCGCGAGGGCCAGTTCCACTCCGCGCAGGGCGCCGGCGGGCTGGGCTTCGGCTTCCCCGCCGCGATCGGCGGCGCCGTGGGCCTGGAAACCACCGGCCAGCCCGGCAGGGTGCTGGCCGTCTCCGGTGACGGCTCGGCCATGTACTCCATCTCCGAACTCGCCACCGCCAAGCAGCACAACATCCCGGTCACCTGGCTGATCGTGGACGACGGCGGCTACGGCATCCTGCGCGAATACATGGTCGGCGCCTTCGGCAAGGCCACCGCCACCGAGCTCGCCCGGCCCGACTTCGTCAAACTCGCCGAGTCCTTCGGTGTCCCGGCCGTCCGGGTCGCCCCCGAGGACGTCGGGGACGCCCTCAAGGCCGGCTTCGCCGCGGACGGCCCCAACGTCGTCGTCGTCGAAACCCTGCTCAAAATGTTCGGCCCCACGCACCTGGCCACCTAAACGGCCGGCCGCCGGGCCGACCCAACATCGCAAGACAACTGCACCGCAACAACGCTCCACCGCAACAACGCCCGCACACGCAACAACACAGCGCGGACCCGCCGCGTCCGCCCCTCATCACGAGGGGCGGACCGGCCGGTCCGCGTCTGGCGTTTAAGCGCCCTTCTGCCACGCGCCACGGCACCCCAACAGGCCCAGCGCAAAGGGTTAGTTTCCCAAAGTAACCAATTTCTGTATATAGTTGCCTAGGGCAAACAAAAAAGGGGTGTCCTTCATGACAGTTGAATCCAACGCTGCAGCCAAACTCGTTTACCAGATCTTCGACCTCCAGCGCGCCGTCCGCTGTGTTGCCGCTGCCAACCTGCGCGGGCAAGACACCGGAGTGGCGCTGCAGGGCGTTCTGCGCTTTGTGGGGGAGGGCGAATCCCGGGCTACGCATCTGGCGGAGCGGCTCGGCGTCAGCGCCCCGGTCCTCAGCCGGCACATCGCCGAACTCGAAGAGCAGGGTTATGTGGTCCGCCGGCCGGACCCCGAAGACGGGCGCGCGCAACTGATCGCCCTGTCGGCCTCCGGCGCGGAGAAGCTGCGCCTCATCGAGGACCAGCGCACGGCAACCATCCAGGGCCTGCTGCAGGACTGGAGCCAGGACGACGTCGAATTGACGGCGCACACCCTGAAAAAACTTGCTGAGTCCCTGAGGACCTCAGCCCGGGCAACGACGGCCGGACCCACGAATACGACCGAAATTGTTGAGGAGTAAATATATGGCTAGCCACGCTGCCGCGACCGGGCCGTCCCCGGCGTCGTCGGAAATTCAGCCGGGGGCGCCCCGCGCATCCCAGCCCGCCGCAGAACCCGCGGCGATGACCCACCGCCAGATCATGGAAGCGCTCACCGGGCTGCTGGCGGCGTTCTTCACCGCCATCCTGAGCAGCACGATCGTTGCCAACGCGCTGCCCACCATCATGTCGGAGCTCAAGGGCACCCAGACGGACTTCGCCTGGGTGATCACCGCCGCGCTCCTGGCCAACGCGGCCACCACCCCGATCTGGGGCAAGCTGGCGGACCTGTTTAACAAGAAGATCCTCGTCCAGCTCAGCATCGTGATCTTCGTGGCCGGCTCCGTCATGGCGGGCCTGTCCGAGACCATCCCGCTGCTGCTGACCGCCCGCGTCATCCAGGGCATCGCCATGGGTGGCCTCACCGCCCTGGCCCAGGCCATCATCGGTTCGATGATCCCGCCGCGTGACCGCGGAAAATACTCCGGCTACATGGGCGGCGTCATGGCCGTCGGCACCGCCGGCGGCCCGCTGCTCGGCGGCTTCATCGTCGACAGCCCGCTCGGCTGGCGCTGGACCTTCTTCGTCTGCGTCCCGCTCGCCGTCGTCGCCCTCATCCTGCTGCAGATCACTTTGAAGATCCAGCACGTCAAGCGCCCCGCCAAGATCGACTGGCTCGGCTCCATCCTCTTGACCTCCGGCGTCAGCCTGCTGCTCATCTGGGTCTCCTTCGCCGGAAACCCCGACTACTACGACTGGTGGTCGTGGCAGTCGGTCGCCATGGTGGGCGGCGGCGTCCTGCTCCTGGGCCTGCTGGTGCTCGTGGAGTCCCGCGTGGCCCAGCCCATCATCCCGCTCAAGATCATCTCGGAGCGGACCACCGCCCTCGCGATCCTCGCCTCGGTGGCCGTCGGCGTGGGCATGTTCGGCTCCTCGACGTTCCTGGGCCAGTACTTCCAGGTGGCACGCGGTGCCACGCCCACGGAAGCCGGCCTGCTCACGCTGCCGATGATCGCGGGCAACCTCATCGGTTCGGTCGTCTCGGGCATGCTCATCAGCCGCACCGGCAAGTGGAAGCGGTACCTGATCGCCGGCGCCGTCCTGCTGGTCGGCGGCCTCGGCCTGGCCGGCACCATGGACCACACCACCGACCTGTGGATGACCGGCATC
Organism: uncultured Actinomycetota bacterium; assembly: GCA_963810895.1. Lineage (GTDB taxonomy): Bacteria > Actinomycetota > Actinomycetes > Actinomycetales > Micrococcaceae > Arthrobacter. The sequence goes on from CAWEPM010000005.1 coordinate 192,045, forward strand.
TACACGGCCATCCTCGGCATCGGCCTGGGCCTGCTGATGCAGAACCTCGTCCTCGCCGTCCAGAACACGGTCCAGGCCAAGGACATCGGCACGGCCAGCGCCTCTGTGGCCTTCTTCCGGTCCGTCGGCGGCGCCATCGGCGTCTCGGTCCTCGGCGCCGTCCTGGGCAACCGGGTCAAGGAGCTCGTCGTGGAGGGGCTCGCTGCCTCCGGAATCCAGGTCCCGGCGGGATCCTCCGGGGTAAGCATGGACCTCAAGGACATGCCGGCACCGATCCGCGACATCATGCGGGCCGCCTACGGTGACGCGATCGCGGAGGTCTTCCTGATCTCGGCCATCATCGGCCTCGTGGCGCTGGTGGCCATCCTGTTCATCAAGGAACGTCCGCTGCGCCGCACGGTTGATATCCGGCCGGAGCCTGCCGAGCAGGCAGGAGACGCCGCCGCGGTAGCTATGGGGAGCGCAGGGAACGACGCCGTCAAGGCAGTTTCGTCCGCCGGCGAAACCGGCATCGTGGACCTGGACCGGGAATTCATCGAGGTCCTCAGCCGGGAGCGTGCGGAATCCCGTTTCCCCGATGCCGCCCGCCGGGAGGCCGGCCTTGGCTTTATGGCCAGCGTTGGCTCCGGCCAAGATTCCGGTCCGGACTTCGGTGCGGCGGAGTCCGGTGCCGCGGAGTCCGGCGCGGACCGGGCGGCCGAGAGGGAGGGCACCCGCCAGCGGGCCCGGACCTTGGTGGCCGAGAACCGGCCCGAGGCAGCCGACGTCGTACCCGTGCTGCTGCAGACCCAGCAGCTGCTGGCGGAGCAGCAGTTGCAGCTGGCGGACGCGCTGCGCGCCGTGCACGAACAGGCTGCGGAGCAGCGTGCAATCGCCGCGGAGCAGGCCCGGGTTGCCGAAGAGCTCACGGCCCTGCGCCGGCAGCTTGCCAAACAGCGCAAGATGCAGCGCGCGGCTGCCGACTACATCGCAACGCACGGCCGGCACCGCACCGACTAGCGCCGGCTCACACCGGCGGACCGTCTAGCGGATCCCAGAGGCCCCGCGGCCGCCACCAGGCGCAGCCGAGGGGCCTCTGCGTGGCCTGCGTTTGCGCGGCAGGGCTGCGGCGGCGCTGCAGGCCGGCGTAAAAGTACACCTTTTGGATGATATTCAGTGTCCCGTGTTCCACCCCGGCGGGGGATTTCGTAGGGTTGGATGGCTATGGCTGTCGGACCCAACGGATAGTCTTCAATCAGCTTTTCAACTCCCTTCATTATCCGGTCTTCGTATCGTCCGGCCTCCCCAAAGGACTCGTGGGCATGCTCGTCACCCTCATGCGGCGCTATTCCAAGCCGTATCTGCCATACATCGCGGCTGTGGTCATCTTCCAGCTGGCGTCGACCATCGCGGCGTTGTACCTCCCCAGCCTCAATGCCCAGATCATCGATGAGGGCGTGTCGCGCGGCGACACGGACTACATCTGGCGCACCGGCGGTGTGATGCTCGGCGTCGCCCTGATCCAGGTGGCCACCGCGATCGCCGGCGTCTACTTCGGCTCGAAGGCCGCGATGGCCTTCGGCCGGGACCTGCGCCGCGGCGTCTTCCGCAAGGTCAGCAGCTTCTCGGCGCGGGACGTCAACGTCTTCGGCGCCCCCACCCTGATCACGCGCGGCACCAACGATGTCCAGCAGGTCCAGATGCTCATGCTCATGGCCCTGAACTTCATGGTGGCCACGCCCATCATGTGCATCGGCGGCATCTTCATGGCCCTGCGCGAGGACCTCAACCTGTCCTGGCTCGTCTGGGTCTCGGTGCCCCTGCTCGTGGTCGTGGTGGGCTACCTCGTGGTCCGCCTCATGCCGCTCTTCCGTTCCATGCAGCAGAAGATCGACCGGCTCAACGGTGTCCTCCGCGAGCAGATCATCGGCATCCGCGTGGTCCGGGCCTTCGTGCGCGAGCCCCACGAGGCCGAGCGCTTCGGCGCCGCCAACAAGGACCTCACCGACGTCTCGCTGAAGATCGGTTCCCTGTTCGTGCTGATGTTCCCCGCCATCGGCATGATCCTGCACATCTCCACGGCCGCGGTGCTGTGGTTCGGCGGCCAGCGCGTCGATGCCGGCGAGATGCAGGTGGGCTCGCTGACGGCCTTCCTGCAGTACCTCCTGCAGATCCTCATGGCCGTCATGATGGGCACCTTCATGGCCATGATGATTCCCCGCGCCTCGGTCTGTGCCGACCGCATCGGGGAAGTGCTCGACGTCGAACCCTCCATCCACGCTCCGCTCACCCCGGTGGCGCCCGCCGCAAAGGCCGGGCGGGTGGAGTTCCGGAACGTCACCTTCGCCTACCCCGGCGCCGAGGCGCCCGTGCTGAGCAACATCAGCTTCACGGCCGAGCCCGGCCAGACGGTCGCGATCATCGGTTCCACCGGCGCCGGCAAGTCGAGCCTGCTGGCCTTGCTGCCGCGGCTCTACGACGCCGACTCGGGGGAGGTCCTGCTCGACGGCGTCCCCGTCACCCAGCTGGACCGGGCCGAGATCACGCAGCGGGTCGCCATGGTGCCGCAACGGCCCTACCTGTTCTCCGGAACCATTGAGCACAACCTGCGCTTCGGCAAGCCCGAGGCCACGGATGAGGACCTGTGGGAGGCGCTGACCGTTGCCCAGGCCGCGGACTTCGTGCGCGAAAAGAAGGGCGGCCTCGACTCGCGGATCGCCCAGGGCGGCACCAACGTCTCCGGCGGCCAGCGGCAGCGGCTGTGCATCGCCCGCGCCCTCGTCACCGAACCCAAGGTTTTCCTGTTCGACGACTCGTTCTCGGCCCTTGACGTCGCCACCGACGCCAGGCTCCGCCGTGCGCTCAAGGCCAAGACGGCCGATGCCACGGTGATCATCGTCGGCCAGCGGGTGTCCACCATCGCCGATGCGGACCAGATCCTCGTGCTCGAGGACGGCAGGATCGTGGACCGCGGAACACATGAGGAACTGTTGGAAAGCTCCAGCACCTACCAGGAAATCGTCGAATCCCAGTTGAGCGCGGAGGCAGTGGCATGAGCACCAACGAGAAAGTCTCCACCGTGCCGGCCAGGGCAACGGACACCGCAGTTGCCGGGGCCACCGCAACGGACGTGACGGACGAAGAATTCCTCGAGGAGGAGTACACGCCCGGCGAAGCCGACGGCGGCATGTTCGGCGCTGTGCCGGCCAAGAAGGCCCAGCATTTCTGGCCCTCGGCCAAACGGCTCATGGGGCTGCTGAAACCCGAACGCGCCGGCATCATCGCGGTGCTCGCCATGGTGACGGTCGCCGTCGTCCTCAACGTCATCGCCCCGCGGATCCTGGGCCAGGCGATGGACGTGATCTTCGCCGGAGTGGTCGGCAAGCAGCTCCCGGCCGGGGCCACCAAGGAACAGTTCATCGAAGGACTGCGCTCCCAGGGCCAGGACAACTTTGCCGACATGCTGGCCAAGATGGACGTGGTGCCGGGCGCCGGCAGTCGATTTCCAACAGCTCGCGTTCCTCATCAGCGTGGTCCTGGTGATGTACTTCGTCGCCAACATCTTCTTGTGGCTGCAGGGCTACGTCCTGAATATCCTGGTCATGCGGGTGGTCCGCACGCTGCGCGATGACACCGAGAAGAAGCTCAACAAGCTGCCGCTGAACTACTTCGATACCCGCCAGCGCGGCGACATCCTCTCCCGCGTCACGAACGACGTCGACAACATCCAGCAGGCGCTCCAGCAGGCCTTCGCGCAGCTCGTGAACTCGGCCCTGACGGTCCTCGGCATCGTGATCATGATGTTCATCGTGTCCTGGCAGCTGGCCCTGATCGCACTCGTCGCGCTCCCGCTCTCCGGGGTGGCCGCCGGCATGATCGGCGCCCGCAGCCAGAAGCTCTTCGCCGCCCAGTGGAAGAACACCGGTGAGCTCAACGGCCAGATCGAGGAATCCTTCTCCGGCCACGACCTCGTCCGCGTCTTCGGCCGCGACGCCGACATGCTGGCCCGCTTCGACGCGCGGAACGAGGAACTCTACAAGGCCAGCTTCGGCGCCCAGTTCGTGTCCGGCATGATCATGCCGGTCATGCAGTTTGTCTCCTACCTCAGCTACGTGGGGATCGCCGTCGTCGGCGGCCTGCGCGTGGCCTCGGGCGCCATGAGCCTGGGCGACGCCACGGCGTTCATCCAGTACTCGCGCGAGTTCACCCAGCCGCTGGGGCAGATGGCCGGGATGGCCAACATGCTGCAGTCCGGCGTCGCCTCCGCCGAGCGGGTTTTCGAATTCCTCGACGCCGACGAACAGGACGCCGAGACCGCCACCGAGCACCTCCCGGCCAAGACGGACGGCCACGTCGAGTTCAAGCACGTCACGTTCAGCTACTCGCCGGACAAGCCGCTGATCGAGGACCTGTCCTTCACCGCCGAGCCCGGACACACCGTGGCGATCGTGGGACCGACCGGGGCGGGCAAGACCACCCTCGTCAACCTCGTGATGCGCTTCTACGAACTCAACTCCGGCAGCATCACCCTGGACGGGGTGGACATCACCCACCTGAGCCGGTCGGAGCTGCGCGCCAAGGTCGGCATGGTGCTGCAGGACGCCTGGCTGTTCGGCGGAACCATCTACGAGAACATCCGCTACGGCAAGCTGGACGCCACCGAAGAGCAGATCATGGCGGCGGCCAAGGCCACCTTCGTGGACCGCTTCGTCCGCGCGCTGCCGGACGGCTACAACACGGTCATTGACGAAGAAGGCAACAACGTCAGCGCCGGCGAAAAACAGCTGATCACCATCGCCCGGGCCTTCGTGGCGAACCCGTCGCTGCTGATCCTGGACGAGGCCACGAGTTCCGTGGATACCCGCACCGAAGCCCTGGTTCAGAAGGCCATGGCCGCGCTGCGCACCGAGCGCACCAGCTTCGTGATCGCCCACCGGCTCTCCACCATCCGGGACGCGGACACCATCCTGGTCATGGAGGCCGGGCGGATCGTCGAGCAGGGCCGGCACGCCCAGCTGCTGGAACTGCAGGGCGCGTACTACCGGCTGTACATGTCCCAGTTCGCCGGGGAGGACGCGGACGGGGACGCCTCGGTGGATTCCGTGGAAGACGCGACGGCGGTGCACAGCTGAGCGCCGCGGGCCCCGCCGGGGAGAAGGCAGGCACGGCTACCGGCGTGGGGCCGGCCACGGCAGCCGGCGAGGGAACGGCCACGGAGCCCTGGCGGCTCGAAGTGGAAGTGCCGATGCGCTGGAGCGACATGGATGCGTACGGGCACATCAACAACGTCCAGATTGTCCGGATCCTGGAGGAAGCCCGGATCGCCGCATTCGGCCCGCCCCGCGGACCCGGGCTGCCCGGGACCGAACCCCCGGTGTCGCTCTTCAACGACATCCCGGAGGGGACGCTGGCACTGGTGGTGGAGCACAAGATCAGGTACGTCAGGACCCTGGAATACCGGAACGTGCCCGCCGTCGTCCAGCTGTGGGTCGGGGCGGTCAAGGGCGCCAGTTTCGACATCCACTACCTGGTGCAGGATCCCGTCACCCGGGAGGACTGCGTCCGGGCCACGAGCCATCTTGCCTTCGTTGATGAGGCCACCGGCCGGGTGCTGCGGCTGACGCCGGAGCAGAAGGAACGGCTGGCCCCGTTCACCCGGCCCCACCCGGTCCCATAGCCTCTACCCGGGTTCCCAGCGTGGCTCCTAGAATGAACAATCCCGACGCATAAGGAGGCGTGGCCGCTGTGAACATGGGCAAGAACATGCACGAGAAGATGCACAAGAACATGGGCAACAACATGCACCAGAAGATGCACATGAAGCACCCCCGCAAGAAGACGTGGAAGGAGCTCTCGCCGAGGGCGAAGTTCGGAACTATCGTGGCGGCGGCTGGTCCAGCTGACGCTGCTCGTTGCAGCCCAACGCGACATTTCGCGCCGGCCCGCCGCGGAAATCCGCGGCAGCAAGGCGATGTGGAGGGTCGCCACCCTGGTGAACTTCATCGGTCCGGGATGCTATTTCACCTTCGGTGTGAAGCGCCCTCTCGCAGTGAAATCGGCCTGCCGTAGGCTGCCCGCCCGGGAACTACTGGACGGTAGCTTACGGGCGGCGTTAAATGCGCGCGTTCAGTTTAAGCCTGTAAATTGAACGTATGACCCCATCCAAAAAGCCTGCCCTGCACCGTGCCCTCGGCATCTCCAAGGAGATTGAAGACGCGGCGTGGTTCGTGCTGGGCCCGGGGTTGCTCGGCAAGGCGTCCGCCCTGGACGGCCGCACCAAGACGTGGTCCGTCCCGGCCGCCGCGGAGTTGCTGGAACGCCTCGAACGGGGCGTTCCCGACCCCAAAGCGCCGATGATGACCAACCTGCGCCAGAACCTGGAAGACGCCACGCGCGGTGCCAAGCAACTGGCGGTGGAACTGCTCTTCCTGCAGTCCCTGCCGCTGGCCCACGAGGTCAAGTCGCTCAAGGTCAAGCGGGCCCGTGTGGCCGAGGCCGCGTCCTGGCTGGAGCCGCCGCTCGAGCTCCCCGACGAGCTCTACGCGGGCATGACGGACCATGGCGTCATCCGGGACCGGACCGCGGAATTCAACTGGACCATCTGGGACCACCTGAAATGGCTCTGCCGCTTCGTGCAGCACGTCGCCCAGCGTCCAGCCGGCGTCGTCCAGGCCGCGGTCAAAGACCCGCTGGCCTTCCACCGGCTGGTCGCCGGGACCCCGGATGACCAGCCTGCCATCCGCCGCAGCATTGAGTTCCTGGTCTGGCCCAGCTACTTCGAACCCGTCGTGGCCGACGTCGAACGGCAGGAGATCCGGGACGCCTTCGCTTCCCTGGTGGGCGGGGCCAAGGGGGACAGCGACGAGGACATTTCGGCGGACATCCACCGCATCCGCCTGCACCTGGACCAGCAGGCCGGGCAGCGGATCGACTGGTACTCCCGCCAGCTGGTGAGCCAGTGGCGCAAGGTCGGCGACCCCGGCCGCCGCGCCTGGCTGCTGCGCACCCACCACGACAACGCCGAGCTGCTGGGGGAGTGGCGGGACGAGGAAGCGGTGACGCTCGACGTCGAACATCTCCGCCTGCTGGACCCCGGCGTTACCGCCGGACTCGTCCAGAACGCCGTTGACGAGGACTACAAGCACCTCGGCTACGTGGAGCGCGAGGACACCAAGACCGCCGTCTTCGCCTTCCTGACCGTGATGAAGCCGGGCGACCTCGCGCTCTACCAGAGCTCGGGCAAGGTCCGGATCGGGGTGGTCCTCGGCGAACCTGAGCATGGCAAGGACAACCGCCGGCTGCGCCGCAAGGTCCGCTGGTTCGATGAGGAACACGACGCCGCCGGTCTGCCCCGGCACGTGCAGCGGCAGCTGACCACCTCCGGCAACATCGTGGACATCACCCGCGTGATCCAGGCGCTCGAGGCGCTCCTGCCGGCAGAAGCGGAAGCCGACGCCGAAGACGGCGCGGAGCCGGATGCCGCCGTCGAACCGGTCTGTGACGGGTTCCGGCCGCTGACGCCGGAGTTCGCCGCGTCCCTGCACATGGACCTGGATCCGCTGCAGGAAATCGCCGAACTCCTCGAAGAGAACCGGCAGGTGGTGCTCTACGGTCCGCCGGGAACCGGCAAGACGTACCTTGCCAAGCACCTCGCCGCCGAGCTCGCCGGCGACACCACGGACGAGCGGGTCAAACTGGTCCAGTTCCACCCGTCGTACGCCTATGAAGACTTCTTCGAGGGCTTCCGCCCGGACAAGACGGACGAGGGCCAGGTGTCCTTCAAGCTCGTGGCCGGTCCGCTGCGCCGGCTCGCCGAGGAGGCCGCCAAGCCCGGCAACGAGAGCAAGCCGTACTTCCTGATCATCGATGAGATGAACCGGGCGAACCTGGCAAAGGTATTCGGCGAGCTGTACTTCCTGCTCGAATACCGCGATGACCGGATCTACCTCCAGTACAGCCCCAACGAGCCGTTCACCTTGCCGGACAACCTCTACATCATCGGCACCATGAACACCGCGGACCGTTCCATCGCGATGATGGATGCGGCCATCCGGCGGCGCTTCTCCTTCATCGAGCTCCATCCGAAGACGGAACCCGTGAAGGGCTCGCTGCTGCGTTTCCTCCAGGCCCGTGACCTGGACACGACGCCGGCCCTGCTGCTGGACGCCTTGAACGACGCGATCGACGAATGGGACCGGGACCTCATGATCGGGCCCTCCTACTTCATGAAGAAGTCCGCGCAGACGCCCAAGGGCCTCCGCCGGATCTGGAAGTACGAGCTCATGCCGCTGCTGGAAGAGCACTATCACGGCCAGCTCAACCGCGCCCAGCTCGAGGAGCGGTTCGGACTGGAACAACTCCTCGGCCGCCTTGCGCACGCCTAGGCTGGCGCCGCCCGGCGGCGCCGCCGGGCTGGACCGGGGTGCGCTGGAGCAGGGCGCGTCCGACAGGCGCCGCGCGACAGACGCGCCGGGCCGGACCGTCCGGGCAGGTCGTGCCCGGGCGTGGCGGCGCGGCGGTGTCCTGCCGGCACATCGTCCTCGACGAACTCTCCGCCGGCGTGGTGGAGCGGCTGGATCCGCACACCGCGGCCTACGTCAACGCCAGCGGCCTGGCGAAGGCCTCGCCGATGGGCATGGGCCTGTACCGGATCGAACCCGTCGGGACCGTGGGCTCGGTCCGCACGCCCACCGTGCAGCTGGAGGTCCGGCCGAAGGGACGGCTGGGGCTGAGCCGGCTCCTGTTCCTGCTCGGCTACGCGGGGGACCAAGGATTCCGGGACGATTCCGTCGCCGCGGTGGAACACACCGATCTTTGGAGCGCGCTGGCCGAATCCCTGGCGCAGCTTGCCGACCGGGCGCTGAGCCGCGGCGTGCTGCAGGGGTACCTCATGGTGGAGGAATCCCTCCGGACCGTCAAAGGCCGCATCCGGATCTCGGACCAGATCTCCCGCCGGCCGGGGATGCTGGTCCCGCTGGAAGTCTCCTACGACGAATTCACCGAGGACATCGCGGAGAACCGGATTCTGCGCGCCGCGCTGGAACGGATGTCCCAGGTGCCGCGGGTCCGGCCGGAAGTCCTCAGCCGGCTGCGCCAGCTGAAGGGAAAGCTCGACGCCGTGACGCGCCTTCAGTCCGGCGCGCCGCTGCCGCAGTGGCGGCCCAGCCGGATGAACACCCGCTACCACGGGGCTCTCCGGCTCGCCGAGCTGATCCTGCGGAACGCCTCGGCGGAGGCCGGCGACGGCAAGCAGCAGTCGGCGTCGTTCGTGGTGGACATGGCCAAGGTGTTCGAGGACTTCGTCGGGACGGCCCTGCGCGAAGCCATGGCCGCCCACCCCGGAGAGATGCGGCTGCGCTACAACGCACTGCTGAACGAGGCTGTCCGCGACTCGGACCGGATTGTGGTCCAGCCCGGGGCCGTCCACTTCCTCGGCGGCCGGCCCGTCATGGTGTACGACGCCAAGTACAAGGCCGCGGCCGACGTCGGCGCGTCACTCTCGGGCGACCACTACCGGATGCTGGCCTACTGCACATCCTTGCGGGTGCCGACGGCGTGGATCATTTACCCGGGCGCAGGGGAAATCAAGCTGCGCCGGATTCTCAACACCGACATCGACATTGTCGAATTCCCGCTGGACCTGTCCTTGCCGCCGTCGGAAATCCTGGCCTCGGTGGCAGATCTGGCCCAGCAGTCCTGGGGCGAAGTGCTCCGGCAGGCCAGTATCGACCGGTCAGCCAGTTGAACGGCTCAGCGAGCTAGGCGGACTCGTCCTGCCGGAGGTTCACTGTCAGCAAGTGATCCAGGAGCGCCTTTTCCGGCTGGCCCGGGTTGTTGGCGACATGCCACCGAAGTTTGTCCTGCGCTTCAGCATCCTCCGGGTTGGTGGATGCGAGAACCTCATTAATGATTGAGGTCGACTGCCGACGCAAGGGTTCAAGATCCGGGTCCGCTCCGCGGAGCTGGCGGGGCCGGACGGCACGGTGCGTGGAGTGGCTCAAGGGACGGAACGGCAGAACTGTGGGACTGGAATCTGCTGGACTGGAATCTGTGGGACCGAAATCTGCCAGCGCAGCAGCCGTGTCGGGCTCGTTGTTGGACATCAGCAAGTGCGGCATCGTGCGCTCTCCCGTGTTAGCAGTACCCGTTGGTACTGACCTAAATCTGCCTAAATCCCCCGGAGTCGAATACTAGCTGAGACCATTCGGCCTGCCCCGGAAGCGGGGCCGCGCGACACGCAGGACTTCTTCTGGTGCTGCTGCGTCTGCTGGGAAGGATTTCTGGTTTATGGCGACTGCAGGTGCTAGTTCATGCCGGAGGCTGGCCCTGGAGGAAGGCGTCGAGGCGGAGCTCCAACGCGGATGAATCCTTCAGCTCGCACTCCCACACAGTGAGCACCTCCCAGCCATCACGTTCGAGCTGGAGCCGCTGGGCGGCGTCGCGGTTCCGGGTTCGCGTGCGCTTGGTTTCCCAGAATTCAGCATTGGCTTGGGGCGCGTGCTGGCCCGCCCGGCAATCGTGGAAATGCCAGAAGCAGCCGTTGACGAAGATGACCTTGTGACGGCCGGCGAAGACGAGATCGGGATTGCCCGGGAGTTTGCCGCCGCCCGCGCTGCCGTGCAGGCGGTAGCGGTAGCCCTTCGCGTGCAGCAGCTTACGGACCAGCATTTCCGGCTTGGTGTTCTTGCCGCGGATGCGGGACATGTTCCAGCTGCGCCGCTCCGGGGTCAGCTTGTCCGCCATCATTTAAGTCTAGGCGGCTGCCGGGCAGGTGGCCCGCGGAGCCGACGGCGGCCGGGACGCGACGTCGGGCGTTAGATCTCCCGCTCCGGGTGTTCGCCGAACTGGAAGTGGCGTCCGCTGACCGACGTCGGCGTAATTTCCACGTAGAAGTCCTTCAACGTTGGAACCCAGGGTTTGAGTCCGAGGGCCTCGGCGTCGGCGATATCCGCCGATTGATCGAGCACGCGCGCAGTGCCCCGCAGGACCACTGACCAGGCTTCCTCGGACAGGATTCCATCGGTTTCGAAGAGCACCTTGGAGTTGATGGTGAGCTCGGCCAGTTTGTTTCCCGGGGCGGTGCGGAGGAACAATTTCCGGCCGCTGGCCGCGTAGTTCACCGGGAAGATGTCGGGTTCTCCGGCCACTGTGACCACGAGCCTGCCGTGTTTTGTGCTGTCAATCAGTTTCCAAGATTGATCGTCGTCCAGCTTGAGGATGGGATTGCCGTCTTCGTGTTCGAACATCATGGGTTCATTGTTCTGAACCGATCCGACGATTGCTAGGGGCTAAAGGACTGAAGACCGGCCGGCTACGCATTCAGAACTGGGCCGCGGGCAGCGCCGGGCATAGGCCGGATGGCCGATATGGAGTTCGACGCGGTGCCGTCGTGCTTGCGGTGCCCTGCGTTAGGTGGCGCCACCGAGACGCTGAAGACCTCGTCAAGCAAGTGCCTGTGGATAACTTCGGCGTCCAAAATGTGACGTCGGTTACCCTTAAGCATTGCTTGGACTCGCGCGTCTTGATTTTCTATCGGGGGAGTAGCTGACCATGACATCTCGCACTTCGCTTTCCGGTCCCCGGCGCGCCTGCGCTGCCGCTTTGGTGACGATCTCCCTGATGTCGGTCGCAGCCTGCAGCGGGGGCGGAACACCGCCTCCCGGAACTCCACCGTCTGATTCTCAAAGCCCGTCCACGCCGTCCACCCCGAGCGCGACCCCCACGCCCACGGCCAGCTACAAACCTGCAGACGCGACCGGCAAGGCACAGAACGTCCCGGTTCCCGAGCTTCCGGAGGCCGCGAAGGCCGAGACGAAGGAAGGCGCTGAGGCGTTTGCCCGGTATTGGTACACGCTGCTGAATTACGCGTACGAGACGGGGGACATTCCGACTGATGGATGAGGTGACCGACTCTTCGTGCAGGTCTCATGCGCGAAGGTGCGCCCGGGAATTGTGGAGTGGAATCGGAGGGACGATGGATCGTCGGGAGGGTTAGTCCAAGCGAAGGGGGCCTATACCAACTTCGTCGAAGACATCCCAGGGGAGTTACCAAGTGACCACACAATTGGAGCAATCGGCGGGAACCCTGTATCGAGCTGACTCAAGTGTCGAGAAATCTGTGCCCGCCCACAAGTGCTCGCAGATATCATGATTCTCCGCTTTTCTGACGGTCGTTGGATAGCGATGGATATTGAGCCGGATCGGTGCATGAATCGCCTCGAGCGCTCAGGACCAAGGCGGTGGGGTATCGCGGCGCTGGTATTCGCCGCTGTCATTTGTTTTTCGCTGACTATTGGCCCGTCGGCGGCAGCGCTGAGGCATCGGACGTTTTTTGGAACGAGACCGGGAGTGGGCGTATGGCAGGTATGACTCGACGTTCGGGGTTTGGGTGGATGCGCCAGGTGCACTGTTCCGGAAACCCCAATTCCAGTACAGGTTCGAGTACCTGTGCCTGATACGACAAAAACAACTTCGATCTTGCTTGTCTCGCGGCGAGCGGTCGAGTGTAACGCTGGCGAAAACGGCCGCCCGGTTCGATGGTGGTGGAAGCTAGTTGTTGCGGGCCCGAATGATTGGAGCCGCATCTCGCCTGACCGCTGCGTCTACCTCGAGAAACCCGATGGACGTCCTGGGCCAGATTGCCGCCCAGATTCAGACCAAATTTCAGCAACTTCCCATCAACCCCGGCAGCAGCGTCATGCAGCCGAGTCCGCACACTCTCAGAGGCGCCGAGACAAATTTCTACGCGGAAGCCGTTGAGCAGACATTTGCCGTCGACATGCTGGGGCAAGATGTCTCCATCATTGCCAAGCCCGTGCAGTACGCCTGGACCTACGGCGACGGCACTTCACTCGGCCCCCAGACGGCGGCCGGCGGACCGCTGCCGCAGGACCGCTGGGGCGAGAAGACCCTGACCAGCCACGTCTACGCCCAGACCGGCGACTTCCCGGTGGTTCTGACCACACATTTCCAAGGAACCTACTCCGTGAACGGCGGACCGCCGTTGCCGATTCCCGGCCAAGGCCAGTTCAGTTCGCCGTCGCAGACCGTGAGCGTCTGGCGCTCGATCACCAGGAATTACGCCGACACCTGCCTGCAGAACCCGCAAGGCCAAGGCTGCCCCGGCGTCGCCCCGCCGCCTCCCTAGGCTCGCAGCTCCCGGTCCACCCGTTCCATCCGGGCGCTCACCAGCTGGCAACGGGGATCGTCCGGTCCGATCAGCGCCGCCGCCGCAGCCGCAGTGGCCGTGTCGGAGGACCCCATGTCGCTCGTGCACCACTGCAGCATCAGCCGGGCATCACCGCTGGACCGTATGGACGCTCCGACGGCTGTGTTGAGCTCGTCGCGCATGAACCCGATCGCCAGATTGACCGAACGCGTGAGCAGTTTTGCCGGGTACGACGCGAATGCCTCGGCAACCCGACCGTCCCGCAGATGGGCGGCCACAACTGAGGCATCCGTCACGACGTTGACGGTTGAAGAGAATCGGTAGGGGTTCGCTTCCAGGACATCGCCCAGAATGGTGCGTATCCGGTGCATCTCGGTCCGGATCGCCGCGCCGGTGCCCGCGTCGCCATGGATCTCGTAAGCCAGTTCATCGGCACTCCAGCCTTGGTCACGCGAGGCCAGGAGGGCCAGGATCTCAGCACGGCGTACCGTCAGCGGGCGGCTGATGCCGCCGTCGACCGCCGCGGACGGCGCGTCTCCCAAAAGCCGCAGGGTTAGCTGTGACCGGGCGCCGCCGTCGCGCATTGTCCGCTCGTCACCCCGTGCTCGCGGCCCGGAGCGCCCGACGCCGCCGTCGGGAACCGGGGCCGATTTCAGCAGCTCCTCTGCAAGCCGCACTCCGCAACGCACCAGCCGCAGGCTGTCCGGCGTGACCGACTCGAACGGACCGGAGACATCCAGGACGCCGACGATTTCGCCGGTCAAAGGGTCGCGAATGGGAGATGCGGTGCAAGCCCAATCATGATGGGTCCGCACGAGGTGCTCGGCCGAGAAGAGCTGCGCCGGGGCACCGGTCACCAAGGCCTCGCTGATGGCGTTGGTGCCCACCCCTGATTCGGACCAGTCGGCACCCTCCACGAACTCCAGGGAGTCCGCAAGCCGCAATGCCTGTTTGCTGCCAATGCGCCACAGCACTTCGCCCTCATGATCAGTCACGATCAGCAAATGGCGCCCGGTCACGGTCTCATCGGCCAGCAGTTGCGACAGCGCAGGCATCACCGCGGCCAGCCGATGGCCGGCGCTGAGGGAACGTGCCTCGGAGACTTCATGCCGGTGGCGCGGCCGGTGCTGGTCAGGATTGATGCCCAGCGCGAGGGAACGCTGCCAAGACTTGATGAGCGACGGTGAGAGGTGCGGATCCGGAGTGCCGGAAATGGTGGTCTCGTGCGCCGCCCGGAGTATTCGGGCATACTCCGCCGGCGCGGAAAACCTGAGGTCCGAGGGATGCGTGATGGAGCCATTGCCCTGCCGCATGCTCATTCTCCCAACTCGCCCTCGAATCGTCGCACCCGGCTGGTTCCCTGCCGCCGTCGGCCACCGTGCGCGCCGACCGACAGCTTGAGAGCTCCGTGTAACCCGATTGTAACCCCCTGCGAACTTTACTTGTGATGCGGGTCACTGCGTGGTCTAGGCGTCACGCAAGGGGACCGACCCACTGTCAGCAATGGAAAGAGGAATCATGCCTGAGACACCAAACGGCGTCGTCGGGGCGTGGTTGGCGCAGTTCGATGAGGCACTGCGCAGCCACAACACGGACGCCGCACTGGAGCTTTTCGACGACGATTCGTACTGGCGCGACTTCGTCTCCTTCACCTGGAACCTCAAGACCCTGGAGGGCAAAGAAGACATCCGGCGCATGCTCGACGCGACCCTGGACGACGTGCAGCCAAGCAACTGGACCCTCGCCGAGGACGCCACCGGGGACGCCGCCAACGCCGAGGCCTGGGTGAACTTCGAGACCGCCCAAGCCCGGGGCTACGCCCATCTGCGCCTCCGGAATGGCAAATGCTGGACCCTGCTCACCACCATGCAGGAGCTGAAGGGCTTTGAGGAAAAGAAGGGCCCCAACCGGGACAAGGGGGTGGCCCATGAGATCACCAAGGGCCGCAAATCCTGGTTGGAACTGAAGGAAGAGCAGGAAGCGCGGCTCGGCTACGAAGACCAGCCCTACACCGTCATCATCGGCGGCGGCCAGGGCGGGATCGGGCTGGGCGCGCGGCTGCGCAGGCTCGGAGTGCCCACCATCATCATCGAAAAGAATGAGCGGGCCGGTGACTCATGGCGCAACCGCTACAAGTCCCTCCACCTGCACGATCCGGTCTGGTACGACCACCTGCCCTACATGAAGTTCCCCGACGACTGGCCGGTTTTCGCGGCCAAGGACAAGATCGGCGACTGGCTGGAAAACTACACGCGGATCATGGAGCTCAACTACTGGTCCAAGACCGAGTGCACCAACGCCCGCTTCGACGAAACGTCCCAGGAGTGGGTGGTGGAGGTGATGCGCGACGGCGAACCGGTCACCCTGCGCCCGAAGCAGCTCGTCTTCGCCTTGGGCGTTTCGGGATACCCGAGCGTCCCCACGTTCGACGGCGCCGAGTCCTTCCTGGGGGAGCAGTACCACTCGTCCAAGCACCCGGGCGGTGGAGACTGGACCGGCAAGAAGGCCGTGGTCATCGGCTCCAACAATTCAGCCCACGATATCTGCGCCGACCTCTGGGAGCATGGGGCCGATGTCACCATGGTCCAGCGGTCCTCGACCCATATTGCCCGCAGTGAATCCCTCATGGACCTTGCCCTGGGCGATCTGTACTCCGAAAAGGCACTGGCCAACGGCGTCACCACGGAGAAAGCCGATCTCCTGTTCGCCTCGTTGCCGTACCGGATTCTGCCCGAAGCCCAGATCCCTGTCTATGCGGAGATGGCCCGGCGGGACGCGGAATTTTACGCCCAGCTCGAGGCTGCCGGCTTTGACCTGGACTTCGGCGTTGACGGCTCCGGGCTGTTCCTGAAGTACCTGAGGCGCGGTTCCGGCTACTACATCGACGTCGGTGCCTCGCAGCTGATCATCGACGGCCGGGTCAAGCTGGCCAACGGCGAGGTCAGCAAGATCACCGGCAACTCCGTCGTGATGGCCAACGGAACGGAACTGGATGCCGACGTCATCATTTACGCCACCGGCTATGGGTCGATGAACGGCTGGTTGGCTGACTTGGTCTCGCCCGAGGTGGCCGACGCCGTCGGCAAGTGCTGGGGCTTTGGATCGGATACGCCCAAGGATCCGGGGCCGTGGGAGGGGGAACTGCGCAACATGTGGAAGCCCACCAACGTGGAGAACCTTTGGATCCATGGCGGCAATCTGCACCAGAGCCGCCACTACTCCAACTATCTGGCGCTACAGCTCAAGGCAAGGATGGAAGGACTGCCGACGCCGGTCTTCGAACTCCAGCCCACGCACCACACGCGCTGACCGCACCCATGACTCACGCGGGTCGTGACAATCTCAGGCACGGCCACCAGACTGGGGCTACGGCCCCGCTGTGACAATCCAACTACATTCCGTGGATGCGCCTGATCGGGCGCATCCACGGCCTGGAATGCGAAGGTGAAACACCATGAAAGCAGCACGATTCCACGCCCGCGAGGATCTCCGGATCGAAGATATCCAAGAGCCGGAGCTGCGTCCGGGAACGGTGAAGATCGCCGTGGCCTGGTGCGGTATCTGCGGCACCGACCTCCATGAATTCCTCGAAGGACCCATTTTCACCCCGCCGCCCGGCCACCCCCACGGGCTTACCCACGAGGCCGCCCCGGTCACCCTCGGACATGAGTTCTCCGGCACCGTCGAGGAACTCGGGGAAGGCGTCAGCGGTCTGGCCGTCGGAGACAACGTCGTCGTGGAACCGTACTACGTCTGCAATGAATGCGGTCCCTGCCTCAGCGGCCACTACAACCTGTGCACAAAGTTGGGCTTCATCGGCCTGGCGGGCGGCGGTGGCGGCTTGAGCGAGAAGATCGTTGTCGACGCCCGTTGGGTGCACCCTGTCGGCGACATCCCCCTGGACGAGGCCGCGCTCATCGAACCCCTTGCGGTGGCGTATCACGCCGTCGGCCGGAGCGGCCTCAAAGCCGGGGACGTCGCCGTCGTCGGGGGTGCCGGCCCCATCGGCCTGCTCACCGCCGCGGTCCTCAAGGGCATCGGCATCACCACGATCGTTACCGAGCTGTCGGCCGCCCGCAAGGACAAGGCGGCTTCGTCCGGGGTGGCGGATCACGTGCTCGACCCCAGTACGGACGACGTCAAGGCGCGCGTGCTGGAACTGACCAACGGCGCAGGGGCCAACGCGGCGTTTGAATGTGCCGGCGTGAATGCCGTGTTGGACACGATGCTCGACGTCGTGAAGCCCGCCGGCGTCGTCGTCAACGTCTCGATCTGGGGACACCCGGCCACGGTGGATATGCAGAAAGTGGTGCTGAAGGAAATCGATCTGCGCGGCACCATCGCGTACTGCGGCGATCATGAAGCCGCCATCAAGCTCGTCCAGGAAGGAAAAGTCGACCTGAAACCCTTCATCACCGGGAGAATCGCCTTGGACGACCTCGTGGACAAAGGTTTCGACACGCTGATCAACCACAACGACACCGCGGTGAAGATCATCGTCCACCCGTAGTGATCCGAGTCTCAGACGGAATAGTTGCAGACGCCTCGCAGTTACCGCCAGTGAACCCATTCACTGCGAAAGGAACTGCGCATGCTGTTTTCCCCGATGACACTTGGCGAGCTGGAACTGCCCAACCGACTCGTGATGGCGCCGCTGACCCGTCTTCGCTCCGGCGAGGAAGGAATCCCGGGGCCGTTGGTTGTTGAGCACTACCGTCAGCGTGCCTCGCTCGGCCTGATCGTCAGTGAAGGCACCTACCCGAGCCCCGCCGGCCGGGGTTTCCCGGGCCAGCCCGGCCTGGTGACCGCCCGAGCAGCTCGAGGGCTGGGCCAACGTCACGTCCGCTGTGCACGCCGAAGGCGGCCGGATCTTCGCCCAGGTCATGCACGCCGGCCGGGTCACGCACCAGGACACCACTGGCGGCCATGAGGTTGTCGCGCCCAGCGCCATCGCGATCGACGGCGAAACCCGCACCTACGCGGGCAAGAAGCCGTTCCCGGTCCCGCGCGCCCTCACCACCGAGGAACTTCCGGGAATTGTCGAGGAGTTTGTCACGGCGTCCCGCAAGGCCGTCGAGGCAGGGTTCGACGGCGTGGAGCTGCACTCCGCCAACGGTTACCTGCTCCACGAATTCCTGACCCCCGCGGCCAACCAGCGCGACGACATCTACGGCGGCTCACCCGGAGAACCGCGTCCGCTTCGTCATCGAAGTGGCCGAGGCCGTCGTTGCAGCCCTCGGCGCGGACCGGGTGGGCATCCGTATCTCGCCCGAGCACAACGTCCAGGGCGCCCTTGAGCTGGATGCGGCCGACGTCCAGGAGACCTACGGCCGGCTGGTCGATGGCCTGGCTCCCCTGAACCTGGCCTACCTCAGCATCCTTCACAAGGAGCCCACGAGCGCACTCGTCCAGGACCTCCGCGCGCGCTTCGGCGGAACCTTCCTCGTGAACACCGGCTTCGGCGTCATCACGACGCGCGACGAGGCCAGTGGCGCTCGTGGCGGACGGTCACGCCGACGCCGTTGTCGTCGGACGCCCGGCCATCGCGAACCCGGACCTCGCCCGCCGCTGGCGCGAAGGCCTGCCCGTCAACGAGCCCGACCCCTCCACGTTCTACGCCGACGGCGCCACGGGCTACACGGACTACCCGGCGTACCAGAACTAGGGCGGACTGCGGCGCACTTCCGCCGCGGCTGCATGCTCGGCGACTCGCGACGCAGTCGCTCGCTGCGGCTGGACATGCTCAGCCGCAGCCACGACCAGTGGGCAGAATGCCATTCTGCCCACTGGTCGCGTCTAAAAATGAGCATGTCCCTCGCTGCTGAGGCCCACGGCTGGACATGTCCCGCGCTGGAGGCGCGGCTGGCATGTCTCGCGGCGATCTGGGCCACTGGACATGTCCCATGGTCGGGCTCGTGATGGGGCATGTCCCTGAGCCCTGTCCAGCCCCAGAGGGGGCATGCCCCTTGGTAAGGGGCGCGAATGAGCATGTCCCCAAGGGAAGTCTCGCCACGCCAGGTCCTATAGGATCTGAACATGCAACTAGCTTCCACCGGCAGCGGCTCTGAGGGGCGCCCCGCGGGCCGCCCCGTCAGCCGGCAGGTCCTGGCGGACCACGTCTATGAAGAACTCCTGGCGTCGCTGATGGATGGCCGGCTGGAACCCGGAGCCGCGGTGAGTATCGACGGGACCGCCCGGGAGCTCGACGTTTCGCCCACGCCCGTGCGGGAAGCGCTTGCCAGGCTCGAACACACCGGAATGGTTCGCCGCGTCGCGCTCAAGGGCTACCGGGTTGCGCCGATGTTCACCCGGGAAGACTTCGCCGAACTCATGGAAGCGCGGCTCGCCATCGAGCCCGTGAACGCCCGTCTGGCGTGCGCCCGGCTGACGCCGGCGCACCTGCACGAGCTGGACCAAGGCCGTCGCCGACCTCAAGAAGGCGCCGCGGGGCCCGTCCTTTGCCGAATACCGCGACTATCTGGAAGCCGATGAGCGGTTCCACCGGCTGATCGCGGAGCAGACCGGCAACCAGTTCATGGTGGCCGCCTATGCCGCTCTCGGCGGGCAGGTCCAGCGCTTCCGCCTGTTCGGCGGCGTGGGCATCACGGACGCGGAACAGGCGATCGCCGAACACCAAGCTGTCCTGGACGCGCTTTCCTCGGGCGACCCGGAGAAGGCCGCAGCCGCCATGGCCGACCACGTGCGGAAGGTCCGCGGCCGGGCCATCGCGGACGCTCCCGGCAGACTAATCCCGTCTCGCGGGCAGCCGCAGCGGACCCTCACACTTTCTGTGACCCTCTTCACATTAGATCGAAGACCCTATAGGATCTTCGATTGTGACGGCTATGGTGCCGGCATTGGGAGTCACAAGGGAGTGAAGAGTGCAAACAGAAACTTTGGCCGCAGGGCCCAAGGAGTCAGCAACACGTCGCACCATTAAGAATCTGCGGTGGTGGATCCTCGGCTGGGCGCTGGCCGCCGGCATCATCAACTACATGGACCGCAGCGCGATCTCCATCGCCGCGCCGCAACTGATCAAAGAGTTCGGGATGACCCGGACGGACATTGGCCTCTTGGGCACAGTGTTTTCCTGGACCTATGCATTTGCCCAGCTGCCCGCCGGCTGGCTCGTGGACAAGCTCGGCGCCCGCCGGATGTACTTCCTCGCGATCGCTGGCTGGAGCATCGCGACCGCGCTGATGGCCATCGGCGGAAAGATGTGGCAGTTCATCACTTTCCGCTTCCTGCTCGGTGTCGCCGAAGCACCCGAACGGGCCGGCCTCGGCCAAGCTCACTGCCGACTGGTTCCCCCGTGCTGAGCGCGGCCAGGCAACGGCCATCTGGGACAGCGGTTCCAAATGGGGACCCGCCATCGCCCCGCCCATCCTGACCGCCATCATGCTGGCCTTCGGCTGGCAGGCAATCTTCATCTTCCTCGGCGTCGCGGGCCTGGTGCTGGCCCTGGCCTTCTTCCTGTACTACCGCGCTCCCGAGGAGCACAAGCGCATCAGCGCGAAGGAACTGGACTACATCGAAAGCCAGCGCACCACCCAGCTCCTGACTGCCAAGAAGGTCTCGTGGCTCGGGCTCTTCAAGCACCGCCAGATCTGGGGCATGATGGCCGGCTTCTTCTGCGTCATCTGGATCTGGAACATCTTCATCGTCTTCCTGCCGCTGTACCTGCAGGAAGAACGCGGCGCCAGCATCGCCAGCTCCGGCTGGCTCGCGGCTGTCCCGTACCTCGGCGCAGCCATCCTCGGGATCACCGGCGGCTGGGTCATGACGCGCTACTCGAAGAAGGCGGGCCGCGATCCGCTGCTGGCCAAGCGCCACGTGATGTCCGTAGCCGCCATCGCCGCCGGCATCCTGATCTGCCTCATCCCGTTCGTGGATTCCCTCCCGCTCGCCATCGCTGTCATGACCGTGGCCCTGGGCTTTGTCGCCACGATGCAGGCAGCCGCCTGGGCCATGCCCGGCGACATCGTGGACAACTCCCAGGTTGCCTCCGTCGGCGCCATCCAGAACTTCGGCGGCTACTTCGGCGGCGCCTTTGCTCCGCTGCTGACTGGCGTGATCGCCGACGCCACCGGCTCCTACGCGCCCTCGTTCGTCATCGGCGGCATCATCGCGGCCCTGGCAGCGGTGGCGTACACCGTGCTGGTCCGCGAACCCATCAAGGACAAGACCGCAGTACTGCAGACAGGAAGCTGAACCGACGCATGAACACAGCAACAAATACATTGACGACGACGGCGGTCGCCAACTCGGCGGCCGCCCCGGCGGCGGGAACCACCACGCGAGCGGGAACCGCTACCGAGGCAACCACGGGCCCGGCGTTCACCGTGGCCGTCACGGCCGACGCCGCGCGGCCCGACGGAAGCTCCATTCACGGGGATCTGGGGCTGCGGCGACTCAGCGAGAACGGCATCAGCTGGAGCGTCCTGCCCAGCTACACAGACCCGGTGCCACTGGCCGACCTCGCCGGGGTCCAGGCCGTTCTGTCACTGGGGCACATCGCCTTCGATTCACGCACCGTGGACCACGCCCCGGACCTGAGGCTGATCGCCCGGTTCGGGGCCGGCTACGAAACCATCGACTTGGACGCCTGCACCCGCGCCGGCGTCGTTGTCACGAACACCCCGGATGCCATCCGGCGGCCGCTGGCAGTGGCGGGGCTGACCCTCCTTCTGGCGCTCTCGCACAAGCTCCTGGCCAAGGACCGGCTGACCCGGACCTCGGACTGGGCGCAGCGCGAGCACTACCGCGGCGCGCCGCTGGTCGGGCAGACGGTCGGCATCGTCGGCTTCGGCAGCGTGGGCGCTGAGCTCGCCCGCCTGCTGGCCTTGCCGATGAACCTCCAATGTGACCTTGACAACATCCTTTCGATAGTAAATCCTATAGGAAACAGGATTCCACGAAGGAGTGAACCCATGGCTTACACCGCCGAAAACTGGCCCATCACCGCGGCGCTGCTGCAGTTTCCGGGCACCGACGCCCAGGGCACCCACATCAACGACGCTCCGGCGTCCGCCTGGGCCGAAGTGCTGCAGGAGGTCAAGGACGCGGGCTTTGCCAACGCCGACCTCACGGACAGCTGGGTCCGCCCCGGCGACCTCAGCTCCGACCGTCTTGCCGAGTTCAAGCAGACCGCGGACACCGTGGGCATCGGCATCCCCGTCATTTCAGCCATCCGGCGCAGCGTGATCGAGGCCGGGAACTGGGAGGCCAACCTGGCGTACAGTCACCGCACCATCGACGCCGCGGCCGAGCTTGGCTGCGAGGTTGTCTCATTCGGGCTGCACCAGGCCATCACCGCCGAGCAGCAGAAGCAACTCTGGTTCTGGACCGTCGAAGGTTACAAGGACCCGGTGGGGGATAAGGAAACCTGGGACAAGGCCGTGACCCGCCTGCGGGAGCTCGGCCGGCACGCAGCCGACGTCGGCGTCCTGCTGTCGCTCGAGATGTACGAGGACACGTACCTCGGCACCGCGGATTCCTCCGTCCAGCTGGTCCAGGACATCGGCCTGGCCAACGTCGGCCTCAACCCGGACCTCGGCAACCTGATCAGGCTGCACCGCCCGATCGAGGACTGGCGCGAGATGGTCGCCAAGACCCTCCCGTACTCCAACTACTGGCACATGAAGAACTACATCCGCGACGAGGACGTGGCCCGGGACACCTACGTCGCCATGCCGGCCCCGATGGAAAGCGGCCTGATCAACTACCGCGAGGCGTTCAAAGTGGCGCTCTCGGTTGGCTTCCAGGGCATCCTCTGCACCGAGCACTATGGCGGCGACGGCCTCAGCGTCACGGCCAGCAACCAGGACTACCTCCGCCGCCAGGTCCTGCCGAAGAACGACGGCTACGCCCTCGGCCAGAGCCGGGTGGCCCAAGGGCGGCAGCTGCCGGCAGCCGCGGAACTCGCCAGCGCCTGACCCGGCCGGGTGCGGCCGCCAAGCAATTTGGGGGGGCGGCCGCACTACCCCCAGATCCACTCCAGCACCACTTCTCCAACACGGATTCAATGAGGAAACCATGACCCAGATCTTCGACAACCCCGCTGATTTCGCGGATGAGGCACTGGACGGCTTCGTGGCGGCCAACCGCGGCTACGTGGCCCGCGTGGACGGCGGCGTCGTCCGCTCCACCGAGGTCCCGGCCGGGCAGGTGGCCCTCGTCGTCGGTGGCGGCTCCGGGCATTACCCGGCCTTCGCCGGCCTCGTCGGGCCGGGACTGGCCACCGCCTCGGCCTGCGGCAACATGTTCGCCTCCCCCGCGGCCGGCCAGGTTTACCGCGTGGCCAAGGCGGCCAACGCCGGCGGCGGCGTGCTGCTGAGCTACGGCAACTACGCCGGCGACGTCCTACACTTTGGCCAGGCCCAGCTGCGGCTCAACGCCGAGGGCATCGAGACCCGCACGGTCCTGGTCACCGACGACATCGCCAGCGCACCGCTGGACCAGATCGAGAAGCGCCGCGGCATCGCCGGGGACCTGACTGTATTCAAGATCGCCGGCGCCGCCGCCGAAGCGGGGCTCAGCCTGGACGACGTCGAACGACTGGCCATCCGGACCAATTACCGCACCCGCTCCCTCGGCGTGGCCTTCGACGGCTGCACCCTCCCCGGGGCCACCGAACCGCTCTTCCACGTCCCCGCGGGGCACATGTCCCTCGGCCTGGGCATCCACGGCGAACCCGGCATCTCCGATCACCCCAT
>CAWEPM010000006.1:0-68553 GCA_963810895.1 uncultured Actinomycetota bacterium
GCTGCCGACGATTCAACCAACGATGTGCCACCGAACAACTGGCAGAGCGTCTTCGGCGGCCGCGGGCGTGGAGCCGCGCCAACCCGGGCTCGGCGACGGATACCGACTGGTACCTGCACCTGTTCTCGGCCGGGCAGCCCGACTGGAACTGGCGCAACCCCGCCGTCGGCGACTACTTCGACGGCGTGCTGCGCTTCTGGTTCGACAAGGGCGTGGACGGGCTTCGCATCGACGTCGCGCATGCGCTGTTCAAGGCCGACGGCCTGCCGGACTCGCCCTCCACAGGCGGGGTGGTGGACGGGCTGCGCTCCAACCCGCAGGTCTCGGACCAGGAGGACGTTCACGAGGTCTACCGCCGCTGGCGCACCCTCGCCGAGAAGTATGAGCCGCACCGCCTGCTCGTGGGCGAGGTCAACCTGGAGCCGGCCCGCGCCGCCCGCTACACCCGCGCGGACGAGATGCAGCAGGCCTTCACCTTCGCGTTCGTGAAACTCGGCTGGGATCCGAAGCGTGGGCCGCCGTCGGGAACGAGCTTGAGGCGGCGCGTTTAGAACACGGCGCTGCCCCGACGTGGGCGCTGGAAAACCACGATATCGTCCGTTCCGTCACCCGGTTCGGCGGCGGCGAGCTCGGCAGCGTCCGGGCCCGGGCTGCAGTCGTGGCTTTGCTGGGACTGCCCGGCGCCGCATACATCTACCAGGGCCAGAAGCTCAGGCTGCCCGAGGTCGACGTTCCGGTGGAGGCCCGGGTGGACCCATGTAGGCCTGCGGCGGCGTCTGCCGCGACGGCATACGCGTCCCGCTGCCCCGGACCGAAGGTTCGGCGCTGAACCACGGCTTCTCGCTCGGTGAACCCGCCGCGGAACCTTGGCTCCCGCTCCGCCGTCGAGCGGCAAGAGCCAACAGCTGCGGAGTCCGGTGAACCTCACCAAAACGGCGCTGGAGCAGCGCAGGCAGTTGTGGAAGAACGAGGTCTTCACCGAGGACGACGGCGGCAGTTGGCGAGTCGAATCCGGGAATCTGCTCATATGCGAACGCAACGCGCACTTCCTGTGCCGTCACAATGGGCACCGAACCTGTGCAACTGCCGACTGGCACGGTGCTTCCCAGCGCCGCACCTCTGGCGCAGGACGGCTGGCTCCAGCCCAACAACGCGGCCTGGGTTCTGAAGGGCTGAGGGAGCTGCGCCACTGCGTGGCATCGAACCACAGGTAGTCCCTATTGCGGGAGTTGATTATCTGGGCGATGGCGTCCGTGTATGGAGCGCTGACGTTCCTGACTACGTCTTGGCACGTAGTCAGGAACGTTTTCTTTGTAAATGTTGTCGCCGGCGATCAGCGTGCAAATTCGTAACCACGCCGGCGTACGTACACAATGACGTGTACTCGTGTCTACGGTGCAGATTGCAAGCTCTTCTACTTCTCGGCCGTCATTCCTGCGCCTTCGCGTCGCCGCCAAACGCTTCTTTCAATGCGGTCACGAGGTCAAAATCTGGGTGGCGATCGCCTAGCTGCGTAATGAAGGAGGCTCCTCGATGACTAGCACCGCGGAGAGGGTCGATCTCGTCACCGGCAGCCTGCTTGAGAGGAACCCACCTCGACTTTCTTGCATTCCAGCGTTCTGCGGCGAGTCCCTCGGTGGTGGTGCCAGGTGGATCGACCCTCACCCGATAGCCCTCTGTTGTGAAGCCGCTACGGAATAGCTCGGGGTGATTCCCACACGACGCCGCAGAAGACGTCCTTCCATTCGCCACCGGCGTCACGCTTTAGTTGAAACTCGATTCCAGGATGGTTCGGACCCCAAACTTGGATCTGAGGGGTTAGGACTCTCCAGGTCACCAACGCCCCAAACGGCACCGGTGGCCCCGTAGCGGACGCCGGGGCCACGGGAGAGAATCGCCGAGACGTAATGCGAGCAAGTTGTAATCGCTTCTCCCCCCTCGGGAAGGGACTCTCGAACGTCCTCAAGACGCTGCGTATGCAGGAAGTGTAGTCCCGCTGTAGATGTCGAGTACCGCTGAAGGGAGAAGGCTCGCCACGTATAGACCAGACTTATCCCGGCCACCACCAGGGCCACAATAGCTACGATAAGGTTGCCGTTACTCGGCTGACGTCATAAGACAGAGACCGTGCTGAACACAGGCAACCCTTTGATTTGTCAATGCCTGATATATGCATCGTGTCGGCCCACCAGACACCACTCCACTGCCCAGAATGTCCTTGTAAGTCCAGGCCGACAACACTTGGTCGCCACGCTCGAAGTTGTGACGAAGACTCAGGCGCCTCGGCACCGGCGCCGCACGGATCGACATCGAAGTCTGGCGGCTGGAGGCCCGCCTCGGATCCAGTCCGGCGGGCGAGCTGGTGACGTTTGAGATCGTCGAGGCCCCTGCCGGCGGGCGAGCTGGTGACGTTTGAGATCGTCGAGGCCCCTGCCGGTGGGCGCCTGGTCAGGAGCAGCACCACCGCCTGATCCGGCAGCCGTTATCAAGTCCCGGATACGCCACCGCCGGCGAGCGGTGCCCCGGGGCGGCCGAACCGGTGGCGGCCCTCAGCTGATCTTCCAGCCTGTGGATCTCGATCAGCCAGGCACGGCGGTCGTCGGCGCGCTGCCGGTCAGCCAGACTGAGCGCATACTCCGCCTGGGCGAGCTTCCTTCGGAACTCGTCAGGGTCCAGGGCGGCCAGCCTTGTCTCCACCTCGCGGAGCCGGATCTCCGCAGGCTTCAGTCTCTCCACTTCCAACTCGGCGGACCGTGCCCGGGTGCTCATGTGCCGCAGCTGGTATTCGAGGATTTTGATGCGGCCCTCGGCGGTGAGCGCGCCGCCGTGGTGCTCCGTGACGCGGTCCCAAAGGGTGTCCAGACGTGCCAGGGTCGGAATGGCAAGGTTGTAGCGCGGGTGCTCAGTGAGGATGGCGTGGGCTTCACGGTATTCAGCGTCGGCGCGGGTGGGGTGCGTTTCCAGGGCGGTGCGGCGCACCTCGTCCCACCACGGCTTTTCTCGGCGGTGGATGTAGAGGCGGGTGCCGGGGTCGTGGGCAATGCCGACGTAGAGCAGATCGTCGGCGTCGCCGAAGAGCCGGTAGACGTAGTGGGTGCGGGCGTCCGCTGTCGAGTGAGCGGAATTCTGAATTGAAAAGGGCATGCCGCAGCTTTCTTAGTTCTGCTGAACGGTGCTGGGCAAGTTTATTAGACTGAACATCCTGCCCTAGATCGCTGGCACGCCACCAAAATACGGCACAAAAAGGCCCGCCGGGCTACGGCGGGCTGATTGCTGGCGGGCCAGCGGCCGGGCTTGGCCCTGGGCTCTAGGCAACGCTCACGATGACGCCGAACAGATCATCCCTGATGCCATTAGTGTCAGGGACGATAGAGCGTCCAAGGTGCGTGTCCTGCGCTGTGCTTCCACCCATCGAGGAGGCTCATTCCGCCGTGTTCAGCATCGCCGGCGACTGTTGCCTGACGGGGGCACTGCTTCCTAATCGCCGGCGGCGAAACGCCAAGGCTCAGGCCCTGCCGGGGGCTTACGTCTAACCTGCAGCAATTAGCTCCGAGTTGGAGCCAGGCAATTTCCGGCGAACTTTCGACCCGAGACTTTGGGCCCTGCAGGACGACGTTGCAAACGTCATCCACTGCGGCCTCTGTGGTGTGGCTCGGAACTCCGTCCACGAAAAATGCCATCCGAACGGGCGAGGACCTCCCACCCACTCCCCCTTCATAGCTTTTGCTGCATGGCCTGCTGAACGTGGGAGGCCTTCTCGTCGAACTCGTGTCGCGCGCTGCGCCGAGTATACGGGCGATCATGCGTCCCGAATCCGTAGCGAGGTCAAGCTCTGCAAAGGTTTTTCTAACGTGAGTGTCCTGACGCTGTGCGCCTCACAGACGTCGATGTACGCCTACTGATGCTTCGCCACGCTCAAGGGAGGAGCTTGGGTCCGAGAACCCGCTTGAGCGTTGGGTTCGTCACCTTCATGAGTTACATCGAAGACTTTGTCGGGCGTGGTGCTCATAGTTGACCTCCACAGCGGGTACACGGCTCCTGAGAGCCGCGGCCGGACTCCCGACCTCGATCTGACCTACTTTGATCTTTCGGGTCAGTTTGGCAACACCAAGGCGCGGGGCATGCCCACGCATCTGCCAGTCAGGGCCACCTCTGGCGCCGTTGCGCCATTGTTTTCCGCTTGGCCAGGTACAAAACCACCCCGGAGCGGCTCTGGGAGGCCATCACGGACGGCGAGATCCGCAGCAAGTACCAGTTCGGGTCCGTCATCACCTCGGACTGGACGCCGGGATCCCGGTTCGAGATGGCACCAAGGGCGGGGAACCGCTGGGCGAGGGCGAGAACCTGGAGGTGGACCCGCCCCGCCGGCTCGTCCAGAGCATGTGCGCGCTGGGGGCGAGGACGTCAAGGCCGAACGCACGTCCCGGGTTACCTGGGAGATCGAACCGGTGGGCGATTCCTGCCGCCTGACCGTCACCCACGACCAGCTCCGCGGAGGCGCCAACGAACAGCTCTACGGCGGCTCGGCCGATGATCCTTTCCGGCCTGAAGACCTGGCTCGAAACCGGCGAGCCCTCACCACTCCCGTCTCCCTCATGTACACCTGAGGCGCCCGCACCTTGCCGCCCCTTAACCCCGGCGGTAGCCTGAAAAACAGATGACGGGCAGGCCGCCCACCACCGGTTCCGAGAGTGCCGGCTCCGGCAGCGCCCCCAGGCTCAGACCCGCCACCGGGAACGGGGAGACGCGATGTCTACACTCGCACACGGCCGGGAAGCCTACGCCGAACGGCGCTGGCCGGACGCCGTCGGGCAGTACACCGCTGCCGACCACGACGCCGAACTTCCGGCCAGCGATCTGGAACAGCTGGCCACCTCCGTCATCCTCACCGGCCGGGGCTCCGAGGGAGTGGACATCCTGGCCCGGGCGCACCTGAAGTACCTCGCCGACGGCGACTACGCCGCCGCCGTCCGCTGCGCCGCCTGGACCGGGATGAACCTCATCCTGCTGGGCGAACCGGCCCGCAGCGCCGGCTGGCTCGCCCGCGCCCACCGGATCGTCGATGACCTGCCCGAGCCTTGCCCCTTCGAGGGCCTGCTGTCCGTCCCTGCCGGGCTGGGCGCCCTCTACCAAGGCGACGGGGCCACCGCCGCGGAAGCCTTCGCCCGGGCTGCCGAGCTCGGTCGGGCACGTGGCGACGCTGACTCGGCGGCCCTCGGTACGCTGGGCCTCGGGCAGGCAAAGATCATGCTGGGCGAGGTCGACGACGGCCTGGCCCTGCTCGACGAAGCCATGGTCGCCGTCACCGTCGGGGAAATCTCCCCGGTCCCCGCCGGGATCATCTACTGCGCAGTGATCGAAACCTGCCATCTGGCCTTCGACCTGCACCGCGCCCACGAGTGGACGCGGGCGCTGGACCGGTGGTGCGACGCGCAACAGAACCTGGTGGTCTTCAGCGGCCAGTGCCAGATGCACCGGGCCGAGCTGTACCGGCTGCACGGCGCCTGGACCGAGGCGATCGACGCGGCCAAAACGGCGCAGGACCTCGCCTTCCGCGGCGACCGGATGGCCACCTACGGCGGCTTCTACGAACAGGGCGAAATCCACCGGCTCCGGGGCGACTTCGACGCCGCCGAGGCCGCCTACCTGCACGCCCAGGAGACCGGTTTCCCGCCGCAGCCCGGGCTGGCGCTCCTGCGCCTGGCCCAAGGCAGGCCGGACCAGGCCCAGTCCCTGCTCCGGCAGGCCATGGACGGCGCCGCCCCCGACTACCGGCGCCTGATGCTCGCCGCCCGGGTGGAGATCGAACTGGCAGCAGGCGACGCACCGGCAGCACGGGCCGCCATGGAGGAGCTGGCCTCGCTCTGCGCCTCGATCGACATGCCCATGCTGCACGCCCTCGCCGAGCAGTCCGAGGCCTCTGTCCTGTTCCACGAAGGCGACCCCGGGGCTGCCCTGGTCCTGGTTCGCCGCGCGTGGTCCCGCTGGCTCGGCCTCGACGCACCGTTCGAAGCGGCCCGCTGCCGCGCCCTCCTGGCCAGGCTGTGCGCCGCGCTCGGCGATGCGGAATCCGCCCGGCTGGAGCGTGAGGCGGCCCGGGCAGTATTTTCCGAGCTGGGCGCCGCGCCGGCGCTATCGGAGCTTGAGCAATCCGTGCCCGCAGCGCCGGACGGCCCGGACAGCCCCGGTGCCAACCACCGGGAACGACGCCCATCACGCCGCCGACGCCGGGCCGCTCACCGCCCGCGAAACCGAGGTGGTCCGGCTCGTCTCCGCCGGACTGAGCAACCGAAACATCGCTGCCGAGCTGTTCATCAGCGAGAAAACGGTGGCCCGGCACCTGAGCAATATCTTCACCAAGCTGGGCCTGACCTCCCGGGCCGCGGCCACGGCCTACGCCTACCGGCACGGACTCGTCTGACCTCCCTCCCTGCATAAAATTACCCATTCCCCGCCCGCCGGATTTCGCCCGGCGGAAATGGGTGATTCGCCCGATTCGCCGCGACGCGACGAAAAATAGCGTTAATGGCATGAACGTTTCAGTGCTCGCAGGAATGGTTTCCACCGGCCTCTTCGCGGTGAGCTACCTGCCCATGCTGCTCAAGGCCCTGCGCACGAGGGATCTTGACTCCTACAGCCTCGGCTACCTCGCGCTGAGCAACGTCGCCAACGCAGTGCACTCCGTTTACGTCTTCAGCCTCCCGCTGGGGCCGATCTGGCTGTTGCACTCCTTCTACGTCGTCGCCTCCGCGCTGCTGCTCATCTGGTACCTGCGCTTCCGGTCCGGATCCGCCGGCCACCCGGCGCCACAGCAGGCACAGCGTTCATAACCACCCCACTGCACATGCATCACCAAGGAGGCACCACCATGAACACCACCCCAGCAACTGACACCGGCGGCGCCGTCGGCATCTGCGCGCCGTCGACACCGTCATCATCGGCGCCGGACAGTCCGGCCTGGCGCTGGGCTACTACCTGGCGCAGCAGCACCGGAACTTTGTCATTCTCGACGCCGGCACACGGGTTGGCGAGGCGTGGCGGAGCCGCTGGGACTCGCTGCGCCTGTTCACCCCCGCCAAGTACGACGGCCTGCCCGGCCGGCCCTTCCCAGGCGACCCCCTCGCCTTCCCCACCAAGGACGAGCAGGCGGACTATCTGGAGGACTACGCCGCCCGGTTTCACCTGCCGGTTCGGCCCAACACGGCCGTCACCCGGCTGAGCCACGACGGGCAGCAGTTCCTTGTCACGGCCGGGGCGCAGCGCTGGACGGCGGCGAACGTCGTCCTCGCCACCGGCGCCTGCCAGCTGCCCAAGACGCCGGGCTTTGCGGCGGACCTGCCGTCCGACGTCGTGCAGCTCCACTCCCACAACTACAGGAACCCGGCCCAGCTCAAGCCCGGTCCCGTCCTGGTGGTGGGGGTGGGCAACTCCGGGGCGGAGATCGCCCTGGAGACCAGCCGCACGCATGAAACCTGGCTGGCCGGCAAACCGAGTGCCGAGATCCCGTTCCGGCACGGCCGGACCGCGGCCCGCTTCTTCCTCCCGGTGGTCCGCTTCGCCGGGATGCACGTGCTGAACACCAACACGCCGGTCGGGCGCAAGGTGCTGCCCAAGATGGCTGCCATGGCTACGCCGTTGATCCGCACCAAGCTCGCGGACCTCGGCGCCGCCGGCGTCCACCTGGTGCCGCGGGTCGCCGGAGTCCAGGACGGCGAAGTAATACTCGACGACGGTCAGAGCCTTCCGGTGGCAAACGTCATCTGGTGCACCGGCTTCACCGAGGCCTACCCATGGCTGGACATCTCGGCGCTGCCCGCGAACTGGCGGGAGCAGCAGCACCGCGGGATCGTGGATGCCCTGCCGGGCCTGTACCTGCTGGGGAAAGATCTCATCTTCGCAGCAGCATCGGAAACCCTCCCCGGCGTGTGCCGGGACGCCAAATACCTGGCGAAGCGGCTCGCCGCCACCCGGGCTCCGCAGCACGCAGCGGAGGTCCAGAGCGGGCTGGCGGCATAACGCACGTGGACACGTCCTTGGCCAGGCCATACCGTTCGACAAGGGAGTGGACGGGCTGCGCATCGACGTCGCGCATGCGCTGTTCAAGGCCGACGGGCTGCCGGACTCGCCCTCCACGGGCGGGGTGGTGGACGGGCTGCGGTCCAACCCGCAGGTCTCGGACCAGGAGGACGTCCACGAGGTCTACCGGTCAGTCTGTTTCGTGACGGTCCCCGTTTCCGTGGGGAACACCCGTTGCGCTATCACATGTGGCTGCTCTCAGCGCTCAGAACGACCGTAGGTGACAGCGCATCGAGGACGTGACGGTGCCAGACTCCGGCCTAAGCGCGCTGGGCGATGTTGATGATGTTCCCCTCGCTGTCCAGGAACCAGGCTGCCTTCCCCCAGGATGCGGTGGCAATGCCGTTCTCCGTCTTCAGGCCGGGAAAATCGTAGTCTTCAAAGACGACGCCGCGGCCTCGCAGTTCCTCCATCTCGCGTTCGAGATTGTCCGTTTCCCAGCCCATCTGGGTGTTCTTGGCGGTCCCTGCATTGTCTGTCTGGTAAACGAGGAAGCGGGTTCCTTGGCCGCAGCTGTACATCACGCTGCCCTCCTCCATGGATTCGGAGGGTTCGATCCCCAGCTTGTCCCGGTAAAACTCCTTCGCCCTGTTGATGTCCTTCGCGGGGAGGACAGCCATGATGTTTGAATCCTTGAGCATGATGATTCCCTTCAGTGCGTTGATGATCGCAGCGATGGCGTTGCTCCCCCCGCGTTTCGGCCCCGGAATCCTTGTCCGGAGCCCGTGGCCGCCCCGTGCGCCGAGCCGGGCCAGCCACCTGGGACTCTTCAACGCCGCGCCACCCATCACCAGCGCAAGGGGTCCCCGAAGCTTATGTGGTCATTATGGACCGATTTGGTCCTGCGGAAATAGGGGTACTTGGCATCAGGGGTCGAGGTTGCCCAGCTGGCAATCATGGTCGGGTTTCCACTCCCGTGTCGTCGCGCAGATGCTCGCAATCTGCCTCGGGGAGGTCTGCGAGCAGCTGGGGAACCCGCCCGTCGGGGACTATCCTGCGGGCCCGTTGCCCGGACCGTGTGGCTGCTCCTCAATGAGTGCCGCCTCTAAGATGAGGCATGGACTTCGAGGACACGCTCTGGACGGTTTTGGGGGCCGGGCTGGTTCTGCTGATGCTCGTTGACGTCTTTCGTACACTCCTTTATCCGCACGGTTCCGGTCCTCTGGGCAGGGCGATCATGCGCGGATTCTGGCTTGTATCGAGAAAACTGCGGGGCCGGGGCTCCTTCATCGCAGCACCCTTGGCGATGGCCGCTGTCATTGGTGCCTGGGCAGGCTTGGCGGCCATCGGCTGGGCTCTGCTATACCTGCCCCATCTGACGGACGGTTTTGTCTACGGAGCCGGGGTTCCACTGCGGGCCGACTTTGCCGAAGCCCTCTACATCTCCCTGGTCACTCTTTCCACCGTGGGGTTTGGCGATATCGTGGCAGCGCCTCCGCTGCTCAGGCTGGTCGTTGCCCTCCAGGCCGTCACCGGTTTCGGGTTGCTGACAGCAACGGTCACTTGGATCCTGCAGACGTTCCCGGCCCTGAACCGCCGCCGGGCCCTTGCCCACCAGCTGACCCTGTTCAGGGAGGCTGCAGGTCCGGCAGGTGTATCGGCCATGGATCCCAGTCACGCTGCCGGACTCTTGGAGGCAATTGCCGGAAACGTGGCTACGGTGAGCATTGACCTGCTTGCGTTCCATGAAACCTACTACTTCCGTGAAATTGAGCAACGCGGCTCGTTGCCCGCCACGGTGGCCTACGCCCAGGAGCTGGCATCCCAGGCCCAGCGCAGCGAGAGCCCTGAACTGCAGTTCGCTGGACGGATGCTCCACGCGGCGCTGGACGGACTCGCGGAGATACTTCGCGGCAAATTCGGCCATTCCGGAGCCACATCTTCCGATGTGTTCGACAGCTACGAGCTGCACCACCGGCACCGGCGGCCGGGGGAACCGCACACAAATTAGCATCACGGTCATCGCTGTGCCCGATCCCTGCGTCAACTGCGATACCTGCATCGACGGCTCCGCCTACGAGGAGAATTACGACGACGGCGCCCATCCGCTTCCGCGAGCGTCCGCAGGATGCCAGAGTTGAACAATGAATGAGGCAAGCGGGAACGAGACAACCGGGAATGAGGAAACTGGCGCGCTGATCCTGAATCTGGAATGCACGCTCAACGCGCCCCGTGAACGCATTTTCAGGATGTTGACCGAGCCAGCTGAATTGGTGAAATGGTGGGGCCCGCACGGCTTCACCATCCCCGAGGCGGAACTCAACCTCGTGGTGGGCGGTCGCTACCGCTTCGCGATGAAGCCGCCCGACGGCGAGACCTTCCATCTCTCAGGAAAGTTCCTGGAAATCGACCCTCCGTGGCGCCTGGTCTACACCTTCGAGTGGGAGGAACCTACCCCCGATGACAGTGAAACGGTCGTCGATCTCTCGCTCGGGGAGGCCGGCAATGACACGCGCCTGGTGCTCTCGCAGGGACCGTTCCTGACGGACGAACGCCTTGAACTGCACCGCGGCGGCTGGACTGACTCGTTCGAGAAATTGCTGGCTGTAGTAGGTAGCCGCACCTGAGGACCTGGGAGGAATCGTGTCCCGTACTCTTGAAGCCGTCCTGCACGACGCACCGCCATTCGCGTATCCGTCAAAGGAGCGGCGCTGCCCGCGAACTGGCGGGAGCAGCAGCACCGCGGGATCGTGGACACGTCCTTGGCCAGGCCATACCGTGAAGGGACGATCAGCCGCAGGCTCCGGCAGCAACTCAGGAGGACTGGCTTCAGCGCTGCAGCTGGGCCGTCTCGCTGGCACTGCTTCTGGCGGGCCATTGCTTGGCCGGGCCCCCGGACAGTTTGGCTGCTGCGGCGTGGCCCCAATGTTCGGCACCATGGAACAGTTCGAGTCCCTGCTTTCTGAAGCGCACGGGCTGGGCCCGCGGGTTCTGCTCGACGTCGTCCCCAACCACTGCTCCTCGGAGCACCCGCTGTTCCAGACGGCCCTCGCGGCCGGCCCGGGCTCGCCGGAGCGGGACATGTTCCATTTCGTCCCGGGTCCGGTGGGCATGTCCGCCGACGGCGGCGCCGGGTCCGGGTCGCGTCTCCGCTGTCCTTGATTCCGGCGGTGCCGCCGCGGAGGCTGAGAACTGGCTGTCACGCCGTCGAGCCGTCCGATTCCTGCTGACGCCGGGCGGTGCGCCCGGCGAGCAAATCGGAAGCCCTGTCGGCAATGAGAGCCGGCAAATGCTCCAGTCCTTCGGATACTGGCACCTGCGCCTCGGCGGCAGCCATGAGGACATCAGCCACGGCTGTGCGGGCCGCCCCGGGGTCCATCCCCCAAGTGACGCCCTCTCGAACCAAGTGGTCGAGGGTGATGTAGTTCAACCGTGCCTGGCCCCCAACGCAATGACCAGCATTGGAACTCCGCGCATAAAGAAGCAGCGTCGGCGCGGCATCGTAGAGAGGCGCCAGCAGAACCTCTCCTGTTTCGCGGATCAGCACCGAATAGTTCTTGGAATGGGCGTCGCCATTGCCGATCAGGACGTTGAAGGCCACAGCCTTTAGAAGATCAGCCTTGAAGGACGCGGGGTTTCGTGTGTGCGGCGAAGCGACTGCTGCCACCTGCGCAAGGCGGGACGGTAGCGCCGTCGACTGGTCATACTTCGCCGCGGAAGCGAGCCCGAGGACCTGGGTGAAATCCTCCTGGTGAATTCGGACGTGTTCTTCAGTGCGGTCGTACCGCTCGACCACCAGGGCGTTCCTGACACCGAACCTCGACAGCCGGGTCTTGGCTGCTGCAAGTCCTGAGGCGCGGGCAAGTTCCAATGCATAATGCTCAGCGGTTAGAAGGTGCGGAATGGGCGAATCAGGAGGATCGGGCTTGATGATGTGGGTGGATGCCGCGCCCCGGGCCGGCCAGTACCAGCCGCGGCCACCCTTGCGGGACAGTAGGATCTTGGACTGAACACCACCAAGGGATGTGGTGATGGCGAAGTCCTCCGGCAGATCCCACGTGGGCAGGGACTCAACGGCAGTTACGACTTCCGCCTCGGTCATGGGCAGCAATTCCCCGGACCCGGCAGGATCCGCGCCTTCAGGAAGAACCTGCACCGCACCGGCGCAGTCCGCGCCGACGGCGGCCAGCAGTGCCTTGATGTCCGTGGAGGCGACCTTGTGCAGATCAGCCAAATACGCGCGCACCTGACCTTCCGGCAACAGTCCGTCGAAGAAGTTCAGGACCGCCGGGCCGGTGATGGCTTTGGACTGCAAGGTCAGTGACAACGAAAGGAGGGCAGCTCCGGCACCATACTCGGCGACGACATCCGGCAGGTATTCCAGCCGGGGACGCAACGAGGTTCCGGTGAGCCAGGCAATCTGCCGCCCGTGCAGCCAGACAGCAAGCCGTTCGGTGCGCATCACCGCTTCACGTCCAGGCGCGAGAACCTTGGGATGAGGGCAACGTCCCGTTCGAGGGAACGCACCGCCGCGAGTGCCGTCTCCAAGGACACGTTCTCTCCTCGCTCCAGCCGGACGATCGTGTGGCGACTGGCACCGATGAGCTCAGCCAGCCCGCTTTGGGTCAATCCGCGTTCCTGCCGGGCGACCCTGACCGACGCCCCGAACGACTTCGCATCCACCGCTCGAAAGAACGGAGTCTCAATCGGATGTTCCATATATTCACCATATCAAGCACAAGCGCCAAATGGTGAAGATCATGAACATTTGATTGCTTCGGTGAAATGTTCAACATCTGCACCATGTCACGATTCGGCAGACAAGCCGGTTGGCCTGCCACCCGGTACCCTTAAGCCGTGACTTTGCCGCCGCCTCCCCGGGTCGATGACGCCAAGATCAATTCCCTGGTGGGTTCCACCTCCCTGAGCCGCGGCCGCACCTACGCGCGCAAGGGTGCGGTCTCAAGCATCGAGTGGTATCCCCAATCCCTGGAGTTGAAGGGCAAGGTCCAGGGCAACCGCAGCGCCCCCTACCGCACCAAGGTCTCGTTCAAGGAAGGCATCAGCGGTTTGCGTCTTGAGTGGGGCGATTGCTCCTGCCCCATGCGCGCCAACTGCAAGCATGTCGCCGCTTTACTCCTGGAAATCAGCAGCCGGCCAGTCCAGATGCAGCCTGCGCTTCTGGACATCAGTAGCGGGCCTGGGCCGGTGCAGCCCGCAGCGCCGAAGCAACCAGCACCAAGAAAGCAGCCCCCTGTCCAGAAGAAGGCGCCTTCCGCTCCCTGGCAGGAGCAGATCCATTCCCTTCTTCACCCGGGGGAAGCCGCACGGTACCCGCATCCGGGTTTCGTTGGCGGACAGGCCATTCGCAGCACCGGTCAGCCGACGCTGAGGCTCGGTGTTCAGCTGGATCTGAACGAATCCACTTCCAGCCAGCCCGCCTGGTACCAACGCGGACGCAGCGACCCGTGGCGGAACGAATCCGCCCCGCTGCTCGGCCTGACCGCCAGGCCGGTGAAACTGAACTCCAAGGGCAAGTGGGTGGTGGGCCAATTGCGCTGGGATACCTTCGGGCGTTCGCATTACGGATACCAACTCGACGAATTCAGTACGGAACAGATCAGTTGGATGCGGACCTTTGCTGCGGTCTACGCTGTCGGGGGAACACAGGTGCCGTTCACGCACCTGCTGCTGGAGCGCTTCGACAGCCCGCTGCTCGGCAGCTCCTCGCCCAAGCAGGCGAAATCGGCGTGGCGCTGGTGGCCGCAAAGTCCGGCGACGCCGTCGTGGTTCATGAGCCTGCCGCCGTTTCGCTGGACATCCGCGCCCACGACGGCGGGCTGCGGCTGGCGCCGCACGTCGGCGTCGGCGGTAGTTCCGCGGATCACACCGCGATGGGCGTGATCGGCCAGCCGGGCCACGGACTGTTTTGGTGGGACCCCGCCACAGGACCGGGCACGTCCACGGCAGCCAGCGATGTCCATCTGGCCCCCACCAAAGCGCCCGTTCCGGACGCCATCCGTCCGCTGATCCGCCACCGCACGGACCTGCTGGTTCCGGCCGCTGCCCGCGATTCCTTCCTGGGTGCCATCTTCCCGCAGCTGGCGCAGGCCGCCGACGTCATCTGCAGCGACGCCTCCGTGGAGCTGCCACAGATCCTGCCGCCGGAACTGGCGCTGACAGCGGCCCACGTTCCGCATGACGCCGCAGCAGACCGGGCGCCGTCCGGCCGGACCCAGCGCCGCCTCGCCGCAGGAGCGCCGCAGGACCCCGGCGCGCTGCACCTTCAATGGCACTGGGAGTACGCTTCCGCGGGCAACGTCACCCGCCAGCCGCTGCCCGACGCCGGCACCGGCTACCGCGACCACGCATTCGAAGCGCAGCTCCTGGCCAGGGCGGCCGGGGCCTTGGACCCGTTTCCGGCTGCCTGGCAGGAGCAGTTCCCGGACAAATCCTCCGGCCACCCGGGCAGCACCGTGCCGGCGGTGCTCAGGAACGTCGCCGCCGCCCGGTTCACCGCCGAGGCACTACCCGTGCTGGAACAGCTCGAGCACGTACGGGTAGTCACCACGGGCCAGGTGCCGGACTACAGCGAGCTGACGAACAGCCCGCTTATCGGCGTCAGCACCAAGGGAACGGACGACGGCGACTGGTTTGATTTGGGCGTCACCGCCACCCTGAGCGGGGAAGATGTCCCCTTCGACCAGCTCTTCCGCGCCCTGGCAGCAGGCGAAGAACACCTGATGCTGTCCAACGGAAACTACTTCAGGCTCGACCAGCCCGAGTTCCTCCGGCTGCGCCTGCTGATTGAGGAAGCCAGGGCCCTGCAGGACCGTGAAGGGCCCCTGCGGATCAGCCGGTACCAGGCCGGGCTCTGGGACGAGCTCGAGGAACTGGCTGCGACAGCCAAACAAGCCGATTCCTGGCGGCGGAGCGTCGGTGGACTCCTGCGGTTCACGGAGCTTCTGGACGTGCCGTTGCCGGCGGGCCTCAACGCGTCGCTGCGCCCTTACCAGCAGGACGGCTTCAACTGGCTGGCCTTCCTGTGGCGGCAGGGCCTGGGCGGTGTGCTCGCGGACGACATGGGCCTGGGCAAAACCTTGCAAGCCATCGCGCTGATCTGCCACGCGAAGAACGGCATCGGCGCTCCGGACCGGGACGAAACTGCGCGCCACCCCTTCCTGGTGGTCGCCCCGACGTCGGTGGTGCCCAACTGGGCCGCGGAAATCAGGCGTTTCGCCCCCGGGCTGCGCGTCACCGCCGCCACGGACACGCTGCAGCGCAGCGGGGCGGATCTGGCGGCACTCACTGCCGGGTCCGACGTCGTGGTTGTTTCCTATACGCTCTTCCGGCTCGACTATGAGGCCTACGCCGCGCAGAAGTGGGCCGGGCTGGTCCTGGACGAGGCACAGTTTGTGAAGAATCCGGCCACCAAAGCCAGCCAGAATGCCCGCCGCTTCCCGGCCCCGTTCAAGCTCGCCATCACGGGCACGCCAATGGAGAACAACCTGATGGAGTTGTGGTCCATGTTCGCGATCACCGCTCCCGGGTTGTTCCCGTCGTCGAAAAATTTCGCCGACTATTACCAGAGGCCGGTGGAGAAAGAGGGTGACGCGGAGAAACTGGCGCAATTACGACGGCGGATCCGGCCTCTGATGATGCGGCGCACCAAGGACCTTGTCGCCAAAGATCTGCCCGCCAAACAGGAACAAGTGCTTGAGCTGGATTTGGCGCCGCGGCACCGAACCATTTACCAGCGGCATTTGCAACGCGAACGGCAGAAGGTTTTGGGGCTGCTTGAGGACATGGACAAGAACCGCTTCGCGATCTTCAAGTCCCTAACGACGTTGCGGAGGCTCAGCCTGGACGCGTCCCTCGTGGACGAGAAATACGGGTCCGTCCCGTCCAGCAAGCTCGATGCCCTGTTGGAGCAGCTCCGCGACATCGTGGCCGAGGGGCACCGCGCCCTGATCTTCAGCCAGTTCACCGGCTTCCTGGGCAAGGCCGCGGCACGTCTTGACGCGGAAGGCATCCAGTACGCGTATTTGGACGGCAAGACGCGCGGGCGCGGCAAGGTGATCGAGCAGTTCAAGTCCGGAAGCGCACCCGTGTTCCTCATCAGCCTCAAAGCCGGCGGATTCGGACTGAACCTGACTGAGGCGGACTACGTATTCCTGTTGGACCCTTGGTGGAATCCCGCTTCAGAGGCCCAAGCCGTCGACCGCACCCATCGGATCGGCCAGACCCGAAATGTCATGGTCTACCGGCTGGTGGCCAGGGACACCATCGAGGAGAAAGTCATGGCGCTCAAGGAAAAGAAGGCCAAGCTGTTTACCGCCGTCCTGGACGACGACGCGATGTTTTCCTCTGCACTGTCAGCGGAGGACGTGCGGGGCTTGTTCGACGGCTGAGGCACGCCTGCTGCGCGACTACGACTTGCCACTGCGGAGTAGGAAGTGGAATTGGCGCAGGAGATCGAGGCGGGACTTTCGCGGAACACCTTCTGCCGGACGGATCATCGCGGCCCAGACAGGATGCAAGGGAGCTTCGGACCATCGGACCCCCGCGTCGAGAAATGAGGGCCAGCAGGGCTCATGGCGGTCTCCGCCATCTGGACGGCCGTGCGACGATGTCGGAATGGAACAGACCACGGAAGTACTGCGGTATGCCGCCTTCACCACCTCCCCCGACGGCGGAAATCCGGCGGGGGTAGTCCTGGACGCA
This sequence comes from uncultured Actinomycetota bacterium, assembly GCA_963810895.1. Classification (GTDB taxonomy): domain Bacteria; phylum Actinomycetota; class Actinomycetes; order Actinomycetales; family Micrococcaceae; genus Arthrobacter. Next base: position 16,741 of record CAWEPM010000006.1, read on the forward strand.
ACCCGGCTCGACGACGCCCGGATGCAGGCCATCGCGGCCGACATCGGCTATGCGGAATCGGTCTTTGTCACGGAGGTGTCGGTTGACGGAGACTCCCGCCGAAACCGGGTGCGGTACTTCTCCCCGATCGCCGAGGTGCCGTTTTGCGGCCATGCCACGATTGCTTTGGCCGTCTCGCTGTCAGGGCGCGATGGTACGGGGACCTTCATTTTCGACACGCCGGTGGGGCCTGTCGCGATCGAGACTGCAGGCCAGGGCGCGGCGGTGACGGCAAGCTTCACGAGCGTGGAGCCGCGAGTGGCCGAGTTCCCCGACGGTGTTCTGGGCACCCTGCTCGGGTTGCTCGGCGTGGACCGGGCCGAGCTGCACCCTGAGTACCCTCCGATGATCGCTTTTGCCGGAAACTGGCACCCCATTCTCGTCTTCGCAGAACGAAAGACCTTTGACTCGTTCGTTTTCGACCCTGATCCCATGCGCACGCTGATGGATGCCCAGAACTGGGCCGGCACCGTCACGACGCTCTACGAGATGGGACCGGGCGAGTTCGACTCGCGCAACCTCTTCCCGGTGGGCACCATCACCGAAGATCCGGCGACCGGCTCGGCTGCCGCTGCCTTCGGCGGATACCTCCGCTTGCTCTCACTCGTGGAGCCGCCAAGCCGCGTGGTGGTGCACCAGGGCAGCCATGTCGGCCGCCCGAGCGTGCTCACCGTCGACATTCCTCCGTCCGGCGGGATTATCGTGAGCGGTGAAGCCGTCGAGATCAGTTGAATCGTACGAGCAGGTCCCATATAAAACGGCCCGGGCCGGGCGTGAGCTCCTCGCGTGGGACCTATTCGGGCTGACCTTCTCCCCGGAGGGTGCTCCGCACAGCCGCCTGTGGTCCACGGATCGAGGGCGGAGATGGACGCTGAGGCGGACACGCTCGTAGTGGGCGTGGCTCGGCCGGGCCAAAGCTGCCCGAGCACATCTGCAACTTCACACCAACGAGGCTGTTATTCCGGCAGGGCACCGATCTGCTGCATGAGGCTCATGGTGTCCGTGGTACCCCAGTGCTCGGCGATCTTGCCGTCCTGGATGCGGATGATGTCTGTCCCGCCGAATTCGACGGTCTTGCCCGTCGCCGGAATGCCCATCAGCTCGCCTTGATGCGTGCCAGTCATCACCACATGGGCGGCCTCAAAATCACCGTCGGACAGGGTTGGTTCTGCCGTCTTGACCGAGATATCGGGAAATGCGGATCGGATCGCATTCGCGAAGAAACTTGGCCCCTTCTTTTCCCGGCGGCTGTCCCGGAAGGGCTAACTCGTGATCGAGGAAGTCGTCCGTGACCATTTCATCGACAAGGGCGAGATTGCCGCCGGAAAGAACCTCTGAGTAAAAGCGATTGATCAAACTGCTGGACATGGTGGACTCCTTCGGGTGCAAGAGACCGTTGTGATTTTCCGCCGGACACTGTCCATGGGCGCCCGGCAGAAGCGCCCAGACTGAGCGCTGAAATTGTTGGGGAACGGGCGAAACGCCCCGTTAAGGCAGAAGGTATTCCGGCGGTTTGAGCGTGTCAAGATGCCTCGACTACCGCCTTTGCAAGGTCCGCCCATGCCCCCGGATATTGTCACACCGGCCACGTAGTCTGCCTTCACGAGCTTGAACCGTCCGACAGGGGATGACATGGCTGATCCGATCCACGAGGCAATCGACAGGACACTTTCCCTGCCTGCAGCCGGTTGCCTCGGTCCCTGAATCATTCGAGCCGAATGACCCTGGTCGGCCGGAACTACTGGCAGCCGGCGACGGGTTCACTGACGACGCCGTCGCGGACTACCTGCGCCGGCTGAGCCAATACGACGTGCTCACCGCCGAGCAGGAAGTGGAATTGGCGCAAGAAATCGAGGCAGGGCTTTTCGCGGAACAGCTCTTGGCGGACGGCACATCGCGGCCCGGTCAGGACGTAGCGGAGCTTCGGACCATCGTCCTTCTGGGCAAGCGTGCCGCCGACGCGCTGCTCCACGCCAACCTCCGGCTTGTCGTGTCGATCGCCAAGCACTACACCCACCGGGGCCTCGACTTTCAGGACTTAATCCAGGAGGGAAACCTGGGACTGCACAGGGCAATCCGCAAGTTCGACTTCACCAAGGGTTTCAGATTCTCCACCCACGCCACGTTGTTCATCCGCGGCGGCATCCTCCGGGCGCTGGCTGATCAGGCCCGGCTTATACGGCTGCCGGTGAACGTCGTCGACCAGCTGCAAAAGTTGCGCTCAGCGCAACGGACGGCCGCCATGGCAGGGACCTTCTGCAGCCCCGAAGATCTTAGCCGGCTGACGGGCATTTCGATCGGGAAGGTTGAGTGTCTGCTGACCTTGGACCAGCCGGTCTATTCGTTGGACTCTCAGGTGCCCGACGGCCGGGGCGGAACCGAAGCCCTGGCCGAACAGCTGTTGGATCATTCTGACCTCGACGCGGCTGATTTGCTCTTCCACCAACAGATGAAGGCGCAGGTACATGCCGTACTCGACACGCTCGAGGCCCGGGAGGCCCGGGTCATTGCGATGCGCTTCGGCATGACGGGCGGCGAAGCGAAAACCCTGGACGCGGTCGCGAAAGCCTACGGCATGACCCGCGAACGCATCCGCCAGATCGAGCTCGCGGCGATGGAGAAGCTCAAGGACCCGTCCCGGTCCAACGTCCTGCGGCAGTATCAGTTTGACTGCGAGAGCCCATCCAGCGGGGAGACTGCGTCGGAATCCGCGCCGGCGGTAGCCCTCAGGCCCGCCGCTCCCGCCACGCCAGCGACACCACGAACACCACGGCACCCAGCCCCAGCATGACGAACACCATGAGCCCCCAGTTCGCCTGGGTGACGCCGCTGCCGTAGAAGATGCCGATCAGCACGGTCGCCGTGATCGCGCCCAAGTAGCGGCAGGTCTGGAAGATCCCGGCGGCCACCCCGCGCTCCTCTATCCGGGTGGACAGGTACATGCCCTGGCTCGAGGAAATGCTGACCACGCAGTACGGCACACCCAGCAGGGCGGTCAGCGCGAGCACCAGCGGTACGGCGAGGGACGCCGTCAGCAGCCACATCGCCCCCGACGCCACGATGAGCAGCACGACGCCGGCGATCAGCACCCGCCGCACGCCGAACCTGTCGATCGCGCGGACCGCGAACGGCGTCCCGACCACCGAGATCGCGGCGAGCGGCAGCATCAGCAGGCCCACGACGCCGGGGTCATAGCCGCCGGCGGTCTGCAGCAGCTGCGGGAGGCCGAAGAAGGCGAAGTAGTAGACGCCGTTGAACAGCGCGAAGCCCAGGTAGACCAGCAGCAGCGGCCGGTTGCGGCCCAGCAGCCGCAGGTCCAGGAACGGCGGGCTGAACCGCAGCTCCCGCCACACGAACAGCGCCGCGACGAGCACCCCTCCCCCAAGCAGCCACCACCGGTAGGCCGGCAGCACATTGAGCAGCGCCATCATCACCAGCACCAGGGCGCCGATGAACGCCCCAATACCCGGCAGGTCCGAGTCCCGCAGCAGCTCCGACACCCGGCCGCGCTCCCGGCCACCGTCCGCCGGGGCAAAGCGCCGGACCACGAAGATCGCCGCCAGCGAGAGCGGGACGTTGATCAGGAACAGCGCCTGCCACCCCACCAGGCTCACCAGCAGGCCGCCCACCACGGGCCCGACGGCGGCCGCCGAGGTGTTCGCCATCTGGATCCGCCCCAGCGGCCGCGTGGATTTCACGTTCGCCTGCCTTGCCAGCGCCGCGACCATGACGACGGCGCTCGGGTAGGCGGTCGCGGTGCCGAGAGCCATGAACGCCCGCGCCACGCAGAGCAGGGCGAAGTTCGGCGCAAAGGGAGCGAGGGCACAGGTCACGGCCACGAGTGCCATGCCCAGCAGGAACAGCCGCCGCGGGCCGAAGCGGTCCGCGAGCCGGCCCATGAGCGGCTGCCCGGCGGCGGAGGTGAGGTAGAACGCGGTGATCACCCAGGTGACCGTGGCGACGTCGAGCCCGAAGTCCTCGCGCAGCACCACGAGGGCGACGGCGATCATCGAGGAATTCAGCGGGTTCAGCGCCGTGCCGAGACTGAGTCCGGCAACGGCGAGTCCCGTCCGGGAAGAGTTGCTCACGGCAACAGTCTGTCCTACGGCGGCTGCCGAAATCGAACCCGAGGACACATGCCGCGCTGACGGACCGGTCGACGCGTCACGCAGGGCAGACTTTGGGCCCGGCGCCAGCCGGAATCTCCCGGAAAACCGCGGAAGTCCTCACGGCCGGGACCGAAAAGACTGCTGTGCGTGACGTCTGCCCGGTTCAAACGTCACGGCTTCCGGGCGATGACGTCGAAAATGTGCCAATGCTTGGGGCCGCGAAAGGATTGGCCGTCGGCGTCGTAAATCTCGAAGGTGAGGACTTCCAGTCCCTCGAACAAGCCCCGAGCCTCCGCTTCGGTGTGGAAGTTCCACTCGGGAATGACAGCCCAGGAGTCCCGCTCGCCGAACAGGTTCACGGCAATGACACCGGAAGGCCCCAGCGCCGCCAGCAGCATCCGCCAGACTCGGGCGAAGTTCTCCGGGTGGACGAAAGGCAGCGAATAGCTGGCCAGGATGAGCCCCGCCTCCGGGAGCCGAGGGAGGTCCTCGAACGGGCTCACCTCGATCTCCAGCTGTCCGGCGAGCGCCGCGGGCACAGTTGCGAGCAGCCGGTCCCGCGTGTCCGGCAGGGCATCGACGGCGAAGACTCGCCAGCCGCCATTGAGCAGGGCCAGCGTTTCCTTGCCCGCGCCGCAACCCAGATCGATGGCCCGGCGGCCGTTCCCCGGACCGGCGAAGGCCATCGCATCGAGGCAGAGCGGGCGCACGGGACGATCCGCCTGGGCCGCGTTGTAGTCAGCCCAGACCTTGCTGTCCGCGAGGCTTTCCACAGGATCATTTTTCCACTCGCGCGGCGGCGAAGCCACAGCTCCAGACCAGGTCAGGGCCCGCCACCGCGCGGTTGACTCCCGGCGTCAGAGGACCTTGGAAAGGAATGCCTTGGTCCGGTCATGCTGCGGGTCGCTCAGGATCTGGCGGGGAGGTCCGGCCTCCACCACCACGCCTTCATCCATGAACACCAGCGTGTCCGCGACCTCCCGGGCGAACCCCATCTCGTGGGTCACCACAATCATGGTCATGCCGCTCTTAGCTAGGCCCTTCATGACGTCCAGGACCTCGCCCACCAGCTCCGGGTCCAGGGCGCTGGTCGGCTCGTCGAAGAGCATCAGTTTCGGGTCCATGGCCAAGGCGCGGGCAATGGCCACCCGCTGCTGTTGCCCGCCTGAAAGATGCGCCGGATAGGCATCGCCCTTGTCCTCCAGCCCCACGCGCTCCAGAAGTTCCACGGCCCGGGCAGTGGCAGCGGCCTTGGAAAGCTTCTTCACCCGCATGGGAGCAAGGGTGATGTTCTCCAGCGCAGTCAGGTGCGGAAACAGGTTGAATCTTTGGAAGACCATCCCGATTTCCTGGCGTTGGAAGGCCGCTTCTTTGAGCTTGAGTTCGTAGAGCTTTTCTCCTTTTTGACGGTAGCCGACCAATTGTCCGTCGACCGAGAGCCGGCCGCCATCAACCACTTCCAGGTGGTTGATGCACCGCAGGAACGTCGACTTACCGGAACCGCTGGGCCCCACCATGCAGAGGACCTCCCCCGGGTCTACCTTCAGGCTGATCCCGCGCAAGACCCTGTTGGAGCCGAAATTCTTGGAAACCTTCTCCGCAAGGACCATTGGCACGCCCGTCATCCCTTACCTCCAGCGTCGGTACTGAGCGGTGCACCCGGGGCGCCGGGCCCCGCCGTCGGTGCCGGCCCGGGCGCAACGGGTTCCTTGTCTGTCTTGAGCCGTCCGGTTCCCCGGGAGAACCGCTTTTCAATGAAGTGCTGGCCGACCATCAGGATGGAGGTGAACAGCAGGTACCAGAGCGAGGCCACAATCAGCAGCGGCACGGGGGTGAACGTCACGGCTGAAATGCCACGGGACACCCCGTAGAGGTCAATGCTCAATGGAATCGCGGCCACCAGGGAGGTGGTCTTGAGCATCGAAATCACTTCGTTGCCGGTAGGCGGAATGATGATCTTCATGGCCTGCGGAACCACGACGTACCGCATCGTCTGCCCCCAGGACATCGCCAGGGCCGTCGAGGCTTCTGCCTGGCCCTCGTCCACTGACAGCAGGCCGGCACGCACGATTTCAGACATGTAGGCGGCCTCGTTCAGGGCCAGCCCGATCACGGCGGTGATGAACAAGTTCGTGAAGATATCGTTCGGGACGGTGACCCACGGCGGAGTGAACGGAATCCCCAACGTGAAGACCGGATAGATCAGGGACACGATGCCCCAGAACACGAGCTGCACATAGACGGGAGTGCCCCGGAAAATCCAGATATACAGCCAGGCAATGCTCTTCAGCACCGGATTCGGCGAGAGCCGCATGATGGCCAGCAGCAGGCCGATGACGATCGCGCCGATCATCGCGTAGATGGTCAGCCACAACGTCACCCACGCGGCCTGGCTGATCCGACGGTCGAAAATGTACTTTCCCACGTCCGGCCAGCCATAGTCGGAGCGCTGGGCGGCGTCCAGCACAAAGACTGCCAAGCCGAGCAACAGGACCACGGCAATGAAGATCCGCCACGGGTGACGCAGCGGGATCGCAACGATCGCCTCTGCCGGCGCGTTGTCCGTGTCCTGTCCTCCGCGTGCTCGCGGCTTCCCGTCAGGTTCCGACTCAATCATCCTGTCGGATTCCGGCTCGCTCATTTGCTATCACCCTTGGGCAGCCACGTTGAGTGTCGCCGTCTTGATGCCGCCGGCTTCCACTCCCCATTTGGTCAGGATCTTGTTGTACGTACCGTCGTCGATCAGCGCCTGGAGCGCTTTCTGGAGGACCGGCGTAAATTCACTGCCCTTGGCCACAGGGATTCCGTACGGTGCCACCTCAAAGGCGTCGCCGGCGGTCTGCAGCTTGTCCTTGGTCTTGGAGATCGCATAAAGAGTCACGGGCGAATCGGCGCTCATCGCGTCGACCTGTCCCACCACGAGGGCGTTGGTCGCCTGGTCCTGCGCGTCGTACTTGAAGATGGTGATCGCCGGCTTGCCTGCATCCGTGCAGGCCTTCGACTTTGCCGGCACCTCATGCGTGTCCTCGTAGGTGGTTGCCTGGACAGCAACCTTTAGCCCGCACGCGTTGTTGGGGTCCACGGTCTTGCCCTTGGGGGCTGCCCATTGGATGCCGGCCGAGTAGTAGTTCACGAAATCCACCTGCTTTTCGCGTTCCAGTGTGTCGGAGAACGACGACATTCCCATGTCATCCTTGCCTGCTTTGACGGCAGGAAGAATGTTGTCGAAGGTGCCGATGTCGAAATTGACCTTCAAGCCCATAACCTTGCCCAAGGCGTTGGTGAGGTCCACAGACCAGCCTGCGGGGTCACCGTTATCGTCCTTGAACTCGTTGGGCGGGTAGTTGTTGGCCATGCCGACATTGAGCACGCCGGCGCTCTTGATTTTCTCCGGAAGCGACGCGGCAATGGCGTCATTCTTTTGCACGTCGATGGCGTCTGCGGTTCCGGATGCCCCGCCGGAGGGGGCTGGTTCACTGTTGTTGACGCAGCCGGAGAGGGAGAGCGCCGTGGCTATGGTGAGAACGGGAAGAAGGTATCTGGTGCGCATGTTTTCCTTAGCTATTCAGAGATTCTCTGGCTCCCGCAACGCTGCGGGAGGGAACTGCGTGACTGCTTGTTCAGAACTCATCAATTCGTGTTGCCTGACGCTCTTGTTTCAAGGATTTCTCCGGAAAGACGGATGTCCCGAAGAATTTCCCCGCCTCGAGCTTTCAACTCGGAAATGCTGGAAACGCCCACTAACGTCATGGTACGCCGCAGTTCATCCGCGAGGATCTCAATGATGCGTCCAACGCCCGGTGAGCCTGCCGCCACCAATCCGTAAAGGTAGGCCCTGCCGATCGAACAGGCATCGGCTCCCAGTGCCAGCGCCTTGAGGATGTCGCTCCCCCGGCGGATGCCGGAGTCCACATAGATCTCGATCGAATCGCCCACCCGCTGCCGCGATTCTTGGAGGACATCCATGGGGCTCAGCATGTGGTCGAGTTGGCGTCCGCCATGATTGCTCAACTGGACGGCGTCCAGGCCAATACGGGAGGCCTTGGCCACGTCGGCCGGGTTCACGCAGCCTTTGAGCACGATCTTGCCGTGCCACGCCTGGCGCAAGGCCTCCAGCTCCGTCCATCCGCTGGTCGCATCCGAGTGGCCAAGGATGTCCTGCCACATGGCCGGGGTGACCACAGAGGTGGCCGCGGCACTGCGTGGATCCAGATTCGGAAAACTGATTCCGTCCGACTTCAGGAAGTTGATCCACCAGGAAGGACGCCGGGCGATGTCCGCGATGGTTGACAGCGTCAGCGCGGGAGGTGCGGTGAAGCCGTTGTGGAGGTCCCGCTCCCTGGATCCCAGCGCCCGCGTATCGACGCCGACAATCAGGGTGTTGAACCCTGCGGCGTCGCAGCGCGCCAGTTTGTCCTTCAACGCCTGGGCGTCGGAGGTGAGCCCGAAGTTGAACCAGCGGTCAAGGGACGGGTGGCGCTCTGCAATCGTTTCCATGGGCACGGTGCTCAGCCCGGCCAGTCCGTAGGGGATGCCGGCCCGGTCAGCAGCAGCCGCGACGGCCAGTTCGCCCTCGGGATGGAACAGACGTGTGGCTCCGGTGGGGGTTAGTGTGAGCGGCAGGGCACTGCCTTTTCCGAGCAGGGTCGTCTTCGTATCCGGTCCGGACACCGGGCCCCAACTGGGCATCAGTGCCCAGGAGTCGAAGACGGCTCGGTTGCGGCGCAGCGTCACCTCGTCTTCAGATCCGCCGTCGAGATAGTCGAAGATCCCTGCCGGCAAGACTTTCCGTGCCGATTTCCGGTATTCCTCGACGTTGTAGGCCGCCGCCAGCACACGCCGTTGGCGGGAAAACACGGGAGCCTTCACCTGGATAAGCTGCCTGGCTTCGCTGAATTTCAATGAGGGCCCCTCGGGTGCGTGGTTGCCTTATCGTTTAGCCTGCGGCGCGGCCGACGCCGACGACCATGCAGCCCGCCGCCCCCACGCCAACTCACGGAGCCGGACCAGGTCCAGGGAGGGCTGGGCCGGCGGGACGCCCGGACGCTTCCGCGGAACCAGTACCCGCAGCGCGCGGGGTTCGACCGTGCACCGTACCGGGGTGGTCATCAGCAGGGCCTCGCCGTCCACTCCGACGGGGATCTCGGGCACGTCGGCGCCGACAACCACCTCCGAGGCGGTGCGCTGGATCAGGCCATGCTTGGTCGCGCGACGCAGCAGGCCCACCGCTTCACGGGTAGTAGCTGCTGAGATCGCCACCGCACCGAGTACGCCGCGGTCGAGCCGGGTCCGGCGGCCCAGGCCCGCGAGGTCGTTGCTGCCGTACGGGCCGTTGCTCACCAGCACCGCCTGCGGCCCGTCCACCGTATCGCCGTCCACCTGGGCTCGCAGCCGCGCGCCCTTGGCGCCCTTGATCAGGTCCGGCAGCATCTGCAGCACGGTGCCGGCCTTGTCATCGCGGTACTCCGGGCTTTGCACCACCTCGGCGTACACACCGAAGGATGCGTTGTTGACGAAGGTGCGGCCGTTGATCTTGCCGAGGTCGACCTGAAGTTCCACCCCGTCGCGGAGGGCATCCAGGCAGCCCGTCGGGTCTTCCCGGTCCAGTCCGAGATCCAGGGCGAAATGGTTGCGGGTACCGGCGCTGATCACCAGGAACGGAAGGTTGTGCTCGGCCGCGATGCCGGCCACGAGCGCCTGGGTTCCGTCCCCGCCGGCGACGCCGAGCAGATCGGCCCCGCGCTCCACCGCCTGCCGGGCCAACGCGTCGACGTCCACCGGTCCCGGGCCCTCCAGAAGCGCCACCTCGGCGCCGAGTTCCTCCGCCTTCCGCTGGAGATCGAACTTCACCACCTTGCCACCGCCGGAACGCGGATTCATTACCAGGAAGGCATGTTTCCAGGTGGGCGCAGGGTATTCGGTCATCGTCGAGCCCTCGCTCCGCTCCCGGAGGGCCGCGCGGGCACAGACCAGCGCCACAAGCACCAGCGCAAAGGAGATCAAGACCTCAAACAGCAGCCCGGCTTGAATGAACAGAAACAGAACCACGAGCGGGGCGAGCACCGCCAGCGCCAGCGCACACCAGCGCAGCACGCCGCGGCTGATCAGGAACCAGTAAATCGCGGCCACGGTCACCAACACGCCGCCGAGACCCGTCATGACCAGTGCAATCGTGCCTGCCAAACCCGCCGCCGCCAGGGGGACGGCCACCGCGCAGAAGACCGCGACGTAGGCGGCCCGCGCCCACCACCTCCGGGTCTGTGGGACATCGTCGAAAGGGATGACAGTCATATCCTGCTCCTTGCGGTAATCCGGCCCCTGGTCGATCGCCTCGACCGGTCTCCCCGCCTGCGGCTGTGCCGTCAGGTCTTGATTTTCGCCACGGTCATCAGGATCGCCGAGTCCTCTTCTGCTTCCAGGCTGTGCAGCCCGTCCGGCACGATCAGCAGATCCCCGGTCTTCCCCTGCCAGGATTCGTTGCCGGCCCGCAGGCGCACACAACCGCGGAGCACAAACACGGTCGCTTCGCCGGGGTTCTGATGCTCGCTGAGCTGCGTCCCCGCTCTGAAAGCCATCACGGTTTGTCGGAGCGTCTTCTCATGTCCGCCAAACGCAGTATCCGCCGCACGTCCGCTGGGTGCCGCCACCGCAGCCTCAATCTGCTGCCGGGCGAGGGCATCAAGCGATATCTTCTGCATGGGGACACCCTACTCAGAAACAGCTTCCCTGCCGAGGGTCCTTTGCCCCGTTCAGGCTGGACCAGGCCTGCCGTCGACACCTCGCAGTTTTCGCAACTCGTCCGGCAGGTCCTACCCTGAAATCAACGGCCCGCACCATGGCCGCCCCGCCTCACCTCAAACTGTCGCAACGGAGCTGCAATCATGACCGAGGCCATCGCCGCCAACGCGGATGCGTCGCGGCCGGACGCCTCAGCGCTCCAGTGTCCGGCGCTCCAGCTTCCAGCCCTCCACCATCCAGTGAACGACGACGCCGACCTCCGCCACCTCGCGGACGTCACCTTTGGCCTGCCGCACCTCCGCGAAGGCCAGCTCGCCGGGATGCGCGCCCTCGCCGCCGGCCGGGACGTCCTCGCCGTCATGCCCACCGGCTACGGGAAGTCGGCCATCTACCAGGTCCCGGCCCTCCTGCTGCACCGCCGGCAGCAGCGGCCCACCGTCGTCGTGTCCCCGCTGATCTCCCTGCAGGAGGACCAGCTGGACGGGCTGCGGGAAGCGGCGGGGCCGGGCGGCGCCGTCGCGGTCAACTCCTCGCACAGCGCCGCCGAGCAGGAGCGCGCCTGGCGGGCGGTGGAAAGCGGCGAGGCGGCGTTCCTCTTCCTCGCCCCGGAACAGCTCGCCAAGCCCAGCACCGTGGAGCGGATCGCGGCGCTCAACATCGCCCTGTTCGTGGTGGACGAGGCCCACTGCGTCTCCTCCTGGGGCCACGATTTCCGTCCCGATTACCTCCGGCTCGGCGAGGTCCGCGAACGCCTGGGCCACCCGACCACCGCTGCGCTGACGGCCACCGCCTCTCCCCCGGTGCGGGAGGAGATCCTGGCCCGCCTCGGCATGACCGGCCCGCTGGTCCTGGTCCACGGCTTCGACCGGCCCAACATCCGCCTGGAGGTGCTCCGCCACCATGAGGACAAGGAGAAACGCCGCGCTGTCCTCAGCCAGGCCACCGAACTGGTCGCCAACTGGCCGCGGGGCGCGGGCCCGGCCTGGTGTACGCGGCCAAGCGGAAGGACACCGAGAAGTACGCCGCGAAGCTGGCCCGGAACGGCCTCCGCGCCGAGGCCTATCACGCCGGCCGCACCCCGGCCGAGCGGGAGCTCGTCCACGAGAAGTTCCTCGACGGCCGCCTGGACGTGGTGGTTGCCACCACCGCATTCGGCATGGGGATCGACAAGCCCGACGTCCGGTTTGTGCTCCACGCGGACATCCCGGAATCCCTGGACAGCTACTACCAGCAGATCGGCCGCGCCGGACGGGACGGGCAACCCGCCGTCGCCGTGCTGCACTACCGTTCCGAGGACCTCGGCCTGCGGCGCTTCTTCGCCACCCACACCCCGGACGAGGCCGCACTGCTGGCGGTCCTCACCGTGCTGCGCGAGGCGGGCAGGCCGCTCCAGCCACAGTCGCTGGCCGACTGGACGGCCTTCCCCGCCCGGCGGATCACCGGCCTGCTGAACCAACTGCAGGAGACCGGCGCCGTCACAACAAACCATGACGGCGTCCGGCTCGAGGTGGCGCTAGACCCGACGGCGGACCCCGCCCGCGTGGTGGAACGCGCCGTCGAACTCGCCGCAGCCCGCGAGCGCGTGGACAAGTCCCGCATCGCGATGATCCGCAGCTACGCCGAAACGCACCGCTGCCGCCGCCAGTTCCTGCTCGGCTACTTCGGCGAGGACCTGCCCGAACCCTGCGGGAACTGCGACACCTGCACCACAGGTACCGCGCTGCTACAAGGTCACAACGGCGAGCACGACGGCGGTGCTGCCGCGCGTCGGCGCTGCGCCCACAGTCGATGCCGAGGCGTTCCCGCTGAACTCCCGCGTGGAGCATGCGCTCTGGGGCCCGGGCGTGGTGATGGGGCACGACGGCGACCTCATCACCGTGCTGTTCGACCACGAGGGCTACCGGACGCTGTCCCGCACAGCAGTCCTGGGCCACGGGCTGCTCAGGCTCAGTACACCACCCGGAAGCTACTGAACTCCCCCGCCGCCGCTGAGACGGACTCCTGGACATTCTCCACCCGGCCCGGCGCCTCCGGCGAGCGCAACCAGCGCCGCAACTCCAGCACCACGGACTGCGGCCCCTCTGCCACGATGCCTACCGTGCCGTCGTCGTTGTTCCTGACCGTGCCGGTGAGCCCGAGCTCCTCGGCCTTCCTGACCGTCCAGTACCGGAAGCCGACCGCCTGGACCACACCGGATACCCTCGCATTCAGCCGCACGGGCTCGCCGGTATCCGCGGAAAACTGCGCCGAGTGCTTGTCAGTCATGCTCCCAATGTAGCGCCCGGTACGGCCCCGGGGGTTGGGTTCATTGGTCTCACGCGTTCAGTCTCGCGGCTTTAGTCTGACCAGCCAGACATGAAGGGACCTATGCCTCTTTTCGGGCACCCGCCCTCCGCGGCAGGCTGGTCTCTTGCACTGTGGCAGCTTGTCGAAGACCCGGCAACAGCACAAGGAAGTGCTCTTATCTCCCCCGGCAGCAACAGCTGCCCGAAAGGACAAGACGATGGCTGGACAATTCGAAATCTTCACCGACGCGGAATCAAACGTCCGGTTCCGGCTAATCGCCGCCGACGGGACCGTGTTGGCCATTTCCCGAGCATTCGACGACAAACGCCAGGCGGCGAACGGCATCATGGCCGTGCGCGAGTGCGCAGGAACCGGGCTTATCAGTGAGGTCCGCAGCACCCCGTGGGCAGGGCAGCGCGCCAGCAAGAACAGCTCATCGGAGCCGGCAAGCCGCCGCCGCCGGCGCCTGCCCGCCGTGTAGCCCGAGCCTGTAGTACAGCTACTTCGCCGGTTCCGACACCGTTCCCGTAGCGGCGGGGCGCAGCGACGTGATCATCTTCCGGACGTCCTGGTACTCCGCCGTGGTGGCGTAGAGCTTCGCCTTCTCCAGATACGGCAGCCCCGGGTCTCCCGGCGTCGTGTTCTTCGCCGGGTCGTAGGCCTGGCCGAACAGCGCGCCGCTGGGCGGCCAGAGGAAGAGCTGGAACATGGGACACGACGGGGTCCGGTCTCCTCCGGCATCATGGTGATCCCGTACGACGCGACCGTTGGCGGCGAGGCTTCCGCCGCGCTGGCGTCACCGCGGCCCTCGAAGACGTAGCGCGGCCCGTTCTGGTCCGCCGCACCGGGTTCGGCCAGGGCCTGCATCGGCTCCGAATCGATGAGAAGGTAGGGCTGTTTGTCGCCGCATTCGGCGCCCGTGACAATGTTGGTGCGCAGCGCGGCCATCTGCTTCCCGGCGGCGTTCAGGACGTCCACGAACTCCCCGCCCAGCGGCGCCTCCCCGGCGGGGTCTTTGACGGTCCAGGCGGCCGGGTAGTCGAAACTTAGCGTCCCGTCCGACGTCGTGAACGTCTTCCAGCCGGACGACGACGGCGGGGCCGCCGACGTCGGTGAGGTGCCCGGCGTCGTGGTCCCCGAAGCTGTTCCCGGCGTTGCCCCCGGCGAGGTCCCCGTCGCAGTTCCCGACGACGATTCCGACGGCGGGGTTCCCTGCGTTTCCGTCGGGGCGTTTGCCGACGGCGGGGGTCCGGACGTTGTCCCCGGCGTCGCTGCCCCGGATGTCGCGGGTGGCGCCGCGGGCGAACCGCAGCCGGCCAGGAGCAGGGATGCGAGCGTCAGCGCGGACAGTACGGTAGCGGGAACCGCCGCCGAAGACGCTGCCAGCCGCCGTCTCATACGCGTCGCCATGAGCCCAGCCGCCCCTACTGCCCCGCCGGACGCAGCGAGGTGATCATTTTCTTGATGTCCTGGTACTCGGCGGTCTCCAGGTACGCCTCCGGGGTGTCGACATGGGGCTCGTTGCCCGGGGTGGTGTCGAAGGGGTTGTAGACGCCGCCGAACGACGCGCCGCTGGGCGGCCAGGTGAAGAACTGGAAGATCGGGCAGGCGTCGGGGCCGGACGGTTTGGGCGCCGAACTGATGCCGTAGGCCATGACATTGGCCTTGGTGGGGTCCTTCTCCGCCGGATACAGCCGCAACTCAAAGATGAAGTGCGGGGTGACCCCCTGCTGGACCAAGGCCGGAACGGGAACCAGATCGAGCACTGAGTACGGGATCCTCTGCGTGCATTCGGAACCCGTGACCACGTTGGTCCGCAGCGTGGCCAGCGACTTGCCGCCCGGGTTGAGGACCTCCAGGAACACCCCGCCGGGCGCGGCCTCGGCGCCGCGGTCCTTGACGGTCCACTCGGCCGGGTGATCGAACTGCAACTGTCCGTCCGGGGTCTTGAGCGTCTGCCAGTTCGTCGCCCTCGGCGCGGGCGTGACCGGTGCCGAGGCCGACTCAGTTGGCGCACCGTCGCCGGCGCCGCTGCTGGCGGGCGCGGACGTCAGCGGCGGCACAGTGGGCATCGACGGCGACGCCGTACCCGGTCCCGGGGCGGCGGGCGCACCGCAGGCACCGAGCAGTGCCGCAAGCAAGAAGGCCGCCGATGCTGCCGTGCCGATTCTTGCCGTGCCGATTGTCCCGAGTCGTCGCATGTCACCCTCCCCCTGGGCTGCAAGTGGTTCGACCATTGTGGAACGTCTGGGAGCAGAAACAAGAGTCAAAAGTCCCAGAACGGCGGCCGAACCGGGCCCGATCCCGCCGCGGCCGCCACCGCCTGCAGGCGCGTGACCAGACGCACGTTGACTTTCCGCCGATTTCAATTGGCCGCGGAAGCTTGCTAGAGCTTAACTAATGCAAGAGTTCCTGACACAAGCAATGCCGTTCCTGGCCATGGCCCTCGCCGTGGTTGCCGGACTCGTCCTGTCCTGGCTGGTGCGCAAGATTGTGCTCCGGCTCAACCGCAGCAAGCCCGAACTGCGCGAGACGTCCCGCGTGGCCCGGATGCCCCTGCGCCTGTCCCTATGCCTGATCGCGGTCCGGATCGCGCTGGCCATGAGCACCGGGGACCTCGAATGGCGCCACGCCCTGGACCATCTGCTGCTGATTGCGCTCATCGCCTCCCTGGCCTGGCTGGCCATCGCCATGCTGCTCATCGTCGAGGCGATGGTCCTGACCCGGTACCGGGTGGATGTCGCGGACAACCGCCGCGCCCGGCGGCTGCGCACCCAGGTGATCCTGGCCCGGCGGATCGGCGTCGCCCTGATCGTGGTGGTGGCCCTGGGCAGCATGATGCTGACGTTCCCCGCGATCCAGGCCCTCGGTGCCGGGCTGCTGGCCTCCGCGGGCGTGATCTCGATCGTCGCCGGCCTCGCCGCGCAGACCTCGCTGGTCAACGTCTTCGCCGGCATCCAGCTCGCCTTCACGGACGCGATCCGGGTGGACGACGTGGTGGTGGTCCAGAAGGAATGGGGCCGGATCGAGGAGATCACCCTGACCTACGTGGTGGTCCACATCTGGGACGACCGCCGGCTGATCCTGCCCTCGACCTACTTCACCACCACCCCGTTCGAGAACTGGACCCGGCGGCAGTCCGAGGTCATGGGCACCGTGGAATTCGACCTCGACTGGCGCGCACCGGTCGAGGCGATGCGCGCCGAACTGAAGAAGGTCCTGGCCGAGACCCCGCTGTGGGACAAGCGCGTGGGGATCCTGCAGATCACGGACGCCACCGCAGGCTTTGTCCGGGTGCGCATCCTGGTCAGCGCCGCGGACAGCGCCTCCCTCTTCGACCTCCGCTGCCTGATCCGCGAGGAACTCGTGCTGTTCCTGCAGCAGGACCACCCGACGGCGCTCCCCCACGTGCGCCTCGAGTCGCTGCCTTCGACGGCGGGATCCGCCGCGTCCGTTCCCGGGTCCGCCGCCTCCGACGCCGGGACGGGTTCCCAGGGATCGGGGTCCCAGCGACCGGGCAAGGTTTCCGCCGCCGACGAGCACCACCGGCACCCGGACCCGCACGATTCCCAGCTGTTCACCGGGTCCATCGAGGCGATCCAGCGCTCCAAGGCCTTCTCCGGTCCCGGCGAGGACGTCTTCGAGGACCGCGACAACGCCATCGCCTCGCAGAACTGATCCCGGCCGGACGGCCACCGCCGGACAGCAGCCGGACGCAGGACAGCAGGACCGGGCGGGGTCTTCCCACCCTCCGGGAACTGGCCGATAATCAGACGTTGGCGGGGCAGCAACAGCGCTGCCCCCAACGCCTGCCGGACCAGCTGAGGAGTCCCCCATGACGGTCGAACAATCCCCCGCGGAAACGCTTGAGGCGCCTGCCCGCGACTGGTTCCAACGCGCCGTCGTCTATCAGATCTATCCGCGCAGCTTCGCCGACTCGAACGGCGACGGCATCGGCGACCTCCGCGGCATCATCAGCAAGCTGGACTACCTGCAGCGGCTGGGGGTCGACGTCGTCTGGCTTTCCCCGATCTATACCTCGCCGCAGGACGACAACGGCTACGACATCAGCGACTACCGCAGTGTCGATCCGCTCTTCGGCACGCTGGAGGAGCTCCGGGAACTGACCGACGGGCTGCACGCGCGCGGCATGAAGCTGGTGATGGACCTCGTGGTCAACCACACCTCGGACGAGCACCCCTGGTTCGTGGAATCGCGGTCCTCGAAGGACAACCCGAAGCGTGACTGGTACTGGTGGCGGCCGCCGCGGGACGTCGCTGCCTCCCCACGGGGCATGGCCGCGGAGCCGAACAACTGGGGCTCGGCGTTCTCCGGGCCCGCATGGGAGTTCGATCAGGCCACCGGGGAGTACTACCTCCACATCTTCTCGAAGAAGCAGCCGGACCTGAACTGGGAGAACCCCGAGGTCCGCGCGGCGGTCTACGAGATGATGAACTGGTGGCTGGACCGGGGCGTGGACGGCTTCCGGATGGACGTCATCAACTTCATCTCCAAGGACACCTCCCTCCCGGACGGGCCAGTCGCCGACGGCAAGCTCTACGGCGACGGCACGCCCTATTACATCGACGGCCCCCGCATGCACGAGTTCCTGCAGGAGATGCACCGGGAAGTCTTCGCCGGCCGCACCGGTGAACTGCTGACCGTCGGCGAAATGCCCGGCGTGACGGTGGAGGAAGCCGTCCTGTTCACCGACCCCGCCCGGGCCGAGGTGGACATGGTGTTCCAGTTCGAGCACGTGGCGCTGGACCAGGAGGAGGGCGACAAGTGGCGGCCCAAGAAGCTCCTGCTCACCGAGCTGAAGCAGACCCTGGGACGCTGGCAGGAAGGCCTGGCCGAGCGCGGCTGGAACAGCCTGTACTGGGGCAACCACGATCAGGCCCGCGCCGTGTCGCGCTTCGGCGACGACGGGAAGTACCGCGAGCTGTCCGCCAAGATGCTGGCCGGCATCCTGCACCTGCACCGGGGCACGCCCTACGTCTACCAGGGTGAGGAACTGGGCATGACCAACATGACGTTCGGCGCGATCAGCGACTACCGCGACATCGAGGTCCTCAACCACCACCGCGAAGCCACCACGCACCTCGGCCATACCGACGCCGAGGTCCTCGCCGCCCTCGCGCCCCTGAACCGGGACAACGCGCGGACCCCGGTCCAGTGGGACGCCTCCCGGCATGCCGGCTTCACCACCGGGGCTCCCTGGATCGCGGTGAACCCGAATGCCAACCACATCAACGCCGCCGCCCAGGTGGATGACCCGGACTCGGTCTACAGCTTCTACCGCACGGTGATAGCGCTGCGGCACGCGGAGCCGGTGGTCTCGCACGGGGACTTCACCATGCTCCTGCCCGATGACCCGCACGTCTACGCGTTCACCCGGGCGCTGCCGGATACCAAGCTACTGGTGCTGGGCAACTTTTCCGGTCAGGACCAGGAGGTGACGCTCGACGACGCCGACGTTCCGGTTATGTGGGACAAAGCGGAACTGGTCCTCGGAAACTACCCTGCCGATGCTGCGGCGCCCCGACTGCATCTCCGGCCGTGGGAGATAAAGGTCCTGCGCGCCGGAGCAGCGCGGCCGGATCGATAGACCCCCGGACGAACAATCCGGCGCCACACACAATCCACAAAGAGTGAGGGAGCCCGACATGACTATTCCACCGACACCCGAACCCGATCCGTTTCCGCCGGATCCGGGCCCCACGACGCCGCCGCCGGAGCCCGGGGACCCGTTCCCGCCCGAACCCGGTCCGATCACGCCACCGCCGGTCCCGGGGCCCGAGCCGGTACCCGGACCCGCGCCCACGCCGTCGCCGGCACCTGGTCCGTTCCCGACGCCCAATCCCCTCCCGATTCCGGACCCCGGCCCGGTGCCCCCGCGGCCGGACCCAACCCGGTTCTAGCGGCGGTCACCCGGCGGGCTGGCTCAATCGGCAATCCCGTGCAGGAACCGGCGGACCTGGGTGTTGAAGGCATCCGGCGCTTCGACGGCCGCCATGTGCCCGACGTCGGGAATCATCACGAGCGTCGAGCCAGGGATCCGCCGGTTCATCTCGCGGGCCACGCTCAGCGGCGCGCGGACATCCTCCGTGCCGTACAGCAGCAGGGTGGGCACCACGATGGTCGGCAGGACATCGCGATAGTCGGCATGTGCGTTCGCGTTGAGCAGTGCCCGCATGCCCGCCGGATGGAAGTCGGCCATGATGGCGGCGGTTTCCTGCACATCCGCCGGATCAGCGTGGTCGGTGAAGAGCGTGGGCAGCCACACGGGGATGAATTGTTCCGGCGGCTGATCGAGTTCGGCAAGCACCTGCGCGTAGCGGCGCTCCACTTCCTCGGGCGGCAGGGATCCCGCCCAGCCGGCGTACGCCGAGACCAGCAGCAGCGACGCAGGGACTGACGGGTGTGTCCGGTAGAGCTCCAGTGCAATGCCGGAGCCCATGGATAGCCCGAGGATGTGCGGCCTGCCCGGCACCGCTTCCCGCAGAAATCCGGCCAGGGCGTCGCCCAAGTCCTTTCCGGTGAAGTCCAGTGGCGGATCGTCCGAGCCGCCGCACCCGGGTGCGTCCCAGGCGAAGACCGTGAATTCATCCGACAGCGCGTCGAGCTGCCGCCGCCAGATCCGGCTGTCTTCGTAGGCGCCGTGCAGCAGGACCAGCGGCGGACCCTGGCCCGCACGCTGGTACCGGATTCGCAGACCCGCAACTTCGACGGTATCCATGAGGCAATGCTAGGTCGGTCCGGGTTCCGCGGGCAGGCTCAGGATGCGCAATTCCGCCCGCGACGCGCAAATGACCCTGCGACACCAGAATTCAGGTGTCGCAGGGTCATTCGCGCGTCGGCAGAAAGCTTGGGTGTCGGCCCTTACTTCAGGACGATGTCCCGCGTGCGGTGATCGTACTGAATGACCAGGAGGCCGCCGCCGTGGTGGACCTCGTGGTTGGGGCCGTCGAAGGCGCCGAACGCGCCGTAGTTTTCATCCCAGGAACGGTTCAGGGCGATCTTGAAGGTGTAGAAGCCGGCAGGAATGTCCGCGGCGATCTTCCACAGCTGGTCCACCAGGTCCAGTTCCATCTGGGCCTCGTCGTACTGCGGCGCCCAGTTGGCCGGCGCGCCCAGCAGGACGTTGAAGTCACCGGCAACCGCAACGGCTTCCGGCTGCTCGATGGTTTCGGCGCTGACGGCCGGTGCTTCGGTTGCCGCTGCAGCCGGGGCTTCTGCCGGGGCCTTGGCGGCGGGCTTGCGCTTCCGCACCACCTTGGCCACGGGGGCAACGGCCTCCTCGACGAGCTTGGCGGCCTTGCCTGCAACCTTGCCGGTTTTCGACGGCGCCTCTTCGGCCTTGGCGGCCTTCGCTGCTGTCTTTGCCGCTTTCGCCGGGCTTTGCCGCGGGAGCAGACGGAAGGGGGGTGCCGGCCGGAACCGGAGTGCCGGCGTCGACCGCTGCAGAGAAGGCGGCGGGCTCGGCGAAAGCAACCGTGGCGCGCTGGCCGTCGTCGGTGATGGACCAGCCGGAGCGGCCCTTGACCAGCCAGCCGGCCTTGACCAGCTTCGCCGTGGCGGTGGTGAGCGTCTTGTGGCCGCGGGGAATGCCGCCGCTGAGGAGTTCACGTTCGTGGTCGTTGAGGGGCACCCGTGCGATTGCCTCGCCGAGTACGGCTCCGGCGTTGAGCTTCTCGCCGGTCCATACCTCCTCTGTCAGGACATCCAGCACGGCCTTCAGCCGAAGGTTGGTGTTTTCCGCGGTGTTCGCGCCCATGGGTCTCCTTTAGAAGCAATTGATCCACCTGCATTTTGCCAAGGAAAGGTTGGTTTTTGCGAGCGGGATCTGTTAACTCTATGTGTCGTGACCCACTATGACAGCGCGGAGCGGAGCGCGGGAAGGATCGACTCGCCGCTACCCGCGAGTAGGTTGGCGCCGGAGTACCCTTAGCGCCGCCATGACCGTTTCGGCAGCGCTGGCATCCGGGGCGCCCGCGGGCGGACAATGAGCCGTATATGTCCTGAACCTCAGGAGCCGGCATGCGTCGTTTCAAGGTCTGGCTGCAGCGTCACCGCCTCCCGGCGTTCTTCGTGCTGGCCTTCGCGATTTCCTGGTGCTCCTGGCCGCTCTATGCGGCCGGGCTGATGCCGCAGTTCGAATTCCTGCCGATCGGTCCGCTCGCGGCGGCGCTGATCATCATTGGGCTCGCCGAAGGTAAAGCCGGCTTCCGGGCGTGGGGCCGGCGGCTGATCCGGTGGCGGGTGGGCTGGGTCTGGTACGCCGTTGCCCTCCTCCTCCCGGCGATGATGGCGCTGCTCACCGGATTCGCGAACATGGCCCTCGGCGCCCCGGCACCCGGGCTGGCAGAGGTGACCTGGTCCGGGCTCCTGGCTGTCTTCGCCGTGCGCCTGGTCAATCCGCTGGACGGCCCCGTGGGAGAGGAGCCCGGTTTCCGCGGTTATGCCCTGCCCCTGCTCCAGGCCAGGTGGACTCCGCTGCGGTCCGCGGCGCTCCTCGGCGTTCTGGTGTCCCTCTGGCACCTTCCTCTCGTCCTGTTCGGGCAGCTCAGCCTGGATCGGACTGCCCACCACTTTCGCCATCACCTTCCTCTACGTGTGGCTGTTCAACCGCACCGGCGGAAGCGTGCTGCTGACGTACCTCTTCCACAACAGCCAGGGAACGTTCACGGTGGGTTCCTTCGGCTTCTCCGGTGCCGAGGCTGACCGGGCGGAACTCATCTACTTCGCCGTCGTGGTCCTTGCAGTCCTCACCACCGTTCTCGTTGGACCGGGATGCCTGGCGCGCGGCGCCTGCCTCCGCCATCGACTCAGTGCTGCTCCGTTCCGGATCAGATCGGATCCACCGCTAAGGACGAATCATGTCCTCACCATGTGGTTCGACGGGTTTGCCGCGTTCGTCGTCGCAGGTCCTTGGGTTTCAACGTAGGCCTGCCGCCGTACGGGATTCCCATCGGCCTTGCGATGGCCGCCCTGGGCTGGTGGATCACCCGCAGCGCCCGCACGCCGGCCGAGCAGCGCCAGGAAGCCCGCTCCTAGGCGTACTCGGCCAGGACCGTTGCTGCCCAGGACGGTCAGTCCTCGGCGCTCCATTGCGCCCCGGTGAGGGCCATGTAGGCCTGCCACGGCCGCGTCGAGGGTCGGGTAGAAGTGGTGTGGATCGATTTCCTGTTTGAGCCCATAGAGTTCGATCTTTTCCTTGACCCGGTGTTTGAGCTCGGCAAACACCAGGGAGATGCCCTGCGCGTCCAGCTCGCGATCCAGCTCGATCAACACGTCCGCGGCTGTGGTGTCGACGTCGGTGATCGGTTCGGCCGCGAGCAGGATCCACCGCGGCTTGGGTTCGGCCCGAGCCAGATGGCGGATGTTGTCACGGAATGGCTTGACGTTGGCGAAGAACACCGGAGCGTCCCAGCGGTAGATCACCAGGCCGGGCAGGTGCTTCGCGTCCGGGTGGAAGTTCACATCGTGAAACCCCTCGTAGCCCGGAACCCGCCCGATCACCGTCTCGTAGGGCCACCATGCCCGGCGGAAGATGTTGAGAATGGACAGCCCCACGGCAATGCCGATGCCGGGCAGCACCCCCAGGAACGCAACCCCGAGGAAGGCCGCGAGCGACAGGCTGACCTCGGCCTTGCTCTGGCGCCACAGACGCACGGTGCCGGGGATGTCGGCCAGGGACACAGACGCCGTGATCACCACGGCCGCCAGAGCCGGCTGTGGCAGGTTCCGGAACAGCCCGGGAAGCAGCACGAGCATGAGGAGGACCAGCACGGCGCCCGTCACACCCGTGAGCTGGGTCTTGGAGCCGGAACGTTCCGCGACCGCGGTCCGGGAGCCGCTCGTGCTCACGGGGAAGCCCTGGAAGAAGCCCGCGGCCAGGTTCGCGGCACCGATGCCGATCATCTCCTGGTTGCCACGAACCTCCTGGCCGGAGCGCGCCGCGAACGCCGTCGAATTCGAGATCGTGTCCGTCAGGGACACCAGCGCAATGCCCAGAGCCCCGGCGAACATCAGTCCGATATCCGAGAGCTCCACGTTAGGGATGGTGAACGGCGGGAAGCCTCGCGGGAGTTCCCCGACGAGGGAGACGCCCCGGCTGGCCAGGTCGAAGATCGTCGTCGCCGCGATCGCGAGGACCACCATGACGAGCACCGCGGGGACCTTGGGCAGCCACTGTTGCAGGGCCAGTATCAACACGATCCCGGCGATGCCGACTGCTGCGGCGGCGACCACTGTCTCGCCGTTGGCCACGCCCTGAACGAAGCCGACGAAGTCACCGACGAAGGTATCGCTGCTCACGCTGAACCCGAAGAGCTTCGGGAGCTGGCCCACCAGGATGGTGATCGCGAGGCCGTTCATGTAGCCGATCATCGTGGGTTTGGAGATGAGGTCGGCGATGAAGCCGAACTTGGCCACGGACGCGAGGACCATGATGAGGCCGACCATGATCGCGAGCAGCGACGCGAGCGCCACCGCCTTCTGCGGGTCGCCGTCGGAGGCGACGAGCGGCAGGACCGTCGCGGCGATCATCGGGCCGAGTGCGGAGTCCGGTCCCAGCACCAGGATGCGGGACGGGCCGAAGACCGCATAGGCGAGCAGGCAGAGGATGGTGGTGTACAGCCCGGTGATCGTCGGCAAACCTGCCAGCTCCGCATAGGCCATGCCCTGGGGAACGAGCAACGTCGCCAGGACGACTCCGGAGATGATGTCCTTGCCGAACCAGTCCTTCTGATAGGTGGCGGGGACGTCGAGCCCAGGCATCACCCGGCGCAGCGAGCCCATGCGCTGCCGTCCAGTCTTCGTCATAAGGGCACTCTGCCGCCGCGACGCCGCCCGGCGCATCCCCCGGCAAGGGTGAGCCGGGCCAGGCAGTGCGGCTGTCCGTGGCGAGCCCATGCTGCCGCAGCAGCAACGCGGGGTCACGACGGCAGGCTTCCGTTGTGCCCGTCGTTGTGTCCCCCGGCCCGATAGGCCTAGAGTGGCGGTCTGCCCCCACCGTTCCCGTTGAGGAGATATCTATGGAAACCCGCACGCTCGGTACACTCACCGTCTCGGCCCTGGGTTTGGGCTGCATGGGCATGAGCGAGTTCTACGGCCACGGCGAGGAAAACGAGTCCGTCGCCACCATCCAGGCCTTTCTCGACGCCGGCGGAAGCCTGCTCGACACCGCGGATATGTACGGCCCGTTCACGAACGAAGCGCTTGTCGGCCGGGCCATCGCCGGCCGGCGGGACGACGTCGTCCTGGCCACCAAGTTCGGCAACGAACGGCGGCCCGACGGATCCTGGGTGGGCATCAACGGCTCCCCCGACTACGTGCGCTCCGCCTGCGATGCAAGCCTGCAGCGGCTGGGCGTGGACCACATCGATCTGTACTACCAGCACCGGGTGGACAAGACCGTCCCGATCGAGGAAACCGTCGGAGCCATGGCTGAGCTGGTGCAGGCCGGCAAAGTCCGGCACCTTGGCCTGTCCGAGGCCAGCGCCGACACCGTGCGCCGGGCCCACGCAGTGCACCCCATCACCGCCTTGCAGACCGAATACTCACTGTGGGAGCGCGAGCCGGAAACCAAGGTCTTCCCGGTCCTCGCCGAACTGGGCATCGGCTTTGTTCCGTACAGCCCGCTGGGCCGGGGCTTCCTGACCGGCCAGTTCCGCAGCCCGGATGACTTTGCGGCGGACGATTTCCGCCGGCACTCCCCGCGCTTTCCAGGGCGAGAACTTTGACCGCAACCTGCAACTAGTGGACCGGGTCAAGGAGTTGGCGGACGCGAAGGGCTGCACGCCGGCGCAACTGGCACTGGCCTGGCTGCTGGCCCAAGGCGAGCACATCGTTCCCATCCCGGGCACCAAGAAGCGCGACCGTCTGCGGGAAAACCTGGGCGCCGCCGACGTCGAACTCACCGCCGAGGACCTGACCCGCCTGGACGAACTGGCTCCGGCCGGGGTGGCAGCCGGAGCGCGGTACCCGCACATGGGCTCGATCGACGTCTAAGCCGGCAACCGGGGGTCACCCAGACCCCACGCTGCGCTGTTGCCCTTTCAGTTATGGTTCCCAACCGCCCGTTTTAGCGACCATAAGTGATAGGGCAACTGTGATTTTAGTGTCCGGACGCCGCGAGTTCGGCCAGTAGCTCGGCCTTGCGTTCCTCGCTCGCAAAGGAGGACCGGATCGAGTTCGCGGCCATCCGTACGCAGTCGAACTCGGAGAGGCCAATCACTGACTTCAGCTGCGCGAAGTTGTCGTCCACGTAGCCGCCGAAATACGCAGGATCGTCCGAGTTCACGCTGACGTTCAGGCCCGCCGCGAGCATCGCCGGCAGCGGGTGATCGGCCAGGGTGTCCACGGCCCGGAGCCGGACGTTGGACAGCGGGCACACGGTCAGCGGCATGAGCTCGTCCACAAGCCGTTCCACGAGCTCCGGATCTTCCATGCACCGGATGCCGTGGTCGATCCGCTCCACCTCGAGGATGTCCAGCGCGTCGATGATGTACGACGGCGGGCCCTCCTCGCCGGCGTGCGCGATCCGGTGCAGCCCGGCGTCCTTGGCCCGGGCGAAGAGCCGCTCGAACTTGGCCGGCGGGTTGCCCACTTCGGCGGAATCGAGCCCGATGCCCGCGATCGGGGCGTCCATGGCGAGCAGCTGCTCCAGCACTTCGAGGGCGGATTCCTCGGTGAGGTCGCGCAGGAAGGCCGCGATCAGCAGGGTGGAGATGCCGAACTCTTCGCGGGATCCGGCCAGCACCGAGGCCACGCCGTTGACACACGTCTCCAGCGATATCCCGCGGGACAGGTGCGCCTGCGGGTCCAGCATGATCTCGGCATGCTTCACCCCGGCGAGCGCTGCCCGGCTCAAGTACGCCCGGGTCATGTCCGCAAAGTCCTGTTCCGTCTGCAGCACCGCCATGTTGGCGTAGTACAGGTCCAGGAAGGACTGCAGGTCCGT
Source organism: uncultured Actinomycetota bacterium (assembly GCA_963810895.1). Classification (GTDB taxonomy): domain Bacteria; phylum Actinomycetota; class Actinomycetes; order Actinomycetales; family Micrococcaceae; genus Arthrobacter. The sequence goes on from CAWEPM010000006.1 coordinate 42,880, forward strand.
GAACTCATACCGCGAGCGCAGCTCGTCCAGGTCCGCATAGGGCAGCTGGATCCCGTTGCGTTCGGCCAGCGCGAAGATCAGTTCCGGCTCGAGCGTTCCCTCGATGTGCAGGTGCAGTTCGGCGACCGGGAGCGCGAGAACTTCCTCGGGGACTTCGGCATATTCGGGGGCCGCGCCACTGTCCGGGCCACTGTCAGGGCCTGTCGCGTCGGGGCCGGCTTCGGTGTTGGTGCCGTTGCCGGCGTTGGTGCCGGCCTCGTTCGTTTCCATTCGGTAAGGATATGCCCGGTGCTCCCCGGAGCGGATAGAGTCGAATCAATGCAAAGTAAACAGCATGCTTCCGATTTGCCGCGCCCGACCGACCGGGATCTCATTCAAGATCTGATTCCGGGCAATCCGGCGGACGGTTTTGTCCGGGTCCGCGGCGCCCGGGAGAACAATCTGCGCAACGTGGATGTGGACGTGCCCCGCGACGCGATCGTGGCCTTCACCGGCGTCTCCGGCTCGGGCAAGTCGTCCCTGGCGTTCGGCACCATCTATGCCGAGGCGCAGCGCCGCTACTTCGAATCCGTGGCCCCCTACGCGCGCCGGCTCATCCAGCAGGGGCACAACCCCAAGGTGGAGATGATCACCGGGCTGCCTCCCGCCGTCGCGCTTCAACAGCGCCGCGGGACGCCGAGTTCGCGTTCCACGGTGGGCACGCTCACCACGCTGTCCAACTCGCTGCGCATGCTCTTCTCCCGCGCCGGCAGCTATCCGGACGGCGCCAGCCCGCTGGACTCGGACGCGTTTTCTCCGAACACCGCCGCCGGCGCGTGCCCGGAGTGCCATGGCCTGGGCATCGCGCACACCGTCACGGAATCCTCACTGGTCCCGGACACCTCGCTGAGCATCCGCGACGGCGCCATCGCCGCGTGGCCCGGGGCCTGGCAGGGCAAGAACCTGCGCGACATCCTCACCCACCTGGGCCACGACGTCGACACCCCCTGGCGCAAGCTGCCCAGACAAGACCGCGACTGGATCCTGTTCACCGAGGAACAGCCCGTGGTGGAAGTGACGCCCCAGCGCGACCGCGTCGCCAAGCCCTACAAGGGCCGGTTCTGGAGCGCCAAGAGCTACGTGCTGCATACCCTCGCCGATTCCAAGAGCACCACCATGCGCGACCGGGTGCTGCGCTTCATGGAAACCGGCCCGTGCCCGGTCTGCGGCGGCAGCGGCCTGACGCCCGCCGCACTCGCCGTGACCTTCGCCGGCCGCACCATCGCCGACCTCAACGCCGTCCCCATGACGGAACTGGCGGACATCATCCGCCCCACCACCGAGCTCACCGAGGCCGGCACCGCCTCCCGCAAGCAGTCCTCCGGCGAGGGCAACGAGGTGGCCGTCGCCATCACCCGCGACCTCCTGCAGCGCGTCACCGTATTGCTGGACCTGGGCCTGGGCTACCTCGCGCTCGGCCGGTCCACCCCCACGCTCTCCCCCGGCGAAATGCAGCGGCTGCGGATCGCCACGCAGCTCCGCTCCGGACTGTTCGGCGTGATCTACGTGCTGGACGAGCCCTCCGCCGGCCTGCACCCCGCCGACGCCGAGCCCCTGCTGGCGGTCCTGGACCAGCTCAAGTCCTCCGGCAACTCGGTGTTCGTGGTGGAGCACAACATGGACATCGTCCGCCGCGCCGACTGGCTGGTGGATGTGGGTCCGCGCGCCGGGGAAGGCGGCGGCGAAGTGCTCTACAGCGGACCCGTGGCCGGCCTCGCCGAGGTGGACGCGTCCGTCACCCGGCCGTTCCTGTTCCCGAACGGGTCGGGCTGAAGACTCGGGCACAACGGACGACGACGGCGGCGCTCACCGCCGTTCCGCAGCCGGCGGTTCCTCCGCAGCCGGCGGCGGCCGGGAGGCCGCGGGCTGGCTCGAACTCCGCGACATCAGCCGCCACAACCTGCGCGAACTCGACGCCGACTTCCCGCTCGGCGTCCTGACCGCGGTGACCGGCGTCTCCGGCTCGGGCAAGTCGACGCTGGTCAGCCAGGTGCTCGCCGAGGTGGTGGGCGCCCGGCTGCATCCGGACACCGGAACGCCGTCGGACGCGGCCGCAGAGCTCGACGACGCCGCCGAATCCGCCGAGCCGCTCAGCGTTGGCCCCGTGTCCGGGCTGGACCAGCTGGACCGGCTGGTCAAGGTGGACCAGAAGCCCATCGGCCGGACCCCGCGCTCCAACCTCGCCACGTACACCGGGCTGTTCGACGCCGTCCGCAAGGAATTCGCGGCCACGGACGAGGCCAAGGCCCGGGGCTTCGGCGCCGGCCGCTTCTCCTTCAACGTGGCCGGGGGCCGCTGCGAGACGTGCCAGGGTGAGGGCTTCGTGGCCGTGGAACTGCTGTTCCTGCCCGGCAGCTACGGCCCGTGCCCCGAGTGCAATGGCTCGCGCTACAACCCGGAAACTCTCGAGGTCACCTACCGCGGCAAGAACGTGGCCGAAGTCCTGGGCATGACGGTCAACGCCGCCGCGGAGTTCCTCGAGGCGGTGCCGGCGGCAGCCCGGAGCCTGCAGACGCTGCGCGAGGTGGGCCTGGGCTATCTCCGCCTCGGCCAGCCCGCCACCGAACTCTCCGGCGGGGAGGCCCAGCGCATCAAGCTCGCCACCGAACTGCAGCGCGCCCAGCGAGGCCATTCCCTCTACCTGCTGGACGAGCCGACCACCGGGCTGCACCCCGCCGACGTCCAGCTCCTGATGGCCCAGCTGCACCGGCTCGTGGACGCGGGCAACACCGTCATTGTGGTGGAACACGACATGGATGTGGTGGCCGCCGCGGACTGGGTGATCGATCTGGGCCCGGCCGGGGGCGACGCCGGTGGCGAGATCGTGGCGCTCGGGACGCCCGCCGCCGTCGCGCGTTCCACGGCGAGCCGGACGGCTCCGTACCTCGCCGCGGTACTCGGCGGCTGATGCGACGTCCGGGTGCGCCGGGAGAATGCCGACCGATTTTACCGGGGACACCGCGGAAAATAACGTCTTGATAACGGCAGTGCCCTGACTTAACCTTGGTGTTCATGCCCGAAGACCGGGCATTGCATGCCCGGTGCTACCACCACCAGATACTGCCCGACCGGTAGACACCGCAATGACCTCTATCGTCAGGGGCGGGCAGTAGTGCGACAACGTCCGGGGACGGACCGAGCACCGGTGGCCCTCAGGAGCATCACTCCCATGAAAAAATCAACCTACAGCACTGTCGCGCGCCGCGGCGCCACTCTTGCGGCCGTCTCGATCGCCGGCGTCGCACTGTCCGCGTCAGCTGCCAACGCAGCTGTCCCCAGCGCCACAGCCCCCGCCTCCACCTGGGACTCCCTGGCCCAATGCGAAAGCGGCGGCAACTGGGCCATCAACACAGGAAACGGCTACGCGGGCGGGCTGCAATTCAGCCCCAGTACGTGGGCGGCCCATGGCGGCACGGGGTCCGCGGCAAACGCCAGCCGTGAGCAGCAGATCGCCGTCGCCCAGAAAGTGCAGGCAAGACAGGGATGGGGCGCGTGGCCAGCCTGCGCCGCGAAGCTGGGCCTGAGCGGCGGCACCGCGGCTCCGCAGAGCGCAACCACATCACGGCGGCCCGCCGCGGTTTCCACCCCCGCCAGGGTGCCCGCCCGGCAGGCAGCCGCACTCCCAGGGCAGCCGTCCCGGCACCGCGCCACGTTGCACCGGTATCAGTGAGTGGCCAGACCTACACCATCCGGAGCGGCGAAACCCTAAGCACGATCGCCGGGAAGCTCAACATCGCCGGAGGCTGGCGCTCGCTGGCCGACGCGAACACGGCGACCATCAGCAACCCCCATCTGGTGTTCCCGGGCCAGGTGCTGCAGCTCCCCGGATAGGGCTGTTACAGCACTCCGTTACTGCCACTATGCCCGTAACAGCACGACGCCGGAGCGATCCCGCAAGGGGACGCTCCGGCGTCGTGGTGCTTCAGTGAGCCGTGCTGCTTGGGTGAGCCGTGCTGCTTGGGTGAGCCTTGCGGGCCTAAGCGGCCTGCGGGAGTTCGCGGACGATCTGGAGCTTCCACGCGGCGTCGTCGCTCGTGTCCAGCAGGGCCACGGTCCCCATGGTCAGGTGCAGGGCCACCCGCTTCGCGGCGAGGAGCTCAAGGTAGAGGTTCTCGTTCATCCGGGCCGGGGCGTCGATGACGTACTTCACGGCGTCGCGGACCTTGCGGTAGTTGTCGCTCCGCTCCCGGTGCAGGTGCAGTTCCAGCATCCGGCGCTGCTTGATCCGCGGCTCGTGCCGGTTCAGCCAGGACACCGCGGCGTGGACGCCTACCACCAGAGCCAGCGAGATCGCGTAAATCCACCAGCCCGTGTTGAGCAAAAAGAGGGGCAGGTTGGCGATCGCCACAACGGCGATGCAGAGGCGCAGTGCCAGTATCCGCCGCATGGTCAGCGCGAACGATGCCATTGCAGCGCGGAACCCGTGCTGCTCCTTGCGGGCTGCCACCGGGTCAAGGATGACTTCCTCCAGTACCACAACGCCGTTCGCTTCCGGGCCGAGCAGCTGTCCGTATTTCGGCACAAACGGCATAACAGGGGCTGGATTCATGGCGTGTCCTCCGGGCGGCGTTGATGGGGTCCTGCTATATTACGCCCCTTCGTAATGAACTGTCTGCTTCATTCCAAAATGTGAACATGCGCACGCTCGGTCCCCAGCAATTGGCGCATTTGGTCCGTGGCCTCAAACTGGAGAGATGCAGACCTTCCTCCCCTTCCCCGATTTCCAGCAGAGCGCCGCGGTTTTGGACCGCGAGCGGCTCGGCAAGCAGCGCGTTGAAGCGTTGCAGATCCTGCGTGCGCTGGTGATCCCGGAGTACGGCTGGCAGTCGCACCCGGCTATCCGGATGTGGATGGGGTACGTTCCCGCGCTGACAATGTACGGCCTGGCCATGGTGGATGAGTGGACGGCCCGCGGCGGCGAGGACACCACCCGCGAGAAGATCATGGAGTTCGCCCCGCAGGCGGCCCACCCCGACTACGCCGCCAAGATCCCGATGCCACCGTGGCTGGGCAATGAGGATCTCCACCTCAGCCACCGGTCCCGGCTCGTTGCCAAGGACCCGCGGTTCTACTCCAAGGTCTTCCCGGGCACTGACCCGGACCTGGAGTACGTCTGGCCCGAACCGAAGCACGAGCTCCTGCCGGAGGATCCCGCCGGAGAGCGCATGTGGGTACTGCGCCTGCCGCTCGGCGACACCAAGCCCGACCAGCTGAAGACCGTCAGCCTGCCGCCCGTGGGACGCGCCAAGGCAGCGTCCGAGGACGACTACCAGTTCGTCTACGCCGATTCGGGCTCCCGCCGCCCGAAGGTACGCAAACTGCCCCCGAAGCAGCTCGTCAAGAAGCCCACCCGCAAGCGCCAGCAGCAGGAAGAGGCGTTCACCACGCTTCCCGGCAACTCCGTGGTGGCTATCCCGGTCAACGGCGGCACCTCCTTCGCGATCGGCAAGGTCCTGGGCCGTCCGATCACCGTGGACGGCCAGTTCGCCCGCAACTTCCAGGTCGACGAGATCGTGGACCGCTCGGCCTTCGATTACCCGGCGCTGCTCCAGGACCCGCGGGCTTTCTTCCCGATTCCGGCAAGGTAGCCGAAGGGCTCGCGGCGACGTCCGGGCCGACACGGTCGTCGGTCCGCCGTCGGCAGTGCTTCAGTGGGCTACAAGATCACTTCAAGATTTACTCAAGCCTGACCGTGGCGCCTCCTGAAGGCTGGCAGACTGGCCTTATGACTGTACTGCTGGCCGGTTGCGGCGATTTGGGCACCGAGGCCGGGCTGCGTTTCGCGGCGGCCGGCCACCGCGTGGTCGGGTGGCGCCGCTCGCCGGAGAAACTTCCGGCCGCCATCGAGGGTGTCGCCGCGGACCTGAGCTCGAGCGAACTGCCGCCCGTCCCGGCGGACACCACCGCCGTCGTCGTCGCGATTGCCGCAGATTCGCCCACGGAAGATGCCTACCGGGCCGCCTACGTCGACGGTCTCGCCCACGTGTTGGACGCGGTCCTGGCGTCCGGGGCCGACGTCCGCCGGATCCTCTTTGTCTCCTCGACCGCTGTCTACGGCGACGCCGGCGGCGGCTGGATTGATGAAAGCACGACGCCGGAACCCGGCGGGTTCTCGGGCCGCATCATCCGCGAAGCAGAGGAACTCCTTGGCAGCCGCCTGCGCGGCACCGGCATCACCCCGGTGGTGCTGCGGCTCGGCGGGATCTACGGTCCCGGCCGGACGCGCCTGATCGACCAGGTGCGCGGCGGATCCGCGGTGATTCCGGCCGCATCGCGCTTCACCAACCGCATCCACCGCGACGACGCCGCCGCCGCAATCGTCCACCTGTGCACCATGGACGCGGTTCCAGGGCCCGTGTATCTGGGCGTCGACAACGAACCGGCCGAGCTGGGCGAAGTCCTGGGCTTCCTGGCGGCCGAGCTGGGACTCCCCCAGCCGGCGTCGGAGTCTGATCGTGAATCTGACGGCGGCGCTGTGGGCGCGGCGGGCGGCGGCGCTGGCCCGGCGGGCGGGGGCGCAGCGAGCGGCGGCGCTTCGACGTCGAGCGGCGAACCGGCGCGGGGCGGCAACAAGCGCTGCAGCAACGCGCTGCTCCGCAGCACCGGTTTCGACGTTTCAGTACCCGAGTTTCCGTGAAGGTTACCGGGCCATTCTTGCCGGCGTCGGGGTCCGGCACCCCTAAGGCCTGCTTTGAAATTCACCGCCCACTTCTCTGAGGGGAACCATGGAACTTCAGCACATTATTGAGACAGCCGGCGGCCTCATGGACTTCGCCGGGGTGGCCGTCATGGTGCTCGGCGCGGTCGTATCCATCCCGTTGTCGTTGCGGGGATACCGGCCGAAGCGTCTGCCGGCGGGCTCCGAGCCGCTGTCCTTCTACCGCTCGTACCGGCAACTGCTAGGCCGCTCCATCCTGCTCGGGCTGGAGCTGCTGGTCGCGGCCGACATCATCCGGTCCGTCGCCATCACACCAACCTTCGAGAGCGTCGGCGTGCTGGCCATAATCGTGCTCATCCGGACCTTCCTGAGCTTCTCGCTCGAACTGGAAATCACCGGACGGTGGCCCTGGCAAAGTCAGCGCGAGGGTTCCACTGCCGCGTCGGCGGCCGGCTGAAGCCCTTCCGGGTGGCGCCCGGCCGCTGAATTAGGCCGTGTTCTGAACTGAGCGGGTTCTGCACTAGGCCGGTTCTGAACTGAGCGGGCTCAGGACAGCCGCAGTGCTTGTGGAGACCGCTGTGCAGACCGAGCAATACCGTCAGCTGAGGAGGATACAGTCGCATGAGCTTGGATCCTTGGCCGGAAGCCCCTGAACTTCCAACCCCGATCATCATGGATCAGCACTGGACCCGTGCCGTCTTCCTGCACTGGCGCATCCCTGAGCCGGTGGCGTCGTCGTTCATGCCGCCGGGCGTTGTTCCGGACAGCTTTGACGGCTCCGCCTGGGTGGGGCTGATCGGCTTCCGCATGCAGGGCGCGGGTCTGGGCCGCGGACCCGGCGTCCCGTATTTCGGGAGCTTTGCCGAGATCAACGTGCGCCTCTATTCCCGGGAACCGGACGGTACCCGGGGCGTGGTTTTCCTCAGCCTGGATGCATCGCGGTTGGCTGTGGTGCTCGCTGCGCGGGCGGCCGGGATCCCCTACGTATGGTCGCTCACGAGCTTCACGGGCGCGGATGCTTTGCACCCCGCGGGGCCGACGGGTCCGGCAGGCGCGGCCGGCGGGGGTGCCGCCGTCGGCGCTGGCGGGGCGGGAGACCGGTTACTCGGTGCGGCGGTTCCGGGGCGGCGCCCGGAGCGATTTCGCCGTCATCCCCGAGTTCGACGTCGAAGCGACCGACCCGTTGTCGGTTCACCTGACGGCCCGGTTCGGTCTGCATTCCCGGTTCAGGGGCAGGACCCTTTACGTTCCCAACACGCATACTGCGTGGCCGTTGTACCGGGCGCGACTGACCCGCCTTGAGGATCAGCTGGTGCGCGCGGCGGGAATCGAGGTCGCCGGGCCGCCCGAATCTGTCCTTTTCTCTCCCGGCGTCCGCACGCAGTTTGGCCGGCCACGGGTCCTGAATCCGCGCGACGTGAAGACTGTCTGATCGCTCGCCGAGCCGTGGGCAGCTGGCGCCGCGGTGTCAGCGAGTGGTCACGCACGGGGCTCGCTAGATTGTCACACCCCCGTACGAGACTTGAGTCATGGAAGCCGCCAGGGATTTCATTCCTTTCGAGGACGAGGGCGGGCAGGGCGACGGGCCGCGGAGGTACGGGGCCGGGCCCGGAGGCAGTCCGCTGCGGCCGCCGCGCCGGCGGTAGGCCGCGCTGGGCTCGTCCTTAAAACGTCAGACCCCTCTGGTGAACTGTAGTCATGGAAACCGCCAGGGATTTCATTCCGTTCGAGGACCATGGGCAGGGCACGGACCCCGCCCCGGCGTCCGGTGTGGACGGCGCCCTGGCCGTCCTCCGGGACGTGAGTGCGACGGCGGTGGAAGACGCGGCCTGCTGGGGGTTGAAGGCGGCGTCGGACTTCGCCGGGCTCGTGGAGGAGCTCTCCCGCACGGCGGAGTACTTGCAGGTTGTCGCGGCCTCCGCGGTGGACCGGGCCAGGAAGCAGTCCGCGGCGGACGCCGGGAAGGCCGGCACTTCGTGGACCACGGGCTGGCGCGAGGACGCCGCCGAAGCTGCAACGGGCGTTGGGCCATCGTCTGGCACGCTCGACGGTGCGCCCGGTTCCGCGGCGGCTTCCGGGATCCAGACCAGTGCAGCCGCGGCCGCAGCGGGGAGCGGCGCGGCCGATGACGCGGGTGCGGGTGCGGTGGATGACGGGTACCGGAACACGGCGGAGTTCCTGCGGGCGCGGCTGCTGATCAGTGCGGCGGAGGCCCGGCGCCGGCTCTCCCTGGCCGAGCGTCTGCTGCCCCGCCGGGGACTCGCCGGGCAGCCGGTGCCCGCCGTGCACGAGGAACTCGGGGCCGCCGTCGCCGCGGGCGAGGTCGCGTCCCGGGCCGCCACGGTCATCACCCTCGCACTGGAGAAGGTCAGGCACGCCTGTGACGCCGAGGCCCTGGCCCGGATGGAGCACGCCCTGACGCGCACGGCCGCCGGAGAACGACGCCGACTTCCTGGCCCGGGTCGCCCGCAGCTGGACCGACGCGATCGACCAGGACGGCGCCGAACCCTCCGAGGAGCTGCTGCGCCAGCTCCAGGGCGCCTTCATCCGCCGCCGGCGCCACGGCCTGCACCACGTCGAGATCTTCGCGACCACCGAACAATTCGAACACCTCCTCACCGTCATGAACACCGGCACCAACCCCCGCACCGGCACCACGAGCGACAGCCGCAGCCACCGACGCCGAGGCACCCGCCGCCGCTGAGCGTTCAGCCGCCGCTTCCGCCTCCGGTGAAGACTTGGCCGCCGCCACAGCGACCGGTTGGGGCGGCGCGTCCTTCACAGCCACCGGCTGGAGTCCAGCCTCCGGAGACGAATCGGCCGCCGGCACGGCCATCGGCTGGGGTTCCGCGTCGGGCGGCGCTCCGCGAGACGGGCGTCGAACCTGCCACCGGGTGGGGTTCCGCCGCCGGCGAGATTCGGCCATCGGCTGGGGTCCGGCCTCCGCGGCGGGATTCCGCCGGCGGCGCCTCGCGAGGAGCCGTCGTCGAACCTGCCTTCGGCTGGGGCTCTGTCGGCGGTGTCTCGGCCTGCGATTCCCGGCCCGCCGTTGCGACGGTTGCGGACGTCCCGGCCGCCCCGGTCACTCACGCCGTCAGAGGATCACCCCGTTTCAGAGGATCACGCCGCTTCGGCGGATCATGCCGCCCCGGTGGACGATCCCGGCGCCGTGGGCCTGGACCTGCGGTCCCGGCCGCAAAGGCTGCTCGACGGCCTGGTCGGTGCCTGCAAACTCGCCCTCGCCACCGGCCAGCTGCCCGCCGCGGGCGGGCTCCGCCCCCAGGTCATGGTCACCATCGACTACCGGGACCTGCTCACCCGGCTCGGCACGCACCCCGCCGACATGGCCGGCGCGGCCGGCGGCCCGGACCCGCACCCCGGGCCCTGCAGCGGACCGAGCGGCGCCTGGAGCAGACGGGCTCGCTGCTGTTCACCGGGCCCGTCACGGCCGGGACCGTGCGGAAGATCGCCTGCGACGCCGACATCATCCCGGTCCTGCTCGGCGGCGAGGGACGGATCCTGGACATCGGCCGGGCCTCCCGGCTCTTCCCGCCGCACCTCCGCAAGGCCCTCATCGCCCGCGACCAGGGCTGCGCGTTCCCCGGCTGCACCATCCCCGCCCCCTGGTGCGAAGCCCACCACATCACCTACTGGTCCCGCGGCGGCACCTCCGGAACCGACAACGGGGCCCTGCTCTGCTCCCATCACCACCACGTGATCCACAAAGAAGCGCTGGAGCATCCAGGTCCGCACCGGGGTCCCCTGGTTCATCCCGCCGCCCCACCTCGACCCGCACCAGCGGCCCCGCCGCAACCACTACTTCAAACCCGCCGACCTCACCACGGCCGCATGACCGCGGCGACCGGGATGCACTCGGACTGCCGGATGGCCGACAGGCCGTCCGGCAGCCCGGGCGCCCGGCATCCCGGGCGTCAGGCCGTCCCGGCAGTCCCGGGCATCAAGGGACGTACCGTGAGGCTCGAGGACGCTTCTGGAGCCAGTTATCTCGATGATGGAGATATTATCGAATTGTGAAGGATGCGATGCCGGAGGATCCCGGCGGCCCTGCTGTTGCCGCTCGGCCTGATGCCCAAGTGGAAGCGCGCGGGTCTGAAGTCTCCGACCCTGCGCCGCATACCGCGGACTTGAAGTCCACACACCTCACGTCCGCTCACGTCGGGTCCAAAGGCCTCGAGTCCCAGGGTCTCGGATCGTCGGGCCTCAGGCGTGCAGTCCTGAAATGGAGCGGCGCCCTCACGGCTGGAGCGCTGATCGTGGTTCCGGTCTGGATGCTGCTCGGCAACCCTGCAGTCCTCGGCGGCCACCCCGCCCTGCCGACGCTGCTGTTGGCCGCCGTCGGCACAGGCCTCCTCTGGGCGTTCCTCCTAATCAATCGCTCTACTCTGCTCGAACGCTGGAGTCTGAACAAACAGCAGAGGCTGACAAAGCAGCGGCAACAGCGGCAGCAACAGCTCAGCGTGTCGCGCTGGCACCTGATCCGCGGCCTCGCCGGGCGGCTAGTTCTCGTCGGTCTCGTCGCGGGGCTGGCGTGGCTCAACCCTTTCCCCCACCAGCCCGACGGCGACACCACTGGTCGGATCCCCGCAATCACCCGACCCACGGCACCCACCGCGTCCAGCCAGACCACCGCACCCGCCGGAAACACCACACCCGCCGGAGCAACGCCGGCCGTGACCACTGCAGAAGACTCCACCTCCATCACCCTTGCTCCGGAGGGCACCGCCACCACGGGGCTCGTCTTCTACCCCGGCGCCAGGGTCGACGCGCACGCCTATCAGGACCTCCTGCGCCCACTCGCGGCCGCCGGCCATCTGGTCGTCATCCTGAAGGAGCCGCTGGGTATCTCCCTGCTGGATACCGGCCAGGCCCGCGCAGCCATGGACCGGCATCCCGAAATCGCTTCCTGGGCGGTCGGTGGTCATTCGTTGGGAGGCGTGAGCGCATCATCCTTCGCGGCGTCGAATCACGACGTCTCCGGGCTGCTGCTCTTTGCTTCGTACCCCGCAGAGAACATGGCGGACGCCCAGGGCCTCTCGGTGCTCTCCATCTCCGGCTCAAACGATGGCCTGAGCACCCCGGACAAGATCGCGGCGTCCAGGTCCCTGCTCCCGCCGACCACCAGCTACGCAACCGTTGTGGGCGGCGTCCACGCGTTCTTCGGGGACTACGGCGAGCAGCCCGGGGACGGCGAGCCGGGCATCACCCGCGAACAGGCGCAGCAACAGATTGTCGCGGAGTCGCTCCGCTTCATGGACCGGCTCAAGGCTTCCGGCTGACAGCCGCGGAACCAATGGCCCCGGACCTATGTGGCCCTCCGAAGCCGCACGCATTCTGCCACGATGGAAGTGCCGCAAACGCACCGCGAACGAGGAGGCCCAGCATGCTCAACCGCTTCTACGTCAATCCGATCCTGCCGGCGCAGAACGCAGACCGCGCACGGACCTTCTACCGTGACGTCCTGGGCCTCGACCTCCTCTCCGGCCCGGCCGACGACCCGATGGTGTTCGGCGCCGCAGGGGGATCCAGGATTGCGCTCAGCGAACTGCCTGACCGGGTTCCGCCGCCCTACCCGATGATCAGCTTCATGGTCACCGGCATCGAGGAGCTTGTCGCTGCCCTCAAAGCCCGCGGCGCCACCTTTCGGCCGCCGGCGCCGGCCAGCTTCGCCGGTGTGGAGGGGAAGGTGGTGGGCGACATCCTCGACTTCGGCACGGTCAAATCGGCCTTCCTGCAGGACCCGGAAGGCAACGTCCTCGCACTCAACGAATTCTTCGGCTGAGCGCCCCACCCGCTACCGGCCCGCGGCGTAGCTGATGTGGGCTGGACGCGCGGTGCGGGGCAGCAGCATTCCTCTGTGCGGCGACGCCTGACGACAGGCGCCGCCGCGGGCAAGCCAGCTGGGAGCGCTACTTGCCGAGGCCGGCTTTCCGGAGTGCCTCGGCCATCGCGGTGTTGGCCGGAGCCGGTACGGGCCGCGCCTGTTTGGCGGGCGCCTGTTTGGCGGCCGCCTGCCTTGCGGGCGCCGGCTGCCGCGGCTGTTGCTGCCGCGGCTGTTGCTGTCGGGGCTGTGCTGCCGGGCTGTTGCTGTCGGGGCTGTGTCTGCCGGGACGAGGGTGCGCTGCCCCCGGAAGCCGCCGGTTCGTCGTCGAGCCTTAGCGTCAGCGAGATGCGCTTCCGCTCCGGATCCGCTTCCAGCACCTTGACCCGGACCACCTGCCCCGACTTCACCACCTCACGCGGATCGGAGACGAACCGGTTGGCCAGCGCGGACACGTGCACCAGCCCGTCCTGGTGCACCCCGACGTCCACGAACGCACCGAAGGCCGCCACGTTGGTCACGGTACCCTCCAGCACCATGCCCGGCCTGAGGTCGGAGATCTTCTCGATCCCTTCCGAGAACGCTGCGGCCGCGAAGGCCGGACGGGGGTCACGGCCGGGCTTCTCGAGCTCGGCGATGATGTCCTGCACCGTCGGCAGGCCGAAGGAGCCGTCCACGAAGTCCTGCGGATTCAGCGCCGCATAGCTTCCCGCGGCCGGCGCTTTCCCGGCGGCCGCCTTGATTTTCCGCGCCACGGGGTAGGCCTCGGGGTGCACGCTGGAGGCATCCAGCGGCTCCGCTCCCCCGGTGATCCGCAGGAAGCCGGCGCACTGCTCGAACGCCTTGGCGCCGAGCCGCGGGACCTTCTTCAGCTCGCTGCGCTTGGTGAACGGGCCGTGCTCGTTCCGGTAGGCCACGATGTTCTCGCTCAGCAGCGGCCCGACGCCGGCCACCCGGCTCAGCAGTGCCGGCGAGGCCGTGTTGACGTCGACGCCCACGGCATTCACGCAGTCCTCGACCACCGCATCCAGGCTGCGGTCCAGCTTCGCGGCCGTGACATCGTGCTGGTACTGCCCGACGCCGATCGACTTCGGCTCGATCTTCACGAGCTCCGCGAGCGGGTCCTGCAGCCTCCGGGCGATCGAGACGGCGCCGCGCAGGGATACGTCCATGCCCGGCAGCTCGGCCGCGGCGAGCGCCGACGCCGAATAGACCGACGCTCCGGCCTCGGACACCACGATCTTCTGCGGCTTGTTTTCCGAGCCGGACGAGAGCTGCTTGAGCAGTTCCCCGGCAAGCTTGTCCGTCTCCCGTGACGCGGTGCCGTTGCCGATCGCGACGAGTTCGACGCCATGCTTCTTCGCCAGGGCCACGAGGGTCCGCAGTGCCTCGTCCCATTTCCGGGCCGGGGCGTGCGGGTAGACGGTGTCCGTCGCAACCACCTTGCCGGTGCCGTCGACCACCGCGACCTTCACTCCGGTGCGCAGTCCCGGGTCCAGGCCCAGGGTGGCGCGGTTCCCGGCAGGCGCGGCGAGCAGCACGTCGCGCAGATTGGCGGCGAACACGCGCACGGCCTCATCCTCGGCGGCGGCAAACATCCGGCTCCGCAGATCCGCCGTCAGCCGCGCCAGCACCCGCGAGCGCCACGCCGTCTGGGCGGTCTGCAGCAGCCAGGCATCGGCGGGCCGGCCGCGGTCGGCAACCCCGAGGAACCTGGCCACGGCCGCTTCGTAACGGCCGCGCGCGGCGGTGAGGGCGGCGTCGTCGTTCGGTTCAGCCTCGGCGAGATCCAGCTCCAGCACCCCGTCCTTTTCGCCGCGCAACAACGCCAGGACGCGGTGCGACGGCATCCCGGACGGCTGCTGGGAGAACTCGAAGTAATCCTTGAACTTCTGGCCCTCGGCGTCCATGCCCTTCTTGACGCGCGAGACCATCCGGCCCTGCGTCCAGAGCCGCTCCCGGAGCGTGGCGGCGAGGTCTGCATCCTGGGCGACACGCTCCACCAGGATGGAGCGGGCACCGGCGAGTGCCGCGGCGGAGTCCCCGATCGAATGGTCGGCGTTGAGGTATTTGGCGGCTTCGCGTTCCGGGTCCAGCTCCGGGCGCTTCAGCAGCGCGTCGGCGAGCGGCTCCAGACCGGCCTCTCGGGCGATCTGCGCCTTGGTGCGCCGCTTCGTTTTGAACGGGAGGTAGATGTCCTCGAGCCGCGACTTCGTGTCGGCCCCGACGACGGCGGCCTGCAGTTCCGGGGTCAGCGCGCCCTGGGCGGCGATCGCTTCGAGGATGGTCCGACGGCGGTCCTCGAGTTCACGGAGGTACCGCAGCCGCTCCTCCAGGTCGCGGAGCTGGGTGTCATCCAGCGTCCCGGTTGCTTCCTTGCGGTACCGGGCGATGAACGGAACGGTAGATCCGGCGTCGAGCAGGTCCACGGCGGCCTTCACCTGCCAGGGCTGCACACCGAGCTCGCCCGCGATCTGGGCGGCGATGCCGGATTCCTGGGTCTGCGGAGACGTGGCCTGGGGCGACGTTGCCTTGGACGCGGGGCGACGGTGCGGTGCGGAGGGCTGCGAGAGCGGCTGAGGAAGGGCGCTGCGGGAGTTGAGTCACCCTGTCCATTTTGCCTTACCCGGGTCATGCCCCGGCAGTGCCGGACTCGGGCTCGGGCGGCTCGACATCCTGGACGACCTCGTTCCGGCGGAGGAACCACGGTTTGAAGGGCGGATCAAAGCGGGCGAACCGTGGCGGCCCCACGGCCGTCAGACCGGCCAGCACGAGTGCCGCTTGGAGGCCAGTGTTGTGCCGTTCAAAGGCAGCTTCCGACCCGCTGCCTGAGAACCGCAACGCAGCGGCCAGGGATCCAGGAATAGCCCGGATCTTGACGTCGGAGTTCGCTGGGACCGGGGCCGTCTCCGCCGTCAAGCCGGCGGGGAGCACAAAGGCAACTGCAAAATCAGCGGGCTCGTCGCTACCCGGCAGCGGGCCGCTCTGGAGCACCGGCGCGGTCATCGCAAGCTTCTGCGAAGGGCCCAGTTCCTGGATCACCGGGGCCGTCATCGCCAGCTTCTGACGGGCGGTATTGCTGCCGCTGATGTAGTTGAACAGGTGCCGGAAGGCAGCATTCCCGGCCCGGTCAAACGTCGCGTTGACCTGTATTTCGGCCACGACAAACGTGGGATAGCGGCGCAGTTCGAAGTGCGCGAATCGCTGGACCAACTCATAGGGCTGCTGTTCGGTCATGGTCCTCAGACCCTACGCCACGGCTACGACAGGAAACAGTGGTACCTCGCCTCTTTACAGGTTCCTGGTTGCCGGGGTCCCCGCTCCTGCTTGATTGTCGGGGGTCTTTGATAGCTTGAACAACAGAAGGTCGGATTGGGCTCATGCCGGGTTCAATCAACAGAAGGCCCAATCAGCTTCAGGGCGCAGTTCAACGGGGGCACCGTGTTTTTTCTTGAACCTCAGGTGCCAGGCTCATCACCGGACCTGGTCTATTCAGCGAGCGATCTTGTGGTGGCCGCGAGCTGTGAGTACCAGCTGCTCCGGAAGCTCGATGAGAAGCTGGGCCGCTCCCCTAAAGCGGTCTTCGACGACGACGAGATGCTTCAGCATGCCGCCGTGTTGGGTGACCTCCACGAGCACAGGGTCCTCGACGGGTTCGTCGCGGAGTTCGGCCACTGGGATCCGGCCACCGGACGCGGCGTGTACGACGTCGTCCCGGCTGAAGCAATGGACCGCGCCACGTTGGCTGCCAAACATGCCGAGTCCATCGAGGCGCTGCGGGCCGGCGCCGACGTCGTCTTTCAGGCGGCCTTCTTCGATGGCCAGTTCCATGGCCGCTCCGACTTCCTGGTGCGGCAGGCCGACGGCAGTTACGCCGTGTTCGACACCAAACTGGCCCGCCACGCCAAGGTGACGGCGCTGCTCCAGCTGGCGGCCTACGGGGAGCAGCTGCTGAAGGCCGGGATCACGCCCGATCAGGTCGTGACCCTGGTCCTTGGAGCTACTGTCCCGCTCCCGGACGGCGGCTTCGACTACGTCCGCAGCCACCACAAACTTTCGGAGATCCTGCCGGTTTTCCGCGAGCGGCGCGGGCGATTCCTCGCGCTGACCGCCGCGCACATCGCACAACCGGGAACGGTGAGCTGGGGCGCGCCCGGGCTGACCGCCTGCGGGCGCTGCGATTACTGCCAGGAGCAGGTCAAAGCCACCGATGATCTGCTGCTCGTGGCGCGGATGAATTCGGCCCAGCGCAAGAAGCTCCGGGCCGACGGCATTCGCACGGTCCGGGAGCTCGCGGAGGCCACCCTGGTCAACCCGAATGCCTCGCTGCTGCGTCTGCAGAGTCAGGCCCGGATGCAAAGCGGCACCGGCGGCGCGGACGGTGAGGTGCGGTTCTTCAAGGACGGCGAGGAGCACAGCATCCGCTTTGCGGTCATGCCGGAAAACACGCTTGCCGAGCTGCCCCCGCCCAGCAGAGGAGACATCTTCTTTGACTTCGAGGGCGATCCTTTGTGGCAGGAAAGCGCCACGGGAGTCTGGGGGCTGGAGTACCTGTTCGGCGTCATCGAAGCGCCGACGGGGCCCGGCGTCCCCGGGGTTTTCAGGCCGTTCTGGGCTCACACCCGGGAGGCGGAGAAGCAGGCGTTCCTCGACTTTCTCGACTATGTTCAGAAGCGCCGGCAGGACTACCCGGATATGCACGTCTACCACTATGCAGCGTATGAAAAGACGGCGCTCCGGAAGCTCTCGGTGATGCACGTTGCCGGCGAAGACACCGTCGACGGGTGGCTGCGTGAGGGGCTTTTGGTGGATCTCTACCAGACCGTCCGGAACAGCATCCGGATCTCCGAGAATTCCTACAGCATCAAGAAACTTGAGCCGCTGTATATGGGGTCAAATCTGCGTTCCGGGGACGTGAAGGACGCCGGCGCCTCGGTGGTTGCCTACGCCCATTACTGCGACGCACGAGACAATGAGCGGCCCGAGGAAGCGGCCACAATCCTCGCCGGGATCTCCGACTACAACGAATACGACTGCCTCTCCACCTTGGAGCTGCGGAACTGGCTCCTGGGCCTGGCCCGGGAACGCGGAATCAAGCCGGGCGGGGACGCCGCGCACGCCGCAGCCGCGTCCACGGCCGTTGGTGCCGGCGCTGACTCCGGACCGGCTTCGGCTGAACTGGATCCGCTTGAAGTGGCATTGGCAGAACTGGCAGGTCCAGGCGTCGGCCTGTCCGAGGATGACCGGAAGGCAGTTTCCATGCTGGCGGCGGCGGTCAGCTATCACCGGAGGGAGCGCAAGGCGTTCTGGTGGGCGCACTTCGACCGTTGTGAGAATGGCCCCGACACGCATCACCAGCAGGACCGCAATGTCTTCCTCGTCGAGGACGCTGAGGTGCTTGAGGACTGGTGGAAAGATGGCGCCAAGCTTCCGGAGCGGCGGGTGAAACTGATCGGCACGGTCAGCCCGGGCTCGGACCTCCGTGAGGGCAGCACGTGGTTCCGCATGTATGAGCCGCCGCTTCCGGCCGGGCTTGGGGGAACGGGAATCAACGGGACCGGGCGCAACGGCTGGTTCGGCACCGAGGTCTTGGAGCTGGGCCACGAGGACGGCAGGGACACGGTCGTCATCCGGGACAAGCTCCGCAAGGGCATCGACCCGTATGCCCAGGTCCCTGTCGCACTGACCGAGGACCAGCCCATCCAGACCAAGAGCCTCGAGGACGCGTTGGCCGCCCTGGCCTCCGTCGTCACCGTGGCCTTGCAGCGCACGCCGCCCGCTTTCCCGCGTCATCCGGCTTTGGATCTGGTCCGCCGGGTTCCGCCACGGCTTGTATCCGGGGCATCGCTGCCCGCGCCCGGTGAAGGCCCGGACCGGTTCATTGACGCGATCACGGCGGCCGTCGAAGCGTTGGACCGCTCCTACGTGGCGGTGCAGGGCCCTCCCGGGACCGGCAAGACCCACGTGGGATCGCACGTCATCGCCCGGCTGGTGGCCCGGGGGTGGAAAGTCGGCGTCGTCGGCCAGTCCCATGCGGTGGTGGAGAACCTCCTGAAGACCGCCGTAACCAAGGCCGGCGTCGATCCCTCCATGGTCGCCAAGGACGTCAAACACGCGGAGCCTCTCCCCTGGGGGCAGCGCTCGGCGAAGGATGTGGCGCGCCTGCTCAGTTCGCCGGGCGGCGCCCTCATCGGCGGCACGGCGTGGACGATGACCGGGGCAAATGTCCCGGCCGGGTCGCTGGACCTGCTGGTGATCGACGAGGCCGGCCAGTTCTCTTTGGCTAATACCTTGGCCGTGGCGCAGGCCAGCAGCCGGCTGCTCCTGCTCGGCGACCCGCAGCAGCTGCCGCAGGTCAGCCAGGGCGCACACCCCGAACCCGTGGACGAGTCGGCCTTGGGCTGGGTTTCCGCCGGTCATGCCACGCTTCCGCAGGAACTTGGCTACTTCCTGGCCGACTCGTGGCGGATGACCTCGGAGCTGTGCCGGGCCGTCTCCGAACTCTCCTATGAGGGCAAACTACGCTCAGCCCCGGCCGCTGACCGCCGACGGCTCGACGGGGTTCCGGCCGGGATCGAAACCGTCATGGTGGAGCACAGCGGCAACATCACCTCGTCCGCCGAAGAAGCCGCCGAGGTGGTCCGTCAGGTGCGACGGCATCTGGGGCTGAGCTGGCATTCCGAGCAGGGAACCCGGCCGCTCAATCCCGCCGACATCCTGGTGGTGGCCGCCTACAACGCCCAGGTCAACGTCGTCCGCGATGCTCTCGACGCCGCGAATCTCTCCGGCGTGCGGGTAGGGACCGTGGATAAGTTCCAGGGTCAGGAGGCCGCGGTGGTGATTGTGTCCATGGCATGTTCGGCGGTGGCCGAAGCTCCGCGCGGCATGGAGTTCCTGCTCTCGCGCAACCGGATCAACGTGGCGGTGTCCCGCGGCCAGTGGCGCGCCGTCGTGGTCCGGGCACCCGAGCTGACCAATTACCTCCCTGCCCACCCCGAGGGTCTGGAACAGCTGGGCGGGTTCATCGGCCTGTGCCAAAGGTCAGTGGCTTCCTGAGCTTTGCCCGCCCGCCCGCGGGACATGTCCATTCTTAGCCCCGCTCAGTGGGCACAAGGGCGTTCTGCCCACTCTTCACGACCAGGGCTGGACATGCTCCACGGTTGATCCTGTCCAGCCCGCGGGACATGCCCATTCTTAGCCCCGCTCAGTGGGCACAAGGGCGTTCTGCCCACTCTTCACGACCAGGGCTGGACATGCCCAACGGTGACCGGGTCCGCGCGGGGAAGCCGTCCGCGAGCAGCAATGCCTCATCGAGCACGCGCCCGAAGTTCGCGGGGTCGTGCGCGAAGCGGCCCAGGAACAGGCCCGAGACACCCTCGAGCGTGGGCAGCAGTCCGGGCTTGGCCGACCCGCCGTAAATGACCGGAAGCTCCGGCACCCCGCCGTGGCGAGGCGGCCGCGGAGCCTGCGGACGACGTCGGACACGTAGGCAGCGGCCGCCGGTTCGGCCGCGCCAATGGCCCAGACGGGTTCGTAGGCCACCACCAAACGGGCGGCACGGTTCCACTCGCCGTCGACGGCCGATTCAATCTGGCGGTACACATAGTCCGCCGCGGCAGCTGGCTCTCCGCGCTCGGTCTCCCCCACGCACAGCAAGGGCGTGAGCCCGGCGTCGTCGGCCGCCTGGGTCTTGAGGGTCACCATGGCGTCGTCCTCACCGAAGTGCCGGCGGCGTTCGGCGTGGCCGATTTCCACGAGTCGGACGCCGAGTTCCGCCAGCATGGACGGGGATACCTCCCCGGTCCATGGACCGTCAGCCCAACCACAATTCTGCGCCCCGAGCAGCAGTGGCGAACCAGCCAGGAGCCGGGCCGCCGCGGGCAGGACGGGGAACGACGGAATGACAAACGGGACAACCCGCCCGGCCGCGAGGGCCGGACGGGCGTCCACTTCGTACGCAGCTGCTCCAGCCAGTCCAGGCTGTCCCGGTAGCCCAGGTACATCTTGGTGCTGACACCGACCAGGATGCGGTCCCGGGAGGTTTGGCTGTTGGGCGTCTGCTGTGTTGGTGCTTTCTGCTGGATCCAGTTGATGGGCGCTGGAAGGCGGGGCGTGAGGCCTTACTGCTCCAGAAGCTCGTCGGCCTTGTTCTTGAAGCGGCGGGTCGCGAACATCATCGCCGCGGCCAGGAACGGCAGCACGCCCAGGGCGTAGACACCCATGGTTCCGGTGTCGGACGCGGTGATCTGGTTGACGGAGGTCCGCAGGATCGGAGCGACGAAGCCGCCCAGGTTGCCGAGCGAGTTGATCAGGCCAATGCCCGCGGCTGCAGCCGTACCGGTCAGGAACGCGGTCGGGTAGGACCACGCGATGGGGCCGATGGAAAGGAAGGTGCATACGGCGAGGGTGATGAAGATGATGCCGAGTGCTGGAATGTGGTTGGCGCCGGCCCAGGCCGAGCCGAAGATGCAGAGACCGGTCGAGATGAACAGCCCGGTGCCCCAGACCCGGCGGCGAATCACGGTGTTGGCGGCCTTGCCAATGAAGTAGCAGGCGAAGATGCCGAAGAACCACGGGATGGCCGCCATGAGCCCGACGGCGAGGCCCACCTTCTGCCCGGTCAGCTGCGCCACCTGCTGCGGCAGGTAGAACGTGACGCCGTAGACGGCGACCTGCAGGCAGAAGTAGATGACCGTGAAGTACCAGACCTTGCCGTTCTTCATGGCGGCCAGCACACCGCGCGGGCCGGTCTCTTCCTTGACGGTGTCCTCCAGGGCCATGACGTCCAGGAGCGCCTTCTTCTCGTCCTTTTCCAGGAACTTGGCGTCCTGCGGGCTGTTGATCAGGAAGAAGTACGCGGCGATACCGGCCAGGACGGCCAGCATGCCTTCGACGAAGAACATGACCTGCCAGCCCTGGACGCCGGGGACCTGGTCGCCGATGTTGATGAGCCAGCCGGACAGCGGTGCGCCCATCATCTGGGAAAAGGGCTGGGCCAGGTAGAAGATCGCGAACATCTTGACCCGGACCTTGTTGGGGAACCACGCGGCCAGGAACATGATGACGCCCGGGAACAGACCGGCCTCGGTCACGCCCAGCAGGAAGCGCAGGATGATGAAGGACGTCTCGCCCTGCACGAACGCGAAGCAGGCGGAGACGATGCCCCACGTGATGGCGATGCGGGCCAGCCACACCTTGGCGCCGAACTTGGTCAGGAGCAGGTTGCTCGGGATCTCGAACAGGGCGTAGCCGATGAAGAAAATCCCGGCGCCCAGGGCGAATGCGCCGGCACTAATGCCCTTGTCCACGCCCAGCGCCGCCTCGGAAAAGCCCACGTTGGTGCGGTCCAGGAAGGCCACCACGTACAGGATGACGAGCATCGGCATGAGCCGCCGGGAGGCCTTGGAGATGGCCGATTTCAGGACCGGCGTCTCCAGTAGGTCCCTGGTGGAGGTTGTTGCTACGGACATCAAAACTCCTCATTGAGTGAATCAGTTGAGTAGATCAGGAAGGTGAACAGGTGCGTCGAGCGGCTGGAACGGGCGGGCGGAGCAGGTGCGTGGATCCGAACGGGCGAGCCCTCTAGCGGGAGAAGGCGATGATCAGGACCCCGGCCAGGCAGGCCAGGATCCCGACGGCGAGGTAGATCTTCCGTCCTTTGCTCCAGGCTGCGGATGCCGGAGCCGGCGGGAGCGGCGGTTTGGCTGTGTTGTGCCACGGAGACTTCTTCCTTAGTGCATGTAGAGTCCGCCATCCACATTCAGCGTCTGGCCGGAGATGTAGCCGGCGTCCTCGCTGATGAGGAAGGCGATGGCGGCGGCGATGTCCCGGGTGGAGCCAACGCGGTTGACCACGAGGTCCTGGGTCAGTTCGTCCTTGCGTTCCTCGCTGAGCGTGCCGCCCATGATGTCGGTGTCGATGGGACCCGGAGAGATGGCGTTGACCGTGATGTCGTAGGGGCCCAGTTCCCGGGCGGTGGCACCGGGTCAGGCCGATCACGCCCGCTTTGGCCACCGAGTACGGCGTCTTGGAGAAGGTGCCGCCGCCGCGCTGGGCGGAGACGGAGGAGATGTTGACGATCCGGCCGATTCCGTTCTTGACCATGGACTCGGCCACGCGGCGGGTGGCGTAGTGGACACCGTTGAGGTTGATGCTCAGCACCCGGTCCCATTCGGCGGCGTCGAGTTCCAGGTACGGGACCGGCGAGCTGACGCCGGCCACGTTGGCGAGGGCCACAATCTGCGGCAGCTCGGCCTCGATCTCGTCGATGGCGGCGCGGACCGATGCCTCGTCGCCGATATTGGCGCCGGCGCCGTAGGCCTTGACGCCGTGCTCGGCGGCCAGTTCTTTGGCCGTTGCCTTGCAGCGGGCGTCGTCGAGGTCAATGATGCCGACGTTCCAGCCCTGTGCGGCCAGGTAGTTGGCGGTGGCGCGGCCGATGCCGCGCTCGGACACGGCGCCGGTGATGATCGCCGTGCGTTCTGCGGGGAAAGTGCTCATGGGTACTCCTTGAAAAGTGTGAAGACGTGAATGGGAATCAGTTGATGGGGGCGGGACCGAGGTCCTCAAGGAGCTGCTGCATGGCCACGTACGCCTTGTTCCGGTACGCGATCAGCTCCGGCGTGCGCTCGGCCGGGACGTTGAGGAACCCGGCTCCGGATTTGGTGCCCAGCTTGCCGGCCTCCACCAGGTCGGTGAGGATCTTCGGCGTCGCAAAGCGTTCCGGGAAGTCGGTCTGGAGCGACTTGTAGCAGAAGTTGTAGACGTCCAGCCCGGCCATGTCGGCGATGGCAAACGGTCCGAAGAACGGCAGCCGGAAGCCGAAGGTGGTGCGGACCAGCGTGTCGATGTCTTCCGCGGTCGCGATCTCCTGCTCCACCAGCTGGGCTGCCTCGTGGAACAGCGCGTACTGGAGACGGTTGAGCACGAACCCGGTGACGTCCTTGACGACGGCGGTCTGCTTGCCGGCGGCGTGCACCAGCTCACGGACGGCGCCGACCGTGGCCGCCGACGTGCCGCGCGTGCGGGATGATTTCGACGCCGGGGATGAACGGGGAGGGGTTGGAGAAGTGCACGCCCAGGAACCGCTCCGGGTTGGTGACGGGCTCGGAGAGCTCCGCGATGGAGATGGTGGACGTGTTGGATCCGATGATCGCGTCCGGGCGGGCGGCGGCGCTGATGCGGGCCAGGGTCTGGTGCTTGATCGCGATGACCTCGGGGACGGCTTCTTCGATGAAGTCGGCGTCTGCCACGGCTTCCTCGATGTCGCTGGCGGCCCACAGGTTTTCCTTCAGAATCTCCGTGGAGCCTTCCGGGAACAGCCCGGCGGCAACGAATTCGTCGGATTCGGTCAGGAGCCGCTCGTAGTTCTTCAGCGCCACTTCGGCGGACACATCCGCCAGCGCGACGCGCGCACCGCCGAGGGCCAGGACCTGCGCGATCCCGCCGCCCATGTAGCCGGAGCCGACGACGGCGATCTTGCGGGCGGCGTTGATGGCGGCGGTTCGGCGTGTTCGTTCAGGAGCCGGGCGGGTTTGTGGATTCGGTCATGATCAGACTGCCTTCGTGTAGTCGGGCTCGTAGGAGCAGATGGCGTCCACCTTGGCGGCGGAGGAGGAGTTTTCGTCGAAGCGGTGGCCCAGCCATTCACTCACGAGCTTCTTGGCGAGTTCCAGCCCGATGACACGCTGGCCGAGCGTGAGGACCTGGGCGTTGTTGCTCAGCACCGAGCGCTCCACGGAGTAGCTGTCGTGGGCGGTGACGGCCCGGATGCCGGGGACCTTGTTGGCGGCGATCGCCACGCCGAGGCCGGTGCCGCAGATCAGCAGCGCCCGGTCGGCGTCGCCCTCGGCGACCTTGCGGGCCGCGTCGACGGCCACGTGCGGGTAGGCGGTGGAGTCGTTGGCGCCGACTCCCACGTCCTGGACGGACGCCACGCGGGGATCGGCTTCGAGCAGCGCCTTCAGCGCGTTCTTGTATTCGACGCCGGCCTCATCGTTGCCGATGACGACGCGCCAGCCTGTTGCTGTGCTCATGCTTGTGCTCCTTGTTCCGCCGGCTCGCGGTCAGCGAGCCGGGTACTGTGCGTGAAGTCGGTGGGTGAGTTCACGGTGTGTGCAGAAATCCGGGTGGCGATGAGTGCGAAGGACACCGCACCGGGGTCCGGGTGGCCGAGGCTCTTTTCGGCGAGCGGACGGGCCCGGCCCTTGAGCGGACGCAACCCGGCGGTCCGGTCTGCGGCCGTCCGTCGCGGCGGCTGCCGCGGCGGCGAGCGAGCCGGTCACGGTTGCGCCGCCGTCGAACGCGGTGAGGAACGCATCCCGGAACGGCACCAGGGCATCCACCATGGTCTTGTCCCCCGGCTCGGCCTTGCCGAGCGCGGTGATGGCATCGGTGAATGCCGTGACCGCGGCGGCTGCGTCCTCGCCGCTGTAGCTGTCCCGGTTGCCCAGGGCCTGTCCGGCCGCGATGATCGCCGAGCCCCAGAGCGCGCCCGAGGTGCCGCCGGCGCGTTCGCTCCAGGCCTCCCCCGCAGCGGTCAGGATGCGCGCGGCTGACGCGCCGCCGTCGTTCGCCGCAGCCTGCTCGGCGGCAGCGACCGCCGCGTCCACGCCGCGGCGCATGCCGATTCCGTGGTCGCCGTCGCCGGCGATGGCGTCGAGCCGGCCCAGTTCTTCCTCGTGTTCGACGACCACGTCCTGCACCTGGCCGAGGAGGTCGGCGGCCAGCCGGCCGAGGGCTGCCGCCGCCGCGGTGGGGCGTTCGACGTCGGCAGTCCGCTTCGGCCTCCGGACCGGCGAGTTCGCGGCGGGCGCGGGGTGCCAGGTTTCCCTTGCGGAACGCGGGGGTGTCGGCCGGGGCGGCCCAGTACTGCTCGAGTTCGTCGTCCAGCCACAGCAGGGTCAGGGACAGGCCGGACATGTCCAGGCTCGTGACGAGTTCGCCGCATTCGGGTTCCACGACGGTCAGCCCGGCCGCGGTGAGGAGTTTCTCGATCTTGCCGAAGAGCAGGAAGAGTTCGTCGTACTTGACCGTGCCGAGGCCGTTGACGATCGCGACCACGCGGGTGCCGGCGTCGTCCGGTTTGTCGGCCAGGAGCTTCGAGACCAGGAGTTCGGCCAGTTCGGAGGCGGTGGGC